>CABMPB010000003.1 GCA_902388365.1 uncultured Bacteroides sp. | reverse complement strand
TCAAGGCATATAGAATTAATTCTGCAAAATGAAACAATATGATAAAATAATCCTCGGTGCGGGTCTCTACGGTTTATACTCTGCTCTATACTGTGGAAGGCGTGGAGAACACATTTTAGTTTTAGAATACGATGATGTAGCTTTTAAAAGAGCCACCTATATCAATCAGGCACGCGTACATATGGGCTATCATTATCCAAGATCCTATTCCACAGCGATAAAATCCTCAGGCTATTTCAGACGTTTTAATCAGGATTATGATTTTTGCATCCTGAATAAATTCGATCAGATATATGCAACCAGCTCTGAATTTTCATGGAGTGACTCGGAGCAGTTTATAAACTTTTGCAAAGCCGCCTGTATCCGTTGCGAAGAAGTACCGGTCAACCGTTATTTTAAAAAAGGATATTGTGACGGGGCATTTCTGACTGAAGAATATACTTATGATGCTCAATTGCTGAAATGCTATTTTCTGGAGGAGATAAAGAAATATCCCAATATTGAAATTCGTTTTGGCAGCAAACTCCTATCTATTGGGAATAATGGTTCGGAGTACGAACTGGCTTTGAATGATGGCTTTTCGGTAAAATCGAATTTCATATTGAATGCCACATATGCTTCAGTGAATCAAATATTAGATAAATTGGATTTTGAACTGTTTCGAATAAAATATGAACTGTGTGAAATTATTCTGTGCAATGTGAATGAGAGATTGCATGATATTGGTTTGACTGTAATGGACGGTCCTTTCTTTTCGATCATGCCATTTGGCAAAACCGGATATCATTCTCTTACTTCCGTTACATTTACTCCTCATGTAGTTTGCAAGGAACCTCTTCCCAAGTTTAATTGTCAGAAGAAAAGTGGTGTATTTTGCTCACCTGAACAGTTGGGTAACTGCAACGATTGTCCGGCAAAGCCTGAGTCTGCCTGGCCATACATGAGTAATTTGGCACGTAAATATGTGCATGATGATTTGAAGTTTGATTTTGATCATACCTTGTTTTCCATGAAGCCCATTTTGTTGGCCTCGGAAATAGATGATTCCCGTCCTACGGTTGTTCGTACATTCTCAACGAAGCCGACTTTTGTCAGCGTCCTTTCCGGAAAAATCAATACTGTATATGATCTCGATGATATTTTAAATAATGGAAACAAATAAAGAAAAGAATTTTGTTTCTGCTGTAGTCTATTGTTTTAATGACACGGCATATATAGGTTCTTTCATGAGAGAACTCGACAATTTTTTAGCCTCCACATTCCTGAAATATGAAATAATAGTAGTAGACGACTCATCGATGGATAAAAGTGTGGAACAGATAAAGCAGTACGTCGCCCATAAGGAGGGATTGGCCGTCAGTATTCTGAATATGGGCTTTCATCAGGGACTTGAAGCCTCTATGAATGCAGGTGTAAATTTGGCGATTGGCGATTTTGTCTTTGAATTTGATTCTACCTATGTAGATTATGACTGGAAAGTAGTGATGGATATTTATCTTCATTCCTTGAAAGGATTTGATATAGTCAGTGCACGCATGGATAAAAAACCACGGCTGACTTCCCGTATATTTTATAGATTGTTCAATTATTATGCTCGCCTTCAGCATGAAGTAGGAATGGAAACCTTTCGAGTATTATCACGCAGAGCTATAAATAGGATACATTCTATAACGAAAACTATACCTTATAGGAAAGCTGCTTATGCCAATTGTGGCTTGGCTGTGGATACATTGATTTATAAACCCATATGCTCTTCCATCTGTAAGAATAAAACGGGTCGCATGACATTAGCTGTCGATTCCTTGATACTGTTTACGGATGTGGCTTATCGAACAACATTGGCACTCGCTTGTATAATGATGCTTATTACCTTAGTGATGGGCATTTATGCGGTAGTCTATAAATTGATGGAAAATCCGGTTGAAGGGTGGACGGCTACTATTTGTTTTTTGGCGTTTGCATTATTTGGGGTATTTGTCATTCTTGCGATAATTATAAAATATCTGCAGATTATAGTTAAATTGAATTTTCAGAAAAGGGAATTCTTATTTGAATCTATAGAAAAAATACAATGAATATGAATGTTGCATTAATTGGATATGGATATTGGGGAAAAATTGTTGAAAAATACATAGCCGAAAATCCTCACTTAAAGCTAATCTCAATTTATACCTCCTCTAAAAGTAAAACCAGTTTTGAACAAATATTAGAAAATGAGTCAATAAAAGCTGTTTTTATTTGTACGCCTATTAATACTCATATTGAATATGTAAAAAGATGCTTGCTTGCACATAAACATGTGTTTTGTGAAAAACCGTTGGGTAAAAATGTCACGGATACTTTATCAATTATGAGGTTGGCAGAAAGACAAAAGAGGATTGTATATACTGATTATATTTATTGTCAGTCTCCTTCTATTAGATTAATTAAACAAGTACTTCCTCAAATAGGAAATCTTGTTTCTGCTAGATTCGAACTATCACAATATGGCAAATTTTATTCTTCTGATAATGTATGGGATGTACTTGGAGTACATTTGTTTTCCGTCTTATTTTATTTAAATATATTGATAGATATAGAAGATTTGGATATCTTAAATTTAAGCGTAGATTATGTAGACAAATCCGGTAATATACAGGCTGGGAGTTTAATTGGGAAAATTCGAGATTTAGAAATTGTTTTAGTTGTTAGTTTGGTATCTCCAGTGAAGAACCGAGTTTTTGAAATAATAGGTTCGAGTGGTATCCTAAATTTTGATATGTTGCGTGAAGAGAGTGTGATTCATACTTCTTTCGAAAAAAAGAAATTAAATAGCAATTCATTTGTATTTAATGAAAAGGATAATTTGTCACTAGTCATGCAGGACTTTGTTGATTTAATGACTATATCAAAATATGATACATTGAATATGGATTTATCAAATAAGGTAACCCGCTTATTGGAAATAGTACAAAATAAAATACTTATAGCTTATGAAAATAAATATATTATTACCAGTGTTGAATGAAAAACAAAGGTTAGAAAGTGGGGTAACCACTACTCTCTCTTTTTTGAAAGAACATATTAATATTCCTTTTCAATTAACTATAATAGATAATGGTTCTACAGATTCAACACCTGAAATAGGACATTCTCTCGCAAATCGTTATCCTGAAATTGAATATTTGCAATTAGCTGAAAGGGGGGTTGGATTAGCTTTTCGTGAAGGAATAATGAAAAATGATGCTGATATAGTAGGATATATGGATTGTGACTTGTCTACTGATATAAATCATTTGATTGATGTAGTCCGAATTTTTAAAGAGGACTCTGAAGTTGGTTTAGTAAATGGGAGTCGGTTTTCTCAGGGATCTTATGTATCTGGTCGGAAGTGGTACAGAAATGTAACTTCTTACGGATTGACATTTTTGTTAAAACTAATTTTTCAAATGAAGGCAAATGACTCCATTTGTGGTTTTAAATTTTTTAAGAAAAATGTTATTGAAGATTTAATAAATCGATCTTCTTCTGAAAAGGGTTGGTTTTATATAATCGAATTGTTATTGAGGGCAGAAAAGGATAAAATTAAGATAGTAGAGTTACCGGTTGTTTGGAGAGATGATCCAAATACCAAAGTGAAATTAGTTAAAGTAGTGTCGAATTACCTTTCTCAGATATATCGGCTTTTTATTGAGTTCAAATTTAATAGAAAGTGTAGAGACCATGTTTGATCAATTTAAAATCTTTTTTCTATATTCTCCAAAAACAGACTTTGTAAAATTTGTGATAGTGGGTGCTTTAGCCTTGTCTTTGCATTATTTAATTTACTATCTTTTACTTCGTTGTTTAAACTATAATATCTCATTTACAATAGGCTATATAGTCAGTCTGATGATTAATTTTTTGTTGACTATCACTTTTACTTTTAGAGTGAATGCTAGCATGAGGAGAGTTGCCGGATTTGTTTTTAGCCATATTTGTAATTATCTGTTGCAGATTATATTGTTGAATGTCTTTTTATCCGTAAATTTATCCAAGACTTTGGCTCCAGTTCCTGTTTATATGATTAGTGTACCATTGAATTTTATCATGGTTCGCTTCTTTATGCAACGCTAAAGAGGGATAAGGTGTTCATTAGTATTTGGAGACGCTGTGTTCTATAATTATATTAGCATTAGTTTTTGATTGGCTGATATTAATTTTGACATGTTAAACGCGATTAAGAAACTGTCTTTGTTTCTGTAATAACTTTCAATGTATTATGTTTAGTATATTGTTCCAACTTAGTAAGAAAAATAGTGAAAAATTCCCACTTCTTTATTTACATATAAATTAAAAAACAAAAAATGACATGGAAAAAAACATTCAAAAATCACATTAAAAGTAGGAGACTACTACAAAGTGTTTGACTTTAGCGACATCGCTTATCTGGAAGCCAATGGTAATTACACAAGAGTTGTAATGGTCTCGAAGAAGGAAAAGTCCCTTATGGTAACGTTGAATCTGAAAGCCCTCAGCAGTTACTTGGATGATTCTTTTCTCAAAATTCATCGATCTTATGTGATTAATCCGGACTATGTTTTACGAATATGCGGAAATAGAGTCGAGATGTGTACGGGTGAACTTCTGGATATCAGCCGACCTTATAAAAAACTCGTGTGGGATACTTTGAATGTGGTAACTCTTGGAAAACGATACAAAGAAAAAAGAGCTTCCATAAAAGAATCATGAAATTGATGGATTGAAGTTGTAAAGGAGAGGAATCTGCCTTGGCCCCAATCACCTTTCGTAATAAGTAAAGGTGGTTGGGGTGTAGGAATGTCGGTTGAAAAATATACGGAGGAAATATTGACTTATGAACACGAAGCCTGCGAAGAGTGGTGCTGTAAGCTGATTCTTTAATGAAAAATAGTTGTCTGAAGAAAAGTTGTATATTTGCGTAGACCTAATTGGATGGACTATATGAAAACTACATCTGAATACATTGCATTATTACGTAAATATATGACTGAGAACTCTCATAAATACGGTATTATACGTATAGGGATTTTCGGATCTGTGGCACGTGGTGAACAGACTGAGGATAGTGATGTGGATGTGTGTGTGGAATTGCAGACACCCAGCATGTTCGGCTTGGTTCATATCAAGGATGAACTTCAGCTCTTGTTTGACTGTGCCGTTGATATAGTGAGATTGCGCGATGACATGGATGGGCTGTTGAAACAGAACATTATGGAGGAGGGGATATATGCGTAAGGAAGAAATGGTGATGTAATGCTGGGGAAGATAGAACAAGCCATTGTTCGTATATTGTATAACTCTCAGACTATAGATTCATATCATTATTATCGATGTCTCCATATCCCAGATAAATCTAAAGCAATAACTTTGACTCGGAAAGGCATACTTTGGGCGATTGGATAATAGAAGGCTAGACGATATTCTACGAATATAAAAATTAATCTATAAACGTATAGACTACTTCTTGTAGGCTGTGTGCAATAAGGCATGCAGCCCTTATTTCTTTTGTGCCGGTGGTATGACCGGCTTTCCCTATGTATTATAAAGACGATGTCCTCCGTGACTATCAGCAGGAAATGAAGGTTCGGCTCTTTGAAGAGTGGAACCTTCATCGGAACGTGATGGTACAAATGCCGACCGGTACGGGAAAGACGCACCTATTGACAGCGATAGTCAGGGAGTTCTTACACCGTTCTGATACCCAAGTATGGATAGTCGCCCACCGCCGGGAACTGGTGGAACAGATAGAGGAAACTGTTGCCAAATACGGAGTGAGGAAGGAGGACAAAAGGGTAAATGTAATGTCCATCCAGTGGCTGTCACGGAATTGGAAGGATATAGACAGAGAACCGGGCTTGATAGTCATTGACGAAGCACACCATGCTTTGGCAGAAACCTATAAGGAGCTTTGGGAAAGGTATCCGGAGGCGAGAAAACTGGGCATGACCGCTACGCCATGCAGACTGAACCGGAAAGGATTCACAGAACTGTTTGATACACTGATTACCTCATGGAGTATCTCTGAGTTCATAGGGAAAGGATGGCTGTCCGTATTTGACTATGTGTCTATCCGTGCAAACAGTGTGGAACAACGGCTGATTGACACCCTCAGGAAACGCGGGGCGGACGGTGACTATCAGGTGAAGGAAATGAATGACGTTCTGAACCGGAGATCCAGTATCGGGCGGCTGTATGAAAGCATAGAGAAATATGCCCCCGGAAAGAAAGGAATCGTATATGCCATCAGTATCGCCCATGCCCGTCAGATTGCCACTTATTATAGTGCACGCGGCGTGATAGCCGTAGCCATCGACAGTAAAACACCTGCTCTTGAACGCAAGAGGTTGGTAGAGGATTTCAGGCAGGGAAAGATAAAGGTGCTGGTCAATGTGGATATATTTTCCGAGGGATTTGACTGTCCCGATGTGGAGTTTATCCAGTTGGCACGTCCTACACTTTCATTGGCTAAATATCTGCAACAGGTGGGACGGGGACTGCGGAAGTCGGGCAACAAGGAATCCTGTATGTTGATAGACAATGTGGGATTGTACCGGATATTCGGACTGCCCACCCGGAAATGGGATTGGAAGGCGATGTTTGAGGGACGGATTATCGGTAATGCCATGTCCCGGGCGCGAATGGAAAATAGTTGGACGGCACCATACTTGCCTGTGGAGAATGAGGCACAGGATGATGAACTGGAAGTGGTGATAACGCATAGCCAACTGATAGATGCCATCAAGAATAAGGAATCCGCTGTATCGGAAAAAGAAGCATACCCAAGTTTGAAAGCCCATTATGACAGGCAGTCCGGCCTTTGGGGCTTAAGGCGTGGTGAAAGAATGACGGCAAAGCCCCAATATGTGGAAGTATTTGACACCAAGGGAGATTGGGCGGCAGTCAGGTTTGAAGACCACCGGATGGGAATTGTAGACGATTCGGGAGAGCCAAGGATCAGAATAGACCGCTACCGGAGACTAAAATTCCTGAAAGAGGACATCATTGCCGTGACGGACAATAATGGCAATGACTTCTACATTGATCTGAAAGTAAACAGGACTTATAAAGAGAAGCCTGCTGTACTGTCATTCGGAAGTGTGGAATTGCTGAGGGTAGGGGATGCCTTCCTCAGTCGCACGAAGAAACCCTATGCAACTATGCGTGGACTGGATGTAAACAGTATCTACTTCTACGGTTTCTATCTAAAGATACCGGATTATCGTGCCCCTAAAGACTGTAAGTTGGTTGATGCTGTATGGTCTACTTTGTTTGATGTCTTTGCCTGTCTGCTGGAAGGTGATGACGATGAGGTTTATTGGTGCTGCGGCCATCTGGCGGACCGTAGCATTGTGGTGGTGGACGGTAACGGAAACTATTACCACGTGGAGAAAGGAAAGAGAAAACAATATATAGCTTGCAATGCCCCCCGACCGGGAGAAGAAGATTTTGACACAGTGGTAGGCAGATTGAAGGAAGAAGCCATGCGGCGTGCCGAGAAAACCTATCAGCAGCAACAGTTTGAAGAGGAACAGAAACGGCAGAAACGTCTGGAAGAGATAAGGGATGTCCTGCCTTTCCAAATGGGACTGAAATGGGGGTTGAAGTTGGGCGAGCGTATCGTAGTGCCTCCCAAGTACAGGAAAATCCTTCCTCCTGTGGGCTATTACTGTGCTTACGAGGAAAATGCCTGCCAGTGGGGGGTAATGGCTTTGGATGGAAAGGTGGTGGTGGAAGCAAGATACCAAGAGGTTGATATAGAATGCAACGGAACTGTTCACCTGACAATAATCCCGGGCAAAATAAAGACTATAAAACTATGAAATAGACCTCCCCGAATAGTACGCACATAGGGGCGAGCGCATCGTAATTAGAGAACCGCCAGTTGCCGAACGGTATGCATGGTGGTATGGAGAGGCCGGAAACGAAAGTAGGAAGAAAACTGTTTCGTTTTCCTCCTACCCGGTTTTCTATTAGAACAAACTCCACGCAACTGTCAGACCGGCCATTACGATGGCAACCATACTCATCAGTTTGATCAGGATATTCAAACTTGGTCCGGATGTATCTTTAAACGGGTCACCTACTGTGTCACCGGTAACCGTTGCTTTGTGAACTTCACTTCCTTTGCCGCCGAAATTGCCTTCTTCTACAAATTTCTTGGCATTATCCCATGCACCGCCTGCATTTGCCATAAAGATGGCAAGTACGAAACCGGAAGACAGACCGCCAATCAACAGGCCAATGACACCGGGAACACCAAAGATCAATCCGGTAGCAATCGGGGCGATGATAGCTAATAGTGACGGGAATACCATTTCGCGTTGTGCACCCTTGGTAGAGATTTGTACGCAACGGGCATAATCGGGTTCGGCATCTCCTGTCAGGATACCTTTTATTTCGCGGAACTGGCGGCGTACTTCTTCTACCATATGGGCGGCTGCACGTCCTACTGCATTCATGGTTAAACCACAGAACAAGAACGCCATCATACTACCCAAGAACATACCACTAAGCACTTTGGGGTTCATCAATGTCACATCATAATAGAGCATATAGTCTGTAAAACTGGCATTGTGAACATCTACGGTGATTCCATTGGGCAATTCCAATATGGTTTGTCCCAATCGGGTTAAGCCAATGCGGATTTCTTCTATATAGGAGGCTAACAATGCCAATCCGGTTAAAGCGGCGGAACCGATAGCAAAACCTTTTCCGGTAGCGGCAGTGGTGTTACCCAATGAATCCAGTGCATCGGTACGTTTACGCACTTCTTTTCCTAATCCACTCATTTCTGCGTTACCACCTGCATTATCGGCAATAGGTCCGTAAGCATCGGTAGCCAGTGTAATGCCCAATGTGGAAAGCATGCCTACGGCAGCAATACCGATGCCGTAAAGTCCCATAGAGATATTGGCAAAATCAAAACCGGATGCCAGCCAGTAGGACAGGATAATACCTACAACGACGGCAAGCACAGGAATAGTAGTGGAAACCATACCCAGTCCGATACCGGAAATAATAACGGTAGCAGGACCTGTCTTTCCGCTTTCTGCCAATCGCTGTGTCGGTTTATATGATTGGGAAGTATAATACTCCGTAGAACGTCCGATAACAATACCTACTATCAAACCGATGACTACGGCAAAGGAGATATTTACCCAGTTCTCAAGTCCTAATGCCCAGAGAATAAGGAAAGTGGCAACTACAATCAATGCCGAACTAAGATTGGTTCCTGTTGCCAATGAGCCTAGCAGTTCTTTCATGCCTGCATCTTCTTTTGTGCGCACGGCAAAGATACCGATAATAGATAGTACGATACCTACGGCTGCAATCAGCATCGGGGCAATAACGGCTTTGAATTGCATCACCGTATCACCCGAACCGATAAAGGCGGCAGCTCCCAGTGCTGCGGTGGCGAGGATGGAACCACAATAGGATTCATACAGGTCAGCACCCATTCCGGCTACATCGCCCACATTATCGCCTACATTATCGGCAATGGTAGCAGGGTTACGAGGGTCGTCTTCGGGGATACCTGCCTCCACTTTACCTACCAGGTCGGCGCCTACATCGGCAGCTTTGGTATAGATACCTCCACCTACACGGGCAAACAGGGCTTGCGTGCTGGCTCCCATTCCGAAAGTAAGCATGGTGGTAGTGATGATACATAGTTTAGCAGCAGGATTCATGGCATCAGCAGGGATGCAATTGTCTAATAATACATACCAGAAAGAAATATCGAGTAGCCCTAATCCTACAACGACCAGTCCCATAACGGCGCCGCTACGGAAAGCGACCCTCAACCCTTTATTCAAGGATTGCCGGGCAGCATTGGCAGTACGGGCGGATGCATAAGTCGCAGTTTTCATGCCCAGGAATCCGGACAGACCGGAGAAGAAACCGCCGGTAAGAAATGCAACAGGCACCCACGGATTTTGCAGGTTAAAGCCATAAGCCATGATAGAGAATAGAATGACTAAGCCCAGAAATACCAGCCCCACTACCTTGTATTGCTGTCTAAGGTAGGACATGGCACCCTGGCGCACATACGAAGCGATTTTTTCCATCGTCGGGGTTCCTTCACTTTCGAGCATCATTTGTTTGTAGAAATACCATGCGAGTGCCAATGCCAATAGCGAGGCAATGGGCACAATCCAGAAGAGATACGTTTCCATACGCAGTATTGATTTAAAAGTTGGTTTTGCCCAAAGATAGAAAAAATAAATTGATATTCAATGAGATAGGCAGGAAATTTATTCGCTATTATTTAATCTGATTCGTAGTCCTATTATTCTTAAAGTTTTATGCAGAGAAGGCTGTAAATGAAAAATCAAGAGAATAAATCTTTCTCATAAATATGGAATTAGTTCTTATTGGGATAGACATGAACCAAATTATCCACCGTAGGGGCGGATTGAATCCGCCCGAATGCATCAACAGATACACCATTGGGATGTTATCGGGCAGATTCAATCTGCCCCTACGGTGGATGGCAATGTTATTCATTTCCATCCCCGAACGGAACCCACTATTTTCCATAAAGCTTATCTATCAAATCGGCTCGTCCTATCTTTCGCAACTCCGCTATAATAGCACGTCGTTCTTCAGGCTTATACCAGAAAAAGAACATACGTTGCGCCAGTTTCTCCTTTTGTGATTTAGCAGAGAAAACGGGTTGCAATGTGTATGGATGATATCCGGTGTACCAAGCTTCGGTAGCTACAGTCATGGGAGTAGGAGTGAAATCTTGCACCTGCTCCAAATGAAAATCCAGTCTTTTAGTAATTACTGCCAGTTCTGCCATGTCCTCTTCCGTGCAGCCGGGATGACTACTTATAAAATAAGGTATAATCTGCTGACGCAAATTCAACTCCTTATTTATCTTGTCAAAAGTCCTTTTAAAATCATAGAATTGTGAGAACGATGGCTTGCGCATCATTTGTAACACTTGGTCACTGGTATGTTCGGGAGCCACTTTCAGGCGGCCGCTTACATGTTTGGCTATCAGTTCACGGGTATATTCGGCTGTACTGCGGTTGATGGCAGGATCTTTAGCATCATGTTGCAAGAGATCATAGCGGACACCACTTCCGATAAAGCTTTTCTTGATACCGGGCAGTGCATCTACCGAGCGATAAATATCGAGTAACGGACGGTGGTCCGAATTTAGGTTGGGACAGACTTTTGGATGGATGCAGGAAGGGCGTTTACACTTGCGGCATATCTTTTCATCTTTTCCACGCATGGCATACATATTGGCACTGGGACCTCCCAAGTCACTGAGATAGCCTTTGAAATCGGGCATTTCAGTAATGGCCTTTACCTCTTTCAATATGCCTTCTTTGCTTCGGCTGACTATGAATTTTCCTTGATGGGCGGAAATGGTGCAAAATGCGCAACCGCCGAAACAACCGCGATGCAGATTGACAGAGAATTTAATCATATCGAAGGCAGGGATGCGCTTTCCTTTGTATTTGGGATGCGGCATACGGGTGTAAGGGAGGTCGAAGGAGTGGTCTAATTCGCCTTGTGTCATAGGAGGGTAGGGCGGATTGACTACTACGGTTTGGTTGCCCACGTCCTGAAGGATGCGGGATGCTTCGTATTTGTTGCTTTCTTCTTCTATGTAGCGGAAGTTTTCAGCTTGTTTCTTTTTGTCTTTCAGACAGTCTTCGTGGGAGTGGAGGATGATGTCTGGTTGGGTGTTTTCGGGCGGATTCAATCCGCCCCTACGGGTGACGTATACAGTTTGCAAAATATCGTGGGGAATGAGAACCTTCTCTTGTAGGGGCGGATTGAATCCGCCCTGAATACATTCACCCTCCTTCATCCTCCTGCACAACTCTGCAATCGGCTTTTCTCCCATCCCGTAAATCAACAAATCCGCTCCCGAATCTATCAGAATAGATTTACGCAAACTATCCTGCCAATAATCATAGTGGGTAACACGGCGTAAAGATGCCTCAATCCCCCCTAGAATAACAGGAATATCAGGATACAGTTTCTTTAAAATCTGTGTATAAACGATACTGGGATACTCCGGGCGCATATCATGACGCCCGTCCGGCGTATAAGCATCTTCACTGCGCAAACGCTTGTTGGCAGTGTATTTGTTCACCATGCTGTCCATGCATCCGGCGGACACACCGAAAAAGAGGCGTGGACGTCCCAGCTTCTTAAAATCGCGCAGGTCGTCACGCCAGTTAGGTTGAGGCACGATGGCTACTTTTAATCCTTGTGCCTCTAATAATCTTCCAATCACTGCCGGACCGAAAGAGGGATGGTCAACGTATGCGTCACCACTGAACAAAATAACGTCCAGTTCATCCCAGCCACGCATTTCTACTTCTTTCTTGGTTGTCGGCAGCCAGTCTGTAAGTCTATATTCTTTCAAATGCTAACTGTTTTTTTCATTTACTACAGAGTGACACAGAGTTCCACGGAGTTAAAACTAAAATCTCTGTGGAACTCTGTGTTATTCTGTAATGGAGTTAATTTTCGTCTTCTTCGTCCTGACTCTTGTCTTTTTCCCATTGGATATAGAGCAGGATAAGCTGGTGAAGTCCGAAAGCCTTCATATTATTATGATAAACTACATCGATACAAAGATCGAGCAGTTCCTTATTATTGCCTTCCTCACTGGTAATGAGTGAACGGACATTCAGTTTCAATTTATCCAGCACAGACTCATCCACGATGCCGTTGCTGTCTATTAAATGCTGAAACAAAGCATATTTCTCAATAGTTTGCAGGTTCTCTTCAGAGATTTCCATGCTGCGTGTGCCTGAGGCATTAGTCTGTATGGTGTACATAGTCGTATTATTTTAATGGTTTATACGGACAAAGTTAGGCGTTTTTATGAAATAACCGCTTATTTGCCTGTTTATTTTCAATTTTAAATATCATTTGCTACCGAAGAATCCTAAAATAGCACTCATTACCCGTGCCCTTTCCTGTACTCCCCGGATACTCTCGAAAGGGAAACCTAAGGCAAAGGTGCGGTAAGTTGTTCCTTTATAGGCTATACCGGCGCTATAATTTCCCGGAGTATAGACAAAAGCCGAATAAGCAGGGGCTATCGGTGACAGGCAATCGGGGGCGGGTACTGCATAGCTCTGTTCATTGACAGTACGGGGAATGCTGAAACGGGTATTGGCTCCGTAGATTTCTCCCGATGTAGTGTTGCTCATGCTTCCGGCAAAGCTGTATTTCAGTAGATTCTCGGTAAACCGAAGTTCGGCGGGGGCGTTCATGCCGCTTCCTATATATGAACCGCTGAGCATCAGGTTGCCGCCTCGTTGGCAATAGGTAGTAAGAAGTTGCTGCATGGCGTTGGAGAAAGGTTTTCTTTCAGCTCCCAATATCAGGTCTACAATGGGATAATCCGTCAGTCGGGCAAATCCGTTCTTTATGGCTTCATCACTGCACGAAACAAAAGAATAACCTCCTGCTGCCTGGATGGCTTTGCCGTGGATGAACGGGTAATCAAAAGTATTTCCGGCAATCAGCATGCCTTCCAATTCACTGCCGCTGTATCCCAATCCGTCTTTGGTTTCGCGTCCGATGCGGGTGCGGTCAAAACTCTGCTGCGCTCCACAGAAAGCAGGGGTATTTATGTAAGGTATTCCGGGGTCGGCATTCAAATCAAATCCTTGAAGGAAAGCTGATTCCACGGTTGCGGGAGCACTCAGACGATGGAACCCGTTGACAATAAGAATCGTTCCTTTGCTTTTCTTTGCCTGATAAGCAGAAAGAATTTCAGAAGGAAAGCTTTCACCGCCCCGATTGACTGCGGTCACTTTGAAACTGTAAACCAGTCCCGGTTCTGCCTCGAAAGTATATTCTGTGCCACGCACCAGGGTTCCGTTATCAAAACCGCCATGCCCCAGCCGGGTATATACTATATATTGTTGCGCTTTGGCAGTCGGTTCCAAAGGATCATCCACGGGTTGCCAGGTTAGCCGGAAGGTATTCTTTTTGTCCCCCATACGGATGGCAAAGTTATTGACCGGCAACGGTTGTACCACATAATCCGTGCCGTGCATGGTAGCCAGGTATTTCAAGACTGATTTATAGACAGAACGGCCTACTGTAAATTTGAAACGCGGGTCATGGCCCAGTTTCAAGTCGGCAAAATTCTGATGGGAGAGAAGTTCCAAAATGATAGACGGTACTGCCGGCAAGCGACTTTCGCTATAATTGCGGTTCCACAGGCTGCGACGCTGCCACTGGATACCGAATTGTGAGGAAATGTCCCGTTGCAATCCGGTCAATACCATATCTGCCAGGTCACGGGAAGCATAGCGGGAAATTCCCGCATTCACTTTGCCGTCATTATAATCGGTGGTATAGATACCCAATGTGCCTATCAATGCATCTTCTTTAGAGAAACCGGCATCACTGTGCACGCCCAAAGTCATTTCAAAAGGTACGCCTAGCCCCTTTTCGTGAGGATTATATACTGAGTTGCCACTAAGGTAATTCACGATGCGGCTACGGGCATTGATGTCATCGGTATAGTCATTCTTTCCATTGCTTGAACTGTACACTTGGTAAGGCATGCCACTCCATTGTGCCGCATAGCGCGCTCCTTCCAGATAACGGGGGAGTCCGCTGGTTCTTCCGCCACGGGTTATATTTCCCATTCCTCCGCCAAAGCGGACGGCATCGGCACAAACCACACCTTTCTGCTTACTTTCATTGCTCAGCACTACCATACCATAGTCATTGGTGCCTTTATCAAATTCGAATGTACCCAAATATACCCATGTACCTCCTCCTATCTGCTGATTGACAAGGTATTCCGTTACTCCGCCTTTATGGAATACCAGGTATTTGGCATCACTTACACTTTCGGGTAGAGTTTCATAGGAAACATACACTGCATATTTCCCTGTTTCGGGTATGTTGGGAATCCATTGTGCAAAGGCTTTTTCCGGTTTCTTTTCGGTAGCAGCAAAGCGTGCTGTTCCTTCCTCAAACGGGTTTTGCCCATCCTGATACACCGTGCGTCTCTGTGCGAAACCGGGGGTGGGAGAGGTTTTCCATTTGCCCTTTCTGCTTTTTACTTCCTGATAGATGCAACCTCTAGGATAAGTATCATTGTCTACAATGACTTCATTGCGTTGCCAGTCCCTTTCGCGCGGCGTGTAGACCACGGCTCCTGCATTTTCCAGCATCGGTATAATATAAGGTACTACGAAAGACTGGGTAAACAAGTCTTCCGTGGTGCAAAACAGGCGGGGACGTTGCCATTCCCAACTGCCTTTATCATTCTTATAATATTTGCCGTGGCTTTGCCATAAGGCGATGTGTCTGCCTTCCAATCCTTTTCCGGCAGTGTAAGGGCGGGAGTTATTCTTTACCCAAGGATCATTCTTATAATCGATGCGTTGCCACAAACGGCTTTTATCCTGTTTCTTTCTCAGATAGTTGGGAACCAGTTCCTCAATAGGCTTTCCATCGGCATAAATGGTAATATCGTAATAATTCACCGGACCGGGAAGGTTTTGTTTCAGCAACCGATAAATCGCTTCTGTATTTTCCGGGGTAAACGGCTGGTATCCAAAGCTATTGCCGGCATATACTTTCAGTTCCTTTTTATTGTGATTAACCTCGTAGCGATCCAGTTTGCATTTGCCTATATTGGCGTATGACGTCTCATAATTGGTGAAGAAGTCTTTTAGACGTTGCTCTACATTTGCATCCAGTCCTTGTGCCGGAGCGCACAGTATTCCTGCTATGATCAGCAAGAAGGACAGAAATATCTTTTTCATGTTGCTTTTATTCTTTATTTAATGGTGCGAAGTTAGGAATTTTTGCTAGTTTTGTCGCACTAACTAACCTATAATGAACCTAAATGAAACGAATTATCTTTAATTTCTGCTTTGTTTGGCTTGCTGTTTCCGCTTTTGCCGGAAATAAAGTGATTGAAATGCAAACCTATGGCATAGTACCGGACACACACCAGAATCTGTCGCCAAAACTACAAAAGGCGTTGGAAGAGATTAAAAACCAAGTAACTTCGGGAGATAAGATCACCCTGCTTTTTGAACCCGGACGCTATGATTTCCATCCGGAAGGAGCTGCTATCCGCGAGTATTACATCTCCAACCACGATCAGGACAATCCTAAAACCGTAGGTTTCCCTTTGGAAGATTGGAAGAACCTGACTTTGGACGGGCAAGGTGCTGACTTTATTTTCCATGGCCGTATGCTTCCCCTTTCTTTGCTAAACTCCGAAGATTGTACGTTGCGTAATTTCAATATTGATTTTGAGACCCCGCAGATTACACAGGTAAAGGTGTTGAAAAGTGATGAAACAGGTATGACTTTTGAGCCTGCTTCGTGGGTGAAATGCCGCATCAATGATAAAGGCTTTTTTGAATCATACGGCGAAGGATGGTCTAATGCTCCCCAAGGCGGAATTGCCTTTGAGGAAAAGACCAAACGCCTTGTTTACCAAACCAGTGACCTATGGTGCCCGATGGAAGGAGTGAAGGAAGTTTCTCCACGCATTTATAATGCTCCGAAATGGAAGGATGCCCGATTAGTGTCGGGAACTGTGGTAGCCCTTCGCACTTATTACCGCCCTGCACCGGGTATCTTCCTTTCAAATAATAAAGATACACAGTTGCAAAATGTGAAGGTACATTATGCCGAGGGAATGGGATTGCTTGCACAACTCTGTGAAAATATTACGCTGGATGGATTTAGTGTTTGTCTTCGTGGCGATAACGATCCGCGTTATTTCACTACCCAGGCTGATGCTACTCATTTTTCCAGTTGCAAAGGCAAGATTGATTCCCGCAACGGATTGTATGAAGGCATGATGGACGATGCTATCAATGTGCATGGCACATACCTAAAGATAAAACAGCGGATAGATGACCATACTGTAATTGCCCAATACATGCACCCTCAGGCATATGGCTTTGAATGGGGATTGAAAGGCGATAAAGTGCAGTTTGTCCGTTCTGCTACTATGGAACTGATTGGCGGAAAGAATCAGGTGAAGGAAATTCTTCCCAATGACAAAGAAACTGTGAAAGGTGCGAAGGAATACCGCATTACTTTTGCCGAACCGCTGGATGCCGCTATCACTGAAAAAGAAGGCTTTGGCATTGAAAACCTGACTTGGTGTCCCGAAGTCTATTTTGCAGATAATGTGATCCGTAACAACCGTGCACGCGGCACTCTATTCAGCACTCCGCTGAAAACAGTGGTGGAACGCAACTTATTCGACCATACTTCGGGCACAGCTATCTTGCTTTGCGGTGATTGTAACGGATGGTTTGAAACAGGTGCTTGCCGGGATGTCTTGATTCGTAACAACCGTTTCATCAATGCACTGACTAATATGTTCCAGTTTACGGAAGCGGTTATTTCCATTTATCCCGAGATCCCTGATTTGGAAAATCAGAAGAAGTATTTCCATGGTGGGGAAGGAGAGAAGGGCGTTGTCATTCAAAATAATTATTTTGAGACTTTCGACCGTCCTATTCTCTTTGCAAAATCCATTGACGGGTTGGTCTTTAAGAATAACACAATCCGCCAGAACACGGAGTATCCTGCTTTCCATCATAACAAATCCCGTTTCCGCTTGCTTCGCACAAAGAATGTGAAGATAGAGAATAATGAATTTGAAGATGGGGATGAAAGCATTGTTTACCCTTAAAATGTGCATGTAAATGAATAAAATTACCCTTAAAATATGACGGAAAGTAAATAATTTAACCCTATAAATGTGCAAACTTGGGTTTTATCGCTATCTTTGCTGTGTACTAAAAGACTGGTTTATGGCATATTATAGGAATATAGAACAAAAGTTGATGGCCTGGAAGGTATCTTCTTATCGGAAACCTCTTGTGTTGAGGGGTGCCAGACAAGTTGGGAAAACGACGGTAGTGGATGAATTTGCCGGAAACTTTTCTCAATATATCAAACTGAATCTGGAAACAGAAGATAGGCATTTCTTTGAAGAGCAAAATAATATAGACCGTTTGGTTGATATGCTTTTCTTTGAAAAAGATTGTTTGAAAGAAGATTCGGATACCTTGATTTTCATCGATGAAATTCAGGAAGTACCTGCAGCACTGAATATGTTACGCTATTTTTATGAAAAGTATCCGCAATACTATGTCATTGCTGCAGGCTCATTGTTGGAGTCACTTTTTGAGCGGGGAATCAGTTTTCCGGTTGGAAGGGTGGAGTATATCTATATGTATCCTTTTACATTTGAAGAATTTTTGGAGGCAATGGGAGAACGGAATGCGCTGAAAGCTTATCGAACCATTCCGATTCCTGAATATGCAGAAGAAAAATTGCTTCTCCTGTTTCACACTTATACATTGATTGGTGGAATGCCTGAAGCTGTGTCAAGGTATGTACAAACTAAAGATATTGTTCAATTGAAGCCCATATACGATACCTTATTTTTGTCTTATTTAGATGATGTGGAAAAATATGCGCGTAATGAAAATATGATCCAAGTACTTCGCCATGTAATTCGTGCAAGTTTCTTAGAGGCTGGAGAACGGATTAAATTTGCTGGTTTCGGACAGTCTGCCTACACTTCTCGTGAGGTGGGAGAAGCGATGAGGACTTTGGAAAAAGCATTGCTTTTGCATCTCACTTATCCTACTACCCAAACCACTCTTCCTTTTCAGCCTGATATAAAGAAATCCCCTCGTTTGCAAGTACTTGATGTGGGAATGTTGAACTTCTTTTCCAATATTCAAAGGGAAATCTTTACGGCTACAGATCTTAATAACCTATACAAGGGAAGGGTATCGGAACAAGTCGTGGGACAAGAGATTATTGCCACTACGGATAATTATATGCACCCTTTGTTGTTTTGGGTCAGAGAAAAGGGAACCTCTAATTCGGAACTGGACTTTTTGGTGCAGACACCTTATGGGATGATTCCTGTTGAGGTGAAGAGTGGTGCTAAAGGACATTTAAAATCATTGCTGATTTATCAGGATTTGGCAAAATCGCCACTTGCTGTCCGTTTGTATAGTGGTCGTTTTTTTATGGAAAAAGTAGTTACACCGGCAGGTTTTGAATTTACATTGATGAATCTTCCTTATTCATTGACTGGCAAATTGCAGGAGTATGTATTATACTTCTTTCAAGCACTTTAAAGCAAAAAACTTTCCCACAGTAGCCAGAGTATCCTGTCAACTGTGGGAAAGTTCCTTATCAATGAGAGATTCTTATTCTACTTTTCCAATACTGAAATTCTCGGGATGTTTTCCTTTGAAGTTCTTATAATACAATTTAATTTCGCGCATATCCTTATCCAGATCTCCGCTTGGATGTATTACTTTCTCGGCAGTGATACATTTCGTTGAATAATCAATAGCTACCAATATAATAGGTAGCCCGGCTCCCTGTGCAATGTAATAAAAACCTTTTTTCCAGTTCGGATTACGTTTGCGAGTACCTTCCGGAGTAATTGCCAAATGAAATTTCTTGCTCTCTTTGGCAATTTGTATCATCTGGTCTACCAACGAAGTCTTGCGGCTACGGTCTACCGGAATGCCTCCCATCCAGCGGAAGAAAGGCCCCAAAGGCCAAAAGAACCAATCCTTTTTCATCATAAAACCGGTTTCGCGGCCAATGGCTCCCATAAACAGCTTGCCGATAAACAAATCCCAGTTGGTGGTATGGGGAGCAGCACATATAATATACTTATCGTAATCGGGAGCAGACACTTTCGTCTTCCAACCCAATAGCTTGTAGTATATAAAACTACAAATAGCTTTCTTCATTCCCTAAAAATCTTATGCTTTCGCCGTTTTTGCCAGTTCGTCAGCTACCACCTTAATTTCTTGGTTCAAATCTTCATGCAATTTTTTATAGAAACCTTTTACGTTGCCCGGTTCGGTGTGGCTGATGCGCGGCATCAATGCCAATACATTGTGCACAGCCTTGATAACTACCTCACGGTTAACACCTTCCATCAGACTAACCAGAAACAAATCGCCTGCTATATAAGTTATTTTTTTCTTTAAATCTCTTCTACTTGCCATAAATGTAATCTTTTAAGTTAATACAAAATTCTAAATTCGCGGTAAAGGTAGTATTTTTATTTGTATACGTTTTCATATTTGCGAAAAAAGAGCGAAATTTGCACGTGAATTCTAAATGAGATTATACACCTTTAAATAGAATAATAGAATATGACTAAAAGTGCATTACAAATTGCCAGAGCTGCTTATCAGCCCAAACTTCCTAAAGCGTTGAAAGGCGCAGTTAAAGTAAAGGAAGGTGAACCTACACAGTCAGTTGCCGATCAGGAAGCTATCAAAGCATTGTTCCCCAACACTTACGGCATGCCGTTGATTCAGTTCGTTGAAGGAGAAACAGCTGCTCTGCCTGCTTTCAATGTAGGCGTGATCTTGTCAGGCGGACAGGCTCCCGGCGGACACAATGTGATCTCAGGTTTGTTTGACGGTATCAAGAGTTTAAACAAGGATAGCAAACTGTATGGTTTCATCCTGGGCCCCGGTGGCTTGGTAGACCATGACTATATGGAGCTGACCGCTGAAATCATTGACGAATACCGCAACACAGGTGGTTTTGACATCATCGGTTCAGGACGTACCAAACTGGAAAAAGAAGAACAGTTTGATAAAGGTTTGGAAATCATCAAGCAGTTGGGAATCAAGGCATTGGTAATCATCGGTGGTGATGACTCTAACACCAATGCTTGCGTATTGGCAGAATACTATGCTGCTAAGAACTGTGGCGTACAGGTAATCGGTTGCCCCAAGACTATCGACGGTGACTTGAAGAACGAAATGATTGAAACATCTTTCGGTTTCGACACTGCTTGCAAGACTTACTCTGAAGTAATCGGTAACATCCAGCGCGACTGTAACTCAGCTCGCAAGTACTGGCACTTCATCAAACTGATGGGACGTTCTGCTTCTCACATCGCACTGGAATGTGCTTTGCAGGTTCAGCCTAACGTATGTATCGTTTCAGAAGAAGTGGAAGAAAAGAACATGTCTTTGGACGATGTAGTAACTTACGTTGCTAAGGTGGTAGCCGACCGTGCTGCACAGGGCAATAACTTCGGTACTGTATTGATTCCTGAAGGCTTGATCGAATTTATTCCGGCTATGAAGGCTCTGATCTCTGAACTGAATGACTTCTTGGCTAAGAATGCCTCAGAATTCGCTTTGATTAAGAAATCTCACCAGCGCGAGTATATCATCTCTAAGCTTTCTAAGGAAAACTCAGAAATCTATGCTTCTCTGCCCGAAGGCGTTGCACGTCAGTTGACTTTGGATCGTGACCCGCACGGAAACGTACAGGTATCATTGATTGAAACAGAAAAGCTGTTGTCGGACATGGTAGCTGTTAAGTTGGCTCAGTGGAAAGAAGAAGGAAAGTATGTAGGTAAGTTTGCTGCTCAGCACCACTTCTTCGGTTACGAAGGACGTTGCGCTGCTCCGTCAAACTTCGATGCAGACTATTGCTACTCACTGGGTTACACTGCATCTATGCTGATTGCCAATGGCAAGACCGGTTACATGTCATCTGTACGCAACACTACTGCTCCTGCCGAAGAATGGATTGCAGGTGGTGTGCCTATCACTATGATGATGAATATGGAACGTCGTCACGGCGAAATGAAACCGGTTATCCAGAAAGCATTGGTGAAACTGGACGGTGCTCCTTTCAAGGCATTTGCTGCACAGCGTGAGCGTTGGGCTGTAGAAACAGACTATGTATATCCGGGTCCTATCCAGTACTTCGGTCCTACAGAAGTTTGCGACCAGGCAACCAAGACTTTGCAGTTAGAACAAGGTAAGTAATCAAAGATACCATTTACCGTAGGGGCGGAAAATCTTCCGCCCGTATGCGTAAAGTGAATGTTTACGAAGGTGTGTCAAAACAAAAAAGGCTATCATTTAGCTGTAGGGGCAGATTGAATCTGCCCGATAACAGTTTGCTTTGTATATCCGGGCGGATTCAATCCGCCCCTACACAGTGAATAATTTGATAGTTACTTCAGACTTTTGATATACCTTCTTACTGTAATTATACACACAATGAGTAAACAACCGCCCATATCGGTGGTAAACAAGCCCCGTAGAACTACAACCCGGAAGAAAACCACATCTTCTTCTCCACGCAAGCCGCAGAGGAAGAAGACCGGAACTCGCAAAAAGAAAGTTGCGAAGAAGTGGTCGGTTCCCGCTTGGGCCTATTACGTTCTGATGGGATTGGTAACAGTTGCTTTTCTCGGTGCCTTCTTTTATTTCTTCATCCGCCCTTATTCTTACCGTTGGAAGCCTTGCTATGGTTTCAAAGCCTATGGGGTATGTATGCCTTCCGGATTTCATGTGCACGGCATTGATGTCTCCCACTATCAGGGAACCATAAACTGGAAGATGCTCACCCAGACCCGACAGGGGAAATTCCCTATTCATTTTGTCTTTATGAAAGCCTCCGAAGGAGGAGACTATGGAGACAGAGCTTTCATCGCTAATTTTGATTCGGCAAAAGCGCATGGATTCATCCGTGGTGCTTATCATTTCTATAATCCGAAGACAGACCCCATCCGTCAGGCTGATTTCTTTATCAACTCCGTAAAGCTGGATTCCGGCGACTTGCCTCCTGTGTTGGACATTGAGAAGCGTGGCGATGATGAGAAGACCCTTCGCCGTGATCTAAAACTTTGGCTGGACAGGATAGAGCAATATTATAAGGTGAAGCCTATTCTATATACTTCCTATAAGTTTAAAACCCGTTACCTCAACGATTCCGTTTTTGACTCTTATCCTTACTGGATTGCCCATTACTATGTAGATTCCGTGGAATATAAGGGTGATTGGAAATTCTGGCAACATACGGATGTGGGTATCCTTCCCGGTGTTTCGGAGAAGGTGGATTTGAACATCTTCAATGGTTCTTTGGAGGAGTTGCAGAAGATGACCATCAAGAAATAAAAAAGATTCATTCAAATAAAAGGTATTCATTCCTTTTGTTATAGAAACTTTTTCTATATTTGCTCTATGAACTTACTATTAAATCTCCTTTGGCTGATATGTGGCGGATTTTTGATCTGCGTAGAATATATCGTATCCAGTCTTTTGCTGATGATTACTATCATTGGCATTCCTTTTGGTCTGCAAACGTTGAAATTGTCTATTCTGGCTCTTTGTCCTTTTGGCAGGCAGGTACGCAGTTGCCCCGGTGATGGCGGATGTTTCAGTGTGCTGATGAATATCATTTGGATATTTGTTGGTGGAATATGGATAAGCCTTTCGCATTTGGCATTCGGAGTGGTGCTTTGTATTACTATTATTGGTATTCCATTCGGGATGCAACATTTCAAATTGGCAGGGCTGGCGCTCACTCCGTTCGGAAAAGAGATCGTTTAATATCAAATTGTTCTTTGATATCCGATGTTTTTTCTTATTTTTGTCGTCTTATTATTAATCTATAACAATTATTTATGACGACAAAATTCTCTCGTGCGTTCTGGACCGCTAACTTGGCCGAACTTTTTGAACGTATGGCCTATTATGCCATCTTTATTGTTATCACCCTCTATTTGTCTAATACTCTTGGCTTTAATGATGTGGAAGCCAGTATTATTTCAGGTCTTTTCTCGGGTGGTTTATATTTTTTTCCACTGTTTACCGGAGCTTTTGCCGATAAGATAGGGTATAGAAAATCCATCTTATTGGCTTTTTCATTGTTAACTGTCGGTTATCTGGGGTTGGGTGTTCTGCCCACTATGCTGGCAGGTACAGGTTTAGTGGAGTATGGTGAAAAGACCGCATTCCATGGATTGGAACATAGTGCGTTGCGTTATCTCATTGTGCCTGTGATGTGCATTATCATGATAGGCGGCTCATTCATTAAATCTATTATTTCGGCATCTGTAGCCCGTGAAACTACTTCGGAAACTCGTGCCAAAGGATATTCCATATTTTATATGATGGTGAATATCGGAGCCTTTACCGGTAAATGTGTGATAGACCCTTTACGTTCCTGGGTAGGTGATGAGGCATATATCTACATTAATTATTTCTCATCGGTATTGTGTTTGCTGGCATTGGTTACTATCTTCTTGTTCTATCATTCCGCCCATACCTCGGGTGAAGGAAAGAGTATGCGAGATGTGTTCAATGGTTTGGCCAAAGTATTTACAAACGGGCGTTTGTTGACGTTGATTCTGATCGTAACAGGTTTTTGGATGATTCAGCATCAGTTGTATGCTACTATGCCTAAGTATGTGATCCGTATGGCAGGCGAAACGGCAAAACCGGGATGGATTGCCAATGTAAATCCCTTTGTGGTAGTACTTTGCGTGAACTTTATAACTCAGATGATGGCAAAAAGAAAAGCGTTGACTTCGATGACGGTTGGTATGTTTTTGATTCCGCTTTCGGCATTGGTTATGGCCACAGGAAATATGTTTTCCGGCGACACGCTCCTAGGAATGCATCCCATTACATTCATGATGATGGCAGGTATTGCTATTCAGGCTTTGGCCGAATGCTTTATTTCGCCCCGTTATTTGGAATATTTCTCGTTGCAGGCACCGAAAGGTGAAGAAGGTTTGTATTTAGGATTCAGTCATTTGCATTCTTTCCTGTCTTCAGTATTGGGGTTTGGATTATCAGGTGTATTGTTAACTAAATATTGCCCTGATCCCTCATTGTTTGCTACTGTTGAAGAATGGCAGGGGGCAAGTGTAAATGCACATTATATTTGGTATTGGTTTGCCTCAATCGGAGTGATTTCAGCCATAGCATTGATTATTTATGCCAAAGTAACGGCAAAGAAATAAAGACTTATCACCACAGAATAGCATAGCATAAACACAGAATTTTCACATATTGTCCGTGTAGACAGATAACCTGTGAAAATTCTGTGTAATTTGTGGTGAAACCCTATTTCATCACAAACTTCACCGCTGCCCAATTATTCTTTTCGCGATGATGCACAAACTCCATCCCCAGACTTTCCGCCTTTTCACGGATAAAAGGAATATCCTGTACATAGAAACCACTCATAAAGATCTCCGACCCCGAACGCATACAACCGGCATATTGCGGCAAATCCGCCAAAAGAATATTACGATTGATATTAGCGATAATCACATCAAACGGTTCACGCCCCTTTAGCAGACCCGCATCACCCAGTTCTACGGTAATATTATGAATATGGTTCAGCGCAATATTATCTCTCGAATTATTCACACACCAATCATCAATGTCAATGGCTGTTACCGGATTGGCTCCGCGCATAGCGGCAAGGATGGCCAGAATAGAAGTTCCACACCCCATATCCAGTACCGATTTTCCTTTCAAGTCCGCATCCAGCAGTTCACTGATAATAGAACTGGTCGTTTCATGGTGACCTGTGCCGAAAGCCATTTGCGGATTAATCAATATCTCATATTCCGTCCGTGGCGTGTCTTTGTGGAAAGTGCTGTGAATGCAGCAACGGTCACCGATAACGATAGGTTGGAAAAAGTTTTTCTCCCATTCTTCGTTCCAGTTCTTGTCCTCTGCTTCCTTTGTGATATATTCTATCGTAGTGTCGGGCAAGGGGAATCCTGCAACCATCTCTTTCAGTGCTTCTTCATCAAACAATGCTTGCTGGATATAAGCCTGTATCCCTCCTTCACACTCCACAAAACTTTCAAATCCTATTTCTCCTGCCAAGGCAGACACTACATCATTCACTGTTTCATTACAGGGATGCGTTGTAAATGTTATTTCTAAGTATTTCATCTGTTTTTGTTTATTCTATTACTTTACGGAGCAATGCTTCCATCTCGTTCTTGAAAATACCGGCTTCATGCACTTTTACTCCATCCACATAGAAGGTCGGGACATAGTAATAGTCGTACTGGTCGGCTATCTCGGGTTGTTGAGTTTCCTCTATCATTTCTATTTCTATCGGTTGGAACTCCGGATATTCTTCTTTCAACTCTGCGATGTAACGCAATGCTTTCTTGCAGAACGGACATCTTTCCTGATAAAATAATTTCATTGATTTCATAGGATGCTTGTTTTTTAGGTTTGGATATAACAATATAGTTTTCTATCATCATTTGCCTACGATCCATTGGCGTTAACTTTAGATTTTCATCGCGCAGCCTCCCCCTTTCAAAGGGGGATTTAAGGGGGATGTTCTCTTGGGTATGATACTCTGTATCGTAGTAAGGTGGTACAATCTTTTCAAGGGAACCTCCCCCTTGTCCCCTTCAAAAGGGGGAGGTTGCACCATACAATCTTAAAGTGTATCGTCCTGCGTTTTAACATTATCTTTCTTATTATCAGTATAATAACCATTAACAGGCATGTAAATCGGTTGTTTGGGAAGTCCTGCATTTTTCAGCTTTCCTTCTTCGCATAAGCGCCGTAAATGACGACTGGCAGTGCTTTGCGTCATGCCACAGAGGTATTGGAAGCTCTTTCGCTGCAAAAACTCGTGGGTGGCGAAGTGTTTTGTCAGCAGTCGGTCTATTTCTTCTTCCGTCAGCTTCTCGGAGTGGAAGGTAAATTTGGTGTGTTGCACTTTTACATTCCCCACTTCATTCATCAATGTTTGGTCTGCTTTATAAATAATACCTTTCAGCTTTACTTTGGTGCTTTTGCGTTTCGTATTTTCGGTCACCGGTTCCGTACTTACCACTCGGGGGCGGAAAAAGCCGATACCATCCAGATGCACCTGCTTTCCGTCTGCCAGTTCTTCACCCATGATGTGCGACAGGGCATCGAGTACAGCCGAGACGTCCGTTTCTGTCAGTGTGCAGTAATTCTGTATCCGTGCACGAAGCTGAGCTGTGGTTACCTTGCCATTCAGTCTGAGGCGCGGGTGCAATGTTTTTTCTTCCCCCTGTTGCTCGGAGGGTTTAGGATTTTCATACCAATCAATTTGTATCGCCATAGTGTTCTCTTTCTACTTTTGTCCTTTCAAGTTTGCTTAACCACGGTTGTGATTAAGTCTAATCACAGCCGTGATTAAAGTTAGTCACACTTGTGATTAGACTTAGTCACGGCTGTGACTAAGCAAATGCGACAGTACAAAAGTAGGAAAAGAAAAGGGGGAAAGCAAATAAAAGTAGGGGAAAAGCAGATAAATAATAAGGGGGAAGATAAAAGAATGAACAGTGCTTGCCTAAACCGGAAAGAAGCTGTACCTTTATCACATAAAAGCATGAAATAGGTCTTTTACATATTATACTGTTGGAAAAACTAAAATAGGGAAATCCCTACCAACTAATAGGGATTTTCTTTGTTATTAGGTAAATCCTCTGACTATCTTTGCACTAGGAAAAATAGATGGAATAACAAATAAAACAGTAACGAGTATGAAAAAGATTGTATTAGCTTCGCTTATGATGGTGTGCTTGCCTTACTTGGCAATAGCACAGAGCGTTGATGACGACCTTTATTTCATCCCTAAGAAGAAAACTGAGAAGAAAGAGGAAGTAAAGCAAGAGGTGAAAGTGGTGGTTCCGCAGAAGCAGAACACGACTACCGTTTATGCGGCTCCCGGTT
Source organism: uncultured Bacteroides sp. (assembly GCA_902388365.1). GTDB lineage: Bacteria > Bacteroidota > Bacteroidia > Bacteroidales > Bacteroidaceae > Phocaeicola. The sequence goes on along the minus strand of CABMPB010000003.1, from coordinate 259,370 downwards.
CTACAGTAGTGGTTAAGGATGTGAAAGGGAATACGCGCGATGTTGATGAGTATAATCGTCGTTATACTTCACGTGAAAATAACTTCTCGATGGAAAATGATACATTGTACATTGAGGAGAAACCTTTGAATGAGAGAGGGGAATGGGTGAATGGTTTTGAGGGGTCTCAAAGCGATTATGAATATGCCATGCGCATTGTCCGTTTCCGTAATCCCCGATACGCAATTCCGGTAAGCAGCCCGCTTTATTGGGATGTGGTTTATGGCCTTCCGTCATGGGACTGGAATGTATATGATGACGGATTGTATGCTTATGCTTTCCCCACTTATACCAACCGTTTGTGGTGGGACTGGCGTTGGAACTATTCTTACGGCGGTGGCTGGGGATTCAGTTGGGGCTGGAGTTCACCATGGTATTATAATAGCTGGTATTCTCCCGGATATTGGGGTGGCGGCTACTGGGGTGGATACTGGGGATGGAATCACCATCATCACTACTATCCAAGTTATGGATGGGGTGGAGGTCACTGGGGAGGTGGTCATGGATGGGGACGTTCAGGGCATACAGATTACCGATCTAATAGATATACCAATTCAAGTTCTTCTTATACCCGTGGTACTAGTGGATACACTCGTAGTGGTACAAGTGGCAATTATACTCGTAATAATTCAAGTAGCTATACGCGTGGTAGTGGAACCTATACTCGTAGTGCCGCTGGGTCAGTAAGGAATAATTCTTCTATTCGTTCTAATAATAGTAGGAATAATGCCTATACTCGTCAATCATATACAACGGGAAGAGTGGTTAATGGTAATGATGGGGTATCTTCTTCTGTTAGACCAAATAGAACAGCTGTAAGAACTCGTACAGGGGAGGCTGTAAGCCCTAACAGAGCTGCTGGTGCTGTACGTCAAGGTACCACATATACACGTCCTACTAATACTACCAGGTCTACTTCTTCTTATAATCGTCCTAGTAGTACCCGTAGTAGTGTATCTCGTTCTGCTGGTTCATCTTCATATCAGAGAAGCAATTCTTCTTCGTATCAAAGAAGTAATGATAATTCCAGCTATAGAAGTTCTTCGCGAAGTACTAACTCTAGCAGTAGTAGTTTCTCTAGTGGTAGCAGCGGTTATTCACGTAGTTCAACAAGTGGAAGCAGTACCCGCTCTAGTGGTGGTGGAGGCGGTTCACGGAGAAGATAACAATAGGTTTCGAATTGTAAAAATGAAAGTTTTATGAGAAAGGAATTAATAATAACAGCTTGTGCATTGTTGGTAATGGCTAAAGCTGGTGCGCAAAGCCAATATGATGCAGCCCGTTTTATGGGAAGCGAACTTAATGGAACAGCTCGTTTTGTTGGTATGGGAGGAGCAATGGGGGCTTTAGGAGGAGATATATCTGTGATGGGAACAAATCCAGCAGGTATTGGAATTTATAGAAGTAATGATGTAGCATTTTCTTTTGGCTTCAATAATACAGCAGCTAAAAGTAATTTCAATGCTTCTGTGATGAAGGATGACCGTACACGTGCTTCGTTTGACCAAATCGGATTTGTTTATAGTAATAAAATTGGTAATAATACTTCTTTACGTTATGTGAACTTTGGATTTAATTACCAAAAAAGGAAAAACTTCAATAAAGTGTTTTCTATGGGAGGTAATTTAGATGGATTCTCACAGACATGGCAGATGGCTACAATGTTGAATACTCTTGATAATTTTGGGGAACAGGACTTTGATGCATTATGGGATGCAGGTAATCCTTATACTTCTTCCAATTGGTATGGAGTCCCTTATCTTTCTGCAATGGGAGTAAGAACAGGACTAGTTACTTATGAAGGTGGAGAACCACGTATGTGGGGCTGGAATGGTGCTAATAATAACTATTACAGTCGTGAAGAAGGAGGTATAAATCAGTATGACTTTAATGTTGCTTTTAATATTGAAGATCGTGTTTATTTAGGAGCCACTTTAGGAGTTTACGATGTTAACTATACCCGTTATTCCTCTTATACAGAGAACTTGCTGGATGATAAAGGGGCAGATAATGGTTATTATAATTTGGAAAACTGGATGAATACTGAAGGGACTGGTATTGACTTGAAACTTGGTATTATTGCTCGCCCTTTTGAAAGTTCTCCATTTCGAATCGGTTTTGCTGTACATACTCCTGTTTGGTATGATTTGACAGATCGATATACTGCAAATCTTTATGCAGATGTTTTGACCATGGAAGCGCCTATAAATGAAAATCTTTCGGATTATTTGAAACCGGAGTATGTTTGGAGTTATCAATTGACAACACCATGGAAATTCAATGTAAATATGGGAACTACAATAGGAAACTCTATAGCACTGGGGGCAGAATATGAATATGAAGATTATTCTGCTGCAAAATTGGAGGATACAGATGGGAGGGAGTTGAATGGTACGGAGGCTATAAAACAAACTTTAAAAGGAATACATACATTACGTTTCGGTTTAGAAGCACGCATTGCTCCTCAATTTAGTTTTCGCGCTGGATATAATTATCAAACAGCGGCTTTTGTTGGTGATTCCTTTAAGAATGTAGTTGATGATGAAACACGTCCTGATTCAGAATATAATAATACAAAATCAAAGAATACATTTACTTTTGGTTTAGGATATCGAGGAAGTATAATTTATGCGGATTTAGCTTATAAATATGATATGTATAAATCTAATTTCTATGCATTTGAAGATTATAGAGAATCTAGTGGTCAGTTAGAATATCTTCCTGCTACCAAAGTAGACAATTCACGTCACCAATTACTATTAACCATCGGTGCCCGTTTCTAAGAATTAATTGTGAGTCTAATATAACTTAATCTTTTTTTGACGTACCGGGAATGCTTCATTGCTTCCCGGTATATCTTTTTTATAGACTAGGTAAATTTATAAATTAAAAGTTTCTTCAATCAACTTCTTCAACTGTCCCTTATTCATTGTTCCCAGTTTCATAAACGATTCACCTTCCACCGGACACAGCAGTAAATTAGGAATAGTGCGGATATTGAAAGCGGCTTCCAGTTCCGGTTCCTGGTCTACATCCACCTTATAGAAATCCAGTTTTCCTTCATATTCCACTGCCAACTGATCCAATATAGGAGATAATGCTTTGCAATATACACACCAAGGTGCATGGAAGTCTACAATACAGGGCTTGTCACCCTTAAACTTCCATTCTTTGGGATATGCCTTATAATCACCTACTTTTTCTGCAAAACTGTCTTTGGTTAAATCAATCACTTTCATATTATTCTCCTTTCTAATTTATTGTTTGTTTTGATACAACAAAGGTAGGGAGATATTTGCTTGAAGAAAATAGTGATTTTACCTGTTGGATTGGCGATTATTCCCGATACTCTCTTTTCTTCCAGAAATTGAATCCGGCATACACGCGCAGCGTGCCGAAAGTATTTGTCAGTGAGAAATCTTTCTTTCGGTAGTCATAAGTATGCATCACCAGTGAAGCGCCTATAAAATATTTACTGGTGTTATAAACCACAGCCGCACGGGTTATCAAATCGAAATTAATGTCTTTTATCCAATGGCTGTCGGTATTGGGTGTATCGTCTATCTTGGACTTTTTGTAAGCAAGGGCAGGCAGGAGGGATAAGTTGGATACCCAATTCTTGGCAAATACCCAATTATAACCATAGCCCACATTTATGCTGTAATCCGAGTATTTCACTTTCTTGAAAAGCAGGGCATCCTGCAATTGATTCCTTATTTCGCCCGGCAACTTATCATAGTCAAATGAAATATTATGCTGCGAGTAAGAGAATCCTGCCATCAGTGATCCCGCACTTTTGCGCTGATTGGTGGACTGGCTATAGGCAGCCGGATAGGAGAAACGTTTATAGTTGAAAATCCAATAAGCATTCAGCCCTTTGATTTTGCTCTGAAAACCGTCAAAGTTAAGGTGGCGGACAGGATTACTGAGGTCGAAACCACTGGAAGAACGGATCTTAAAATCACTTCCCGTCTTTCTATAATACAAGTCCACACCAAATTTTGAACTATAAAGGTTGAGAGCCATTTCGGTTTTCTTTGCCTTATTCTTATGTCCGCCAAAGATGTCTTTCACATCAAAAGAATATCCCAGAAAGATCCATCGCCACCCAAAGTAAACCCCCAGCTTAAAGCTGGCATTGGGAGAAAAACTCAGGCTTTGTTCGCCATCATCCCCCTTGCTTCCCAAGCGGTAATATTCATACCAACTGCTATGCTCCAGCATAAATGCCAGATTAAAGCGGTTGGGGGAGATGAAAGTGGTATCAATGGCATTGAACTCTTTTCCCACTTTTCTGATTTTCCTTCCGGTATGGCGGACGGTAGTCGCAATTTCGTCTGTCAGCGTAATGAGGACACCTTTATTATTCTGCATGATCGAATCTTTCTTTTCTTCCTGTGCATGCGAAGCACTTAGAATGAAAAGAGAAAACAAACAAAGCAGGCATATTTTACGGATGTCCATGGGCTGTATCGATCAGAGTTTGTTAAGGATACGGTCCATCACCCAGTTGGTAGGCGTTGAACTGATGCCGTCGCAAGTGCAGATTGCTTTTCCTTGCAAATGTTCCACCACTGCCTTGATAAGAGGAAGCTGCACATGGGGAGGATTCTCGGGAAGAAATTCTTCACGTCCTTTTTCGGTGTGCAGGGCGATGGGATCATAAGTAAAGACGGAGAAGCAGATCATTCCTTTGTCTCCGATTATCTCGATGCGGTCTTCTTTTGCCGATTCGTGAGCCACGAAACACCAGGAGCCGGAACCCGGAAGTCCGGAATCGAATTTGAAACAGGCACTTATTGTATCTTCTGCCGGATATAGTCCGCCACGGTTACTCTTATAGCCTTGGGCTTCGAGGATGCAACCGAACATCTCTTGCAATAAATCTAACTGGTGGGGAGCTAAATCATAAAAATAACCTCCGCCTGCTATGTCGGGTTGTACGCGCCAAGGAAGGTTGGTGCTGTTGTAATCCAGGTCGCGGGGAGGCTGTGCAAAGCGTATTTGTACATTGATTACATTGCCTATCATCCCATTATCCACCATTTGGCGCACCTTCTGGAAATAAGGAAGATAGCGTCGATAGTAGGCTACGAAGCAAGGAATGCCGGTTTCTTGCGAAATGCGGTTGATGCGGGCGCAGTCTTCATAACTGGCTGCCATCGGTTTCTCAATATATACGGGTTTGCCTGCTTTCATTGCCATAATGGCGAAAGTGGCGTGGGAGGAGGGAGGCGTGGCTATGTAGATAGCATTCACATCTTCGTCCCCGATTAATTGTTGCGGGTCTGTGTACCAACGTGGAATATTGTGCCTCTTGGCATAGGATTGAGCTTTTTCTTTGTCGCGGCTCATTACGGCTACTACTTCCGATCCCTCTATCATTGCGAAAGCAGGACCACTCTTTTTCTCGGTTACTTCTCCGCAACCGATAAAGCCCCATTTTACTTTGTTTAATTTAACCATGGCGATCACTTTTTCATCATTCCTCTCAGAATGATACCTGTTTATATTGCAAAGATAGGACTATTTTGCAATTAACTCCGAATAAAAAATCAGTTATTGTAATATTTCTTGCGCAGCTGCTTGAATTCGGGAGTCTTTATATAGCTGCCCAGCCAACTATTCAGGCTGTCCAGCAATACAGGTGAATGCTTGCTTACTCCCCAAGAGTAGAACTGAGAGAAGCTTACTGCGGTTTCTATATCCAATTGTGGAAAATCATTTAATGAGGCTCGGGCAATGCTTTCGTCGCAAACAGCATAGTCTATGTCGCCATAAGCAACCATAGCCAGTAATTGTTCCTGGCCGTACTTCTCCACTTCATTGATATAGATGGTATCGCCTATTTCATTGCTTAAATTATGGATGCGAAGAATGGCGGGCGAGTCCTTGACAAGATGTAGGGTTTTGCGTGCCAGTTCCAGTTGGCTGTGAATGTACAGGCTGTCATTCTCTCCATCGGGCTTGCGCTGTACCAATACCTGTTTATTCAGTATAATGGGTTGGGTAAAGAGCAAGGAGTCTTTGGATTCGCTGGTAACTACCGTACTGTTTGCCAGAATATCATATTTCCCGGTCTGCACTCCTTCCAGTCTTTTAGAGAAGCTCATTTCTGGAGTTATTTCCGGAGTCAGCCCTTTGCTGCGGGCAAAGGCATTGAGTAGTTCGTAATGAAAGCCTGTAACGCTGTCTCCATCGGCGTAGTAACTAATTGAGTTATATTCAGTTACAGCACGCAGAATGCCTGATTCTGAGATTTCTGCATAGTCTCGTGGCATCGTTACTTCTTCTGCTTTCTTCTTAAAGAGGAAGGTAGAGAGAGCTACCGCAAGGATACCCATCAGGATATATTTAAAATATTTCTTCATCATGCTGTTAATCAAAGAAGTTCCATGAAAATCCTAGTTTCAACATACTCGGGTTGATAGGATAATGCGGTGCCAGGAAATAGTTTGATTTGCCCGAACCGGCATTGACATGATACATCATGACAAAGATGCGGGTACGTTTTAAATGCAGGTTGGCATATAAATTCACTACGGGGAAACCTCCTATTTCTATCTTGTCTTCGGGATTCTGATTATAGAACTGTCCGATGGCAGGCGAATAGTCCGGCGCATAATATTTGCTGAAATAGCGTACATCTGCTCCCATTTCTATTTGAAGTACTTTCTTTGCCAGACCGAATTTCATATACAGGTTTCCATAAGCAGACAACTCCGGCAACGGCAGAATATCTTGTTCACTGGATTTTTGGTAAGCTACTTCTGCATCCAGGTGGAAGATTCCTACATTGAATTTCTGTTCCAGGATAGCACTGAGCACCTGTATATTACCCGAGTATTGTTTTACGGCTGCATTGTTCTTGAATCCGGTTCTTTCGCCTTCCGCGTTGGTTACCGGCACACTGGTATTTGCCAGATAAGTATAGTTTTTGATGTTTTCCACGCCTGCACGCAGTTGTGTTCCCCATTTGTCTATACTCAGTTTTCCTTCCAAACGGGTGCGCATGATTTTGGATAGATCATTGTTCCACCAATAGTGCTTGGACTGGAAATGCCTGTAGTAGAAGACAGGATTCTGATTTTTGACGAATGCATTTACATCCAGCCTCACTGTGTCACCGAATAAATGTACATTCAAGTCGCCTTTTCCTTCTACGCTGAACTGTCCGGCATCTTCACCGGCTATGGCAAGTTCTCCTAATACATTGTAATGTAGCAGGTTGCCTTGTTTCTTTGATAATTCTCCGCCAATGGACAATGCACTTTCCTTATAGTTCTTTATTACGCGCTGTCCCGGTATGTCGGTGGTATCGGTCAGGGCAAAGTTGCGGTGTTCGTAGCTCAGGAAAGCGGTAAGTCCGGCTTTTGCCCATTTGTTGAATCCTTCTTGCAAGGCAATGCCGATGGTATTCTTAATAGAAGTACGTTTGGTTTTGTCTATGGAGTCATTGCCCAAATAGTTGTATTCAAAGTATTGCTGGTTTTGCTGGGTATCGTAAGAAATGTATTTGCGGTTATTCAAATCTACTTCCAGAGTGTGTATGAAGCTGGTAACAGGTACAAATACTTGTGTTATTTTTACCGAGTCGGCGCTTACGCTGTCTTCCTTTTCCTTGTAGAATCCCAGATTATAGCGATGGGTAAGGAAAGCATGGTAACTGGTGTTGTGATTCCATATTTGCTTGAGGCGGGTAGGGATTTCACCTGTGGCGTATTCCTTTTTACCCTCTGCCATATCCAGTGGATTGGTGACATAGCGGTCATCGGTGATACCTCCGTTTTCCGCCATCTTCAGGTTATCATTGGAGAAGATAAAGTGCATATCGTATTTATCTCCCCGGTAACTGGAGAATAGTCCGCCATTGAAAAATGCGGTAGACTGGTCGCTATAGAGTCCGCGGCCGTACAGGTAATCTATATAGAATCCGAAGCCCAGCCTCTTGTTTGCATTGATGGCAAAATAAGATTTGAAACGTTCTTCACCGTCACGGCTGCCTCCTCCTTTGTAATAAGTAAGATTGGTGAAGGGAGAGAGGGTATTGGTAAAGATTACATCCTGAGGGCGTTGCACACAGAAGTCGTAAGGGTCTGTGAAAATGTATTGGCTGGCATCCCGGCGGTCAAAGAAGATGCGCGACAGGCGGGGAGAACCCAAATTGCCCAGATAATTGTATTGCCCTGTTAGGCCACCCATGTCATTGGTGTTCTGAAAATTGTGTTGCAGGGTGTCTACGGGGATATATGTGACGTTGCCGAAACGGCTGTCTACTTTCCATGAGTATAGACCGATGGGGATAGTATTGGCATCTACGACTGCCGTTGTATCAATGGGATTTCCGTTACGGTCGTATTTATCCCTGTCCAGTCCGCTTGCTGAGGAACCGAAGTCGTTATTGAGGGTATTCATTTGTGCCATCAATGATGCTTGGCAGCACAAGAATAATAGGAAAATAATCGAGAATATTCTTTTCATAACGGCGACAAAGATACAATATAAAAATAAAAGGAAACACTTTTCTACCCTGGAAAGTGCTTCCTTTTATTATTCGTTTAGAGTTATTTTAACTTACTGAGGCTTAATAATCTCCATTCCGATTCGGATTGCTTCTTCATTCATCGGTATTAGGTGGTGATGGCGCTCTGGCAATGTCTTGCGCAAAGCCTTCACTACGCTTTCTATAGATACTACGGGGCATAATTTCAACAGTCCGCCCAAAACAATCATATTGAATGTCTTTGCCATACCTTTTTCGTTGGCGGCATCCATTGCGTCGATGCGGTAAATCTGAATGTCCTTACGGGTAGGAGGTTCGATAATTCCGTATCCGTCATAGATCAATATGCCACCCGGTTTTATTTTGCTTTCGAACTTCTCCAATGAAGGTTGGTTCAGAATGATGGCTGTATCAAATTTACTGAGAATGGGGGAGGAGATGCGTTCATCGCTGACGATAACCGTAACATTGGCGGTTCCCCCTCGTTGTTCGGGTCCGTATGCCGGCATCCAGGTTACTTCCTTGTCTTCCATCAGTCCGGAATAAGCAAGTATCTTACCCATGGATAATACGCCCTGACCGCCAAATCCTGCTATAATGATTTCTTGTTTCATAGCTTCTGTCTTTTTATTCTTTATCTTTCAAATCGCCCAACGGATAGAAGGGGAACATATGTTCCACCATCCAGTCATTGGATGCCTGCGGAGTCATTTTCCAACCAGAGTTACAAGTAGAAACGATTTCTACCAGGTTGGAACCTTTTCCGTTCATAGAGTTCTCAAATGCTTTGCGGATGGCCTTCTTTGCCTTGCGGATGGCAGGGACAGTGTGTACAGCCTGGCGGGTAACGTATGCGGTACCTTCCAGTGTAGCAGCCATTTCCGTCATTTTCAGCGGATAACCGTGCAGTGCCACGTCACGACCGTAAGGACAAGTAGCTGTTTTCATGCCTACCAGTGTGGTAGGAGCCATTTGTCCGCCTGTCATTCCATAGATGGCATTATTGATAAAGATAATGGTAATGTTTTCTCCACGATTCAGTGCATGGATGGTTTCGGCAGTACCGATACATGCCAAGTCACCATCTCCTTGATAGGTGAACACCAGGCGATCCGGCCACAAGCGTTTTACTGCTGTTGCTACGGCAGGCGCACGTCCGTGGGCAGCTTCCTGCCAGTCAATGTCCAGATAATTATACGCAAATACGGCGCAACCTACCGGCGATACACCGACGGTCTTTTCCGTCATGCCCATTTCTTCGATGACTTCGGCTATTAACTTGTGAACTACGCCGTGGCTGCATCCGGGGCAATAGTGCATCGGATTGTCGTTCATCAAGGTCGGTTTCTTATAAACCAGGTTTTCGGGTTTTATGATTTCTTCTATTGTCATAGTTTCTCCTCCTATTTATAGCATGAACCGCATAAAGAATTCAATCAGCTTGAGAAAAATAGCTGCTGCACAAACATAGATGAATACTTTGAAATCACTTGCTACGAAGTAAGTGATAACGGCAGCCAATGCCAACACCATGAAAAGTATGTTCAGTATGTTTCTGATCAGATCGATATTCATACGGTTTTATTTAATTAGTTTCTCTCTCAGTGCGGTGATTACTTCGTCGGGATCGGGGACAATACCGCCCAAACGTCCGAAGTGTTCCACGGGCACTTTACATTCTACTGCCAGACGTACGTCTTCTACCATTTGTCCGGCATTCAATTCTACGGTGAGGATACCTTTTACCTGTTTGGCGCGTGCGGCAATTGCTTTTGACGGGAACGGCCACAGGGTAATAGGACGGAGCAAACCAACCTTGATGCCTTCTGCACGAGCCATCTCCATTGCCTTCTGGGCAATACGGGCGCATGAACCGAAGGCTACGATCAAGTATTCGGCATCTTCGCAGTGAAGTTCTTCGAAGCGTACTTCGTTTTCTTCTATTTCTGCGTATTTCTTCTGAAGATGGATGTTTCGTTTTTCCATCTCGGCAGGATCCAGTTCCAATGAAGTGATGATATTCGGCTTACGCTGTTGTGCTCTGCCGGTGGTAGCCCACGGGCAACGGGCAATGACTTCATCATCCGTGAGGCGCGGACGCTGTTCGGGTAATACTACCTTTTCCATCATCTGTCCGATAACGCCGTCTGCCAGGATAATGGCGGGATTGCGATATTTGAAAGCCAAATCAAACGCCAGTCCTACGAAATCGGCCATTTCCTGTACCGATGCAGGGGCAAGTGCTATCAGGCGGTAATCTCCGTGACCGCCACCTTTCACTGTCTGGAAATAGTCGGCCTGGCTGGGCTGGATAGTTCCCAAACCGGGACCTCCACGCATTACGTTTACTATCAAACAAGGAAGTTCGGCACCTGCTATGTACGAGATACCTTCCTGTTTCAAGCTGACGCCGGGGCTGGAGGATGAGGTCATTACCATTTTACCACTGGCTGCACCGCCATATACCATGTTGATGGCTGCGACTTCACTTTCTGCCTGTAGCACCACCATGCCGGTAGTTTCCCAAGGCTTTTCTTCGGCCAGCGTTTCCAATATTTCCGATTGGGGAGTGATGGGATAGCCAAAATAACCGTCTACCCCGATGCGGATAGCGGCGTGGGATATGGCCTCATTTCCCTTCATTAAAACGACTTCTTCTGCCATATTTATTACATTTATTGTTGTTTTACTTTATACACTGTGATGCATCCGTCCGGACAAACTGTAGCACATGATGCGCAGCCGTTGCAGGTATCTTCCAGTACCTGGTGGGCAAATGTGTATCCTTTTTTATTCACTTGTTTGGCATTGAGCGCGATAACATGCAGCGGGCATGCCACTACACATAGATTGCATCCTTTACAACGCTCCGTGTCTACTACAATAGCACCTTTAATCTTTGCCATAGGTTAGTTATTATTGATTATACATGTCTTTATTATAGAAATTCAGAATATTCATTATCATGTCTCGCGCTGAGACAGCGGGACTTTCGGGATTCCGGTCTATAGCTTCCAGGTAGTTGTTCAGGGCTTGTTGCCAGTCTCCCATTTTACGATAAGCGTTTCCTAATAAGTAATAAGCCTCATCGTTGACGTGCGCATCGTTTCGGATGAAATTAGTTAGCGCGTCAATAGCCCTTTCCGTATCACCCTGTTCGATGAGTATCTTTATGTCTTGTAATTGTTGCGTCATAAGGCGTAATTATATGTCATTGGCTTACAAAGATACTCTTTATTTATTATGATTGGGAAGTTTATGGCAGAAAAAACGCCGCCTCTGCTAAAAACTTTTAAATGTTGGGAGTGAAGATGGGCGGAAAATAGGGGGATAGCTTTTCCTAATAGATTGATTATTATAGAAATGGTTTCAAATGAAACGGTTAATGGAGGAACCGTGTTATTTATTCTTAAAGGAGAAGTTATAGGATAAAAGGAAAATAGTATTCCCATTCACTGTAGGGGCAGACCCATGTGTCTGCCCGAAAATAGTTCACTTTATGTTTTCGGGCGGACACACGGGTCCGCCCCTACAGTGGATGGGAAGTAAAACCGAATGTTTACGGTATGGTATGTAGTCGAATTTAATAAAAGAGATTACTTTATCACCTCACCTACATACATATTATATGATTTCTGTCCGTCACTGCTGGCATTCATCTTCTTTGCTTCTTCGCCGGTAACGGTTTGTTGCATCAACTTTTTGCAGCTTATCACTACGCAAGGTTGGTTGCTTCCTTGCAGATAGAAAGAAACTTTGTAGTTTTCACTCTGAGACATCAGCATATTTCCCATTGTTTTCTGAGTTTCGATGATGCAGAATGCTACTTCTTTTCCAAATAGCTGACCGAAGCCTCCCCAACATTCTTTGCCGATTTCAAACTGTTCATCGTTTCCGGCGGTGATGGTCATACGGGTAGATGCTTTTATCTGATCTTCTATGCTTGATGCAGTAGTAGTTACTGCCGGAGTATCAGCAACTTTTATTGTAGTTACGGCCTCTGTTCCACCAATAATTACCGGTGTGGCCGGAGCTACCGGAGTTGCAGTGATAACAGTAGTGGTGCTTGACACCGGAGTAGCGGTAATTCCCGGAGTAGTAGTAACTGCCATCTGAGAATTATTCAACACCTTATTACCCAATGCCTCTTGAATAGACTTGAAAAGCTGATCCTTTAAATCAATGGTTTCCCTTCTGAATTTGCCACAGATCGGAGCCAGTTTGGTCTTTGATTTGTTCAATGCCATATCGTCTACGATCCATTCTTCGGCATTGTATTTTTCTCCACCGTCGCGGGCTTCATCATACCAGTAACGGATGCGGGTCATTTCTACATCGCATTTTCCTTGTGTGCAAGTGATAAACAACTGATAATAAATCCGGGTTCTGTCCAGTGATAGCGCAGAAGATGAGAACACCAGATATTCCTCGCCGCCTGCTGCAATAGTCCCCTCGTCTTCATTAGTGTAAAGCACACGTGCATTGAATTTACCTTCGGGTTTGAAACGATTGTTCGCCCATTTCAGCATGGTATCATATAATTGTTCCTTGGCTAAAGATGGTGCCTGTATTTCGGTTTTGAAAGAGACTTTACCATCATCCAAAGTTACTGCTCCCGCCAAGTATTTGGGTTCTGTCTGCGCCATAGCGATGAATGGCAGACACATGAACATTAAAAAGAGAATCTTCTTCATAGTAACATATCTTAGTTTTATATTTTATTCCAAGCAAAGATAGAAATAAAAAAAAAGAGAAGCTATAAAGCCTCTCTTTTTTTACTTTTATTATTATTGCGTGAATTTTTACTTCACGGGTATCTTTTCGATACGTGCCTGATGGCGTCCGCCTTCGAAGCCGGTAGAGAAGAATTCTTCCAATATCTTTTCAGCCATTTCGTTATCAATGAAACGTCCCGGCATTACTAGAACATTGGCATCATTGTGTTGGCGTGACAGGTGGGCTATCTCGGGAATCCAGCATAAAGCGGCACGAATGCCCTGATGTTTATTCAGTGTCATGCTGATACCTTCACCACTGCCGCAAATGGCTATGCCTTTGTAGCATTCATCATTCTCAATGGCCAGTGCCAGTGGATGGGCATAGTCTGCATAGTCACAGCTTTCGGTGCTATAAGTTCCGAAATCTTTGTACGGATAACTTCTTTCTGCCAACCAATTCCTTACAAATTCTTTCAGTTCAAAACCGGCATGGTCGGATGCTAATCCTATTTTTCTCATGCCAGCATTTCTTTTACCTGGTTATACACATTCTGTGCGGTGAAGCCCAGCTTTTCATCCAATACTTTGTAAGGAGCAGAGAAACCGAAAGATTCCAGACCGAATACCTTACCGTTGGCACCTACCAATCCTTCGAGATTTACAGGCAGGCCGGCTGTTAATCCAAATACTTTTGCACCTGTCGGAATCACGCTGTTCTGATATTCCTTGCTTTGGTTGCGGAACAGTCCTTCGGACGGAGCAGATACGATGCGTACCTTTACGCCATCTTTGCGAAGCAATTCTGCACCGGCTTCCAATGTAGAAACTTCAGAACCCGAAGCTACCAGGATCACATCAGGATTCTCGTCAGATCCGGCAACGATGTAAGCGCCTTTGGCAGTCTGAGAGTAATCATTTCCTGCGGGCAAGTTTACGATATTCTGGCGAGAGAAGATCAATGCAGTAGGAGTGCTGGTGTTTTCCATTGCCAGTTTCCATGCTACAGTAGTTTCTTCTGCATCTGCCGGACGGAGTACCAACATGGAGTTGTGTCCTTTGTGGTTTTTCAGTTTTTCCATCAGGCGGATCTGTGCTTCCTGTTCTACCGGTTCGTGGGTAGGGCCGTCTTCACCTACGCGGAATGCATCGTGTGTCCAGATGAACTTAACGGGAAGCTCCATCAAGGCAGCCATGCGGATAGCAGGTTTCATATAGTCGGAGAATACAAAGAAGGTGGCACAAGCGGCAATCACACCACCATGAAGTGCCATACCCAGGCAACAACAAGCCATAGTCAATTCGGATACGCCTGCTTGCAGGAATGCTCCGCTGAAATCGCCTTTGGTGAATGCATGGGTTTTCTTCAGGAAACCGTCAGTCTTGTCAGAGTTAGACAAGTCGGCAGAAGAAACGATCATGTTTTCTACTTCTGTTGCCAATACGCCCAGTACTTTGGCTGATGCGCTACGGGTAGCATCTCCGGCTTTCTGTTCGATGGCGCTCCAGTTTACTTTCGGAGCTTTGCCTGAGAACCATAATTCCAGTTTGGCAGCCAGCTCGGGGTTTGCTTTTACCCATTCAGCTTTCGCTGCATATCTTTCGGCAACGATCTTTTTCAGTTCTTCTGCACGCTTGGCATACAGTTCTTTCACTTCTGTGAAGATTTGGAACGGATTGGTAGGATCGCCTCCTAAGTTCTTGATTGTATTGATGTAAGCATCTCCACCCAGAGGTGCACCGTGGGTAGCACAGTTGCGCTCGTAGCTGGAATCATCCGCTTTGCGGGCGCCTTTACCCATTACAGTCTTACCGATAATCAATGTAGGCTGGCCGGTTACGGCTTTGGCTTCTGTCAGTGCGGCACGGATTGCTTCGGGATCATTACCGTTGATGGTGATGACTTTCCAGTTCCATGCTTCGTATTTCTTGGCAACATCTTCGCTGGTTACCGCTTCTGTTTCGGTAGAAAGCTGGATGTCGTTTGAGTCGTAGAACATAATCAGGTTGTCCAAGCCCAAGTGACCTGCCAGGCGGCCTGCACCCTGAGAGATTTCTTCCTGTACGCCACCGTCGGAGATATAAGCATAAATTGTCTGGCTCATAACGTCGCCTAAGCGGGCTTTCAGGAATTTAGCAGCGATAGCAGCGCCTACTGCAAAGGTGTGTCCCTGTCCCAACGGACCGGAAGTATTTTCGATACCGCGCATAATGTCTACTTCGGGGTGTCCCGGAGTAGGGCTTCCCCACTGGCGGAATTGTGCCAGTTCTTCCATAGTGAACTTGCCGGTCAATGCCAATGTGGAGTACAACATGGGTGACATATGACCCGGATCAAGGAAGAAACGGTCACGACCTTCCCAACGCGGATTTTCGGGATCGTAAACTAAAAACTCAGAGAAAAGTACGTTCACAAAGTCAGCACCACCCATTGCGCCGCCCGGGTGTCCTGAATTGGCTTTCTCTACCATCGAAGCAGCCAGGATACGGATATTATCGGCTGCGCGATTCATTAATTTATTATCGTTCATACTAGTAATGGTATTAATTTTGAGTGCAAAGATAGTTAATTCTTTTGCATTTCATTTTATCCTGTGTTACAAATACTTTATTCTTTGTATCAATAACAACGCCGGATACCCCGTATTTGTTTTTTTATCGGATATTTATCTTTTAAATTGGATCGCTGCTTCTTCAATTGGCAATCCTGCTTTATAATTTTCGATGTATGTGTTAAAGCCTGCTACATCTTCGGCTGTGGGTGAAACTTCAATGCCGGCATCGCCTACAAACACATGATCGTCCAAGAAATCGGCAAGAGATTGTTGCTTGTTATTGTTCACCAGGTAAGATCCAAGCAGGGCAATACCCCAAGCGCCACCTTCACCGGCTGTTTCCATAACCGATATGGGTGAGTTTATGGCTGCTGCCAGTATTCTTTGACCTACGCCTTTGGTTTTGAATAATCCTCCGTGACCTGTGATTCTGTCTACTTTGATTTTTTCTTCGTTGAAAAGGATATCGTTACCAATCTTCAGTACTCCGACTGATGCATACAGGTGGGCACGCATAAAGTTGGCGAGATTGAACTTGTCATTGGCAGAACGTATGAATAATGGTCTACCGTCTGCAAGTCCTGTTACAGGTTCGCCCGAGATGTAGTTGTATGAAATAAGACCTCCGCAATCTGCGTTACCTGCAAGTGCATGGTTGTAGAGTTTTCCATAGATCTCGTTCATGTCTACGGGGATGCCTAGGAGTTCTTGATATTCTTTGAACAGGTTGATCCATGCATTGAGGTCGGAGGTACAGTTGTTGCAATGTACCATGGCTACCAGGCTTCCGTCCGGTGTGGTCACCATATCGATCATTTCGTAGGGTTTTGACAAATCCTTCTCTAATACAATCATGGAGAATGAAGAAGTACCTGCGGATACGTTTCCTGTACGTTGTTTTACGGCGTTGGTTGCAACCATGCCGGTTCCGGCGTCTCCTTCCGGCGGACAAACAGGTATTCCTGCTTTCAAGTGGCCTGATACATCGAGTCTTTTAGCTCCTTCGGGCGTGAGGAAACCGGCATTTTTACCGGCAGGCAATACTTTGGGCAGGATGTCCAGCAGTTTCCAATTATATCCTTTGGGGGCGATTAGCTGGTCAAACTTGCCTACCATTTCAGCAGAATAGTTTTTAGTTGTAGGGTCTATGGGGAGCATACCTGATGCATCGCCTATGCCCAATACCTTTTCACCTGTTATCTGCCAATGGATAAAACCGGCAAGAGTAGTCAGGTAATTAATATCTTTGACGTGTTCTTCATGATCCAGTATGGCTTGATATAAATGTGAAATGCTCCATCTCAGTGGAATATTATATACGAACAGTTCGGACAAGGCTGCTGCGGCTTGGGCTGTGTTGGTATTTCTCCAAGTGCGGAAGGGGACAAGGATTTCTTCCTTTTCATTGAATGCCATGTAGCCGTGCATCATGGCACTGACACCGATGGCTGCCAGACTTTCTATCTCTGTATCATATAGATCTTTTACGTTTGAGCGAAGATCTGCATAGCAATCTTGCAGTCCGTACCAAATGGCTTCTACGCTATAGGTCCAAAGTCCGTCTACCAATTGGTTTTCCCAACTGTGGCTTCCTTGGGCGATGGGGTGGTTTTCCTGGTCAATCAAAACAGCTTTAATTCGTGTCGAACCGAATTCTATGCCTAGAATGGCTTTTCCTGCTTCGATGGTTGATTTTGCGTCTGATTTCATATTAAATTCTTGTGGTTAATGTAACATGGTTTTGTAGATATTGCGCAGTTCCCCTTTTGGCGTTACTCTTTCTACACATTTCCGTTAACAATAGTCGGTACTATTCCCATCCCCTCTTGAGAGGGGGTAGGGGGTGTGTTAGAATACACTCGCGAATACATTTCCGTATGCTTTTCACACACCCCTACCCCTCTCAAGAGGGGATAAAGTTACATTCGACTTATGTGAACATGATGTGTAGAACAAGTCTCTTTATAAAGGGGAGACTGTGCAAATGATTAGTACATCTTAGCAAAGAGCCTTGTTCAGCATATAGTAAACTTCATTCATGCGAAGTTCCTTTTTGAAATTGCTGATAGTCGTATCTTTGTCGATGCGTATCATTTCTATGCCGGAGATTTCAGCATAGTCTTCCCAATATTCGGCCGTGAGGTCGTATGAGAAGCAAGAGTGGTGAGTACCACCTGCCAAGATCCATGCGCCTGCACCTACTTCAAAGTTAGGCATTGGGATCCAAAGGGCGGAAGCAACCGGCAATTTAGGCAACGGTTTCGGCTCAATACATTCTACATCGTTTACAATCAGACGGAAACGGTTACCCAAGTCAACCACAGTAGCAGTGCAACCTGCACCTACTTTGGAAGTAAAGACAAGACGTGCAGTCTGGCTCTTGCGGATACCTATGCCCAGGAAGTGCACTTCCAAGCGAGGTTTGGAAGCAGCGATAAGCGGACAAACTTCCAACATATGTGATTGCAGGATAGAGCTCTGAGCGCCATTGAAGTTCAGCGTATAGTCTTCCAAGAAAGAGCAACCTTTAGAAAGTCCCTGATTCATCACCCATACCGTGCGGTAAAGAGCTGCTGATTTCCAGTCGCCTTCAGCACCGAAACCATAACCTTCTGCCATCAGGCGTTGAGAAGCCAAGCCCGGAATCTGATCGAAGTAGCTACCGTCAGTCTGGCCTAAATCATCAAAGTTGGTAGTGAATCCTTTGGCACCTTTAGCTTTAAGAATGGCACGGAGAGCCAATTCAGCCTTAGCTGCATTCCATACTTTTTGATAGGCTTCTGTAGATTTGTCTTCCAATGAAGCATCGTGATCGTACTCCTTGAAGTAAGTAGCTACAAGTGCCTCTACTTCTGCATCCTTGATGTTTTTGTGGTATTCCATCAGTTCGCTTGCAGGACAGTAGTCCACGTGGTACCCCATGCGTTGTTCGGCTTCTACTTTGTCGCCATCGGTTACGGCTACATTATTCATCTGGTCGCCGAAACGGATGATCAGCATATCCTGAGAATCTGCCCAACCTGCGCAAACACGCATCCATACGGCGATTTTGTGCTGAGTGTCTTCATCCTTCCAATAACCTACCACTACTTTACGGCGGATACGCATACGGGTACAGATATGTCCGAATTCGCGGTCGCCGTGTGCTGATTGGTTCAGATTCATGAAATCCATGTCCATAGTATCCCAAGGAATTTCCTTGTTAAACTGGGTGTGCAGGTGCAGCAACGGTTTTTTCAACTGTTGCAAACCATGAATCCACATCTTTGCCGGTGAGAAAGTGTGCATCCAGGTGATGACACCGATACATTTTTCATCATTGTTGGCTGCTTTGAATACGGCTTCTACTTCCTTAGAAGAATTGGCTGTACCTTTATATACTACTTTCACAGGAAGTTTCCCTGATTCGTTCAGTCCGTTAACCATTTCGTTTGAGTGGGCGTCTACTGCTACCACTGCGTCACCTCCGTACAGAAGCTGTGCTCCTGTTACAAACCATACTTCGTAATTTGAGAATGCTTTTTCCATGATGTTATTGTTTTATTGAGTTATTATTTCTTTTGTTTTTTACTTCTGTCCATAGTAGGCATTAGGGCCGTGTTTACGGCTGAAATGCTTTTCTATCAACAAAGGATTCATTGTTAAATTCGGGTTAGCCGCAAAGGCAATGCTTGCCATCTTAGCCACTTGCTCCATTACTACTGCATTGTGTACGGCATCATTGGCATCTTTTCCCCATGAGAAAGGCCCATGATTCTTTACCAATACACCCGGAGTATGGACAGGATTCAATCCTTCGAAACGTTTCACAATCACATTGCCGGTTTCCAGTTCGTAGGCGCCTTTCACTTCTGCCTCTGTCATATCGGCAGTGCAAGGAATGGCATCGTGGAAATAATCGGCATGAGTGGTTCCGATATTAGGAACATCCAGTCCGGCTTGTGCCCATGCGGTGGCATAAGTAGAGTGGGTGTGTACCACACCGCCAATTTCGGGAAACGCTTTATATAGAACTACATGAGTGGGAGTGTCTGATGACGGACGAAGACTGCCTTCTACCACATTGCCATCCAGATCTACTACTACCATGTCTTCAGCTTTCATATCATCATAAGATACGCCACTGGGTTTGATTACTACCAAGCCTGTTTCACGGTCGATGGCAGAAACATTTCCCCAGGTAAAAATAACCAGTCCGTGTTTCACCAAATCCAAGTTGGCACGGAATACTTTTTCTTTTAATGCTTCTAACATATGTCTTAAAGTTTAAACTTGGGATCTTTGAGGTATGCTTTATCGTTGAACTTATAAAGATATGCCCCTCTCCTTGATCCCGATTTATCTATTTGATCTGTTTTCTCTATGAAATCCATTTCGGCTACGCGTTTACGGAAGTTACGTTTATCCATCGGTTCTCCGTAAATCGCCTCGTACAAGTTTTGTAATTGCGTCAGTGTGAACAACTCCGGCAGTAGATTAAAACCGATAGGTTTGTCCGAAGCCTTCTGTTTCATCAATTCCCGTGCCCGTTCAATCATCTCCGGATGGTCGAAGATAAGTGGAGGTAGTTCATTGATATTGGTCCAATAGGCATTATGCTGTTGAACCAGTTCACGGTCATACTCATTGACATTAATCAAGGCATAGTAAGCAACGGAGATTACCCGTTCTCCCGGATCGCGGTTCACGTCACCAAAAGTTCCGACTTGTTCCATGTACACATTTTCCAGTCCGGTCAGTTCGGCTAATACACGTTTTGCAGCAGCATCTACGCTTTCTTCTTCTTGTACGAATCCCCCCATCAGCGACCATTTACCCATAGCGGGCTCAAAGTTTCGTTTCAGCAAAAGGAGCTTCAACTCTCCTTGGTCAAATCCGAAAATGATGCAGTCTACAGATACGTAGAACTTGGGGTTGATATTATAATAGGCTGTCATATAAGTTGGTTTTTAGGTTTAGTTGGTTTAAAGGTTGTCTTTTTCACCACAGATTACCCGGACTTTCACAGATTGAAATGTTATAATCTGTGCAAATCTGTGCAATCCGTGGTGCTTTGACATGGCATTTACCAGAAATACCAGTAGAAAGCAGCAGTAATCCCAAGGATAATCACCGAGTGGATAACATCCCAATGATTCCAGCTACCACGTGTGGCTGCTTTTTGTTCCGGAGTTGAAGTACCGAACACCAGTCCTTGTATCTTCTCGGCAGTAGGAGCTTCCGTAGCAAGGCTGACCAAAACGACTACAACCATACAGAACAAGAACATCCATCCGCAGAAGAACAACCAGTTCATATCATAGAATAAATATTTGAACAGGCCATCGCTTGCATCCGTTGCATTGCTATAGTAAACTTTCGCTCCAAGGCGTGTCAGACCGATAATCATACCCGATAACAGTCCCCACATACCGCCTTTGGCAGAAGTACGTTTCCAGCAGATACCCAATAAGAATGCAGCAGCAATACCCGGAGCGAGTACGGACTGAACATCCTGCAAATAAGTATAAAGAACATCACCCACAGAGCGCATGATAGGAATCCACAGAATACCCAGAATCACAATCACCACTGTAGCAATCTGACCGATACCCACCAGTTTCTTTTCAGAAGTCTGCGGTTTGAATCTCTTATAGAAGTCGATAGTAAACAACATGGCCGATGAGTTGAACAAAGAAGCCAACGAGCTCATCAAAGCGGCAAGGATACCGCAAACTACCAATCCTTTCATACCGGCAGGAAGCAATTTGGCAACCAAAGTGGGGAATGCGGCATCAGCATTCGGATTACCATTGGCAAGCATCGGCAAGAAACCGCCATCGCCTATGTACTTTTGGTGCAAAGCAAATGCAATCATACCGGGAATAAGGAACAAAAATACGGGAAGCAGCTTTAAATAAGCACCGAAGATAGTACCGCGGCGTGCTTCTTTTTCATTCTTACCGGATAATACACGTTGCACAATGAACTGGTCTGTACACCAGTACCAGAAACCGATAATGGAAGAACCGATCAATGCGCCCAGCCAAGGGAAGTTGGGGTCACTATTGCTGCGGATTAGATTGGTCATGGTGTCACCCTGATCGTTTACGGATACGGCACCACAGATTTTTATCATTTCTTCCCAACCACCCAGTTCTTTGAAACCAAGTACCAGGATAACCAATGAACCGAGCAACAGGATAGGAGTCTGCAACACAGAAGTATAAAGTACAGACTTCATACCACCGAAAATAGTATAAAGGGCCGTGAGGAGTACCAAACCGATAGCGGCAATCCAAAAGAAGTCGATACCCCAAAGTTCTTTAATTCCGAATACCTGCTGGAATACCAATCCGCCGGCATATACGGTAACAGCCACTTTAGTCAATACATAGCTCACCAATGAGATGATGGACAAAATGGTACGAGACTGTGGATTATAACGGCGTTCCAAAAATTCCGGCATCGTATAAACCATGCTTCGTGTATAAAAAGGTACGAATACCCAACCCAATATCAAGATCATCCACCCCTGGATTTCCCAGTGTGCCATGGCCATACCGCTGGATGCACCGGCGCCTGCCAATCCGATTAAGTGTTCCGAGCCAATGTTTGATGCAAAGATTGATGCACCGATGGCAATCCACGTAGCATCCCTACCTCCCAAGAAGTAGTCTGCTGAGTCATTTTGTTTCTGGCTTACTACCCAGACAATAATTCCTATTAATGCCAAAAAGAATACGGCAATAACAATCCAATCTAGTGTTCCCACGTTTTTATCAGTATTTTAAGTTTAACAATTATTTCTTTACA
Organism: uncultured Bacteroides sp.; assembly: GCA_902388365.1. Taxonomy (GTDB): domain Bacteria; phylum Bacteroidota; class Bacteroidia; order Bacteroidales; family Bacteroidaceae; genus Phocaeicola. Next base: position 236,763 of record CABMPB010000003.1, on the reverse strand, counting down.
CCGAATTTAAAGATGCAATGGCTGTGATAAGTCTGTCCCGGTTCCAGAATGACAGAAGGCCATTGTGGTTTGTTGGGGCTATCGGGATAGTGTTGTGTTTCCAGGCAGACTGAGGCGCGTTGCGGATAGGTGATACCTTTCTTTCCTTTTACAGTTCCATCCAGGAAGTTGCCGGTATAAACCTGAATACCCGGTTCGTCTGTATATACTTCCAGAGTGATGCCGCTTGTGGGGCTGGTCAGTTTTGCAGCCAGTTGGTTTATATCGCCTTTGGTATTCAGTACCCAGTTGTGGTCAAAACCATTGCCGAATTTCACTTGTTCGTTGTCGAAGTCAGTTACATCGGGTGCTATGGTTTTAGGAGTATTGAAATCAAATGGAGTATCTGCTACGGTTATCATTTCTCCGGTAGTCATGAAAGTGCTGTCTACGGGAGTGATGCTGTCGGCATTAACATAAAGAATATGGTCTGTTGCCGGATTGGCAGGATTGCCACTCAGATTGAAGTAAGAGTGGTTGGTCATATTGATGACTGTCTTTTTGTCGGTAGTCGCTTCGTAGCTTATGTCGATGCCGTTATCGCTGGTCAAGGCATAAGTCACGATGGCTGTTACGTTTCCGGGGAAATTGGCATCTTCGTCCGGCGACTTCATCGTTAAAGTCATGGTGCTGTCATTCAGCTGATTTCCTTCATATACTTGATATTGCCATCCTTGGGGACCACCGTGCAGGCAGTGCCCGAAATTGTTTTGCGGCAACTGGATGGTTTCGCCGTCTATTACAATAATACCTTTATTAATGCGGTTGGCATAACGACCGATGGATGCTCCGAAGTCACTGGGGATATTCTGGTAATCGGCAATGCTGTCGAAACCCAAAACAACGTCTTTCATTTCACCGTTCTTGTCGGGAACCATAATAGATACGATGCGTCCGCCGAAGTTGGTAACACATACTTCCATGCCGGCAGCATTTTTCAGGGTGTACAGTTTTACGGGTTTCACGCCGTCCACCATCGTTTCATAATTAGCGGGATTCAATCCGGACTGTGTTAATGTCTCTTGTGATTGTTTGGGAGCGCACGCACTCAGCAATGTCAGTGCTATTCCTGTTCCCAGAAGTGTTTTCTTCATGCTTTTCATGATCTAAAAGTACTAATTAGTAATAGGGTTCTTATTTTGGGTGTAAAAGTAACACTATAGTTAATACGTTGGATATGAAAATAGTATGTTATGCAACATGAAAGTGTATTTTCTACACTTCTATGGAAAAGAAACAAAGAAACCGCCCTGAATTCAGAGCGGTTTCCTTATATATTAGCGAAATGGATATCTTCTTTATACGAGTTTGCGAGAACCGTCGCTAATGACTACATCGTACACCTTCGGGCTTCTGCCAAATTTTTCTTTGAAGCGTTCTTTGGCAGTAGTGATGAATGTTTCATATAGTTCATTCTTAACCAGGTTGATAGTACATCCGCCGAAGCCGCCGCCCATTACACGAGAACCGGTAACGCCGCAATCAAATGCGATGTCGTTCAGGAAGTCGAGTTCTTCGCAGCTTACTTCATACAGTTTGCTCATACCATTATGAGTTTCATACATCTTCTGGCCTACAGTTTCGTAATCACCTCTTTCCAAAGCATCACAAACATCAAGTACGCGCTGTATTTCTTCAATCACGTATTCTGCACGCATATAGTCTTCATCGCTGATGTCAGCTTTTGCTTCCTGCAACATTTCCATAGTACAGTCACGCAGGAATTCTACATGAGGATGTTTTTTCTGGATGGCAGCTACAGCAGCTTCGCAGCTCTGGCGACGCTTGTTGTATGCCGAAGAAGCCAATTCGTGTTTCACAACCGAGTCAACCAATACCAAGCGGTAACCTTCCGGCTTGAACGGGAAGTACTGGTATTCCAGTGAACGGCAGTCCAAACGGATCAAACTGCCTTCTTTGCCGAATACAGAAGCAAACTGGTCCATGATACCACAGTTTACACCGCAATAGTTGTGCTCTGTAGCCTGACCTACTTTGGCTAATTCGAATTTATCTATTTTGTTGTCGCCAAACAATTCGTTGATTGCGAAAGCATAAGTACTTTCCAATGCAGCCGATGAAGACATTCCGGCACCCAGAGGCACATCACCTGCAAATGCAGTATCGAAACCTTTCACTTCTACGCCACGCTTGATCATTTCGCGGCATACACCGAAAATGTATCTTGCCCAGCTGGCCTTAGGTGCATCTTCTTCATTCAGACCGAATTCCACATAATCCTTCAGATCGATAGAGTAAGCGCGTACCTTGTCGGTTCCGTTTGGTTTGATTTCGGCAACCATGCCTTTATCTACTGCTCCGGGGAATACGAAACCACCATTGTAGTCTGTGTGTTCTCCAATGAGGTTAATACGTCCGGGTGATGCATACACTGACCCTGTTGTACCATCAAAATGTTTGATGAAGCGACTTCTTACGTATTCTATATCCATGATATTAATAGTTTAAAGTTAATACTATATAATGCTTTTATAATTATTCTACAGGAATGTCCTTGTTTACGTTCTTGCAGCCTACCAAGCCATAGAACAACAAATAAGCAAGCAAGGCAATAATCAGCCAGTAACTAGCCATATAGCCCACTGCGTCAGAAATGAATTGTTGCAGCAACGGGAAGATACCACCACCCACAACCATCATCATAAAGATGCCGGAAGCCTGTGCTGTATATTTACCCAAACCTTCTACTGCCAGATTGAAGATACCACCCCACATGATGGAAGTACACAAACCGCAAAGTACCAGGAACAATGCGCTGACAGGTACGGATGCCATCTCAAAACCGTTTTCTACACTATATCCCGGCATTGAAACTGTAATTTCTTTCGGGGTGAAGATAGCGATTAATATAAAGAAGATAGCTGTTGCAGAAACTACGATCAACTGAGTACGTGTAGCCACTTTGCCACTGATAACGCTACTGGCAGAACGTCCTACCAGCATCAGCAACCAATAAATAGCAGCGATAGCACCACCGATGGCAGCTCCGTTGGCAACCAGTCCGGCTCCCTTTTCGCTAGGATCGGCAAGGTAGAAGTTCAATGTACCCGGAATACCGATTTCAATACCTACATATACAAAGATACCGATAACACCTAATAAAGTATGACGGAAGTTCCAAGGGCTGTGAGAGAATTTTTCTTTTTCGTGACCTGCTTTTCTAAGATGAGGCTCGGGGATAGCGATGAATGAAAGAGCGATAAATGCAGCAACGAATACACCCATGGCGATGAACAGCAAAGGAGCAACATCCGACATAGCAGTCTGGGCAGTTACAGAACCGATCAGCGCACCTACGAACAACGGAGTCAAAGTTCCTGATAATGAGTTCAAAGCGCCACCTGCCTGAATAAGCTGGTTACCTTTGTTACCGCCACCACCTAGAAGGTTCAACATGGGGTTTACTACAGTGTTCAGCATACATACGCAGAAACCGCAGATAAATGCACCGAGCAGATAGACGATGAAGTTCATCTTAATGGCATATTCACCCAAATTGAATACATCGATGTCTGCACCGAACAAGCTGGATAAATATTGGATAAACAAGCCGATAAAACCGACAGCCATGGCAATCAGGGCAGTCTTCTTATAACCGATTTTAACAAGCATGTTACCTGATGGAATACCCATAAACAGATAGGCAAGGAAGTTCATCATATTTCCCATCATACCCAGGGTGTTTGCACCTGCATATTGGTTTTTCCATATAGTGCCGAAAGGCGCTGCTAAATTTGTAACGAAGGAAATCATCGCGAAAAGGAAGAACATTGTAATGATAGCGATGATATTACCGTTCTGTTTTTGTTGATTCATGGTTTTGAAAAAATTATAAGTTTATAAATTAGGTTATTTCATGATGTTATTTTTCTACGCCGAATTTGTAGGTTGTTACCTGATGGTAAGCTTCTCCCGGGCGCAACACGCAAGAAGGGAAATGTCCTTTATTGGGTGTATCGGGGAAGTGCTGAGCTTCGAAACAAATGGCGCTTCTTGCCGGGAAAGTTGCTCCGTGAGCACCTTCAAAGCCGTTGTGCCAGTTGGCTGTATATACTTGTACTCCGGGTTCTGTGGTGTACACTTCCATGGTGCGGCCGCTTTCCGGTTCCACGCATTTGGCTGCAAAGCTCAATGTACCTTGTTCGCGTTTGTTCAGCACGTAGCAATGGTCATAGCCTGCGCCAAATTCCAACTGTTCAAACTTGTCATTGATTCGGCTGCCTACTGTGTGAGGAGTGCGGAAGTCCATCGGTGTACCTTCTACTTTGGCTATTTCGCCGGTAGGGATAGATACATTATCCATTGGAGTATAGAAGTCAGCATTGATTGTTACGATGTTATTTTCGACGGTTGCCGTAGGATTGGCGATGCCCGAAAGACTGAAGAAACCGTGATGGGTAAGGTTTACGAGGGTTGTTTTGTCGGTAGTGGCATGGTAGGTAATGATAAATTCATTTTGATTGGTCAACGTGTATATTACCGTAACATCCAAATTACCGGGGAAGCCCTCTTCACCGTCTTCTGATAAATAATGCAATTTCAGGCTTTGTCCGTTTTGCTCTGCATCCCATACGCGGGCATGAAAACCGGTTGGTCCGCCGTGCAGCGAGTTAGGTCCGTTATTGATTGTCAGCGAGTATTCTTTTCCTTCCAATATGAATTTGCCTCCTGCGATTCGGTTTCCGTAACGACCGATAAGAGTGCTGAGGAAAGGTTCGTGACTGTTTATTACGTGGTCTATACTATCATGTCCCTGAATGACATTGGCATATTTACCGTTTTTATCCGGAACCATGATGGCTAATACCGCACCACCATAGTTAGTGACAGCTATTTCAGCTCCGTTCTCGTTTTTCAGTATGAAAAGGTCCGTTTGTTTCCCGTTCACTGTTTTCTGAAAATCGGCCCGTTTCAGGCCGCATAAATTCTCATCGGAAGTAGATGTGTTTATCATGTTATCAAAAATCTTTTTATTAATATAAAACTATATGCAAATAAAAAGATTTTCTTCGGTATTCCCAAACTTTTTGTAGAAAAGTGAAGTCTTTAAACGTGAAATTTTAATAAATCAGCCACTATAAAGCTGCTTCCGCCAACAAAAATAAAGTCATTTTTGTTAGCCGCTTCCCGGGCGGCGGCAACGGCTGTCTGTACGTCAGGGTAGGACTTCCCTTGCAAACCGTATGGGCGGGCCAAGCTTTGAAGTTCTTCTTCGGGTAAGGCGCGCTTTACACTTGCTTTGGTAAAATAGTAAACAGCATTCTTGGGGAGCATGGCCAATACTCCGTTGATATCCTTGTCATTTACCATGCCCATGACAATATGAAGCTGTTGATATTTCTGATGTTCTAATTGTTCCACTATGTAGGAGATGCCTCCCACATTGTGTCCGGTGTCGCAAACTAAAGCAGGGGAGTCCTCCAATTTCTGCCATCTTCCCATTAATCCGGTCAGTTCACATACTTGTGAGAAGCCTTTGCGTACATCTTGTTCCGTAAATTGGCAACCCATTTGTTTCAGCCTGCGGATGGCGGATAGTAAGGTATTTGTGTTCTTTAATTGGCAAAGTCCTCCCAGTTCACCTTCCAGATTCTTATAGTCGGCAGTCTGGTAGATGCGCTTTCCTTTTTCGTTTACACTGGAATCGTGCAACAACTGTTCTTCTTCTGAAAATATAATCGGGGCATTTACTTCTTTGGCGCGGGCTATAAAGACCGGTTTTGTTTCGGGAGTCGTTTCTCCGATAATCACGGGGATGCCTTCTTTGATGATTCCGGCTTTCTCTCCGGCTATCTTTTCCAGCGTGTTTCCTAAGAACTGTACGTGGTCAAAGCTGATATTGGTAATGATACAAAGTTCCGGATGAATGATGTTTGTGCAGTCCAACCGTCCTCCCAGTCCCACTTCTATAATGGCTACGTCTACTTGCTCTTGGGCAAAGTAATGGAAAGCCATGGCAGTGGTCAGTTCAAAGAAGGAAGGGTGCAAGGGTTCGAAGAAATCACGGTGCCGGGCTACAAAGTCTACCACAAAGTCTTTAGGGACAGGTGTTCCATTGATTCGGATTCGTTCACGGAAATCTATCAAGTGAGGAGAGGTGTATAGTCCGGTTTTGTATCCGGCGGATTGAAGGATGGCTGCCAAGGTGTGGGAGCAAGAGCCTTTTCCATTGGTGCCTGCTACGTGGATGGTGCGGAAGTTACGATGGGGATGATTGAAATGCTCATCCAGGAGGTATGTATTTTCCAATCCTTCTTTGTAGGCATCTTTTCCTATCTGCTGGAATAGGGGGGCGCTATTGTATAAATAGTCGAGTGTTTCTTCGTAATTCATAATTACATAAATGTTGTTATTCACCGTAGGATAGTCCTGTTTATTAGCTGTAGGGGCAGATTGAATCTGCCCGATAATACTAAGGATAATGTATTCGGGCGGATTCAATCCGCCCCTACAGTGAATGGTTTTGCCTTGTGCATGAACCGGAATTAGTCAAAGAAATTCTTGAACTTCTTGAATATCTTTTCCTTAACGCTCATATTCGGCTGGAAATTATCCGATTCCTGCATCTTCTCCATAGCTTGCTTTTCGTCCTTGCTCAAAGTTTCGGGAACATACACACTTACATTAACCAATAAGTCCCCTGTGCCGCTACTGTATCCATAACTGTTTACATTAGGCAACCCTTTACCGCGCAGACGCAAAACCTTGCCCGGCTGTGTACCCGGATCTATTTTAACTTTTACTTTACCATCAATGGTCGGTATCTCTGCCACACCGCCTAGGGCGGCAGTGGGGACACTGAGCAACAGATTGTAAATCAAGTCATTCTCATCGCGTACCAATTCCGGATGCGCTTCTTCTTCAATGATTACAAGCAAATCACCGGGTACTCCGTTATGCTTGCCCATATTTCCTCTACCATTGACCGTAAGTTGCATCCCTTCGGCTACTCCGGCAGGGATCTTAACCTCTACCACTTCTTCGCCATATACAATTCCTTCACCCGAACAAACCTTACATTTATTCTTGATGATCTTTCCTTCACCGTTACACTGCGGACATACGCTTTGTGATTGTACCATCCCGAAGATGCTCTGTTGGGTGCGGGTAATACTTCCCGTTCCGTGACAGGTAGGACACGTTTCTGTTCCTCCCTCTCCTTCGGCGCCCGAACCATGGCAATGGTCGCACTTCACGTACTTTTTCAGCTTGAACTTCTTTTCTACTCCCGTAGAAATGTCTTTCAGATTCAGCTTCACCTTTACACGCAAGTCCGATCCGCGGAACTTACGCTGCGAAGACCGTCCGCCGCCTCCGCCAAAACCGAAGCCGCCTCCGAAACCTCCTCCACGTCCGCCGAATATATCGCCGAACATAGAGAAAATATCATCCATAGACATACCTTGGCCGAATCCTTCAAAACCGCCACCGGCAGCTCCGCCCATGCCTGCATGTCCGAATTGGTCATAACGGGCACGTTTGTCCGGATTGCTCAATACATCGTATGCCTCGGCAGCCTCCTTGAATTTTTCTTCTGCCTCCTTATCGCCCGGATTCTTGTCGGGGTGATACTGTATTGCTTTCTTGCGATATGCTTTCTTTATAACGTCAATAGTGGCTGTCTTTTCCACTTCCAGCACTTCGTAATAGTCTCTTTTTGCCATGTGTTTATGATACTATTTTTATTGAGCCACGACTACTTTGGCGTGGCGTATTACTTTGTCGTTCAGGGTGTAACCGGTCTGCACACAATCCAGAATCTTTCCCTTCTGTGCTTCTGTGGGTGCCGGTACCAGTGCAATGGCTTCGTGATAGTCCGTATTGAACTCCTGTCCGTCGGTTTCTATCTTCTGCAAGCCTTCCTGGGTCAGAACTTTCAGGAATTTGTTGTATATCAGTTCAATGCCTTCACGCATTGCCTTTACATCATCCGAAGTTTCCGAGGTCTTCACTGCCCGTTCCAAATCGTCCAAAATAGGAAGAATAGCCGAGATGGTCTTTTCACCACCGTTTTTAATCAATTCCGCTTTCTCCTTCATGGTACGTTTGCGATAGTTGTCAAACTCGGCAGAGAGACGCAGATATTTGTCATGCTGATCTTCTATGGTCTTTTGAGCTTCTGCCAATTCCTTGTTCAACTTCTCGTCAGCATTTTGCTCCTCTGCCGCTTCCTGCTGAGTTTCTTCATCAATAGCCGCTTCTGCCGCTTCTTGATTTTTCAAAACTTCCTCATCCTGAGGTTGGTTATTCTCTGTTGGGTTCATATTCTTATTATACTTTTTGTTTTTCTTATTCTTACTCATAATCGTCAGGGTTTTTAGGTTAATTCATTGCTAACAAATTTCGTGCCTAGTTGTTTCCCCGGACTAATAATTTTGCAAAAGTACGGAAATTCTGTCACACTGGCATACTTTTCTGAATTAAAATGCCTACCTTTGCAACCTCAAAATAAGGAATAACATATAAAATAAGGTATATAATAGGATGATTACAGTTTCAAACCTAGCCATTCAGTTTGGTAAAAGAGTGTTGTATAATGACGTAAATATGAAGTTTACAAACGGAAATATTTACGGGGTTATCGGTGCAAACGGCGCCGGAAAATCTACTTTCCTGAAAGCGATTTCGGGTGAGTTGGAACCGACTAAAGGGTCGGTAACGTTGGGACCGGGCGAGCGTCTTTCTGTGTTGAGCCAGGACCACTTTAAGTGGGACGAACACACCGTAATGGACACGGTGATGATGGGACACACGGTGTTGTGGGACATCATGAAGCAACGTGAAGAACTGTATGCCAAGACCGACTTTACGGACGAAGATGGCTTGAAAGTTTCCGAGCTGGAAGAAAAGTTTGCCGAGCTGGACGGCTGGAATGCAGAGAGCGATGCCGCTTCTTTGCTGAGCGGGCTGGGCATAAAGGAAGATAAGCACTATCTGCTGATGGGCGACCTGAGTGGTAAGGAAAAGGTGCGTGTCATGTTGGCACAGGCACTTTATGGAAATCCCGATAACTTGCTGCTGGATGAGCCTACCAATGACTTGGATATGGACACGGTGATGTGGCTGGAAGAATATCTTTCCAACTTTGAGCACACGGTGCTGGTGGTGAGCCACGACCGTCACTTCCTGGACTCGGTTTGTACACACACCGTCGATATTGACTTCGGCAAAGTAAATATGTTTGCCGGTAACTATACTTTCTGGTATGAATCAAGCCAGTTGGCACTCCGCCAGCAGCAGAACCAGAAGGCGAAGGCTGAAGAAAAGAAGAAAGAACTGGAAGAATTTATCCGCCGCTTTAGTGCCAATGTGGCTAAGAGCAAGCAGACTACCAGCCGTAAGAAGATGTTGGAGAAACTGAATGTGGACGAAATCAAACCTTCTTCCCGCAAGTATCCGGGTATCATCTTTACTCCCGATCGCGAACCAGGCAATCAGATTCTGGAAGTTTCGGGCTTGCGTGCCGAGACGGAAGATGGCATCGTGTTGTTCAATGATGTCAACTTCAACGTAGAGAAAGGGGACAAGATTGTATTCCTGAGCCGTGACCCCCGTGCCATGACTGCTCTTTTCGAAATCATTAATGAGAATCGCAAGCCACAGGCGGGCAAATTTGCCTGGGGTGTTACCATTACTACGGCATACCTTCCGGTAGATAATACCAAGTTCTTTGAGAGCGATTTGAACCTGGTGGACTGGTTGAGCCAGTTTGGTGAAGGCAATGAAGTATATATGAAAGGCTTCCTGGGACGCATGTTGTTCTCCGGTGAGGAGGTGTTGAAGAAAGTAAACGTACTTTCGGGAGGTGAAAAGATGCGTTGTATGATTGCCCGCATGCAGTTGCGTAATGCAAACTGCCTCATTCTGGATACTCCTACCAACCATTTGGACTTGGAATCTATCCAGGCGTTCAATAACAACCTGAAGTCTTATAAAGGAAACGTATTATTCTCGTCTCATGACCACGAATTCATTGAAACCGTTGCCAACCGTATCATTGAATTGACTCCGAATGGCATCATTGACAAGATGATGGAATATGATGAGTACATCAGTTCCGAGCATATCAAGGAGATGCGTGCCCGCATGTACGGCGATAATAAATAATCAAGCAATAGATAAACTATAAAAAGAGAGCTATTTGGAGCAATTGTTCCTGTGGCTCTCTTTTCTTTTCGGCTCTTTGTGGTTGAGAGACGGTTTTTATTCTAAATGAAGTGATGAATCCATAGGCGTTGACTTTATAGTATAGCGCAGCCTCCCTCTTCAAAAGCTACTCTTTCTACACATCTCCGTTAACATTTTCAGTAACGCTTTCATCCACTGTAGGGGCGGGGTTTGCCCGCCCGGAAACAGTTCGCTTTGTGTATTCGGGCAGGCAGACCCTGCCCCTACGGTAAATGTTAACGGAGATGTGCAGAAAGAGTACTCTCAAAGGTGGGAAGCTGCGCTATACTATCTTAAAGTTAACGTTTATGTGTCAAATCCTTCATTAACTAGTAATATGCTGGTTATAAAATAGTTATCATGAACAATTTTATCCCGACTCCTTCATAAAATGAATCATTCTTGATAATCATTTCACGCAAATCCCAGTCTTAGCCCCATCTTTTTATCCTTATCCAAACAGGTGCGTCCCCCGTATGCAGCCACTTCATTCCCTCACTCCATCTTCAACCACATTACAATAAACCTTCCCCCCTGTCTTTATCTGTTTTTCTCCCTGTCGAAATCGGTTTTTCGTCCGTTCATTATTATCGTTTCAATAAGGTAATGAGAATGCATCACTAAAGTGATTACTTCTCATTACATAAGTGATCATAACTCATCACTCTAGTGAAACGATAATAACGAAAGGATAAAAACACAACATTGACAAGACAAAAAAGAATAATCTCCCAGACATTGATGCTTAATCACTTTTCCTTCTAAACACGCCGTAAGAGCTTGTAAATCGCCATTTCATATATTACCTTTGTCATATTAGAAACCAATAAACAAAAGAAAATGAATGGAAAATTATTAAACAAATTGATAAAAAGACTGGCAGTAGAAAATGTAGTACAGAATGAGCCTAAAAAAGAGCTATACACCTCATTATCAATAGACAAGAATGGAAACATAAACAAAGAACAAGAATAACTTGAGCAGTTCTTACTAGCATGCTATGACTTTCGTTTCAACGTGCTGACAGAACAAACGGAATACCGCAAAAAAGAGAAAACACTGTATATAAGGTGATAAGCCAACGCATACTGAACAGCCTGTGCATGGAAGCACGCACCCGCCACATCAACTGCTGGGACAAGGATGTGTCCCGACTGGTCAACTCAGAACAAATACCGGATTACCACCCACTACTATCTTATATGGATACCCTTCCCGAATGGGGCGGCAAGGACCGAGTGACTCCACTGGCACAACGTGTTTCAAAAAAGAGCTTTTGGATAAACTGTTTCCACCACTGGATGCTGGGCGTAGCCGCCAAATGGCATGGACCGTTGCGCCAACGCCATAGCCCCCATGCTGGTGAGCCGCGAACAGGGAAAGTGAAACCCACCTTCTGCGAACTATTTGAAAGCTGAACCATTCATGAAGGAATCAGATACGAATTGTTCATGGTAATGCGCTGATAAACAACGTGCTACAGGCAAATGAAGCTTTTGAAGGAATTTAAGCGTTAACTTGGTTCACTGAGTGGCTTCGAAAGGGGGAGTCCGTGCTATACAACCTTAAAGTTAACGCCTATGAGGCGATGAATATAAAAATCTATGTAAATGAATGATTTTCCATGTATTTATATTGCGTTTTGTGTTATTTTTGCATCAATAAAATAACAATGTAAGATGATACTCATGAAAAACTTGATTCTGATTTTTATCTTTGCTACTGTGAGTTTGAATATGGCAGCTTCCAGCCCTACCCATATTATTATCACTGCCGGACAATCTAATACGGACGGGCGGACACCCAATGAAGATTTGCCGGCATATATTAAGGCTTTGGCTACGGATACGGCAGGATATGCCGAAGGTGCTTATCGTTATTGTCAGATTGCACAGAATGATGCCGAAGGAAGATTTGTGCCTTTTTGGCCTCGCGCCATGCGTAGCGGAAAAAGTAATATGTGGGCTTTTGATGCGGTGACGTACTATTGGTTGGAACAGTTGTTGCAGGAAAAGTTTTATGTTGTTAAATGGGCGGTTGGAGGAACATCCGTTGCGCCGGATTATAATGTTCCCAAGGGACGTTTCTGGTCTGCAAATCCTGAATGGCTGGCACAAACAAAGGCTACTTCTGAAGGAGGGAACTCCTTGTTACTCTCTTTTATTCAAGAGATAGACGTATGTATTGACAGGACTCTTTCCCGACTGAAAGATGGATATCAGATCGATGCATTTCTTTGGCATCAAGGAGAGAGCGACTATGCAAAGAGTAAAGACTATTATAATAACCTGAAAGCGGTGGTGGCCTATGTACGTGCGCATCTGACAGAAAAAACAGGGAAGGATTATTCACGTTTGCCTTTTGTTTTCGGTACTGTCGCCCGAAGCAATAAAAACTTTAGTCAGGAAGTGGAAGATGCGATGAAGCGTTTGGCCGCTGAAGATCCTGATATGCATCTGATAGATATGTCGGGTGCTGAACTGTTGGGTGACAAACTGCATTTCACAGCACATTCGGCAGAGTATTTGGGAAAGCAGATGTATGAGCAGTTGGAGCGAATCATCAAAGGGACTACCGCTCAGAAGGATGAATTGAGAGGGAAACGCTTGGGAATTATCGGAGATAGTTATGTGAAGAACCACAAAGAACCTGTTGAGAACACTTGGCATTATAAATTTGCCAAAAAGCACGGTATGGAATATTTTAATTATGGCAAGAACGGTAGCAGCATTGCTTATAGTAGTCCTCGATGGGGGGAAGCGATGTATTTAAGATATAAGGAGATGCCGGATAGTTTAGACTATGTTCTTGTGGTAGGTGGTCACAATGACGGTTTTAAATTGGATTCAATTGGTGGCATTGATATCTTTAAAGAAAGACTGGCAATGCTGTGTGAAGGGCTCATCGCCAAGTACCCTACTGCTAAGATTTTTTTCTTTACCCGTTGGAATTGCAAAGACTTTAAGGGGAGTGACGCTGAAAAGGTAGTGAATGCCATGATTGAGGTCTGCGGGAATTATAGTATTCCTATTTTTGATAGTGCCCGAAAAGGAGGCATTTATGCGGGCGATGATCATTTCAGGAAAATCTATTTTCAGAAAAGCAAGAACAATACAGATACGGCACATTTGAATGAAAAAGGTCATGAACGTTTCCTGAAAGTGGCTGAGAGTTTTATCTTGCAATACTGAAAATAATGAATCAATTTGCTAATATGCCAATGTACTGCGCTATGTTTGCATGGTAATTGGCACATTAGCAAATTATTACATCAGATAGTCTCCATCAAAAGATAAAGGCAAAAGTCCGCCAACGCCTTCTAATATATAAATATCCGATTTGCTATAAAGTAGAATCCGCATGGGCTTTCCGTATCGTTTCTCTGTTTCCAGCAATACCTGCCGGCAAGCTCCGCAAGGGGGGATAGGGGTATCCAGAAAGTCACTTTCCGTGCGTGCGGCAATGGCCAGTGTTTTTACTGCCTGGTCCGGATATTGGGAGTTGGCATAAAACAAGGTGGTGCGTTCTGCACACAGTCCGGAAGGATAGGCGGCATTCTCTTGATTCGTACCTGTTACTACCATGCCATTTTCCAATAGTGCGGCAGCTCCTACGGAGAAATGCGAATAGGGTGCATAACTTCTTTGCGTTGCCTCGCGTGCGGCATCTATCAGCTGGCGGTCTTCTTCTGCCAGTTCGTCATAGTGACGTGCTTCTATATTTATTTCCAGTTTGATTTGTTTCATGGTAGGTACTCATTTGTTTTCTTGCAAATGTAATGTTTTGTTTTTAATATCCAAATGTTTCTTTTCTAAATTCATGCTTTGATTTCTCTTTATTCTTAATTACTTTTGTCTTCCATAGATGATATGAAAAACAGTAAAACTAAGAATTACCATGAAAAGATTACTACTTTCTTCTTTCTTATGTATGGGGATATTATTCTCAGTGTCAGCACAAAAAGCTGCTCCGGCTATTCCTTCCGATCCTCGGATAGAAGCCAACATAGCCACATGGCTTCAGAAAATGACTTTAGATGAGAAAATAGGACAAATGTGTGAAATCACGATTGACGTGATAACCGATTTTCCTGCCAGTAAAGACGGTTGCCGGCTGAGTGAAGCTATGCTGGATACCGTGATCGGTAAATACAAAGTGGGTTCTATTCTGAATGTACCTTTAAGTGTGGCTCAGAAGAAAGAGAAATGGGCGGAATTGATCAAACAGATTCAGGACAAGTCGATGAAAGAAATCGGCATACCTTGTATATATGGTGTAGACCAGATTCATGGAACCACCTACACGCTGGATGGCACTCTGTTTCCGCAAAGCATCAACATTGCTGCTTCCTTTAACCGCGAACTGGCACGCAAAAGTGCGGAAGTCTCTGCCTATGAAACCAAAGCCGGATGCATTCCCTGGACGTATGCTCCGGTCATGGATTTGGGGCGCGATCCCCGTTGGCCCCGTATGTGGGAGAGCTTTGGTGAAGATTGCTATGTAAATGCCGAGATGGCAGTGCAAATGGTGAAGGCATTTCAAGGGACAGATCCGAACCATATTGGTGAGAACAATGTGGCCGCTTGCATCAAGCATTTTATGGGATATGGCGTTCCGGTGTCGGGAAAAGACCGCACTCCGTCCTCTATCTCCAAAGCAGATTTGCGCGAAAAGCATTTTGCTCCTTTTTTGGCTTCCCTTAAGGCGGGTGCCCTGTCTCTGATGGTTAATTCGGGGGTGGATAACGGACTTCCTTTCCATGCCAACAAGGAGTTGCTGACCGGATGGGTGAAAGAAGACCTGAACTGGGACGGTATGATTGTGACCGACTGGGCAGATATCAACAATCTCTGTGTCCGCGACCACATTGCCGCTACCAAGAAAGAGGCGATCAAGATAGCCATCAATGCAGGTATTGATATGTCTATGGTTCCCTATGAAGTAAGTTTCTGTACCTATTTAAAGGAATTGGTGGAAGAAGGGGAGGTGCCCATGTCTCGTATTGATGATGCTGTGGCTCGTGTCCTTCGTCTGAAGTATCGTTTGGGGTTGTTTGAAAATCCTTATTGGGATAGCAAGAAGTATGATAAATTTGCTTCTCCCGAGTTTGCCCAAGCAGCTTTGCAGGCGGCAGAGGAATCGGAAGTGTTGCTGAAGAATGAAGATAACCTGCTTCCTCTAGCTAAAGGAAAGAAAATTTTGCTGACCGGACCGAATGCGAACTCTATGCGTTGCCTCAATGGGGGATGGTCTTATTCATGGCAGGGGGATAAAGCCGATGAGCATGCACAGGCTTATCATACCATTTATGAGGCTCTTTGCAATAAGTATGGTAAAGAGAATGTGATTTATGAACCGGGGGTGACTTACAAAACCGACGGAAAGAGTCTTTGGTGGGAGGAAAACGAACCACAGATAGATAAGGCAGTGAGTGCTGCCACCAATGCAGATGTGATTATAGCCTGTATCGGTGAAAATTCTTATTGCGAGACACCGGGTAACTTGACGGATCTGAATTTGTCTATCCACCAAAAGAATCTGGTGAAGGCTTTGGCTGAAACGGGCAAGCCTATTCTGCTTGTCTTGAATGAAGGTCGTCCGCGCATTATCAATGATATTGTTCCTTTGGCAAAAGCTATTGTTCATATCATGCTTCCAAGCAACTATGGGGCGGATGCATTGGCCAATTTGTTGGCGGGTGATGCTAATTTCAGTGGAAAGTTGCCGTTTACTTATCCTCATCTCATCAATTCACTGGCTACTTATGATTATAAGACTTGTGAGAATATGGGGCAGATGGGAGGTAATTATAATTATGATGCTGTAATGGATACGCAGTGGCCTTTCGGTTTTGGAATGAGTTATACCACTTATAGATACAGTCATTTAAAGGTTAGTCAATCTAGTTTTAAAGCAGATGATGAGATGGTGTTTACCGTCGATGTAACCAATACGGGGAAAGTGGCAGGCAAGGAGAGTGTATTGCTTTATTCCAGTGATTTGGTGGCTAGTACTGCTCCGGATAATATCCGTTTGCGCAATTTTGAAAAGGTGGATTTGCAGCCGGGGGAGACAAAGACTGTTACTATGAAGTTGAAAGGCAGTGACTTGGCTTTTGTTGGTTATGATGGAAAGTGGAGATTGGAAGAAGGGGATTTCAAGATGAGATGTGGGGATCAGGTTCTGGATATCCGATGCGATGAGACAAAAGTTTGGGAGACGCCGAATAGATAACTGTTTACTGTAAGAAAACAGAAGTAACTTTATCCTCTCTTGAGAGCTCTTTTTCTACAAATCTTGTTAACATTTCCCGTAGGGGCAGACCCATGTGTCTGCCCGAAAATAGTTCACTTTATGCTTTCGGGCGGACACACGGGTCCGCCCCTACGGGAGGATAACAGCATTACGGTAAATGTTAACGGAGATGTGTAGAAAGAGTGTCTCAAGAGGCGATGAAGTTACTTCCGACTATTGTCATCTTTATGCTATCCCCATTATTTAGATATTCCCAATATCTCCCTAGCCTTATCCTTGCTCGAAATGAAATCCAGAGAATTTACAATATCATCATAATTTATCGTATCAGCTATATGCCCTTTCAATACTTTCAGCATTTTCAACTTATCATCATCAAAAGTGTAAAGTGACATCAACTGAAGGCACTGTGCACAACTGAACTTCTTGTCCCTGATAGATCGCTCCAATGTCGATTCTTTAAATACCGAGTTCTTTACCTCGTGATAAACCTCATCAAATTCATTATCATCTACAGAACCGATCACGCTTAGTGATACCTTATGAGAATTTAAATTTCCCACAGAAGAACCTTTGGATATTTCATTGTAGGAATCCATACTCTTTACCACATCATCTTTAAATTCCACGATCAGGTATTGGCGATAACTGCCTAATCCGCCACTTTGATATTCCCATTGCTCCAAATTACCATCAAATCGCCTGAAGTTCGGTTTGCCAAGAATCCGACCGGCTTCTTCTTTCGTCATACCTCTTTGTATCTTAAAAGCCTTATCACTGGTGGTTTCTCCCAAAGTGACGCAACTACCCAGCATCATGCTGATAGCCAAGGTGAATAACATTTGTTGTAATCTTCTCATAATATTGTGTTTTTTGTGTTGTTCTTGGATGCATATTACCATCTACCGGATATGCCTAATATCTTTTTTGCATCATCTTGTTTGAATAGAGAATCGAACTTCTTGACTATTTCTTCACCATTTTCTCTGTCCACGAGGCGTTCAGACATCATTTTTAAGACCTTCATCTTTTCATCATCCCAAGTGAAGATAGACATAAGGCGGGCACATTGGTTGCAAGTGAAATAACCGTTGGCTACTCCCACTGACAGCAGTTCCATTTGGTCATCTTTGAATGGTTTTCTCTTTACCTTATTATATAGGTTATCAAAATTCTGTGCACTCATCGGTCTGTGCCTTGGTCTGTGATTGTCCGGATGGTTCGGGCGTCTGGGTGGCTCTATCGTAATGACTTCGGCAGGAGGACATACCGCAACGGGCGGCATTGCAGGTTGTGAACCGTCAAAACTATCCATGCTACTTACATATCCATCTGTGAAGTTAATGATAATTCTTGTTTCTTCACCGGTCAGGGCATGTACTTTCTGGTATTCCCATTGCTCTCCTCCTTCATCAAAACGATGATAAGTCGGCTTTCCCAAAATCTCGGTCACTTCTGCCTGAGCCATACCCGGTTTTATTTTCATAAAGGTATTACTGCCTTGCAGGGTTAATCCACTTCCACAACTACAGATCATGGCGCCTAGTGCTAACGCTAATACAGTTTGTCTTAATCTTCTCATATCTTTGTGTTTTTTGTTTGAGACAAAGGTAAGTCAGGAAAAAGTATATTCATCTATCTTTTCCCCTATTTATTTTTAGGGATTTCCCTACCATTTGCTGTTAGATTCAATTTATTTTAACCGGAAGATTAATTAATGCAAAATCCGATCCCCCTGTTTTAACTTCCTCCTATTTGAAGGTTCTAACCTATAAATAATTGAAGAATAGATGATAAACGAAGATAAAATCCGGGAGGCTTGTGCTTCCAGTTTGGAACGAGGGTTCAAACTGTTGATGGATAGTTTTCAACAACCGATATATTGGCATATCCGTAGGTTGGTTGTGTCACACGAAGATGCAGAAGATATTCTTCAAGAAGTCTTTATTCGCATTTTCCGCCATTTGGGTCAATTCAGGGAAGAAAGTTCGCTGAGTACGTGGATTTATAGGATAGCAACCAATGAGTGCCTTCGATTCTTGAATACACGTAAGGAGCAAGCTATTTCGGCAGAAGAAGTGCAGGAAGAACTGATGGGTAAGCTGATGGCATCTGACTATGTGGATTATGAGAATGAGATGGCTGTGAAATTTCAGCAAGCAATCCTGATGCTTCCCGAGAAGCAACGGGTAGTTTTCAATCTCCGATATTATGATGAGTTGGAGTATGATGAAATAAGCCGGATAACGGAGACGAAAGTAGATACGCTGAAAGTGAATTATCACTATGCGAAAGAGAAAATAAAAGAGTATATGATAAATAATTAAAGATATGGTAGAAAAAGACTTTGATTTTAAGAATGTTGGAAAGCAGATGCCTTATCGCACTCCCGATGGTTTCTTTGAAAAGGTGCAGGAGCAGGTAATGGAGCGTGCGCAGGGCGGAAAGCGAAAGAAGCAGCATCGGATGAAACTTATTATTTCGGCTACTCTTGCTGCTGCGGCTGTTTTATTGGGAGTCATTTTCTTCCCGGCATCACAACCGGAGGTAGAACAGTTGTCTGCCACTTCGCTTATCGTATCTACGGATTTAGACTATTCTTATTCGGATGTAATGGATCAATATATTGAGTCCATGACGGATGAAGAATTGGCAGAATGGGTGGAATTATCAGATAATGATATATTTATAAATTGATTAATTACTAAAACAACAAAATTATGAAGACAAGAAAGTTTTTAATGGTATTGGTAGCCATTTTTATAGGAAGCCAGGTGGCTCTTTTTGCACAGGAAAAGAATGATGCAAGACCACAGAGAAGGCAATTTACTAAAGAACAAATGCAGGAAATGCAGTGTAATCAGATTATAAAAGGATTGGCACTGGATGATGCAACGGCAGCAAAGTTTACTCCTGTTTACAAGAAGTATATGGAGGAGATGAGTGCCACGCGTATGATGAATGCTCGTAAGAAAACCGAAAATAAGACTACTGCGGACAAGCAGGCTCCGAAACCGGTTCCTACAGATGCAGAGGTGGAACAAGCAATCAAGGCTCGTTTTGCTCAAAGCAGAAAGATGCTGGATATTCGTGAAAAGTATTATAATGAATTCCGCAAGTTTCTTTCTCCTAAGCAGATTCAGAAAATGTATAATATGGAAAAGCGGAATGGTGATAAGTTTCGTAAGGAGATGAACAAGAGGCAAGGTGCTAAAGGACAACATGATGGTAAAAGACGTGTTGCTCAAAGCCATGCCAAGAAATAAAGTTTCATAGTTCTATTCTCTTAGTGGCTGCTGTTTGCGGACAGCCACTAAGAAAGAATAGAAGGTTAAGGTTAAAAAAACTGATGAACTAGATTTTATAAATATTATTTAGTGAAATATCCTACAATATAGCTACGACCTTTAGTTATAGTGAAAAGGTATTCTCCTTCCGGGAGTGATGTAATAGAGGTAGGATATTCTGTTCCAGCAGGAATTGTTACTACTGTAGAATATACTACGTTTCCAGATAAGTCTTTGATTTCAATCGAAAGATTATCCAACTGTTTTCTTGAATAGATGTAGATGGCATCTTCATCTTGTGATAATACTGGTTCTGAAGAAATAACAGAACGGTCATCTGCTTCTCCCCAATTCTTGATTGTTATCTCGATAGCAGAAGTACTGATAGGTATTAATGTGAGGCACACTAAACTTAAAATAAATCCTTTTAGTTTCATTGCACTTTTATGTTTTAGTTTGGCGGCAAATATACACTGCATCCCCTAATATTATGCAATAAAACCGTTTACATTTCGTTTACAATGAGCTATATTTATAAATTCATGATAAACTGGTCCATCATTTCAACAGTTCCTTCTGTTCCATGTATCTTTTTATAAAGTCGGGTACGGCCAATGGATATTGCAGATTTGGAGCGATTGAGTAATAGAGCAATATCTCTTACTTGCATCGAGATTTTAATTAAATAACAAATACGTAATTCTAACAATGAAAGTTGTGGATACAGTGCATATAGGCGATCTGTGAAATTATGGTATGTTTTATCTATTTCTATTTGTAAAGTCAGCCATTCTTTTTCTGTTATTTTTATAGTTTCATCGTTACCTATTTTATGGAACAATAAGTATATTGGAGATTGTTTAAATGTCATTTCCAATAACTCTTGCTCATTGCGGACTGCAAAAACTTGGCTATTAATATGTTCTAGTTGTTCTTTTTGAGATTGAATAATTTTTTTGTTGAGGATATCATTTTCTGTAGCTTCGTGTAGTTGCTGTTCTAATTTATCGATTTTTTTTCTGATTATCTTCGATATGTTCTAAACTTAAAGCGTACTGTTGTTCTTTAAGTAGTCTCAATTTCTTTTCTTGTTCAATACTTTTTTGTTTTCTCTTTCCAATATAAAGAATAGTGACTAAACTTATTACAATACATAACATTAGTGTAAATAAGAGTCTATAAACTTGAGCTTTTTTACTTTCATAGCTTAATCTTAGTTGATTATTTTCTTTTTCTGTATGTTGATAGTTATATAAACTCTGTATTTTATTAATTGCTTCTGTTTGAGTAATCTTGTCAATAGAATCTCGTAAACTTTGTGATTTGTATATATATTCTAGTGCTTTATGATAATTCTTTTTGTTAAATTCTATTTGGGATAAGTAAGTGTACGCATATTGTCTTTTATAAATATCTCCCAAATTGAGAGTCTGCTTGAAACAATATTGAGCAGAGTCTAATTGCCCTGCATTTTTATATAGAATCCCTAAATTTAGTAATGCATTTTTTATATCAAAATTACCCTTTATTGCGTTTTGTAGCATTATTTTTGCAGAATCAATTTTTCCTACATCATAATAAACGCAACCAAGTTCTCCTAGAAGACTATTAGCTAATTTATTGTTCTCTGATTCTAAAATGTATTTATATGCTTTATCATAATAAAATAGGGCACTATCTTGCATTTTCTGTACATTATAGATTCGGGCTATATTGCGTATAGCAATAGCTACTTTTGATTGCTTCTTCATTAAAGTATGGAATTTTAGTGCCTCTCTATAAGATTGTAAGGATTCGTTGTATAATCCTTGATAAGCAAACAAAGTGCCCATCTGCCCGTATGTTTGAGCTAAAATATCATATTGCTTACCATTTTTACTTGCATCTATAGCATCTTGAAAAGCTTTGAGCGCCCGTGGAGCATCATTTATATCCCTATATACGCTTCCCATGTAGTAATAAGATTCTATCAACTTATCACTATCACCATAGTTTTCATAAAACTGGGTAACAATCTTTATCAATGAATCAGATGTGTGGTGTATATACAGTTTGTCCTTAGCCTTAATCGTCAATAAATAATAATACATCTGCGTTTCTTTCGGCTCACCTTTAATCTCCTTTTCCAATGAAGAAAGATAAGCTAATGCACTATCAGGGTGTTCTATGATACATTCTTCTGCCTGTATCATAGCTTTAGGATAGTGTGTCTTACTTGTGCAGCAAGATAGTAATAGTCCTATCAATAGTATTATAGTAGTCTGCGTTTTCATCTTAGCAGCAAAGATACGAAGATTTTTCTCCTAAGTACGAATAAAGCGAGGAAAACGATTGTATGAAGACGAATAAAATTCGTATGTTTGCAACGATAAACCAGAAATATCTAATCTTTTAAAAGGAAAAAGACTATGAAAGTACAGAAATTAAATGAAACAGTGAAGAATGCACAAAATATATCGGCATTATTTGATGATAAGAGAATTGCATTCCAACCGATTGATGTTGTAAATTGGCAAACATACCCTTATAAGCCGAAGGTCGCTTTCCGTATTGCCCATACAAATGATGCGATATTGCTTCATTATAAAGTGACGGAAGCCAGTGTTCGTGCTAAATATGGCGAGGATAATGGAAGCGTATGGACAGACTCATGCGTAGAGTTCTTTTCCATTCCCGCCAATGATGGCATTTACTATAACCTGGAATGTAATTGCATCGGAACCGTTCTTTTGGCGGCAGGACCGGAACGAAATAATCGGGAACATGCTTCTCTGGAAATCACAAAACAAGTAGAACGTTGGTCTTCTTTAGGAAATCAACCATTTGAAGAACGAATCGGAGAATGTACATGGGAAGTTGCATTACTCATTCCTTACTCCGTATTTTTTAAACACAATATCAAAAATCTCGATGGAATGGGCATAAATGCTAATTTCTATAAATGTGGAGACGAGCTGCAAACGCCACATTTTTTATCATGGAATCCGATAAAGATAGAGAATCCTGACTTTCACCGTCCGGACTTCTTCGGAGTATTGGAATTTGAATGAAAAACGTAATTTATATAAAAAGATTGCATACAGCCGAATAAAAAGTGTATGTTTGTAATCTTTAATACAACAAATAAAAACGATAAATAGTATGGTAACGATTATTGTAATAGTAGTAGCTGTCATTGTAATAGCTTGGTTAGTGTCCATGTATAACTCATTAGTGAAGCTGCGTAACAATCGCGAAAACGCATTTGCAGACATTGATGTACAATTGAAACAGCGTCATGACTTAATCCCACAGTTAGTAGAAACAGTGAAGGGATATGCTGCACACGAGAAAGAAACTTTGGAGCGCGTTATCAATGCCCGTAATGGAGCGATTGGTGCAAAGACCATTGATGATAAAATTGTAGCTGAAAATGCATTATCTTCTGCTTTGGCAGGATTGAAGATAACATTGGAAGCTTATCCCGACTTGAAAGCAAACCAGAATTTCCTTCAATTGCAGGAAGAAATAGCTGATTTGGAAAATAAACTTTCTTCTGTACGCCGTTATTTCAATTCTGCTACAAAAGAATATAATAATGCAGTCGAAACATTCCCTTCCAATATCATGGCAGGTATGTTTGGCTTCCATAAAGAAGTAATGTTTGATTTAGGAGAACAGCGTGTTGCTTTGGAAGAAGCTCCTAAAATTAAATTCTAAATTTGATTTTATAAACCATGCAATACATTGGTATACAAACCCAACAGAGCAGGAACAATTTCCGTTCCCTGCTCTTGTTACTTTTATTCCCTTGTCTTGTCATAGGACTCACCTATTTGTTCTGTTTTCTATTGCACTTGTTGGCATACAAAGATGACAGCATGGATACCGGCTTGTTAATGGATTACTCCACATCCATGTTTGTACACCTCATACCCTATGTCATAGGGGGAGTACTCATTTGGTTTTTGATAGCTTACTTTGCCAATACATCCATTATCAACTCTGCTACCGGTGCCCGTCCGTTAGAGCGTAAGGAAAACAAACGTATTTATAATCTGGTGGAAAACTTATGTATGAGCCAGGGAATGACAATGCCGAAAATCAATATCATTGATGATGATTCTTTGAATGCGTATGCCAGTGGCATTAATAAGAATAGTTATACAGTAACCCTTTCCAAAGGAATTATTGAGAAACTGAATGATGAGGAGTTGGAGGCGGTAATTGCCCATGAACTTTCGCACATCCGTAACCATGATGTGAGGTTACTTATCATTTCTATTGTCTTTGTCGGTATCTTCTCTATGATTGCCCAAATCGCCATGCGATCTGTCTATTATTCCTCATTGACCCGTAGGCGGAACGATAAAGGGAATGGCGCAATACTGATTATACTGTTGGCTATGGTGGTTGCTGCTATTGGTTATTTCTTTGCCATATTGATGCGGTTTGCCATTTCCCGTAAACGGGAATATTTAGCTGATGCCGGTTCTGCCGAGATGACTAAGAATCCATTGGCACTGGCAAGTGCATTACGCAAGATTTCTGCTGATCCTGATATAGAAGCAGTGAAGCGTGAAGACGTGGCACAGTTGTTTATACAGCATCCGGGGAAGCAGGCTAAAAGTGCTTTAAGCGGCTTGAGTGGTCTTTTTGCTACTCATCCGCCTATTGAGAAACGAATACAAATATTGGAACAATTCTAAACCAGGAAGATGAAGAATACGCTAAATCTTATATTAATAAGTCTGCTTTGTAGCTGGTGTTGTTTGACAATGCAGGCGCAAACCCGTAATAGGCAGTACGAGGAATATATTCATAAATATAAGGATATTGCCATCGACGAAATGAAGCGTTACCGTATTCCTGCCAGTATTACTTTAGCCCAAGGGCTGTTAGAGTCCGGAGCAGGAAAAAGTACTCTGGCCCGTAAGTCGAACAACCATTTTGGCATAAAATGCGGTGGTGACTGGACAGGCCGCACAGTGCGTCATGATGATGATGCCCGTAACGAATGTTTTCGTGCTTATAAGCAGCCGCGTGACTCTTACGAAGACCATTCGAAGTTTCTGAAAGGACGTTCGCGTTATGCTTCATTATTCAAATTGAAAATGACCGATTATAAAGGATGGGCTCATGGTCTGAAGAAAGCAGGTTATGCCACAGATCCCCGTTACGCTTATCGGTTGATTGATATCATTGAGCTGTATGAACTGCATAAATATGATACAAAAGATGGCATAAAGTGGATGAAGGAATTTCCGAATCCCCATCAGCCATACTTGGCGAATGATTTGCTGTATATTGTAGTCCGTCCGGGCGATACATTCAAGAAACTCTCTACAGAATTTGATATCAGCCAGCGGAAACTTAGAAAATACAATGACCTTTATAAAGGATATGAACTGAAGCCCGGAGATATAATTTATTTGGATAAGAAACATCGCCGTGCAGATAAGGAACATATTGTTCATGTGGTTCGTAGTGGTGAGTCCATGTATTCTGTTTCTCAGAAATACGGCATCCGTTTGAAGAACCTGTATAAGATGAACAAGATGAAGCCGGAAGATCCGTCTCCCAAAGTAGGTGATATATTGCGTTTGCGCTAGTGATAATGTCCGATGGCGGACGTTTAAAAACGTACAAGGTGTTCGATATCGGACACCTTTTCTTTTTTGGTGTTATCTGAAAATCAGATGTTTATGTTTTTGGCATGGATGTTGCTTAATCTTTGGTACGAAAATGAAAATAATAAAACGACAATAGATTATGGACAGAGAAATCCCAAAAGAAGTGCGTGATAAAGAACGCAAGAAGAAGTTTATAAAATACGGTGCGATAGGTGTTGTGGCCATCGTTTGTATAGCTGTGCTCATTTCGTTTATGCGGAGTAGTGTTAACCGTAAGGACTTAGTATTTTCCGAAGTTGACAATGGAACAATAGAAGTGAGCGTCAGCGCATCTGGTAAAGTGGTTCCGGCTTTTGAAGAAATTATCAATTCGCCCATCAATACCCGCATCATCGAAGTGTATCGTAAGGGTGGTGATAGTGTGGATGTAGGTACTCCCATCTTAAAGCTGGACTTGCAGAGCACGGAAACGGAATATAATAAATTGCTGGATGAAGAACAGATGAAACGTTATCAGTTGGAGCAGTTGAAGGTAAACAACAATACTTATCTGAGTGACCTTGCCATGCAAGTGAAAATTTCGGCCATGAAGCTGAACCGCATGGAGGTAGAACTTCGTAATGAACGCTATTTGGATAGTTTGGGGTCAGGAACTACAGACAAGGTGCGCCAGGCAGAATTGAACTTCAATACTGGTAAGTTGGAATTGGAACAGCTTCGTCAGCAATATGCCAATGAAACGGAAGTGAAAGCAGCCGACTTAAAAGTGAAAGAACTGGAGTTCAATATCTTCTCTAAGAGTCTGGCAGAAATGAAGCGCACACTGGATGATGCCCAAATCCGTTCACCCCGTAAAGCCATCCTTACTTATATCAATAATCAGGTGGGTGCTCAGGTGGCAGAAGGTACCCAGGTAGCTATCATCTCTGATTTAAGTCACTTCAAGGTAGAAGGTGAAATAGCCGATACATACGGTGACCGTGTTGCTGCCGGTGGACGTGCCGTGGTAAAGATTGGCAATGAGAAGCTGGAGGGAACAGTAAGCAGTGTGACTCCGCTGAGTAAGAATGGTGTTATTTCTTTCATTGTTCAGTTGAATGAGGACAATAACAAACGCTTGCGTTCCGGACTGAAAACGGATGTATATGTGATGAATGCTGTCAAAGAAGGCGTGTTGAGATTGGCGAATGCTTCTTACTATGTGGGTCGTGGTGAATATGAGTTGTTCGTCCAGGACGGCAAAGATGAGATAGTGAAGCGCAAGGTACAACTGGGTGACAGTAACTTTGAATATGTAGAGGTTGTGTCCGGCTTAAATCCTGGTGATAAGGTTGTTATCAGTGATATGAGCAGTTACAAGAATAAGAATAAGCTGAAAATAAAATAAGGATAGCTACGACATAAACAGCAGAATAAAACTCTCTCTTTACATTGATATATTAATATTGTAGTCTACTCTCTGTCACTCCGGGTTTTGCAAGGTGTGACAGAGGGAATGACGAAAGAAGTACCATCAATTCGTTCTCAACCCATGATAAGACTCTATTTAAAACAAGCATGGATGATGGTTAGGCAGAATAAGTTGTTCACCTCTATTTATGTAGCGGGAACAGCGCTAGCCATTGCTACCACCATGATTATGGCTATTGTTTACTATGTAAAGATAGCACCCGTCTATCCGGAAGTGAATCGTGATCATACATTTTATATCACGACTTCCCGCTTTGTGAATAAGCAAACAGGGAGTGCTAATCAATGGGCTTTTTCTTTTCAGGCAGTCAAGGAATGGTTCTATACATTGAAAAATGTAAAAGCTGTCTCTGCGGAAATTACTTCTTGGGAGAATAATGATTATGTGCAACCATTTGATGGAAGTGGAGATTTTCCCGTTATCAAGAAACCTACCGATCCCGGCTTTTTTCAGATTTATCAATTTCGTTTTATAGAGGGAAAACCTTTTTCGGAAGCTGACTGGAAAAGCGGCATCCGTTCTGCTGTGATTTCAGATGCACTTGCACGACGCATATTCGGTACGGACCACGGCTTGGTGGGGAAGATATTCAAACTGAATTATATGGATTACCGTATAGCAGGGGTAGTAAAAGGAGCCAGTGTATTGACCGGAAAATCCTTTGCACAGGTCTATGTACCTTATTCCTCGGAAGCCAACTATGATCGCAAAGGAGGTTTAGCCTATTATGGAGCATATGCAATAACGGTCCTGACTGATTCAAACGAACAGGATGTTGCTATGCGGAAAGAAATATCGGAACTTGTACATAAATACAATACCTCGCAGGATGATTGGGAATTGAAACTAAAGAATCAGCCTCGTAGTCATATACTGAGCGTATTTCAACCATTTGTGGGTGATGATTTCTCTTGGAAGGACGTAATCTGTCATTATTTCATAGTACTATTGGTTTTGCTATTAGTACCCGCATTGAATTTAAGCGGCATGATAGCCGGACGCATGGAGACACGACTCTCGGAGATGGGAATCCGCAAGTCTTTTGGAGCGCACCGGGCAGGATTGTTGAGCCAGATTATGTGGGAGAACTTGATATTGACATTGGCAGGTGGCTTGCTGGGACTTGTTCTGGCATGGACGGCATTGGTTACTTGTCGTGAGTGGGTATTTTCATTGTTCGAGGAATATCCTAATGTTCCATTGGATGGTGTGGCGACAGAAGTTTCCGGTGAGATGTTACTGGCACCTTCTATATTTGCTGCTGCCTTGCTGCTTTGTGTGGTTCTGAACCTGTTATCGGCATTGATCCCCGCATGGCATTCTTTGCGGAATCCTATTATTCAATCATTAAATGAAAAGCGATAATACGATTATGTGGAAACTTATTATAAATAACTTATGGAGCCGACGTAAAAGAAATGGATGGCTGCTGGCTGAACTGATATTGGTATCAGTGGTTACTTGGGTAATAATGGATCCCGTAGTGGTATTACTGCATGACACTTCATTACCTTTGGGCTATGATGCCGATAGGTTATATCTGATAGAAATGGCATCATTGGATTCACATGCCCAGGGCTATGACGAACAAGCCTCGGATTCTGCATCACGTACGGATAACTTTTTCCGTCTGATGAATAAAATAAGGAATTATCCCGGAGTGGAAAGTGCTTCTCCCTTGTTGGTGGCATCTTATTTGAATTCACAAGGAAATAGTTCCAGAGGTTTTCAGGTAGATTCGCTTTCATTGTTTACTCGTGTTATGTATTTCAATCCCGGTCAACATTATTTTGAAACTTATGGAATTAAGGCTATTCCGGGAAGCCCTTCGGCAGAGGAACTTTCAAAAGCTGATTATGGAGAACATGATATAGTGGTGACACGCAATTTTGCTGAAAGTTTATTGCCCGGAAAACAAGCGATAGGGCAGCAGGTCTTTTATGTAGACTATACAGGGGATACCATTTATTATCGCATAGCGGGTGTAGTGGAAAATATACGTGCCTATAGTGGAGAACGTGCATCTTTAGTCACATTTTGGCCACATTCCAGATGGAATATAGGAGAACAAACCCGTGTGCTGGTACGCTTAAAGCCGGGAATTAGTTCGGGGCATTTTATGAATGAATTTCGTCCTTGGATGGTGAAAGAACTGAGAGCCGGTAATCTTTTTGCCCGTTCTGTTATCTCTTATCCGCAACTCATTAAAAATTATGAGTATCAGTGGGGGACAAGTAATAAGATTCGACTCAATGCAGCAGTTGTCATTTTCTTTTTGATCAATCTATGTTTGGGTGTTATAGGTACTTTCTGGTTGCAAACCCGCAAGCGTAGTGAAGAAGCAGGTATTATGCGTT
Source organism: uncultured Bacteroides sp. (assembly GCA_902388365.1). GTDB lineage: Bacteria > Bacteroidota > Bacteroidia > Bacteroidales > Bacteroidaceae > Phocaeicola. The sequence continues at coordinate 207,554 of CABMPB010000003.1, read as the reverse complement.
CTTTCGGTGCAACTCCTGGTTATATTATGCGTATGCTGTTGGGAGAAGGATTTGTGTTGTGTACACTTGCGTTTGTTATGGGATGTTTAGGGTATTTGCAATATGCTCTGAAAGAAGGGTTATATGGAATAAATAGTTTCATGTCCAGAATTGCCGATGATGATTGGATTTCCTCTTTTGAGACTCATTTCTTGGGTGTTTCACTCATTGTATACATTATTATATTGGTAGTAGTCCTTATAGGTATTTATCTTCCTGCCCGTAATATTAGCCGGGTGAATCCGGTGGATGCTTTGCGTGATGAATAAATAGGAATCAGATAATAAAGAATTGGCATATGATAAGACTCTATTTAAAACAAGCATGGGAGTTACTGAAGCAAAATAAACTATTCAGTATGCTTTATATAACGGGTACAGGGCTGGCTATCGCCATGACGATGGTTGTTTTTGTAGCTCATTATATAAAGGTGGCTCCTATTTATCCTGAAACGAACCGTGCCCGGACTTGGGTGTTGAAATCGGTTAGTGTGCAATACCTGAAAACCAAAGGAAATAGTAACTGGCAAAGTTCCTATAAGCTGGTACGCGACTGGTGGTATGCCATGCAGGAAACCGAAACGGTCTCCGCTGTATATCAGCCATGGGGAATAGAAGATTTTATTCAGCCGGATAATATGGGAGCTGATATAAAAGTGGAAGTGAAATATACGGATCCTGCTTTCTTCCAAATATTCCAATTTAAGTTTTTGGACGGGAAACCGTTTTCGCAGGCAGATTTTGATAGTGGAATAATGAATGCAGTGATAGGGGAAAGTTTGGCTCGCCGTATTTTCGGAACTACAGATGTGGTTGGCAAAACTTTTAATCTGAACTATACAGATTGCCGTGTGGCAGGAGTGGTGAACGATGCAAGTTTCCTGACAAGTAGTTCTTTTGCACAACTATATTTGCCATACACATCCGTGACTGGATATGATAATGTGAACGGAGGTAATGATGATTTGTTAGGATCTTATATTGTCTACTTTAAGGTAAAGGATGATGCCCAAGGTATGGCTTTAAAGGCAGAAGTAGACGAGCTGGTTCGTAAGTATAATGCCTCGCAAGAGGAGAAGAAGTTAGTTTTATTGGGACCTGATATTTTTTGGAAAAGTGCATACCGTCATGGAAATGCTCCACTGGACTGGTGGGAATTGATACGCCAGTGGGGAGGTTTGGTTTTGATATTCTTATTAGTTCCTGCTCTAAACCTTTGTGGCATGATTAGCACGCGTATGGAAAAGCGTTTGCCCGAAATGGGAATATGCAAAGCTTTTGGCGCCAATCGTGGACGACTGCTCCGCCAAGTCTTGACGGAAAATCTGATATTGACTTGTCTGGGCGGGTTATTGGGATTGTGCCTTGCCTGGATAGTGCTTATTGCCGGGCGTAATTGGGTGTTTACCCTCTTTGAACGCTACGGTGATTCAGTTCCCGAAGGAGTAGATACGATTGTCAGTTTTGATATGCTTTTTTCACCATGGGTATTTATGGTTGGCTTTGCCGTATGCCTATTGCTGAACATGCTGTCGGCATTGTGGCCTGCATGGAAAGCTCTGCGTAAAAATATAGTCTATTCATTGAATCAGAAAAAATAGAGGAGGAGAGAGATTATGTTACATTTAATAATAAAGAACTTATGGTCACGTCGTTACCGCAATGGTTGGTTGTTGGCGGAACTGATTATTGTATCTATTGTGATATGGGTACTGACAGACCCTATTATAGTGACTACTCATGACCGTAATTTGCCTACCGGTATCACCGAAGATGGAATGTATAGATTGACTCTTGCCACTTTATCGCCCAAATCTTCTCGTTTTGATGCGAATGAAGATAGCGTGGAGGCTCGCGTAGCCAATGTGCGGCGTATGGTTTCACGGTTGCAAAGTTATGATGATATACAATATGTAACTTTGCAATTTGAAAATGTCGGTCCGTTTTGCAGCAGTTCGTGGAGTAATTCTATTGCTCCCGACACTTTACATTCTTATTCCTTTATGGTTATGTTTTTTGAGCCTCAGACTGACTTCTTCCGTACTTTTGGATTTGAGGAAGTAGAAGGGCAGACCAATGAAGAATTAGATCAATTGGCATTTGGTAATAAAGAAGTGGCGATGACTACTCATCCTATGCCCGGCGTTCCCTCATTGGGTTATCAGTATTATGACACGAAACAAGATACTTTGCAGTGGATAGCGAAAGCTACCATAGGAAAATTGCGTATGCGTAACGGAATGCAGCCGCAAAATGTATTGCTGTTTCCCAATAAACCCGGGAAAGCAGATATTCCTGAGAATGTATCCATTGTCTTTCGGACAAAGCCTATGGTAGATGAAATACAATTTTTGCAACGTTTCCGTCCGTGGGCAGAGAAGGAATTGCGCATTGGTAATTTGTATATGCGTGGCGTTAAAAGCTATCGGGAGGTGATAGAAGAAAATGATGAGGAAAACACGGTGAACTATACCTATCGTGTGAATTTATTGATGGGAGCGTTTTTCCTTATCAGTCTGTGTTTGGGAGTATCCGGCACATTCTGGATGCAGACGCGAAGCCGCCGGGAAGAAGTGGGAGTGATGAAAAGTTTTGGTGCCCGTTCCGGATATATCATCCGTATGTTATTAGGCGAAGGTGTAGTCCTTGCTACATTGGCTACCGTGGTGGGATGCCTTCTTTATCTGCAATACGCACTAAAAGAAGGGCTCTATACAAATATGTGGGACAAAAGTGAAATATTGCCCGTTTATTGGGTAAATGTATTTCCACTCCATTTTCTGGGGGTATCACTTATTGTATGGATCATATTACTGATTGTAGTCAGTATCGGAATTTATATTCCGGCACAAAGCATTAGTCGCATTACTCCTGTAAATGCTTTGCGTGATGAATAAGAACATTTCAAAAACGATCAGAGTGTTCAGAATCGGACACTATGCAGAGAAAGCAATATACTGAAAATGAAAGCAATAACTTCTTGGCATAGCTTTTGAAACAATAAAGAGGAAAACAATATAGTTAAAGAAAAAATAATAGTAACCATTTAATAAGAAACAATTATGGCAATGATTAAATTAACCGGTATCAATAAGATTTACCGTACTAACGAGATTGAAACATTAGCATTGGAAAATGTAAATTTGGAAGTAGCAAAAGGTGAGTTTGTCAGCATTATGGGACCTTCCGGTTGTGGAAAGTCTACACTGTTGAATATTATGGGATTGCTGGATGCTCCCAGCAGTGGCAAGATTGAAATCAACGGAACTTCTGTGGAAAGCATGAAAGATAAGGAATTGGCTGCTTTTCGTAACAAGACTCTTGGTTTTGTGTTCCAGTCATTCCATCTGATCAACTCCCTGAATGTGATTGATAATGTGGAATTACCTTTATTATATAGAAAAATGGCTGCCAAAGAACGTACCCGTCTGGCTAAGGAGGTACTGGAACGTGTCGGCTTGAGTCATCGTATGCGCCACATGCCTACCCAACTTTCCGGTGGTCAGTGTCAGCGTGTGGCAGTAGCCCGTGCCATTGTTGGTAATCCTGAGATAATCCTTGCCGATGAGCCTACCGGTAACTTGGACTCAAAGATGGGTGCTGAGGTAATGGAATTACTGCATAAGTTAAATAAAGAAGATGGCCGTACCATTGTAATGGTAACCCATAACGAAGAACAGGCCAAACAGACTTCAAGGACTATTCGCTTCTTTGACGGTCGCCAAGTGCAATAACAGGAGTGTGGTGAACTAGTTTCTACGGATTATTAAAAAGATACTGATGGTAAAAAAAACGATAAAACAAGTCATTTATCAGTTACGTAACCAGCCTTTGCTGAGTGCAATCACCATATTGGGAACAGCACTTGCCATTGCCTTGATCATGGTTATTCTGATTGTCTATCAGGCAAAGACGGCAGATTATGCACCTGAAGTGAACCGTTCCCGGTCACTCTATGTCAAGTGGGAACGCACGCTGCATGATAAAACGAAACCCAATAATGCCAGCCATTCCCGCCCTTCATTGTGGTTGGCAAAAGAAGTCTTTTATCCGTTGAAAACTCCTGAGGCTGTATGTGTTACTTACGAAGGGGGGGAAGTATTGGTTGGTACACCCGGTTCCGACGAAGAAGTAAATACCCCTCTATTATTGACTGATGCCGATTTCTGGAAAATATACCAGTTCCGATTCTTGTCGGGTAAACCGTTCACTCAGGCAGATTTTCAATCGGGTATTAAGAGAGCTGTGATTGCTGAGAGTGTGGCACGGCGCCTTTATAATGGTGTGGATGCAGCCATTGGAAAACCGATATTGATTAATTTCACCAATTACACTGTTTGTGGTGTAGTAGAGGATGTGAACCGTTTCTGTGAATTTGCATGGAGTGAGGTTTATGCTCCTTATTCTTCTAATGCGATAGCCAATAAGGCGGAAACAGGAGAAACTCAAGGAAATCATATTATTACTATATTGGCGCATGATGCGAAGGATTTTGAAGCTATCCGTAACGAAGTATCCCGTGGAATGGCGCAACTCAATACCACATTAGGTGAAAGAGAGTCGCAATTGATGGGGCAACCGGATGATTTCCGCACACAATTGAACCGCAAGTTTGCTAATGCTTATGAGAATCTGGATGCCGCCTATTGGAAATATGGCATTATGATAGGCATTATCCTGTTAGTGCCCGCCATCAATCTAAGTGGGCTGACACATACACGTATGCGTCGCCGTCTGGAAGAACTGGGTATCCGCAAGTCTTTTGGCGCGACTCAAGGCGAGCTGGTGTGGCAGGTCTTGAATGAGAATTTTGTGCTGACATTGATTGGCGGTGTGCTGGGGCTTGTTCTTTCTTATTTGTGTTTGTGGCTGATGGGCGGATGGTTACTTCAGACTACTTGGGGAGCTACGGCTACCATGAATGTCTCAATGATCAGTCCTGTTGTCTTTCTGGTAGCGCTAGGCTTTTGCTTGTTGCTCAACCTGCTTTCGGCTTATATTCCGGCTTGGCGCGTGGCTCATACGCCGATTGTCGATTCGTTAAATCAAAAACTCTAAGGCTATGTTGATTCATTTACTGACTATAATAAAGAATAACCTCCGTTCCAATGTGTTGCTGATGGCCGGGATGTTCGTCATTGCCACTTCATTGTGGTATGCTGTGGACTATGTATATTCTGTGGTGGTAAACCAACAGAAGTCGCTGGGGTTTGAGTGGGAACATGTATATTATGTCCAGGTGGGAGTATTACCCGATGAAAGTGTGGAACGCGATACAACGAGCCGCTCAGAAGATGAAGTGACAGCCGAGTATCTGGAGTTCTATAACCGGTTGCAACGTCATCCGGCTGTAGAAAGCGCATGTTATACTCTCATGCATTTTCATTATGTATGGAAGAATGGAAGCGGAACGATGTCTCGTGATACATTGAAAACCAATTCCTTTTATAGGGAAGTAACCCCCTCTTATTTTACGGTCTTTCGTGTAAAGGGGGCTGACGGATGTTCACCCGAAGAACTGACTCGACGTGCATCGCATGCCAATGATTTTGTCATGACAGAAAATGCAGCACATCGTTTGTTAACTCCGGATGATGACAATACAATCATAAAAGGGACGGAACTCGCCGGGCTATTTATTCATAGTGGCGTTTCTATGCGCGATGGTGAGCCTGATTCTGTACATGTGGCTGCTGTTTGTGAGAATCAAAAGTATAATGAATATGGCAGTTGGCAAAGAGCTACCTACCGCATTGTACAATTAGGACAAGGAGATTTCAAAACAGGATATCGCAGTATTCCTTATCACGATATGTTTATCCGCATAAAGGCAGATGCTGATCGTCCGGGGTTTGTAGAATCATTCCGTAAGGAAATGAAGAAGCAGCTTCGTGTGGGTAATCTTTATCTGGCAGATATGCGTCCGATGAGTTATTATCGGAATGATCATCTTGCTGATTATCGTAGTGATTTGTACACCTATCTCGCCATTGCCGGATTCTTTCTTGCCAATGCGTTCCTTGCCATACTCGGTACGTTTTGGTTCCGCACCCAACAACGTCGTGAGGAACTGGCTGTCCGCTTGGTAACCGGTGCTACACCGCGCAGTCTTCTGGCTTTATTAATGGGAGAGGGCTTTTTGCTGATTACCTTTGCTTATGTTCCGGCATTGGTGGTAGCTTATAATTTAGGCATTTCTGATCTGGTGGAAACATGGCCGGTAGAGTGGAGTGCTGCGCGTTTCCTCACAGGAGGAATCATTACTTATCTGCTACTGTTGGTTATTGCTGCTGTCAGCATTTGGTTTCCGGCGCGGCAGGCAATGAAGATTCATCCGGCTGAGGCACTGCATGGTGAATAGTTCCGATATAGTAAACTATAAAAAGTGTATAAGAAAATAATAAAATAGGATATGATTAAACAGTATTACAAGCAAGCGTTGGCGCAACTTCGCCAACATCCGCTTATCAGTATTATCAGCATTGTGGGAACGGCTCTTAGTATTTTCCTTATCATGTTGGTGGTGATGCTTCAGCAAGTAAAGGTAGCCCCTTTTTCTCCCGAATCAAACAGGGATCGCTTCTTGCACGTTCATTATATGAGTATCACCCATAAAGACTGGGGTGGTGGCAGCAGTAACGGGCCTATGAGTGTACAGACTGCCCGCGAAGTATATAAAACACTGAAAACGCCGGAGGCGGTTACCATTTATTGTGCATATACAGTGGGTACTCCTGTTTCGTTACCCGGCACTCCGGCTACCGGAGCAGATGTACGCGAAACCGATGATAGTTTCTTCCGTGTGTTTGATTTCCAGTTTACGGAGGGTAAACCATATGATGAAGCCACCTTTAATTCCGGCCTTCCCGTAGCAGTGATTACTGAAAGTATATCGCGGGCATTATTTGGTTCAACGGAATCAGTGGGAAAAGAATTTTTATTGAATCACGCTCCATACCGTGTAGTAGGAGTGGTGAAAGATGTTTCAACCTTGGCCGATATGTCTTATGGACAAGTATGGATTCCTTTTACTTCTACGGATATGGCGAAAGATACTTGGAGTGATGACCATATGGGATCAATGAGTGTTACTATACTGGCACATAGCCGGGATGATTTTGATGAAATCCGTGCCGAGGCAAAACGCCGTATGACTGAGTACAACTCGGTATTGTCCGATCAAGGTTATTCTTTGATAGACCGAAATCGTCCATATGATCAGGAAAAACAGTCTATCTCATTTGCTGCTAATTTGGAACCTGATTTGCAAGCTGCACGCAGAGAGCGTGTTATTATCTTTATTATTTTACTACTGGTTCCTGCTATTAATCTGAGCAGTATGACACAGAGTCGCTTGCGCCAGCGTGTGGCAGAGATCGGTGTACGTCGTGCATTTGGCAGCACCCGTATGGAAATGGTGGGACAGATTATTATGGAGAATTTGGTTGTTACTCTGCTGGCAGGTGTTATTGGCTTGGTTATCAGCATTGCTTTTGCTTATCTGGGAACGGATGCATTGTTTGCGCAACCTTACAGCAATACATTGAATGCGCCTACCGTTGATACAAGTATCTTGTTGCATCCCTCCACTTTCCTCTATGCATTGGTGTTTTGCTTTGTTCTGAATTTGCTCAGTAGCGGCATTCCCGCATGGAGAGCTTCGCGGACCAGCATTGTCAATGCCTTAGGTGGGAAAATACATTAATATATAAACTCCAAGAAGAATACTGATATGAATAAGAAATTATTTACCCAGATAAAGAATGAATGGCGTTCCAACCTTTGGCTTGTTACCGAATTGTTGTTGGTAAGCGTTGTCATGTGGTATATCGTCGATTATATGTATGTAAAGGCTATGGTTTACAATGAGCCTCGCGGTTTTGACATCTCTCATTGTTACCTGGTACAGATGGGACGCCTGACCGACAAGAGTCCCGATTTCATCCCTAACCAGACTGAAGAAGAAAAGCGGCAGGATATAAAAGACCTTTTAGAACGTCTTCAGCATCGCCCGGATGTGGAAGCGGCAGGATTCGGACAGAATTCTTATCCTTATAATGGAAGCAATAGTGGGGCATATGTCAAATACGACACACTCCAATCGCCGGGGTGGGTTATTCGCCGTTATGTCTCTCCCGATTTTGTTCGTGTCTTCCGTTACCGTGGTACTCGTGGAGAAACTCCCGAACAGTTGGCCGAGTTGCTTAAATATCCCAAAAACTTTTTGGCTTCCGACAATATGTATCAGGCCCGCTACGGACAAGACTTGACCTCGTTGGTAGGCAAACCGTTTTACCTGTCCGAAGATACGACGGCAACATTCAATCTGGCTGCCTCTTTACAGGTAGTCCGTTATTCGGACTATCAACAAGCATATAATAGTTATTGTATGGTGAAACTCCTGCCCGATGAGTGGTATGATTTGGGACTTGAACTCTGCATACGTGTAAAGGAAGATCAAGACAAAGACTTTATAACCCGTTTGAAAGATGATAGTGAGAAGCTCTATCGCGTAGGAAATGTGTTTATAGCCGATGTCCGTTCTTTTACCGATATTCGTCGCAACTTCCAGCAGTCGGTAACAAATTCATTGCGTGGCTATCTTTTCGGCATGGGATTCTTGTTGCTGAATATATTCTTAGGATTGCTGGGAACTTTCTGGTTCCGCACTCAGCAACGCCGTGGTGAAATTGCATTGATGAAGTCATTGGGAGGTACAGATCATAGTGTTTTTGTCCGTCAGTTGGTAGAAGGACTGTTATTATTGATTGTGGCTACTATTCCTGCCATCTTTATAGACTGGAATTTGGCAAATGCAGAACTGAATGCCTGGATGGACGGCTCTACATTTGGCTTGGGACGTTTCTGCATTACAATACTTATTTCTTTTGTCTTAATTGCATTGATGATTCTTGTAGGTATCTGGATTCCGGCACGTAAAGCCATGAGAGTTCAGCCGGCAGAAGCATTGCATGATGAATAATTCACATAGGAGTTGATGAAATGAAACAACTATTATCACAAGCACTGAATTTAATGCGGCAAAACCCCTTCCATACTGTAATCAGTATTGTGGGGACTGCCGTCACTATCGCCTTTGTCATGGTGGTAGTGATGATTTATGATTTTCGCACAGCAGATATGGCACCGGAGAGTGACCGTACTCATATGATGTACACGGGATCGGGAAAAACATTTCGCAAACTGGATCACACAGACAGTAGCAGCGGAATGGGAAGAAAATCATTTGAGGCCTTGTTCTTGGATCTGCCGGGAGTGAAAAACGTAACTTGGTATCGTGGAGTTTCCAAAACGCCTTGTAGTTTGCCCGCGTCTAATGAAACCTTTAATTATTTTGTCCGCCCTGTGGCTGACAACTGGTTTGATTTTTATGATTATGAATTTATTGCCGGACGTTCCTTTACGCAGGAAGAATATGATGCACGCCGTTGGGTAAGCGTTATCACGGAACGTATGGCACAGCAGCTTTTTGGTACGACAGATGTTATAGGTAAGGAGTACATGAGTAACTTCTTTCCTACCAAAGTGGTGGGAGTGGTGAAAAATGTGAATGCTATCTTTCAGACTGCTTATGCCGATTCGTTTGTCCCGTTTTCATTGGAAAACGAAGATTATTATTCTACCAGATCCGAAGGGTTGGGAGGAATCCGTTTGGGAATACTCCAATTGGAACCGGGTGCCAGCCCCGATGATATTCGCGCTGAAGTGCAAAGGCGGCAGGACAGGCTGAATAGTTCTACAGTGGAATACGCATTTGAAATGGATGAACTCTATACCCATACAGAATACACCTTTTTCCGTGGGAAAAATGTGAGTGGAGTATTGGTATATGGCATGTTGCTGATGGTATTGCTGATAGTTCCTGCTATCAATATTTCGGGCATGATGCATGCACAGATACAGGAACGCATTACGGAGATAGCCGTGCGGAAAGCCTATGGTGCATCACGTCTTTCGGTGATGTCCCGGTTATTTTCGGAAAGTCTGCTTACAACCTTCTTTGGCGGTATCTTGGGCTATATTGTGGCTTGCCTTTGTGTGTGGATAGGACGTGTATGGCTGTTTGGAACCGGCGATGTGGAGCTTTCGGGCATCAATGTCGGGGGAGGGTTGTTGTTACGTCCCGGTCTGTTCGTCCTTGTGTTTGGCATTTGTATTGTTTTCAATTTATTATCGGTGTTGTTGCCGGCCTGGATTGCCACACGTGGCAATATTGCAACCACCATAAAGGGAGAATAGGGAGGAAGGATCATGATAAAGAGTTTATTCAGACAAATATGGAACCAACGCCATTCCAATGCTTGGGTATGGCTGGAATTAATCATCGTACTTGTGCTGTTGTGGTATGCCATTGATTTGGTTTACAATTATGAAGCCGCCGCCCGTCAGCCCAAAGGATATGATACGGAGAATGTGTTCGATATACAATTAAGTATAAAACCGGCATTACAGCATGATTCGCTGTTAATGAGCCGTTCATCCGAATATATGGAGCAGATATACCATCTGATCAAACAATACCGGGGAGTGGAAGAAGCCTGTTTCTATTATGGAACGATACCTTATACAGAAAATTATCAGTATGAAGGATATGCACCTCATTCGGATTCCACCCATCTGGTTAATTGTTATATTCGCTATGTCAACCCTACCTATTTCAAGGTATTCCGTTTGCAACCGTTGGCAGGAACTTTTGATGCTGCTCATTGGAATAAAGGGGAATATCCCATGCCGGTGGTGATGAGTGTCACTTTGAGTGACTCCCTGTTCAGTGGACGCAGTGGGGTAGGCGAAACCTGTTTCAATCCTTACTTCCTGAACAGCAAGCAACCGGAAACCAATTATAAGGTGATGACAGTGCTCCCTGCCCATAAGACAGATGATTATGAGCGCTACGAACCTTTTATTTATTTGCCCTCTCCGCCCGTAACCCATTGGCATCACATTGCCGTGCGTGTATCTCCCGATGCTGCTCCCGGTTTTACCGAACGGTTTACCAGAGAAATGCAGGGCAAACTGGCCATCGGACCTTATTTCTTATATGATATAAGTTCGTATGCCGATATGAAAGAGGCTTTTGATATAGAACAGGGAACAGTCAATTACCTGAATACGACTTATGCCGTAATCATTTTCTTTATTTTCAATGTCTTTCTGGGTATGCTCGGAACTTTCTGGTTCCGTACCCGTAAGCGTAGAAGTGAAATAGCATTGCGCATGGCATTAGGGTGCAGCCGTGCAGATATATTCAGTTATTATGTGTTGGAAGGCATTTTGCTTTTAGGTTTGGCTGCCGTTCCGGCTATTTTTATCTGTGCGAATATGCAGTTGGCAGATCTCACGGTTCATACATTGATGAATCCCGGCATTGGGCGTTTCCTATTCTGCTTTGTATTGGCTATGCTATTATTGGCAGTTATCATTCTGCTGGGAATCTATTTCCCCGCCCGTAAAGCTATGCAGGTGGAGCCTGCCGATGCGCTGCACGGAGAATAAAAAAACGGTGAACTTTGACATGGACAGTTGTCCGCATATGAATAGAGTGTTCGAAATCGGACACTCTATTTTTGTTGTAACTGGCTATAAAACAGTGAGATAGTTTTTTGGCACACCATTTGCCTTACTTTTAGCAAAAAGAATAATAACACAATGAAGAAACAAGTAATATCTCTATTTCTTGCCCTTGGCATATCACTGGTTGCCGGAGCACAACCACAGGAAAAACGACGTGCCATCTCATTAGGAGAGGCAATAACCATTGCCCGTGTGCAAAGTGTGGATGCGGCAGTGGCATTGAACGAATTGAAAACCGCTTATTGGGAGTATCGTACTTTTCGTGCAGACTTGCTGCCGGAGATGAACTTTACAGCTAAAATTCCCAGTTATAATAAGAAGTACAATTCCTATCAGCAGGACGATGGTTCCTATACCTTTGTGCGTAACAACTTTATGGAAATGAATGGCGAGTTCTCTATCGACCAGAATATTTGGTTGACAGGCGGTAAACTTTCCTTGAATACTTCCCTCGATTTCCTGAAACAGTTGGATGGTGAAAAGCCGGAACGCTTTATGTCCGTGCCCGTAGCATTGACTTTGGACCAACCTATCTTCGGCGTAAATACCATTAAATGGAATCGTCGCATCGAACCGGTGAGATATGCCGAAGCCAAAGCTGCCTTCCTCAGTGCTACCGAAGAAGTGACAATGACTACCATCAACTACTTCTTTAACCTGCTGTTGGCAAAGGAAAATGTAGGCATTGCACAGCAGAACCTGAAGAATGCGGAAAAACTGTATGAAGTGGCAAAAGCCAAACGCAATATGGGACAGATCAGCGAGAACGATCTGTTACAACTGGAATTGAACGTGCTCAATGCTCGTTCCACCTTGACTGATAACGAAAGCGGTTTGAAAAGTAATATGTTCAAGCTCCGTTCATTCCTGGCATTGGGTGAAGATGAGGAACTGGAACCCATAGTGCCCGATACGATACCTACCGTATTGCTCGATTATCCCGATGTACTGGATAAAGCTTTGGCAAATAACTCATTTGCACACAATATCCGCCGCCGCCAGTTGGAAGCTGACTTTGAAGTTGCCAAGGCAAAGGGAAACCTGCGTGAAATCACTCTCTTTGCACAAGTCGGTTTCACGGGTACGGATAATAAGTTTGATAATGCCTATCGTCGTCTGAAAGATAATCAAGTAGTGGAAGTCGGCTTTAAAATTCCTATCCTTGACTGGGGAAAACGTCGCGGAAAGGTAAAGATTGCTCAAAGTAACCGTGAAGTGACTGAAAGCAAGTTGCGCCAGGAAACCATGAACTTCAATCAAAATCTGTTTATTCTGGTAGAGCAGTTCAATAATCAGCAGACCCAGCTTCAGATAGCCGGCGTAGCAGATAAGATTGCCCAAAAACGCTATACCACCAATGTGGAAACATTTATGGTCGGTAAAATCTCAACACTTGATTTGAACGATTCACAGTCAAAGAAGGATGAGGCGCGCCAAAAACATATCAATGAATTGTTCTATTATTGGTATTACTATTACCAGCTCCGTAGCCTCACGCTTTGGGACTTCAACACCAATACCAATATCGACGCTGACTTTGAAAAGATAATAAAGCAGTAGATTCTGCCTTGTTTTGAATTATATTTTCTACATTTGCAACATTATGATACTAATAATAGATGATGATAGCGCCATTCGTTCTTCCCTCAGCTTTATGCTGAAAAGAGCGAAATATGATGTACAGGCAGTACCCGGCCCCAAAGAGGCTATTGAGATAGTACGTTCTGTTGCTCCGCAGTTAATCCTGATGGACATGAACTTCACCCTGTCTACCAGTGGTGAAGAGGGACTTACACTCTTGAAACAAGTGAAAGTTTTCCAGCCCGATGTACCCGTTATCCTGATGACGGCATGGGGAAGCATCCAACTGGCTGTGCAAGGCATGCAGGCGGGAGCTTTTGATTTCATAACGAAGCCTTGGAACAATGTAGCCCTGATGCAGCGCATTGAGACTGCCTTGGAACTGACTGCACAAGACAAGAAAGCAGAAGTGCCTGTGGTAGATAATGACGGATTTAACCGCAGCCATATTATAGGAAAAAGCAAGGCATTGATGGATGTGCTTGCCACCATTAAGCGCATTGCCCGCACCAATGCATCGGTATTGATTACCGGAGAAAGCGGTACGGGTAAAGAGTTGATAGCCGAGGCTGTACATCTCAACAGTCCCCGCAGCAAGAAGCCTTTTGTAAAGGTGAACTTGGGAGGAATCTCTCATACGTTATTCGAGAGTGAGATGTTCGGGCATAAGAAAGGAGCTTTTACCGATGCTACTTCCGACCGTGTGGGGCGTTTCGAACTGGCGGATAAAGGGACTATCTTTCTGGATGAAATAGGGGATTTGGATTTGAGCTGCCAGGTGAAATTGCTTCGTGTCTTGCAGGAACAGACCTTTGAGGTATTGGGTGACAGCCGTCCCCGCAAGGTGGATATTCGTGTGGTGAGTGCCACCAATGCAGACCTTCGCCAGATGGTGCAGGAACATTCATTCCGTGAAGATTTGTTCTATCGTATCAATCTGATTACGGTGAACCTTCCGGCATTGCGTGAGCGTCGTGAAGACATTCCTTTGTTAGTACGCCATTTTGCCGATAAGCAATGTGAATCCAATGGGTTGCCAAAGGTGGAATTTACTTCGGAGGCGATGGATTATCTGAGCCGTCTGCCTTATCCCGGCAATATTCGTGAACTAAAGAATTTGGTGGAACGCACCCTGTTGGTCAGTGGCAAGGATGTGCTGACTGCTGAGGATTTTAGGTCCCAGTACCAGCATCCGTTGGAGCAAAAGACTACTGCCAATCTGCAAGGCATGACCTTGGACGAAATAGAAAAGCAAACCATTCTACAGGCATTGGAGAAATACAATAATAATATGTCACAGGTTGCAGTAGCTTTAGGAATCAGCCGCGCCGCCCTCTACCGCCGCCTCGAGAAATATAACATAGTGGTAAACGATTAACCGTAGGGATGGGTCAAAACCCTAAAACAACTATCAAATTGTTCACTGTAGGGGCGGATTGAATCCGCCCGTATACACAAAGTAAATTGTCATCGGGCAGATTCAATCTGCCCCTACAGCAAAATGATAGCTGTTTTTTGTTTTGACACATCCCCTACAGAAAACAATAAAGTATGAAACTGAAATTCCTCTTCTTCTTCCTTGCATTACTGCTACTGGCAGTATGGACTATCCTGCTCATTCTTACCTTAAAAGAACGTGGGGTACTCTTTTATATAGGAGAAGGAGTCATCACTTTCAGTCTCATTTTCCTTTTCTACTTTTATCGTAAAGTAGTAAAACCCCTCGACATCATAGGCAACGGTATGGAACTCCTTCGTGAACAAGACTTCAGCAGCCGCCTCACCCTTGTGGGACAGAAAGAAGCAGACCGCCTTGTCTTGGTCTTCAACCGCATGATGGAGCAATTAAAAGACGAGCGACTTCGCCTCCGCGAGCAGAATCACTTTTTGGATCTGCTTGTCAGCGCCTCCCCGATGGGAGTTATCATATTAACCTTGGACGGACATATCTCCATGCTGAATGCCGCCGCCCTGCAATATCTGGATTATTCATCCGCCGATGAAGTAAAAGGACGTCTTTTGTGCGAACTGTCTTCCCCTTTGGCAGAAGAAATAGAGCGTATTCCTAAAGACACTGCTGAAACCGTCCGCCTGAGTGACTCCATGATTTATCGTTGTTCCCGCCTCTCATTTGTGGACAGAGGGTTTTCCCATCCCTTTATCTTAGTGGAAAGCCTTACTTCCGAAGTGGTGAAAGCCGAAAAGAAAGCTTATGAAAAGGTGATCCGAATGATAGCGCATGAAGTAAATAATACAACGGCAGGCATCACTTCCACCCTCGATACGGTGGACGGTGCATTAGAGTGCATGGAAGATACGGAGGACTTGCGCGAAGTAATGAAAGTATGTATTGAGCGTTGTTTCAGCATGAGCCGTTTCATTACGAACTTCGCCAATGTGGTAAAGATCCCGGAACCTCAGTTACAGTCTGTAGATTTGAATGACCGGGTAGCCGCCTGCAAGATGTTTATGGAAACCGTTTGCCGCAACCGCAAGATTACGCTGCACCTCAGCCTGTGCGAAGAAAATCCGGAAGTAATGATGGATACTTCTTTGTTTGAGCAGGTATTGGTAAATATCATAAAGAATGCCGCCGAAAGCATCGGTGAAGAAGGGGATATTTTTATCCGCACTTCCGTATCGCCTACCATGTTGGAAATAGCAGATACGGGAGCAGGTATCAGCAAGGAAGTGGAAACGAAACTGTTCAGTCCGTTCTTCTCTACCAAGCCCAATGGGCAGGGAATCGGTCTTATCTTTATCCGCGAGGTGCTAATAAAGCATGGGTGCACTTTCTCCCTGCGTACATATCCTGATAAACTGACTCGGTTTCGTATTCGGTTTTAATTAATTTCTTCGCATACCCTCATTTCCATTCCTTTATATACCACCACATTTTAAGTATTCAGCAAGTAGGTATAATAATTGAACTCAAGAAGCATGATGGGTCTTAAAAAAACGTGCAAACCTTTGATAGTCGATTTACGCGTTTAATTATTAGTTAAAATCCCGGTTTCTCTACAGTATTGCTGAAATCTTCCGGATGTTGGCAAGCCTTTCGAGAAAGGATTTATCCGACTTAGCCATTTGCATATCGTATCGGGCTTGTTGACGCAGCCAAATCTCTGCATCAATGCCAAGCGCTGCCTCAAATAGCAATGCATATTGCGTGGAAACGGAACGTTTGCCATTCAATATTTCATTGAGTAAAGTCGGAGAAATACCCATCTGTGCAGCTAGCTTTTTTTGCGACAGTCCCCGGTATTCGATTTCATCCTTTATCATTTCACCCGGATGTATCGGTTCGGACGGGGTCAGATTGTTGGCAATCATCTTTGGGTCAACACCTTCTATTGTTATCATAACGGCTATTATTTATAATGGTTTGACAAATCAATTACGTTACATATGGTAATAAAATATAGCGAATGTATTATTCTCATATTATGATACAAAGATAATATCTTTGGCTGTATTCACAAAAAAGTGAATGCTTTTTTATGGCGGAAGTACATCATATTATCGAGAGGTTAACAATTTATTCTGTGATTTTCTTCCCAAATTTTCGCCTATAGAGTTTGTCATTTCTGCTACCACTACTACCACTCCTATCCTTAAACTTACGGTGTGGAAGGCTTTTCAATAGGTGGTGGTAGTAGAATTTATTAAATGAAAAAATAGGCTTCTACCACCACTTTTATGCTTGTTTCTTGCTGTAAAGCTTGCTATTAAGCTTGCGGTTATATAATAAAATTCGTATCTTTGCTCCATTCTTGATAAGAATGATCTAGACTTTGGACCTGCACCATATAGACGCAACGGCATCATCATACGTTAACATGATTTCAGCGATAAGGAGTTTCAATGAGTTTCAAAAGGCTGGAACTTTAGTTCCGACAGTATGCAACTTTAGTTCCAACCTTATGGAACTCTAGTTGCGACAGGATGAAACTTTAGTTCTGACTATTTGAAACTCATTGAAGAACCTTATGAGTAAGTTGACTTCGTGGGCCAAGTAAGTTAACTTCATTATTTGTTGGACGAATTGAGGTCGACTCTCCATTTGTATTCGCAGGAATGCAAATGATTGCCTTTCAGTAGATTCGTGTGAAAGGGTATTTTGGAAATCTTTCTTTTTGCGATACAATACGTATTCTTTGCAATTACATGTTAATGACATTAGAGGTGAAAAGGCTATATCTTATAGATCAATCAATGTTTTTGTGATGAAAATCTTCTTATTTTGAAAAAAGAGATAGAATATTTTTCTATTTTATCAATAATTCCATATCTTTGCCACGTTTTCCATGCCAATGCTTTCGCAAGGGAGTAATGAGGAGATGGAAAATATACATATATAGAGAAGACGTTTACTTAACGTTTTGTCTTTGACACATCAAAATCTCGCAAGTTTTGAACTAGTCGGTCAAAGAACAAAGCAACAGTAGGTGTCTACGTGATATGTCTATATCTGCGATGTGCTTTTTGAACAAAAAGTACATTAGGTTATTATACATATCGGCGTGGGCTTCTGCGTTGCTCGTTCAACTGACTGGGCAATGCGAGAGCCTTGATGTGTGGGACGAGTGATGAGTACAGATTCCCGCGCTTTCTTTATATATAGGTATCGCAATTACAATTTCAAACATAAGAACCATCCGGTTCGGGAATCTGCGGGGTTCACAAGTTGACCCGATATGCTGCATTACACGATAGTGCGGATTCCATATCTCCTATTCTGAAATAGTTATTTGGTCAACCTTTATTAAAAGGAGTTGATCCTCCTTCTAATTATCCATAAGGGGAATATAATTGATTGAAATACAGGGTGATACTTGTAAGTCAAAGCTCCGCAACTATGCCTATAATCGAAAAAACACAATGGTTTGCCATGCGTGCAACCTACCGCCGGGGAATGCAAATAAAGGGTATTTTAGATCAAAAAGGGATAAGCAACTTTATTCCCATGCGTTATGAAATGTGCACAAAAGGGAGGACTAAGAGGCGTGAACTTGTTCCCGTCATCCGCGATTTGATTTTCGTCCATACCACCCAGTCCGAGCTTCAGCAGATAAAAGATAGGATTCCATACCTTCAATATATGATTGATATTCGGAATCGACAGAAAATAATTGTGCCCAATGATCAAATGAAAAGCTTTATAGCCGTGGCAGGTACATACGATGAGCATCTCATCTTTTTCAACCCTGATGAAGTAAACCTACGAAAAGGAACGAAAGTCCGCATTATCGGTGGTGACTTTGAAGGGTATGAAGGAATCTTTATAAAGGTGAAAGGTGCGCGAGATCGCCGTGTGGTCATCAGCCTTCAGGGAATTATCGCGATGGCTATGGCAACCATTTCGCCGGATTTGATAGAAGTAATCAAAGAACCTAAGAAGAAATAATTTTTTGTTTATCCGTTCCAAATCATATTTGTCATGCTGAACGAAGTGAAGCATCTGATAACATTTACTTTATATAATAATGAATAGAACAGAACCCGTTCCTTCTGGAATCCGTCTTCAACGGCTGATCCAAAACTGTCATACTGAAATCCTTGGCAGGGAAAAGGATAATGATAAGTTTATTCATCTTTATAGTATTGGCACATATTGGGTAGCTTTTGAACAGTCCGCCTGTTTATTGGATAGTATCTTCCCTCGATGTGAATTTACTCTGTTTATGATTCCTGATCGTCCGGATTACGTTGTAATGGCTTCTGTATCTAATGATGAAGCCAACAATTACTTTCGTAAACATATTGTCTGTTGTGATAAATCAGATTATAAAGTATTATCGGTTCTGTCACTTCCGGCAAGGCATTATTATAGGTGGCGTGTAGCCGTGGTGAGGTCGGTACTATAATGAGGTGTAACTCTTTAAATCAATAGATAGCATTAACACCTTCACCAAAGATGATAATGAAAATTTATTAGCCTTTTCTAAATTTCATACGATTATACTAAAAATGGCTAACTTATATGGATGTTAGCTTGTGACATAATTTATGTTTTTATGGATTTACATATTGGAATCGGACGCTCTGCAGTTATCAAAAAGAATATCATAGGATCTATTTTGCTGAAAGTTTGCAGTGTCGCTATCTCTTTATTATTAGTACCTCTTACTTTAGGTTATGTTTCTTCTGAAGTATATGGAATATGGTTAACATTGTCATCGGTAGTTGTATGGCTTGGTTTTTTTGATGCAGGTTTCACACAAGGGCTAAAGAATAAATTGGCAGAAGCTATCGCTTTGGGCGACTATGTAAAAGGGAAAAAGTTGGTATCGACCACTTATGGATTAATGACACTGGTTTTTATCCCAGTTTTATTATTGTGTGAATATATAATCTCTTTTGTTGATTGGGCTCAAGTTTTCAATGTCAATAAATTGTATAATGAAGATATTGTAAGGACGTTGTATGCAGTTGCCGGTTTCGTTTGTCTACAGATGATTGTGAATGTTTTGGTATCGGTGGCTGCCGCCTATCAAAAGGTTTCATTGTCCTCCTTATTTCCTGTAATTGGCAATTTTTTGTCTCTGATAGTTATTTGTGTGTTGACTAAATTGACTTCGCCTTCTTTGTTGGGGCTTGCTTTTAGTTTGTCATTCATGCCATTATTGGTGACAATTATAGCTTCTTTGATTTTATATAGGACTCTGTTTGTTAAGGTTTCTCCTTCCTTGCATAGTATTGATTGGATATATGTAAAGGATATATGGGGACTAGGTTGGCGTTTTTTTATTATCCAGGTTCAAGGCATAGTCCTTTTTCAGGCAACAAATTTATTACTGACCAATTTATCCAGTCCTTACGCTGTGACAGAATATAATATCGCTTATAAATATCTAGGCATTTTAGAGATGCTTATGTCAATCATCTTGATGCCTATATGGCCGGCATATACAGACGCGAAAGTGAAAAATGATTATAAATGGATGCGACGTATTTATAAGAAAACCATTTTATTAGCTACAATATTATCTATAGGGATTATTTCGTTGGTCTGCATTTCTCCTTACGCATATGAACTATGGATTGGCGATAAAGCTATTATTCACCTTTCTATGACTTTAGCGATTGCAGTGCAATTGATCTTTTCGTTCTATAATATGTCCAATGCAATGCTGTTAAATGGGTTAGGTTGTGTCAAAGTGCAAACAGTGGTAGCTCTTGGAGGGATTCTGTTACATATTCCATTATCATTGTTTTTAGGATCTCATTTTGGAACGGTAGGTGTTGTGTTGTCTCTTATTATTTTGCGTTCGGTAAGTTGTCCTGTTTATTTTATACAGGTTAGGAAAATATTGCATGGAAAAGCAGCAGGAATTTGGATTAAATAATAAATAATTATATGGAACAATCGAAATTAGGTTTTTATTATGAGGAGTTTATTGTAGGACAAGAAATTCGTCATGCTCTATCAAAGACAATATTTGAAAGTGATAATAATTTATTTAGTTTGATGACGATGAATAATCATCCTCTTCATACAAATGTGGATTATGCTGAGAGAAATCAGCATGGGAGAATTCTGGTCGTAGGTACATTGGTGTTTTCGTTGGCTGTTGGCATAACGGTTCCGGATATTAGCGGTAAAGCAATAGTCAACCTTGAATATGAATCTATAAAACATTTATATCCTGTATTTTTGAATGACACTATATATGTAAGAAGCCGTGTATTGGATAAAAGAGAATCTACAACAAAAAGTGATAGAGGAATAATTTATGTAGAGTCCGTTGCATTTAACCAGAATGGGATTGATGTATTAAGCTTTCGTCGCAAGGTATTGTTGAAAAAAAGAGAAATATGAAACTACCTTTTATTTTACGGAGTCCGATGTTTGTTCCTGCCCATAATGTGAAACTGTTGGAGAGCGCAGTCCATAGGGAGGCCGATGCCTTATTGCTGGATGTGGAAGATTCTGTTCCTGATGTATACAAGCAACAGGCACGGGAAAATATTATCAGATATGCCCAAAGAGGTGATTTGGGCGGTAAACTTCTTTTTCCTAGAGTCAATGACAGGGAAAGTGGAGAACTTTTAAAGGACGCGTATCAACTCACTGTGAATGGTATAGCAGGTTTTGTTTATCCCAAAGCTAATAAGGCGGAAGATGTGTACTTCTTTGGGAAATTGTTGGAAACGATTGAGTATGAGAAGGGAGTTCCTATCGGGTCTTTCAAGATTATTCCTTTAATAGAAACTACCGGTGCAATAGTGGATATTAGTCATATATGCCAAGCCTGTAGCCGTGTGATAGCAGTAGCTTTTGGATGTGAAGACTATGTGACTGATTTATGTGGCAAACATGATGAAGCCGGGCATAGTATCTTTGTGGCTAGAAGCATGATTGCAATTGCAGCCAGGGCTGCAGGAATTATTCCTATTGATACTGTACATATAAAGGTTCATGATTTGGCAGACTTGGAGAAGAACTTGATATTATCTAAAAATTTGGGATTTGAAGGGATGCTTGTACTTAATCCTAGAGAATTGTCTTTGGTGAATCAATACTTTACTCCTACTCAGGATGAATTGTCATGGGCAGAATTGATCTTGCAAGCATCGGCAGATGCGATTAGTGAAGGAAAAGGCGTTTCTCTCAGCAAAGGGCAATTTATTGGACCTCCGATGGTAAAGATGGCACAACGCATTGTGGACAGATATCAGGCTATAAAAGAGAAGAAACAATGAATCAAAGCGAACTAGAGTTAGAATTGCAACGTATTGGAGTACAAAAAGGTGACACCTTATTCCTTAGAATTTCTTATAAATCATTGGGGGGCGTAGAGGGAGGACCTTCCACTGTTATAAAAGCTTTGCGTAACTGCATTGGTTCAGAAGGGAATTTGGTAGCTACAGCTTTTGGTCGAAAAGGCATGTCTCAGGTAGCCTTAATGCGTTTTTTCAAAAAGAAGAGAATCTACGATAGAAATGAACCTTATAATATAGCAACAGGGATAATTCCCAACTTGTTATTTCGTGAACCTGATGCTGTTTTATCTGATCATCCGGTTTTCCCTTTTGTTGTAGTCGGTCCGGATGCTGCCAGAATAGCTGATGAACATACAGTGGAAAGTAGTCCTTATGGGCTATTGATGGATATTATGCAAAACTATGGTGCCAAAACGCTACGGATTGGTGGATATATTCTTACTGGAACGACCCATTTTAGTTTTACTGAAGCCATGAAGCAGTCAAATAGCTATCAAAACATTCCACGTTGCTATCTATATTATAAAGATAAAAATGGTAAGTTAAAATTGGGCAGATGGCGTCAGGCTGCATTTTGTTTTGATGCGTATCAGCATTTTTTTCATCAATATATAGGCGGTGACGCTATACTTTATGATGGTGTCTTTTTCTCAACTGAAGCTACTCTCCTTAATATGGAAGAGACATTAAAGCAGGAACGTATAGCGCTAAATGGACATCCGGAGCGGTTGTTATGTGATAGTTTGGATTGCGAATATTGTTCTCATACATTTTCATACTCTATTCATAAGATGGACTATTTGTTTTTGAGACTTAGAAGGTTGATAGGTGGCCCATACCGTTTCCAAGCATTGAAGGACTTATATATGTATGCAAAATCTATAACTGTTTGTCGACAAAAAGTGCAGTAGTAGTAATGTAAATAAGTTTTACATCCTTGCTTTTCAAGAGGAAGAACTAAAAGAAATATTGTGTATAATTAGTGAATTGTTATGGAAGTAAACAACAATCCTTTGATTTCTATTGTTACGGTCTCTTATAATGCAGTTTCTACAATAGAACAAACAATTCTTTCTGTCATTAATCAGATGTATCCCAATATTGAGTATATCATTATTGATGGTGGAAGTACGGATGGTACAGTGGATATAATAAAGAAGTATGCAGATAAAATAGCTTATTGGGTGAGTGAGCCGGATAGGGGAATCTATGATGCGATGAATAAAGGAATCGATGTTGCTACGGGTGAATGGGTAAACTTCATGAATTGTGGAGATCGTTTTTATAATATAATGGTAATATATGACATTTTGGGTAATCTGAAACAAAATGAAGTTGATGTTATCTATGGAAATAGAATTTGTTCTTATTTTAATACCCAATATATTCAAAGGCCACGTCCCTTATCCCAATTTTCGTTGGATTTTCCGATATTTCATCAATCTGCTTTTATTAAGACTATAGTAATGAAAGAAATGAAATATAATCTGCAATATAAAATATGTGCAGATTATGATTTCTTTTACCGTTTATGGAACCAGAAGGGCACATTTTTGTATGTGGATAGTATCATGTCTATTTGTGATTGTGAATTTGGAATTTCATCGGTGTACAAAAACGAATTATTGAGAATACAAGAGAATGAGTATATAAGATTAGGAACACTAGGATTGAGGTCTTACATTAGATTATTAAAAGTGGAAGTGATTTCTAGATTAAAAGTCCTATTGAAATTTTTATTCCCTAAGATCTTTATAAAATTGAGAAATAAAAGACTAGAAAAAAGTATATACATAATAAAAGCATGAGAATGGATTATTTAGTTTTTGCAAAAAAAGGATATTTTCTTATGAGACAAATATACCTAATGGCAATGGAGTATTTATTTGTGAAACAGCCGGTCGATTGTAAGAAGATACCAATTGTTATAAACAATTATAATAGGCTTTCATTTCTGAAAATGTTAATTGCAAATTTGGAGAAAAGAGGGTATGAGAATATCTATATAATAGACAATCATTCTACTTATCCTCCACTATTAGAATACTATAATGATACACCTTATCATGTATTTAGGTTAGACAAAAATTGGGGCTATTTGTCTTTTTGGAAGTCTGGTATATATAAACAATTTAGAAATCAATACTTTGTTTATACAGATTCTGATATTATCCCAATAAGTGAATGCCCAGATGATTTTTTAAGTTATTTTTATAGTCTGATGAAACGATATCCTAGGGCTTCGAAAATTGGTTTTGGTTTGCGCATTGATGATTTGCCATCCTGTTTTCGAAATAAGAAAAGTGTAATAGAATGGGAGAGCCAGTTTTGGCAGAAAGAGATTGAATATAATGTCTATTTGGCACCGATTGATACGACTTTTGCATTGTATAGGCCAAATGCAAAAGGACCTGCTTATTTTCATGATTTTATGTTGCGAACAGGAGGAATTTATCAAGCAAAACATTTACCTTGGTATAATGATGATGATAATTTATCGGAAGAAGAAACTTATTATATTTCTGTGACAAAGACATCTACTCATTGGACGAAAGAATACAGAAAATGATTTTTTATCTCTATTCTTTGTTTGTCTATTGTTGTGTTATGGCATTTATTTGCAGCGTTACACGAAAAAAAAATATCAATCTATTTTGGTGGGGATCTATTATGTTTATTGGAGTAATTGTTTGTAGAAACGAAAATATAGTTCGTGACTATGGACTTTATCTTCAGTATTATAATGATGCAGATGATACGCTTCCTGTTGAATATTCTTTTATTATTATATCTGATGTGATAAGGTGTATTTTCAATGATCCTTTTTTTCTATTCTTGGTTTATGCTGTATTAGGGGTATTGTTGAAATTCTTGGCAATAAAGAATTTGTCTGAACTCTATTTCCTATCACTTGTCATTTATATCGGTAACTATTTGTTGCTTCATGAATTTACTCAAATGCGTGCTGGAGTATCGGCTTCGTTTTTGCTATTAAGTTTGCCTGCTATATATAATCGTTCACTAAAAACATTTTTGTTGTTTGTTTTTTTAGCTGCTTTTTTCCATTATTCAGCATTAATTGCATTGCCATTATACCTATTGAATGCTAAATCTATAAATAAGAGGCATTGGTTTCTTATGCTTTGCTTGGGGGACGTCTTGTATTTTATGAAATTTGACTATTTGATGTTGTTTGCATTGAATGATATATTCTATTTTAAAATTACTAGTTATATGGAGCAAACAGAAGCAAATGGTAATGTTTCGATTTTTAATGTGTATTATCTAATAAAGACTGTATTGTTTTTAATATTTCTTTTAAAGTCTAACTTAATTGCATTATCGAATAAATACTCATATTTAATGATAAAAATATATGGAATCTCTTTATTTGTTTACTCTGCTTGTTCTTATATACCAATTATTAGTATTAGATGTAGCGAATTATATGGCATTGTTGAAATAATAGTAGTAAGCTACCTATTTTATATAATGACTTCTAAAAGATTGGCTATATTTACTATTTGTCTTTATTCAGCTATAACTCTTTTTTATCGTATTTGTATTAATAATATAATTATACATTGAACGTAGATGATTTCAGTATGTATGGCCACATATAATGGCGAAGATTACTTGAAGGAACAGATTGATAGTATTCTGTTTCAACTATCGGAAGAAGATGAATTAGTGATTTCGGATGACCATTCAATTGATAATACAAGCACTATAATTCAATCTTATCATGATAGAAGAATAAAATATATTCTAAATGATGGGATAAAAGGTGTCACTCATAATTTTGAAAATGCGTTAATGCATGCAAATGGTGATATAATATTTCTGGCTGATCAAGATGATGTTTGGTTTCCTAATAAAGTAAAAGAAATGACACAGTTTCTAATGAATGGGAATTATGACTTGATCATGAGTAATTGTAGCTTGACGGATTCTGGTTTGAATATAGTTAAAAAGGAGTTTTATGATGAATATTGGCCTATGAAGAAAGGGCTGATTGCTAATATATATAAATGTGCTTGTTTGGGATGTTGCTTAGCCTTTACTCGACAGGCATTAACTGCAATGTTACCTTTTCCATCGGATATAGTTCTACATGACTTATGGATTTTTTTATTCTCCATAACTAATTTGAGAGTTGGATATATTGGTAACTCGTTGATGCTTTATAGAAGACATTCTCAAACAGTAACTTTTGCAGGAAGAAAAAGTAAGAATACGTTTTTCTTTAAAGTTTATTTTCGAATATATGCTGTATTGCATTTACTATTTAGAACAATACAATTTCAATTACATAGTTTTTTTAATAATGAGAAATACTAATATCTCCAATATATTTGCATTGCAGTTTTGGGGCATTTTTTTAGTTGTGTTAGGGCATTCGTTACCCTACAAAGAGATGCCTGTTTTCTTTCAGGTATTATTTAGATGGATTTATGCTTTTCATATGCCTTTATTTTTCTGTATATCGGGTTATCTTTATAAATATAATTTGCCTAAATATAGAATAGATGGAAGTTGGAAATTCTTGAAGAAGAAAATTAGACGCTTAATAGTCCCTTTTCTTTTCTTAAATATACTAGCTTTTCCTGTAAAGCTAGTTTTAGAGTCGTTTACTTATAGAAATATGGGAAACAATTTGATGGATAACTTAATCTCATTTTTATATTTAGATAAAATACCCATAGGAAATCTATGGTTTATTATGGTTCTCTTTCACATATTTATCATATTCTTTTTTCTAATTCCAAAGGATGCTATAGAAAAGCATTTAATGTTGATTCCCATTTTTCTATTATTGAACTATATTTTCTCAAGTTTGCCAGTTAAATACGCTATTTACAATCTGTTGGGGGGTGGAACAGCAATTAGTAACTTATTGTATTTTTATTTGGGTGCGTTTATTTTTGATTCAAAATGTAAACTGGGAATAGGCTTTAAAGTCTTTTTGTCGATTCTGGGATATTTGTTGATACTTGGTTATGTCTCATATTTTGCAACTGATACTTATTTAACTCCTTTTATTTCAATTATAGGTATTATGTCATCTTTTGGATTAGCTTCATGTGTAAATATATCTCGGACTGTTTTTGCTGTAATTGCGAGATATTCATATCAAATATATTTGCTTTCGTGGTTTCCGCAAGTTTTCATAAGAATAGTTCTTTCTGATAAGCCGATGGTTTCATTACCCTATTTCATAATAGTTGTAATCTCATGCTTATTTGGCATTATAATTCCTGTTTGGATAGCAAAAATGATCCAGAGAACAAAATTGAAGATACTAATAGGAATGTAATTAATCTTTGTAATATGAATATCTATTTTATCAATCCCCCCTTCAAAGCCGAATTTGGAAAATTCTCTAGAGAATCCCGCAGTCCCGCCATCACCAAAAGCGGAGCTTTATACTATCCTTTGTGGCTAATATATGCAGCATTATATTCTCAGAAATATGGGCATAATATCTATTTTCTAGATGCCCCTGCCAAACAACTGAATGAGGAACAGTCATTAGAAATCATTCAAAAAGAGAATAATGAACGTTCTTTGTTTGTGCTTGACACTAGTACGCCTTCCATTAAAAGTGATGTGGCTTTTGCCGAAAAGCTGAAAGAACTATATCCTCATTCTTTTATAATTTTGGTTGGTACTCATCCCTCTGCTTGCCCTGAAGAAACTTTGAGTTATTCCCTTGCTGTAGATGGCATAGCCATTGGTGAATATGACTGTATCATAAAAGAACTGGCAGATGCTTTGCAAAATGGGTTGGATATTTATACTGTCCGAGGAATATGCTTGCGTTCGGGTAGCGCCTATATCCGTACAGAAGCGATGCCTCTCATAAAGAATTTGGACGATTTACCTTTTGCTGCACAGTTCATCAAAGAATATCTGGATGAAAAGGACTACTTCTTTGCTGCCTCTACTTATCCGTCTATTCAGATTTTTACAGGTCGTGGCTGCCCATTCCGTTGTAACTTCTGTGTTTATCCGCAAACCATGCACGGGCATGCTTTTCGCGCTCGCTCGGCTGAGAATGTAGTTGCTGAATTTGAATATATTGCCGCCAACTTTCCCGATGTCTGGGAGGTGGTGATAGAGGATGATACCTTTACAGCCAATAAGAAACGTGTATTGGATATTTGCCGTTTACTTGTGGAAAAGAAATTGCATAAACGACTGAAATGGCTGTGCAATGCACGCGTGAACCTGGATTTGGAAACAATGCAGGCCATGAAGAAAGCAGGATGCCGATTGATTATCCCCGGTATTGAAAGTGGTAACCAGCAGATACTTGATAATATAAAGAAGGGAACGAAAGTGGAACAATTCTATGAATACGTGGCTAATGCCAAGAAAGCAGGATTGTTGATCCATGCCTGCTATATGGTTGGTAATAAAGGGGAAACGAAAGAAACTATGCATGAGACTTTGCGGTTAGCATTGAAGCTGAATACGGATACGGCACAGTTCTTTCCTTTAATCCCTTATCCTGGAACAGAAGCCTATCAGTGGGCAAGAGCTAACAACTATATAGAAACGGACTATGCTAAATATTGCCTGCCCGATGGTACGCACAATACGGTACTTTCTACTCCGGAACTTACTGCTGAAGAAATGGTGGCATTCTGCAATATGGCACGTAAAAAGTATTACCTGCGTATCAGTTATATTCTTCATCGTTTGCGTGTAGGACTAGTCAATCCTTCGGATTTGAAACGTTCCGTCAAGGCTTTTGGAAAGCTGAGACATTATTTGTTTAAAGGTAAATAGCGTTTCTGTTTTATGAATAAAACTGTTTCTGTCATTATGCCTGTGTATAATGCAGAAAGGTATCTGGATTCAGCCATACGGTCTGTATTGGCTCAGACCTATAAAGATTGGGAGTTGATTGTGATTGATGATTGTTCTACGGATTCATCTATAGCTATAGTTAGAAATTATGCAGAACATGATAACCGGATTCATCTTTTCCAAACAGATCGGCCTTCCGGTTCACCAGTAGAACCGCGTAATATAGGAGTAGGGGCAGCGAAAGGGCGCTATATAGCATTTCTAGATAGTGATGATATTTGGCTTCCCAATAAATTGGAAGAACAACTTCCTCTTTTTGAAGATGATAATGTGGGGATAGTTTTTTCTAATTATGAGAAAATAACAGAAGACGGGTTGCGTTCAAACCGGATCATTCATGCTCCCCAAAAAACGGATTACAGGAAATTGCTTAAAGGTAATGTGATAGGAAATGTGACTGGTATCTATGATACCCATAAGATAGGAAAAGTATTTTTCCGTCCGATTCATCATGAAGACTATGTGTTGTGGCTTGCTATTTTGAAAAAAGGATATATGGCACAGAATACGAATACGGTAACTGCTTTGTACAGATTGAGAAGGCAATCGGTTTCATCCAATAAGCTGCGGACGTTTGTTTGGCAGTGGAATATTTATGTCAATGTGGAGTATGTTAATTATTTCAAGGCTGTATGTCTCATGGGATGTTATGTGTATAAAGCTTTTCAGAAAGCTTTGAAATGAAAGGTAGTAAGTGTTTGTCATAACAAAGAAGAATTTATGATTGAGAATATAAGTATAACAGATATGTCAGACGAAGACAAAATAGGTTTGGCAAGTGAACTTATTGCTGGACTCTCCAAAAGTAAGTTAGAATATTTTCAGAAAATATTTAAAGGGAATGAAAGGGATGAACTTCCTTCTATGAAAGAAATACAAGTAGAAGTGGATGCTGTAAGACAGCAACTCAATGAAAAACAAAAAAGAAGTTAGAATTAATCAACAACATGGAACAACAGACTTGTACGTTCATCCCTGACGGAATGAACGCCTTTCAACGTAGTGTCAAGCGGATAGGAGACTGCTTGATAGCCTTTGTGGCACTTATCGTTTTCTCTCCTCTGTTTTTGTACTGTTATATTGCTGTGAAACGCGAAGATGGAGGCCCTACCATCTTCAAACAAGAACGGATAGGACGTTTCGGACAGCCTTTTTATATTTATAAATTCCGAAGTATGCGGTTGGATGCGGAGAAGAATGGTCCGGCTTTGTACAAAGGACATGGTGCAGATCCCCGTTTGACAAGAATAGGCAAGTTTCTTCGTGAACATCATCTAGACGAGCTTCCCCAACTGTGGAATGTATTCATTGGTGATATGTCTTTCATTGGTCCGCGTCCCGAACGGAAGTTTTACATTGACCAAATAATGGAACACGATCCGCGCTATAGGTTCTTGTATCAGATCCGTCCCGGAGTCACTTCGTATGCTACTCTTTACAATGGTTATACGGATACGATGGAGAAAATGCTCCGCCGCCTCCGTTATGATTTGTTTTATCTGGAACACCGTTCCTGGCTTTTTGATTTTAAAATTCTGGTAAAGACCTTTCTTTATATTGCCTTCGGCAAGAAATTCTGATGATAATTCCTCCTTTCCGTCTCTATCATTTCGCGGTAAAACTTATTTGGAAACATATGTTGGCGCTGACCTTGATATTCTGGGTGGGTCTTATTACTATATACTATGTAGTTAATGATACTGCTATTTGGAATGAATATGGTTGGTGGCTGCTCCTTATGATAATAGGTACGTATTTCCTCTTTATGGACGTAAAGCTAATGCTGATGATAATGCGCCATGAAGAGAAAAAGAAATGGAAGCATTATAAACTAAACAGTAATCCTTTTAAATAATCTTGAAACATTTTATTCTAATTCTTTTGTTGTGCCTGATTATGGGCACGGCAAAGATTCATGCCCAGCTCACTGATGGGGTAACCGGACTTCTCCATATGCCCAATGCTGAGATGCAACGGGATGGCACTTTTATGGTAGGAGGCAATTTTCTCAACAAACATAATTTGCCTAATCAGCGTTGGTGGGGGTATGATTCCTATAATTACTTTATTAATATCACTTTCCTTCAGCGTTTGGAGGTTGCATACATTTGTACTTTGGTGAAAGGGCAAAAAGAACTTAGCTTTTGGCCGGAACAGACTTGGGGAAAGTTTACGAATCAAGACCGACATTTTGCTGCCCGACTGCAAGTATTGAAGGAAGGGGAGTGGTGGAGGCATATGCCGAGTGTAGTGCTGGGAGTGAGTGATCCTACTACAGGTGGTGGAGGGGATTATACGAAACTGGCGGTTGATGGTTCCGGCAATGGTTACTTTAATCGTTGGTATATTGCTATAAGTAAACATTTGTTTACTAGGTATGGCGAAGTAGGGATGCACGTGACTTATCTTTATAACAAACGCACGGATTATCCATTGAATGGGCCGGCCATCGGGGTGAATTTTCGTCCTGCATGCCATGATGCATTAAATTTTATTGTGGAGTATGATGCAAAGACTATAAATATAGGAGCCACTTATTCCCTGTGGAATGACCGCTTTAATTTCTTGTTCGAACTTCAGCAATGTAAATACTTATCTGCCGGATTAGTGTATAAAGTAAATTTGCTGGGAAATTGAACTATAATAACTTTATGGTGATATATGCTGTCACCCCTTGATTTTCGTCTTATAAACTTCCCCTCTCGCCAGTATCTCCTTCACGAAATTATAAGTCTCCACTCCACGGAAGTAACCATTCTTGCAGACGGGGTCATTGAAGTATTCTTCGTTACTCTTTAATAGGATGTAGTCTTCTACATTATTATTCCATACATATTTGTTCTTTCCATATTTCTCGGCCAATGCCATGGCATCCAGCACATGGCCTATTCCTGCATTGTAAGCAGCCAATATAAATTTCACCCGTTCATTCGGATCTTGTATCCCGTTAAAGGAACGGGAAGTGGCGGCAATATATTTCACGGCAGCCTTTATGCTTTCTTCCGGATTCTGCTCCATACCGGCAGGGACACCCATTGCACGGGCCGTTCGCGGCATCAGTTGCATCAAGCCTTTCGCTCCTGCCCATGATACGGCGGTTGTATCAAAATTCGATTCCGTATAGGCAAGGGAAGCCAGCAGGCGCCAGTCCCAGTCTATTTCCTTGGCATATTTCTTGAATAAATGGTCAAAGTGAGAGATCTTTCCATCTTTTATGGAGAGGATAGAACCGTGCGGTGTCCGCTTACTGATTTCGAAATAACGCTTACTACTTGCCTGATAGGCGGGAGAAGTCATATTTTCCTGATGCCACTTGGTAGCTGCTTCGCCCAGCAGGGGAGAGGTTTTGCGCACTGCCCATGAAGCACGCTGGTCAAAACTGACAGCGAGGTCAATATTCAGGTTGGGATAATAAGTCTTGTTCAGTTTGGCAAGGTCGTTGTCACAGATAGCATAATCTATATCGCCGTTGGAAACCTGCATAATGAGATCTTCGGTGGTGATACTGTCGTTGGTCACTTCATGTATCAGGATACCTCCTCCTAATTCCTTGTCCAGATTGATTAGACGATCCAGATACTTTCCCGGTTTTACGTAAACTTCCTTGCCAATCAGTTCTGTCACATTTTTCAGTGGCTTGTCTTTTCTGCCGGTGCGTTGCACCAATACCTGATGTGTGATAATGTCTTCTCCGCAGAATTCCACGCTATCCTTAAATTCTTTGGTAACAGGCAAGTTATAGGCTATCAAGTCACCTTCCCCGTTCAGCAGCTTATGCACCATGTCATCGGTATTGCGAGCCACTTCCACTTTCAGCTTTACACCCAGGGAACGGGCAAACTGATCGGCTAGTTCGTACTGGAATCCCATGGGTTCCCCCCGGTAGTCGAAGTAGGAAGTGGAACTATTCAATGTCAGTACTACCAACACCCCACTATCTTTTATCTGTGGCAAATCATAATTTGTCACTTCGGAAGATTGTTGCTGATGGCGGCAGGCAATCATGCATACACAGGCGAGGAGCAGTAGCCAGACATTTCTCATTTACCCAGTATCTTTTCAATGTATAATTTAAGAATTTCGATAGCTTTCCGGTTATTGCCCCCGTTAGGGATGATGATGTCGGCATGCTGCTTGGTAGGCTCTATAAATTCATCGTGCATCGGCTTGAGGACGTTGCGGTATTTGTCTATCAGCATTTCCAACGGATGTCCGCGTTCCACCATGTCGCGGGTGATGACGCGTAGCAGACGTTCGTCGGGTTCGGCATCTACAAAGATTTTCAGGTCCATCAGGTCGCGCAGTTCCTTATCATAAAGGCTCATGATACCTTCCACGATGATGACTTCTTTCGGTTCCACGTGAATGGTTTCGGGTAAACGGGTACACGTAATATAAGAATAGGTGGGCTGTTCTATCGCCAGACCTTTGCGCAGTTCGGCAATCTGTTGCTCAAAAAGCGGCCAGTCGAAAGCATCGGGATGGTCAAAGTTAGTCCGCTTGCGCACCTCCAGGGGCAGCGAGGACTGGTCATTGTAATACGAGTCTTGCGGAATGACCGCAACGGAACCTGCGGGCAGGCTCTTTATGATTTTTCTTACTACAGTGGTTTTTCCTGAACCTGTTCCTCCGGCTATACCAATAATTATCATAATATGGAATGTATTTTAAAACAAAACTGTTATTTTTGCATCGAGGATGTGTAAATCAGTGAATGGCTTTCTCTGTTTGTCACTTTCTCTATGTGAAATACAAATGTAGGATAATTAATTAAAATATCAAGTATGGTAAAGCACATTGTTTTGTTTAAACTGAAAGAAACTCTTTCACGGGAAGAAAAGTTGAAAGTAATGAACGACTTTAAGGCAGCTATCGAGGCACTGCCTGCAAAGATAGATTTCATCCGTAATATATTCGTGGGGCTGAATGTAAACCCTGACGAGAAGTGGGACATCTGTCTGGATAGCGAGTTTGATACGCTGGCGGATGTGAATGCGTATGCCACCCATCCGGATCATGTAGCGGCTGCCGGACTTCTGAAAGACGTGAAGGCCGATCGTGCTTGTGTAGATTATGAATTTTAATAGATAGCTTATGAAAAAGATAATCAATCCCTGGAAAGGGCTGGAGGGGTATAATTGCTTTGGCTGCGCACCCAATAATGAGGCCGGAGTGAAGATGGAATTTTATGAAGATGGCGACGAGGTAATCAGCATTTGGAAACCCCAGCCACAGTTTCAGGGATGGATTGATACCTTGCATGGAGGCA
This sequence comes from uncultured Bacteroides sp., assembly GCA_902388365.1. Taxonomy (GTDB): domain Bacteria; phylum Bacteroidota; class Bacteroidia; order Bacteroidales; family Bacteroidaceae; genus Phocaeicola. The sequence goes on along the minus strand of CABMPB010000003.1, from coordinate 173,468 downwards.
TTCAGGCGGTGTTGCTGGATGAGATCTGTGCATGGGTAATCTTGCGTAAACTACAAACTACGGGGGTAACTTCGAAGATGGAAACCCGATATATGAAGCCTATCAATACCAACGATTCGCATATCGTATTGAAAGCCTCCATCAAGGAAGTGAAGCGCAACATTGTGTTTGTAGAGGCAGCTATCTATAATAATAAGGAGGAAATCTGCACCAAGGCGCTTTGCACTTACTTTACTTTCTCGAAGGAGAAGTCTGAGAAAGAGATGCATTTCCACACTTGTGAGGTGGAGGCGGACGACCAGTTATCTTTAATTTGAAAGAAAAACTGAACTTTTTGCGATAATTATTTGTTGATTTCAAATATATAGTTTACTTTTGTCGCAAATAAAAAGAAAAACAATGGTTAGAACAACTACACATCATCATCATTTTCCTAACGAATAACTCGGTGGGCTGTGATGATATTGTAGTATAATGATATAGGGCTTGCCGAAAACGGTAAGCCCTTTTTTTATTGCCAATTAATAACTAAATAACAGATAGAAACCATGCTTAGAATTGCAGTACAGTCCAAAGGCCGTTTGTTTGAAGAAACGATGGCGTTATTACAGGAAGCGGATATTAAGATTTCCACTTCAAAAAGAATCTTGTTGGTACAATCTTCCAATTTCCCCATCGAAGTCCTTTTTCTGCGCGACGATGATATTCCCCAGTCGGTAGCCAGCGGGGTAGCCGATTTGGGTATTGTGGGTGAAAATGAATTTGTAGAGAGAAACGAGGATGCGGAAGTGATTAAACGCTTGGGATTCAGCAAGTGCCGTCTGTCTCTGGCTATTCCTAAGGATGTGGATTATCCCGGACTGTCTTGGTTTGAAGGTAGGAAAATTGCTACTTCTTATCCGGGTATTCTGAAAGAGTTCATGGCGCAGAATGGTATCAATTCGGATATTCATGTCATTACCGGGTCGGTAGAGATTGCTCCGGGCATTAGTCTGGCGGATGCTATTTTTGATATTGTCAGTTCGGGTTCCACCTTGGTTAGCAATAGTTTGAAGGAAGTGGAAGTGGTGATGAAAAGCGAGGCTTTGCTGATTGGCAATAAGAAGATGTCCGATGAGAAGAAGGAGATTCTGAATGAGCTTTTGTTCCGCATAGAAGCGGTAAAGGCGGCAGAAGATAAGAAATATGTGTTGATGAATGCACCGGCTGATCGCCTGAAAGAGATCATTGAAGTATTGCCGGGTATGAAAAGTCCCACAGTGATGCCTTTGGCGCAGGAGGGTTGGTGTTCGGTACATACGGTACTGGACCAGAAACGTTTTTGGGAGATTATCGGTAAGTTGAAAGCACTGGGGGCAGAAGGAATCTTGGTGTTACCCATTGAAAAAATGATATTATAGTATGAAGAAAATTATATATCCCGAAAGAAAAGATTGGGCGGAAATACTACGTCGTCCGGCACTGAACACGGAAACACTCCGCGATACGGTGAAGGAAGTATTGGATAGAGTGAAGTCGGAAGGAGATAAAGCGGTTATAGACTATGAAGAATGCTTTGATAAAGTAAAGCTGTCTTCGTTAGCAGTTACTGAGGCGGAAATAGCCGAAGCCGACAAGGAAGTGCCTATTGAGTTGAAGGCGGCTATTATGCTGGCACAGAGGAATATCCATACTTTCCATGCTGCACAGCGTTTTGAAGGCAAGAAGGTGGAAACCGTTCCGGGTGTTACCTGTTGGCAGAAAGCAGTAGCTATAGAGAAAGTCGGTTTGTATATTCCGGGCGGCACGGCTCCTTTATTTTCTACCGTATTGATGCTTGCCACCCCGGCACGGATTGCAGGTTGTAAGGAAATCGTTCTTTGCACTCCGCCCAATAAGGAAGGAAAGATTCATCCTGCCATTCTGTATGCGGCAAAGTTGGCAGGGGTGCATAAGATATTCAAGGCAGGTGGCGTGCAAGCCATTGGAGCTATGGCTTATGGAACGGAAAGTGTTCCTAAAGTCTATAAAATCTTCGGTCCGGGTAATCAATATGTGACGGCAGCCAAGCAGCAGGTTTCTTTGCGTGATGTGGCTATTGATATGCCCGCAGGACCTTCGGAAGTAGAAGTGCTTGCCGATGAAACAGCCAATCCGGTATTTGTTGCGGCAGATTTGCTTTCGCAGGCAGAGCATGGAGTAGACAGTCAGGCGATGCTGATCACCACTTCTGAAAAACTGATAAAGGAAGTGGAATATGAGGTACAACGCCAGCTTGCTTTGCTTCCCCGATGGGAGATAGCGGAAAAGTCCCTGGCAAACAGTAAATTGATTTTGGTGAAAGATATGGATGAGGCTATTGAAATAACCAATGAATATGCTCCTGAACATCTTATCATCGAGACAAAAGACTATATGCAGCAGGCGGAACGCATTGTTAATGCCGGGTCGGTATTCTTGGGATCATTGTCTCCCGAAAGTGCGGGCGATTATGCATCCGGCACTAATCATACATTGCCTACCAATGGGTATGCAAAGGCTTACAGTGGTGTCAGTCTGGATAGTTTTATCCGGAAGATTACTTTCCAGGAGATCACCCGCGAAGGCATTCAGACCATCGGCCCTGCCATTGAAGTGATGGCTGCCAATGAACAATTGGGGGCACATAAGAATGCGGTAACTGTAAGATTGAAAACATTATAACCAGTTCGGAATATGAAAGATTTAAAAGAATTGACGCGACCCAATATCTGGGCCTTAAAGCCCTATTCATCAGCGCGTGACGAATATAATGGAGCCGAAGCATCCGTGTTTTTGGATGCCAACGAGAACCCATACAACACTCCCAACAACCGATACCCTGACCCTATGCAACGGGAATTAAAGCACCTGATCGCCCCTATTAAAAAGGTGCATCCGGAAAACATCTTCTTGGGTAACGGTAGCGACGAGGCTATCGACTTGGTATATCGTGCATTCTGCCGTCCCGGTGTGGACAATGTAGTAGCCATAGATCCTACTTACGGCATGTATCAAGTCTGCGCCGATGTCAACGATGTGGAATATCGCAAGGTACTGCTGGATGAAGATTATCAGTTCAGTGCCGATAAGTTATTGGCTGCAACAGATGATAACACCAAACTTATTTTCCTCTGCTCACCCAATAACCCTACAGGCAATAACCTGAACCGTGGCGAGATGGAAAAACTGCTGAATACATTCCAGGGATTAGTCATTATTGATGAGGCTTACGCTGATTTCTCCTCCGCTTCTTCTTTCTTGCCCGATTTGGATAAATATCCCAATCTGATTGTCTTCCAGACTTTCTCTAAAGCATGGGGATGTGCTGCCATCCGTTTAGGTATGGCTTTTGCTTCTACGGATATAATTTCTATTTTCAGTAAAATAAAGTATCCGTATAATGTGAACCTGTTGACACAGAAAGAGGCAATAGCCATGTTGCATCGCCACTATGAGGTAGACCGTTGGGTGAAATCATTGCTGGAGGAACGTAAACGCTTGATTGATGAATTTGTACAACTTCCTTGTTGCGAGAAAACTTATCCCACGGATGCCAATTTCTTTTTGGCAAAGGTGACGGATGCCAAGGAAATATATAATTATTTGGTAGGCAAGGGTATCATTGTGCGCAATCGTACCAATATTTCGTTGTGTCGTGACTGTCTGCGTGTCACTATCGGCACACGTCCGGAAAATGATGCCTTGTTGGAAGCGTTAAGAACTTATGCGGTATGAAGAAAAAAGTATTATTTATAGATCGTGACGGCACATTAGTCATCGAACCGCCCATTGATTATCAACTGGACTCTTTCCAAAAGCTGGAATTCTATCCTAAAGTATTCCGCAATCTGGGTTTTATCCGTAGCAAACTCGATTTTGAATTTGTAATGGTCACCAATCAGGACGGTTTGGGAACTTCTTCTTTTCCCGAAGATACTTTCTGGCCGGTACACAACCTGATGTTGAAAACACTGGAAGGAGAGGGGATTACTTTCGATGACATCCTGATAGACCGTAGTTTTCCGGAAGATAATGCCCCAACCCGCAAGCCTCGTACCGGCATGATGGGCAAATACCTCACAGACGATTACGACTTGGTAAACAGTTTCGTAATAGGTGACCGCGCTACCGATGTGGAGTTGGCAAAGAATATGGGTTGCAAAGCCATCCTGTTGCAAGAAAATACCGAGAGCCTGAAAGAAAAGGATTTGGAATCTTATTGCGTGCTGGCAACCACCGATTGGGATAAAATAGCCGAATTTCTTTTTGCCGGAGAGCGCACGGCAGAAGTACGTCGCACCACCAAGGAAACAGATATTTATGTTAGCTTGAACTTGGATGGCAGTGGCAAATGCGACATTTCCACAGGGCTTGGTTTCTTTGACCATATGTTGGAGCAGATAGGCAAACATGGAGGCATAGATCTTACCATTAAGGTAAAAGGCGACCTTGAAGTGGATGAACACCATACCATAGAAGATACTGCCATCGCCTTAGGTGAATGTATTTATCAGGCATTGGGCAATAAGCGCGGCATAGAGCGTTATGGCTATTGCCTGCCGATGGATGATTGTTTGTGTCAGGTGGCTTTGGATTTTGGAGGGCGTGCCTGGCTGGTGTGGGATGCTGAGTTCCATCGTGAGAAGATAGGGGAGATGCCTACCGAGATGTTCCTTCATTTCTTTAAATCATTAAGTGATGCTGCCCGCATGAATCTGAATATTAAGGCAGAAGGACAGAATGAGCATCACAAGATAGAAGGAATATTCAAAGCATTGGCTCGTGCCATGAAGATGGCTATTCGGAGGGATATTTATCATTACGAGGTTCCTTCCAGCAAAGGTTGCATATAAAAAGAGGAAACCGGGAGTAAGTATAAAAAAGTAGCGGTGTATCAAAACTAAAATCGTCTATCATTTTGCTGTAGGGGCAGATTGATAGTTACTTTGGAGTTTTGATACACCGCTATTGCTTAGTATAGTTTAATTATAAACCACATCATAGAGTTTGAACTTCTCAATAGAACCATCAAACATTTCATTCAGCGTATAGATATAAGTAGGATATTCATCCTTATCATATTCCAACTCATAACTAATGGTTACTTCATCTGCCCTTGCAAATGGGCCACCTCCACCGGGAACTGTATAACCGACTACATTATTAGTATAACCTACCATATAGTTGAATACATCTGTATAAGTGATTGCCCAGAACCAAGCAGGCAAGATATGTGGAAGGAACGTATGTTTTGAATCATACTGGAATCGCATATAAGAATCACTAATCTGATCTCCATTCATCAGGTTCTGCACTGTATATCCTGACATATTTCCTTGAGTATCATACGTATATGCATAAACATCTTTGTAATAATCCGTATATTCTCCAATGATTTCCCAAGTATCTTCATCGAAGATAGGATTGGTCTGTTCCCATTTCTCTGTTCTTCCGGTCATTACACCATCATTATTTAGTGTCAGCGTCATATTTCGTATAGAGCCATCATCGCTCTTTACCAACACTGTATTTCCTTTATATTCAAAGGTGTATGTCTTCACTACTAGATCTCCCATTTGAGTTTTTACCAATGAAGAAATCCGGTCACCGTCATAAATAAAGGTATAGCAATTGCCTTCACTTGTTCCGAATTGGTCTGAAGTGGAAAACTCTTTAATCTCCATCAATTTTCCTCTCTCATATTTAAAGTCCATGTAGCTTGCACTGACTCCCCATTCATTATTATTCACGGGACCGACAAGTCTGCTTGGGAATTTTTCATCTTTGAGGTAGATAGTGCCTAGTGAGTAAACCAAATCTCCTTCCACTTGCAGCAATTCATATTCGCTGTTTCCGCCGGCAAGGGGAGCCAGGAACTTGATAGAGCCGGCAGTGCGGTCTACAATTTCAAGTGAGATGCCCTTATCCGGATCAATATTCGATTCTGCCGGTCTGAGATAGAGTTCGGTTGAGGCAGAGAAACCATCACCGGTAACCACAATTTCATTTCCCCAGGTAGCCGGTTTATCAGCTGTTCCCCAGTCACTGATTGTAACTTCCTTCGGGATATAGCTTCCTGTAGTGATGGAATCATCATCATCACTACAAGAGAAGCATAAACCGACAGTCAGCATCAGTATGGTAATCTTAAAATACTTTTTCATATTCATGTGTATTCCTTTTTATTAATAAGTAAAAAATCAAATAAGGGTGGTCTTAGTCGTTTACATTCAAATACCAGAATTGATAAACTGATCCCTGTACTACCATATTCGTGCCCAATAGTGTTCTCAAATCATCAGAGAATCGATTGATCACCGTATTGTTTGAAGTTAAAGTCACCCCATATTTCTCTCTGAAATAATCTTGGCTTCTTGTTACGGTATTGGTATGTATATTATACATATAACCCGCAATAAAAGCTGTGGAGGGAGCCGAGAACGTCAAAATCCCATCATTACTGATCGTAATTCCTGAGGCGTCTTCATATCCGTCCGGCAAGTCCTTTACACAGATTAATTTATTCTTTTCTATATCAAAATAAGCCGGATAATATATACCCTTCTCGGCTTTGTTGGCAACTGTGATTTCTAAGAAGGTAGTTGCCAGCAGTTTGCCATCTGCACTGATTGAAGTATTGTCTGCATAGAAAATAGGCCTGTCTGCCACTTGATAAGTTTCTTCATATCCGGTGGTATTGGTCGTAATAGTATGCTTTCTAATCATATCTTCGCCTACAAAGTGCACCTTGCCATCTTCTTTCCAATACAAAGCTGTTTGGTCATCTCCTATGGCGCCATAAATGACAGAACCATCTGCAGAGCATCCTCTGGCGTATGCACCGACATCAAGAAGTGCACCGAGCAGTGTTTTTTCAGGCATTTCAAGAAGTTGAGGCTCGCCGTTTGTCCATTTCGTCGGGTAATTCCGATTATCATCTTTCTTATGGACAAAGCCTACAAAAACTTTACCGTCTGAAGAAACTGCTTCTACTTTGGGCTGATCATATCCCACAGGCAGCTTAATATCTGTCAATTCATCCAATTCATTATAATACTTAGAGGTAAAAATAGCTTCCTCTGATATGATAAGAAGTCCTTCATCCGAAATAGCACTGGCTATATGAGCTTTGGAAAGTTTCGGCTTAGTTGTCTTCACTCCTGTAACCGTATTGATGATAAAAGGAGTGTGCTCATAATTATTGCCTACTATGGTCGTTGCGACTCCGGCTACATATTTCCCTCCGGGAGACATCACGGTACTCACCGAATTTAGATCAAGCTGATTGAAAGTAACATTCGTGCCCAACTGGCTTACTTCTACTACCTCCATGGCCTGTCCGGCTCTGAAAATAACCTTGGTAGAGCGCACCGAACCACTTTGGGTAGGCATAGCCCCCAGCGTGATGGATTGTCCCGTCTTCTCTTTTTCAATCACCCAATCTTCCGTGTACGTCACACTCCAGTTCTGGCTGGCATCTACATTAATCTGAAGTTCTTCCTTAGCATTGGAACTAAAAGTAAACGAATTGGCAGACAGATTGATGTAGTCAGCTTTTTCATCCTTGCAACTGCTTCCCATTACCAGTAATAGCATGATAAAGAAAGCCGCACCTAAACGATTTATATTTAAACTATTTTTCATATATCATTTCTCTTTTTTTATTAGTCTTTCTTTTCCAATGTGGTGTACATCATCTGTCCTACCTCTCCCCAGCCGTCGCCCGGTCCGTTGTAATTCATCGGAAGATAAAAGACATAACAACGCTTTCCAGGTTCGGCACTGCGTTCCGGCAATGTAAAGGAAGAAACATTATGGCAATAGTTCCAGTATCCGTTCATATAGAGGAAATCTCTGATATAATTGTCATAATAATCTGATGATTGCAAGAGCTTTTCATACCATTCGGCATCAAATGTTTGCATCAGTACGCCCATGGTGTACTCATTGGGGGTAAACTCATAAAATGCTCCGGTTTCGGTGATGTTGCTAATCTTGAGTTCCACTTTTGCCATTCCCATCTTTTCCTGATAGGGGGGAGTTGAGAAACTGAACTTCTGGATGCCATATACTTCGCCGTCCTTTTTATAAAGCAGTGCGTATGCTTCCAAGGGATAGCCGAATGGATTGGAAATCTCGGTAGTCAGCAGGGTAGGAGTGGTGTAAGTTACATTCAGAGGATCGCCTACACTTTTATAGGTCATTCCGGTATTCAGTTCTGTCCATCGTTCCATCATGTTCACCATATCGCCACGCCAGTTCAATTCTTCCTCTATCATATTCTTATATTCGTCTTTCAGAGAGAAGAACACGATGCATTTTCCACAATAAGCATTAGGAGTAAGTGTATAATCTCCTGAATACATATCCATGTAGTTGATCTTGAGATCGGCAGCAGGTATGTTTCCCGAAGCATCGGTAGTGAAAGCATATTCCTGAGTTTCGGATGCTATGCCGGAGAGGCGGTCGAAGCCGCGTGCATAGAATACATACTTCGTATTGGCATCCAGGTCAAAATAATTGGCCGTGTATTCAGATATGTTTTCTTTAGTCTCATATCCTTCTATCACTCCGGCTTCAAAGATTTTCTTGTCACCCGGTTTGCCTAGTGCAAAGGCGAAGCGGAAATAATCACTGGTTGCTTTCAGCGTAAAGGCAGCAGAGTGGTCGGTAACGTATTGCTTGGTCACCGGAAACTCTTCAATCGTATTTCTGGTCTTTGCTTTTATGGAAGCGATAGGACCTGTGGCCCCTTCTTGATTGTAGGCGCAAGCAAAGACTGTATAGACTTCATTTTCGCTCAATCCTTGGAAAACAATGGTTTGTTTGCCATTTCCTTCACACTCTTTTATGCCGGAAAGCTGCCCTTGGATAAATGCCTGCCTGTCGGTTTCATCGCCGATGGCATATTTAAATCCGGCAGTGCTTTCGCTGGGAGTAAAGACGATAGTCAGTTCATTACTGTCGGTCGTCATAATTCTTTCCATAGTAACGGAAGGAGCTATGATCGGTTCCTCGTCATCGCCGTCGCAAGCGGTCACGAATGAACCGATTGCAACCATTAACAAGGCAATATAGGGATAAAATAAAAATTTATTTTTCATTTTACGAATGAATTTAAATTAAACATTTGCATTACGGTCAGAACTTGACACCCACAGTGAGATACCACACATCTTTCATGATACTGGTGTTCTCTGTGAGCAGGTAGGCAAAATCTACCGTTACAGGTCCCACATAAACGCCGCAACCTACAGAACCGTAGTTTCCGGTGGATTTATTCTCGCTGGTCAGATAATATCCGCCGCGCACGGCTAGCATTTTGCGGAACATATATTCCGCTCCGGCTCCTCCCGAAAAGAAGCAATAATCACCCGGCATAAAATTATATTTGCCTTCCACAGATCCCGTTATCTGATGATCCGCAGCAGGTGAGTAGCGGTAAGCTCCACCCAGATTGATACTGGCGGGCATACGATATTTTTCCACACCATAATCTATCAGTTTGCCCAGGTTGTTCACCGTAAGGGCAGCGCTGTAAGCATCTTTGCGAAAATACATGCCCAGATCCATCGCCAAAGTCTTTCCTGTCTTAAAACCGGGAACTTCGTTGAGTTTGGAATATACATACCGCAAATTGGCAGAAAGTCCCAGTACATCATTCACTTTCTGCGTATAGCCCAGGTCGATAAGCAAATCGTAGGGCTGAACCGAAGTATAAGCCGTACCGTCACTGCCACCTACCATATTATAAATCTTATCGGGAGCAAAATACCTGACACCCGCAGTAAAGGCATGCCTTTCATTCAAACGATAATAACCTCCCACTGTGTGCAGGTTAGCATCATTAAAAAGAGACACATAACTATAAGAAGCCGCCACCTTTGACTCCGAAAAAGAAATAGCCGCCGTGTTGCGATAAAGAGAGAGTGCATTGGCATCCGTCGCTATCCCGGCTCCTCCCATTCCTGCTGAACGTGCATCTGTTTGAAATCCGATGGAAGCCGGGTCTTGCGCCTGGGCTGCCAGGCTGCAAAACAGGCATAACGGAGCTATAATATGTTTCAATCTAATCATAATTTTGTAATATTTCTAGTGATTTCTTGTTGCTTATGTTTAATAGTGATCTGGTAATTACCCGGTTTCAGGTTGCTCAAATCGACTTGTGCCGCAGCATCCGGAGAAATGGCTACCGGTTGCTCATATACCTTGGCACCACTCAGGCTGCGCAGAGTTACCTGTATTTCGCCCTGTACATAGCGTCCCATGCGGATATTCAGAATACCATCTTTCTTTACAGGAAGCGGATAAAGGTCTACCTCACTGTTTTCGTCGCGGCTGGTGATGCTGAATGAAATTCCCGTATGCATATTATAAGGATCATGAGCAGTAACCGTTACTTTTGCCACTCCCACGCCTTCTGCCTGTATGGTAAACACGCCATTGATTTCTTTGGCGGATACCACCTGCGGATCACTTGAAGAAACCTCGTATGTAATCGGATCATTATCTTTTTCTACAAAGTAATTATCCAGTTTGTATTCTTTCGTTTCACCTACATAATGGAACAGAACATCCTGGAAATTCTGAAGCAGTACGGGAGCATTATTAATAATAGAGTAAGAAAGGCTGATCTCATTTACATTTTCCGGATTCACCACATCCCACACCTTCAAAGTTGCCTCAAAAGTACTTCCCGGAGTCTCAGCCGATGCATTGAACTTCAATGCCAGTTTGCCATCTGCCCGTTTGGTGATACCCACCGCTTTGCTTCCTGCTTCAAAACTGTATTCCCATGCATCGCCCTCTATGTCGTACACATTGAGAACCACTTCTTTCTGTTCATCCTTTCTTAATGAAACTGCATCCGGCATGCCCTCTACCACAGGCGCTCTGTTGGCTATGGGCTCTCCCTGAATGGTAGAAGAAAGAGAATAATGACCGTCTTCGTCAAAAGCAGCAATAGAAATAAAATAGGTCTTGCCCATTTCCAAATCTCCGGCTTCATAACTCAATGTTTCGCCCACCGCTTTGCTACCTGTCAACACTTCGGCCGTAGGAGCCATCAACCGGCTGAAATCCAGTCCGTATTGGTCTTCTTCGCTGATATATATTTTATATCCGTAGGCCTTTCCCAGCGCAGCATCCGCATCGGCTGTAATCTGCCATGAAATCTTTACTTTATCCGAGAACCATACCGGGTGCATATCACCTACGCGGTCCGGTGCCAGTTCGCCATAATCTGCCAATGCCTTGTAAGCATTTACATAACCTTTTCCCATAGGATAGGAAGCCGGATTGTACCAGCCGATCATATCGTTGGTAGAGTTCAGCAATTTGGCTTTGAGTTCCTCATTGGTAAATGGCTTGATATTCCCGTTCTCATCCACTCCATATTTGGAAACGACCAGTGCGGCAATGCCCGATACATGCGGACATGCCATGGAAGTTCCCTCCATGAATCCGTATTGTCCTTGCAGGAATGTACTGAATATCTGGGAACCTTGCGCATAGTCACCATCTCCACCCGGAGCAGAAACTTCCACCCAATCACCATAATTAGAATAAACAGCTTTCTTATAATCGGGTCCGAATGAAGACACCGAGAAAACTCTTTCATAAGAAGACGGCATGGCATGTGCATTTACATTATCATTACCGGCGGCAAAGATTACGATACCCCCTTTCATCGGGCCTACCTGTTCGCCATTTTCATCCATACCGGCATTGTCAATGAAATAGTCGATAGCCTCTTTGTCGGCTTCCATCAGTTCCATTTCAGTACCCGTCCATGTGTACGACCAACTGTTCTGGGCAATAACCGCACCATTTTCGGCTGCATACAGGAAAGCGTTGCCTCGGTTATCATCCGCACCTGTTTCCGCACCTTCTTCGTCGTAGGCAAAGATTTGACAGCTCATCAATCGGATACCCGAAGCGGGATTACCGTTTCCACCGGCTACGCCTGCGCCGCCTGCACCATTGTTATTGACGGCGGCTACGGTTCCTGCCACGTGCGTGCCATGTTCGTGTCCTGTTACTTTTCCCTGGTTGGCATTTCCGTATTTGCCTATCAGTTGCCAGTCGTTATCATTGGGGAATACGAAGTTGTATCCATGAACGTCATCTGTATAGTTGTTGCCGTCATCGTCATAATTGTTGCCTTCCACTTCCTTGGTATTTGTCCACAGATTGGCAACCAAGTCGGGGTGGGTGGGCTCTATACCACCGTCAATAATAGCCACGATCACTTGCGGCTTACCCGTTTCTATTTGCCATGCTTTCAGCAAATTAATGTCGGCAGCAGGCAAAGAGTTGCGCACTTTTCCTTCATTATGATAATGCCACTGATATTTCAGGAAAGGATCATTGAAGGGCATAACGGTTTTGGGCAAAGTGGAATTTGCTTTATTCTGTTTCTCCACTATTTCCCTAACAGCCGCTTGTGACAGGGGAGTGGCGCTGCCCGTCTTGATGCGTTGCGCTTTCATGATAGGTTCCACCACCGTTGCGTCCGGAATATTGAGCGCTGTGCTGAATGCACGCGACATGGGCTGCGTGTTATCAAAATAAATGTCATACCACAGGTGAAGTCCCGCTTTGCGTCTTCTGGCTTCAAATTTTCCTCCATTTCCAAAGGTCTTTTTGATCTTTGTGATATGAATGGAACTGCTCAATGCGTCCAGAGATGCCACGCCGGTCAATACTTCTCCGCTGCGGCCGGTAGTGATGTTAAGTTTCGCTTCCGCCTCCTCAGTCAGTTTCACACGAAGCACTCCGGACTTCACATATTCCTCGGTCAAAGGAACATTAATCGTTCCCTGCGGTTTGTCCGCACGGATGGGTTCCTGTTCATCCGAGCAACTTGACAGGATGAGCAGAGATGATATAATGATAAAAAATAAGTTCTTTCTCATTTCATTTGATGCATTTGGTTAATCTTCCTTCGTTATCGTTGTTTTCGCTTGGAACAAGTCAGACGGATACCAGGCTACCTGCCCGTTTTCATACGAAACCAATCCGAAACCATCGTTCATGGTAAACATTATTTTGCGTCCTTCGGCATCGGGCAGGATTTCGAATATACCTTTTATGCTGGGCTTCACTCCATCCTTTTCGTAGTTCAGCTTTCCGGTCTTTTCATCCATGAGCGACCAAGACAGATATACATTTTCTCCATTGTACACTCCGGCTACCTGGAAAGGTTCAATTTCTATGGCGTATAGACGGTCAGGAACTAAAGTAACGAATTTTACGGGAATGGAAGCGCCCAGTCCGAAGTCGAACACTACGTTTTCCAAATCGTCACCCAACGCATTTACCATTACCCTTCCGGTGGACATATATCCTTCCAGCGGATTGATTCCACGGATGGTATAAGTACCTTCTATGAAATTATTTTCAATGATATGGATGGTGAAGTCCTTATTCGCTCCTACAGAAGCGCCTTCCACTTCGCTTATTTCAAAAGTAATGAACCGATCCATCTCCATTTCATCATTGGCTACGCGCAGACCCACTTCCAGATTTACTTGGTCGGTGCCTGCAGGAATGCGGTAGGTATCGGTGGTAAGGATGATGTCCCTGTCCATTTTCAGTTTGCCGTGGCTGTCTTTCAGTGCCACGCGCACGGATATGTCGCCGTTACGCTTCTCGGTGCCCGATACGGTGATGGGCACGGTTACAAAAGTTACATCCTCCTTCACCGTGGTAGAAGATTCCTGAAACGACACCGCCGCTTGGGTTGCATTCTGCGGAATATCGTCACTATCGTCACACGCTGCCATGCATAAGGGCAGGGAGGCTATCAACATTAAATTTCTAATATATTTCATAACTTATCAATGTTACTGTTTTTATATTTCTATTACATCTTTGGCAGAAATCATCGCGCCAGCTTCCCCCTTATGAAGGGGGCAAGGGGGATGTTCTCTTTCGCCTTCTTTTTCTCCTATTATTTCCTCGTTATATATAATAAGGAGAACATCCCCCTTAAATCCCCCTTCAAAAGGGGGAGCCGTGCGGATGGAAAGGCTTTCGACCAATTTATGCAAGAACTCATTTCAATTAATACCCTGGATTCTGTTGTGACTTTATCTGAGGATTCGTGTCAATCTCCCCTTGCGGAATAGGCCATACAAAACGATAATCATCCGCCTCATATTTCAATAAATGAACGTTTCCTATCTTGTTGATGACAAGCCCTGTCTTTTGCCCTTTAGAGCGTTGGAATCCCTTATGTTTCCGCTTCAAGTCATTCATGCGGAAACCTTCGCCCAGCAATTCGCGGCGTCTTTCCGTCTGAATTTCTTCTGCCAACCTTGCTCCGGCATACTGCTTGGTGGTGTATCCGGCAATTCTGCTCTTTCTCAGGTTATTGAGGTATAGATTAGCCTTTGATACCTGTGCCAGCTCGGCTGCCGATTCGGCTGCAATCAAATATTGCTCTGCCAATCGGAAAGGTTTTGCCATATTGGTAAATGTATTGATGTTGTAATACAAATACGGGTTACCCGGATACTTGCTGAAAGCAGCAACCGTTTCCGTTCCCAAAGTAACCTTGATGGGACGGTCTGCCAGATAAGATTTCATACGAATATCATCTTTCTCGAACAAGCCCGCCACGTCCCCCGTAGGGATAAAGCTGATTTGATCTCCTGTGTTGGCAAGGAACATAGATCCGTTGGAACTTCCGGTGTAATCGCGCGTCATGGTTACCAACCAGAAGGCTTCACCCGTACCCCAGTCGTCGCGCCAGAAAGAATATAGATCCGTAGCATTATTGGTCAGTGCGTAGCCGGACGAATTAATCAGCGATTCCGATTTTTTCAGAGCCGTTTCATAATCTCCCATCGTCAGCGCCACACGTGCCTGAAGGGCTTTGATTACATCCGAAGTAATCCACGGGCTCATAGCATATGGTGCATTTTCCGGATTCTTTTCTTCATAACCCGCCATGTCTTCCAAGGCTTGTTCCAGGTCATCCAAAATGAGCTGATAAGTCGCTTCCAAGGTAGAACGACCCGGATATTGCGTATTGTCACTGGTAGGATCATACTTTGTAACCAAAGGCATTCCGGTGTATTCCATCGCTGCCGTCTCCGGGCTGTATGCCGCACAAAACCGCTGTGCCAGATCAAAATAACAGAAAGCACGCATAAATAATGCCTCGGCATTATAGCGTTTCACTTCACTTATTTCCGTAGCGGTCAACTTGGTGGTAGCCTGCATCACTTCTATTTTTTGGAAGAAATAATTTGCCTGACTGATGCCTGCATAGTCACCTGCCCAGATCGTTTCTATCAATTCTGTGCCCGGAGTGATATTTCCGGTATAAAGCATATTCAGTGCGCCCGTATATTCGGATACGGCATGGAAATCATCCATCTGTATGTCACTGTATATCACAAATGCACCGGTGGTCAGTTCGCGAAAACTGGTATATAGCCCGATGCGGTAATTGCGGCAATCCTGTAGGGTAAAGTCAATATCTCCACCCAAAGAGCCTTGTGGCATCTTATCCATGTCGCAAGCCGTACAAAATACGACCGAAAGAAGGACAAGAAACAGACTGTTTATTTTAATTCTTTTCATAATTATATTCTGAGTTGTTTAGAAAGATACTTCCACGCCAATGGAGTACTGGCGCGTATTGGGATAATTGAACTTCGTGGCATTTGCCTCCGGTTCGGGGTCATATCCTTTGAACTTGGTAAAGGTGAGCAGGTTTCTGCCTACAAAGAACAGGTTGCAACTATCAAATATCTTGCTTCTCTTGATGAGCTTCTGAGGAAGCGCATAGGAGAGTGACAAGGAGCGAAGACGCAGATAAGAAGCATTTTCTACATATGAATCG
Organism: uncultured Bacteroides sp.; assembly: GCA_902388365.1. Taxonomy (GTDB): domain Bacteria; phylum Bacteroidota; class Bacteroidia; order Bacteroidales; family Bacteroidaceae; genus Phocaeicola. The sequence goes on along the minus strand of CABMPB010000003.1, from coordinate 157,612 downwards.
TCCAGATAAACCTTTTCGCCGGCTGCCGGAATGTCGGTTATTTGCCCCGGAGTAGTCCACATATCCAGCATGCGGCGCGTTTGATTATATCTCAAGCCCATCTCGCTGGGATTCTCCAACAGGTAGCGGTCATAGTTGATCATGTATTTATCCAGCGCAAAAGAGAAATCGACACTTGCCGTCAAGCCTTTCCATGTGGCAGTTGTTCCGAAACCTCCTGTCCACGGAGCAAATAGTTGCTTGTCCAGGAACACGGCGTTACTTTCATTGTAAGTTTTCGTCAAGTTTCCGTTTTTGTCATACCACATTATCTTACCGTCGCGCGGATCCACTCCGGCACGCTTTACCCAGTAAAGTTCACCGCTCGATTTTCCCACTTGCAGTTTGGCTCCCGTGTCGGGAATCACATATTCGCTCAGTCCGTTAAACAATTCCGTAATTTCATTCTTGTTGTAGTTCAGCGCCACTTTGAAAGTCCAGAACAGCTTGTTATTGTTAATCAGATCCACGTTCAGGTTCAGGTCAAAGCCCTTGTTCACCATTCCGCCGATGTTGCCTATGTTACTGCCGAATCCGGTGGTGTAAGAGTAGGGGATGGCCATCAACATATCCGATGTCTTTTTGTGGTAATAATCCACGCTACCATACACACGGTTGAACAAACGGAAATCAAGACCGATGTTGGCAGACTTCACTGTCTCCCAAGTGAGGTCGGGATTACCCGGCTGCATAACCACCGTACCGCTTTGATCTTCGTAAACCACTCCGCTGCTCACCAGCAGGCTTTGATAAGCATAATCGCCAATGGTTGAGTTACCCGTGGAACCATAGCTCAGTCTCAGTCCCAATTCATTGATCCATTGCGCATTGCTCAGGAAATTTTCAGCTTTCAAGTTCCATTTCGCTCCCAGTGAGTAGAACTCTGCCCAACGGTGTTTGGGCGTGAAGCGAGAACTACCGTCCAGACGATAAGATGCCTCAAAGTAGTATTTATCTTTGAAAGCATAGTCTCCGCGGAAGAAGTATGAGTTGAAAACCGACTCGATGATGGCATCCGTAGGCGGAAGATACTCCGTTCCGTTAGAAAGCATCACCAGTCTGCCGTCCGTTATTCCATCTACCACTACATCAAAACTTTTATCCTTGCTCATAATACCTTCCTGACCCAGCAAGAGGGTAACGGCATGTTTATTTTCAATATTGAATTTATACTCGGCAGTGTTTGTGAAGGTGAAGCGATAGAAACGCTGGAAACTCTCACGCGCCTGTCCTTTTCCGTCATTAATCTGCACCACATCGCCCATCGGAGTAGTGAAACTGTTGATGGGAGGGACATTGGAGGTATAAGTATAGTCGAATGCCTCAAGGGATTGCACGGCTCTCAGGATTAGTCCTTTCACCGGCTTCAGTTCCTCAAACAAGCTGAGGTTTCCTGATACATTGCGGCGATCCCTGTCACGATAGCTTTCCATGTAAAGCGGATTCAGCATTTGCGACTCGTGCAGATAATCGGCACGATCTCCGAAGGTAGCGATGCCGTCTTCGTCCACCGAATAATAGTGTGACGCATCATCGGGACGCGCCAATCGGGCGAAGGCTGCCGGATTGGCAAGGCTTACGTCCGACGATACATCGGGATTGGCATTGTATTTTTGATAAGAAAGATTAGAGTTCAATCCCACTTTCAGCCAGTCGTTGGCACTGATTTCCAGATTGCTGCGCAGAGATGTGCGCTGCATCTCGGAAGTGGGAGCAATACCCTCCGTGTTGTTGTGGCTCAATGAAAGATAGTAGTTGTTATTGTTTCCTCCTCCGCTTACGGACATATCTACATTATAAGTGGGCGCATTATTCTGATAAACTTCCTTTGCCCAGTCCGTATTAATTCTGTTTTTCTGAACGATTTCTTTATGCTTCATCCACGCATTGTCCGTTGCCAATTTGGGGTCGAGCATTTCGCGGAATTGCATATATTCCTCCGCATTCATCATCTTCATTCCATTGTCTATCAAGTTTGAAACGCCATATTGGGCTTTCAGGGTGACTTGCGCCTTTTCTCCCATACGACCCTTCTTGGTAGTGATCACGATGACTCCGTTTGCCGCACGCGAACCATAGATAGAGGTTGCCGAGGCATCTTTCAGCACGGTGATATTGGCAATGTCACTGGGATTCATGTTGGTGAAAACCACTTCGGACACAGGCGAACCGTCCAATATATAAAGAGGTGTAATGCCTGCATTGATAGAACTTACGCCTCGCAAACGGATTTTTGAGGTAGATGACGGTTCACCGGAACTGGATGAAACGGCCAATCCGGCTACTTGTCCCTGCAAAGCATCCGTGATGTTGGGTGTAGGCACATTTTTCAGCTTTTGATTGTTCACTGTGGACACGGAGCTCACAACAGAGCCCAGTTTCTTTGCCGATCCGTAACCCAGCACGACGACTTCTTCTAGTACCTCCGTATCAGCCTGCAAAACGATCTTCATTCGTTTGTCTGTGATTGGAACGTTGGTCGTCTTCATTCCAATATACGAAATTTGCACTACTTTTGCCTGGGCAGGTACACCCGGCAAGACGAATTCACCATTAACATCTGTAATGGTACCAATGGAAGTGTCGGGAATAAGTACGGATGCACCTATCACCGGTTCATTGTCTTCCTCAGAAACCACAACTCCAGTCAGGGTTTTAGTCTGGGCGGTTGCCCAACTAATTCCTATGAACAGGCAGATTGTAATCAGGAATAATCTTCTCTCCATAAATTTACTCTACTTTTTTTTAATTATTATATTCAGGAACAGTGTTTTGTTTCTTTTTACCTATGCACATACTGCTTTTCCAAATAGGGGCATATCAAAATAATATTTACTATCATTTCACCGTAGGGGCAGATTGAATCTGCCCGATAACATCTACTGTATGCATTCGGGCGGATTCAATCCGCCCCTACGGTGAATCATTGAATAGTTACTTTAGAATTTTGACACATTACCTATAACTTATTACTTTTATCCATTTCATTTTTTGCGATACAGAGATTCTTATCAAGAACTCTTGATAAGTCTGCTCTACTTTCGCTAGCGCGTAAAGAAAAATCAGATGATTTTGTGGTACGAATAAAGTCTAGTTTAATCTATCTACGCAAACCTGAATTTTCATTAATTTTGGCTTCGCAAATATCCTATTATTAAAGAAAATAAAAAAATATATCCTTTTCTGATACAGATAATAAGAAAGTCCCAAAAATTATAATAATGGCACAAGTGAGGCGTGTTTTCTTTAGAAGTATAAAAACAGAAAGAGAAATAATTTGCAGTTTCGAAATTCGAATAAAAGGCGGCAGATATACTAAAAAGAAATATTCCCCCCGCCATATTCCATTCACCAGTAGGGGCGGGTTCCAAACCCACCCAATAACATATTCTTGAGTAAATTTTAAAACAGAAATAAACAAAAGTCAAAAGTAACTTCATCCCCTCTTTGGAATCCACTCTTTCTACACAAGTATTTTAACATTCCCACAAACGCTTTCATCCACCGTAGGGGCAGATTGAATCTGCCCGAAAACGATTTACTTTATGCATTCGGGCGGATTCAATCCGCCCCTACAGGAAATGTTTACAGAATATATAGAAAGAGCATCCATCCCAAGAGAGAACAAAATTACTTCCAACTACTATCAACCATAACCGATAAATAATTTTAATAATCAGTCCAAACAATGAATCAATTAAGCCTCCATCATTTTCTCATTATCCATATTATTCTCCATTTCCACCATATCATCTTCCATTTTCAGCTCTTTCATATCTTCTTGCTGATAAACTTCCCCTCTCTTTCTAGCTGCCGCCGCCTTAGCACGTCTATTCACCAACTCTTGTACTCTGATAGTCTGTGCACTCAGTTTCTTTATCATTTCATCATACAATAATGCATCATTAGATTCTTGCGCAAAATTGATAAGAGAAACCAAATGACGATAATCCAACATGCATTGTTGACGGCAATCAGAAGAAGATGCAACACGATTTTTCTCCGTATCATCACGTTCCTTGCTCAATCTGATATACTCATCATTAGCCTCTTTAGTCTCTCTTGTTCTTTCTTCTAGTTTCAATAAAGCAAAGGCTTCTTTGTGAATATCATTTTGAATAGTATTCACAAAATTGCTTATTAAATTGCTTTGCTCGGCATTTGTACAAGTAGACAGACCTTTCAGATTATTTGTCAATACATTATAATTTATTGCAGCCTCTCTGATTGCATCATTTTCATCAGTCAAATAGCTGCGTATCAATGCAATTAATGATCTTACTTTTTTATAACGCAATTTATCTATTTCTGTCATTTTTCCACTCTCAGGCATTTTCACTGAATGTATTACTACAGCATTAAAAGCATTCAATGAATCGCGCATCTTTATTTGCTTGTTAGACAAATCAATATCTTTGTTTTCTTCATCATTTTCAGCTTCAACGACAACTTTCTTTGTAGTATACATATTATATGTATCTAAGAAATCATTTAAAAAATTGCCAAATTCACCTACAGTTAATCTACTTTGGTTCTTTAAAGTTTGTAATACCATAACTTTTATTCTTTTTAAATTATTAATTTGATGTCCTTATGGACATTATTATCTGTTTCTATTTATTTTATCTAATCGGACTATTCTAATTTAAATTTTCACTTTCAATGCAAAAAGAAATGCCAAGCCTTATTTTATTTTACTTCGCTTTTTGCGAGGTAGCTTAAACTTTTCTTTCTTTTAGCCTACTTTTGGCAAGAGAGTTAAAAATTGAACTAATTTTAGCTTCCTCGCGAAAAGTGAATCAAAAAAAAGTTCTTATTTCAAGCTCCTTGCAAAAAGTGAGCTAAAAAAAGTTTCTTTTTATTCTTCCTCGTAGCAAGTTAGTCATAAAAAGGTTTCTTTTCACCATCCTTGCAGCAAGTGAGCTAAAAATAGTTCTGATTTTACCTTTCTCGCAGCAAGTTGACTAAAAAAACATTTTTCTAAGCCGTATGCGTAGCGATGTAGGCTAAATCAAGCCTTACTTTATCTAAATTAGAAATAATCATCAATAAAAGAATTATTTCGCGGTCATAACAGGAATATATTTCATGGTAGTTTCATAGTGCCGCACGTCTGAGGTAGGATGTATCACCAAGCAATAAATTGGAGCTATAAGGGTGTTTTCTTTTATGCTGTGCGAAAGTAATATAATAATATTTGTCAGCAAAGGAAATAGATAATTATTTTTTCTCCTTTAGAGGAAAAAATAGTTTTTGAATATTTTTGATATTTAAATTGCTTTTTTCTTGCTTTTATCAAAAAAAATAAATATGAAGCACGGATTATGGTATGAATAATTAGTATACAAATAAACCTATCATATTGAAAGTTAATATTTTAATATTTTATTTTACTAATAATCATCTAAGTGTATTTTCATTGAATTACTTTGTAAAATTAGTATTTTGAAAGTAAGTTCATAAAAAGGATGCAAAAGCAAGATCCTTCATTCTTCTGCTATTTGGATAGAATATAGATGATGGTTACCAGATATGATATCAGCCACTTATTTTATTTTAATGGATATAAAGATTATGCAGATAATGGTGCGGCACGGTGAAAAGAAGAAGTAGAAACGGTATAAGCTGAGGAATATAATTGATAGTTGATCTTAAGAAGAAACAATTTTATTATTATATATTTTATAAATGAATAATAGAGCAGCAATAGGCTTCACATAAATTGATTTTATTTTTATGTGAAGCCTTTTATTCAAATCTTCTTAAGTATCAGCCCTCTTTACATATACTTTAATGGTATATTCATATCCAGGCATTGTTTTTTTGTTAAATGTAAAAGATCTATTTATAGGAATGCCATTAATATCAATAATATTTAATTTCATTAATTCTGTATCTTGTGTTGGAAATACATCTTTAGGAGGAGTATATTTATATGGTCTGAGTTCTTGTTCAGGATAATAAGTTGTTTCCAATTCAATTGGAAATGTGATGAGGTCATTATCTGTTTGTATAGTTCCTCCTATAGGATCAACAAAAGATCTTTGAGCAGAACAATTTTCTAGTGTCGTTTTGAATGAATAAATACTATATGATTCTGTAATATCAGACATTTCCACAACAAATCGTGAAGTTAAAGTTTTAAATTCTATTTTTCCCAAATCTATATCATTTGGAGAAATATAAGGAATCTCAAACCACATTATGGATTTATTATCACCATAATACTCATATCTGCTGTCTGATGTAATTACATCGCCTACTTTTAAGTTAGTTTCTGGAATTAGAGAGCTACTATTGTATGAATAGAATATAATTCGTACAGGAAAATCAGGAATTTCACAAATTAATAAATTAGTTGTAGTAAGTTCATCTATTTTATAGATTTTGTTATTAGCTATATCTACAAATATAGCTAATACTTTTATGCCATATATCATTTGGGTTGCAATGTAATTTATGCGAGACTTAATATTATAACTCGGCTCTATGATGGCTTTTATTTCCATACCGTCACTAAACTTTTTATAAATAGTATCTGGCTTTTCTAAATAATTTCTGCCCTCTACTTCTCCATATTCACCATTAAAGGTTTGAAACATATCAAAAGTCACTGTATGGCTTCCATTCTTTTTATTCGTTTGTAAATCTTCATTATTACAGGATGAAAATAAGATACCTATAGATAATAAAGTTCCAATTAATATATTGAATAAGTTTTGTTTTTTCATTTTTCAACGAATTTATTGATTAATATTTCTTTTCATCAAGACTAGAATATAACTATATCTTCAATCTCAATATTTTCTCCTAAAAACTCAGTAGTGAGTGTTCCTTTGGAATATTTCCGTGTAGATCCGGCAGCAATCACCTGTTCTAATATTACTTGTTGTTTATTTATAACAGGGCTATCATAGCTTTCTTTTTCTATTTCTTTTTTATTCATTTTTCTTATTCTATTTAATTTTATCTTTTCATTTGTCATTCATTTCGGGTTATTACTGCACGGCTCAGTCGTGAGTCATTATAGAACATATTATCTATACCTCCCTTATATTCTATGCGCAGTTGTGATGCCGGAATGCTATATTCATTTACTAAACAGTCATAAACTGCCTGTGCACGTTCCTCACTCAGACGTGTATTAATCGCATCTGTTCCTGTTCCTGCATCGGCATAGCCTGTAATGGTATAAACAGCATTGGGGTCTGTAGTTTTGATCACTTTAGCCAGGAATCCGAGGTTCACGCGGTTTTCTCGGCTCAACTCGCTCTTGCCTATGACGAATGTTACAAGGTTTGGAGCGGCTACTTCCATTTTCTCGATAATGGTTTCTGCTACCGCTTGATTTCCTTCTGCAATGGCTTGTTGCAGTCGTGCATTTTCAGCACTTAGTGCATTCATCTTTTCGCGCAGTGCATTCAGTGCGTTGTTGTCATACATAACTACTGTACGGCTACGATTCCATCCGCGTTTGGGAAACTTATAAGTTACTCCCACAGTGGCTGCAAACAATCCTTCTTCTCTACGTCCACCCAGTTCACCGTCGAAACGGTCATTTACGATTGTACCTCGAAGATCTAGATTTATATCCACTGCCGGAGAAATGCGGAAAGAGTTGAAGATACCTAAGTTTGCACTTACCTCACGCGAGCTGGGTTTTTCCCATGCGCGCATCCATCCCAGCCCGATATACGGACTGCAATTCCAGAAGCGTGTCTCGTTGTAACCGCAAAATAAATTGGAAAAATTGAACATCACATCACCGTGTAGATTGAAGAAATCGAACTTCTGTTCTTTCAACCAGTATCCCTCCCATGGTTTTCCATCAATGGGTTTGCCATTGGTGTGCGATTCGTTCTGCGTAGCTCCTTTCAGCGACAGCCCGCTATACATCAGGCGCACGCCTATTCCAGGTGTAAACCACTTTCCCACGGCTATGTCTAAAGCAGGGGATAGGCGGTCACCAAACGACATTTGTTTGTTGTGATCGCCAAAATACACTTGGGCTCCTCCGCCCACGCTTATAAACCAGTTATCCCAAAACCGGTTTGTCTCTACCTTGTGTTTGTCATTGCTGCTTTCATTGTTTCCAATGTCTGTAGCCTGTGCATACACACTTCCGGCAGCCAATAGAAGCAAGGCTGCACAAAAAAAAGTTTTCTTCATTTTTTTCTTTCTATTTAAATTCAAAATATTTCTGCTTGCCTTCCGGATTACCCGGATTCAGCAGAAATCTTATGTAGTTCTTTTCTCTTTCATTTTTTCTTTTTCTTCCGTGTGTTTTCAAAAGAAGGATTTTTCCCATCTTCCCAGACTCTGATCCTTCTTTTCATATCTTTTCTAAATCCTGCCTTTTTCTTGCGGCAGTTTAAACTATATAAACTTCCATATCTTCACAGATATGTCATCTAAAGAAAAAATGAAAAATTTTCTCCTTTCCTGTGTAATCGGTGGATGTCATTGCATCCAGTAGAGAAAATATACACTTAATTAGAGATGTTTCGAAGTGTTTTGTACTATTAATAGCGTATTTTTTTGAATAAAACAAAAAAAAGAGGAATAAAAGTCTATGGAAATGGTAGGGATGAGGGAGTTTTATTTAATATTTCCGTTTTTCTCCTTTTGCCGTAGAATTTATTTAGAAGTTTATGTTGATGCTTGCCTTATTCTTTGGGATAGGTATTGTCACTTTAACTATTGCATTCATTATTTTGCTATGTGGATAGAATGCAGATGGTTGTTGCTGTCTATGTTTTCTGCTACCTGTTTTATTTTTATGAATGTAAAGATTATGTGGATAATGATGCTACATTTTGAAAAGAAGAAGTGAAAACGGTATGAGTTAAGGAATAGATCTAGTACGTAGCTTAAAAAAATAGAGTTTAATCTTCTTTATTCCATTATTATTTCACTGAGTAATGAGAATAAATAAAAAAGGTTTCACATCAGCTTTAAATCAACCTGTGTGAAACCTTTTCTGTATTCAGTCGAAAAAATAAGAATTTACTTCATTATTGGGGAAAATACCAGGTAGTCATGCCCGGATTACGGCTAAATTTATCAGACCATATTCCAGCTTTGCTAAAGCTCATACAAACACCAGCATCACTTGACCAATAAAAACCTCTTTCGCCAACATCTGCTACCGACGATCCATTTATCCAACCGGATGCCGGAAGAAATACATAATCATCGGAATTACGTATAGCATCAGTTGCCTCAGGTATCTCTCCTCCAGATGATCCTGCTGCGGCCCACTTATTTCTTTTCTTTACCCATACGCCTGTACGATGAATCCTACCTTCATAATCAGACCATATTTCTCCATTATCATCCCAATAGACTCCTGAATTCATTATTCTTCTAATTTCGTCGTTAGTAGGACAATCTTTGCATGAATTACTGGCAATATCTGAACTCTCATTATAATGTGAACTACTTCCAGCAGCCGGTGTAGTTCCGGGTGTAAAAATAGCTTTCGCATCCCATTGATAAAACTTAGGTGTCCATCCATCCACAATTTTACTACGATTACCGACATTGATATAGATTGTATAGCTATGTCCCGGCTTAAAATTATAATATAGCGTTGTTGATTCTCCAATTATTTTATCATTTATTTTATCCAGATATACATCAATATTCGTTGCATCATTCCTTGGAATGAAGGGTAGATAAAATGCAGAAAATAGATTTGTACTTGATGAATATCGGCTTCCTGTAAATTCAAGATCTTTATAGCCCGTATTACTTCGTTCTATCTGATATGTGTTAATATTGACTTTTGCAGATTCATTTGACATATCTTTTAGTGTTGTTGTAAAACTAGTGACGCCTTTTCCATAATACAAACATACTCTGGCTCTGCAAAATGCATGTTTAAATAATATAGTTCCCATGCTGGAATTGCCCGGATTTATGAATCCGGTTTCGGCAATCATTGCATATTTTTCATATCCAATCGTATTTGTTTTCGTATCTGTTGAAATGTAATCTCCTACAGATAGCGGAATTGTGGGAATGCTGCTTTTGCTGTTGTGGGAATAGAAAATGATCCGTACTTTATAATTAGGAACTTGACAAGTTAATTTGTAGTAAGTTTCTATTTCTGTTGTTTGTATCTTGCAGATTTTATTATTTTCATCTACTACAATTGCTAATACTTTTGTTCCTACTTCAACTACTTCTGTGGCACGGGAATTTATTGCTTTGTCTTCCTCTATGAAAGTTGAGATTTCCATTCCATTACTAAATTTCTGATAAATGGTATCATTCTTTTCAGAAAATCCTCGCATTTTCTCATCCGCACTTTCTTCAAATCCCTGACTTATATCAAAAGTTATGGTTCTAGTCCCGGATTCGATTTCTTCATTGCTCAATTCTTCATTGCTGCAAGATGATAAAGCGGTGCCTGCAAGCAATAGAAAACCGAATAATAGATTTGTGAAATATTGTTTTTTCATTTTGTTTTCTAATGAATTTGTTAATTTGTACATTGGATTTATGAATGTGATATTAAATATCAATACCACTATTAGTCTCTGTTACTTCCTCCGTCCAATCTTGCCTTACTTCTCCATCGCCGGTTACCTGATTATTGGATTCTACATATAGGTGGATGGTATAGCTATAGCCTAACTCGAACTTTTTGGTGAACGACATAGATTGGTTCGTTAATGTAATATTATTGATTTTATTTACCTCCAATTTCATTGTCGATACTTCTTCATTCGGGATTATAGTCTTATAATCTGAATCTAGAATGGTTTGTGGAGTACTTGTAGCATTTAATGGAAGATCTATAAGTATATCATAAGAACTGGCTATTCCTTTCTCAATATCCATTAAAACATCTTCGTATGTACATTTTTTTAATGTGGTGTCAAACGATGATATTCCTGCACCTGTTCTATCGTGCATTTCTACTCTGACTCTAGAGAATAGATGCTTGAATTTTATTGTTCCTAAACTAGTATCTGTAGAACTTATCTGTTGGGTTTTAAACCACATTACATCATCATAATATTTTTCAAATGCAGCATAATTTTGATTCGATATGGGTATTTTACTGGTACTATTATAGGAATAGAATATGATTCGTACTGCAAAGTTGGGTACCTCACAACTCAGGATGCCATCATTCTCTACTGTTAATTGATGCATCTTATAGATCTTATCTGTAGAAGCATCAGCAACAATAGCCAATACTCTTGTTCCCGGCGGAACAGAATATTCTGCGCGCGAGTTTATAGCTTTGTCTTGCTTTATCACAGCTTTGATTTGTGTGCTGTCATTAAGCTTCTGATAAATTGTATCAGGCTTTTCCATCTCTCCCATAGCTCTTTCGCTTAGATCCTCATCAAAAGTTTGTGATACGTTGAATTTCATGAGGCGAGTTCCGGATAGAATGTTTTCATCCGGATTGTCATTGCTGCATGATACTAAAAAAGTACTTACAGTAAAGAGGCTCACTAGCAGTATATTAAATAAGTTTTGTCTTTTCATCTTATTATCTAATGAATTTATTAATTGGTATATTTTTATTGATAATGGGTCAGAATACAATGACATCGCCATTATCTATGTCTTCTTCATTCCACTCGTGTGTTACTGCTCCATCACTTGATCTTAAAGGAGATCCGGCAGCAATAACTTGTTCCAATATGACCTGTTGCCTTATTATAACAGGGATTTCATAGACTTCTTTCTCTATTTTTTTATCGTTCATAGTTATTTTTTTATTTAAATAGGAATACATATTACTCATTGCGAGTTATTACGGCACGGCTCAGGCGTGGATCGTCATAGAACATATTATCTACGCCTCCCTTATGGTCTACGCGCAGTTGTGAGGCCGAAATGCCATATTCATTTACCAAACAGTCATAAACTGCCTGTGCACGTTCTTCACTCAAGCGAGTGTTGATCACATCTGTTCCAGTTCCTGCATCGGCATATCCGGTAATGGTGTAAACGGCATTGGGATCTGTAGTTTTGATTACTTTAGCCAGGAATCCCAGGTTTACACGGTTTTCTCGACTCAACTCGCTCTTGCCTATGACGAATGTCACAAGGTTTGGTGCAGCCACTTCCATTTTCTTGATAATGGTTTCTGCTGCCGCCTGGTTTCCTTCTGCAATGGCTTGTTGCAGTCGTGCATTTTCAGCACTCAGTGCATTCATCTTTTTGCGCAGGGCATTCAGTGCGTCATTGTCATACATAACTACTGTACGGCTACGATTCCATCCGCGTTTGGGAAACTTGTAAGTCAGTCCCACTGTGGCGGCAAAAAGTCCTTCTTCTTTACGTCCACCCATCTCTCCGTCGAAACGGTCATTTACGATTGTACCGCGAAGATCCAGATTTATATCTACAGCCGAAGAAATACGGAAAGAGTTGAAAATACCGATGTTTGCACATACCTCACGTGAGGAAGGTTTATCCCATGCACGCATCCATCCCAGCCCGATATACGGACTGCAATTCCAGAAACGCGTCTCATTGTAGCCGCAGAACAAATTTGAGAAATTGAACATCACATCACCATGCAGGTTGAAGAAGTCGAACTTTTGTTCTTTCAGCCAGTACCCCTCCCATGGTTTTCCATCAATGGGCTTGCTATTGGTGTGCGATTCGTTCTGCGTAGCTCCTTTCAGCGATAGCCCGCTATACATCACGCGTACCCCTATTCCGGGTGTAAACCACTTTCCCACGGCTATGTCTAAAGCAGGGGATAGGCGGTCACCAAACGACATTTGTTTGTTGTGATCGCCAAAATACACTTGGGCTCCTCCGCCCACGCTTATAAACCAGTTATCCCAAAACCGGTTTGTCTCTACCTTGTGTTTGTCATTGCTGCTTTCATTGTTTCCAATGTCTGTAGCCTGTGCATACACACTTCCGGCAGCCAATAGAAGCAAGGCTGCACAAAAAAAAGTTTTCTTCATTTTTTTCTTTCTATTTAAATTCAAACTGTTTCTGCTTGCCTTCCGGATAGCCGGATTTAGCAGAAGTTTTATGTAGTTTTCTTTCTCTCATCTTTTCTTTTTCTTTCTAAAGCTTTTTAAAAGAAAGATCTTTCCCATCTTCCCAGACCCTGATCTTTCTTTTTGTCTTTTTTATAAATCCTGCCCTTTTTTTGATGCAGGTAAAACTATATAAGCTTCATATCTTCCCAGATATGTCATTTAAAGAAAAAATGAAAACTTTTCTCCTTTCCTGTGTAATCGGTAGATGTCATTGCATCTTACAGAGAAAATATCTACATGAATAGAGACAAATTCGAATAAGCTGTACTATTAATAGCGTATTTTTTTGAATAAAACAAAAAAAAGAGGAATAAAAGTCTATGGAAATGGTAGGGATGAGGGAGTTTTATTTAATATTTTCATTTTTCTCCTTTTGCCGTAGAATTTATTTGGAAGTTATGTTGATGCTTGCCTTGTTCTTTTAGGTGAGTATTGCTACTTTATACTATTGCATTCATTATTTTGCTATGTGGATAGAATACGGATGGTTATTGCTGTCAATGCATAATTGTTTGATAATAAAAAAGCTGACAGAATTAAAATGTTCTGCCAGCTTTATTAATAGTATTAATAAATAGATTGTATATTCTTTAGTTTTAATAATTCCATATGTTGTTGCCAAAACTATTGGGAAGATTCTCTTGAATAAATATAGAGCTATATGCATCTTGAATAGAATATCTCAAATAAGTTCCTTTATCAAGCCAATAAGCTGCTCCCGATCCAACAGAAATACCAAAATCCATTCCTCCGTAATAGCCTTTTTGGGCAAAGCCGCCCGCTGCCGGAAGAAATACATAGTCATCTGAATTACGGTGTATTTCTTCTGCTTTTTCCATGGTGACCTGATTCCCTGCCTCATCATATTCTCCTGCATATACTAATTTCTCCTTTTTTAATATCCAAATGCCTGTAGTATACGAAGTTCCATTATAAGCTGTCCATAACGGTCCATTATTATCCCAAAGAGCACCATTGGTAATTATCTTTTTCCCAATTTCTGTGCTTGGGCATCCTTTACAGGAATATGTAGCAATGTCTGATGCTTCATTATAGTATTCATCATCTCCCGGTTCAGGCCACCAATCATTTATAGTTGTCGGAAGCGGTTTCTTTGCATCCCACAAATAATAATATGGTTGCCATCCATTTACAATCTTATCATTTTTTATCTTCACATTAATTGTATAACTATGTCCTGCCTGAAACACAGCATTACTGATTATTATCATTCTGCTTATTGCCGTATTGCTGATATTAGTGATATTTAGTTGTCCTGTAATACCGGTAGTGGGAGTTACAAGATCATATGACGAATATACAGTAGTTTGTGGAGAATTGAAGTAGTCACTATTTAATTGGATATTACTTCTTGCGCCAAAAGGTGAGGCAGTTCCATTAATTACATCTATGGCTGCCTGTTGATATTTGCAATTACTAAAATTAGTCTGAAATCCCGAAATACCAATATCGCAATTCATACATATCCTTACTCTTGAAAAAAGATGGCTGAATTTTATAGATCCCAGATTAGTTGATGCGCTAGTGATCAATTCTGTTTTTGCCCATATCAAATCTTTGGTAGATGCTTCATTTTGTATGCTGACACTAGTAGTCTTGTCACCCTCTTGTAAATTTGTAGTTGGCATTTCTGTAGTACTGTTATAAGAATAGAATACGACCCAGGTTTCTCTGTTCGGTACTTCACAAATCAGCTTATTGTTGCTTGTAACTTCTAATTGATGTATCCTATAAATCTCATTTGCCTGTGCGTCAATAACGAATGCCAAAACTTTGGTTCCTACAGCAACTGCCTCTGTCGTATTGCGGGCTTGGCCTTTCTTGTCTTCCTCTACTATCACTTCCATGCTCAATCCCATATCAAACTTTTGGTTGATAGTATCAGGTGCTATAGAAAGTCCGCGACCCGGTTCATCTGAACTGTCATTAAAACTCTGGCTTACATTAAAAGTCAGCATGCGAGTGCCGGTTGAGGTATTTTCTTTTTCTAAATCATTATTGCTGCAAGCAGATAGGAAAATGCCGGCAAGCAGCAAAGTTCCTGCTAATCTATTGAATAAATTTTGTTTTTTCATTTTGTCTTTTCATTAATTCATTGACTCATTCATTGATTGCTTAGATTATCGTCTGATAATCATTATTCATTTCTTCTTCTATCCACTCATGTTGTATCGCTTCTGCTTCATCAGTGCTTAGTTTTCTAGATCCGGCAGCAATTACTTGCTCTAATACTATCTGTTGTTTAGTTATAACAGGAGCATGATAAATGTTCTTCTTAATTTCTTTTTTATCCATGATTATTATTTTATTTTGATTGTATATATTCTATACTAGTCACATTTGTTTTTCGCTTGAAATTAATTCAAGAAAACATGATTATATATTGCTATTCTTTAATCACAATTTCATTTTTGAAACTTGTATGTTATTCCTACTGTTGCTGTGAGTAGCCCTTCTTTCTTTCGTCCGCCTGTTTCTCCATCAAAACGATCATGTACCATTGTACTGCGAACATCTAAATTGACATGAAACGCAGATGTAATGCGAAATGAATTTGATATGCCCAGATTTGCACTCATTTCATTTGCACTTGGATGTTCGCAAGCTCTCATCCATCCTAGTCCCACATACGGGCTGCAATTCCAGAATCGGAATTCATTCTTTCCATAAAATACGTTGGAAAGATTAAACATTACATCTCCATGCAGGTTAAAGAAGTCAATTTTCTGTTCTGTCAGCCAGTGTCCATCCTGTGGCTTCCCACTGATAGGTTTTCCATTAGAATGAGCGCCGTTTTGTGTAGCGCCACTGATAGACAGACCGCTATACATCAATCGTACTCCAATTTCGGGTGTGAACCATTTTCCTACCGCTATGTCCAAAGCAGGGGATAGTCGGTCACCGAAATTCATCTGCTTATTGTGATCACCAAAATAGATTTGGGCACCTCCACCCACACTAATAAACCAGTTGTCCCAAAACCGGTTTGTCTCTACTCTGTGCTTGTCACTTCCTTCTTCATTGTTTCCAATGTCACCTGATTGTGCATATACACTTCCGGAAACCAGAGCAAATATAACTGCACATAAAAAAGTCTTTTTCATTTTTTTCTTTTCTATTTAAAATTCAAAATATTTCCATATCTTCACCAAGTAGTCAGAATAAACAGAACTATTCTTTCCTTTTTTCTTTTTTCATAAAGAAGGCTTCCTCTATCTTCCCAGACGAAGGTCCTTCTATTCATAATTCTTTTCATAAATACTGCCCTTCTTGGTGCAGTTTAAACTATATAAGCTTTCATATCTTCACAGATATGTGATCTAAAGAAAAAATGGAAGATTTTCTCTTTTCTGTGTAAACACGACTACTTCATTGTATCTGTCAGAGAAAATATCTACATCTATAGAGACAAATTAATCTAATGTGTACTATTAATACGGTATTTTTTTGAAAAAAACAAAAAAATGCACATAAAAGTATATGGAGATGGTAGGGATGAGGGGATTTCTCCATTTCATTTTTCTGTTTCTATCCTTTTGCTGTAAAACTTATCTGGAAGTTTATGCTGGGGCTTGCCTTTTATTGAGAGCGGTACTATCCTCTATATTATTTCATTCATAACTTTGCTATGTGGATAGAATATGGATGGTGGTTGCTAACCATGTTTTCAGCTGTTTGTTTTCTGTCTGTGAATGTAAAGATTATGCAGATAATGATGCAGCATTATAAAAAGAAGAAGTGGAAACGGTATGAATTAAGAAGCATGCTTTATTTTTAGAATAAAAGAAGCACGATTACTTATTCTATTCTTTTTATCATATAAAATTTGAAAATGAAAAAGGCTCTACGCCAAAATGAAATCAATTTGTGTAAAGCCTTTATATATATTATAAAAATATTGCCATTAGTCGTTTGGAAAGTGCCATAATTTATATCCTCCTTTACGATGGGCAACTCTAATACTTACTGAATATGAATTGAACATAAAGCATAAAGCCCCATATCTATCAACATTTGGTGTGTTAGTCCAATACAATCCAACTTCGCCAAAACCTTCATATTCGCCATCAGCAATGTAACCAGATGCCGGTAAGAATACATAATCACCAGAATTTCGTTGTTCATCTGTCGCAACTTTTGGTTCAGATAGTTCCAATTCTAAATTTCCCCATTGACTTTTCTTTTTTACCCATAGTCCACTGGTATATGTATTTCCATCATCACCTTTCCATGTTGGACCATTATCATCCCAATATACACCTGAAGCAATCATTCTACATCCATCTTGTGAACTGGGACAATTGATACATGAATTACTAGCCAGATTTGATCCTGTATTATAAAATGCATTGTCTCCAGCAGATGGAATATTTCCCGGTTCATATAAAGCTTTTGCATCCCACTGATAAAAACCTGGTCCCCATCCTTCAATGATTCCAGTATCTTTTTTTACATAGATATGTATAGTATAACTGTGGCCCGGCAAAAGAATTCCATGAAATATAATATGTTTATTTGTTAGTGAAGTGCCATTAATATCAGTAATATTTAATTGAATAGGCATTGTATCTTCTACTGGAATTATAATTTTATAGGATGAATATGCAACTTCCTGCGCAATACCCTCATCGGAATCTATTGGAATTGTCACATTCGTGTGGTTGGGATATATGTTGCCTTTGATTATATTGACTCGGGCAGTTGCACACGGACAATTTTCTAATGTAGTCTTAAATGATGAAACACCTTCGTCATAATGCATACATACTCTGACTCTGGAAAATAAATGTTTAAATATTACTTTCCCTAAATTAGTATCTTCAGGTTCAATATTCTGGGTTTCAAATCGCATTACATCCTTTGTGTATTCTTCAATATTTTCCTTAGTTGTATCAATATGGTCACCAATTTCTAAATTTGTTGTTGGCATTTCGGAACTATTATAAGAATAAAATATAATTCGCACTGTGGAATTAGGAACTTCGCAACTCAATTTTCCGTCACTTTCCACTTTTAACTGATGTATGCCATAGATATCATTGGTATATGCATCTATAATGATTGCTAACACTTTTGTTCCGATGGCAACTGTTTCTATAGTATTGATACGAGAGTTTATTTCTTTATCCTGTTCTATGATAGCTTCAATTTCCATACCGTCACTAAACTTCTGATAAATAATATCACTCTTTCCGGAAAAGCTACGATTCTGCTCTCTTGTATCTTCATCAAAACCTTGTCCTACATTAAATCTTAAAATTCGGGTTCCGGATGCAATATTTTCTTTTTTCAGATCATCCTTATGGCAAGATGATAGAATAATAACTGCAAAGAGCAAACTATTGAATAATACATTAAAGAAATTTCCTGCTTTTTTCTTCATTTCTAATAAATTTGTTAATTGATATTTTGAATTTATTTGATAACACTTAGAATATGATGACATCATCATTATCAATACTTTCCTCAATCCATTCATGTTCTGTTACTTTAGAAGTACTTTTTATATAGGAGCCAGCAGCAATGACTTGCTCTAATATTATCTGCTGTTTATTACAAACAGGAGTTTCATAGATTTTTTTTTCTAACTTTTTCTCATACATAATTATTGTTCTATTTGATTTTAAATAAATCTCTTCATTTATTATTAATTGCATGCTATTATCACTTTTCTTAAGGCATTGGTTGGTATGGAATATTGTCTATATCACTTTTACTATCTTTATGAAATATTGCCTAGAAAATGCTATATTCATTTACTAGGCAATAATAAAGATCGTATACAGAATTCAGGATTAGAATTGTATTGAAAGTTTTTGCTCAATTTTAGAAACGACACACACTACTTCCGAAGTATAGCGGAGTTGGATAATTAATGGATGCATAAGTATTTGAAAATACTAAGTTATATTGTCCAAAAACCCAGTAACGTGCCCCTTCGCCAACGGCAACCAGAGTGGTTTGTGCTATAAATCCTGATGCGGGAAGAAATACATAATCATCTGAATAACGTTGTGTGTTATCTGCTTTATTTACCGGGATATTTTTACCCTGCGTGATGTTTCCTGTATCTCCCCATTTGCTTTTTTTCATTACCCAAAAACCTGTAGAATAGGAAGTGCCATCATAAGCAGTCCATGATGGACCTTTGTCATCCCAATAGATGCCACTGTTAAGCATTCTTTGGGCATCTTCAAAACTAGGACATCCTATGCATGAATTTTTAGCACTGTTGGTATTGTCACTATGATATGAATCATCTCCCGAAGTTGGGATTTTATTGGGGAGGAAAGGGGCTTTTGCATCCCATTGAAAATAATTGGGTGTCCATCCTGCTACAATTTTGTTGTTTTTTATATTAACATGAATGGTATAGCTATAGCCTGCTTTAAAATTGCAATTAATATTTCCTATGGTTCTGGTTATTCCTGTGTTATTAATAATAAGATTTAATTGTCCCCACAACCTGGAACTAGGAATTAAAGTCTTATAAGATGAATATATAATTGTTTGCGGCGAAGTAAATTCATTACTATCTAAATGGAGACTACTTCTATTTCCTTCAACAGCTCCTGCATTTCCATTTATCATATCAACGGCAGCCATTAACCATCCGGAGTTACTCAAAACAGAAGTGAATCCTGAAATTCCTATATCACAATGCAGGCATATTCTGGCTCTGGAAAAAAGATGAGCAAATTTTATGGTTCCTAGATTTATTGTATTGGTAGTGATTAATTCTGTTTTAGCCCACATTACATCTGTAGTATATTGTTCCATATTTCTTTTTCCACTTGCTGCTGATATATTATCACCTTCTTTCAAAGTTGTTGATGGCATCAGCTCTGTGCTATTATAGGAATAGAATACAATATATGTTTCAAAATCTGGTACTTCACAAATAAGTTTATTGTCACTAGTTATCTCTAGTTCTTGTATTCTATAGATTTTACTATAAACTGCATCAATAACGAATGCCAATACTTTTGTTCCGGCAGCAATTGTTTCTATATTACTACGTGATTTATCCGTTTTGTCTTCCTCTACAAAGGCTTCTACTTCTAATCCCATATCAAATTGTTGATGAACAGTATCAGGCTTTACAGAAAGGCCGCGAGCTGATTCATCTGGATTTTCATTGAAACTTTGGCTGACATCAAAAGTAAGCATACGCGTTGCGGATGCAATATTTTCTTTTTCTAAATCATTCTTGCTGCAAGATGATAGGAAAATTCCTATAAACAGCAAAAATCTAAATGAAATATTAAATAAATTTCTTCTTCTCATTTTATCTTTCAATTAATTTCTTGATGATTAATCAGATTAGTCAATAGTATAATATTCTTCATCATAAATATCTTCTTCAGTCCATTCATGCTGAACATCTCCATAACTGCTTATCTTTTTAGATCCGGCAGCAATCACTTGTTCCAATAGTATCTGTTGTTTTTTTACAATAGGAGCTATATAAACTTTCTTCTTTATATCTTTTTTATACATAAGCATTATTCCATTTAATATTAAATCTCTCTATATGTTCATTATTCATTGCGAGTTATGACTACTCGATTAAGGCGTGGATCATCATAGAACATATTATCTACACCACCTTTATGATCTACACGGAGTTGTGAAGCTGAAATGCCATATTCTTTTATCAGACAATCATAAACGGCCTGCGCACGCTCCCTGCTCAGGCGGATATTGATCTCATCTGTCCCTGTTAGTGCATCGGCATAGCCAGTAATGGTATAAACGGCATTTGGATCTGTAGTTTTGATTACTTTAGCCAGAAAGCCTAGGTTTACGCGGTTTTCTTTGCTCAAATCACTTTTGCCTATCTTGAATGTAACCAGATTAGGTGCAGCTACTTCCATTTTCTTGATAATTGTTTCTGCTTCATTTTGATTTCCATCTGTAATAGCTTGTTGAAGGCGTGCATTTTCTGTACTCAGTGCATTCATCTTTTCGCGGAGATCATTCAGTGCATCATTATCATACATAACTATTGCATGACTGCGATTCCATCCGCGTTTGGGAAACTTATAAGTTACTCCCACGGTGGCTGCAAAAAGTCCTTCTTCCTTACATCCACCCAGTTCGCCGTCAAAACGGTCATTTACGATTGTACCTCGAATATCCAGATTTATATCTACTGCTGAAGAAATGCGGAATGAATTCAGAATACCCAGATTTGCACTTATCTCACGTGAAGAAGGATTCTCCCATGCACGCATCCATCCCACTCCGGCGTATGGACTACAATTCCAGAAGCGTGTCTCACTGTAACCACAAAATAAATTGGAGAAATTAAACATCACATCACTATGCAGATTGAAAAAGTCAAACTTCTGTTCATTCAACCAATATCCATCCCATGGTTTCCCATCAATTGGTTTGCCATTGGAATGAGAACCATTCTGCGTAGCTCCTTTGATGGAAAGTCCGCTATACATGAGGCGTATACCTATGCTTGGTGTAAACCATTTGCCCACAGCCATATCCAAAGCAGAGGACAGGCGGTCACCAAAGGACATTTGCCTATTATGATCGCCAAAATACACTTGGGCTCCTCCGCCCATGCTTATAAACCAGTTGTCCCAAAACCGGTTTGTTTCTACTTTGTGCTTGTCATCGCCCTTTTCATTGTTTTTAATGTCCGAGGCTTGCGTACGCGCACTTCCGGCAGCCAATAGGAGTATGGCTGCACAAAAAAAAGTTTTCTTCATTTTTTTCTTTCTATTTTAAATTCAAACTGTCTCTGTCTGTTTTCCAGATAGTCGGATTCAGCAGAAAATTTATGTAGTTTTCTTTCTCTCATCTTTTCTTTTTCCTTCTAAAGTTTTTAAAAGAAAGATCTTTCCTATCTTCCCAGACCTTGATCTTTCTTTTATAAATCCTGCCCTTTTCTTGGTGCAGGTAAAACTATATAAGCTTCATATCTTCCCAGATATGTCATTTAAAGAAAAAATGAAAACTTTTCTCCTTTCCTGTGTAATCGGTAGATGTCATTGCATCTTACAGAGAAAATATCTACATGAATAGAGACAAATTCGAATAAGCTGTACTATTAATAGCGTATTTTTTTGAATAAAACAAAAAAAAGAGGAATAAAAGTCTATGGAAATGGTAGGGAGAAGGAGATTTTTGTTTGAAATCATAATGGGGTGTATCATGTAGTAAAATGGAGTGATATTTATATTTTTGAAAGAAAGTTGACGGAAATTCTGTAACTCTGTTTTCATGAGGATTAACTGATATTTAAGGGCAAAAAAGGGAGAATAGTTAATTGGTTGAAAAATAAGATTTTGAGTAAAATAGATAAGGTTTCACACAAAAAAATCGCAATTTTGTGTGAAACCTTATCTAGATACTTTTTTTATTCAATTATTCAGCGCGCCATATGCTTCCACCCATTTTGCGTGGTACCGCTTCTTTAAGTTCTACATCTGCATATGCTCTATCGCCATTTCCTTGTGGCACTCTAGTGAAAAACAGGCAATTAGCATGTTCAGGGCTATACCCCCCCCCAGAAGTTGATGGCTCACTACTCCAATACCATGCTTCTGCGGCAGGTTCACTCGTTGGACCATATTTAAGTGATTCAAATGACATGAATCCTGCACATGGAAGAAAGATGTAATCTCCAGATGCACGCTGTTCGTCTAAAATTTGGTTTGCAACAGCATATGTTTTTGTTCCTGCTTCTTTTTCCCAAATAGATCTTTTGGGAATCCATAATCCTCTGGTGCTTTTTCGCCCAATTTTATCTACCCATTCAGGTCCATGTTCATCCCAATATACACCAGCGGTGAGTATTTTTTTTATCTCTTCTGCAGTAGGACAGTCCTTGCATGAGTTAGAAGCTATTTTATCGGTATTGAAATATTCTTCCTGTCCATAAGCCGGCAATGCTCCTTCTTGTGTCCAAGGAGCTTTTGCATCCCATTGGTAAAAAATGCTAGGTTCATCTTCAATTTGATTACTAGGAGCATCTACGTAAATATTAATAGTATAGCTATATCCTTGTTCTAACTTTTTGTTAAGTATTATATATTTATCAGTTAGCGTTCTTCCATCAATATTAGTAATGCTCAACTTCATTGTTGATATGGCATCATTGGGAATTATAACCTCGTAGTCTGATTCTAGATCTATTGTTGGAGAAGTTGCATCTTTATTTAGTGAAATATCTTTATCTTGGTTTGGGGATTCTATTGTTCCGGCAATGAGATTAACCATAGCAAAAGTACTTCCAGACTTTTCCAATGTCGTTTCAAATCTTGAAATGCCTATTCCTCTTTTGTCATGCATCACTACTTTGGCTCTGGAGAATAGATGTCTGAATTTTACATATCCCAAATTCGTGTCCGTAGGTTTTATTGGTTGAGTTTTAAACCACATAACATCTTTCCCATGTACTTCCTTATAAATAGTATTATCCTGATCTACCATTGGTGTATCAATGATACTATTATAGGAATAGAATATGATGCTTACCGTTGCATCGTTAGGAACCTCGCAGCTCATGCTACCATTGCTTTCTACTGTTAGTGGCTGTATCCTGTGAATTTTATTTGTAGATTCATTAATAACGATTGCTGCTACTTTTGTGCCCGTAAGGACAGGATATGTAGTATTGGCACGAGAATTTATAACTCCATCCTGTTCTATTACGGCTTTGATCTGTGTTCCATCACTAAAGTTTTGGTAGACAGTGTCAGGCTTTTCTATAATACTTCTAGCTCCTTCATTTGAATTATTGCCAAAAGTCTGGGATACATTAAATTTCAGAATACGGTTGCCGGAGGCAATGTTTCCATTTAAATCGTTATTGCTGCATGATGATAAAAAAGTACTTGCAACTAACAGACTTCCAAATAATTTATTTAAAAAGTTTCGTCTTTTCATCTTGTTATCTGATAAATTTATGAGATTGGTGTTTTTTATTAATTCAGGATTATAGTATGATGACATCATTATTATCGATGTTTTCTTCATTCCATTCGTGGTCTATTACTCCGCTGGTTTGCTTTCGTGTCGATCCCGCGGCGATCACTTGTTCCAAGATCACCTGTTGTTTCGTTATTACAGGTGTCTCATAGTTTTCTTTCTCTATCTTTTTATCATTCATAATTGTCGTATTTTTTAATTAAAAAAAGATTGCTTTGTCTATTGCTCGTTGCGTGTTATTACCGCCCGGCTTAACCGTGGATCATCATAAAACATATTATCCACCCCTCCTTTGTGACTAACCTGTAGTTGGGTAGAAGAAATGCCGTATTCATTAACTAGGCAATCATAAACGGCTTGTGCACGTTCCTTGCTCAGACGAATATTGATTGCATCCGTTCCTGTTCCTGCATCAGCATATCCGGTAATGGTGTAGACAGCATTGGGATCTGTTGTTTTGATGACTTTAGCCAAGAAACCGAGATTTACCCGATTTTCACGGCTTAACTTGCTTTTACCTATTTGGAATGTCACAAGGTTTGGTGCAGCTACTTCCATTTTGCGTACTATGGTTTCTACTTCCTGTTTATTACCTTCTGCAATGGCTTTCTGTAGGCGTGCATTTTCTGCACTCATTGCATTCATTTTTTCTCGCAACTCATTTAGAGCATTATTGTCATACTTTACGATTGTTCGGCTGCGATTCCATCCGCGTTTGGGAAACTTGTAGGTCACACCTACGGTGGCTGCCAATAGTCCTTCCTCTTTGCGTCCGCCTGTTTCTCCATCGAAGCGGTCATTTACCATTGTACCGCGTATATCCAGATTTACATCTATGGCAGAAGATATACGGAAAGAGTTTAATATTCCCAAATTAGCACTAACCTCTTGTGAGCTTGGATTCTCCCATGCCCTCATCCATCCCAGTCCCACATATGGACTGCAATTCCAAAATCGGGTTTCATTGTAACCGCAAAATAAATTTGAAAAATTGAACATCACATCACCATGCAGGTTGAAGAAATCGAACTTCTGTTCTTTCAGCCAGTATCCCTCCCATGGTTTTCCATCAATTGGTTTTCCATTGGTGTGCGAACCGTCCTGTGTCGCTCCTTTTATAGATAGTCCGCTATACATCATGCGCACACCTATTTCTGGTGTGAACCATTTTCCTACAGCTATATCCAAAGCAGTAGAAAGGCGGTTTCCAAAAGACATTTGCCTGTTGTGATCGCCAAAATACATCTGTGCTCCTACACCCGCACTCATAAACCAGTTATCCCAGAACCGGTTAGTCTCTACCTTGTGCTTTTCTTTGCCATTTTCATTGTTTCCAATGTCTGCAACCTGTGCACGTACATTTCCAGCAGCCAATAAGAACAAGGCTGCACACAAAAAAGTTTTCTTCATTTTTTCTTTTCTATTTTAAATTTAAAATTTTTCTGCCTATTCAGTGAACAACCAAATTCAGCAGAATGTAATATCATTTTCTCTCATTTTTTCTCTTTATCCTTTTGAAGGAAGGGAGCCTGTTATCTTCCCAGACGCAGGTCCTTCTCTTTATATTTTTTGTCAATATGACCCTATCTTGGGGTGTAATTTAAACTATATAAGCTTCATATCTTCACAGATATGTGATCTAAAGAAAAAATGAAAGGTTTCTCTATTTCTATATGAACAAAGGGATTTTATTGCATTTCCAAAAAGGGGAATATACATATGAAGAGAGAGAAAATCATCTATTTGGTACTATTAATAAAGTGTTTTTTTGAAAAAAAACAAAAGAATTAGAAATAAAAAACAGTGGAGATGGTAGGTAGAAGATTATCTATTTGGAACTGTAATTGGTTGCATTATATATTGAAATGAGACTATATTTTAATATTCAAATAAAAAGCTGGAATCAATTATATAATTCTGCCATTTTTATGGTGATATTAACTGATATTTAATTATAATGTGGAGTATTTCTGTAGAATGGGCGAGATATGTAGAAACACTGCTTCATACTCATTTTTACTATATATTCATTTTTCTTTAGAGAAGCATAATATGATTAATGAATTGTTGGCTTATATTACTGATAGTGATTTTTTCTCTTTCCTGCCTTCTGTTTTTATGTGGAATAATCCTGATACATGTTTTTCAGAGAGCTAGCCATTAGGTCACAACAGTATTCTTCTTTCTAAATACTTACGTGATTTCCCTTTTGCTCCTTCTCTGGATAGTGATAGATATGTTCTCATAAACGGATGTCTAAAGTAGTTTTTACTTTCTATTTGGGGGTGGGTAATATTCTTGTTCAATATTTGCTATATCATAACCTTCTGTTGGTAGATAGCTTCATAGTCTTAAATTTTTCTTTTAAGGAACCAAATGTTTATGTTACTTTCAGCGCTTTCTTTAGTTATGGAGTGGCTGGTTTTATCTTTGTTGAAATATTAATTATCACCTGCATTTCATCTGTTGTTACGGTATTTTGTACGAGTCTTTTGCTTTCTTATCTGTATTGTAATTAGCTTGAAATTCTAATGGGGCGATAGTATGTTTTGCATCCCATTTAAATATTTTTATCTTTATACTTAGTATCGTTTGAATGAACAAAGCTGTATAAACAGTTTCTTCAGATCCTAATGTTATTTCTATTTGATATTGATCATTTTCTTCGAAATCTTTTTCGTTTTTCAGCCACTTAGAGGAAGTTAAATTTTTATCTGCAACAGCTTTGGGGTTTAATGTAGCTCCTTAGATGCCAAAGTCCGATTCACTAATCATTTTCTGTCGTCAGTTGCTTTGAGGGGGTACTATATATGGTCGGTTTTAGATTTATCACTAATGTATAACCCATTACCGACAACTATATCCAAAGCGGGAAAAACAGTTGTCAAGAGATATCTATCTATTGTGATCACCGAAATACATTTGAGTTCACCATCCAAATTTATAAACCAGTTATTCCAAAATTGGTTTGTCTCTACCTTGTGCTCATTATTGCTATTTTCATTGTTTCCAATGTCCGCAGATTATGCACACACACTACTTAACCGATATAAACAAGGCAGTACAGAGAAATGGTTTCTTTGTTTTTTCTTTTCAGTTTAAATTTTTAATATATCCGTAGCTTCACTAAAATTCTATAAATGGTGGATTAGTCTATATAGCTTTAAATTGTTTTTTTTATTACAAATGATTCTGTTTTTATTTTCGCGCTTATTGAAAATAAGGATCCCTAATCTTCACAGACAAGGATCCTTTTATTCATAAAAAAAGTTTTTTATACATACTGCCCTGTAATGGGACAGTCAATAATAAAATAGACTTCCTGTCTTCACAGAAGGGAAATCTAAAATAAACTGTAGTTTGGTAAATCTTCTCCTCTTCTGTGTGGACAGAAGGGTTGCAAGAAAGCAACTAGAGAAAAATATATCCAAATATAAAGAGGAAAACTTAACGAATAAGTACCGATCATAGAATCGTTTTTTTTGAATAAATATTAAAAAGAATATGTTTAAAATCTATTGCAATAACAATAAAAAGAAGAATTTGGTTGTATGGTTATTGTATGTAAGGTATATGTAAAAAGTGATACAACGTTTTGATTTACAAATAGTAATGGATATACATATCTTATATTTGCTTTACTGTATTAGTTGTGTAAAGTCGTGTTGGGAATCGTAATATAAATAATTAGTGAATTTGGGAAGGAGAGGTGATACTTTACAATAACCTATAATTGAGATTATCAATATATCGGATAATCCCAATTATAAGTTATTGTTGTTTTAAGTGTGTTTTTATAGCTCTTCGCATTCTTTCAGCCATAGGGCTACACTGGCATCACTTGGCATGCGCCAATCACCTCTGGGACTTAGGGACACGGAGCCTACTTTCGGACCGTCGGGCAGGCAGGAACGTTTGAATTGTTGCTGGAAAAAGCGACGATAGAAAGTGGTGAGCCATTTCTTTATAGTTTCCTCATCATAAGTATCGCGAAACGCAAGACTTGCCAGGAAAAATATTTTTGCGGGACGGAAACCGAAACGCAGGAACTGATAGAGGAAAAAATCATGTAATTCATAAGGACCTACTAAATCTTCTGTTTTTTGCTTGATATTTCCGTTTTCATCAGCCGGAATCAGTTCGGGGCTGATAGGAGTGTCTACAATATCTAGTAGGGTAATGCGCGATTCATGGTCTACACCATTTAGTGCAATCCAATTAACCAAATATTTCACCAATGTTTTGGGTACACTGCCATTGACTCCGTACATAGACATATGGTCGCCATTGTAGGTAGCCCAACCTAAAGCCAGTTCTGATAAGTCTCCTGTACCTATCACTAGACCGCCCAATTGATTAGCTACATCCATCAGAATTTGGGTACGCTCACGTGCCTGGCTGTTCTCATAAGTCACATCATGCACAGTCATATCATGATCTATATCCTTGAAGTGTTGAATGCAGGCTTCTTTGATACTGATCTCCTTAATAGTGACACCCAATGAGGACATCAGATGTAAGGCATTATTATAAGTACGGTCTGTGGTTCCGAAGCCCGGCATAGTGATACCGACAATTCCTTTACGGGCTAATCCCAGTTTGTCGAAAGTTTTAGCACATACCAATAAGGCTAATGTGGAATCCAATCCGCCTGAGATACCTACTACTACTGTCTTACAATTGGTGTGTGCTAACCGTTTCGCAAGTCCTGCTACTTGAATAGCGAAAATCTCTTCGCATCTTTCATCCAGTTCTTTACCTTGAGGGACAAAAGGATGGGGTTCAATCATGCGAGTCAGGCTGAGTTCACGTGTATTAACAAATTCTGTATTGATATGGATGGCGGGGCATCCCGGACAGTTCGCGATATTGGCAGAAAAAGTAGTGTTAGTCAGGCGCTCACCACGCAAACGTTCTACATCTATTTCACTGATAACAAGTTGTTCTTTGAATGAGAAGCGTTCAGATTCTGCCAGCAGTGTACCATTCTCATAAATCAATCCGTTACCTGCAAATACGACGTCGGTAGTGGATTCACCAAAACCGGAAGAACTGAATACATAGCCTGCCAAACAACGTGCAGATTGCTGGCTGATGAGTGAACGGACGTAATTATGTTTGCCGATGCCTTCATTATCAGCGGACATATTGAATATGATTTCTGCTCCCTTCAATGCCAGTACAGAGCTGGGCGGGATGGGAGCCCACATATCTTCGCAGATTTCTATGCCGAAACATGTTTCCGGTGTATCAAACAGCAAATTGGCACTGACCGATACATTCTGTCCGCAAAGGCGTACTGTGGTATCCGGATGAGTCAGTGCAGAAGTGAACCAACGTTGCTCATAGAATTCTTTATAATTAGGTAGATAGGTCTTGGGGATGATACCCAATATCTTTCCCTTTTGGAAAACAACAGCGCTATTCAGTAGGGTAGAGTTTAGAATGACGGGCATACCTACGATAGAAATAATATCCATTTGGCGGGTATTATTCATAATCTGCATCAAAGCAATTTCTGCCTCTTCTAATAATAAAGACTGACCGAAAAGGTCGGCACAAGTATATCCTGTTATACTAAGCTCGGGGAAAATAATGATTTGTACTCCTTTTCCATCCGCAATAGCTATTTGAGTTTCAATCTGTTGTGCATTAAATTTGCAGTCAGCTACTTTCACAAACGGAACAGCGGCTGCCACTCTTACAAAACCGTATTTCATATGATACCTTTTTTATATATGGTGCAAAATTAATCATTCCTTCCTGATTTATAGTACGAAAGAAAAAAAATAAAAAAAGTGCATGAAATATTTGATAGTTACAAATAAGTCTCTATCTTTGCACGTGAATTAAAATTGTAACAGTTACAAAAAAGGAAGTTATGAAGAGCTACGATTATCTTATCAGTTATAACATTAAGCCGTCCGTGCAGCGTATAGCAATCATGGATTATTTATTGTCACATAAGACTCATCCATCTATTGATGAGATTTATATGGCTTTGTGTGGAGACATTCCCACCTTGTCTAAAACGACAGTATATAATACGCTGAAGCTTTTTGTTGAACATGGAGCAGCCTTAATGCTTACTATTGATGAAAAGAATGCATGTTTTGACGGTGATACTTCACTTCATGCTCATTTTTTATGCAAGAAATGTGGTAAGATTTTCGATTTACCTTATAGTGGTGAAGTGAAGCAAGTGGAACAGATAGATATGAATGGTTTCAAGATAGATGAAGTACACCAATATTATAAAGGTGTCTGTCCTACATGTGAGAAAGAAAATAATTAATGCCAGAATAAAAAGACTGACTATTATTATAGATAGAGAGTTTGACTAACTAATAAAATATTGACTAACTAATAAAAGACGAAATTATGAAAAAGTTTATTTGCACAGTTTGTGGTTATATTCATGAAGGTGATGCTGCTCCTGAAAAATGTCCATTATGTAAAGCTCCTGCTTCTAAGTTCAACGAGATGGTAGAAACTGAGGGCGGTTTGGAATTTGCTGACCAGCACATTATTGGTGTAGCTAAAGGTTGTGACGAAGAAATGATTAAGGATTTGAACAACCATTTTATGGGTGAATGTACTGAAGTAGGTATGTATTTGGCAATGAGCCGTCAGGCAGATCGCGAAGGCTATCCTGAAATTGCTGAAGCCTATAAGAGATATGCTTGGGAAGAAGCAGAACATGCTGCTAAATTCGCTGAATTGCTGGGTGACTGCGTATGGGATACCAAGACTAATTTGGAAAAGAGAATGAGTGCTGAAGCTGGTGCTTGTGCTGACAAGAAGCGTATTGCTACTCGTGCTAAAGCTTTGAATTTAGATGCTATTCATGATACAGTTCACGAAATGGCTAAGGATGAAGCTCGTCATGGTAAAGGTTTCGAAGGATTGTATAACAGATACTTCAAAAAGTAATATTAAGTTTGCTATAGTATAAGCGGAAAAGCCGTGCAAGGAAATTTTCTTTGCACGGCTTTCTTATTGCAATTTAGTTTGCTTATAAACGTTAAATGCAAAGTTCCAACAGAACTTTGCATTTTTATTTTCCCCAAATCATTGTGCAAATATATTCTATTTTTTAAATAAGAAAAACAAATTAGGAAATATTTTTCAATATAGTTTTATTTTTCTTTAATTCAACTGTTTTATATGGTTTTTTCCTCTCTTTTAGTTCCGTAATTTATCCTTTTTTGAAAGAAAATAGGTCTACTTTTGGTAGAAATCAAGTAGAAAAACAATTTTATACCTTTCTCCTTTTCTTATAATTTACCTTTAGTTATTCTATAATATCCCTTGTTCTTATTGTTTTTTCTCATATGCAAAGTTCTGTTGGAACTTATAAATATGGCTCATAGAGACAGTTTAAAAAAGTATTTCAGTGTTGGTTTAGCAAGGATAAATACATGAAATTTTAATGTTCTCGATATAGGCCAAGTAAATACAAATGGAATATAAAAATGGTCGGTTGAAAAAGAAAAAATGAATTTATTATATTTTTTATAATAAATCTTTCTTCTTGTGATATCGGCTTAACTATCAACTTAAATATTATTTTATGAGAAGAAAAATGATGTTATTCCTAACCTGCATTTGGATAAGTGTAGGTTTAGTATTTGCTCAAAACCGGACGGTGACCGGTATTGTGATCTCCGAAGAGGATGGAGAGCCTATTATTGGAGCCTCAGTCTTAGTAGAAGGTACTACAATGGGAGCCATTACGGATATGAATGGCAAATTTGTTTTGAATGGAGTGCCTGCTTCAGCCAAAAAACTTAAAATTTCATATGTGGGTATGAAAGAGATAAAGGTGGCAATAAAACCTAATCTCAAAATTTCTATGCAAAGTGACTCGGAAATGTTGGGCGAAGTGGTAGTTACCGGGATGACTAAGGTAGATAAACGCCTGTTTACCGGAGCATCCGATAGGTTATCGGCTGATGATGTAAGATTGGATGGTATTGCAGAAATCAGCCGTGGCTTGGAAGGTCGGTCAGCAGGTGTGTCTGTTCAAAATGTATCAGGTACATTTGGTACGGCTCCTAAAATACGTGTCCGTGGTGCAACTTCTATTTATGGCAGCTCCAAACCATTATGGGTTGTTGATGGAGTAATCATGGAAGATGTGATAGAAGTAAGCGCAGATGACTTGTCTTCAGGAGATGCCACTACCTTGATTAGTAGTGCTATTGCCGGATTGAACTCTGATGATATAGAAAGTTTCCAAATATTGAAAGATGGTTCTGCCACTTCCATTTATGGTGCACGGGCTATGGCAGGAGTAATCGTTGTAACCACAAAGAAAGGTGTGGCAGGGCAGAGTAGAGTAAGCTATACGGGAGAATTCACTTACCGCATGAAGCCAAGTTATTCTAACTTTAATATCATGAATTCCCAAGACCAAATGGGTGTTTACCAGGAAATGGAGCAAAAGGGATGGTTGAACTTTGCAGATGTGGCTAATGCCCGCGAGAATGGTGTATATGGTAAGATGTACCAAATGATTGCAAAGGGCCTGTTTGCTAATACAGAGGATGCCAGGAATGCATATTTGCGTGATGCAGAATATCGTAATACTGATTGGTTTGATATTTTGTTTCAAGATAATATAATGCAGAATCATTCGGTTAGTATCAGTTCTGGAAATGAAAAGGCAAATTATTATGCTTCACTGAGTGCTTTGATTGATCCGGGATGGTCTAAGCAAAGCAAGGTAAATCGCTATACGGCGAATGTGAATGCTACTTATAATATTTTGAGCAATCTGTCATTGAACATGATAACAAGTGGTTCTTACCGTAAGCAAAGAGCCCCTGGTACTTTGGCATCTAATATTGATGCGGTAAACGGTGAGGTAAAGCGTGATTTTGATATCAATCCTTATTCATATGCTTTGAACACTTCACGCGCCTTGGACCCCAATACTTATTATACACGTAACTATGCTGAATTTAATATTTTGCATGAATTGGAGAATAATACGATGGATATTAATTTGGCAGATCTCAAGTTTCAGGCGGAAATGAAATGGAAACCCGTCAAAGGGCTAGAACTATCTGCTTTAGGAGCTGTGAAGTATCAGGCTACCTCTCAGGAACATAATATAACGGACTCCTCTAATCAGGCAATGGCTTATCGTACTATGCCCACTACTGCCATACGTGACAAGAATCCGTTCCTTTATACGGACCCTGATAATCCATACGCAATTCCTATCACAATTCTACCCCAGGGAGGTATTTATGAACGTAAAGATAACAGTATGTTGGCATATGACTTCCGTGGTGCTTTGTCATATAATACGGTACTTAATGATACTCATATAATAAATGTATATGCCGGTACTGAGATTAATGAAGTAAATCGTCACGAAACATGGTTCCGCGGTTGGGGGCTTCAATATTCTATGGGTGAAATTCCTTTCTATGCTTATGAAGTATTTAAAAAAGGGAAAGAAGAAGGTTCTGATTATTATACAATGGATAATACTCATTCCCGTAATGTCGCATTTTTTGGCAATCTGACTTATTCGTATAAAGGAAAATATACATTAAATGGAACTTTGCGTTATGAAGGTTCAAACCGTCTGGGTCGTTCTACTTCTTCACGTTGGTTGCCTACATGGAATGTTTCTGCAGCATGGAATATGCATGAAGAAAAATTCTTTGAGAACTTGAAACCGGCATTTACCCATGCTACACTGAAAGCATCCTATAGCTTGACTGCCGATCGCGGTCCCAGTTGGGTAACTAACTCGCGTGTAGTTATTGCCAGCTATAATCCTTGGCGTCCTTCCAGCGGAGTTTCTGAGTCTGGCTTGAAGATCAGTGATTTGGAAAACAGCGAACTGACTTATGAAAAAAAGCATGAGTTGAATATAGGACTTGATTTAGGTTTCTTGAATAATCGTATCAATCTGGCGGGTGATTGGTATAAACGTGATAACTATGATTTGATTGGTATCATTAATACACAAGGAATCGGAGGTGTAATATCAAAGTATGGCAATGTTGCCACAATGCGCTCTCATGGTATAGAGCTCACCTTGTCTACCAAGAACATCATGACCAAAGATTTCAGTTGGTCTACAGACTTTATCTATTCTCATACAAAGAATAAAGTAACTAAGCTCGAAAATCATTCACGCGTTATTGATATGGTAACGGGCACAGGTTTTGCCATGGAAGGCTATCCGGTTCGTTCTATTTTCTCCATACCCTTTAATGGACTGAATAATGAAGGATTACCTACATTTAAATCTCAGGATGAAGACAACACGGTTTCCGGCGTTTATTTCCAGGAAAGGGACAAACTGGATTTTCTGGAATACTCCGGTGCAGCCGATCCTACCGACATGGGTAGTTTTGGGAATATCTTCTCTTATAAGAACTTTAAACTGAATGTCTTTATTACTTATTCGTGGGGTAATGTAATTCGTTTGGATCCTGTATTCAAGAAATCATACTCAGATTTAACTTCCATGCCTAAAGAATACCGTAATCGTTGGGTAGTGCCGGGCGATGAAAATTATACAAACGTTCCTACTATTGCCAGTGTTCGTCAGTCTAAAAACGATTCAAATTTAGGTGTTGCTTATAATTCGTATAATTATTCTTCAGCACGTATTGCTGATGGTGATTTTATCCGAATGAAAGAACTCTCTCTGTCTTATGATTTTCCGAAGTCATTGATAAGTAATTGGAAATTGTCTAATCTCTCTTTGAAATTGCAGGCAACAAATTTATTCCTGATCTATGCCGATAAGAAACTGAATGGACAAGACCCGGAATTCTTTAATACAGGAGGTGTTGCCGCACCTGTGCCAAAGCAATTCACATTGACATTAAGAATAGGTTTATAATAATTAAAATCGGATTGAACAATGAAAATGAACAATATAATTTATGTATTAGCTGTCGCCGGTACTTTTTGCTGTACGTCATGTAATGATTACTTGGACGAAATGCCAGACAACCGTGCAGAATTAGATTCAGAATCTAAAATAGCTAATTTGTTAGTTTCTGCATATCCTCAGGATGACTATGTGCTTTGTGCCGAATTATCATCAGACAATATAGATGATTACGGAGAAAACAATCCCTATGGAGGTCGTTTTTATGAACAACTGTTTAATTGGGAGGAAGTAAAAGAAAGTAATAATGAGGACCCTAGCCGAATTTGGGCTGCTTGCTATAAAGCGATAGCGGTAGCAAATCAGGCATTAAATGCCATTGAAGACTTGGGAAGTCCTGCCTCATTGGATCCTTGCCGGGGAGAAGCTTTACTGGCTCGTGCTTACGGCCACTTTATATTGGTAAATATGTTTTCCCAACATTATACAAAGGAGAATAGTGATAAGGATTTGGGTGTAACTTATATGGAAAAGGCCGAAACAGAATTGAATCCCAGCTATAAACGTAATTCTGTTGCAGAAGTATATGCAAAAATAGAGCAGGATTTGGAAACAGGACTACCTTTGATTGATGATGCTCTCTATACAGTTCCTAAGTATCATTTCAATAAGAAAGCAGCATATTCGCTGGCTGCCCGTTTCTATCTGTATTATCAGAAATGGGATAAAGCGATAGAGTGTGCAACAGTGGCATTAGGATCTAATCCTTCGACCTTGTTGCGCGATAATGCTTTATTGTCTGAGTTGCCTCGTGATCCTTTGACAAAAGTTTCTTTGCAATATGTCAGTGCTTCTCATAAAGCAAATTTCTTGTTGCAGACTGCCTATTCTCAGTTGGGCACTTTGTATGGTGGTTATTATACTTGTTCACGTTTTACTCATGGAGCTGTCATTGCTAAATCAGAAACATTGCAGACTGACGGTCCGTGGGGGAAATATACCAGTGATAAGGACAAAACTAAGAATACATACTATTTGATGCCATGGGTGTATGGGGGAACCAACCTGGACAAAGTTCTATTACCACGTATTCCCTATTTATTTGAGTATACGGATGCTGTCGCTCAGACTGGATATACTCGTGCTGTCTATGCAGCCTTTACCGCGGAGGAAACTTTGCTGACCCGTGCAGAGGCTTATATCATGCAGAAAGAATATGCAAAAGCATTGGCCGATATGAATACGTGGGTAGCGAATACGGTGAAAAATGGTAAAGCATTGACTGAAGAGTCTGTAATGGCTTGGAGAAATAATTATCAGTATTTCACTCCGGATAATCCTACCCCGATAAAGGAACTGCATCCTGATTTTGCTGTAGAAACCGGCGAACAAGAGGCTTTTGTTCAAACAATTTTATATATGCGCAGGCATGAAACGATTCACACGGGATTGCGTTGGTTTGATGTAAAACGATATGGCATTGAGGTTACCCGTCGCATTATTCAGAGTGGAGCTGTTGCTACGGTAACAGAAAATGTATTGAAGACACGTGATAACCGATGTGCATTGCAGATACCATCGGATGTAGTATCTGCCGGATATGAACCTAATCCCAGATAAAAAAGGATGGTAATATGTGACACTTAAAAAAGAAGAACAATGAAAAAGAATATAATTTACTTATTATTGATGCTGGTTGTCGTTTCATTTTCTGCATGTTCGGAAGATGACTTGAGCAGCACGAGTGTGATAAAAGATTCTCAGCAGACAGAAAACGGATTTGACCGTTGGATTGCCGCTAATCTGGTTAATGATTATAATATAGACTTGAAATACCGGATGGAGGATATTCTATCTGACCGGAATTATAACTTGGTTCCCGCTGATTTTAAGAAAGCGACACAACTGGCCCAGTTAGTGAAATTTCTTTGTTTGGATGTTTACGATGAAGTAACGGGAAGTACTGAATTCATACGCTCTTATTTTCCTAAGATGATTCATTTCGTAGGTTCTCCTGCTTATCGTAACAATGGTACAATGATATTGGGTACGGCAGAAGGTGGCTTGATGATAACTCTGTATAATGTGAATGATATTGACGTTACCGATGTATCAGCTCTTAATTATTATTACTTTAAAACGATTCATCATGAGTTTGCACATATTTTGCATCAAACAAAACCCTATTCTACGGACTTCAACGAAATAAGTGGAGGGGATTATGTAAAAGATAGTTGGAATACAACTTATAGCAGTGAGGATGAATCATTACCCTATGGTTTTATTAGCCCATATTCTTCCAGCGCGGTAGACGAGGATTTTGTGGAATTAATTTCTATCTACGTCACTAATACGGCAGAGGAATGGGAGAATAAGATGAAGAAAGCAGGTACGAATGGTCGCACCACGCTTGAAACTAAATTTGAAATAGTTTATAATTACATGTTGACTTCATGGAATATCGATTTAAATGAATTGCGTGATACGGTATTGCAACATGAAAGTAAAGTTAAGGATTTTAATTTTGATAACTTTTAAAATGATGTAGTGTATGAAAAAGATATTTTGGCTATTGTTGACATTGCCTTTCGTTTTTCAGTCGTGTCTGAAAGATGATGAGGATATATTTCCTGACTCTGCAGCTGACAGGATGGATAAAGCTTTAAAGCTGAATAAGGAAGTCTTAATTGGTGCATCTAATGGATGGATCATGGAATATTTTCCGGAGAAGACACAAAAGTATGGCGGTTATACCATTTTGGTGAAGTTTGATGCGAACGATGATGTAACCGTATCTACAGAGCGTGGTGGTGCCGGAGTAACGGAAACCAGTATGTATGAGTTAATAGGTGACAGTGGTCCGGTGCTGACCTTTAATACCCACAACAGTTTGTTCCACTATTTTTCCGAACCTAAAAACCCCGATGGCATAGGACCTACAGATAGCGGAATGGCTGGTGATTATGAATTCTTGATTTTGGAAGCTACGCCTGAAAAAGTAACCATGAAAGGAAAAAAGACAGGTAACCGCATTATTATGACTCCTATATCTGCCGATACAGAGTGGGAAAAGCTGATGGAGCAGTATCTTGAAACAGATGCGAAAGATGTGGCTCAAAGCTACAAGGTAGATATGAATGGAAAGGAAGCTTCGGCAAGTGTTTCTTACCGGACAATTACAGTCACTTATCCGGGAGAGAATAATGAAGTAGCAATGAGCACAGGTTCTTATCGAATTGTTCCTTCGGGAATTGTGTTTTATGAACCATTGGAATTGGGAGGAATTGAAATCTCTGAAATGCAACTGTCTGTGGGAACAGATAAAGAGGTGATATTGACAGACCAAAAATCAGGTACTGTGTTTACTGAGGTTCTACCCGATGCTGTTGACCAACTTTTATCCCGCAACTGGTATTTTCATTATGATAATTTAGGAGCTTATGGAAAAAGCCAATGGGATATTGAATTCACTAAATATCTTTTCCCTAATGACCGTGATATTTATTATGCTTATCTGGGGACATTAAGTGGTTTTTATGGATTCTGCTTTGCAGGAGTAAAAGATAATACAGCGGAGCCGGGAGTATTGATTTATTCGTATAAAAAAGTAGCCGGAGATCAATTCTCTATCCAGTATGCAGGTAGTGTAGCAGGGTCAGGATTAGATTATTGGAATAATTATGCCATCTATAATCTGGCACGTCCACTAGGAACTAGCACCAGTTCAACAAAGACATTTACGGTTGTTGCAAATGATAAAAGGCAGCCAACCTTGATAACTTTGACAGATACAGATAATCCGGATAACGTATTTACACTATCTGCCAAAACGACTTATTGGCCTTATCCTTTTGAACCATAATTGGTTTAATGAACTCTCTTTTAAATTTTAACCCAAAAAGCGGAAACCGTGAGGTTTCCGCTTTTACTTTATGTATCTAACTATTTTGCTTTTAATAATACTTCTTCTATTGCCCGTCTGAATGTAGCCTTATTTGCAGCTCCTAAAATGATTTGCGGCTGGCCATTCATCGGAATAAAAATAACAGTTGGCAGTGATTGGATTCCCATGGCAGCAGATAATTCTTTCTGTTTATCTGTATCTACCTTGTAAACCACAATCTGATTTCTGTATTCTTTTGCCAAACTTTTTAATAAAGGAGCAACCATATGACAAGGAGCGCACCAATTAGCATAGAAATCAATAACCGCCGGTTTGTCACCTTTATATTTCCAGTCGGTGGAACCGGTAGTGTAATCAAAAACGGAATCCAAGAACATTTGTTTATCCATTCGGATTACTTTTCCTGTATTTTCATTCGCTTTCTCCTGAGGTACAGTTTGAGCAAAAAGAGGCCCGTTTAGTCCCGCAACCAGCATAAAGCATATGATCGTCCTTTTCATTAATTATTCATATTGCGATAGTATAGTGTTTAAATCATTGGCACGCATCACTCCGCTTTGTCTCCATAGCTGTTTGCCATCCTTGAAAATCATCAAGGTAGGTACAGACTGAATCTGATAGTAGGCTGCAATTTCTTTATGTTTATCTACATCCACTTTCACAATTCTTACTTTCTCTCCTTTCATTTCTTTTAATTCTTCCAGAATGGGCTTCATTGCTTTGCAAGGTCCGCACCATTCAGCAAAGAAATCAACTAGTACAGGGATATTAGAGGTGATTAAATCTTCAAACTTTTCCATAATGTTCTCCTTTTATTATTTATAGTAAAACGCTTGGGAAAGTGTTTTTGTTTGATGGATGTGCATAAAATAAGCGCGGCTTGCATAGATCTTACGGTTTCAAAAAATGAATGAACCGTATTTTCATGCAAGCCGCGCTTGATTAATTATATAGAGAAATTATTTTTTTACTGAAGACGGAGTATAGCGTGCGTTCAGGCCGTCGATGATTTCCTGTGTAATATTGTAAGCCGGATTAGCATACAGCAAGTTATCAAAACCGGTGTTGCTGATAATCATATCATATCCTTTGGTCTGATTGTATATTTTCAGGAACGAGTTGATAGAGTCACGCAACTGCAAGCTGTTCTTTTGGTTCTCAGAAGCCAGTTCATCACTCAGTTTCTGTTGCAAAGCCTGCAATTCCTGTTGCTGTTTCATCAATCTCATCTGTTCTTGTTCAGCACGTTCGCGAGTAGCAAAACCATTGTTTTGAATTTTACGTTCAAACTCTCTGGCTTCAGCTTCCAGTTTTTTGCCTTTTTCGTTCAAAGTGGTGCGAATGTTCTCTTCCTTCTTTATCATGAGTTCGTTCAAGTCATTCCAAAAATTGTATTTGGTGAGCAGTGAATCGATTTCCACATAAGCGATTTTCATGTTAGAAGAACCGGCAACACCAGCAGCCGGAGCAGCGGCAGTAGTTGCAGCATTGTTATTTTTGTCGGTGCATTGTGCAAATACCAACACGGTAGCTAGTGCTAAAAATCCATTCAGGATGAAATTTGTTCTTTTCATAATCTTTTTCACGTATATTTTTTATTAATTATTTTCTCTCTTCTTAGGCTTTTCCACTTCGGCTATCGCTTTTTTATTGGGCTGGCGTGCTTCACGGTCTTGTGATTGTATACATCCCACTCCTTGCTTGCGAAGTGCCTTGTTACCACTTACATGTGTGTTTGGGAACTTTCCTTTCAGAAAGATTCCTATACATAATAATGCTATGCAGATAGCAACTATTAACACTGTTATAAAGATAGTATCAAGCATTTCTATTATTTTTGTGGTGCAAAGTTAGTGCAAGGCAAGCGAAATGCCAAATTTATTTGAGCATTTCCGAACCGTAACCTAATTTTGCGGAGCAAATATAGACTTTTGCAGTGACTTAGCTTTCTCTTTTTATCATAAAAAAGAGGAAGTGTCTTGATAAAGATATTAATTTAACTAATTTTTGCAGAATCCCGATAGGAATCTGCCTAAACAACGCTATGAACATGGATAAAAAGGATTTGAAGCCGACCTCTGTCTTTCATTATTTTGAAGAGATATGCCAGGTGCCCCGTCCCTCAAAGAGAGAGGAAAAAATAATTGCTTATTTGAAAGCTTTTGGTGAAAAACATGGTTTGGAAACAACGACAGACGAAGCGGGGAATGTCTTGATCAAGAAACCTGCCACTCCGGGCAAGGAGAACCTGAAGACCGTAATTTTACAATCACATATAGATATGGTTTGCGAGAA
This sequence comes from uncultured Bacteroides sp., assembly GCA_902388365.1. Lineage (GTDB taxonomy): Bacteria > Bacteroidota > Bacteroidia > Bacteroidales > Bacteroidaceae > Phocaeicola. The sequence continues at coordinate 116,502 of CABMPB010000003.1, read as the reverse complement.
GAACAGTGATGTGGAACATGATTTTCTGACCGATCCTATCGAGACAGTGATAGATGGCGAATGGCTGAAAGCCAAAGGTACTACGCTGGGAGCCGATAACGGTATTGGTGTGGCAACAGAACTTGCCATTCTGGCAGCAACAGATATTGAACATGGTCCGCTGGAATGCCTTTTTACGGTAGATGAGGAAACCGGACTGACCGGCGCATTTGCTTTGAAATCCGGATTTATGAACGGGGATATTCTGATTAATCTGGATTCGGAAGATGAAGGCGAATTGTTTATCGGCTGTGCCGGAGGCGCAAATACGACTGCTGAATTTACTTATCAACCTGTTCCGGCTCCGCAGGATTATTTCTATTTCCGTGTGGCAATTAAAGGACTGACAGGCGGACATTCCGGTGATGATATAAATAAAGGTAGGGCAAATGCCAATAAATTATTGAATCGTTTTCTCACTCAGTTGGCTTCTAAATATACCTTATATGTATGTGAAATAGATGGTGGAAATTTGCACAATGCCATTCCCCGTGAAGCTAGCGCCCTATGTGCTGTGCCCATGAAAGATAAGGAATCTATCCGTGTGGATCTGAACATCTACACTGCCGAACTGGAAAATGAATTTGCCGTAACAGAGCCTAATCTGAGAACAGAACTTTCTTCGGAAACTCCTTGTCAAGAAGCTATAGATATGGCTACTGTCGGTCATTTGCTGAGAGCTGTGTATGCAGTTCACAATGGAGTTTATGCAATGAGCCAAGATATTCCGGGTCTGGTGGAAACCTCTTCCAATCTGGCTTCCATCAAGCAAGTGGAAGGAAACAAGATTAAGATTGTGACCAGCCAGCGCAGTTCTATCCTTTCTTCACGTCAGGATATGTCAGAAATGATTCGTTCTGCTTTCCTTTTGGGTGGGGCAGAAGTGACAACAGGCGACGGCTATCCGGGCTGGAAGCCCAATCCCGCTTCTCCTATTCTGAAAGTGGCTGTGGAAAGCTATAAGAAATTATTCGGAGTAGAACCGAAGGTAAAAGCGATCCATGCCGGATTGGAGTGTGGTTTGTTCCTCGAAAAGTATCCGTCACTGGATATGGTTTCTTTCGGTCCCACATTGCGTGGCGTGCACTCGCCCGATGAGCGTATGCTGATACCGACTGTAGATAAATTCTGGCGCCACCTGCTGGATGTACTGGTAAATATACCGACAAAATAAATAATATGAAAAAAGCAATCCTATTCCTTTGTCTGTGTTGCCTGGTAGGGGTGACGTATGCACAAGAGCCGTTCAGAGTGATGTTCTATAATGTAGAGAATCTGTTCGACTGTCAGCATGACACATTGAAAAATGACTATGAGTTTTTACCGGATGCACCGAAAGGATGGACTCCGGCGCGTTATAATGATAAACTAGCCAAAATAGCGAAAGTAATTATAGCTACAGGCGTCCAGGATGTTCCCGATTTAGTGGGACTGTGCGAAGTGGAAAATGACCGTTGTCTGACAGACTTGACAGAGCATTCTCCCTTGCGTGAGGCCGGTTATCGCTATGTGATGACCGATTCTCCCGATGAGCGTGGCATTGATGTCGCTTTGCTCTATCAGCGGGGAAGCTTCAAGTTGTTGGACAAGAATTGCATTCCTATTCCTTACAAGGAAATAGACCGCCGTCCCACACGTGATATTCTTCATGTGATAGGACAGGTGGCATCAGGTGATACGCTGGACGTATTTGTTTGCCACATGCCATCTCGTGCCGGTGGTGAAGAAGTGAGTGAACCTTATCGTCTTTTTACAGCACAGATATTGAACATTGCGGCAGATTCAATTATGAATGTCCGTCAGCATCCCAATGTATTGATTATGGGTGACTTTAATGATTATCCTACTAATAACTCGATTGCTAAGGTGCTGGGTGCTGTTGCTCCGAAAGGAGAAATACAAGCCAAGAAGCTATATAACTTGATGGATGGCCGTAAGGAAGGTACATACCGTTATCGTGGAGAATGGGGAGTGCTGGATCAATTAATTGTTTCCGGTTTCTTGTTGCAGGGACATGATGGCATGCGCACTTCGTATGACAAGGCTCAGATTCTGAGGCATCCGTTCCTTTTGGAAGAAGATGAGAAATATGGTGGTGATATTCCGATGCGTACATACTGGGGCAAGAAATATCATGGCGGATATAGTGACCACTTGCCGGTATGTGTGGATTTTGAAATAGGGAGGGAATAGTGGTTAGTGGTTAGTGATTAGTGGTTAATACCTGCGGTATCACAGCGCAGCCCACTAATCATTAACCACTAATCGCTAACCACTATTACTCATGATGATAGGGTCCGTTATTCAGTATTGTCATTGCTCTATATAGTTGTTCTACAAAGATAAGTCGTATCATCTGGTGGGAAAAAGTCATTTTAGACAATGAAATCTTTTCTTGAGCCACCTCATAAACTTTTTGGGCAAATCCGTAAGGACCTCCAATAATAAATACCAATCTTTTATTGACGGTATGCATCTTTCGTTCCACCCATTCGGCAAACTCTACAGATCGGAATTCTTTTCCATGTTCATCCAGTAATACTACTACATCGCCCGGCTGCAAGGCTTTCAATATTAATTCCCCTTCTTTCTCTTTCTGTTGTTCCATGCTCAGGCTTTTGGTATTCTTGAGTTCCGGAATCACTTCCATATCGAAAGAAATGAAATGCTTGGTACGTTCCACATAGTCACTAATGGCGGCAATATAATGTTTCTCTACGGTGCGTCCTACTACTAATAATGTAAATTTCATACGTTCTTTGTCTGGTTTGCTTTGCAAAAATACGGAAATTCTCTACCTTTGCCTATCAAATTATAAAAAAACGACAACATTATGGATGAATTAGTAGTAAGAGACTTGATAGACAGATTGATAGACCTGTCTTTTGCTGAAGATATAGGTGATGGTGACCACACTACCTTGTCATGTATTCCCGCAGATGCAATGGGTAAATCTAAATTGCTGATTAAAGAAGAAGGTATATTGGCAGGTATTGAAGTAGCCAAAGAAGTATTCCATCGTTTTGATCCCACGATGAAGGTTGAAGTATTCATTCAGGACGGAACTCACGTGAAACCGGGTGATGTGGCAATGGTGGTAGAAGGCAAAGTGCAATCACTGCTCCAGACAGAACGTCTGATGCTGAACATTATGCAGCGCATGAGTGGCATTGCTACCATGACCAACAAATATGTGCAGAAGCTGGAAGGTACCAAGACCCGTGTACTTGATACCCGAAAGACCACTCCGGGTATGCGTATCATGGAAAAGATGGCTGTTAAGATAGGTGGAGGATGTAACCATCGTATCGGCCTGTTTGATATGATTCTGTTGAAAGACAATCATGTAGACTTTGCCGGTGGCATTCACAATGCGGTGACTCGTGCCAAAGAATACTGCAAGGCGAAAGGCAAGAACTTAAAAATAGAACTGGAAGTCCGTAACTTTGATGAGCTGAATCAGGCATTGGCGGAAGGTGTAGACCGTATCATGTTCGATAACTTTACACCCGAAGATACCCGTAAGGCGGTAGAAATAGTAGGCGGACGTTGCGAAACCGAATCTTCGGGCGGCATTACTTATGATACGATGTTGCCTTATGCTCAGGCTGGTGTGGATTTTATTTCGTTTGGTGCATTGACCCACTCTGTAAAAGGATTGGATATGAGCTTCAAAGCATGCTGATTTCTAAAAGATCTATGAGAATATGAGAAAAAATAATTTTTTGAGTGTGTTGTGTGTTATGGTACTGATGAGTATGGTTGCTGTACACGCAGATGCACAGGATTTGAAGTCCATCTTGACCGGTGTGGCAAAAGCTGTTGTGGGAGATAAGGCTACTACCGAATCTTCTATTATTGGCACATGGAAATATGTAGGCCCGCAATGCCAGTTTGAAAGCGAAAACCTATTGGCTAAAGCCGGTGGAGAAGTAGCAGCCAAAGAGGTGGAAGAAAAGATGCAGATAGTATATGATAAGGTGGGTATGAATGGTTGCCAATATACTTTTAATGAAGATGGCACTTACTCATATACCGTTAAGAAGCGTACTACAAGCGGCACTTACACATTCGATAATGAAGCAAAGACCATTACAATGAAGGGTAAGCTGGGAGTGAAGACTGTTGCCCATGTTACGGTGACCGGGAATGATATGAGCTTAGTTTTTAATGCGGATAAATTAATGTCTGTATTGAAACTTATTACCGGTGCCACATCTAAGGTTAATTCTACAGCCGCTACTATTAATAGTGTGGCAGGAGCCTATGATGGTTTGATGCTGGGATTCGAATTGAAGAAATAAATTCGATATAATATAATATTAGAAAAGGGAAGCATCATTCAAAGATGCTTCCCTTTCTTATTTGATTATTCTTTAGCTTTTAATGCAGCGAAAATCAACCCTTCCAATTCTTCTGCCAATTCGGGATTGTCCTGAATGACTTGCTTGGAAGCGTCACGGCCTTGACCCAATTTGGTTTCATTGTAGCTATACCAGGAACCACTTTTTTTGATGATTCCCAAGTCAGCTCCCAAATCAATGATTTCTCCGGCTCTTGAGATTCCTTCACCAAACATGATGTCGAATTCTGCTTTGCGGAAAGGAGGAGCAACTTTGTTTTTCACTACCTTTACTTTCGTCTGGTTACCGATCACTTCTTCGCCATCCTTCAACTGTGTAGAACGGCGGATGTCGATACGCACGGAAGCATAGAACTTCAAAGCGTTACCACCCGTGGTTGTTTCGGGATTACCGAACATTACACCGATCTTTTCACGCAACTGGTTGATGAAGATGCAAGTCGTGTTCGTTTTGCTGATAGCAGAAGTCAGCTTACGCAAAGCCTGTGACATCAAGCGTGCCTGCAAACCTACTTTGTTATCACCCATATCACCTTCTATTTCAGCTTTCGGTGTCAATGCTGCAACAGAGTCGATGACAATAATATCAATAGCTGACGAACGGATTAATTGCTCGGCAATTTCCAGAGCTTGCTCACCGTTGTCGGGCTGTGAAATCCACAGGTTGTCTACATCTACGCCCAGTTTGGAAGCATAGAAACGGTCGAAAGCATGTTCAGCATCAATGAATGCTGCAATGCCGCCCGCTTTCTGAGCCTCTGCAATGGCATGGATAGCCAATGTGGTTTTACCGGATGATTCGGGACCATAGATTTCAATCACTCTGCCTTTGGGATAGCCACCAACACCTAAGGCGGCATTTAGGGCAATTGAACCGGTGGGGATTACTTCTACCTGCTGTATATTCTCGTCGCCCAATTTCATGATAGAGCCTTTACCAAAGTTTTTCTCTATCTTGTCCATAGCTGCTTGCAGGGCTTTCAGCTTTTCACCGTTTCCGGCGCCCGGACCTGCTGTAAATGGAATTTCTTCGTTATCTTTTTTTGCCATAAAGCTTTTTTAGTTTATAAAATTTGTTGTGCGTGCTCTTTGGTCTTCACTTCTTTGGGAGAAATGATGCGCTCGATTACGCCTTCTTCGTTAATAATAAAAGTGGTACGGAATGTACCCATATATTTGCGTCCGTACATGCTCTTTTCTCCCCATACGCCGAATTGTTCTACTAACTTCTTGTCAGTATCGGCAATGAGTGTAAAGGGCAGTTCGTTCTTCTCAATAAACTTCTGATGCGATTTAGCATCGTTTACGCTTACGCCGATTACTTCGTAACCTTTGGCACGCAGTTCGGAATAGTTATCACGCAGATTGCACGCTTGGGCGGTACAACCTGAAGTCATATCTTTGGGATAGAAGTAGAGCACTATCTTCTTTCCCTTGTAGTCGCTTAAACGAATTTCTTCTCCTTTTTCGTTCAAGCCTAATATTTCGGGGGCTTTATCTCCTACGTTCATTTTTTTAGTGATTAGTGGTTAATGATTAGTGGTTAATGATTAGTGGTTAATGATTAGTGGTTAATGATTAGTGATTAATGGCTAGTGGTTAGCAATAAATGGTTAGTCGCACTGCCATACCGCAGGTATTAACCACTCATCGTTAACCACTGACCACTATTTAAAGTTCCAAATCGCCATCAAACACTTCGTGCCAAGGCAAACCTTGCTTATTCAGTTGTTCCATGAATGGATCCGGATCAAACTCTTCTACATTCCATACACCCGGGCGTTTCCACAATCCTTGCAGGAACATCATGGCTCCAATCATGGCAGGAACACCTGTGGTGTAGCTCACGCCCTGCATACCTGTTTCCTTGTATGCTTCCTGGTGGCTGCAGTTGTTGTATACATAGTAAGTACGTTCCTTACCGTCCTTGATACCGCGGATGCGGCAACCGATAGAAGTTTCACCTTCGTAGTTCTCTCCCAAATCTTGCGGATTGGGAAGTACGGCTTTCAGGAATTGTAACGGAACAATCTTCACGCCATTGTAGTCTATTTCATCAATGCGCGCCATTCCGATATTTTGGATAACACGTAAATGTGTCAGATATTCCTGACCAAAAGTCATCCAGAAGCGTGCACGCTTGATCGTTGGGAAATTCTTCACCAATGATTCCAGTTCTTCGTGATACAGCAGGTAAGAATCACGCGGACCCACATTAGGATATGTCAAATCTTTGTGGAATTCCAGCGGTTTGGTAGTCACCCATTTGCCATCTTCATAATAACGTCCGTTCTGAGTAATTTCGCGGATGTTGATTTCGGGATTGAAGTTGGTGGCAAATGCTTTGTGATGGTTGCCTGCATTGCAGTCCACGATATCCAGATAATGCATTTCGTCAAAGTAATGTTTGGCTGCATAAGCTGTATAAATGCCACTTACTCCCGGATCGAAACCACAACCCAAGATGGCGGTCAGTCCGGCTTCTTCAAAGCGCTGCTTGTATGCCCACTGCCAGCTATATTCAAAGTGAGCTTCATCTTTCGGTTCGTAATTTGCTGTATCCAGATAGTTCACTCCGGCTTTCAGGCAGGCTTCCATGATGGTAAGGTCCTGATAAGGCAGAGCTACGTTGATCACGATTTCGGGTTTGAAACTATTAAACAGTGCCACCAGTTCGTCTACATTATCCGCATCTACCTGTGCAGTCTTAATAGCAGGATTACCGATAGCTTTTACGATTGCATCACATTTTGATTTTGTACGGCTGGCAATCATGATGTCAGTAAATACATCCGGATTCTGAGCCACTTTGTGTGCTACGACAGTACCTACACCGCCTGCACCGATAATTAATACTTTACCCATTTGCTGTTTTTTATTCTTGTTAAAATAAAATGCCCGGCAAACATTACCGTTCACCGGGCAAAGATAACAAAATATTTTGGGTATTAGTTGATACGTTGCAGTTTCTTATTGGTGAAATCCAAGGTTTTTCTATTGTAGAACCAGGTTTCATTTCCACCCATTACCATGTGTACCCGGATGGGATCTCCCAGTGATAACCGGCATTCATCCGTTGTCATACCTTTGCGCACTTCTCCTTGGCTGATCAAGCCCCATATTTCTTCCGTAATATCGGGATATTTGGCACGCAGGTTGCCTATGCCAAATATATCGGTAAAATAGTTATCGGATTGTAATATCACATTCACTACGTTGGTGTGGGTAAATGTGGTCTTCACTTTATATGTCTTTTGGTCCATGCCTAGTAACTCTAAAATAACGTAAGGAGTGCCATTCTGCGAGATAATATTTTTGATGATGAACTGGGTATACCGGGGAAGCTTTACAGGATTATCCTCTTCATCCATACATTCGGTTTCTGCTTTCAGATAAACGGGCTTCTTACCATATTTGCTCATCAGGTTCTCGGATTTCTTGGCGTTGGAATCGCTGAAACTGAATGAGTTGGGGAAATACTTATTCTTGTTTTCCATGATAAAGTCACTGTCTACCATGCCGCAATTGGTTTTTGAAATAGCTACGGGCTGATAATATGTATTTCCTTTCTTGTCTTGGAATACAATTTTCACGGGGAATGCACGGCTGCCTACGCCCACTGCGGTTACGGTCACTTCTTCATTCATGCCGATGGTCACTTCTTTGTAACCGGCGGTGCTGTTGGGATCATCTATGCGGACTTTGTTGGTACGCATGTACAGCGTTTGTCCTTCCAGCAGGTCTTTGGCAATATCCACATCTCCCAAATAGGCAAGGGTAGGGATGCCTGCCTTGGGTTTCAGGCAATACTGCTCTAAGGTGATGTTTTTCAGCTCATGATAATATTGCTTTCCTTCGCATTCAAAGTTGAAATGTACGAATCCACGGTCGGTGGTTTCTGCACCTAAATATTCGAATATTTTATATTTTAAATCTCCGGTATCCACATCTTTATCGGTTTCCGTCGATTTGAAAGGAGGGATAATAATATCTTTACGTTCCGGAATGACCATGAACTTCATTCCCGGCGTCCAGTCACACAGGTTATAATATTTAAAATGGTCGTCAATGAACTGTTTTTCAGGTGATTCTACGGAAGATACTCCGCCCTGTTGTGAGGTTGTAGTTACTATGTATCCGTTTTGTGCATAAATGCCTAAACTGCAACTTACTGCTAAAAATAATGCTGTTAAAAACCTTTTCATAGCCTTAATTGTTAGTATATATAAATTAAGGCAAAGGTATAAAAAATCTGTATATTATTGCTATTGTAAACAATAAAATAGTTAGTTTTGCGCCTTAAACTAACGGATTTAACAAAAAAGTAAAATGAAAAAACTAGTTGTAAAGCTTATGGCTGTATTTGCCGGGGCATTAATGGTATCGTGTGGCAGTGGCAAAAATATGTTGTCGGTTTCTGCTTTGGATGGAGAATGGAATATTACAGAAGTAGGCGGGCAAAAGGTTTCTACAGACCGCATGCCTTTTATCGGTTTTGATGTAGCCCAAAAACGTATTTATGGAAATAGCGGATGCAACCGTATGATGGGAAGCTTTGAAGCTGACTCATTAAAGCCGGGTGCCTTGAAGTTCGGACAAATAGGAAGTACCCGCATGATGTGTCCTGATATGAAGACCGAACAGATGGTATTGGGTGCATTGGATAAAGTTACTTCTTTCCAGACTGTATCCGACCAGCCCGAAGTGATTGCATTGTGCAACCAGGATGGCAAACCGCTGATGACATTGGAAAAGAAAGCTGCTCCTAAAGTATCTGTAGCAGATCTTGCCGGTGAATGGTCTATTGAAACTGTGAATGGAAACCAGGCAGTAGGTAATGCTGAAATTGTTCCGTTCATAGGATTCAATGTGGAAGAAAGCCGTGTGTATGGCAATGTGGGTTGTAACACCATCAATGGGGCTATGATTCAAGATGCTGACAAACCCGAAGCATTGAGTTTCGGACAGATAGCAGCAACCATGATGATGTGTCCCGATATGGCTACTGAAACGGCAGTGTTGAATGCCTTGAATGAGACAAAGAGTTTCAGCATGAAAGATGGAAAAGTCTATTTGCTAGGCGAAAATGGCAATGAGTTGCTGGTGCTGAAAAAGCAGTAAAAGGTCATCAAAAGACTGAGAAAAAACAATGGCGGTAGTTTCTAAAAACAACCGCCATTGTTTTTGGAAACTACCGCCATTGTTTTCCAATGATGTCTTGACTGTTTTTTCTCTGTTATGAGGAGGGTGAGAATGTTGCGCAGCTTTCCCCTTTTGAAGGGAGGAAGGGGGCTTTCTTTTGGAAAAAAGTTCAAAACGCTCACCCTAAGTTTTCTATGTTTCTTTCTTTATTTCTTATATAATAGGTGGGGAATCCGCGATAGTGTCCGCAAAGCGTCCGCGCGCATACCATTATCGTATTGAATAACAGTAGATTAAGTGTTCGCGAAGCGTCCGGAGAAGCGTCCGCAATATATTTTGACATCTTTTTCTGCCTATATTGCGCTCTTTTCTGCCATTTCGTCAGTAATCTGTCATCTTCTCCCGGTATCTTCTTTTTGGCACAAGGTTTGTTTCCTAAAAGTCGTGCGGTTGGTGCACCGAAGAAAAAAAGAAACTCTCCGTGAACCATTCGCACGCAAAATAGTTTAATTGAAAAACAAATAAATAAAAGATATACAATTATGGGAAAGATTATTGGAATTGACTTAGGAACTACAAACTCATGTGTTTCTGTATTTGAAGGTAATGAACCGGTAGTAATCGCTAATAGCGAAGGTAAACGCACCACTCCGTCTATCGTTGCATTTGTTGATGGTGGTGAACGTAAAATTGGTGATCCTGCAAAGCGCCAGGCAATCACAAATGCACAACGCACCATTTTCTCCATCAAACGTTTTATGGGTGAAAATTGGGATCAGGTGCAGAAAGAAGTGGCACGTATGCCTTACAAAGTAGTGAAAGGCGACAATAATACTCCGCGTGTAGATATTGACGGACGTCTTTATACTCCACAGGAAATTTCAGCTATGATTCTTCAGAAGATGAAAAAGACAGCTGAAGACTATTTGGGACAAGAAGTAACAGAAGCCGTTATCACCGTTCCGGCATATTTCTCGGATTCTCAGCGTCAGGCTACTAAAGAAGCTGGTCAGATTGCAGGTTTGGAAGTAAAACGTATCGTGAACGAACCGACTGCCGCTGCTTTGGCCTACGGTCTTGATAAGGCTCACAAAGATATGAAGATTGCTGTATTCGACCTTGGTGGTGGTACATTCGATATCTCTATCCTTGAATTTGGTGGTGGTGTATTCGAAGTGCTTTCTACTAACGGTGATACTCACTTGGGTGGTGATGACTTCGACCAAGTAATCATTGACTGGTTGGTACAGGAGTTCAAGAATGACGAAGGTGCAGACTTGACAAAGGATCCGATGGCTATGCAACGTTTGAAAGAAGCTGCTGAAAAGGCTAAGATTGAATTGTCTTCTTCTACATCTACTGAAATCAACTTGCCTTACATCATGCCGGTAGACGGTATGCCTAAGCACTTGGTTAAAACATTGACTCGTGCTAAATTCGAAGCTTTGGCTCACAACTTGATTCAAGCTTGTCTTGAACCTTGTAAGAAAGCCATGAGCGATGCAGGTTTGAGCAATTCAGATATTGACGAAGTAATCCTTGTAGGTGGTTCTTCTCGTATACCGGCTGTTCAGGAATTGGTTGAGAAGTTCTTTGGCAAGACTCCTTCTAAAGGTGTAAATCCGGATGAAGTAGTAGCTGTAGGTGCTGCCGTTCAGGGTGCCGTTTTGACAGACGAAATCAAGGGTGTGGTATTGCTGGATGTTACTCCGTTGTCAATGGGTATTGAGACATTGGGTGGTGTAATGACTAAGTTGATTGATGCCAACACTACTATTCCGGCACGTAAGAGTGAAACATTCTCTACGGCTGCCGATAACCAGACGGAAGTTACTATCCACGTACTTCAGGGTGAGCGTCCGATGGCTTCGCAGAACAAATCAATCGGTCAGTTCAACTTGACTGGTATTGCTCCGGCTCGTCGTGGTGTGCCTCAGATTGAAGTAACTTTTGATATTGACGCTAATGGTATCTTGAAAGTATCTGCAAAGGACAAAGCAACAGGTAAGGAACAAGCTATCCGTATCGAAGCTTCATCCGGTTTGAGCAAGGACGAAATTGAAAAGATGAAGGCTGAAGCTGAAGCAAATGCAGAAGCAGATAAGAAAGAACGTGAAAAAATCGATAAATTGAACCAAGCAGATTCCTTGATCTTCTCAACAGAAAATCAGTTGAAGGATTTGGGTGACAAGTTGCCGGCTGACAAGAAAGCTCCTATCGAAGCTGCGCTTCAGAAACTGAAAGATGCTCACAAGGCTCAGGATTTGGCTACTATTGATACTGCAATGGCTGAATTGAATGCAGCATTCCAGGCTGCAAGCGCTGAAATGTATGCTCAGAGTGGCGCACAGGGTGGTGCTCAGGCAGGGCCGGGTGCTGATGCGGGACAACAGGCTAATCAGGGTTCTTCTGCTAATGGTAAAGAAGATATACAAGACGCGGACTTCGAAGAGGTCAAATAATTTCGGAAAATAAACCGATATAATATATTAGGAATCCCGTTGTAAATGTGATGTTTACAATGGGATTCTTTTTTATTAAATGTATAATTTGCATTGAATATACGATTTTTGCTCTATATTTGTAGATGTGTAATACTATCTAATTAATATCATGATGAACAGAATTGTAAAATATGCATTATTGTGCAGTTGTTTACTTTGCGGTGTTTTGAGTGTCCATGCGACTGGAACCGACGAACTGTATCGTATAAAAAAGAATTATAAGTCTATCTTGATTCCATGTGCAGGAGGAACGGACTCATTATATAACGATTTTATCCGGATTACCCCGGAAACCGAGATGTCGGATCAGGTAGTGGTAGAACTTCACCAACGTTATCCGTTTGATTTGAATAAGATAGAGAATTACTTGGCAAAGATGAAGGAAGACGGTTCTTGGAGTGATATTAATTATTTGGATACTAAACGCTCCGGTTGGGAACCTAAACAACACGCGGAGCGCATTTTGGAACTATCCAAATTATATTATTCAAAGCAAACAAAATACTATCAGTCAGAATCCATCAAACGAACTATTCATCAAGCCTTAAATTATTGGTTCTCTGCTAAATTAAAGTGTTTAAATTGGTGGTACAATCAGATAGGAATACCCAAAACATTGGGCGCCGCTTTTATTTTATTAGAAGATCAGCTTTCGGAAGTAGAGAAGGAAGCGGCTATTGGGGTGATGGAAAATGCACAATTCGGCATGACCGGGCAAAATAAGGTATGGCTGGCAGGTAATGTATTGATGCGTGCTCTGTTGCAAAATGATGCAAACCTGGTAAAAGCGGCACGGGATACCATTGCATCCGAGATTGTATTAGGAAGAGAAGAAGGTATAAAGAACGATTGGAGTTTTCACCAGCATGGACCACAGCAGCAATTTGGAAATTACGGGTTGGCTTATATTTCGGGCATGAGCTTCTTTTATCGTCTATTTCAGGGGACAACCTATGAATTTGATAAACAACAAATGGATATTCTCACTTCTTTAATAAACGAGGGATATAGATGGATTATATGGAATAGATATATGGATATCAGTTCGCTGGGGCGTCAATTCTTTCATAATGCCCAGATTCATAAAGCCTATGGGCTGGCATTTGCTGCTGCCGATTTGGGGCTAGGGGATTTTCCTGCTCATGGAAACCCATTGATAGGGCATAAACATTTTGATGATTCCGATTACACGGTACATCGCAGTAAGGACTGGATGGGAACGGTTAAAATGTCTTCCAATCGGGTGATTGGTACGGAATTGATTAATGAAGATAATTTAAAAGGATATTATTTGGGAGATGGTGCCACTTATTTTTATGTACGCGGAGATGAATATCTGAATGTATTTCCTTTTTGGGATTGGAGGAAGATACCGGGTGTCACAGCTTATGAGGATGATGCCCCGATGCCTACCACAAAAGGACAGAACTCGAATAACCGGACAGATCTGGTGGGTGGACTGAGTGATGGTAAATGTGGAATGGCAGCCATGGAAGTGAATCGTGATGGTTTGAAAGCCTATAAAGCATGGTTATTTACAGATCATTTTGTTGTTTGCCTGGGTACTGGCATTCAATCGGACTCTGCCCTGTGCGTTACCACTTCTATAGACCAGCGATTGAAGAAAGGAGAGTTGGAAGTGTGGCAATCAGGAGCTTGGAAACCTATAACGAATCGGGAGTGCTTTATGCAAAATGATTTGCGCTTTTTCCATGATCATACGGGGTATATTGTAATAGGTAAAGATACTCTTGTTGCCGAAGCTGGCAAACGTACCGGACGTTGGTGTGATTTTATGAAAATGTATCGTCCAGCTACGGTGGAAGGGGAGGTGGTTTCTTTGTATCTCCGACATGGAAAAGAACCTAGCAATGCAAGCTATCAATATATCGTTTTTCCTGCAAGTAGAAAGGGAAGGATGGAATCATTCAATGTAGAGAAAGAGATAAGAGTAATTTGTAATGATTCTGTAGCTCAAGTTCTGCAAGTGCCTTCGGCTGGGACTGGTTATTGGGTGGCTGCTTACCGGAATGGAGATATAAAAATCGACAAAACATTTTTTCGGGTAGAAGCTCCTGGCATTTATTACGTGGAGAATGCAGCAGATGGTTTAAAGATAAAGAAAGAAGCTCCTTTCCGTTTAACAGCTAAATAATAGAAAGAAGGGAAAAATTATCCTTTTTCTCATTAGAAAATCTCCTGTAAGCTTTTAGTTTTACAGGAGATTTTTTGTAACTTTGCACCCGATTTTAAAAAGGAGATATTTATATGGAATTACCTAATGACCCAATGATGCTTTTCAGCGTGGTGAATATGAAGTTGCGTGACAGTTATACTTCTTTGGATGAACTTTGTGATGACATGAATGTAGACAAAGACATCTTGATAAAGAAGTTGAAAGCAGCCGGATTTGAGTATAGCAAAGAACATAATAAGTTTTGGTAAAAATAAAGCGAGACCGTTTCAATCTATTATTTGAAATGGTCTCATTATATAAATAACCATATTACTTTAATACCTAAAAAAGTCTATTAATCTTCCTTTAGGATAAGACTGGGAAACCACAATATAAATCTGCCTTTCAGCTTAACAGACTACCAAATATACAATACGCATAGTATGCTTTCCTATAAAGAGTTGTAGGAAGAAATGAATATTCAAAATTAGATGCATTTTTACAAAGATAAAGTTCGCTTTCTTAAATGTCTGATTTCCATTAATATATACTTAAGTCATCTTAATTTAATTTGCTTTACTTCTTGATGAAATGTAGGAAAAAAAAGTTTTTTTTAATCAGTTTTCCGCATGGAAATTGCGAGAATGAAAATTAATCCATACCTTTGCGGCCTAAAGACTTTCTCTACGTAAGAGTATGTCCTTTTTTAAGGTGGATTATTCCGCTATGATTGATGTTAATAATAGAGGCAAAGATATGCCAAAGCAAACTTTGAGTACGACGGTTCAAAAGACCGACGACGCCGTAGGCGTATTCCGAAGAGAAGAGGAAGAAAAGCATTGGTATGTTGCCATTGTTAACAACAAAAGCGAAAAATCATGTCTAGAAAAACTTCAACAGCGTTTGAAGAATCAGTCCGATAGTGAAAAATCCTATGAGGTTTATGTTGCTATTCAGCAGGAGATGAGTGTCCGTCGTGACGGCAAACGTAAAAAGGTAGACCGCATCGTCTTTCCTGCCCTTCTTTTCATCCGATGCACGGATAGGTTGAGACGAAAAGAGATAGTCTATCTTCCTTATATAAAGCGTTTCATGGTCAATATAGCCGGTTCATCTCGAGGTAGTTGCCGTCCCGTAGCTATCATACCCGATAATCAGATGTACAGCTTGATGCGGATGGTCAATGATGCCGAAGAGCATGTTACTATTGAATCGTGTCCTTTGCATTTGGGTGATCGTGTTCGTGTGAACGGTGGCAAATTGGTGGGACTGGAAGGAAATGTTTATCGTGAAGTGGACGGTTCTACTAGTCTGGTGGTGAAAATCGATATTCTTGGATGTGCTAAAGTTACTATTGCAAGAGAGCTATTGGAACCGATAGTGGAAAAGAAATCAGCTAACATTTAAATTATATATTGAAAGACAATGACCATAGCCATAGACTTTGATGGTACGATTGTGGAACACAAGTATCCTGCCATTGGCAGGGAAATCCCTTTTGCCATTGAGACCTTGAAGAAATTGCGTGACGAGCATCATAAACTGATTCTATGGACTGTACGTGAAGGGCACTTGTTAGACGAGGCTGTCTCCTTCTGCCGGGAACGTGGGCTTGAATTTTATGCTGTCAACCGTGATTATCCAGAAGAGGAGAAGGAACGCAACAATCATTACTCCCGCAAACTTAAAGCCGATATTTTTATAGATGACCGCAATTTAGGCGCTCTTCCGGACTGGGGGACTATCTATGAGATGGTCCATGACAAGCTCACTTTTACCGATCTGATACGCAGAGCCGAAGAGACGTCCGGTTCGGGAAGTCACAAGACTGGTCTTCTTTCCCGTCTATTTGGAAAATAACTGAATAATAACTGAAAAAACTGATATGAAGACTTTGAAACAACTATTATTTTTTGTCCTGCTGCTTCCTTTGCTGGCAGGCTGTACTTCTTATAAGAATGTACCCTATATGCAAAATCCCGAGGTGGTAAACAGCTATAGAGAGGATCTTCCATTGTATGATGCGAAGATCATGCCCAAGGATCTTTTGAGCATTACAGTAAATACAAGTGATCCGCAGGCTGCGGCTCCGTTCAATCTTACGGTGCAGACTCCGTTGAATGCAGCGTTGACTAATATCAACACTACCACTCAGCCCACTCTCCAGCAATATTTGGTAAATAATAAGGGTGAGATTGATTTCCCCGTCATCGGGCGGTTAACGGTCGGTGGCTTGACAAAGAATGAGGCCGAGGATCTTATTCGTGAGAGGTTGCAACCTTATCTGAAAGAGAATCCTATTGTTACCGTCCGTATGGCAAATTACAAGATTTCAGTGCTTGGAGAAGTAAACCGTCCGGGTACTTTTACTGTGGGCAATGAGAAAGTAAATATACTTGAGGCACTTGCTATGGCGGGTGATATGACCGTTTATGGTGTACGTGATAATGTTAAACTGGTCCGTGAAGATGCGAAAGGCAGGCGTGAAATCATCAATTTGAATCTGAACAATGCTGAATTGGTCGTATCTCCTTATTATTATTTGCGTCAGAATGATATTTTATATGTGACACCCAATAAGACGAAGGCGAAAAATTCTGATATCGGTAGCAGTACCACTATGTGGATCAGTGCTACATCTATTCTGGTATCTCTTGCAAGTCTTTTGGTAACTATATTGAAATAAGCAAACTTATTATAATTGTTGATTACAAACTGTTGATATGACTGACGATCAGAAGAATGGCTCCTCAAGCGGTGAGCAACGTGAAGAGAACATTGACCTCTATGCTTTATTTTTCAAATATCTTGCTTATTGGCCTTGGTTCGTGGCCAGTGTATTGATCTGCATTGTATGTGCCTTTATTTATCTCAGGTTTCAAGCTCCTGTTTATAATATTGACGCTGCGGTACTTATCAAAGAGGGTGACAAGAAAAGCGGAAGTTCCGGTAATCCTATGGGTGCTCTTCAGGACCTGGGTATGTTTTCTATGACTAATAATTTCGATAATGAGGTAGAGATTCTGAAATCCCGCACCTTGATCAAAAAAGTGGTGAATGATCTGAATCTCTATATTTCTGTAGGTGAAAAGCGTTTTTTTGGCTATAACACTCCTTTATATAAATCCACTCCGGTAAAAGTCTATATGACTCCCGAAGAGGCGGATAATCTGGAAACCGGGGCTAAACTTCATCTTAAATATACCACGGGAGGAAAGCTGGATGTAAAAGTGGAGTATACGTTGGATGATGAGGATAATGAGGCAGAAATGAGTTTTGACAGTATTCCGGCTGTTTTCCCTACTCCTGTGGGAGTATTCAGTTTTACTAAAAATGATTCTGTTCCTCCTTTGGAAGAAGATATGAATTTGGTGGCTTATGTCAATTCTCCTACGGATGTGACGGAAAACTATGTGGAAAACTTGTCTGTAGACCCTACATCCAAGACTACCACGATTGCCGCTATCAGCTTGCAGAATACGGTGAAACAGCGGGGCATTGACTTCATCAACCGCCTGGTCGACTTCTACAACTTGGATGCGAATGACGAGAAGAATGAGGTAGCCCAGAAATCTGCCGAGTTCATAGATGAGCGTATCGGTATCATCAACCGTGAGTTGGGTACCGCCGAGACAGAGCTTGCCGATTTCAAACAACGTTCCGGACTGACTGACTTGACCAGTGACGCCCGTCTGGCTTTGGAGGAGAGTTCGAAGTACGAACAGCAGCTGACGGAAAACGCCACTCAGTTGAGATTGGTGGAATCTCTGCGTAACTATGTGAACAACCCAAAGAATGCGAACGAGGTGATTCCCGCCAATGTGGGATTACAGGACCAGAACTTGGGTTCCATCATTAATCAATATAACACGATGCTGATCGAGCGTAAGCGTTTGCTCCGTACCTCCTCCGAGAACAATCCTGCGGTAATCAATATCAATACGGGCATCGAGTCCATGCGTCATAATGTACAGACTACCGTGAATAGTGTATTGAGAGGGTTGCAGATAGCGCAGTCTAATCTGGAGCGTCAGGCACGAAAGTTTGAAGGTAGGATTAGCAGTGCACCGCAGCAAGAGAAGGAGTTCCTTACTATTTCCCGTCAGCAGGAAATCAAGGCAACACTTTACATCATGTTACTTCAGAAACGTGAGGAAAATGCGATAACTTTGGCGTCCACTGCCAATAACGGACGTATCATCAAAGCGGCTCTTCCTAGTAAAAAGCCGGTTTCCCCTAAAAAGAGGATCGTTCTGCTGGCTGCCTTTGTATTGGGGGTAGGCATTCCTGTAGGTATCATTTATTTGAAGGATTTATTAAAGTATAAGATAGAGAATGCTGAGGATGTGGAGAAGATAACGGATGTTCCTATTTTGGGTGAACTTCCTTTAAGTAAGAAGCCTGAAAAAGGTGCTATTGTGGTTCAGGAGAATCAGAATGGTATGATGGAGGAGGCTTTCCGTGGCCTGCGTACTAATATGCTGTTCATGCTCGGTTCTAGTCAAAAAGTGATTCTTTTTACATCCACACAGCCGGGTGAGGGTAAGTCTTTCATAGCTGGAAATACAGCTGTCAGTTTGGCCTATATGGGTAAGAAAGTAGTCATCGTGGGTTTGGATATCCGTAAGCCGGGATTGAATAAAGTATTCAATCTGTCCCATCGTACAGAAGGCATTACCAATTATTTGGCTGATCCGGAACATACCAACCTTTTTGATATGATACAGCATTCGGATATTAGTCCGAATTTGGATATCCTTCCAGGTGGTCCTATTCCTCCTAATCCTACGGAGTTGATGGCGCGCTCTGTACTGGAAGATGTGGTAGCTCAGTTGAAGGAGCATTATGATTATGTCATTTTGGATACAGCTCCTATTGCTATAGTAACCGATACTGCTATTGCTAGTCGTGTGGCTGATATGTGCGTGTATGTGTGTCGTGCGGATGTAACTCCGAAATTGGGGTATCAGTATATTAATGTGTTGCGTGATCAGAAGAAGTTCGATAAGTTGGCTACAGTTATTAATAGTATTGATTTGAATTCAAGAAAGGTAGGCTACGGTTATGGTCATAAGTATGGTTATGGCTATGGTCATAAATATGGTTACGGCTATGGTTATGAAATGGGAAATGGAAAGTCTAAGTGATGTGCACTGTAGAGATTAAATTCCTACAATTTGCAGGGTGAGTTTAAAATATGTCAAGAATGAACACCTTAGTAAAAAAAACTTCTGTGTTAATTCCTATTTTTTATATTATGACAAAATTATTGGTGAAATGAAGAGAAAACTTACTCTATCATTTAAACAGAAAGCCATAGTTACAAATGTTGTATGGTCTTTAGGAGGTAAAATAGTAAACATGGTTAGTGCCTTATTTGTGGGGATTCTTGTAGCTCGTTATTTGGGTCCGGAAAATTATGGTATTATGAATTATGTTATCAGCTATGTGTCTATATTTACAATAGTAGCTACATTTGGAATGAGTAATATTGAAATAAGAGAACTTTCACGTAACAAAGAAAAAAAAAATTCGATTCTTGGCACTTGTTTTATAATTCGTGTATGTTTTTCTTTAATAGCTTATTTAGGAGTGGTATTGTCTTTATTTGTTTTTCAGACAGATAGATTTACGACGATAATGATTTTGGTTTATGGACTTACACTCTTCACTGGAATATCGGAACTGTCGAGAAATTATTTTATATCTATAGTTGAGAATAAATATATTGTCAAATCTGAGATATTTAGAACTCTGGTTGGTGCGATAGTAAAAATCGGATTATTGTTTCTTAAAGCACCCCTAGAGTATTTTATTATAGCTCAGGTTTTTGATACATTTTTGGTAGCAAGTGGCTATTATTATAGCTATAAAGTTATAGTGGGCTCAGTAAGAAATTGGACTTTTGATAAGACAATAGTACCTTTTTTTATTAAAGAATCATTTCCTTTACTTTTATCCGGTGCTGCAATAGTGATTTATCAGCGTATAGATCAAGTTATGATAGGTAATATGTTGAATAAAACAGAAGTTGGGTATTTTGCAACGGCCGGAAAATTTGTTGATTTGATTCTATTTCTTCCTGCTATTTTAGTGCAGACTATAACTCCTATACTTGTACGGGAAAAAGAGTGTGATTCTTATAGCTATGAAGCAAAGAAACGTACTTTTGTAGGTATAACTACATGGGTGTCACTGCTAATGGCACTTGCAATTTCACTATCTGCTTATTGGATGATAATTTATACCTATGGTGAAAAATATGCATTGGCTATACCTGTATTGCAAATTATGGCATTTAAAGCTGTAGGTATGGCATTGTCTGCTGCTGGAGGGCAGATTATTATTATAGAGCATATTCAGAAATGGGCTTTTATACGGAATGTTTTGGGATGTTTTTTGTGCGTGATATTAAATTATCTGTTTATTCCAAAGTATGGAATTATTGGTTCTGCAATTGTTACTGTTATCACTGTCTTCTTCACAGGATGTATCTCAAATATATTTATCCCATCATATCATAAAATTCTAAAACTTCAAATTTATGCAATGTTTTGGGGGTGGAAAGATATGGTTTATTTAAAACAAATTATAAGACGCTGAATACCATGATTAAAACTCTAAAACTTTTAATTAGAAAAAGCCTTGAGAAATATCACCTTAGAAAAATATTTATGTTGGAGGCGTATCATTTTTTTAAGTTGCTAGTTAAGTATAATGCTTCTATCAATACAGATAGAGATATAGCGAAGATGCAATATACTCTGTTGCGTGAGAATCATACTATTGAAAAAGGACTTTCTATGAGAAATCCCCGAAAGGGATTTGGACAGAAAAAAGTGTTAAATCTATTAACAAGACTTGATAAATATGTAACATTGTATTACGATAAGGATAAGGAGTTTGTCGACTATTTGATGTCAACAATATATTATTATATAACATATACAAAACAAACAGGAGTTGATATATCAGATATTGAATTGAGGTTTAATACTTTACTTAATAGGTTGAATAATCATACATATAAAAACATAGTCTCAGGTATAAGACCTGAGACAAAGGAACATATTCTTTCTGAATGTAATAAAAATTTCGAATCATTACTTTATAGCCGACATTCGCTGCGATATTTTGAAAATACACTTCTTACAAAAGAAGTTCTTGAGAAAGCGCTTTCATTGGCTCAACAAACCCCATCAGCTTGCAATCGTCAAGGTTGGAAAACGCATATTTTTCAAGGTGAAAATAGTCATAAGCTGCTTGAATGGCAAGGGGGGTGCCATGGTTTTGAGGATCAAGTTAATACATCTATACTTGTCACTACAGATTTAAGAGCCTTTCTTTTTTATGAGGTTCATCAGGCATATGTTGATGGAGGTTTATATGCAATGAATTTAATTAATGCTCTTCATTCGCTAGGTATTGGTACAATTCCATTGTCGGTTGCATTTGGATATGATAAATTAGATAATTTGTTTCAATTTGATATACCTCGAAATGAAATTCCGATTGTGATAATAGGTGCAGGTTATATGTTGGATAATTTTAATGTAGCAGTTTCAAGTAGAAAAAGTATTAACAGAACCAATAAATATCATTAAATATGAAATATTATTTACCAATTCATATAAACGGGGGAAATAGGGGTTGCGAAGCTATAACAAAAGCTACTATAGATATTTTGGGATGTACTAGGGAACAATTGGTTGTTTATAGTAGCAATATAGAAATTGATAGGTCTTTAGGATTGGAACAAAGAGTAACTTTAGTAGCACGAAAACAGTTTTCTTTTCTATTTAAGATAATTAGAAAAATCAGAAATGTTTTTGTTAAAGAACAATATAGTAGAAATCTCTTCACATATAACTATTTATATAAGCCTTTTTTACGGAAGATTACCAAACATGATGTTATGTTGTCCACTGGAGGGGATATGATGTGTTATGCAGATAATGAAGTGATTTATACAAATGAATATCTTTATGATCGACGAATACGAACTGTTCTTTGGGGATGTTCAATTGGAGAGGAAAATCTTACATTTCGCAAACTTGAAACTATGAAGCATTTTTCTGCTATATACGCAAGAGAATCGCTTACAAAAGAATTACTACTGAAAAGGGGATTGAAAAATATCTTTTTATTTCCGGACCCTGCCTTTATTCTTAAAGCAGAAGCCTGTAAGTTACCGTCTTGTTTTGCATCTGGCGAAGTTGTAGGCATTAATATTAGTAATTTTGTTTCTTCTGAAGATGGATTTAATACTTTGTTTGGAAAGAATCTAATAAAATTAATAGATTATATTATTGAAAATACATCTTATCATATTCTACTCGTGCCACATGTGTTTTGGGGGGCACAGGATGACCGGATTATTTGTAATTTGGTAAAGGATAGATATATAAGTGAGAAACGGATTTCTTTATTAGATGCTGATTGTTTGAATTATTGTCAATTACGCTACGTAATTTCTAACTGTACAGTATTTATGGGAGCAAGAACTCATGCTGTTATTTCTGCTTACAGTACTTGTGTGCCCACCGTTGCTATTGGATATAGCATTAAAAGTAGAGGTATTGCTAAAGATTTGGAACTGCCTGAAACGACTCTTGTTGATGGTGTTCATCTCATTAATGATCAGCAACTTTTAAATGCTTTTCAATATGTGAATGACCATAAATTAGAGATACGCAAACATTTAGAAAATATTATTTCCGAATATACTTCTCAGGTTTGGGAAGCTAAAAAAATGTTGGATAGTTTATGATTTACTATTTTGAAGTTTGTGGATTGATAGAATAGAGTGAGTATAAATTTAATAGTGTCTTTAAAGTATGGTATCGTCTTCTATTAGTGGATTTCTATCAAAATATTTTATATGCAACTATTTTTTATTAATGACGGTGGATGTGCTTCTTGTATGGTGTGGTTTAGCTGCAATTGCAAAGTTTGAACTAATAATCTTATTGAGCGCTATTATCATTAGTTTTAATAAATTGCGGAATCAAACAACAAGAATGGACTTGTTTATTATATTTTTTTCTATTTCTATCGCTATTGCTAGCCTTTCCAATATTTATCCACAGGCTTTTTGGTTTGCAGGTGTTAGGTATCAGCTGTTTTCTATTATTTTCTTTTTTGTAGGTGAAAGTAGCACTTCAAAAGATTGGGATTTTTTTGATAAATCCATAATCCCTGTACTTGTGGTATGTTTCATTGGATTAATATTATATATTACATCTCCAAGTTGGTACGTGGATTTTAAACTTTCTGGATTTACAGATAATGAAGGAGGTCGTTTTTTGGAGATGACACGTTTATCTGCATTTTGGACTTATCCATATTGGGTTAGTTATGGAAGTGGCATTATTTATTTCTATTTGTTGTTTAAATCTTATAAGGAAGGACGGATAACGACTAAAATTGCATTCTCTTTAATCTTTTTGGCTGTTATTATGTTGTTAGCACAGCAACGTGCCCCTATTGCTTTTGTGGCATTAATAACTTTGGCTTTGTTAGTGAATAGTCTTTTCAATGGGCAAAAACGATCTTTTAGTACATACGTACTTTTTTTATTACTCATCTTGGTTTGCTGCATTAGTATTGTATTTTCTTTTTTAGATCAAGATCGTTTGATATTTATGCTTTCTAAATTTGAGAACTTAATAGAAGGTGGAAGTGCTTCATTTTTAAAGGATAGAACAAATATTTTTAGTGATTTCTATTCTAAGAAAATTACTTTTTGGGGAGATGGCATCGGTCGTTATGGACATGAAGCATATTTTAGTGGAAAGATGGCAATAACCGACCAGCAATATCTGAAGATAATGTATGAAACAGGATATTTTGGGATAATATGTTATTCTATTTTTATACTCTTGGTTGTCATCCGTGGAGTAAGGAACTTTAAAGATAACCTATTTGAATTAGGCATTATATTCTTTTACTTAATGGCTATGACCGGAGCTAATTGTTTGTCAGTTACAGGCCAGCATTGCATCGTTTTTTGGTTCTGTTGTGGCCGTATCTTTAATAAATCATGTTTGACGTATAAGCGTACAAGCTACTGTTCCTTGCAAAAAGATTAAAGTGCTTTAATGGTGAATAATTAGAGTTGTATTATGAATAAAAGATTGATTGCTATCCATCTTCCTCAATTTCATCCTTTTCCAGAAAATGATGAATGGTGGGGTAAAGGATTTACAGAGTGGACAAATGTAACGAAATCAAAGCCGCGTTTTTGGGGGCATTATCAACCACAGTTACCTTCCGATACTGGATTTTATGATCTTCGTCTACCTGAAGCAAGAGAAATGCAGGCAGAGATGGCTAAACGATACGGGATCTATGGTTTTTGTTATTATCATTATTGGTTTAATGGAAAACGATTAATGGAAAGACCAGTGTCTGAAATTATTCAAGAGGGAAAACCGGATTTTCCATTCATGCTGTGTTGGGCTAATGAAAATTGGGCGCGTAATTGGGACGGAAGTTCTAAACATCTATTGATGGAGCAGAAATATAGTGATGAGGATGATGTTACTCATATGGAGTATTTATGTACTGAGGTCTTTTCAGATCCCAGATATATTCGAATTGACGGTAAGCCTTTTTTCATTATTTATAAAATTCATTTGTTTCCTAATCCGACTCGAACAATAAAACTTTGGCGTGAAGTTGCGAAGAAACATGGTATGGAATTATATTTGGCATTTTTTGAACATACTCATTATGATGTTGAGAAATATATGACTAATGGCTTTGATGTTTCTGTAAATTTTCAACCTTTCTGTATGGATAATTTTCAGTATTACAAGAGGTTAGTCAATGTAATATTAGGGAAACTATTTAACATAAAGCTAACAGAGCTGTATTCATATAAAAAATATGTAAAGTATAGAATTAAAAGACCTTTACCCTCCTATCGTCAGTTTCCTTGTATAACTCCTAATTTTGATAATGCTTCCCGACGTATCGGTAAAGGCTTTACAGCTTTTGTTGGTAGTACTCCGAAATTATATGGTAAGTGGCTAAAGTCTGTATTTGACAAGTTTAAACCATACAGTAAAGAAGAAAATTTTATTTTTATCAATGCTTGGAATGAATGGGCAGAAGGGAATCATCTTGAGCCTGACCAGAAATGGGGACGTGGTTATTTAGAAGAAACAAAAAAAGTAATAGATGAATATAATAAAGAATGATATGATAAAGAATAAAGCAAGAGTCATAGCGTTTTATCTTCCCCAATATCATCCTATTCCTGAAAATGATAAATTTTGGGGAAAAGGATTTACTGAATGGACAAATGTTGCTAAAGCGAAGCCTTTATTTAAGGGTCATTATCAGCCACGAATTCCTGCCGATTTAGGATTTTATGATCTTCGTTTGCCTCAAGTACAAGAAGAACAGGCTATTTTGGCGCGCGATGCAGGAATAGAAGGCTTTTGTTATTATCATTATTGGTTTGGAAGAGGGAAAATGCTTTTGGAAAAGCCTTTTGAATCAGTTCTTAAAACAGGAAAACCAGATTTTCCATTTTGTCTTTGTTGGGCAAATCATGATTGGACAACAAAAACATGGATTAAAGGAAATAAAGTGGTTAGTAATCCTATGATTGCAAAGCAGGAATATTTAGGTGATGAAGATGATATTTTGCATTTTAATTATTGTTTACCAGCATTTAAAGATCGTCGTTATATTATGATGGATGGTAAGCCTATTTTTGTTATTTATGATCCACTAAATTTCTTGAATCTTGGATGTTTTATGGCTCTTTGGAACAAATTAGCCAAAGAAAATGGGTTGAAAGGAATTTATTTTATCGGGATGACAACGGGACGTGAATCTTCTTACCATAAAATTAGTAGCCTTGGCATGGATGGAGTCTGTCGCAATAATCGTTGGGAAGCGGAAGCTAAAGCGGTTGGCTCACGTTTTAGACGGAGAATTCAATCATTATTGGGGTGGTATTTGGGAGCAACATTGATGAAATACGATTATAATAAAGTTGTGCGGTTTTATAATACCTCTGATAATAAAATAGAAAATTGTTATCCTGTAATAACTCCGGGATTCGATCGGACACCTCGTGCCGGTAGGCGTGCCGGCATTTATATAAATTCTACTCCAAGCAATTTTTTAAAGCATGTAAATGATATCTATGAATCAATTAAAGACAAAGATGATGAGCACCGTTTAATATTTCTAAATGCGTGGAATGAATGGGGAGAAGGTAATTATATGGAACCGGATTTGAAATGGGGACATGCATACCTTGATGCATTAAAATCATTTTTTCAATGAATATATCATCTATAAAAGACTGTTACGGTTGTGGTGTATGTGCTACTGTATGCCCTATGAATATTATAGAGATATCTTTGAATTCAGAAGGCTTTTATGAACCTCGTATAAGAGAAACAAATAAATGTACGGATTGCAACTTATGTATGGATGTGTGTTCTTATTCTAAAAATAATTTGGCTTTAGAGAAAACGGAAATAAAAAGTTATGCAGGTTGGAGTAGAGATGACTTGGTAAGAAGAAAATGCTCTTCCGGGGGTATCGGATTTGAACTGGAGCGTGCTTTGATAGAACGAGATTATAAAGTGTGTGTGGTTCGTTATAATCCTGATATGAATTGTGCAGAACATTATATTGCCACGACTGTAGAACAACTACTTCCGAGTATCGGAAGTAAATATATCCAAAGTTATACTACAAATGGTTTTAAAGCAATAAATAGAGCACATAAGCATTTAGTAATAGGTACACCATGCCAAATAGATTCTTTTCGTCGATATATTCAAAAATTTAAAAAGGAGGATAATTTTATCTTGATGGATTTTTTTTGTCATGGTGTACCTTCTATGTTAATGTGGAATAAGTATCTCACAGAAGTGGAGAAAATTACTGATAAGGTAACTTATGTTTCATGGCGTAATAAAGATGCAGGATGGCATGATTCATATAATCTGTTGATAAAAGGAAAGGAAAAAATATACAGTTCTCGCCTGTCCCAAGGTGATACTTTCTATCGTCTGTTTTTGAGCGATACATGTTTGGGAAAAGCTTGTTATGAGAAATGTAAATTTAAATGCACTGAATCTGCTGCCGATATTCGTATTGGAGATTTGTGGGGATTTAAATATCGTAATAATAAAGAAGGGGTGAGCGGAGTGTTGACATTTACGAGAAGAGGAGATGAATTGTTACACTCTATTTCTTCTTTACATATCGAACCCTGTTCACTAAGGATTGTTGCAGAGGGACAAATGAAAAATGCTCCAAAAATGCCTTCTATTCGAAGAAATATAATGGAAATGCTAAGAAATGACTCTATTCAGCTTAATGATATTATTTTATTAGTAAATCCATTTTTGAAGAAACAAAAAATAAAGGTCTTTCTTAAGCATCCTTTGCGTGTTGTGAAGAACCGACTTGTGAGGTATTTTAAGTTATGAGAATTAAAACTATTACTTGTCATGATGTATATAATTTCGGTGCATCATTGCAAGCCTATGCTTTACAGCATTATCTGGAAGAATTGGGTCATGAGGTGAAGGTTATTGATTATCGTCCCAGCTATTTATATAAAAAATATGATTGGAAATCATTTACGAGTAAAAAGTTTGAAAGGCTTAATAGTTTCTTTATCACAAGGTGGATGTTTCGTATAGCTAAATGGTCTTATTTAAGATTTTCGCTAGGACGCAAAAAATGTTTTGAC
Organism: uncultured Bacteroides sp.; assembly: GCA_902388365.1. Taxonomy (GTDB): domain Bacteria; phylum Bacteroidota; class Bacteroidia; order Bacteroidales; family Bacteroidaceae; genus Phocaeicola. The sequence continues at coordinate 88,546 of CABMPB010000003.1, read as the reverse complement.
GAATTCACAAAGAATTATTTGAATTTGACCGCTAGGACCTATCAGACTTTTGAAGAATTAAAAATGAATCCTCCTTGTGCTGATATCATTATAGCCGGGAGTGACCAAATATGGAATCCTTTATTTCCTAATGGTAAAGATCCCAGTTATTATATTGATTTTGCTTTATCACAAACAAAACGTGTGTCGTATGCAGCTAGTTTTTCTGTAGAATACATTTCTGGTACAGATAAAGAATTTGTAAAAGAAATGTTGTCTAAAATGAATCGCATCTCAGTCAGAGAATATCAAGGAGTGGAGATCCTGAAGTCATTGGATATTAAAAATGGAGTAAAAGTATTAGATCCAATCTTTCTTCTTGATAGAAGTTATTGGGAAACATTTATGCATAAAGGCTCAGAAAAGAATTATATCTTGATTTATGACTTTGAGGGGAACGATTTGATGAAGCGTGTCGCTTTATATTTTAAAAGGAAAAAAGGTTGGAAGATTTATTCTATTAATGATGCATTGCCTCGATTATATGCAGATAAGAATTTTACCAAAGTAGGGCCACAAGATTTTCTTTCCTTAATCTATAATTGTAGTATGTTTTTGTCTAATTCGTTTCATGGGACCGCTTTTGCTATTTATTTTAATAAACCTTTTTATGTATTTGGGTTAAAAGGTATTAGTTTAAATTCAAGAATGGAGAGTCTGCTGCATTCTGTAGATTTAAAGGATCGCTTTATTACTGAAAATATTGAAATGGAAAAGCTTCATTTAAATTATGATTTTAATAAAGTGAATTTATTAATAGAGGAAGAAAAAAACTATTCTAAACAATTCTTGGATTCTGTCTTGAAAACTAACTAAAAAGATAGTTTGTATGACTCTTTTATCAATTTGTATTCCTTGTTATGGACGAGTGGAATACGTTAGGAAAACGTTGAAAAGTATTTTTATAGATAATGCTGATGTTCCATTAGAAAAGTATGAAGTTGTTATATCAGATAATGATTCTAATCAGGCAATTAAAGTGCTGACAGAAGAATTTAAGTACCCTAATTTGAGATATTTTTATACTAAGTGCGAAGGGTTTATGAATTCTTATTATGTGTTGACTTATGCACAAGGAGAATTTTTAAAATTGCATAACAGCCAAACTTTATTTAGAAAAGGAAGTCTAAGTAAAATTATTTCCGATATAAAGAATAATATAGAAAATAAGACTCTAATTTTTTATACAAATGGATTATTGGGGAGTCGTAAAAGTCAAATCTATTCTAGTTTTAATGATTTTATGTACCACCTCTCATATTGGTCCTCATGGAGCAATGGGTTTAATATATGGAAATCAGAATTTGATAAGATAGACAAAAATCTGAAGTTAAATAGATTGTTTCCTCACACTTCCTTGTTTCTTACTCAGCATCAGGCTAAATTGTTTTGTATAAATGATAACCTATTATTTGATGTACAAAGAATACCTAAACGAGGGGGACATAATAAATTTGAGGCATTTACAATTGAGTATCCTTCGTTGCTTGATGAATGTTGTAAGAAAGGGTATATTTCAATGAAATGTAAAAAACACATATTATTGGGAATTATGGTACAGTTTCTTCCATCTTTACTTTTTAATAAATACATTATTCGAATAGAAACATTTGATGATACGGGTTTTAGAGATAACTTGAAGAAATATTATCCTCCTTGTGCTTATTTGCTTGTTTTAATTTCAGTTTTAGGTGTTCCTTTTAGATTGCTCTGTCGGAAATTAAAAAATAAAAGATGAAAGCTAAGATATTCTGCCTGTTTTTCCTTATAGTATTAGAATTTATAGTATGTCCGCAGAACGGTTGGGCACAAGACAATACTATTCCTATGATCGGTGCCTACTATTTTGACGGTTGGTCCGGAAAAAATAATTCTCAAGAGCTATGGGCACAAGAAGCCCCTACTCACCTGACAGAGAAACTATATAATGATTATAACGAACGTCAACCAATTTGGGGCTGGAGAAATGATGATTTAGCTATAATGGAACGTCAAATAGATATTGCTTCCCAAAATGGTATTACTTTTTTTCTGTTTTGCTGGTATTGGAAAAAAGATAAGGGGGAGATGGATATTAAAACTATAGAAAATCATGCATCGCATACTAGTTTGAAGCTCTTTATGAAGGCTCGCAATAAGCATAAAATGAAATTCGCTTTATTAATAGCCAATCACCAGGGAGCTCGGATAGAAGGAGAGGATAATTGGTTGAAAGCAATGGATTATATGGCGGATACATATTTTCAAGATAGTCAATATCTTAAAATTGAAAATAAACCTGTGGTAGCATTATTTAATGCCAAAGCGGCTGCTCCATCGCTTACCAAAATGAATGATTATTTAAAAGCTAAAAATTATGCAGGACTGTTTTCTATATCCTGTAATGATAAAAGTAAAAAATACAGCGCAAATTCGTGGTATAATATTCGTGAACGTGAGCCGGGATATGCTTATAGAAAAGAGTATGAGATCTTAGTGAAGAATACAGAAGTAACTTGGTACACTTATCCTAAAGAGTACAATATTATTCCATTGGTAATGGCAGGATGGGATCAGCGGCCATGGGAAAAACAAGAAAAATCTCTTTACTATGTGAACAGGACACCTAAGCTCTTTAAACAACATCTTAAAAATGCAGTGCGATTTGTAAATGAAAGAGGTTGTAAACCGAAAATGATATTGGTATATGCTTGGAATGAATATGGCGAGGGGGGATACATAGTACCTACTGTAGGAGACCCGAAAGGACAATATTTAAAAATGATTAAAGAAGTAATTCGTTAAATTATGAAAATAGCATTTATCAGCACCCGTGGCATTCCAAATAACTATGGGGGCTTCGAACAGTTTGCCGAATATATTTCAGTGGGGTTGGCTGCACGCGGGCATGAGGTTGTGGTATACTCACCTCATTTTCATCCTTATAAGCAAGATACTTATAAAGGAGTACGTATAAAGCACATCTATAGTCCCGAAACTTGGATGGGCAGTTCGGTAGGGAGTTTCTTTTATGATTTTGCATCATTGAAGGATGCATTGAAAAAAGAGCATTTCGATATCATTTATGAAGCCGGTTATACAAGTATTGTGCCTGCTTATATTTGGTTTAATGTGAAGAAGATTAAATATCCCATATTTACGACCAATATGGATGGTTTGGAATATAAGCGTACTAAGTTCAACAAATGGGTACAGAAATTCATTTTCTGGGAAGAACGTACTACTGTGAAACATAGCCATTATTTGATTGCCGACAATATGGGAATTCATGATTATTATAAAGAGAAGTATAATAAGGAAAGTAAATTTCTGGCTTATGGAGCAGATATTCATGAGGATTATGACATATCATTATTGGCTGAGTTTGGTTTGCAACCACGCAAATATTATTTATTAGTGGCACGCTTGGAGCCTGAAAATAATATTGAAATGGCTATACAAGGCTTTTTAGCATCTGGCGAAACGGATAAAAAGGAACTTATTATAGTTGGAAAAACGAATACTCCTCATGGCAAGTATCTGGTAGGAAAATATAGTGATCAGTCTGGTATTCATTTTGTAGGGGGAATTTATGATTTTAAAAAATTGAATTCAGTCAGATATTATTCGTTTGCTTATTTTCATGGCCATAGTGTGGGTGGTACGAATCCTTCTTTGCTGGAGGCAATGGCGTCAAGTAGTTATATATTAGCACATGATAATATCTTTAATAGGGCTGTATTGAAAGATAACGCACACTATTATGCTTCTTCCCAAGCCGTAACTAAACTGCTGAATTCTATCTATGAATTAGATAAATCTTGTCGTAATAAGTTTATTGAAAACAATTTGCAAGAGATTCGGAATGAGTACTCATGGGAAAATCTGATAGATAAACACGAAAAATATTTTTATTGGTTACTTTCTCAGAAACAATAAATTGCTACCTTTGTTCATAATCTTATTATGAATAGTTAGACATTGGCAAAAAATAATTATAGACAACTTTCCGTACAAGAGGAAACAGCATTTATTCTAATGGTGTTGTTGGATGAAGGCAAGAGCAATTTGCCTTACAGGTTGTTGCGTTGTTTAACAAGCGTACATTTTGCCAATCAATATTATTTAAAAAGACTGTTCTCCGGATATCGTTCTTTAAACTACAATTTTTATCGTGATAAATTTGAAAAGGAACAAGGTTGATTGTTGTTTTTCCTGCCTTTTGTTTTAATGAAGAAAATTTTATTTGTTTTTCTGCTGTGTATGATATGGCAGGAAGGTTTTTCTCAGTATGTGTATGGAACCACCGGACTTCTGCACATGCCTACTGCTGATATGCAACGGGATAAGACATTCCTGTTTGGAGCTTCCTATTTGGATGTGGCTGCTACTCCTGCCCATTGGAATTATCATACGTTTAATTACTACATTAATATCACCATTTTTCCTTGGCTCGAAATCGGATATACTTGTACCCTGCATAAGGCAGAACACGGTAGTACTTATTTCCCACCTTCCGTTTGGGGGAAATATTGTAACCAAGACCGACAGTTTTCAGGGCGGTTGCGTATATGGAAGGAAGGGTGGTGGAAAGAATGGACTCCTCAGATTGTATTGGGCGCGAATGATCCAAGTACCAATGATGTATTAGGAGATCCTGATAAAGATGATTATGGCATCAGCGGAGTAGGAGAGATGGGTAATGGACATTGGAACCGATACTATATAGCTGGTACTAAGCATTTTTATTTCAAAAATAGGGGAGAGCTAGGTGTTCATGCTGCCTATTTATATAATAGACGGAAAGACTATCATTTAAACGGTCTGGCTGTTGGAGTAAATTTTCATTTTTATCTATCAGGTACAAATCTCTTTGTGAAGGCATTAAACAATCTCAATTTAATGGCTGAATACGATAGTCGTACTATAAACTGTGGGCTAAAATATAGTTTTTGGAAAGATTATATTAATGCTGTGGTAGAAATGACAGAATGCAAGTATTGGTCAGGCGGATTGATATTTAAAGTACATTTGAAATAACTAACATTATAACTTATTCGTATGAAAGGAATTGTTCTCGCCGGTGGTAGCGGTACCCGTCTGTACCCCATCACTAAGGGAGTAAGTAAGCAGCTTCTTCCTATTTTTGACAAACCGATGATTTACTACCCCATTTCAGTCTTGATGCTGGCAGGCATCCGTGAGATTCTGATTATTTCCACCCCCTATGATCTGCCGGGTTTTAAGCGTCTTTTGGGTGATGGATCAGACTGCGGTGTGAAGTTTGAGTATGCCGAACAGCCTTCCCCCGATGGTCTTGCACAAGCATTTATTATTGGTGAAAAATTCATTGGTAATGATTCTATATGTCTGGTATTGGGGGATAATATCTTTCACGGAAATGGATTCGGCACCCTGTTGCGCGATGCTGTACGCACAGTGGAAGGAGAACAGAAAGCCACCGTGTTCGGCTATTGGGTGAACGATCCGGAACGTTATGGCGTGGCGGAGTTTGACGCGGAAGGTAACTGCCTGAGCATCGAAGAAAAACCGGAACAGCCAAAATCAAATTATGCAGTGGTGGGTCTCTATTTTTATCCCAATAAAGTAGTGGAAGTGGCCAAGAATATCAAACCTTCTGCACGTGGTGAACTGGAAATAACGACAGTGAACCAGCGTTTCCTGGAAGACTGTGAGCTAAAAGTACAGACGTTGGGACGTGGTTTTGCATGGCTGGATACGGGAACACATGATTCATTGGCGGAAGCTTCTACTTATATAGAAGTCATTGAAAAACGTCAGGGCTTGAAAGTTGCTTGTTTGGAAGGAATTGCCTATCGCAAGGGTTGGATAACAGCAGATAAGATGCGTGAGCTTGCTAAGCCGATGCTGAAGAACCAATACGGCCAGTATCTGCTCAAGGTGATTGATGAAGTAGAACGTACAGGCAAAGAAAATTTGGATTGAAATATGGAAGTCATAAAAACAGGAATAGAAGGTGTAGTGGTGATTGAGCCGCGCATCTATAAAGATGGAAGAGGGTATTTCTTTGAATCTTTTTCTCAACGGGAATTCAATGAAAAAGTGATGCCAGTCCATTTTGTACAGGATAATGAAAGTATGTCATCGTATGGCGTGATGCGCGGTCTGCATTTCCAATGCCCACCGTTTACACAGAGTAAGTTGGTGCGTTGCGTAAGAGGCTCCGTACTCGATGTGGCGGTAGACATCCGCAAGGGAAGCCCTACATACGGGCAGCATGTTGCGGTAGAATTGACGGAGGAGAACCATCTCCAATTTTTTATCCCCCGTGGGTTTGCCCATGGTTTTGCCGTATTGAGTGAAACGGCAATTTTTCAATATAAGTGCGATAACTTCTATGCGCCGCAAGCTGATGGTGGTATTCAGCTACGTGATGAAAGTCTTGGTATTGATTGGAAAATACCCGTTGCTGAAGCCATTTTAAGTGAGAAGGATCTGAAACATCCTTTGTTGAAAGACTATGACTCTCCGTTTGACTACAATATTAATCTTTACGAATGATGAATATACTTGTTACAGGAGCCAACGGTCAACTTGGCAATGAGATGCGCAGGGTGTCGTTAGACAGTCAGAACCGTTATCTCTTTACAGATGTAAATGAACTGGATATCACTGATATGGCCGCTGTCCGCAATATGTTGAAAAAGGAACAGGTAGATGTGATTGTAAATTGTGCCGCTTATACGAATGTAGACAGGGCAGAAGACGATTTGGCTATGGCCGATTTGTTGAATAACAAAGCTGTGGAGAATCTGGCTGTTGCTGCCGTAGAGACAGATGCGACACTTATTCATGTCTCTACGGACTATGTGTTCCGAGGTGATAAAAACATTCCTTGCCGTGAAACCTGGGAAACGGATCCATTGGGAGTCTATGGAAAGACTAAACTGGCAGGTGAGCAGTCTCTACTGAAGGCAGGATGCAAATATATCATTTTCCGCACTGCTTGGCTCTACTCGTCTTTCGGGAAAAACTTCGTGAAGACCATGCGGCAGTTGACCGCTACGAAGGATTCGTTAAAAGTGGTTTTTGACCAAGTAGGCACTCCGACTTATGCCGGAGATCTTGCCACTTTGATCTATAAAATAATCGAAGAGAACTTACTGGATCGTCAAGGCACTTATCATTTCAGTAACGAAGGGGTATGTTCCTGGTATGATTTTGCCAAGGAAATCTGTGAATTGAGCGGGAATAATTGTGACATACAGCCTTGTCACAGCGATGAGTTCCCCAGTAAAGTGGAACGTCCTCATTTCTCGGTGTTGGATAAAACAAAGGTGAAGGAAACTTTTGGCATTAAAATTCCGTACTGGAAAGACTCGCTGAAGAGATGTATTCTTGAATTGGAAGCTGAATAATAATCACTTAAAGTAAAATTGAAAAATATGGATTCATTCAAACGTAACATAATTATAACCGGTGGTGCCGGCTTTATCGGTAGCCATGTGGTACGTCTTTTTGTAAACAACTATCCCGAATATCGCATTATAAATTTGGATAAACTGACTTATGCTGGTAATCTGGCCAATCTGAAGGATATAGAGGACAAACCGAACTATACTTTTGTAAAGGTGGATATTTGCGATTTTGAATCCATTCAGGAATTGTTGGTGCGATATCAAGTGGACGGCATTATTCATCTTGCTGCCGAAAGCCATGTGGACAGAAGTATCAAGGACCCATTTACTTTTGCACAAACCAATGTGATGGGCACACTAACCCTGCTTCAGGCAGCCAAACTGTATTGGGAATCCTTGCCGGAGAGGTATGAGGGGAAACGTTTCTATCATATTTCTACCGATGAAGTATATGGAGCATTGGAATTTGACGGGACTTTCTTCACAGAGGAAACTAAATACCGGCCTCATAGCCCATACTCTGCAAGTAAAGCAGGTAGTGACCACTTTGTTCGGGCTTTTCATGACACGTATGGTATGCCTACCATTGTAACGAACTGTTCTAACAATTATGGTCCCTACCAGTTTCCGGAAAAACTGATTCCACTTTTTATCAACAATATACGCCAGGGTAAGCCGTTGCCTGTTTATGGTAAAGGGGAGAATGTACGCGATTGGTTGTACGTCGTAGATCATGCCCGTGCCATTGATCTCATTTTTCATCAGGGCAGAACGGCTGATACATACAATATTGGTGGCTTTAATGAATGGAAAAATATAGACCTGATCAAAGTTATTATCAAAACCGTAGATCGTTTGTTAGGAAATCCGGAAGGGACTTCAGAGCATCTGATAACCTATGTGACCGACCGTAAAGGGCATGATCTCCGTTATGCGATTGACAGCAATAAGCTGAAGTATGAGCTGGGCTGGGAGCCTAGCCTGCAATTTGAGGAGGGGATAGAGAAGACGGTCCGCTGGTATCTGGATAACCAAGAATGGATGAATAATATTATTAGTGGCGAATACGAAAAGTATTATGAGTCCATGTATAGGAATAGGTGAGGAACGCCCTGTCTGTAAATGATAGGCAGGTATCTGTTAAACTTTATCTATACCACTATGAAAGACAAACTAGCCTCCTACAACCGTCTGGTTGAAACTATTGTAATTGTAACCGAAATCTTTATATGCGGTTTACTGTTCCGGTTCTTGGACTGGTTTACAGGTGATATGCAGTGGAGCGAGGTTCAGACCGGAGAAGCTTCCGCCTCGCAAATCATGCTCACATTAATGTTATGCTATGCCCTTTGTGCCGTTCATTCGGGCGTAGCGCTTTACCGGAGGAAAGTACATCCCTTCCAGATATTAAAACGTGTCCTTGAGAATATGTTCCTGTTTACCATATTGGGCGGTCTGGTACTGACCGTTGGTAACTATATGGATATATGGTCTCTTTTTATGCTGGAGTATCTTTTTCTTCTATTCCTGTGCCTGGTCTTGTTCCGTTTTAGTTTACGTTTATTAATCAAGTTCTACCGTATGCGCGAGAGGCATAAGCGTTTTGTGGTGTTGGTGGGAAGTACTGATAACAATTTGGAGATATATCATGAGATGTCGGGCAATGGCGACACAGGATATTCGGTCGTCGGTTATTTTGATGAGAAGGTAAATCCTGCTTTTCCCAAGGAATGCCCGTATCTGGGTAAGCCGATACAAGTAAAGGAATATTTGGAGAAACACACCTATGTACATTATCTTTTCTGCTGCCTGCCCTCCAGAGACAGTGACATTATTGTACCTTTAATAGACTATTGTGAGAACCACGTAGTGCATTTTTTCAGTGTCCCCAATGTACGCAATTACTTGCATCACCGCATGTCATTCAATATTGTAGGGAATGTTCCTTATCTGGGACTCCGCCCCGACCCTTTAAGCTGGCCCGGGAATCGCTTGCTGAAAAGAATTTTTGACATCGCGGCGTCATCGGTGTTCCTCTGTACGCTGTTTCCGGTCATTCTGATTGTGGTAGCTATAATTACGGGCTTTACCATGCCCGGACCGCTATTCTTCCGCCAGAAACGGAATGGGCTGAACGGCAAGGAATTCTATTGTTACAAGTTCCGCAGCATGAAGGTGAATAAGGATGCCGACCGTTTGCAGGCCACAGAGAATGATCCGCGCAAGACGCGTTGGGGCAATATCATGCGTAAGACCAATATCGACGAGCTTCCCCAGTTTATCAATGTACTGCTGGGTGATATGAGTCTTGTGGGCCCTCGTCCCCATATGTTGCTTCATACGCAGGAATATTCCAGGCTGATTAATAAATATATGGTACGGCATTTTGTGAAGCCCGGAATAACCGGTTGGAGCCAGGTTACGGGTTTTCGAGGGGAGACAAAGGAGTTGAAGGATATGGAAGGCCGTATCCGTGGCGATATCTGGTATCTGGAGCATTGGAGTTTCATGTTGGATCTTTACATCATATACAAGACTGTTGCGAATATTTTCAAAGGAGAGAAAAATGCATATTAGTAAAACAGGCTGTTCTTAAAGATTCACCTCTGTGTGAGTCCTTAGTAATTTAGCAGTTAAAAAACAATGTTTTTGCAGCCTGTCATTTCCGCGGAGCCGGTCGGAAACCAAATATAGCCGGTGATAAATGTTAGATCAGACCCTGCCATTTGTGAAAACCGTAGGGCTACTCCGGGAATAAGAGCGCTTATTCCCGGAGTTTTAATCAGACAGTGGTTGAGATAAACAGGAGTGAAGTGGAGCTATCTCCTTTCCAAATACCCGAACACCCCTTCCGCATCAAAACACGGACAAGCCTTCGGAATGCTTCCCGGCATATCCCTGTGCCCCCGTATCCGGGCATCGGGAAAGAGTTTCACCAGCCGCATCAGCAACAGAATGATCTGCTCTGTCTGTTCCGGCGTCCGGGTATCGGCAGGATGTCCCTGTTCGTCCAGCCCGCCTTCGTAACAGATACCGATGCTGCAACGATTCCAAGGGCGGCAATGGGCACCCACTTCCAGCAGCTTTCGGTGCTGCGTCACAGTGCCGTCGCGGCGGATATAGAAATGATAGCCCACGGTGCGGAAACCACGGGTCTTGTGGTCACGGAGCAGTTGCTCGGCGGTATAGTCACGGTTGCAGCGGGTGGCGCTACAGTGGAGGATGAGATATCGCACCGATTCGCGTCCCTGCATCATGGGACCGTCCTCCACGGTGAGAAGCTGGCGCTCGTTCAGCACTTCCTCCTCACCAATCATCATAGGGAATGTTTCTTGTATCATGGACTAAAATAAAATAGTGGTACAACTGGTTACCCCCAAGGCGGTGAGGGCGGCGATGGCTGCCTGAATAACTGCCCGGAGGATTTTTGTCCAGGTTATTTTATTGGATTCGTTGTTGAATTCATTCATGGGAATACGTGTTTTTATAAGTTTAAAATAATAGAGGAAATTGAAATGGGCTATCATCTAACTGTAGGGGCAGATTGAATCTGCCCGATACCGGTTTGCTTGACGTATCCGGGCGGATTCAATCCGCCCCTACGGTGAACAAGGTGGTTAGTTACATTCGCGTTTTGACACCCTCTCCGAAATAAGTCAGACGTTTTCGTCTGCCGTTTCGGAGGACAATCCCGTAAGATCTACGGTAGTCTCGCCCGCTTTTACGGCCTTCACCACCAATGCGGCGGCTTTGCGGGTAGGAACCAAGTTGAATTTGGCATCCTTGCGCAGATTGCGGAAACGGTCACCGGGACGCCACTGCACATTCACTTCGGTGATGTTGTCGGCGGTGAAAGTGGCTGCGCTGTCGGCGCCGCGGCTGCGGAGGGTGGTGCCGAATACGCCGAGGTCACCCAACTGGATGCGCTGCCCCGCCAAGAGTTGCTCGCGCACACATTCCATGGTCAGGATGATGATGGCCTGAATGTCGGCACGCGAATATACACAGCCGTGTGAGGCGATGTGTTCGGCAAACTGGTCCAGCGTCATTACTTGTGAATACTGGGCGTTTGCATACGCCTTCGGTTTTGCATCTTTGTCGGTGGGGTTTCCACGCATGGCGGTACTGAAATTGATCATAATGGATAAGTTTTAAATTAATAATTAAAAATCAAGGTCGCTGAGTGAAGGAGAGGACACTTACCGGGCTTGCGGCCTGCACGTTAGTAACGTGTGAGGCTGAAGGTTAGTAATGTATGGGGCTTCACGTTAGTAACGTGTAAGGCCGAAGGTTAGTAACGTGTCGGCTCCCTCATCGTTGACATTGCAAAGATAAGTTGCGTGAAAACCGGGCTGACGCCTTATGACACCTTGTGACACCTTACGGTGGGTCAAGTATCATCATCACCTCAAAAATCATCCGGGACTCCCCAAATAGTGGGTGATCAGAGCCACTTGGCGTGACGTGAGTACTTTTTGCGAGACGTGGTAACCGGTAGCCAACAGTTCTTCCAGCAGTGCCGGACAGCCATATACCCAGCGCATCAGATGGCGGGTAGCTATCTTGACATCGGATTCGGGAAAATAAAGAAGGGCCAAATCGCCTTTTTTCATCGATAGGAAATAAAGTGAATCTTTCATATTCATACGTTTTTATTTGGGGAAACTTGCAAACTTGCAAAACTTGCAGGGGTGTCTTCACGCCCACACACGCATGTGCGTACACGCGAGGCAAATTCGTATTCGCCTCTTCCGGTCTTGATCAACTGTCCCCGTTCGGTCATGCGTCTCAGCAGACTGTCCAGCGAGCTGGCAGGCATGCCGCGCTGTTCCGCCTCGATGACGGCCCGGTTGCGGGTGAAACGGAGAGGCAGATAGTCGAAAAGAGTTTCGGGAACCGAAGCAGTGCTCTGTGTCACGGGCAAACCGGAGGGCAGGAGCGACAGGATGTGGCACGCATGGCAATACAAGGGCTCCACCAGAGACAGCACGGCATGGAAGTCGTCCGTGCGGATGGTGAGGATGAATTGCGACACCACTCCGTCGGTGATATTCTCTTGCGGAGTGCGCGGCGATGGCGTCAGTCCGGGACATGCCATCAGCGTTCTCGCCATGTCTTCCTGTGGCTTGCCATCCTTTTCGCCACCAGGCAGCAGGGCTTCCATGGAGCGCAGCAATGCGATGACGCTCATGATGCGGCAAATGTTGATGGCGATACGCGCCACGGAACTCTTCATCGAGTCGCCATGAACGGCTCCGGCTCGCTCGAACACGCGGGCAAGGTGTGTGTTGAATTCCTTTTTCTGATCCTCGGTCAGATTCAGGTTGATGCCGCTGACGGTGCCCGTAACAGCATCGAGCACCTCCTTCCACCGCACTCCCCATGCGCTGAAAATGGAGTCATAGTCCATGCCGGAACGGTCGAACTGGTCTTCCCATCCGTTGATGGCAGGCATATAGTAAAATACCTGGCGAGAGAACAATCCGTTCTCTGTAGACGGGATAAGAGGCCTTACCTGTGCCGGTGTGCCGCTAAGGAGCACGCTGAGGTAGGACTTCTTGCATTCGCGATATTCATGGTTGGTGCGGCGGTTGAAAGCCAGGCGTTCGTGGTCGAAGCTCTTGCGGAGCGTGTCGCTCCAATGGCCGTAGTCGCTGCCTATGGCGCTGCTCACGGTGTCGGCTTCTGTTTCGCATATCAGCCCCACGCCTTCACTGTCTATCAGATTTTCCAATATGCCCGTGCCCGTGTTGTCACCGGCTATGAGGTGCATTTTCATACAGGGTTGTTCGGGTTCGGGGATGACGGCTTTTTGCTTGCCCAGCGCGTCCCATTGTGCCTTGTCCCGGCGGTATTCTTTCATTTTTGCCCGGTAAGTGTCCATCAGGGAGTCGTGTATGGGCTCTGCCAGGCGGCGCATCCAGGTCAGTGCTCCTTTTCCGGAAGCGGGCGGGGCGGTGATGAAAGTTTGCAGGCACGGATATTTGTTTTTCCGTCCATACATGATGCTCACCAGCCGGTTGATGGTACTTCCGAGGACAGTCACCGAGCCCAGCAACAGAATGTCGCGTTGGGCGGGCGAGTCGCCGCAGTCTATGATTTGTTGCAGGAAGGCAGGCCAGCGGTAATCGGGGAAGCAGGGCAGATGAACCGGCGGCGTGCCGGACAGGGTGGGGGCGGCTGCTTGGGCTTGGGTTGCACTATTAGGTACGCACGTGTGTGGGGGCGTGAGGGAAGGCTGCAAGTTTTGCAAGTTTGCAAGTTTCTTGTCCAACTTCACACCTGCCATCTCTGCCAGATGGAAAACGGTACCTAGGGAGTTTCTGCCTGTTCCCTTTTGCAAAGCGTGCCCGTATAGCTTGTCCGCTTCTTCGCGGCAGTATTTGGGGGACATACGGCAGATGCGGTGGAGGAAGGCGCGTCCCTCTTCGCCGCAACTGTTGGCTATGGCAAAGGCCAGTGGCATATATTCCTGATAGGTGGGAGCAAGGTTGGCGCCCGATTGTTCGATGGCTGCCGTCAGTTGCTCTAAAATGGAAATATTATTATACATGTTTTTTTAGTGGTTAATGATTAATGGTGAATGGTTAGTGATTAATGGTTAGTGGTGAATGATTAGTGATTAATACCTGCGGCATGATAGCGCAGCCTATTAACCACTAACCACTTACCACTAATCACTCACTACTATCCCCTGCTCTTTGCCTTTTCATCGTGAGACAGGAAACAGGCTCTGGACAGGTCGGCATTGGCTCTGTCCACTTTCAGTCCGTACTTCCATTCCAGATACTCCCATGCGGTGTGCAGGGCGTTGTCAAAGGATTCTTCCACGGTGCGTACGGGATTGATGCGGTAGGGGATGAACAGTTTCACCCCACAGGCTCCGGGACTGACGAAGGAAAGTGCAGGGTGCAGAACTTCATCGGCAAACAGGCGGTCGCGCCACATTTCCGCTTCCTCGGTGGAAAGCAACTCGTCGATGTCTATCACAAAAAGCCCCGAAGGAACCAGCAGGCATTGCTCCTTGCAGTAAGAGAAAACTCCTGCCGGAGTGACATAGGGCAGCAGGGTTTGCTTTTTCTTCCGGAACGCTTTCTTGTCCTCGCTTCCGGCTCTGACTTTAAGGGTCAGGTCTTTTAATTGCAGATCGGTAGTGATGTAGGCATGAAGCCCGGCTACGCTGCACACACCCGCAGGTACTTTATGGGTGACGGGTGCATTGAAAAATGACATAATGTATTCTTTCATGAAGAAATATAGATTTTAATTTATCTGCACAAATGTAGGGGCTAATGATAGCTTGTGCAAATCTATTGATAACCGTTTACTATCTGTTTACTTTTATCTGATTTCGTTGATGATACATTGACTATTCATTGATAAAATATAGATTTTGATTAAATAATCTGTTGATAATAACTGAAAAATAGAGAGAAAAATTAGTATATGAACGAAAAACCCGAAATGATGATAAATATTTTTGGCGGTAACAACCAGATCTTTCCTGTGGCGACTACCGCCGTCCAGAATTTTTATGGCGACCAGGGTACTGCGGTCGCCGTCCAGTCAGAAGATTCTGTGAGAGTGGAGGAAGTAGAGGAAATGACAGAGGATGAAATCCGCCTGTCTATTTATGTGCCGGATATGCAACATCTGAGAGCTTATGAGAAACTGATTGGTGAATGTACCAATGCGCACGAACTGGCTACCATAGTAGTAGAAGGAATGTTGATTGGCGAGGAACGTATCCGCAAGGAAACGGTGGTGAAAGGTTCTTTCATCGAGTTGCTTCAGCCTTTTGCCACGCGGCTGGTTTCGGGTAATACGGTGGATAACATCCGGCAACATATTAATAAAATACTGACTGATAGAAAAGGAAGTAGGAGGTAGTGGTTAGTGATTAATGAACATCTGAGAGACTATCAGATTGAAATGAAAGCACGCTTGGTTGAAGCTTGGAAAGCTCACCGGAGTGTGATGGTACAGATGCCTACGGGCACGGGCAAGACGCACTTGCTGGCTTCTGTGGTAAGTGACTTTGTTTCTTCTTCCGGCGGCGGTGGGCAGGTGTGGCTCATTGCCCACCGCAGGGAATTGGTAGCGCAAATTAAGGAAACATTGTCTAAATATGGCGTGGGTCGTGAGGAGGAGAAGCAGGTCAGGGTGATGTCTGTCCAGTGGCTCTCAAGGCATTGGGAGGAAGCGGGCGCTTGTCCGGATCTGATTGTGATAGACGAGGCCCATCATGCCTTGGCCGCCTCATATGCAGAGATGTGGGAGCGTTATCCCGATGCGAAAAAGTTGGGAATGACGGCTACTCCCTGCCGTCTCAACCGCCGGGGATTCACGGAACTTTTTGAGGTGCTGGTCACATCGTGGAGCGTCGCCGAATTTATAGAAAAAGGGTTGTTGTCTGTATTCGACTATGTTTCAATCCGTCCCGGTAGCGAGGAACAGCGGTTGATAGACAGTCTGGAGAAACGTGGTGCGGACGGCGACTATCAGGTGAAGGAGATGGATGCAGTGCTGAACAGGCGTCCGGGCATTGAACGGCTGTATCAGAGCGTCATGCGGTTTGCAGCAGGCCGGAAGGGGATGGTGTACGCCATCAGCAGGGACCATGCCCGGCGGATAGCGGAGTATTATAGTGGGCAAGGTCTGAAAGCCGTAGCCATTGACAGCAGGACGCCCGCCCCGGAGCGCAAGCGTATGGTGGAAGAATTCAGGCGTGGGAAAATTGAGGTGCTGGTAAATGTGGATGTGTTCAGTGAAGGGTTCGACTGTCCCGATGTGGAGTTTGTGCAGTTGGCCCGTCCTACTCTTTCGCTTGCTAAATATTTACAGCAGGTGGGGCGCGGATTGCGCAAGTCGGCAGGCAAGGAGGCGTGTATGTTGATAGATAATGTGGGATTGTATCGTATATTCGGGCTTCCCACTCAGCCGTGGAACTGGAAAGCCATGTTCGAGGGGCGTATGGCGGGTAAGGGAAGTTTACCTGTGCGGATGAATTGCGATAACACCGGGGCAACGCCTTTGGTGGTGGATATGTCGGCAGAAACCGTCCGCGATGGTGGGGAACTGGTGATGGTCATGGAGCATGACCGCTTGCTTTCTTCTATCAAAGAGCAATGCCTTACGGATGAAACTCTTCAGTCACCGTCCTTGCAGTTCAAGGCGTTTATGGATAAGGAAACGAATCTTTGGGGCTTGAGTAAAGGGGAGAAGACGGTGGTGGATGCTACATTCAGAGAGATATTGGGCATAAAGGGAAGGTTTGCGGCGGCAAGGCTCCCAAGCATGCGCGTCCGGGTGGTGGATGACACGGGAATCACCGTGGGCGAACTGGATAACTGCCGGGCAGTGAAGTTTCTGAAAGATGATTTGCTGCTTGCCCATTGCGGCGGGGATACGGCCCTCTATATGGATTTGAGGAACGGCCGTTGTTATAGTGCCAGGCCGCGAGTCCTGAGATATGGGAACATAGAGTTGCTACAGGTGAACCATGATTATTGCAGTAGGACGAAGCAGGTTTATACAAACCGATGTGGCTTGCATCCCTTGTCTATTGTGTGGATGGGGTTCTATGTGAAAATGTATGACAGAAACGTGCCTCCCTTCTGCCGCCGCACGGAATGTGGAGGCTTCTTTTATGAACCGCAGGTGTGCTTGCTGGAAGGTGATGAGGAACGTGTTTACTATCTGAGCAGCCTGCTGCCGGATAAAAGCATCGTTGTGATGGATGATGAGGGGCGATATTATCATGTGGAGAAGGGGTGTGAGAAACGCTATGTAGCCTGTAATCGTCCAACGGATCGGTGTGAAGACTTTGATGAAGTGTTTCCGCAGCTTCAAAAGCAGGCGCATGAACGTGTGGCAAAACGGTTGCGCGAGGAAGAGCACGAAGCCGAAAAGAAGCGGCAACGGATGATCAGCGGGAGCCGGGATGCAGTACCTTACCGGATAGGGGCAAAGTGGGGGCTGAAAACAGCGGAACGCATTTTGATTCCGCCTGTCTATCGGCGGATAATGCATCCTGTAGGCGGTTATTGCGCCTATCAGGATGCTTCCTGCCAATGGGGAGTGCTGACCGTAGATGGCTGGATCGTCATTCGGGCAAGGTATATGGAGGTGGCGATAGATCCTGACGGAACAGCACGCTTGACACTGGTACCGGGGAAAGTGGAGGTGGTAAAGTTGTCAAAGAGCTTGTAAGGTAATTTGCTATTGCTGTGCCAGTATCTTCGCAATAGCTCTATCCGGCTTCCCAGTTTCAGTCAATGGTATTTGAAATACCGGAGTAATGAGTTTAGGACGCCAGTAAGCTGGCAATGCCTGTTCGCAGACCGTTTTTATGTTATCCGGTATTTGCCCTTCTATCAATAAAACAACGATTTCTCCGAATTTCTCATTGGGAGCAGAGGTGATAAGGAAAGGCTGGGACAAATGCTCTTTTAAGGCTGCTTCTACCTGCTCTATCTGTATTTTTACCCCTCCGCTATTAATCGTGTTGTCCTTTCTACCCAATATGCGGAATTGCCTGTCTTTATTGATTTCTGCTATATCATTTGTTCTTAATTCATCCTCACATACCCGGGGAGCATGGATGATAAGAGTCTGTTCCTCACTTAAATAAATGCGTACATCTTCGAAAGGCGTGTACCAATCGGACGTTTTGGGACCGTTCAGTCTTCGCAAGGCAATGTGCGACAATGTTTCTGTCATGCCATAAGTAGACCAAACGGCATTGGGGAAATCCTTCAATTCTTTGGCCAGTTGGGAATCAATGGCTCCTCCGCCGATAATGAGGTGCTTTATTTGTTGCAACAATGCTTTTTCTTCGGGTACTTGCAGGGAATTGTAAACTTGCATCGGTATCATGGCAGCAAATACCGGGGCTTTTTGCATATCTTTCAAAGGATGTCCGGAGGGAGGAACGAGCCATAAATTGAGTCCTGCCACCAAGGCGCGTACTACTACCATTTTTCCTGCAATATATTGCAAAGGCATACAAAGCAGGGCAGAGTCTTCTTTCTGCAATCCCAGGAAAGAACAGGTGAGGCAGGCGCTTTCCATCATGCGTTCCTTTTCTACCCATAATTCTTTGGGCTTGCCTGTGGAGCCGGAGGTATGGACAAATATTTTATTTTCGGGACCAAACCATTCGGATAAGAAAGAAAAAAGTTCTTGCCTGAAACTTCGTTTGTCGGCAGGTATGTTCATTCTTATTAATTCAATTTCCCAGTTAGAGTAGGGAATGTCTTCTATCAGAATAGTTTGCTTGTCTATGTCTGTACAGTATGTTGTCATTGTTGCAGCCAGTTTAATATGTCGGGTTCTTGTTCTTCGGGATGAAACCAAAGGCAATCACCTTCTATGTGGAGTGGGTAATCTATGTTGTCGGTAAATAACAGCCCGGTTCCCAAGCCTTGGGGCAGGGTGGGCTGTAGGGTGGCACACCATTGTGCAATGGCATTCAAGCCTATATTGGATTCCAGTGCGGAGGTGATCCAAGAGCCGATGCCTCTTTCGGCAGCCAGTTCTATCCATTCTTCCGAGCCGCTGATGCCTCCGTGCAAAGATGGTTTCAAGATGATATATTGCGGTCGGATGGTTTCAAGAAGTCTTATTTTATCATCTCGTTTGTTGATGCCTATCAGTTCTTCATCCAGGGCGATAGGAAAAGGAGTGGTGGCGCACAGTGTTGCCATTTCATTCCATTGTCCGGCACGGATAGGTTGTTCGATGGAATGGAGATGGAACTCGGAAAGACGTTGCAGTTTTTCAAGGGCATCTGTCGGGGTAAAAGCACCGTTGGCATCTACTCGCAATTCTATTTGTTCGGGGGTGAAATGCCGGCGGATATGTGCCAATAGTTCCAATTCCTTTTCAAAGTCGATGGCACCTATTTTGAGTTTGATGCAGCGGAAACCTTTTTGCATTTTCTCTTCGATGCGATGGTACATTTCGTTGAAGTCGCCCATCCAGATAAGGCCGTTGATGGGGATACCTGCTTTACCTTTGCTGAAAGGAGTGTGCCAGAATTGCAGGCTGCGGGCTTGAAAATGCTGCAAGGCGGTTTCCAGTCCGAATAGGATGGAGGGGTAGGGAAGCAGGGCTTCTCTATTTATTTCTCCTGTTCTTTCAAAGTCTTTGCAGGCATTTGACAGGACTTCGTCATAATTCGGGAGGTCGTCACAACTGAGGGCGGGGAGTGGGGCGCACTCGCCTACGCCGTGGTGGTGGCTTTGGGTATCGGTGAGGAGTATATACCACACGTTTCGGGTGGTATATACTCCTCTTGATGTTCCTGCGGGTTGCTTGAAATGTAGTTGTTTTTTTATTATTTTAGTTTGGTACATTGGGTCTATGGGTTATAGATAATGGTTTATCGGAGTGGTTTCATCCCCTCTCTTGAATTATTCTTTTTATGGATTTTATTTAACATAAGTCGAGACTATTCTCATCCCCTCTTGAGAGGGGTAGGGGTGTGTTAGAATACATAAACAAATACGTTCTATTGTGCATTTCACACACCCCCTACCCCCTCTCAAGAGGGGATGAAGTTACTTTTGTATATGTAGAGCTTTGCCTACTACAGACAAACAGTTTATGGAAACTTAGGATAATCCTGAAATCTGGGTTTGCGCTTTTCCAAGAATGCCTTTCCACCTTCCTGTGCTTCATCCGTCATATAATAAAGCATGGTTGCATCTCCGGCAAGCTCCTGTATTCCGGCTTGTCCGTCCAGTTCGGCATTCAGTCCGGCTTTTATCATGCGGAGGGCAAGCGGACTGTGTTCCATCATCTTTTCCGCCCATTCCACGGTTTCATCTTCCAAACGGTCAAAAGGAACCACCGTATTTACCAATCCCATTTCCAAAGCTTCCTGTGCAGAGTATTGACGGCAAAGGAACCATATTTCACGCGCCTTTTTTTGTCCCACGATACGAGCCAGATAAGAAGACCCAAAACCGGCATCAAAACTTCCCACTTTAGGTCCTGTCTGTCCAAAGATAGCATTCTCGGAAGCTATCGTCAAATCGCAAACCACATGGAGGACATGGCCACCGCCAATGGCATAACCGTTGACCATAGCAATAACAGGTTTGGGCAGGGAACGGATTTGTTTCTGAACATCCAGCACATTCAGACGGGGAACGCCATCCGTGCCTATATAGCCGCCGTGACCTTTCACGTGCATATCGCCGCCACTGCAAAAAGCCTTGTCTCCGGCACCGGTCAATACCACTACGTTAATATCCTGGCATTCGCGGCAATAGTAGAGCGCATCACTAATTTCCGAGGTGGTAGTGGGAGTGAATGCGTTGCGGTAACGCTCGCGGTTGATGGTGATTTTGGCTATCCCATTATAGAAATCAAAAAGTATATCCTGATACTCTTTGATGGTTTTCCATTCTCTTGTTTCCATATCTTTTTCTTTATTTGTTTTTTAGTCCGTGATAATACTCTCTTAACAAGGTTGTATCTTTCTCCTTGTCCGTAAATACTTCCAGCAACATGGGTTGCATCAGTACTTCAGAAGTGGTGAATTGCTTCATGGCCTCTTCCAGTTCCTCTTCTTCCGTTACCTTTATATAGATAAAACCGCGTTCTTCCGACCATCCTTGGGCGGTGGTATAATGTTCGGCGGTAATGAACTCGCGGGAACGGCTGGCCTTGTCCATGCCCGGCAATGTATGGAATATCTCTCCACCTTCATTATTCAGTAACAGAATACGGATATTGGCGCCATAATTCTGATTCCAAAGCGCGTTCATATCATAGAAGAAACTTAAATCGCCTATGATGATAAAATTCAGTTTGTCTGAGGCTGCCGCATAACCGATGGCGGTAGAAAGTGATCCCTCTATGCCATTCACACCCCGGTTGCAACATATTTCTACTCTGGGTGGAATTGTGAATAACTGGGCATAACGCACGGTGGAACTGTTTGCCAGATGCAATGCACATGGTTCGGGTAATGACCGGATGAGTTTTCCTATTGCGGAGATTTCCGAATAAGGAAGTTCCGGTTCCGGAATGGTTTTGCAATAATTTTCCCACATCAGCGGGTAGTTCGTTGGTTTATTATCAAGCAGGAAAGCTATCTTTTCCAGAAACTCAAACGGGTCCATTTCAATAACGGTAGTCAGGCAGCCATAAAGGTCGGCTATCTTTCCATCGGCGGCAATGTGCCAATGTTCGCGGGGCGGATGGTTCCGCAGATATTTTTTTAGTTGCTTGGATACGATATGTCCGCCGTAGGTAATCAGTATTTCGGGAGCCATATCATCTTGGCGTTCCGCATTCATGGAATACACGGCTGCATCGAAATTCTTGATGGGGATGCCCGGAATGGTTTGGTTGCCAAGGTGTTCCGTCAGCCAGGTGAAATGCTTGTAGAGAGGTTTCACATATTTCTTTTCAAACAGATAAATAAGGTTCATCTGTCCTACTACGATCATTCGTTTATTATATTTATTCAGACGTTCTATCAATTCCTTGTAATCGCGGTCATAAACGCTCAGACCTTGATAGCGGGTGATGACACGCACTTCGGGCAATGCCTTTGCGGTGAAGCGGTAGATGGGTTCGGAAATGGGAACATTGATATGCACCGGGCCTTTGCCGTGATGCGATGTTTCCAGTATGGCTTCATTGATCAGGCGGTTGCAAAACCACTCGTCTTCTTCCGTATGAACTTCGGGCAGGTTGACGGACAGTTTGACCAATGAGCCGAATACGTTGGGTTGAGGTAAAGTCTGCCCATCCATTTGTCCGATCCATGCGGCGGGGCGGTCGGCGGAAATGACGATCAAGGGGACTTGCTGATAGAATGCTTCGGCTACGGCAGGATGTAGATTCAGTAATGCCGAGCCGGAGGTGCAACATACGGCGGCAGGCCCTCCTCCTTGCAGGGATAATCCGATGGCAAAGAACCCGGCGCTGCGTTCATCCGTTACCGGATAACAGGTAAAGTCTTCCATGTTTGCCAGTGTGTGCACGATGGCAGCATTCCGGCTGCCGGGACAAAGCACTATTTTTCGCACGCCGTGTGCCTTGAGCAGTGCTGCCAGTTGGAGTATGTTCTTTTTGTCTGAATACATCGTTCTTTTATTTTTTGATTGTGAGGGGTGCGTTATTTCGTTATAAAGTCAGGATTGATAATGCTCCTCATCGTTTTCATTTTCTCTCCTGTCTCTTCCCATTCCGATTCTACTTCGGAAGAAGCAAGAATACCTCCGCCTGCATATAGAGTCACTTCACCCGCCTCTATTTCCATGCAGCGCAGGTTTACATATAAATCCGTATGCCCTTCGGGGTCCAGCCAACCGATAAATCCTGAATAGTAACTGCGGTCATAGCCTTCATTCTCCAAAATAAACCGGAAAGCATTCTCTTTGGGTAGTCCGCAAACGGCAGGAGTAGGGTGTAATTCTTGCAATAAGTTACCCAAATTATTCGCATTCTTCAGCAGGAAATAGAAATCGGTTTTAAGATGCACCAATTGTCCGGCACGAGCTGTATAAGGCCCTTTTTCTGTCATCTTATTACCAAATTTCTTGGCTATCCGGCGAATATAATCGGTTACATATCCCTGTTCTTCCTGATTCTTTTTGTCCCATTCCGTTGGCATTACTTCATTTTGCATCGGCATGGTTCCCGCTAAGGCTACGGTGTGCCATTCCTTATCGTGCCCGCTCAACAGGATTTCCGGTGTACTGCCTATCCATGTTCCCGATGCAGGAGTATGGCATAAATAAATCATCATGCGCGGATAGCTGTTGCAGGCACGGATAAAGGCATTGAGTGGTGAGAAATCATCACTGATATGCCGTGTGGCAGAGCGTGAAAGTACGAGTTTCTGGAAATGTTTCTCACGCAAAGGGGTGATGAAACGTTCAAATGCCTCGGTATATTGTTGTTTACTGACCTCTTCTGAAACAAAAGGAGTAGGTATGCCGGGAGAATGGCGGCAAGTGAGTATGGCATCGGCACATTCCAATGAGGTTAGTGCTTCACTGATTTCGTCCCAATCGTAGGCGGTGACATCCGGGCGGATAACGACCAAAGGATGCTTCTCCGACTGATGGAAGGGAACCATTACAAACCCTTTTTTTCCATTCAATTCCTGAATGTTTGCCGGTTGCTCCACATCGCCCGATGTTTGCAATACCAGATAACATTCATCCGTCCACGGCAATCGGTACAGGGCAAAGCTGAGGCGGCTGCGCGTCAGGCAATCCAATAAATCCTGTGTATGTTTATTAGGTAAATTCATTTTTGCTTGAATATGAAATTAACAATGCGGACGGTAGAAACCAATCGTCCCTCAGGAGTGGTGATATCTATGTTCCAAATATGGGAGGAACTTCCGCGGTGTATCAACCGCCCTGTAGCAATCACTTTTCCGCCTACGGGAACAGGCGAAATATGATTTCCGCTTACCTGCATCCCACATGCGCATTCGCCGTCGCGGCATAGTGACATGGAACCATGACCTGCAACAATCTCGGCGAGGGCCAATGACGCACCTCCGTTCAACATGCCGAAGGGTTGCGACGTGCGATGGTCAACGGGCATCTCAGCACGTACAGTCTCGTCACCATCGGTGGCAGGCGGTAAAAAAGTAATGCCTAAATGCCCTACCATTGAGTTCGAATAATCAGGGTTATAGGTTGTTTCTTCGTTCATTTGCATGTCTGTTCTTTCTATATGGCTACAAAAATACATAAATTTTGGATGAAAATACTTGGAATCGGCACTCTTTTAAGAACAAAAACATTTCGTGTTTACTTCTGTGTGTCTGAACTATTAAAAATCTTTTTTTGTGCAGAGGTACTTTCTAAAAGAAATATTCTACCAAAGCTTCCTAACGATTTCTGTTTGTATAAACCTTTTTCCTGTAATCTTGTTCATAGGCAAAACATAAATTTAAAAAACTAGTAATATGAAAGAAAAGAAACTTGCCCGTGAGGAACGGAATAAAGAGAAACTGACCACCGGAGACTGGGTTATGGCAGAGTTCTATTCCATCAATTCATTGAAAAGCAGCCGTATGCATGGAGTTATAGACGAATTCAAGAAATTGATGGAAGGGAAACTGGAAGTGGTGCAAGTAAATGTAGATGAAGAAAAAGCTCTTGCTGAATTTTATACCATTGTGCATATCCCGACCTATATTCTATTAAGAAAAGGAGAGCAACTGTGGAGACAATCCGGTGAGTTGAGTTTGGAAAGACTGGAAAAAGCTGTGAAAGAGTTTGTGTCATAATAGAAAAATGTTGTAAGGATGGAGTGCCGGTGAAGGTGCTCCATCTTTGTTTTATACGCTATCCCTTTATCTTGTATTTCATAAAAACAGTTAATCCTTTTATATTTTCCGTTGGAAATTTTTCTATTAAGGAAATCTTCTTTATGTTTGCATAAAGTTTCCAGTGGAAAATATTAAATCAAATAAAATAGTTTAGATTATGAAGTATGTAATAGTAGGAGGTGTAGCAGGAGGTGCAACTGCCGCCGCACGTATCAGAAGAAACACAGAAGACGCAGAAATAATTCTGTTTGAAAAAGGAGAATACATTTCGTATGCTAATTGTGGCCTGCCTTATTATATAGGTGGAGTAATTGCGGAGCGCGAAAAACTGTTTGTCCAGACTCCGCAAGCGTTTGGCAAACGATTTCGTATAGATGTACGCGTGCAGTCCGAAGTCGTGGCAATTCATCCGACAGAGAAGAAAGTGGATGTGCGCACTGCGGATGGACGGATTTATTCAGAATCTTATGATAAGCTATTGTTATCTCCGGGGGCTTCGCCGGTACGTCCGCCATTACCGGGAATTGATAATGAAGGAATCTTTACGCTTCGCAATGTGAATGATACGGATGCTATCAAGAATTATTTGCACCAACATAAAGTGAAACGTGCCGTTATTATAGGAGCCGGATTCATCGGCTTGGAAATGGCGGAGAATTTGCAGGAAGCGGGTGCGGAAGTTGCTGTGGTGGAGATGGCCAATCAAGTGATGGCACCTATTGATTTCTCCATGGCTTCACTGGTGCACGAACATTTGTTGCAAAAAGGAGTCCGTCTTTATCTGGAACAAGCCGTTGCTTCGTTTGAACGTAATGCTGATGGATTGGAAGTAATCTTTAAATCGGGAGAAAGACTTTCTGCAGATATGGTGTTGCTTTCTATCGGGGTGCGTCCCAATACCGGGTTGGCATCGGAAGCAGGCATCGAATTGGGCGAAATGCGTGGTATCAAAGTAAATGATTATTTGCAAACATCCCATAGTGACATCTATGCAGTGGGTGATGCTATTGAGTTCCGCCATCCTATAACCGGCAAGCCTTGGCTGAATTACCTGGCAGGTCCGGCAAATCGCCAAGCCCGTATTGTGGCTGATAATATGGTATTTGGCAATAAGGTGAAATATGAAGGGGCGATTGGTACTTCCATTGCTAAAGTCTTTGATATGACAGTGGCTGCTTCGGGGCTTCCGGCAAAACGATTGAAGCAGGCGGGCATTGATTATCTTTCGGCTACGATTCACTCCGGATCTCATGCAGGATATTATCCGGATGCATTGCAAATGTCTATCAAGATTACTTTCTCTCCTGTTGACGGGAAACTGCTGGGGGCACAGATTGTAGGATATAATGGAGTGGATAAGCGGATTGATGAATTCTCGCAAGTGATAAAGCATCAGGGAACTATCTATGACTTGATGGCTTTAGAGCAAGCATACGCACCTCCTTTTTCTTCGGCCAAAGATCCTGTAGCTGTTGCCGGGTATGTTGCCGGAAATATTCTGAATGGAAAGATGCAGCCCTTGTATTGGCGTGAACTGAAAGATGCGGATTTGAGTAAAGTGACATTGGTTGATGTGCGCACGCCCGATGAATTTGCATTGGGAGCGTTGAAGGGAGCTGTCAACATTCCTTTGGATGATATGCGTGAACGAATGAGAGAAATACCCAAAGATAAGCCTGTTTATTTGTATTGCGGTGTGGGGCTTCGTGGATATTTGGCTTCTAATATATTGTTGCAGAATGGATATAAGGAAGTGAAGAACTTAATAGGAGGATTGAAACTGTATAAAGCTGCCATTGCTGAATTGCCCGTGCCGACAGGTTTCTCAAATACCGGTTCTTTAGATATTCGTCATTCTGAACAAAGTAAAGAAGTTTCAAACATACCTTATAACACCATAAAAGTCGATGCATGCGGCATATCCTGCCCCGGTCCTATCATGAAATTGAAAAAGAATATGGAGCAATTGACAGATGGTGAGCGTTTGGAAATAATAGCTACGGATGCCGGATTCCCGCGAGATGCGGAAGCATGGTGTCAAACCACCGGAAACCGATTTGTTTCCGCGAACTCAGAAGCAGGAAAGTACCGGGTAATCATAGAGAAAAATACTCCACAATCTTGTCCAACAGAAGTTTGCAAGGAAGATAAAGGAAAAACTTTTATCATGTTCAGCGATGATTTAGATAAAGTTTTAGCTACTTTTGTACTTGCAAATGGTGCGGCAGCTACCGGAAAGAAGGTTACTATCTTCTTTACTTTCTGGGGATTGAATGCTATAAAGAAATTGGATAAGCCTGCGGTAAAGAAAGATTTCTTCGGCAAAATGTTCAGCATGATGCTTCCTTCCAATTCATTGAAGTTGAAACTTTCCAAGATGAACATGGGCGGTATGGGTAGCAAAATGATGCGGTATATCATGAACAAGAAGAATATTGAGTCGCTGGAAGCGTTACGCTCCCAAGCTATTCAGAATGGAGTGGAGTTCATTGCCTGCCAAATGTCGATGGATGTAATGGGCGTGAAGCGCGAAGAATTGCTGGATAATGTAACTATTGGCGGAGTAGCGACTTACATGAACCGTGCCGAGCAGGCGAATGTAAACTTGTTTATTTAAATGTATATGGAGAAAATAAAATCAATATGTGTCATGAGGGAGCTTTTCAAGGCTCTCTCTGAACTTGAAACAAGGCTGATAGAAAAGCATGGAGTGTCATTGAATGAAGCAATGGCACTTTGCTGTATAGGTGGGGATACATTGACGGCCAGTATAATATCTGAACATACGGGGCTTTCTGCTTCCCATGCTTCAAAGGTAATTCGTACCATAGAGGAGAAGGGACTCATCATTCGTAGCTTGGGTGATAAGGATAAACGGCAGATGTATTTCACTTTGTCCGGGAAGGGATGTGAATGCCTGAAAGCGCTGAAAGAGAATGAAATAGAGATTCCTGAATTATTAAAGCCGTTATTTAATTAAACCCTTCCTTTTTTCATTTGTTTCTGTTCGGGGCGGACATGAATAGCATTGCCGTCGTCCACCGTAGGGGCAGATTGAATCTGCCCGGTAACATCCGAATGGTGTATCTGTTGATGCATTCGGGCGGATTCAATCCGCCCCTACGGTGGATAGTTTGGTTCATTTCCATCCCTGTTATGAATTCATACAACCCCGAACAGAATTGGAGAAATGGAAAAATAAATGGAAGCAATGGAGCAATCTGCGTAAATGGCAAATCTGGAAGCTGAAGTTGATTGATGCCCGCCTGTATTTCGTAAGCATATTCGTAGGATTGCTTACGGGACTGGTTGCCGTGCCTTATCATTACTTACTGTGGTATTTCTTCGATATAAGGAAAGCATTCTTTACCGCACATTATCCCTGGTATTGGCATATTCCTCTATTTTTCCTGTTATGGGGAGTCTTGATATTTGTAGCCCGCTTAGTGAAACGAATGCCATTAATAGCCGGGGGAGGAATCCCTCAAACCCGTGCAGCCATCAACGGCCGCATTCATTACAACCATCCCTTTAAAGAATTGATAGCCAAATTCATCGGTGGCATATTGGCACTCAGTGCCGGACTGTCTTTAGGGCGTGAGGGACCATCCGTACAGATCGGTTCATATATAGGAACACTCATCTCCCGCTGGGGGAATATACTGAAAGGTGAACGAAAACAACTACTTGCCGCCGGGGCAGGGGCCGGATTATCTGCCGCTTTTGCTGCTCCACTATCTTCCTCTCTGCTGGTTATTGAATCTATCGAGCGCTTTGATGCCCCCAAAACTGCCATAACCACTTTGCTGGCAGGAGTGGTAGCAGGTGGTGTGGCAAGCTGGATGTTTCCTACCACCCCTTATCACTTGATAAACGCAGTGACTCCCGATTTGTCTTTTGCCCGGCAAGCTGAACTTTATATCTTATTTGCCGCTATCATGGCCGCTATTGCAAAGCTGTATTCGCTCATCGTTCCTTTCTTTCAGGAACGGCTCCCTGCTATTAAACTTCCCATTCCCGTAAAGATACTTTGTCTATTGCTGATAGCTTATGCCATCTCATTGACAGAAACTAACCTGACGGGGGGAGGAGAGCAATTCTTAATGATTCAGGGATTAAACGGAAGCCATGATATTGGCTGGCTCACTCTTATGATGCTTATTCATTTTGCTTTTACCCTGTTTTCTCTTTCTTCGGGGTTACCCGGTGGGAGCTTTATTCCCACTCTGGTAACAGGTGGATTGCTAGGGCAGATTTTTGGTTTGATATTGGTGCAGCATGGATGGATCGGTTATGAGAATGTCAGTTACATGATGCTTATCGGCATGGTTGCATTCTTGGTGGCAGTGGTGCGTACCCCATTGACTGCCATTGTGCTGATTACAGAAATCACCGGACACTTTGAAGTATTCTACCCTTCCATTGTAGTAGGCGGATTGACCTACTATTTCACAGAACTGCTGGCAATAAAGCCCTTCAATGTTCTGCTTTACAATAGAATGTTTCGTGATAATAATCCCGAGTTCCCTCAGGAAACTGGAGCTCGTTACCATCTTTTTGTTGAAATAATGGATGGCTCTTATTTTGATGGAAAGGAAGTAAGCGGGTTGACGTTACCCAATAATTGCATCATTCGCAGCATTCATCGGAATCGTAAAACATTGTTGCCACAAGGGCAGACACTTGTTCCCGGTGACCAGGTTGAGATAGAAATGGATGCACAGGACATAGAAAAATTGTATGAACCGCTGGTTAGTATGGCAAATATCTATTAAATTTGCCGTATGAAAAAGAAATTCCAGTTAGAAGTTCCCGGTGGGGCGGACAAAGTATTGTTACATACTTGTTGTGCTCCTTGTTCATCAGCCATCATCGAATGCCTGATGCAACATAGCATTACTCCGGTTATCTATTATTGCAATCCCAATATTTATCCGTTGGAAGAATATAATATAAGGAAGGATGAGTGCACGCGTTATGCCCGGTCTTTGGGATTGGAAATTGTAGATGCCGATTATGATCACGAGAATTGGCGTTGCCAGATGGCAGGTATGGAGCAAGAGCCGGAACGGGGAGGGCGCTGTTTGCGATGCTTCAAGGTACGCTTGCTGGAAACAGCTCGCTATGCCCATGAACATGGCTTTTCTGTTATTACCACTACACTTGCTTCCAGCCGTTGGAAAAGTCTGGAGCAGATAGAAGAGGCAGGAAGATATGCTACGGCGCAATATCCCGATGTTACTTATTGGGAACAGAATTGGCGTAAAGGGGGATTGAGTGAACGGCGTATTGCTATCATTAAGGAATATGATTTTTATAATCAGCAATATTGCGGTTGCGAGTTCAGCATGAGGAATTAGTCTTTTCCGGAATTATGTTTCTACTCTATTGGTTCATCTACAACTGCCTATAGGCGAGAATGAAAAATAAAAAGACTATCAGATTCTGATAGTCTTTTTATTTTGGTAGCCCGTGGGGGAATCGAACCCCCCTTTCAAGAATGAAAATCTTGCGTCCTAACCGATAGAC
This sequence comes from uncultured Bacteroides sp., assembly GCA_902388365.1. Classification (GTDB taxonomy): domain Bacteria; phylum Bacteroidota; class Bacteroidia; order Bacteroidales; family Bacteroidaceae; genus Phocaeicola. Next base: position 58,282 of record CABMPB010000003.1, on the reverse strand, counting down.
GAACGGGCCATCCTTTGTATCGATGATTTCTCTCTCGATTGCGGGTGCAAAGGTAGTGACTTTTTTTAAATTAGCAAACATTTTCCAAACTTTTTTCTAAACTTGTTGTTCATACTCCATTGATTTCACTATTTACCTAAACTTAATTTTTATGAGAACTATCTTAAAATCAATGAGTTGTCTTGTGTTGGGCGTAATGACCATTACGCCAATATTTGCGCAACAAAAAGACAATTATCCGGAATTAGAAGGTCCCGGACCGGTCATTATTATCTCGAAAGATAAAAATGGAAAGGAAGAATTAGTCAATGTCTTCAATGAAACGCAGCGTCCGCACTTCCACGACCCGCGCGCTCCCCGCTTTCTGCTGACTGACCAGGAAGGGAAGTTTGCACTGGGCATCGGTGGTTACTTAAAGACTACTATGGAGTATGACTTTGATGGAATAGTAGACGATGTGGATTTTATTCCTGCATTGATTCCGCAACCGGGAAGCACTTCCGTTCGCAATCAGTTTCAAATGGATGCTACCACCTCCACCATCTTTTTGAAGTTGGTAGGCAAAACCAAGCATCTGGGAAACTTCATTGTCTATACTGCCGGAAACTTTCGGGGCAGTGGCAAGACTTTTGAGTTGCAAAATGCTTATCTTTCTTTTCTTGGTTTCACGATGGGGTATGATACCGGCCTGTTTATGGATCTTGCCGCAGGGCCTCCTACTATTGACTTTCAGGGACCTGATGGTATGACTTTCTATCGTGCTACCCAGTTGCGCTATGAAGCCAGTCCGGTAAAAGGCTTAAAAGTGGGGATAGGCGTGGAAATGCCTTCGGTAAACGGTACTCCTGCAAAAGAGGTGAGAATCGGTACGCAGCGCATGCCCGATATTCCTGCCTATGTACAGTACTCTTGGACTAAAGGAAGCCATATACGCTTGGGAGGTATCTTGCGCGGCATGACTTACGAGGACGAAGTGAACAATAAGGCAAAATCATTGACCGGCTGGGGTATCCAGGCATCCGGAACTGCCGGATTGGGTAAATTCCGGGTGTACGGGCAATATACATATGGTAAAGGTATTGCACAGTTTATGAATGATATGAGTAACCTGAATGTAGATATTGTACCCGTGGCAGATGAGTCCGGGCGTATGCAGGTACTTCCTATGAAAGGTTGGTTTGCCGGATTGCAATACAATTTCTCCAAACGGGTATTTGCTTCTGCATCCTATAGCCAATCCCGATTGTTTACAGAAGATTGCTATGCCCACTATAATGAAACTCAATATAAAAAGGGGCAATATCTGGTAGCCAATGTGTTTTGGAATGTGAGCCACAACCTTCAGGTGGGTGCTGAATATCTGCATGGATGGCGCAAGAATTTCAACGATGTAAATCGCGAGGCAAACCGGATTAACTTGAGTGCACAATATAATTTCTAATTAAAAGACATTGCGCAACCTCCTCCTTCAAAAGGGGGAGGCTGGCGCGATGTGATTTATTCTCACCTCTACACAAGTATTACATATCTTTTATTTCATCCAGATTCTTCTGAATATCTTCATCTTTCAATTCATAATTCATCAGGTTACCTGCCAAGTATTGGTCATAAGAGGCCATATCAATCAGCCCATGACCCGAAAGGTTGAACAGAATGACTTTTTCTTCTCCTGATTCCTTACATTTATTGGCTTCATTGATAGCGGCAGCAATGGCGTGACAAGACTCCGGAGCCGGAATAATTCCTTCTGCCTGTGCAAACAAACAACCGGCCTGGAAAGACTCCAACTGCTGAATGTCAACCGCTTCCATCAGATTGTCTTTCAATAACTGAGAAACAATAACTCCCGCACCGTGATAGCGAAGTCCACCTGCATGAATATTGGCAGGAGCAAAGTTATGTCCCAATGTAAACATAGGCAATAACGGAGTATATCCTGCTTCATCACCAAAATCATATTGGAATTTACCGCGAGTCAACTTCGGACAGGAAGCAGGTTCGGCAGCAATATATCGGGTTTGTTTTCCCTCCAGAATGGTGTGGCGCATGAATGGGAAGCAGATTCCGCCAAAATTGGAACCACCACCAAAGCAACCGATAATCATATCGGGATATTCGCCTGCCATTTCCATCTGTTTCTCGGCTTCCAGACCGATAACTGTCTGATGCAAAGCTACATGGCTTAATACTGATCCCAGCGTATATTTACAGTTGGGAGTAGTCATAGCCAATTCGATAGCCTCGGAAATAGCGGTACCCAATGAACCTTGATAGTTGGGATGTTTAGTCAGGATATTCTTACCTGCACGGGTAGACATGGACGGAGAAGGAGTGACCTGTGCACCGAAAGTCTGCATGATGCTACGGCGGTAAGGCTTTTGGTTATAGCTGATCTTTACCTGGTAAACGGCAGCTTCCAGACCGAATACTTTGGCAGCATAGGAAAGGGCGGCGCCCCATTGTCCGGCACCTGTTTCGGTGGTTACGTTTGTTATTCCTTCCTCTTTACAATAGTATGCCTGTGCCAGTGCCGAGTTCAGTTTATGCGAACCGATAGGGCTTACACTTTCATTCTTGAAATAGATGTGTGCGGGTGTTCCCAGTGCTTGTTCCAGTCCATAGGCGCGTACCAGCGGGGTACTGCGATAGTATTTATACATTTCGCGCACTGCCTCGGGTATTTCAATCCATGCATCTGTCTGGTTCAACTCCTGTTTGCAAAGCTCTTGGGCAAAGATCGGATAAAGATCTTCCGGTTTCAAGGCTTCTTTGGTTTTCGGGTTCAACGGCGGCATGGGTTTGTTCTTCATATCCGCTTGTATGTTGTACCAATATTTAGGGATTTCATCCTCTGGCAAGATAAAACGCTTCTGTTTTGTGCTCATAATCTTTCAATTTAATAGTTTTGCGGTCAAAATTAAATAAAAAAAGTATCCCTTACTAATAAATCGCCTGCTTTTTTGCCAAGGCAGGTAAAAAAGGAGGGGAGGAGAAAGGCAAAATGGAAAGTTATTTGTTATTATAGATAGAGACCTATTAATTTTTTGATTAAGTTTGTCCCGTAAAATAATACAAGATAATATCGACATGGAACCTTTGCACAAGCTATTCATTTATCGAAAGAAATTGGTACAACCCTACATAGAGCAGCTATTGAAGTGGGTGGACGGAATAACTTATGTGATGTCGGCTTTGTTAATTCTCACTTTGGTATATGAGCATGGATTCCTTATTTCATTTGAAGAAATGGAGATCATTAACCAGTTGTATCATTTTGTGTGGATTGCTTTTCTGGTGGATACTTCCCTGCATATATTATTGAATTACTCGGATACGCGGCGCAAATTTCGCGGGTTGACCTGGGTGGTGAGCCTCATGCTTTATCTGACATTGATTCCCGTAGTCTTCCATGAGCCGGAGGTAGAGGGAGGGATACATGACTTCTGGGCTTTCTTCCACAGTCGGTTGTATCATGTGGTATTGCTTACGGTTCTTTCATTGTTGCAGCTTTCCAGTGGGATAGTCCGGTTGCTGGGAAAACGTACTAACCCGTCGTTGATATTTGCTTCCAGTTTCCTGATATTCATATTGATAGGGTCGGCATTGCTGATGCTTCCGCGTGCTACTTATCATGGTATTTCTTTTATTGATGCGTTGTTTACGGCTACCAGTGCCACGTGTGTCACGGGATTGGTTTCGGTTGATGTTTCTTCCACTTTTACGCCCGAAGGTTTGTTTATTATCATTATGTTGATACAGATCGGTGGGTTGGGAGTGATGACGCTGACCAGTTTCTTTGCCATGTTCTTTATGGGAAATACTTCGCTTTATAATCAGTTGGTGGTACGTGATATGGTGAGTTCGCAGTCGCTGAGTTCCCTACTTTCCACCTTATTATATATATTGGGATTTACTTTGGTGATAGAGGCGATAGGTATGGGGATGATTTTTATGAATATTCACGGTACGATGGGGATGGATATAGAGGAAGAACTGGCTTTTTCGGCTTTCCACTCTATTTCTGCATTCTGTAATGCCGGGTTCTCTACTTTGCCCGGTAACTTGGGGAACGAGATGGTGCTTCACAATCACAACTTATTCTATATTACTATTTCTTTCCTTATTATTTTGGGTGGCATCGGTTTCCCTATTTTGGTGAATCTCTATGAAACGGTTTCTTATGAAATGAAGCGTTTATATCATCGCTATATGAATAAAAATAAAAGGATGATCCGCAGGGTACATTTATATAATCTGAATACACGCATTGTGCTGATAATGACGGCTATTCTGCTAGTTGCCGGTACAGTTGCCATCGTCATTTTTGAATGGAATAATGCTTTTGCCGGGATGACGTCTGTGGAAAAGTGGGTGCAGGGATTTTTTAATGCCACTTGTCCCCGTACCGCGGGTTTCTCTAGTGTGGGAATGACGACTTTCAGTGTGCAGGCTTTGTTGCTGATGGTGGTTTTGATGATGATTGGCGGTGGCACGCAGTCTACAGCGGGCGGTGTAAAGGTGAATGTCTTTGCGGTGGTGATGCTGAATTTGCGTGCTATCTTGATTGGGGCGGACAGGGTTACTATTTTCAATCGTGAACTTTCTCATGATTCTATCCGTCGTTCCAATGCTACGCTTATTCTCTACTTACTGATTGTTTTTGCAGGCATTTTCAGTTTGAGCATCTTGGAACCGCAGGCTTCGGTGATGGCTTTGGTTTTTGAATGTACCTCGGCACTGAGTACGGTAGGTTCCAGTCTGGACTTGACACCGACTTTGGGCAGTGACAGTAAGTTGATTGTCATTCTCTTGATGTTTGTGGGACGTGTGGGAGTTCTAACTTTGATGTCAAGCCTCATCAAACAGAAAAAGATTACGAAATATAGATATCCGAGTGATAACATCATAATAAACTAGTATATGAAATATATTATTATAGGTTTAGGAAATTATGGCGGTGTGTTGGCAGAAGAACTTTCTGCACTGGGGCATGAAGTGATAGGAGTGGATACAAATGAGCATCGGGTGGATGTGCTGAAGGATAAGATAGCGACTTCCTTTATCATTGATGCTACGGATGAGCAGTCCCTCTCCGTGCTTCCACTGAAAGATGTGGATGTGGTGATTGTGGCTATTGGTGAGAATTTTGGTGCATCGATCCGCGTAGTGGCTATATTGAAGCAGAAAGGTGTGAAGCATATTTATGCCCGGGCCGTAGATGATGTGCATCGGTCTGTGCTTGAGGCTTTTAACTTGGATAGCATTCTGACTCCGGAGAAGGATGCGGCACGCACGTTGGTGCGTTTGCTGGATTTGCATGTCAATGTGGAGTCTTTCCGGATAGACGATGAGCATTACGTGATGAAGTTTAAGCTTCCTGCCGGCTTTGTGGGGTATAAAGTGAGTGACCTTTCTTTGGAAAAAGAATTTAATATTAAGATTATAGCTTTGATAAAAGGCGAAAAGGTTTTGAATAGTTTGGGAATCTCCGTTTTGGAGCATGAAGTGGATAATCATTTTGAGGAAGATTATCAGTTGGAAGAGGAAGACCAATTAGTTTGCTACGGTCTTTATAAAGATTTTATGGACTTTTGGAAGGCATTATAGAGATATTATCATTATCTTTGCCGATATTAATTGGATTTGTGTGAGAAGTACAATTCATATTAGAAAGTCAGGTTCAATTAAAAAAAAGATTTTTTTTATAGTTCGATTAAACCTTTTCTTTAGGCTTTAGTCTAACTTAATAAATAATTTAGTTTAGTTTTTAGTTTTCTCTGAAGGCCGGCCAATGTGATATTGCCCGGTTTTCGCTTTTTATGGAGGTTTTCTTGTGAGTGTCCGTTACTTTTTGTTACTTTGTTGCCTAGAAATAGAGTTTAAATGAAACAGCTATATTTTTTATTTATCGTCATGCTCGTTGTAATGAGCAGTTGCGGAGGTAAGAAAGAAACTTCCGGTGATGCGGCGCAGTTGATGTTCCAGATAGATAGTGTGGACCATGTGACAGGTGTTCAGCGTATGCAAATCTCGCGTGCAAATCAAAGTATTGTGAGTAGTGGAAAGAAATATAATTTATTTATAGAACGTGCGCCCAGCGATTCTTTGCCCACTGTGAAGAATGATATGGGAATATTTGCAGATAACCGTATCATAGTGAAAATCACCCGTGAAAATGGTGGTAAAGTATTCTCCAAAACCTTCACCAAACAAAGTTTCTCTGATTTTTTGAGTACGGATAATCTCCGTCATTTTATCTTGGAAGGTATGGTTTTCGATGAGGAGAAAACCAATGATAGCAAGAATATTATTTTAGCTGCAAGTATCAGTTATCCCCAAACAGACTTATACATTCCTTTCTCAATAACAATAACGCCGGAAGGAAAAATGAGTATCTCCAAAAATGAGGATATGGAGGAATTGCCTCCGTTGCCCGACGATAGCCTTAATTAAATCTAAAATACAGGAATATATGATTGCGTCATAATCTATTTATGTCGGCAGGTTGTTGCTAAGGCAATAACTAACTAAAGAATGAATTAGATTATGAAAAAGATTTTGTTTTTGATTGCCATGGTGGTATGTTCTTTTCAGTTCGTCATGGCTAGTGATGTTGTAACTCGTGATGTGAATAAACTTCCTGTTACTGCCCGTGAAATGATCAGTAAACATTTTCCTCAGGCAAAAGTCTCTTATATCAAGATTGAGAAAGATTTGTTCCAATCTCCCTCTTATGACGTAAAACTGTCCGATGGCATTGAGTTGGAATTCAACTCGAAAGGCGAATGGGTGGAGATTGATTGTAAGAACCAAACTGTTCCTGGAATTTTTATTCCCCAAACTATTTCAAAGTATATGAAAGCTAACTATAGCGGGCATAAGATAGTGAAAATAGAACGTGACCGTAAAGGTTATGAACTAAAATTGGAAAATGGATTGGAAGTTGATTTTGATCAGTTCGGTGGGTTCTTGAAGCTAAGTGACTAGAAACTCTTTAGGACATAATGAATATAATATAGTAAGGTGGTGACATCCTTCTTTATTCATGGTTTCATTAACTGTAGGGGCAGGTTCTAAACCTGCCCGGATATAGTTTGAGTGAGAATTATCTTTTGTTACATGCTATCGAGCGAGTTTGGAACTCGCCCCTACGGTTGGATGAAAGTCTATTCCATTTGTTTATAATCCTTTGCTAAACCGCCTTCGCTGGTTTCTTTGTAAAGAGAGGGCAAGTCGTGACCGGTTTGTTTCATTACATCTACTACCTTATCAAAAGATACGCGATGGTTACCATCCGTAAATGCAGAATAAATATTAGCATCCAAAGCACGTGCTGCCGCATACGCATTACGCTCTATACAAGGAATTTGTACCAGTCCGCATACAGGGTCGCAAGTCATGCCCAAGTGATGTTCCAATCCCATTTCGGCAGCATACTCTATCTGTGCCGGGCTACCACCAAACAACTGGCTGGCAGCAGCAGATGCCATAGAGCAAGCTACACCGACTTCCGCTTGACAACCTGCTTCAGCTCCGGAAATAGATGCATTATATTTCACAATGTTTCCTATTAATCCTGCCGTAGCCAATGCCCGAAGAATGCGGGTATCACTAAAGTCACGGCTTTTCTGCAAATGATAAAGTACCGCAGGTACAACTCCGCACGAGCCACAAGTAGGTGCAGTGACAATCTTACCGCCGGATGCATTTTCTTCGCTTACGGCAAGGGCATAAGAGAAGACCAATCCGCGAGAACGGAGATTGTCTTTATATCCTTTTGCTTTAATATAATAGGTAGAAGCCTTTCTACGCAAGTTGAGCGGACCGGGCAATACACCTTCATGATCCAATCCACGTTCTATGGCTTCTTTCATTGTTTGCCATACTTCTGCCAAGTAATCCCATATCCCTTCGTCTTCGCATTGCTGAACGTATTCCCAATAATTGCGTCCGGTATGTTCGCACCAGTAGAGGATCTCGCTCATTTTATTCATGCTATAAATATCCGGAGTAGAGCCGTTATCATGACCTTCTTCCGCCAGTGCACCACCGCCTACGCTGAATACTGTCCATTCGTCTGTCACTTTCCCTTTTTCATTCAGTGACTTGAAAGTCATGCCGTTGGGATGGAACGGGAAGAATACATGTGCTTTCCATACAATCTCTACCGGAGCATGAGGTTGCAATGTATCTATAATGGCTACATCGGTCATGTGGCCTTTGCCGGTAGCGGCAAGACTTCCATATAGGGTAACTTGGAAAGCTGCGGCTTCAGGGTGTTTTGCTAAAAAGATTTCAGCAGCTTTGCGTGGTCCCATAGTATGGCTGCTGGAAGGACCGGTACCGATGCGGTATAGTTCTCGAATAGATTTCATTTTGTTTTATAAGGTTAGTTGTTATGACGGGCAAAGTTATAAAATAAAAGGAGAAAAGGGGAGGAAAAGAGCTAAAAAAACAATCAAGACATCTTATTGAAACAATCAAGACATCCTGTGCAGAATGTCTTGATTGTTTTTTCGGAGTGTCTCTTTATAATTTTTGCTGTATTCCTTTGTCACCTACTACGAAATATTGATTGTTTTCTATCAGCATGGCACGTCCGCGTTTCTTTTTCTTGTTTTCTTTATTGTCTACATTTACACCGATTACCTTGCCACCGTAGAATGTGGAAATATCTTTGAAAATGGTGTGTCCCACGATGATATGTTGCGCTTTATATCGATCCATAATCATTTGCAGGGAATCTTGAGGCAGCGGATTGTATTTGGCATCCGTGCGTACCAGTCCGCGATACCAGATGGGACCATCGTTACCATAAAGAAAAGCAGTGAGGGGGGAGAGGGCTTTGCGTTCTTTTTTATTCATAAATAATGCTTTGCTCATTTCCTCGTTTACGGTTGGTATGCTTAGATTCTGATCATAGAATTTCTTACCCAGTCCGGCGTGCACATACAGGTCGTTCCCTATGGTCTGCATGGTATTGCGTGTGCCTAGCCATTTGCCCAATTCCGTATCGGGACCGAATAGCTTGGGATATTTCATATTCAGTTTATGCGCTAATACTTTATATTTGTCTTTTGTATAACGCAGGTCATTGGCCAATACCATCGGCTCATGGTTACCTAGCATAAAGGATACATGTCCTCCGGCTTTGGCGGCTTCGTCTTCCAGTTTATAGAACAACCAGAAGATTTGCGGCACATCCTTGCCTCTGTCAAATATGTCACCGATTATGACTAAATGGTTATTGCCAAAACTCCAATTATAGTTTTTGTCAATAATGTTATTACCTTGTAACAGACTGATGACACAATCCAGCCTTCCGTGGGGGTCGGACATGACGAATACTTTATCTGCTTGCGGATAGTTCCATTCGGGACGTTTTACCGGATGCAATTTTACATCAAATGGAAACCTGCCTTTATGGTCTATCACATGTAAGGTAAAGTCTTGTGGCAGTGTGGTGTAAGTGGTATCTACAATGTTACCTTTCTTGTCCACACTGATTACTCTTGTTTTTCCATCAGGCTGATAGAGTACATAAGGACCATCAGCCGTTAGTTCTTCTTTTTTCTTTTCCTTCTTCTTGTTGTCTAAACCAAGAGTTCCGGCACTTAGGCCGGAACTGATGAGTGTTAGAGTGAATGCAAGAAGAAAATACTTAATGAAGTTGGTCTTGCTTGTCATATTTTTCTGTCTTAATTATTAATCTGCATAACCAGGATTCTGTTTCATATTAGGATTGGTATCCATTTCTTTCTTAGGAATGGGAAGAAGGATTTTATAGAATGTCCAATCATATTCCATATAAGACGTGTTATGCTTGGTCTTGCTGATATCACTATCTTTTACATCAATACGTTTAACGGTCATACCATTTCTGATTACGTCATACATGCGATGACCCTCTGCTACCAATTCCTTGCGGCGTTCATCCAATACATTTTCCAATGTTAAAGTTTTGCCCTCTACTGTATTCTCCGGATTGGCGCGTTGAACAATAGGATTAAGGTATTTGATTGCTTTGGCATTATCGCCTGTTTGGACAGCAGCCTCGGCAGCATTCAAATAAGCTTCGGAAAGACGGATAAGCGGAATGTTGGCATCCGTGATATTTTCACCTTGTTGAGGTTGGTATTTGTTAACATATGCATAGTATTTCTTATCAAAGCTCAAGATTTTTAGACGGACATCTTTAGGATCCTTCTTCAGCAATTGATAAAATGAGCAAGTGATACACATGTCATCATATCCATCATAAGAGTTTAGATAGCCCATGCTTTCTTTACCTGGACTGTCTGTGGTAAGGTTTACTATTTCGAATAAAATCTCACCGGGATTAGATGCAGATGCATCGTTTCCCCATGCAGTAGGATATTCTTCTGTTGTCCATAGTGCATAACCTTCTTTCTCAGCTCCCTTTATAGCTTCTTCTGCCATAGATAAAGCATTAGAATATTCTCCTTTATACAGATATACACGACTTAGTAGTGTCATTGCAGCCCACTTATTTATTTTACCTTTGTTGAAATCACCATTCAATAGTTCGGTGCTGTTCTTAAGGTCTGATATGATTTCAGTATAGCATTCTGCGACGGTGTTTCGTGGAGGTTTGCTGTCTATAGTTGATAAGTCTTTAATGATAGGCACACCTAATGATGCCCCATTATCTTTTAGATATGGATAACCAAAGATACGGGTCAAATCGAATAATGCAAGACCACGGATTGCCAATGCTTCTCCTTTCAAATCGTCTCTATACTGTTCATCATCCTTATCAATTGCTATCTTATCTACGTTCATCAAGATTAGATTGCAGTTTTGGATAATAGAATAGAGATATGACCAATGAGTAGAGGGACCATTGTCTTTGGTAAAGTTGAAGCGGTAGTAGTTACCTGTACGTTTAGTAGAACTTACGGCTTGCATATCGTCACCTGTCACATCTCCATAATATACTAAACGTCCAGAATATGCATCAGAACTCTGCATAGTACTATAAATGCCATTCAAGGTAAACTCAATATCTGATAAGACATTGATACTGGTTTCTGTGTCTACCGAAGTTGAAGGCTCTAAATTTAGCCAATCGTCTCCGCAAGAGGTAGCAGTAAATAAAATGGAACTGATAATTAAATATTTGAATACTTTCATAATGTCAAGTTTTTAATGAGTTAAAAATTTACACTTAAGCCAAAGGTTACAGTCTTTAGTGGAGGAGTTCCCCAAATGGCAGTACCACCACTAACAGCTTCTGGATCATAATAGTCATAAGCAGCCCATGTCCACAGATTGTTTGCTGAGGCATATACACGTAGATTGTTAATACCTGCTCTACTTGTCCATTCCTTAGGAAGAGTAACACCAAAGGTTAAAGTTTTCAGACGGATAAAATCTGAACTATGCAGTCTGCGAGTCGTTGTTGATTTATTCATGGCTACATCGGGACTTTCAATAAACAGTTCATAATTAGTGATATCACCTGGTTGTTTCCAACTATTACGATAATAAGTGGGAATATTAGCTTCTAAATCATTACCTCCGTGTTCTGTCTTCTGTGCCCAATTATCATAAGAGTAACCGCCAAACTGATATGAGAACATAAGGCTCAGATCAAACCATTTGTAACGTAGTGTATTTGATAAACCGCCGATAACATTTGGTTCAGCGTGTTTATTCAATACGATGGCTTTAGCTTCACTGTAATTTTCTGTGATGTCTTTGATATAGTTTCCATTTTCATCTAAATCGTTTGTATAGAATTGAGGAGCACCTGTTTCAGGATTAATACCTGCAAATTCTATCATGTAAAATGTACGATAAGATTTTCCTACTTTACGGATTTGGGTACCACTGATGATTTCTGTCTGCATACCATCTAGAGTCACGATTTCATTCTTATTATGTGATATATTAAATGTGGTGTTCCATGAGAAGTCCTTTGTTTGAATATTAGTTGAATTGATTTCCAATTCTACCCCTTTATTCTTCACTTCACCAATATTCATCAGATAACTGCTGAAACCAGTCGTCATAGAAATAGGACGGTCCATCAATAAGTTTTTAGTAGTACGAGTGTAGTATTCTAAAGTAAAGTTAACACGATTAAATAGACTAAAATCTAAACCTAAGTTTAAGTTGTAATTGGTTTCCCACTTCAAATTTGTATTTTTAATTTGTGATTGGATGATGCCCGGTTGTTCAAGATAACCGTTTGTTAAGCTACTTAAACCCATATAGCCAAAGTAATCAGAAGGCAGAGTACCGTTTACACCGTAAGATGCACGAATCTTTAGATCAGTCAACCAATCTTTGGCAGGATTCATAAATTCTTCTTCAATCATACGCCATGCGGCAGATAGTGACCAGAAACTACCCCAACGGCTATCACTGTGAAGACGAGAACTACCATCGGTACGGAAACTACCACCTAAATAATATTTGTTCTTATAATCATAGTTAAGACGGGTCAGATAAGATACCATACGTGTTCTGGTATAATTACCACCTACTGACTCTGTTTTCATACCATTGCTGATTTCGTTCTTGTCAGCTGTTGCAAAGTTTGTTGCATAACCTGACAGATAGTCACGGTATTGGTCATCAATTTCATAACCGACTAAAGCGTCGAAATGGTGATCATTGTTTATATTGAACTTATAGTTCAGTTGGTTTGCCCATACCATTTTTTTATATTCATAGAACTTTTTACTCATACCTCCGTTTACATCTTCACCATTAGAAGTACGGGGGTCACTCCAGTCTTTACCTTTAGTATTGGTATAGTCATAGCTGAATGTAGACTTGAACTTCAAGTTCTTGATAAATTCATATTCTCCATAAAGGGTGTTGAATGCACGGTTTACGTATTCGCGTTGGTAGTCATAAGTTGCAGATAACAATGGATTACGGTCGCCGTTGCGGATAAAGTCACGATTCCAACTTCCGTCTTCATTATAAGGGGTATCTGAAGGAACGACAGCGTTGCGTGATGAATAGAAAGGAGATGTATAAGAGGTACCTTCACCATAAACATCTTGATTAACAGTAGCAAATAATATATTTGCTCCCACTTTCAATCTGTCTGTCGCTTGGTAATCAATGTTTAAACGTCCACTTATACGTTCCAGACCAGAATTGATAGCAATACCTTCTTGCTTCAGATAAGAAATAGAAGAATAGTACTTGAATTTATCTGAACCTCCTGCAATAGAAGCTTCATACGTTTGGTGGTTACCTTTTTTAAACATGATATCATCCCAATCTACATATCCGCACCAAGGTATCGGAGCATAATCATCAATATTTTCATCTGCATAGGCTATTGCGTCATCTTGGCTTTCACCGTCTCTCAATGCACCAGCTACCAAGCCATTGTAAATATACTCACGGCGTTCTTCTCCACCCATGACTGGGCGATAGTCCATTGCAAAATCAGAACTACCCCAATCGGCTTTGAATGAGATTTGTGGTTTACCGCTTTTACCTTTCTTTGTTGTAATAAGTACAACCCCATTTGCTGCTCGTGAACCGTAAAGTGAAGCAGCAGCAGCATCTTTAATAATTGTGATATTTTCAATGTCTGAACTATTGATTGTAGACATAATATCCAATCCAGCATCTGAACTCATAGTATTGATTGAACCGGAACGCATTGGAACACCATCAATTACATAAAGAGGAGAATTGCTGGCATTGAAGGAACCCATACCGCGGATATTCAGAGAAGATGAAGCTCCTGGTTGGCCAGATGATGAGCTGAATTGCACACCTGGTGCATTACCTTGCAATAAGTCTTTGAAAGATACTGCAGGGATATCTTTCATCTTATCTGCTTTTACATTAGATGCAGAACCCGCATAAGCCGATTTCTTGAAAGTACCATAACCGGTTACAACGACTTCTTCCATTACATTATTGTCCGGGCTCATAGCTACTCTAATCATTTTACCAGCAGTAGCTTTGATTTCTTGCTTTGCATAACCTATGTAAGATATTACTAATGTGGCAGGTACATGGTCTACATCTACAGAAAAGTGTCCATCCATATCCGTAGTAGTACCATTAGTAGTACCTTTTACTAAGATATTGGCTCCGATGATCGGCTCACCTGTTTCATCCACTACAGTTCCTTGTAATGTTGTCTTTTGCTGAGGAGCAGCAACTTCTTTTTCTTCTGCTTGTTTAATGGCAATAACACCATTATGAACTGAATAAGTCAGACCGCTGTTCTTGAGGCATTTATCAAGTACATTGGCAATCTTTTCATTATTTACATTTAAATTCTGGACTTTAATTTGCTTCACATCGTTAGTGCTGTACACAAAAGTAAAGTCTGTTTGTCTCTGGATTTCCCAAAGCACTTCATTCAGCGTAGCATTTTTGAATGTCGCTGTGACAGTAGTTTGGGCAAACACCTTGTTGGCTGCCTGCATAAAACCTGTAGCAATAATGCAGAAAAATAGAAGCGTAATCCACAAGCGTTTACTACTTTTACCGCAATTGGTGTAGTTGTGTTTCTTGTCCATAATACATAAGTTTTTAATTAGTTATAGAATGTAATAGTTTTACCATTGACTTTGACATGCACTTTTTCTGTTCTTTCTAATAGCCTGACAAATGGAGTGATTTCCGTGTATCGGTCTACGTTACATCCGAAGCGTATATCTTTTATTTTTTCATTTGCATAAATCACCTCCATATCATACCAGCGTGATAATGTTTTCATAATATCTTCCAATCGCTGGTCTTTGAAGTGGATTTTGCCTTTTACCCATGAAGTATAAAATTCAGCATCCACTGTGCGCACTTGTATGCTATTGTTCCCAAGGGTGACGGAAGCTTGCTGGGATGGCTTAAGAATGCAACTCTCTCCGGTTTCTGTATTAACTTTCACTGAACCTGTTACGAGTGTAGTCTGATATTCTTCATTGGGATAGGCAGAGATATTGAATGTAGTCCCCAATACCTCTACTTGCATGCCGTTCATGTTGACAATAAAAGGTTCTCCTGTTTTGCTTACTTCAAAGAATGCTTCTCCTTCCAACTCAACTTCGCGAGTTCCTTTGGCAAATGTAACCGGAAAACGAAGACTGCTCATTGCATTTAGGTGCACTTTTGTCCCATCACTTAGCAGTAAAGCGTATTCCCCGCCACGAGGAGTTTCCACCTTATTATATATAGGTTCCTTTTCTTTTGTAGACTTTTGAGCTAGTTGGTAATTTAGCATAGTAGAATCAACCTGTATATTAGTACCATCTATTTGTTCCAGCAAATCGCTAGCCTTTTTATCCAAATTGATGGTTTTCCCATTATCTAAAGTCAGGATCGCTTTTGATTCTCCCGGTAAGATGGATTGTGCAACAAGTATTTGTTCATGTGGGAAGGGAGATTTGAATTTCATAGAAATTCCTACAAAAATGATTGGCAGCATGATGACTGCTACATAGCTTAATATTTTGATATATCTACTTTTATTCTTGTCTTTGCGAATACGTTTTTCTACTTCTGCCCATCCGGATGTGGGATTGAATGATGTGCTCTGTCGGATGTTCTGTTTGAGGTTTTCTTCATCGCAGATTTTTTGAAATAAGATTTCGTGTGCAGAAGATTCCTTTCTCCAGCTTGTCAATTCTGCAGTTTGTTCCTCGGTTATTTCGCCTGAAATATATTGGGCTATTAAATTAGCTATATGGAAATCTTGCTTTATCATATTTTGACCTGTTTTTAATCTCTTTTATAATAAAACAGGCCAGTTTGAAATTTGGGTGAATAAAGAAACAACTTTTTTTGAAAAAAAATAAAGGAGTGTCTTTTTATATAAAGAAAAAGAGCAGATAATAATATTCTTTCAAGTATTCTCTAAGCTTCTTATAGGCTATTTTCTTTAATGTATGCACTGTTTCTGCAGATACATTTAGTTGCTCTGCTATTTCTGCATTTTTTTTCCCTTCCAGTGCCAGTTGCATGATGGCTCTCATTTGGTCGGGCAATTTATCTATGGCTTCTGAAACAATACGGTAGGTTTCTTCCTCCACTACAGCGTCATGAAAGAAAGAATCTTTTTTCTTTTCAATTACTTTTTGTGCATATTCCAATACTACTTTGGAGTGTTCTATTTCATTGAGGGCTTTATTGCGTACAGATGTATATAAGAAGGATTTTACTTGATGAAGATAGAAAAAATCTTCTCTGATTTGCCATAGTTTGGCAAAAGAGTCTTGTACTATATCGGCTGAAGCATCTTGATTTTCAGTATATTGGTTGGCAAATAAGCAAAGAGTTACATAATATTTATTGAAAATATCATGAAACCCTTGCTCGTTGAGCTTTACGCTAATGATTGTATGCGAAGTCTCTATTCCCACCTTTACTTTTAATTTTCTCTAAATAGAATGCGAATATAGAGAAAATTAATTAAAAAACGGGCGTTTCTCCATTAAAATATTACTTCAAATCCACTACAGTGATGCCGGCACCTCCAAATTGTACATGCTCATCCTGGTAATGGGCTACTCCCACAACGCCTGCCAGATAGTCACGAATCAAGGTACGAAGAATTCCTGTACCTGTTCCATGGAGAATGCGTACACGGCTTATTCCCAGCAGTATAGCATCATCTATAAAATAAGTAACAGCCTGTATTGCTTCGTCGCCACGCATGCCGCGCACATCAATATCTTGCTTAAAATTCAGTTTCTTTTCATATACCCGGTCTTGTGTCTCACTACTGACAAATGTACTTTTTGCAATGGGCTTCTGAGAGGCTTGCGGTGATGTACTGCGTTCCAACCTGTCAAGTTTCACAGTTGTTTTTATCATGCCGAACATCACTACTGCATTCTTTCCGTTTATATCCAAGACTTCCCCTATGCTGGATTGTCCCTTTATTTTTACCGGAGTACCTACTTCTATAGGCTGCACTTTGGGCAGGGCAGGTTGGGAAGCGTCCTGTTTAACCTTTCCTTTCTTATCTTTCTTCCGTTCCTGCTTTTCACGCAGTTTCTCCATTTGGCGGGCAATCTTGTCCTCTTTATTTTTCTTTTCGATGTCTTCTATCTGTTCTTTGAAATCAGAAAGTTCCTGTCGTGCCACTCGGGTACGTTCTTTATCGGCTTGTGCCTCTTTGATAGTGCGTATTGTATTTTCTATGCGGGCATTCGATTCCTGCAACAGTTTTTCCGCATCTTCCTTTGCATTGCGCAGAATTTCTTTGCGGCTCTTTTCCAGTTCCTGTATATCTGCTTCGTACTTGGCAATGGTATCTTCCATCTGCTTTTCGCGCTTGCGGATGTTCTGGCGCTTGGTTTCCCAATAACGCTTATCGCGCACAATGTCTTGCAGATATTTGTCGGCATTGATATATTCGCTACCTACTATTTCCGATGCATCGGCTATTACTTCTTCGGGCAGACCTATCTTGCGGGCTATTTCCACGGCAAAGGAACTTCCCGGATTGCCTATTTGGAGTTGGAAAAGTGCTTGCATCAAGTGCCTGTCATATAGCATGGCGCCATTTACTACTCCCTCGTGGTCTTCGGCAAAGTGTTTCAGGTTTTGATAGTGAGTAGTGATGACGCCGAAAGTACGCTTTTCATTGAAACGCTTCAAGACGGCTTCGGCAATGGCTCCACCAATCTGGGGTTCTGTGCCGCCACCAAATTCATCAATGAGGATGAGGCTGCGCTCGTTGCAACTTTTCATCATTATTTTCATGTTGGTAAGGTGGGATGAGTAGGTACTCAAATCATCTTCTATGCTCTGTTCGTCACCTATATCTATAAAGATGCTGCCGAATAATCCGGCGTGGCTGCGTTCATGCATAGGAACCGGCATACCGCATTGCAACATGTATTGCAGCAATCCTACCGTTTTCAGGCAGACGGACTTACCGCCGGCATTGGGACCGGAAATAATAAGGATGCGCTGTCCTTGATTTAACTCTATATCCAGTGGCACTACCTTTTTATTATGCTTCGCCAGCGACAGTTGCAACAATGGGTGCACGGCAATCCTCCAGTCCAATATCTGCTTATCCTCCAATGAAGGCTTGTTGGCATGGGTCTGAATGGAGAAATGTGCTTTTGCACGGATGAAATCTATTTCTGCCAGGAATTCGTAAGACTGAAGAACGGCAGGAACCTGTGGACGGATGGTAATGGAAAAGTCCGTCAGGATGCGGATGATTTCCCGACGTTCTTCTCCTTCCAGTTCACGGATGCGGTTATTGGCTTCCACTACTTCGGCAGGTTCTATAAACACTGTTTTTCCGGTAGCTGATTCATCATGTACAATTCCTTTTATCTTCCGTTTCAATCCCGGAGCAACAGGAATAACGAGGCGCCCGTCGCGCATGGTGGGGGTGACATCCTTGTCTACATATCCTTCGGATTGGGCATTGCGCAGGATGGCATTCAAGCTGCGTGAAATGCTTCCGGTGGTTGAGGCCAATTCCCTGCGGATGCGTAATAATTCGGAAGAGGCATTGTCTTTTATCTTTCCGAACTTATCCAATATATTGTTGATGCGTGTTATCAGTTGGGGAAATACCATAATATCCCCTGCCAGTCTGCGCAGGGCAGGATAGGGGGAATTGCCTTCTTCCTCTTCTTCGCCATCCGGGGTACGTGTCAGGAAACGGACAATATCCCGAATGGTTTCCAGCGAACGGCGTAAATCAAATAATTCCTGTTCGTCCAGATACATTCCTTCCACACGAATACGTTTCAATGATGGACGTACATCAAAGAAGTATTGATCGGGAAAATCATCTTCTTCCTGAATAATGCGCATAAACTCCATCACTTGTTCCAGCCATTCATTAATGTCTTGATAAGATTCAGAAAAAGCCATTTCGTCCACTCTTTCCTCACCTAATGTGCTCAGGCATTTTTCTTTCAGTAAATGACGGATAGAATCGAAACCTATTTTCTGTTCGAAGTTCTGAGGGTATATCATGATTTAATTCTTTCATTAGTTATTTGCATGCAAAAATACGATTTGAAATTTTTATAGCAAAAAAACTGGCCTACTATTTGCATATTAAAAATAAAGTCGTACCTTTGCACCGCTTTCGAAGGGAAGCACTTCTGAAAAGAAGTTCTGGAGAGATGGCAGAGTGATCGATTGCGGCGGTCTTGAAAACCGTTGAACTGAAAGGTTCCGGGGGTTTGAATCCCTCTCTCTCCGCTGGAAAGTTAGATAAAAGTCTACAAATCAATGATTTGTAGACTTTTTTATGTTTATAAGGTTTTGCCTCAGCTGGAATACTTAGCCCAGTTAGAATGCATTTTCGTTCCGTGGAAAAACAAATAGAGTTTTTAAGCGACTTCTGCCCTCACGGTCTCACTATGGAGCTAACTTGTTCATAATGAGGGCATATTTAGTGGTGGTGGCAAAAATAGGGTGATGGCAGTTACCCTCACGGTCTCACTGTATTTGTTTATATAATACTTTGATTTGCAGGAATTTAACCAATATCTGCGGCTTTATTGCATTCATCCAAAGACCTGCATTTCTATTGCTTTTTATTCGCATCATCAGCAATATTTGTCCTAAACAACAAGGCAACAAGTTCCCTCTTGCTGACTGGATACTATTTCATCCCTAACAAATAGTGTTATCACAGGGTGATGTTCCCATCAACGACCTGACAAGTTTGCTTAGCCACAGCTGTGATAAACTCTAGTCACGGCTGTGACTAACTCTAATCACGATTGTGAATAGACTTAATTACAGCCGTGGTTAAGCAAACTCGTCAAGTTGTTGATGGAACTTCAACCGTACAAAGAACGGAAAAGCATATGATGAAAATGTAATCTGACAGGCATGATAGCTTTTTACCATGTGATAGCAAGCATCAAAGAGTGCCTATATTTGCCTTTATATAGGGTGAAAAAGCTGAAAAATGCAGTGGTTATAAAAATACGACATCTATGCAAATAGTAGGATACAGTGCTATGAATTAATAGGTTGCAATTATAAAAGAGGACGATACAGGGAGAGGTTAATTGCCTCACGACTTCGGGAAACGGGAAAATAGGTGAGATCGTCAGCCAGGCAAACATCTCTATAATCGGGAACAATAATCATGTCACCATGCGTTTCGATTCGGAAGAAAGCGCGGAGGAGATGCTGCTGGGCGGAGGTTTTCTTTTGGTAGTGGAAGGGGATTATTATTTTGAATCGACAAAAACAACAACTTTGCAATGGAAGAATTAACCAATATTGAACTACTGATACTGATTCCATTTATTTTTATCGGAATGTTTTTTGTAGGCTTAGGGTATCTCATTAGATATCTGATGAGGAAAAAGCTGTATAGATGTAGTGAAAGAGCATCTGGAAAAGTGGTAGACTTTGACAGTTATCGTGTAAGGATGAGCAGGTGTTTGGAGAAGAACTATTACCGTCCCATCATTGAATTTGCTGTAGGCAAGGAGATGATTCATACCATATCCCTTAATGGAACTACTGCAAAACCCTATCATTTGGGTGAAGATATATTGATATACTATAATCCCAATCAACCTGATGAGATAATAATCCGGCAGGAATACGAAAAAGGAATGAGGAAAACATTTTTGGTTTGCGTTATTACGGGATTGGGTATTCCTGTTTTTGGTGCCATACTGGGGCAGCTTGTATTTATGCTGATGGATGCGTTAATGTAATGGGGATCTGTTTCTTTTCATTGAAATAGAAGTTGCAAAGCATCCACTTTTCTGTTTTATGGAACAGAAGAATGAACAGTTTGCAACTTTTATTTTTCCATTACTTTTTGCTATAAGACCATTGGGATGCTTTATTTTTTATTCATCCATACAGTCTTGAACTCTTTCGACATATCTGCCTGTATCCATTTGTTTATGCGTAGAGAATCTTGCCAGTTGGGCACAGCTGTACCATGATATGGTTCATAATCATATTCTCTTTGGGCATCATCATGATTTATCATCATTGCCAAGTGGGGATATTTACTGGTAGAAACGAGATGGAACATTCCAAAATCTCCTGTCGTATTACCTACTGCCATTACCGGTATCTTGCCTAAACGGTTATAAATATTTCTAGTTTTTCCATCTCCGTCATTCTTGGGCTGGTAAATGGACTTCTGTATAATGAAAGCAGCTTCTTTGTCCTTGGGGTAAATAGGAGAAAGCGCTTGGGTTGTACCTATAAGATGTTGCCTGTCAAAACCTATTGTTTGAGGGCATATACTCCATATCACCCCTTGCATGGAGCCGGATACAATGTATATCTGGAATCTGTTTTGTTTCATAAATTCAATCAGTTCCAGCATAGGTTGATAGAACATTTCTCCATATGGCATGTCATATTTAGGAGCTTTTGCTGTGGTCAGATAATCACGGGCATATTGGATATACTTTTCGTGATCCATCTGATCAAAGGCTTTCATTATAATAGAATCCAGATAGTTGGCATCTTCTACTACCCAATGATTTAAAACAGTGGTATCTGCCGGATTTATGGATAGTTTTTTTGCATATTGATATTCGGTAAATTGTTCCAATGAAGGATCTTTTGCCAACTGGTCATTCATTCCCTGCACGGCAACTGCCATTTCAAACCATAAAGGTGTTTCGCAGGAGATGGTTCCATCCATATCGAATACGGCTATGCGGTCTTCCTCCGGTATCTGGGCTGCTTGATTACTGATATATTCTATCAGTGTATTTTTTATTTCTGTCTGATTCCATGAGGGTAGCGGATCTTTCGGTTGGCAAGCCAATAGGAAGATGGTTGATAGAGCTACCCCTAGCGTTCTCATTTTATTTGTTCTCATTATTTTCTATTTTATAATTACATATTTACAGGTCGGTTGGTATAATTCTTCATATAATACATGAATAAGGACATGATTGCTTGATCTACAGAGAATTATATTTCCTGTGTCTTTTCTAATCCTCATTTCAATTTGATATTAGCCGGAATTTGTTTACGACATAAAAACAAAGAGATAAAGATTCTTACAATCTTCTTTCTCTTTGTCTTTTGTACTTCATTTACATTGCATTTGTCAATCTATGCGTGTAATATCTGTCAATAAGACTCTTTGAGTTTTTGCATCAAAGAATATCCCTACCATTGCTTGATAATGTGTGTGAGGATCTGTAATAGAGGTAGCTGAACAAAGGAAACGGTAATTGATGCCTGCCACTATTTGTTTGGAAACACTTTCAGGAACATAGGTTACACCCTTCAATCCATCCAGAGCATCATTAAAGATTTTCAAATCTTCCTCTTTTACAGGTGCCATCGGGCTCCAACCTCCAAACTTTTCTTCATTACCAACATTGAAAGAATCTGGTTTCATAAATGTTAATTTTTAAAATGAATACTAGAAACAAATACATGTATATTCTTATTTATACCTTTTGAATCATGCTTGTTATTTGATTTTGCATGATCCAAAGATAGTCGAAGTCAAGATTCTTTCAAAGGGAGTTGCTGCTTTTTATCAGTCATTTTGTCACAAAGATCTATCACTTTGTCCATCACAGTCCATATCTTCCATATAATCAGGTGTTTTCATCCCATTGCGATACTCGCTCGGTGTCATTCCAAATTTGTTACGAAATAATCTGTTAAAGGTGGGGACATTCGGAATACCACATTCATCTGCAATAGCTGTAATTGTAAAATTGCGGGTATCCATTAATAATTTGATGGCATATTCCAATCTCTTATTATTTATATATCCAGTGGTAGTCATATTTACATTTTGTTTCAGCAGCTTTCCGTATTGATTTTTATTCACATGGATTAGTTTCATCAATTCTTCGCGTGATAAATTGGGGTTTAAGAACAATTTATTTTGTGTCACAATGTTATCCAGCGTTTCGAATAGTAAACGGCTTTCTTCGGCTTCATTTAATGTCTCATTGTTTTCCGTATCAGTGTCAGTGGGAGTATGGGGATGTTTTACGGCTTCATTATGTTCAGTTGCAGCGATGGCATTCTGTACATTTGAAGGGGTGCTTTCTAACAGTTGCAGCATTTGCTCTTTTAGCTCATAATATTTCTCTTTGTAATTCAGCGATTCCTGTATGGTCTTAACCATAACTCTATTCTTTTGTCGGATGGTACGGGTATATTGTATATTACGTACAAACAGCAGTAACAGGAAAAAAATGGTGCCTGCTGCCGAGATTAACATCACATTACGCCTTTCTATTCGTTTGTTTTGTTCCTCCAGTTTGGCTTTTTGTTCGTGTGTTTCATAAATAGTGGCAAGTTCGATGGCAGAGCTTCGTTGTTCCCGTGCTTTCAGGCTATCTGTCAGAATTGCCATTTCTTCAAAGTATCGTGCAGCACGTTTATAGTCTTTTTTACCTTCGTATGCTTTGCCCAGTGCACGTTTTACACTCATCATGTGATAATTAACCGTATCTTTTTGTTCATGTAGAAAAGTCTCTCGCGGAATGTACATGGCTATGACTTTATCATATAACTTTCTGTCCATCAGATAGGGAACAATCAAATAATCGTCCTTGCTGTAGGCATTTCCTATTTCTTCCCATAAATGATAAGTTTCATCCGCTTCCTTCGTTTTTCCCAGTCGGGAAAGGATAACTGCCCGTTGTGCATACATTGTTTTCAGCTCCTTCTTCACCAATCCTTCTATTTCAGGTTCTTGGTTAGTTGCTTCCACCACTACTTTTTCTAATTCATCAAGGGTCTGCAATGCATCTTCGTATTGTTTGTCTCGTTGCTGCATGATAAGCAGTGTGTTGTAATTATATCGCAGATTATCATATTTATATATATAGTCGGTTTGCTCCATCAGTGAGATAGCGTCCTTTATCATTTGGTATCCACGTTGTTTGTCTTCTTGGTAATAGATCATTTTTCCCATGTTGAACAGGGCTATGGATTGCATTTCTTTATTGCCGCATTTTTCTGCTTTTTGTAACAGTAACCTTACGTAACCGGATTTCTTTACTTCATCGTGCAGGCAGTCATAGCAAGAAATCATGCGATGCACTTGCTCCATGTATTCGGTATCATTGTTAAGTACCGAGTCGCTTTCTAAAACTCTTTTATAGAATTTCAATGCCTGAAGGTATTTTCCGGTATTGAAGTATAGATCACCTTCTACAACATCAAGACGGAACTGGGAAAGCTTTTTCTGCTTTCTCAGTTCTTGCATAATTCTTACTGCTTTATCAAAATCGGAAAAAGTGTATTCATAAACATAATCGTCTGTAATCAAGCTGTCGGGTAAAGAGGTATTTCCGGCGGTAGCATATATTCGGAATATGCCGGCTGTTATCATTATCCATATAAGGATAGTCGTATGACAGAACCTATTCATATTGTATCTTTTAAATTTTATAAATGATAAATCCTGTACAAAAGTAATATAAAATGATTTCTATTGGAATACTTCAATGATAAATATTTTTATTGTCTTGAATTTGTAATTATAGAAATGGTATCTTAACAGTAAACTCAGTTTCATTTCTGATAATTTCAATGCGCTTATTATACAAAGCGTATTGATGTTTCAGGTTTTGTAATCCTGTCCCATTTTGGGCAACATAGTTGCGTAACTGAAGATTGTTGGAAACGATAATCCCATCATCATTAACTATTATATGTATAGTTAATGGTGATTTCTGTGTACTGATATTGTGTTTTATTGCATTTTCTACAAGCATTTGTATGCTTGCCGGTATTACCGACCGGTGATCATTCTTGGGATGATCCGTGATTTCCACGTGCAGCGTATCTCCAAAGCGGATTTCTTCCAGGTATAAATAGGACTTGACAAAGGATAGTTCTTCTTGCAAAGTGACTTGGGAGCGTCCATGAGTGGTAAGTAAATACCGGTAAACCGTGGATAGCTTTTTGGCAAACAAGTTGGTTTTTGCCGGGTCCTGATAAGCAAGGGAGGCCAATACATTCAGGCTGTTGAATAGGAAATGAGGGTTTATTTGATTCTTTAGTACTTCAAACTGATATAAGGCTTTTTCTTTTTCAATCAGTACCAACCGTTTTTCAATTTCTGTTTGTTGCAGGCTATACAGGAATATTTCTATTTGCAATACGATGATCCAGTTTAATGGAATTACAGGTAAAGAATTTCTAAAGATGGGCCAACTGGATATATTACTATCTAATAGCAATAGTCTATTCAGGAAAAAGGTAATCAGAATGCTCAGAAATGTAGTAAGTAGCATATCCGCCAAAATTCTAATCACATTATTCCGATGTTTTAATCTCTTATATATGGCATTGATTATTCCTAAATCAATAAAACCAAGGGCAACGCATAACGGAAAATTGAGGAAATATTGGGATGTGAAATTATCTTGCCATGGTTTTCCTCCAATTACATTGTAGATAGCTCCGAAGACAAACAATGAAATTGATATTGTCAGGATAAAAAGAAATATGAATTTTCTATGTTTCATAAAATACCATCTATCCATTTTAAAAAGTCACTCACGCGGCTGCGGCTCACTAATACTTCGTGCGGGCACGGAGGCTGGAAGTGTAATTTAAGGCGGCTTCCAAAATACCGGGAGCTTTTTAGGATGGCTTTGATATTGGAAATACAATTCCTGGATACGCGGAAGAAATCGTTTTTATCCAGCATTCCTTCCAGTTGGTCTAGCGTATAATTGATGATGTATCTTTTGTCGGAGAATAAATGCAGGTATGTATATCTATCTTCGCTGTAAAAGAAAGCAATGTCACTTGTTTCCACATATTGAAAGTTGTCCCCGGTCTGTACCAAGAAACGATTCTTTTTGTGGGTAGACAAATATCCGTATTCCAGTTGTTTATATTCAGAAGTGGCAGGGCGTAGTGAGTAGTTACGTTCAAATTTGGATAAAGCTGCCTCCAAATCATTCTCCTCAATAGGTTTCAGCAAATAGTCTATACTGCTGAGTTTGAAAGCCTTAATGGCATATTCATCATAAGCTGTAGTGAAAATGATAGGTATATCAACGGGGCATTGCTCGAATATTTCAAAACTAAGGCCATCGGATAAACGAATGTCTACAATCATTAAATCAATGGGAGCCTGTTTGAGAAGAAGTAGGGTTTGCTCCACACTTTCGGCCCAACCAACCAATTGATAGTCGGGTCTTATTTTCTTCATCATCCGCTTGATTTCTTCGTAAGCGAACCGTTCATCTTCTACAATTAAATAATTGGTCATGCTTTTGGGGGTGTTTTTATAATTCTTCTCAAAAATACAACTTATTCCGGATAATCAAAAACTATATCGAAAACCTGTCATGAAACGTAGTGCAACGGTAAATTCCTTATTATCATCCTTTTCTTTAAAACTATTGATAAATCCCTTGAGGCTGCGGTCCGAAATACTGATTCCACGCAGCCAGTTACCGCCTATCCCTACATAGAAATTAGTCTGTTTGCTGAGTTGGAATGATGGGCTGATGTATGATTTCAGCATCACGGTAGAATAGATTTTTGATTTGCCGTCTATCTTCCTTACGGCTGCCATTCCGTCTATATCAATGGCTGCAAATTCCACTTTTATTTTCTTGTTCAGCCAGGTGGTAGCCGAGATTTTCATGCTGCTTGCCATTTCTATTTTAAATTCATATTTACCGGTGCTCCTCCAACTGAAGTAAAGCATGGGCAATGCCATAGGAATGCCATAGGAATTAGTAAGACCGGCTCCTACACCTAGATCCAGATTCTTTCCTAATCGATATACAAAGATGATTGCTCCGTTGGCCAATATGCTTTTGGTGGAAATCTCGTGAAGGGGAGCATACACACCGCCGCCTATGGAGGCTATGATGCTCCATTTCTCTGATATGGGGCGCATGTGTGTAATGTTCAGACTGGTGTTTAATATGTTATCGGGATTCAGGTCTTTGGCTGGTCCCTCGTTGTTCAGTATGCCATATGATCCTCTGATGGTGGCAGACCATGCTGTCATTTGTCCCCTGTCATTTTGCCTGGCGGAAAGGGGCAGGTTATATCCTGCCGATAGGATTTGTAACTGCCCCGAACCATATTTATTGCCGATCTCGTCTCTCAGTGTGCTGGCGGGCATGTAGTCATAACTGATGTAGCCTTGTCCGTAACTGCCCATTGGAAGGGCGATAAGTAGAAGCATGAATGAAATTCTAACTATTCTTTTCATAAGGTTATTGCATTTGTTTTTGTGCAAAATAACTTGATGAAAGACGATCAGGCAACTCTTTTCGGATGAGTTGCCTGATGAATGGTTCGAAGTTCAGATTTAAATGGATGAGTGGGAAGAATGATCTTTACCCGGCAAAGAGCATTCTGCACACAATCCTTTCATCACATAGTTTATGCTCTGCACGGTAAATCCCGGCGGCAAGGTCACCATGGGGATGTGAATGCTTTTCAAACAAAAAGTGCGGTGACAGTTCTCGCAATAGAAATGCGTGTGCAGATCGTCTACCTCGCAATTACACTCACTGCCGCATACGGCATACTTCAATGATCCTGTTCCGTCATCAATGCCATGAATCAAGTGGTGGGCAAGAAACAGGGTGATGGTGCGATAAATGGTTGATTTATCTACCGTGTCCAATTCATTCTCCAGGTCAAGCAATGAAAATGCTTCTTTGTGTTGCATCATGGTTCGCAGGATTAAAAGCCGCATGGCGGTCGGTTTTATCTCCCGTTGTTCCAGTTTCTTCAAATATATTGTTTCATCCATATTGGTTCATTTATTCCTTCCATTTCTGTATTCTTATTGCATTGAATATGGCGAGCAATGCCACGCCTACATCGGCAAAGATAGCTTCCCACATGGTAGCCATTCCTCCAGCTCCCAACATCAATACCAGTAATTTCACTCCGAATGCCATCGAGATATTTTGCCACACAATGCGGTGTGTCAGTTTTCCAATCTTTATGGCGGTTGCCACTTTGCTGGGCTGATCGGTCTGAATCACTACATCGGCAGTTTCTATGGCGGCGTCACTGCCCAAGCCACCCATTGCAATACCCACATCACTCAGTGCCAATACGGGAGTATCATTGATTCCGTCTCCCACAAAGGCAATGCGGTTTTTGGGATTCGCCTTCAACTGTTCTAAGTATGATACTTTACCTTCGGGTAATAAATCACCGATGGCACGGGTAACGCCTATCTTCTCGGCTAATTTAGAAACAATTGCCTGTTTATCTCCCGATAAGATCTGAATATTATTAATATTTAAACTTTTCAATTCGCTGATGGCTTGTGCTGCATCGGGCTTCGGGCTGTCGGCCAAAGTAATGTAGCCCATATACTTGCCATCCTTGACGCACAGTACCGTGGTTTCCGGAATATGGCTGATTTCGGTGGGGAAGGAGATGTCGTATTTGGATAGTAATCGTGCATTTCCCACATAGATCTCTTTCCCATCCATAACCGTTTTCAGTCCGTATCCTGCAATTTCAGTAATCTTTAGCGAGGTTTCCAATGTGATATGTTGCTCTTTCGCATACTTCACAATCGCTTTCGCAATGGGGTGGTTGCTGAAATTTTCTACCGATGCAATAAGGTGCAGCAAGTCCTTATCTGAAGTGTTTTCGGCCGGTGATACGGTTTGTACTCCGAATATCCCTTCTGTCAGCGTTCCGGTTTTATCGAATACCACCGTATTAACTTTAGTGATGGCATCCAGATAATTCCCTCCTTTGAACAGAATGCCCTGATGCGATGCAGCGCCTATGCCTCCGAAGTATCCTAACGGAATGCTGACTACCAATGCACACGGACAGGAGATTACCAAAAACACCAATGCCCGGTAAAACCAATCATCGAATATGAAAATAAATTCGGGCCGTACCAACGAATAAAGGAACGGAAGCAATACCATCAATGCTGCCAATCCGGTTACCACAGGCGTATAGATACGTGCAAAGCGGCGGATAAACAATTCGGCTGGTGCTTTTCTTTCGGCAGCATCCTGTACCAATGCCAGAATGCGTGCCAAGGCACTTTGGTCATAAGATTTGCTTACCTCTATTCTTACCACCCGGTCGGTAGCAATCATTCCTGCCAATACTTCTTCTTGCTTACAGATGGTGCGGGGGGCACTTTCACCGGTCAGTGCTGCCGTGTTAAATGAAGCTGAATCTTCCAGCAGGACACCATCCAGAGGCACTCGCTCTCCGGCTTTCACTTCGATAATGGCTCCTATTGGTACTTGTTCCGGTGCTATCACTTTATATTGGTTATCTGCCGATATGACGGTAGCCGTTTCGGGGCGCACATCCAGCAATGCCTTGATATTATGGCGTGCTTTGTGTACTGCTTTATGTTGAAACCACTCACCAATCAGGTAGAACAGGATGACAGCGATTCCTTCCCAGTATTCTCCCAGGTAGAAAGCTCCCAGTACAGCTATTCCCATCAGGGTAAATTCATTAAAAACCGATTCTAATCTTATCTTTTTCATTGTTCCTTTTTGTTTTATGGCAACAAAGATAGCGGAAAGAAGATGCAACTAAATTGCAAATTATATTGTAACTTTACATCGATTAATTTTTAAGCATACATGAAAAAACAGTTTTTAGCCCTTTTTATCGGGCTTTTTTGCTTGTCGGCAGGGATGCAGGCAGCAAAGGTGGATACATTACAAGTGCATAGTGCAGCAATGAATAAGGATGTAAAGGTACTGACTATCCGTCCGGACAAGGCGGTGGCGGGAAAGAAGTGCCCTGTGATTTATTTATTGCATGGATATGGCGGTCATGCTTTTACTTGGATAGGCATCAAACCGGAATTGCCCCGGATTGCCGATAGGGAAGGAATTATCTTTGTTTGTCCCGATGGAAAGAATAGTTGGTATTGGGATAGTCCTTTGAATAAAGACTACCGATATGAAACTTTCGTTTCAAAAGAATTAGTGAATTATGTTGATAAGAACTTTGCGACCATAGCCGATAGAAGCGGACGCGCCATTACAGGATTGAGTATGGGTGGTCATGGCGGGATGTGGCTTTCTATCCGCCATAAGGATACTTTTGGCGGCGGGGGCAGCATGAGTGGCGGACTGGACATCCGTCCCTTCCCCAATAACTGGGAAATGAAAAAACAGTTGGGTGAGGAAGTCTCCAATCAACAGGTATGGGATGAGCACACCGTAATTAATCAACTGGATAAAATAAAGGATGGCGACCTTGCCATTATCATAGACTGTGGTTGTGATGATTTCTTTCTGGATGTGAATAAGGCGGTACATGAAAAGCTGCTGGAAAAGAAAATCAGCCATGACTTTACGGTCCGTCCGGGTGGGCACACCGGCACCTATTGGCACAATGCCATCGACTATCAAGTGTTATTCTTCAGTAAGTTCTTTAATAAATCAAAATAAGAAATGGATAAGATCGTTTTTATCACAGGAGCTTCCAGCGGCATTGGAGCCGGATGCGCCCGTAAGTTTGCTTCAGAAGGAGCCAGCTTAATATTGAATGCCCGCAGCGTAGACAAACTAAATGCGTTGAAGGAAGAATTGGAACAGAAATATGGCACGAAAGTGTATCTGCTTCCCTTTGATGTGCGTGACCGCAAGCGGGCCGGTGAGGCTTTGGATTCGTTACCCGACGAATGGAAAGCGATTGATATATTGGTAAATAATGCCGGACTGGTGATCGGTACGGACAAAGAGCACGAAGGAAATCTGGATGAATGGGATATTGTGATTGACACCAATATCAAGTCATTGCTGGCTATGACGCGCCTGGTGGTTCCGGGAATGGTGGAGCGTGGCCGGGGACACATTATTAATATAGGTTCCATAGCCGGAGACGCGGCTTATGCGGGCGGCAGCGTGTATTGTGCCACAAAGGCAGCGGTAAAAGCATTGTCGGACGGACTGCGTATTGACCTGGTAGACACACCGCTGAGGGTGACTAATATCAAACCGGGATTGGTGGAGACAAACTTCTCGGTGATTCGTTTCCGTGGTGATAAGGATAAGGCTGATAATGTATATAAAGGTATCCGTCCGCTGACGGGAGATGATATTGCAGAAACCGTGTACTTTGCCGCTTCTGTGCCGGAATACATGCAGATTGCAGAAATGTTGGTGATGCCTACTTATCAGGCTACCGGGACTATTGTTTCACGCAAATAATGATGTGGTAGAAAAAGAAAGGCGGCTTCTTTTCGCAAGAGCCGCCTTTTCATTTTACATTCTCATTTACCTTTTTACCTTAAAAAACAATTATAATTCAATAATCAGTGACTGACGTGCACCAACTGTCATGTTCTTGGTAAGGTCAATCTTTTTGCCGCTAACAAGTTCTTTGCCGCTTTTTGAATCATTAGTCATCATACGATAATGATCGCTTTCGACTACTTGTTCCGCATTGGTACTGTTCAGGACAATGAGTTCAGTTTTACCCGAGTTAGTACGAGCGTACATGTATATTCCGTTTTGAGGAATATGGTACTTAACTGTTTTCTTTTCCATCTTCGTTTTAATTTAGTTTGGTTTACGGTTGCAAATGTATATGTTTTCCAGCATATATTTAGCTATATTTCATTCAAAATATACCACGAATCGTTCATTTCTTAATCTATATCAAGCAAAAAGTCCCCTTCCATACCATGATGGAAGAGGACTTTTTTATTGTATTTCAATGAGTTACATCAAGAATCCCAGCAAAATACCGGCTGCAACAGCCGAACCGATCACACCTGCCACATTCGGACCCATTGCGTGCATCAACAGGTAGTTGGTAGGATCATATTCCAAACCTACTACTTGAGAAATACGTGCCGAGTCGGGTACAGCAGATACACCGGCATTACCGATAAGCGGATTAATCTTGTTGTCCTTGCCCAATACCAGGTTGAATAGCTTCACGAAGATAACACCCGAAGCGGTTGCAATAACGAATGACAGTGCACCCAAAGCGAAGATCAAGATAGAGTCTACAGTCAGGAACTCGGAAGCCTGAGTAGACGCACCCACTGTCAATCCCAACAGGATGGTAATTACGTCAATCAGCGGACCACGGGCAGTTTCTGCCAAGCGACGGGTTACACCACTTTCCTTCAACAAGTTACCGAAGAACAGCATACCCAACAGAGGCAAGCCTGACGGAACCAGGAAGCAAGTGAGCAACAAACCGATGATGGGGAACATAACTTTCTCTGTATGAGAAACTACGCGCGGCGGTTTCATACGGATCAAGCGTTCATGTTTTGTAGTCAACAGGCGCATGATAGGCGGCTGGATAACCGGTACCAGAGCCATATAGGAATATGCTGATACCGCAATCGCACCCATCAGGTTAGGCGCCAGTTTGGACGAAAGGAAGATAGCCGTCGGACCGTCAGCACCACCGATGATACCGATAGCACCAGCCTGCATCGGGTCAAAGCCCATAGCCAATGCAATCATATATGCACCGAAGATACCAAACTGGGCAGCCGCACCAATCAACATCAATTTAGGATTCGAAATCAATGCCGAGAAGTCGGTCATTGCCCCGATACCCAAGAAGATGAGCGGCGGATACCATCCGGAGGTAACCCCTTGATACAGAATATTAAGCACAGAACCTTCCTCATAGATACCGACTTTCAGTCCGGCTTCCATGTTGAAAGGAATATTACCGATCAGAATACCGAAACCGATAGGAATCAGCAACATCGGCTCAAATTCCTTAGCTACAGCCAAGTATATGAATAACAAGCCTATCAGAAGCATCGCGATATGCCCGCCGGTGGCGTTGGCAAATCCCGTATAGGTCCAGAAGTCGGCAAGGTTATTTCCGATAAAATTAATAAACTCTCCCATATTATTCAATAATTACGAGGTCAGTACCTTCCAGAACAGATTCTCCTTTACTTACATTGATAGCAGTAATTTTACCGTCTTTGTCAGCGTTGATGTTATTTTCCATCTTCATTGCTTCAAGGATGATGATGGTTTGTCCTCTCTTCACTGCATCTCCTACATTGACTTTGATGTCAAGGATTACACCGGGCAGCGGAGATTTTACTCCTGATTTGCCGGTAGAAGCAGCAGCCGGTTTAACAACAGTTGTAGTAGGAGCCGCCGGAGCTGTGGAAGCAGGGCGTACTATAGGTTTAACAACAGCTTTCGGAGCCTTTTCCATTTCAACTTTATAGGAAGTACCGTTCACCTCTACGTGAGCGATATTATCTTCAATATCTCCAATGGCAACCTTGTACACGTTACCATTGATCTTATATTTATATTCTTTCATCGTTTTATCTTTTTATGTATGGTGACTTACTTTTTGTGGGGAGTTTCACGCAAGGTATAAATCTTAGAACTCCACGGTGAATAGCTACGTTTTACACGGGTGATGGTAAGAACGGTTTCTTCCACATCGTGTACATCGCTTTGCATTTCGTGCATAGCCATTGCGATTGCTGCAAATACTTCGCCCGGAGCTTCGCCCAGTTTCTTTTCTTTGGCTTCCTGCTTGTCTGTGATACCTTTCACCTTCATAGCATTACGCTTGCTGAGGTTGACAGAGATCTTTCCGACAATCTTGAAAAGCAAGAACAACAAGAGCAAACCACAGAACACTACGCTCATGGCAGAAATAGCCATACCGATACCTACGCTATCGTGTTCTTCAAACTTTTCCATCTTAGCATGGCTGTTGATGGTCTTGTTGTTGGTGCTCGGAGTTACATATTTGTCTGCACTTCCACCTTTCACTTCCCACTGTGGGGCTGCATCGCTGACGCGTGCATAAGATTGATTAACTTGCAATGCACCTGCCGGCACAACGATTTGATCCAATAATTTCTTACCGGAATCATATAAACCAATCCAGTTGCTAGTCGCACTGTTCAGTGTAAAATTAGTGTGGAAAGTACCGCGGTTTGGTTCGCCGTCCGCCCAGAACAGAGCATGCTGGCGTGGCTTAACCACGGTCATAATATCACCTTTAGGGATAAAATAAGTAGCTGTGTCACCGGGCTGGCTGCTCACTTTCAGCAAACAACCGGCAAGGTCTGCGCTACCAAATGATCTATTGAATATCTCAATCCATGCACTGTGTACCCCGTAGTCGTCCTGAAAGTTGCTTTCATTTTCAATCAGCACTTCATTCAGTACCAGCTTGGTATTCGATTTCTGTTCTCCGCAAGAACATAAACCCACCATCAGCAGCAAAGAAAGGAATATTCCGATTTTTGTTTTATTCATAATCGTTCTCATTTTAAATGTAAAAAGCCTGATTACAATGGAATATTACCATGCTTCTTAGCCGGGTTAGTCAATTTCTTAGTCTGCAACTGCTGCAATGCACGGATAATGCGGAAACGGGTATTACGCGGTTCAATTACATCATCAATGTAACCATACTTGGCTGCATTATAAGGATTAGCAAACAACTTGGTGTATTCAGCTTCTTTTTCTGCAAGGAACTGAGCCGGATTTTCCTGATCCTTAGCTTCGCGGGCATACAATACTTCTACGGCACCTGCACCACCCATTACGGCAATTTCAGCAGTAGGCCATGCATAGTTCATATCGCCACGCAGTTGCTTACAGCTCATTACGATGTGAGAACCACCGTAAGACTTACGCAATGTGATAGTTACCTTAGGCACAGTGGCTTCGCCGTAAGCATACAGCAACTTGGCACCGTGAAGGATTACGCCGTTGTATTCCTGGCCTGTACCCGGAAGGAATCCCGGAACGTCTACCAATGAAACAAGAGGAATATTGAATGCATCGCAGAAACGGACAAAACGTGCACCCTTGCGAGAAGCATTGCTATCAAGCACACCTGCCAGGAACTTAGGCTGGTTGGCAATGATACCTACAGACTGACCGTTGAAACGGGCAAAACCGATAATGATATTTTTAGCGTAGTCTTTCTGAACTTCCAGGAACTCACCATTGTCTACGATAGCAGCAATCACTTCATACATATCGTAAGGTTTGTTCGGACTGTCGGGAATGATTTCGTTCAGAGAATCTTCCAGACGGTCGATAGGATCTGCACAGTCTACATAAGGAGCTTCTTCCAGATTATTTTGAGGGATATATCCCAATAATTTGCGGATCAATGCCAGACCTTCTTCTTCAGTCTTGGCTGTGAAATGAGTAACACCTGACTTGGTAGAGTGAACGCTTGCACCACCCAAGTTTTCCTGGCTAACGTCTTCGCCTGTAACGGTCTTTACTACTTTCGGTCCGGTAAGGAACATATAAGAAGTACCTTCCATCATCAACGTAAAGTCAGTCAAAGCAGGAGAGTAAACAGCACCACCGGCACAAGGACCGAAGATACCTGAAATCTGAGGAATAACACCCGAAGCAAGGATATTGCGTTGGAAAATCTCAGCATAACCTGCCAATGCATTGATACCCTCTTGGATACGTGCACCACCCGAGTCGTTGATACCGATACAAGGAGCACCCATCTTCATGGCTTGATCCATTACTTTGCAGATTTTGAGAGACATGGTTTCTGACAAAGAACCGGCAGAAACAGTAAAGTCTTGTGCAAATATATACACCAAACGTCCTTCGATGGTACCGCAACCGGTTACAACGCCATCACCCGGATAATGTTTTTTCTCCATGCCGAAGTTGGTACATCTGTGTTCTACAAACATATCCATTTCTTCAAAACTGCCTTCGTCCAGCAGCATAGCTATACGTTCACGAGCTGTATATTTCCCTTTTTCGTGTTGTTTGGCAATTGCTTTTTCACCTCCGCCCATACGTGCTGTGGCACGGCGTTCGATAAGCTCTTTAATTTTTTCAAGTTGATTACTCATCTTCTTATTTACTATTTGGTTATTATTCTTTCATCACAGATTACTCGGATTGACACAGATTTGGAAGGACAACTCCTATTAATAATCCGTGGTGGATCAAATTAATTATTTTTCACAGAGTTCTGTCAAAACGCCGAGAGTTGATTTCGGATGCAGGAAAGCGATGTTCAATCCTTCAGCACCTTTGCGCGGAGCCTTGTCTATCAGGCGGATACCTGTAGTTTCTGCTTCTGCCAATGCATTAGCCACACCGTCTTCTACAGCAAAAGCCAAGTGGTGCATGCCACCGTTGCCGTTGTTCTTTTCAATAAATTTAGCGATAGTACTTTCAGGGCTTGTCGGCTCCAGCAATTCTATCTTTACGTCACCCACTTTCAAGAAAGCTGTTTTTACTTTCTGATCTTCTACTACTTCGATATTGTAGCATTTCAAACCTAATACGTTTTCATAATACGGAAGGGCTTCTTCGATGCTTTTTACAGCAATGCCCAAGTGTTCAATGTGTGAGATTTTCATAACTTTATAATTTTAATAGTTTGGTCTTATACTCAAAATTTCAGATAAAACTGCACAAAGAAAGCAATTTCGGGTTAAATAAAGAAATATTTCTTCAATTTTATTTCTTATTTGCGAGATGCTTCACAACAGTTAATACAAAAAGTCAGAAATGTTAGGTCTTATAGCAGGTTCGGTTAAATGTAGAAGTGGTACAAAAGGGAGTTCAGCCAGTCCCACCGGAAGCGGAACCAGCGGCGTGTACTGCTTTGTTTGCCACCAAAGCGGAGTATGAAATCCCTGTAACCATGTTTTTTGAAAGGCAGGCCGGCATCCATAAATTCCAAATGTTGATAACCTTTCTCGTAGGCATAGGTGAGGGGAGCCCATACAGCCAGTATGCCCGGATAAAGAAATGCGTAAGTCTTACGCATACCGCCTGAGAACCAGAGGTATGCATTGCTGTCGGAGAAAAGGCAGATGGAGCCTCCGATGATTTTATCTTTGTATTTCACCAGAAACACCTTGGCAATTTCCTTTTCGGGACTTTGCCATGCCAATAGCCGGAAAAAGTCGATGTCGGGAAAATGCTTTCTCACTTGCGAGGAATAGGCTTTCTTCAACATGAGCGAGAACTCCCTGATGTCCTCTTCATTGTCCGCCACTTCCATGATGGCGCCGTTCCTCAACGCTTTGTTTATTTGTCTCCTTCGCGACAGGCTCAGGCGTTCATAGGGGGGCTTGCTGTGTAGCGAATTGTGTACCCGCAGCCAGTTGATGGCGAAATATTTGTTTTTCCGGAATACCTTATAGCCGAATAAAGGATTTTCCAGATTACGGAACTCGATAAGGAAAGACCGGCGCAATGCTTCGTTGGTGAGGTGTTCCAGCATTTCTCCAAACAAATCTTCTTTGTTCAGCTCCTCATCAAAATATTCTCCTGTGCCATATACTTCGCAACGCCTGATGATGGCGGGTGGAAACAGGCGCACGCTTTTGCGGATCACCCCCAGCAACTTGGCCACGGGGCGGTCGCCTATGAATGCTACAATAAGGACAGGCTCGTACCCCCGCGTCATTTCGAACACATGAAATAACTCGGTAGAATGGAAAATAGTCTTTCCCGGCAGGGCGGGAATAGCGTTTCCTTTGTGATATGTACTTAGTCTTACTGGCATCTCTGATTGCAAATTTATGGTTTTTTGTTTATCAATCCACATTCTAGTTGTATATTTGTGCAGAAAAATAAATTAACTGAATATATGATGGAACAATTTAGTGACTTAATAAAGAACAGACGCAGCATGCGTAAGTTCACAGATCAGGAGTTGACACAGGAAGAAGTGGTAGCATTATTGAAGGCAGCTTTAATGTCTCCTTCGTCCAAACGCAGCAATTGCTGGCAGTTTATTGCTGTAGATGATAAGGAAACTTTAGAAAAATTATCTCATTGCAAAGAGATGGGAGCTACATTTCTGGCAGATGCCGCTTTGGCAATCGTGGTGATGGCCGACCCTTTGGCCAGCGATGTATGGATTGAAGATGCTGCCATTGCATCCCTCATGATACAGTTGCAGGCCGAAGACCTGGGGCTGGGAAGCTGCTGGGTGCAGGTGCGCGAGCGTTTTACCGCTGCCGGAATGCCATCGGGTGAGTATGTGCACGAGGTGCTTGATATTCCCTTGCAGTTGCAAGTCGTTTCCATCATAGCCGTCGGCCACAAAGGAATGGAACGCAAGCCCTTTGACGAAGACCATTTGCAGTGGGAGAAAGTCCATATCAATAAATTCGGAGGCAAGTAAAAGTGGCTGCTATTAATCATAAGGATACATACAAGGCTTCTGCGGTATTCCTCATTGTGATGGGAATCCTTTACCTGATAGATAAGTTCATCGGGTTTGCTTCGCACGGCTTGCCCTGGGTGATGCAGAAAGACAATATGTTGCTTTATGCAGCAGTTATTTTCTTGTGGTTTAAGGCAGATAAGTCCGTAGGCATTGTGCTGGCGGGCATTTGGCTGATACTGAATATCGGGTTGGTCGTAGCCCTGTTGGGGCAGATGTCTGCCTATTTGTTGCCGGCTGCTTTGCTGCTGATTGGTGTTATTTTATATTTAGTTTCTACCCGATGATGAAAATAGTATTGATAGGGGCAGGCAATGTGGCAACCCACCTGGGCAGGGCATTGCAGGAAGCCGGTTACGAGGTGGTGCAGGTGTATAGCCGCACAGAGGAGTCGGCCTCTGTCCTTGCCGGTAAACTTTCGGCAGAATACACTGTTGATATAGACATGATTCGCCGGGATGCCGACTTGTATATTGTAGCTTTAAAAGATACCGCTTTGCAGGAATTGGCAGGACGATTGGTGAAAGGCAGGGAGCAGGCATTGTTTGTACACACGGCGGGCAGTATGCCTATGGACTTGTGGAAAGGATATGCCCTGCGCTATGGAGTGCTCTACCCCATGCAGACCTTCAGCAAACAGCGTGAGGTGGATTTCCGCACCGTACCTTTCTTTATAGAAGCATCCGCTGCCGGCGATTTGCAGTTATTGCACGAGGTGGCAGGCAGGCTGAGTCCCAAAGTATATGAAGCTACTTCCGGGCAACGGAAATATTTGCATATAGCGGCGGTCTTTGCCTGTAACTTTACCAATCATATGTATGCTTTAAGCTCTCATATTCTGGAAAAGCAAGGCATTCCGTTCGAAGTGATGCTTTCGCTGGTAGATGAAACGGCGCGGAAAGTGCACGAACTGTCTCCGGTGCAGGCACAAACAGGCCCGGCCATCCGCTATGATGAGAATGTGATAAACAAGCATCTGGAACTGTTGGCTGACGCCCCTCCCGTGCAGGAACTATATGAAAAAATAAGTAAAAGCATCCATAATTTGAAATAGATATGATAAACTATGATTTGAAAAAGATAAAGGCGCTTGTCTTCGATGTAGACGGAGTACTGAGTGCCGAAACCATCTACCTGCACCCCAATGGCGAACCCATGCGCACGGTTAATATAAAAGACGGTTATGCCTTGCAACTAGCCGTGAAGTGCGGCCTCCACGTAGCCATTATCACAGGTGGCAACACCGAGGCGGTGCGTAAACGCTATGAAGGGCTGGGTATCAAAGATGTGTACCTTGCCGCTGCCGTAAAGACCAAGGAATACGCCCATCTGAAAGAAAAATACAGTTTGAAGGACGAAGAAATACTCTATATGGGCGATGATATTCCCGACTATGAAGTGCTGAGCCTCTGCGGTTTGCCCTGCTGTCCTGCCGATGCTGCCCCCGAAATAAAGGAAATAGCCACTTACATCTCTCATCGCAACGGCGGATATGGCTGTGGCCGCGACGTAGTGGAGCAGGTATTGAAAGCACAAGGCAAATGGATGTCACACGAAAAAGCCTTCGGGTGGTAAGAAAAACAAGAAAATCATGCTAGATAATTTAAAGAAATACAGAGTAATACTTGCCTCCAACTCTCCGCGTCGCAAGGAATTGTTGTCCGGCTTGGGCATAGACTATGAAGTGAAAACCCTGCCCGGCATTGAAGAATCTTATCCCGATACCTTGAAGGGGGAGGAGATACCTCTATATATAGCAAGCGAAAAGGCGGATGCCTACCGTGACTCCATGCAGCCGGATGAGTTGATAATCACTGCTGATACCATCGTGTGGCTGGATGGTGTGGTGATGGGAAAACCGAAGGATGAAGAAGATGCACGGAATATGTTGCGCCGTCTTTCGGGAAAGACTCATCAGGTAATGACAGGAGTATGTATTACTACGACCGGATTCCGGAAAAGCTTTTCGACAGTGACCGATGTCACTTTTACGGACCTGACAGAAGAAGAAATCCATTATTATGTAGAGCATTACCAACCGATGGACAAAGCCGGTGCCTATGGCATTCAGGAATGGATAGGATTTGTCGGGGTTCAGAGCATTGCAGGCAGTTATTTTAACGTGATGGGGCTGCCTGTACAGCGTTTGTACAAGGAACTGAAAAAACTATAAGATGGAATTTGAACCGTAGGCTGTATCTTTTTGTTATTTATACGAACTATAAATGAAGAAAGAAGAAAAGATTATGGCTTACAAAATTGCATTTTACGACACGAAACCCTACGACGAGCGCTCGTTTACGGAGGCTAACGAGAAATTTGGCTTTGATATAAAATACTATAAAGGCCATCTGAACATGAATAATGTGGTGTTGACCAAAGGAGCAGACGCAGTCTGCATCTTCGTAAACGACACGGCTGATGCCGAGGTTATCCGGGCAATGGCGGATAATGGCGTTAAACTGCTGGCTTTGAGATGCGCAGGTTACAATAATGTAGATTTAGCAGCAACGGTAGGCAAGATGAAAGTGGTACGTGTACCGGCTTATTCACCTTATGCCGTTGCTGAATTTACGGTGGCGCTGATGTTGTCACTCAATCGCAAGATTCCACGCGCTACAATGCGCACACGAGATGGAAATTTCTCTTTGCACGGACTTATGGGCTTTGATATGCATGGCAAGACTGCCGGGATTATCGGTACAGGCAAGATTGCGAAGATTCTGATTCAGATACTTCGGGGTTTCGGCATGAATGTTTTGGCTTATGATTTGTATCCCGATTATAACTTTGCCCGTGAACATCAGGTGGTATATTGTTCTTTGGATGAGCTTTATCATAGCTCGGATATTATCTCCCTGCATTGTCCCTTAACCGAACAGACCAAGTATCTGATTAATGACTATTCCATCAGCAAGATGAAAGACGGAGTAATGATTATCAATACAGGGCGCGGACAGTTGATTCATACCAATGCTTTGATTGAAGGATTGAAAACCAAGAAAGTAGGTTATGCCGGACTGGATGTGTATGAGGAAGAAGGAGCGTATTTTTATGAAGATAAATCAGATAAGATTATTGATGATGATACCTTGGCGCGTCTACTGTCTTTCAATAATGTGATTGTGACTTCTCATCAGGCTTTCTTTACTAAAGAAGCAATGTCTAATATTGCCCATACTACGCTTCAGAATGTGAAGGATTTTTCGGAGGGGAAACCTTTGGAGAATGAGGTGAGGATATAGCTGCGTGAGAGTTTTTCATATCCGGTAACGCTTTCATCCACCGTAGGGGCGGGGTTTGCCCGCCCGAAAACGGTTCGCTTTGTGTATTCGGGCAGGCAAACCCTGCCCCTACGAGATATGTTAACAAGATGTGTAGAAAGAGTAGCTCTTGAGAGGGGATAAAGTTACCTTCGACTGTCTATCTTCCTTGATTAATCTCCCCGATAATAATACAACAATGCATGCCGCGCTATAAAGTCCGCATTCTTTTGCACCAACTCTTTCTCGCCGAATATCGGAAACTGTGCATCTGGTATATAGTGATTGCTGATAAGATATTTCATCAAATCCGGAGGACACTTAGTAGGAGTAGTCAGCAAACTAAATGCCTCTTTGGCTGCTATTTCCGAATTATACATCGGATTAAGCGGGTCACTGATACATTCACAAATGCTATTTGCCAGCAAGATACCTTTCTCTGGATTTGCCATCATGATAAAATTACGATGCTCTTTCATTTGCGGCAAAGTATGATTTTCATCATCCGGCCATTGCAGGGCTTGGGTGAGGAAACGATGCAACTCTTTATATCCATCCAGATAGACAATAGAAGCCCCATCCGTCCCTTGCGTAAATAATTGGTAAGTATTCCGGTTCTTTGCCTTCATTTCTTCGGATAATTCGGGGATTACAGGGGATAACCCTTCCGCTTCTTCCCAATTTTCCGTTTGCCCGTTGGTCAGCAAGTCTATCCATTCGTGCAGGAAAAGCGCTAGTGGACCACAGGGAATAATGAATTTATCCGATTCGGTGACTTGGGCAATGTATTCTTGAACAGATGGTTCCGTGAGGTAAGTATGTCCGAACAACCACCATAGTTTGTGGTTTGCCTCCCGCTTACTCTCAAATGACAGAAAGTAGTCCTGAAGCACATCATTTGAAGGAGCCGTTTCATATTCATCCTCCAGGATCTGAAAGAAAAGGCGTCCGGTTTCCTCAATATTAGAGTCCAGAGGATTCGTGTACGGATGCCGGTAAGGAGCTTTCTCTAATGTATTCCAAATGATGAAGCGAATATCTTCTTCATTGATTTCATCTTTGATGTAATCCGGTTGGATTGTGTAGAAGGGGAGGGGATTGCCATACAGCTCCGTGTGCTTGGTGGCAAAAGCCTGCCACAACCCCAGACCGGAAATGACATCTTCAAAATAAGCGGCCGTATAGAGGCAGAGCTTCTTTTTGAACATTTGGGGAACATCGGTAAGGGGGCAGAGGTCGTAGAGGCGGTTTACCAATTCTACGAAATATCTGTCGGTGGGCTGTTGCTGGGTATAAGGGTGTATAGCCAGCCAGTCTTTTATATACAAGTTTGTAGTTTGCATACTCTGTTAATTAATTGGTTTCATTGCAAAGATATTCCTTTCGTTGCAAAATGTAATGAGAATATCAGGATATTTACCGTATCTTTGCATCATTCTAACTTTGAAATATTTGAGAAATGGAAATAGATTTAACAACCCCGGCTTTATTATTTTCTGCCATATCATTGATAATGTTGGCCTATACCAACCGTTTTCTGTCATACGCCCAGTTGGTGCGTACACTGAAAGACCAGTATCGTGAAAACCATTCGGCAGTTGCGGCTGCACAGATTGCCAATTTGCGGAAACGCCTTTATCTGACGCGTGCCATGCAGGTGACAGGCATTGGAAGTCTGCTGCTTTGTGTCGTCAGTATGTTTCTGATGTACATACAGTTGTATATGGTATCAGTCTATATTTTCGGGTTGGCACTTGTGTTGCTCATTATCTCTTTGGGCATTTCGGTCCGCGAGATTTATATTTCCGTCAAGGCGCTGGAACTCCATCTCAGTGATATGGATTCCTGATTTATTTCTTGGCGAATATATTAATGGCAAGGGAGCAGGCAGTCAGCATGATTCCTGTTCCTACTACTCCTGTCCATCCAAACCAGTGCCAGAATGTTCCGGCAAGGAATGTACCCATAGAGCCGCCTATGAAATAGGTAGTCATGAAAATGGTATTGATGCGGTTGGACGCTTTCGGGTTAAGGGCGAAGATGGTAGTCTGATTACTGAGCTGAATGCTTTGGATACCTATATCTATAACCAGTATTCCGGCAATGATGCCCGCATAGGTGTCTTGCCCCCAATAGAGTAAAAGCCATGCGGCAAACATCAGGCTGCAACCGATGTAGTTCAATCGCTTTACTCCCAGAATATGTACATACCGTCCCACAAAGGAAGCAGTGAGAGCTCCCGCCACTCCGCAAAGTCCCAGCAAACCTACCACATTATTTCCTGCATAAAAAGGAGCTTGCTCCATTTTGAAAGCCAAAGAAGTCCACAAAGCAAGGAA
Organism: uncultured Bacteroides sp.; assembly: GCA_902388365.1. Classification (GTDB taxonomy): domain Bacteria; phylum Bacteroidota; class Bacteroidia; order Bacteroidales; family Bacteroidaceae; genus Phocaeicola. The sequence goes on along the minus strand of CABMPB010000003.1, from coordinate 14,577 downwards.
TGAACCAAAAGCAATCCCAGCCCGTAGGGATGAAATTCGCAGTTGCGGATATTCCACCACCAAGGAGAAAAGAGACTTCATCAAGTCACTGTATTTCCCTTTGAAATTGGAGGGAATATCGGGCAATACCCTCATGATAATGATAACGCATATCACCATCAGCACCGCTGCTACGAAAAAGATAAACCGCCAACCCAGGTATTCGCCTACAATGCCGCTCACCACCCGCGAAGCCAGAATACCCGTCAGCAGTCCGGAAATAATCATTCCCACATTCCGCCCTTTGGTTTCGGGAGTGGAGAATTGTGCAGCAATGGGGACAAAAATTTGCGGCATTACCGAGCATACACCTGTCAGAAAAGAAGCGAACAGGATCAGATGAATATCAGGAGCCAGTGCAATGGTAAGCAGTGAAACTACGAGAATTGAAAAATTAATCAGAATGATCGTCTTTCTTTTGTATAAATCTCCCAAAGGGATGATGAACAGCAAGCCGATAGCGTAACCTATTTGGGTAATCATGGCTATCAGGTTGGCTGTGAATTCCGAAATTTGTAGGTCACGGCTTATTCGGTTCAACAGCGGTTGGTTATAATATAAGTTGGCTACGGAGATACCTGCAATGATTGCCAGCGTCCAAAGTAAGGAGCCGGGTAGCCCTTGGTTTTCTTTTAGTTCTTGTTTCATGCTGCAAAAGTAGTGATTTCATGAAAAACATCTTATCTTTGTGGGAAAGAAACTTAAAATATGGGAATGAAGAATTGGATAAAGGCTGTTGTATTCTTAATGCTGGGTTGCGCCATGCAGGCATGTATTAATGATGATGAAGAAGATCAAGGCACTGTTAATCTACAGGCAGGAGATCATGTCCCTGCTTTTTCTGTATTGATGAATGACGGGCAGACGGTGACGGATGGGAGTTTGAAAGGGAAACCTTCTCTGATTGTGTTCTTTTATACGAAGTGTTCGGACTGTCAGAAGGAACTTCCTGTATTGCAAAGAATCTATGCAGACTATGGCAAGGAAATAAATATGGTGTGTATCAGTAGGGAAGAAGGCGCTGTTGATGTGGCGGCATATTGGGCAGAGAATCATTTTACGCTGCCCTATTCGGCCCAGCAAGATCGTACAATCTATCATTTGTTTGCAAAATCAGGCGTGCCACGTGTTTATGTGGTAGACCGGGATTTGATTATCCGCACTGTTTTTACAGATAATCCGTTGGCAAGCTACGAAGATTTGTCTGATGCCATAAAGGGACTATCGTTCTATATGGATGCTGAATAATAATTCTCCAAAGTTTTGATTTGTTCTTTTAACTGTCTGTTTAATTCTTCCAGTTCTTCCCAGTCAAGAAAACTGGGAACTATTGTGATAAAGGTTAAGAAACGCGGTTTATTCATTAGATATAAAACTTGATTATATAGTTCAGTATTCTTATTCATCAAGATTTCTGCTTTATTTTTGCTAAGTGCAGTTTCATAAAGGATATCTTTCTTTAAAGTGTAGTAACTGTCTATATTCTCTTGTTCTTGCTCTAATTGATAATAGGTTTGCAATATTTCTTGCAACATTTGTTTGTTGGAGATGTATTGCATTAAAGAAGATCCCTTTAATACTTCTAGTGCATCTTTTCTATACTCCAGACTGGATAAGTTAGAGAATAGTTTGGGATATTTATATAAAGTATCTTTAGGAATGGATGTTATGTCCAAATTGTTTTGTATCAGCAATGAGCTCATGTATACATCTTTATCCGTTAGGTTTATTATCTTTTCTAATGAATTCTGATTGTATTTCAACTCTTTGATAACCAACAGCATGGTTTCATGCACTTCTTTTTGGCGTGCATTTTCATTTATCATATTGCTTCCCCAAAAAGTAAAAAGAACTCCTCCGGCTACAATGCTGAATTCACGAAGATAACTTCCTAGCCGATAGCTTTTGACTATTGATTTAATTGTACTCCAACTTAATTTTTTCATGTTTATATTTGCGTTTGTTTGTTCCTTAGCCACTAATTGAAGTTATCCGGTTTACACTTCTATGCCGGTAATAGCCTTTAATGCATAGCCTATCAGGAAACTGATTGCAGCAACACTGAAACTGAGCACTGCCATCTCCGTAAACCGTTTCTTGAAACTCTCCCCCCGTGCCACGGAATAATAATAGTTAAACAAGGCTATGATGAGCAATGCCATGAGCAGCATGATGCACAGTGCCATGATAACATTACTAATTAATATGAACGGCATAACCAAAGCCACTACGGTGATAACGTAGGCAATTCCCGTATATATGGCGGCTTTAATGGGGTGTTTGTCTTTCTCGCCTTCCGATTTGGTGGAAAGATATTCGGATGAAGCCATTGAAAGAGCGGCGGCTATACCGGTGATACTTCCTGTGAGGGCAATCAACTTAGAGTCGCTCAGTGCCAACGTGAAACCTGCCAAAGCTCCGGTGAACTCTACCAAAGCGTCATTAAGTCCCAATACCACAGAACCCATATACTCCAGCCGTTCTTCGTTAATCAGGCTTATCAGTTTGTTTTCATGTGTTTCTTCGTCATGTGCCAGACGCACCAGTTCCGGAATATCCGGATATTGTGCATATCCTTTGTATGAACTGATTTCCCCTGTTTCCATCAGCTTGATGGCGAAGGTGATGCCAAACATTCGGGCTAACCAGTAAAATTTGGATATACGTCGCTTGTCGGGAGTGACATCTCTTTCGGTAAACTGTTTCAGCACATCATAGTGTTGTTTTTCTTCCAGAGCAATTTGTTGCAATACTTTCCGGTTGTTACTGTCTTTCTCAATAGCAGCCAGTTTATTATAAACAATGCTTTCTGTGATTTCATTCTTCTGAAAAGACAGAAATTCTTCTATGACATGCTTATTTAGGTTCATATACGTAGATTCTAGATCGTGCAAAGATACGAATCATCTATCAATATATGCACTTTATTGTGTCGGTTTTTTATAAAAAACTCCTTTATTGTTCTTCACTTCTATCATTCCATTATCAGAGTCGAACAGGAATGGTGGAAAACTGAATAGGATATATATTTCGGTATCCTTTAGTTTGTAGAGTTTAGGAGTAACTCTTTTACTGACACCGGATGGGAATACTTGATCTTCCAGTTCGGTGGGGATGTAATAATCTGCTCCTTCCCTGAGCACATTGGTGTGATTCTTGGCTTCTTTTTTACTCTTGACAAGGATAAAGAATCCTTCTATATCATGTTTCTCCCAATTCCTGTACTCTTGTCCCAGTACCAGACTTATATTGAGGCATAAAACCAATAGTAATAATATCTTCTTCATACTCTATTTGTTTTAAGGTTATTGCCATTGTGGGTATCACAAATATAAGTATTTTTGTTTGCTTTATCAAGAAAATAGTAGAGAATTTTATTATTACTTTTGTTTGGGTATTAGGAAAGAAAATGATTTCCTAATAAATAGTTATAAGAATAAGGCAAGCAATGCCCATAACGCCAACCCCACTATGACTATGCCACCCAGTATGATGAGTTTCATCTTGAAAAATTGATCACGGTCCGCTTCTTCTTTTTCCGCTGTCTTTATTATGATTTCTTTCAGCCCTTCTATAGAAATATGAGAGGATTGCTCCTTTTTGTTTAAGTCAATCAATCGGTTGCGGGTTTCATTGATGCGTTCCCTTCCCACTTTGCGCAGTTCACGGTTTTCTTTGTCCCGTCTTAGCATATCGTTGATGCAACCTAGAGTCCCCATAGTCGAATAGTTTTATTGAAGTTTTCGTTCTTTGCAAATATAGTTAATTCTGGCGGGATTTGCATAAAGTCGGCTTCAAATTTGCTTATCGGTTATAAACTAGCTAATTTTGTATATCATCATAAAGGTATGATATATGGCAATAGTTGATATAGTAAAGTCTGATTTGTTGGCGAAGCTGAAACAAGAGCATTGTTTCTGGTCGTACAATGAAAACTCAATTAAGGATATTCCGGATGATATGCTGATTGAGAAGACCTTGTTATATCTTGATTTAGAGGAAATTAACCAGCTGTTTCAGATTTATTCTTTTAAAAAGATAAAACAAGTATGGTTGGACTATCTTATTCCGCAGGCGGAATATCTCTACACATTGAATCGTTTCTTTGCGTGGTATTATTTCAAGGTGAAGAATCCGGATGCCTACATTAAGTCCATGGCAACTCGTCATTTTAATAAAATATTGCAATGAAAGGTTTAGCTCCTCATACAAGACAAGTTTTTGAAGCAGTTTCTCGCTTGGACTGTATCAAGCCTTATCTATTTTTTTCTATTGTCATCTAGTGGAACGCTAGTGAAGGATCTGTAAACTGTTTTTATATTCTTCATTCTATTCAGAATGACAATGCTGATTGAAATTTAAGCAGGTTAAGTAACAGAAATGATCCTTTTTATTTATGAATAGATATTGTATAATAAACAGAAACTTCAACAAGATGAATAAGTAAATTCCTTGTTGAAGTTTCTTTTACTAATTTAGACCTTTAATCGTTTACTTTTCTCCAAGTTGATTTTTCATAGTAATCTTCTTCTGAGCTTTCAACGACTAACTTACTGGAAGTCAACTCTAACACTGTGGCAACATCTACATCAGAATCATCGTCCTCCGGATATTCCGGGTCCCAAGTGGTAGAATAGATTTTGCCATTCTTATATTCCCAAGTTCCGATATATTCTTTTTTCCATGTGTTACCAGATTTATAGTAACCTACACAAGTGTTGTCTTTATTGAAGACAATACGAGTGCTGTTGTTTGTTTCATTCCATTCTTCTTTCTCTCCATCGTAAATTTCCCAACCTTCGGAAGAAACACCTTCCCATGTGCCTACCAGATCAGAGGTTGCCCCCGGTTCATCATCGTCATCATCACTACAAGCAGTAGTGGTCAGGCTAAGGCATACTAATACCATCAGCCAAGTGCTGAGCATTCTAAGTGTTTTCATATTTTATGTTCTTAGAATCTGTACATTAATGACAAGGAGGGAACGAATTGTGATCCATCTATGATTTGATATTTTGCTTCTACTGCGGCAGCCCAATTAGAACTGAGGTTAAATTGTCCTCCTACACCGATGTTTGCCCCAAACCAACTGTCAGATCCGCTTTCACCTTCAAAAGAGGCTTTCCCGTGCAGATAAGTAATACCTGCTAATGGATAAAATTTGAAATTTTCTTTGCTGACTACATTCCAATGTAAATCACAGTTCAGATCCCAATAATTCATCTTAACTCCTTCATCCTTTTTCTGAAAATAATAGTTAAAAGAAGGAGCAACTGTAAAACTGTTGTTGATGTCATAAAGTGCTTTGACACCAATAGACGGTTTTGAAATATCAGAACCATAACCGATATTAACCCCAGCAGCCCATTTACCATCTTGAGCAAATGATGTTACAGAAATAAGTGCTACAACAGCCAATAAAAATAACTTTTTCATAAATCCAATAATTTAAATTAATACTATTTGTTTTAGTATCCCCCAAAGGGAGATAGAGTCTTTATTCATAAATATAAGTAATGCCATTGATGGTAACCTTAACCAGCAGTTTATCTACTTTTCTAGTTTCTGTATATATAAATCCGGACATTACTTCCCCTGGATGTACCGTGGTGCGTTCCAGATAACCCAAGTCCTCGTGTCTTCCTTCAGCATAATGCATGCGATTTTCGCTGATAAGCTCTTTTAACTTGATTATACTTTCCTGAAAAGCCTTGACTGTATTTGAAGTTCCCGCTTCGAATACAGAGGCTCCCAAATTGGTATTTACATTACTTTCTTTTTCGGTGGTAACTACGATCTTCTTCTTTATTTCTTTTTTTGCAACCTTCTTTTTATTCTTAAAAATCTTTTGGTCATACTCATCGGCGGACATCAATTTCATTCTCCCCTCTTTTCCTTTCTTTATATAAGCTACCTCTATTCGGGTAGGATCCAGTTCCACATTTATCATACTTTTGTTTACTATGAAAATGCCTATCTCTCGGTACTTGCCTATATCATTAGCCATAGAAATACTGGTTCCTACAATTAGTCCGTTTTTATTATAGTAGGGCCATGCCACTCCATTTTTATATTCCGTTTGAATTTCATCAATGCTTGGCGTTTCAAAAACGGGTTTGTTCGTTTGCGTATCATATTTAGAATAGTTGCCATCCATATCCGTTACTATATAATAATCGGCAGGTATCCCTTCTTTATAAATCGTTAACTGGCATACTTTGCCATCTTCGGTAAATGAGGAAAATATGCCCTCTCTCTTTCCGTTGGAAAGGGTGCAGTGCTCTTTAATATTCCCATTCTCATAATAAATGGTGTGTTCACCATTTTGCATGCCCGAGGAATAAAATAATCTTTCACTTATTTTCCCATTCTTGAAATAGTTCAGTGTTTCGCCTTCTAGTAAACTTGCGGAATCATCTCTTTCATCCAAGCTGATAAAGTTACCTTCACCTTGTAACTCACCACTTATGTAATAAGTCTTGAAATAACGTGCAGTCAGACTGTCAACAGGATATAAGGCAAAACGATAGTAGCTTGCAAATGTCTTATTGCCGATTACTTTCCAATTTCTGTCATAATATATGGTATCTACGCGGTCTTTGGGTAATTCTATTTTAGTCTGAATTAAGGTATCTTCGCCGATGGCATCGGTTACGTTCTCTGCCGTTTGCTTTGCAAGGTTTTCTACTTTTGTTTTGGAGCGAACTGATGTATTGCTCTTTTGGGCATAAATTCCGCTACTTCCGCTGATGATCATCAGTGCCAATGCAATTATTTTGTATTTCATATAACTATTTATTGTGTTAGTAATTAGAATATGCGTCCGCATAGTCTGAGTTTAACTACCGGATAGACACAGAAAAAGTCCATTATCTTGTTAAAGTCGTTGTCGGCTTCGTCTCCCAAATTTCCCAATGTTCCATAATTGGTATATACTTTCGGGGATTTATGCAGCTGTACTCCACATTCAACCGTAAACCCTATTCTGCTTTTGGGGATAATGCGCCCTGTCCCAAATCCGATATAGGGACGGGTAGAAGCCACTTTTAAGCCTCCGGAAATATCGCCGTTTTCATTGATGGGGATGCTATAGTCCCCTACTTCAATACCGACATCTTTTCCTTCTCTGACCATTTGTATCAGTTCTGCATTATCTGTATGGGCTTCTATTCCAACTAGTCTGTCTCCACCGAAGACAATGCCTCCGCATAGAAAGAGCGGGCTGTTCTTTCCCAAATAAATGTTGAGTAATACCTCTCCTGATGTACGTTTAAATGTACTTTTAATATTCATAGTAGAAGGGTATTCATTGTCATGATAGGGGATGTCTACGTCTACATCCTTAACTGTAAAGTTGAAACTGGGCATCATGGAAATTCCTGCTCTGAGTGCAAGATAATTTCCGATGGGGGTAGCCACATCAAAGCCTATGCCTGTGGTGCCTGCGTTGACACCGACAGAGATTGAATTAAAATATCCCCTGCCTGTATCTTGCGCCATGACAGGATTGCTTTTTGTGCATACTGCAATAATCAAAAAGCATATCAGCATACTGTTTCTAGCTTCTGTCTTCATGCAGGAAGCTATTTGCCAATTCGTAGAGATCTTAGATTTCATGATAATTCTAATTATTCATTCATATTGTTGTTACAATCCGCTATTTCTTCCGGGAACGGAAGCGCAAATCTCACGACTTAACTTCCGTTAAAAAATTACTTTTATAAACTCGTTTTAAGTTCCCTTTACTTAGAGGAACTCTTAACGTTTGCAAAGATACGGGTAGATTTTTATAAAGTTTAATAATGCTGTTGACACATAGAACATAGAAATGTAGCGAAAATAGCCACACTTGTTTGCGGGAATATTTTATAAGTGTATTTGTTCGTTAAAAGATTGTGAGTAAGTCAAGAAGAAGTCTTTGTTAAGGATTTGTGAAATTCTAAGAAGCAGGTCTGTATCTATATTTTGCTTCTTGAATATCTTGTACACATTTGTCCGGTCGCAGCAAAGTTTTTTTGCGAACCACGTTACGGAACGTTCTTGGCGGTGAAGTTCTTCTTCGATAAGCTCTCCAATGTGTATCATAGTGCAATAAAAAAAGGCGGAACCATCCATTACCTATTCCAATCTGAGGAACCGCCAAGCACCTTCGTGTATAAATAAGTAAGAACAGTCCACGCCCTATAGAGCGCGAACCTTCATCTACTCATTCTCATACACTTCAAATTGGCGGTTTTCAGATTGAGAGAATAAGAGCAAAAGCCCAAATATCTTTTAATAAAAGTAAGAATGGAAACGCTTTTCCAAATGTTTATTGTTTTAAAATAAAATAGGAGAGTACCTCAATAAAAGTACTCTTTTTACCATATAGGAACTGCATTATGGGGAAATTCCCCGATGTAGTCCTTAGTCAAGAGAAATCCCTAGTGGGATTAAGAACCATGCAAATATAATTAATTCTAATGGGATTTGCATAAAATCAGCTTCAAATTTGCTTATTAATAAGATGTTGCGATGAAAATGGAAGTAATGCTTCGTAGGAATTGGTATCTTTGGCTTTAAGTTACTCCGGACATAGTGATAGGAGAGCATGGGTTTTCTATTTTGATGTTTTTTCTTTCAAATCCTTCATTTGTGTATAATTGTCTGATTATTAGAGCGCTATTATGAACAAATATATTCTAACTCCTTCATAAATGATCATCATTCCGTCCCTAAAAACTCTCGCCACTGTTTGCAAAAACAACCGCCATTGTTTGGGAAAACAACCACCGTTGTTTTTGGAAACTACCGCCATTGTTTTGTTCACGGTTAATAAGACACCGCGAAAAGCTCCGTAACACACCGCGAAAGTAAAATATCACAGTGTGTTACGAGGTGTTTTGCGGTGTGAAACCGGAGACATTCCACCGCCTTAGCAAACCCCTGAAAAGATAACCGCCTTTTTTAAAAAGAACGAGAAGTTTTCCGAAAAGAATGAAGAATTTTCGGAAAAGAACAAGGAGTTTTTATAAACTAGCTACACCAGCATCTTACTAACGATGAAGCCGAAAGATTACTAATGACGAGGGCGAGGCATTACTAATGATACGGCTAATTCATTACTGATCATTTATGAAGGAATCTTTAATGATTTGTTCATGATAATGTTTTGATAAATAAGGTGTTACAGGCTAATGAAGCTTTTGAAGGAATTTAGGATGTACAAGGAATTATATATGCTTTTTATAATTTAGGCTCACTACCGAATAAACTTTCTATTGATAGAACCGAACACAAACAATTTGTGAACCTTATGCTTTTTGCATAGGTCTATAATCTTCTTGATATTGTTCTCTATTAGTTTCATGGGTTCTGTTCTTTTCGATGTCAAGACACGCTTTCCTTCCCTTATTTCCAATGCATATACTTTTTTTAACTGCTCACAGTTAGTCGGTCAGCTTTTTATTTTCGGTTTTTGAATAGCTGCCCTTGCGATTAATAATATGTAAGAGTTGGGTTACTTTTGGGAATAATGGTACTTCATGGAGAGTATATGGACTTCTATCTTATCATCATTAACAGAGTAAACAAGACGATGTTCTGATGTAATTCTCCTTGACCATTTACTAGTCAATTCATATTTTAGTGGTTCTGGCTTCCCAATCCCAGTGTAAGGATGCTCTGCAATATCATTTAGTAAAGCTGTAATCTTATTCAGAATAACCTTATTGCCACTCTGTGCGAAGTATAGATATTCTTTCCGTGCTTGGTCAGATAATATTATTCTGTACATGATGCTCGCTTTAAGAAGTCTTCTATGCTCTCTCCATCATTTTGGGCAAAATAATTGCCGTTCTTAATATCTTCCTCACCTTGACGTATGGCTTCCATTGTAGCAGGTGACGATATAATATATTCCGTTTCCTTTAATGAGTTGTATTCATCAAGGGAAATCATCACTACTCCTTTACCATTACCACGATTGACGATTACAGTATCATAATCATCAATTACTGAATCAATGTATCCTTTGAGGTTGGTTCTTAAATCTGTATAATTAGCTGTTCTCATAAGCCCTCCTTTTGTTTAATACAAAGATATGTACTTATATGCGTACTTCCAAATCTAATTGGTTAATTATTTGATATTAAAGAAAGGACAACTAACTGAATAGCTGCCCTTTCCTCTCTCAATCAATCAGCCCATTTAATCAATGAACCATTTATATCTCTCATCACCATGTAAAGTTGCATTGATTCCTGTTGCCATTATAGATGGTAGGAATGTCAATGCTAAATGCTGCTCGCTCGTAGTATATGGTCTTATCAGATTACCATAAATAAAAAACTCCTGCAACCCTAAGGATTACAGGAGTTTATCTATATAAAGTAATTGGAATTACTTAGCCAAAGCCTAAGCAACGTCAACAGCACAAGCTACTGTACAACCTACCATCGGGTTGTTACCAATTCCCAGGAATCCCATCATTTCTACGTGAGCAGGAACTGATGAAGAACCAGCGAACTGAGCGTCACTGTGCATACGACCCATTGTATCTGTCATACCATAGGAAGCAGCGACACACCATCCCTGTAAGTCTTTGCAATGTGCTATTTATCAATGCTGTAATAGCAAAAGATAAACTCCTTGTTAATAAGTAAAAGAACAGATTATCAAAAAAGGCTGCTTATAGGCTCAAGGCCTTAATCTGATTTGTGTATCAATGAAGTATAAATCCCCATCTATTCCATAAAGCACGTTGTTGGGAGCAGCAATGCGAATAAAGAAATTTTCGAAATCATCACCTGCATATTCAAAGTTATTCAGCTTATATATGGTTGCGGCACCATCATAAAAGACTTCATTTTCACCTCCTTTATCTATATAGATAGTAGAAATAGTATTGAAGTCTATCCATAAATCATCTGAATTGGCAAATGAAGTCAATTCTTTGATTTGCCCTCTCTTATAGCTCTCTGTTGGTTCTCAAGCGTTCCTGTTGCTTCTTTGCTTCTTCTAACGATGCAGGTTGCTTGCTCCAAGATGCTATTGATTGGCGAGTTCGCTCTATCCATTGCTTGTGAAAATCATTAATATATTCCATAAATCTTATGATTATGAGTTTAAGACAAAGGTAATCATTTCTTTTAAACCAGAATGCTTTAGTTGCAACATTCCACATATTATTATCAATGATTGGTTTATGCAAATGTATTTAATAATGCAGTAACTTCATCTTTCAGTCTGGGTAAGTGGTTAATAACCATACTCCAAAGTATATCCACTGATAAACTGTCATAACCATGTATAATGTAATTTCTTGCATCTACTATCTTGCGAGAATTAGTAATAGCTATGTTTTTATCAGTTTTTAATATCCTGTTCATGGCTTCACCTATAATTTCAATGTTTCTTTCTACCGCGCGTCTAAGGCAGAGATTACTGTAGAAATCATCGTATAATTTGGGCTCACTACCAAAGAAGCTTTCTATTTCTTCAATGGCTGTTAATATATCTTGCAGATGTTTCTTTGCTAATTCATCCATAAATTAGAGTTTTAGTGGCATCCACATTCTTTTTCAGATATGGATTCTTGATTGTTTGTTCTTCTAATAAATCTATTTCTCTACCTAATAATTCTTCTAGAGAATATTTGAAATCAAAGTAGTTATCAAAATAATCTTCCACCTCTGCTTTATTGAAATCTACTACTAAATCAACATCACTTTTGTCATTAAAGCGATTAGTAAGGATAGAACCAAACACAAACAATTTATGAACCTTATGCTTTTTGCATAGGTCTATAATCTTCTTGATATTGTTCTCTATTAGTTTCATGGGGCTATCTTCTTTCCATGCAAAGATAATTAATTTGAAGTAAATCACAATAAGTTTTATTGTATTGTGACAATTGATTTGAATAACAAAAAGAGAATATTAGAAAATCCTTAAAATAAAAATCCCCATAACCTCATAGAGTTACGGGGATTTCTATATCGTAATACTTAAATTACTTAGCCAAAGCCTGAGCAACGTCAACAGCACAAGCCACTGTACAACCTACCATCGGGTTGTTACCAATTCCCAAGAATCCCATCATTTCTACGTGAGCAGGAACTGATGAAGAACCAGCGAACTGAGCGTCACTGTGCATACGACCCATTGTATCCGTCATACCATAAGAAGCAGGACCGGCAGCCATGTTGTCCGGGTGAAGGGTACGGCCTGTACCACCACCTGAAGCTACTGAGAAATAAGGCTTACCAGCAAGAACACGTTCTTTCTTGTAAGTACCTGCAACCGGGTGTTGGAAACGGGTAGGGTTAGTAGAGTTACCAGTGATTGATACATCTACGCCTTCTTTCCACATGATAGCTACACCTTCGCGAACATCGTCAGCACCATAGCATTTTACTTTTGCACGAGCACCGTCAGAGTAAGCGATTTCGCGAACTACTTTCAATTCACCTGTAAAGTAATCGAATTCAGTCTGAACATAAGTAAATCCATTGATACGAGAGATGATCTGTGCAGCGTCTTTACCCAAACCGTTCAGGATGCAACGAAGGGGTTCCTTGCGTACTTTGTCTGCTTTAGCAGCAATTTTGATAGCACCTTCGGCAGCAGCGAATGATTCGTGACCGGCCAAGAATGCGAAACATTTAGTTTCTTCGCGCAACAACATGGCAGCCAAGTTACCATGACCGATACCAACCTTACGGTCGTCGGCTACAGAACCCGGGATACAGAATGCCTGCAAACCGATACCGATAGCTTCAGCAGCTTCAGCAGCGTTTGTGCAGTTCTTCTTAAGAGCAATTGCAGTACCTACAACGTATGCCCATTTTGCGTTTTCAAAACAGATAGGCTGAGTTTCTTCACACGTTTTATAAGGATCAAGTCCGGCAGCTTCGCAGATAGCGTTAGCTTCTTCGATGTCTTTGATGCCGTTAGCGTTCAAAGCAGCAATGATGCCTTTGATACGACGGTCTTGGCTTTCGAATTTTACTTCTCTAATCATATTCTTTCCTCCTTATAATTATTCGTGACGTGGATCAATTTTCTTAACAGCTCCCTGTTCTTCAGTTACGCGTCCATAAGTACCTGTAACTTTCTTCAATGCTTCGTTAGCATCTGTACCCTTCTTGATTTCGTCCATGAATTTACCCATGTGAACGAATTCGTATCCGCAGATTTCATCGTTCTTATCCAAGAAAACGTTCTTGATGTAACCTTCTGCCATTTCCAAGTAACGAGGACCTTTTGCCAAAGTACCATACAAAGTACCTACCTGGCTACGAAGACCTTTACCTAAATCTTCCAGACCTGCACCGATAATCAGACCACCTTCTGAGAAAGCTGACTGAGTACGTCCGTAAACGATCTGAAGGAAAAGTTCACGCATTGCTGTGTTGATAGCATCACAAACCAAGTCGGTATTCAATGCTTCCAAAACTGTCTTACCCGGAAGAATTTCAGCTGCCATAGCTGCTGAGTGAGTCATACCAGAGCAACCGATAGTCTCTACCAATGCTTCCTGGATGATTCCTTCTTTTACGTTAAGGGTTAGTTTACATGCACCTTGCTGAGGAGCACACCAGCCAATGCCGTGTGTCAAACCAGAGATGTCTTTAATTTCTTTTGATTTTACCCACTTTCCTTCTTCAGGAATAGGAGCCGGTCCATGGTTAGGACCTTTTTTCACAACACACATGTGTTCTACTTCGTGTGAATAAGTCATATTCTTTACGTTTTTTGGTAATAAAATAAATATTCGTAAACCACGTGAAAAGGTTGGTTATTCTTTTCGCCTACAAAGTTAGTCGTTTTATTCTTTTTTGCAACCTGTTACCTGTGACTTTTTATCTTTAATTTAAATAAATTTATTGTAGGACAGCATTTTGCAAACTAGAGTTGCCAAAATGTTTTTTCTTTCCAATGAAACCTTTATCTTTGTGCCTATATAAAATAAAGGAATGGAAACAGCTAAAATAACGATTACGGATGAGGCTCTCCGCCAAGGTGCGGCAGAGGGGATGGATGGTTTTATAAAGGTGTTCACAGACAAGTATCTGGAGGTGACCGGCGGAGTGATTAATGCAGAAACATTGCCGTTGCTCAATGGGTATCAGCATTCATTGCTGGGTTATCATTTCTTTCGTGAAGAAGTGAACGAAGGGGGCTTTGTGCAACTGATACAGAATGGTTACGGGCCTTATATTTTTGATAATCCGTTTGCAAAGGCGATGCGTGTGTTTGGTGCAAAAGATTTATCGAAGTTGATTTATGATGCTAAGAAAATATATGATGCAAACCGTGCTGATTTGGAGAAAGAACGGGATGATGATGAGTTCATGGCAATGTATGAGCAATATGAGGCTTTTGATGAATTAGAAGAGGCTTTTATGGATATGGAGGAACTGGTGACTGCTCAGATTGCGGAATATGTGGATAATCATATGGAGGAGTTTGCGGAGATAGTGTGATTTAAATTGTTTACTGTAGGGGCGGATTGAATCCGCCCGATAATGAATTACTTTGTGCATTCGGGCGGAT
>CABMPB010000002.1 GCA_902388365.1 uncultured Bacteroides sp. | reverse complement strand
TGCAACCAAAATACTTGTTGATCGTGTTGGATAAGTAGGTAGTATTCGTGCCGGAAACGAAACAATATATAATCGATTGATTATCAGTAGACTATTCTAAATGTAAGAATGTTAGGTATTTAATTGCTGTTTGGAAGTATTCTAGATTGGGAAAGTGCGTTTTCCACAGAAGAACGGCAGGAATAGATATTGACAATAAGATAAGACTATTACCATGTTCCGTTTAGAAAACTCATTGGAATTGAAAGCATAAATGGCTATTCCTTTCACCCGTTTCTTCAATGAAACAAGCTGAAAAGAATAGCCGAATGCCTAAATTATCTATTTTGCGATGGATGCCTATGATAGGCAGGTTATAAAGTCCATCCCTTGGAAGTTAAGGGGGAAACCATTATTTTTGAATTGGAATTTCTGTTCCATTTTTTTAGGGAAGCTTTGTTTCCATCGTTCCCTTTACCATATATTCAATGTATTATATAACAATGCAAATATAGCATTTATGTCTTCTCAAATAGTGATTATATACTTTTATAGCCCTATGGATACGGTCTCCATGGAGCTATAGTATCTGTATCTGCACTATTCTGTGTATGTTATAGATATTCCTAATTTATCATTTTTCATATCTCGTTCACTATAATAGAGTTTATTGTTTTTCAGATAATAATATTGGAGATAACCGGCAAATTCGATATTGACATACTCACCGTTCGTTTCTGTGCGGTGCACGCTCCAGCTACCTTCATAATTCAATGAGTCATTGAACTGAACAATGTAAGTAGAATCCGGTTTCAATTCGAATTTTGCTCCTGTTTCTGTGTAGAATGTTCCATCGAAAGAACGAGTACCTTTGTTATTGCCTCCGCATGAGAAGAATATGCAGAAACACATCGCTACAGCAAGGATATAAATACAAGTTTTCATTGATTTGTTTCTTTTGAGGTTATACGAAACTTATTGGGAAAAAGATGCCATTTATAAATGGATGGATTTGAGAGATAAAATAGTATGAAAAAGGGTGCCCCTTTAAAGGACACCCTTTTTGAAAATTTATCTATCGAATATTAATTCTTAGATTAGTTACCCGGAGTACCAGAGTTAGGTTTCACAATTACAGTGAATACCTTAACGCGAGTCTTCCACTTGTAGCCGAATTCAACAGGAATATAAAGTTTGTATTCCTTGTTAACCGGAGTACCGCTATAGTTGTAGTAAGTCAGAACTTCTCTCAATTTACCATTGATAGTCTTCCATTCATACTTAATCTGAACATTAGCAGGCAATGTACCGTTTGTTTCGTTTGCATCCGGCTCAAGGCTACCGTTAGTCAATTTCAGGTTAGTCTTGATCTTAGTTACATCCAAGATACCTGTATTATTTGGATCCAAAGGCCATTTTGCCGGATCAACTTCATAGAATTCATACAATTGCTTCGGCAAGCCGGTTGTATTGGCTACCACCTGGTTATTGTCATTCCATGAGTAGTAAGTAAAGGCATCTGTTACGTCAATTGAGCTACCGTCAATCTTAGCGTCAACGAAGTTTTCAGTTGTACCTTCCTTGATGTTCAACGGATCGATAATGAATGCTTCGTACTGCTTAACAGTGGCTACATTCAATGTGTTGTCACAAAGGTCAGCAACCAAGTTGATAGGAACTAATTCACCAACCAAAGCTCTTGCAGCATCTGTAGGTTCAGCACCTGAACGAGGAGCATGTGTAGGAACAGCTTCTTCCAACTTAATGTTGTAAGTGATTTCAGAAGGATCTAACTTGTTAGGAACGTTATTAACGATAGTTGCAGCCAATTCATTCTTGATCCACAATTCAGTACCGTTTGCTCTAACGTCTGCTTTCACCTTAGAACCGTCTTTCCAAGTATAAGTGTAATTAGCGATTCTATTTTTGTCGAATACGAAGCTTACGCCATCATCTTCATAAGTAATTCCGGCTGTGCCTAAAGAAGTACCGCCTGTACGAGGATAGAAAGCAGAATAATAGAACTTCTTACCAGTCTTGTTCTTGTCTGTGTAGTATATAGCACCACCGGCACCGGTAGTAGGCTTAATACCTCTATCATCCAAGAAACCATTCAACAGGTCAGTGTAGATGTTACATGTCGGGTTGTTAACTGTATTGTTAGCCCATGCAGGGTTAGATTCCTGAGTATTGAAAACGATCGGGTTGATGTTGAATACTTCATAAACCTTATCACCTTTCCAGTACGGACCCATATAGCCCCAAAGGTTCAGAACCGGCATGTAGATTGTACGTTTCATAACAATCTTAACATCAGCGTTGATACCAGTAGGATCTTTATAGTAAACAGTCTTAGTGAATGTCTTTTCTTGACCCGGCCAGATTGTACCGATTTGAAGATCAGTCAATGTCCAAACAATGTTGTAAGAGTCTACACCGGCTTCGCTGTTCTTCTTTTCTACAGCTGTACCTGTACCTTCATTTGGAGCAGGATCAACAAACTGAGTATAGATAGAGTGGAACTCGTTCTTAGTCATACCACCTGTCTTAACCTTGTCGTAAATCCAAACGTTCATTTCTTCAGTACCAATTACATTGTCGATACCGCAAGAGTACAATGTAGGATCGAAGTTAGCTTCAAGTGTCTTGCCTTCCATAGTCCATTTCACCTTCAGGTAACGCTGTGCGATCAATGCATTGCCATTCTTTGTATCGATCAATTCAACACATACGATAGGTTCACGTCCTACTGCTGTTGCAGATCCACCATTGATAGAATAAACCTTAGAACTCATGATACCGTTAGCCGGAGTATCAATAGTTGCAAACTGCTGTTGGTCTGTCTTGTTATCATTTCCTTCTGCACCACCTTTAGGATAGTAAGCAGATTTAGCCAAACGGAAACGGAATTCCAAACCATAGTCTTTATAGTTTGCAAGTTTTTCGTGGTTATCATGGTTGTTGTTGATGTCGCTAACACAAACTGTTACCAGTTTCTTCAAGTCAAGCGGCTGGTCGTATGCTTGGTATACATCAACCAAATTGCTGCTGTTTGACTTGTACATACAGATAGAGTCATGGTAGTGTACATAGAATGAGCTACCATCTGCACCAATCTGAGTTTCGTCAGCGAATACATCATTCATCGGTCTGTTGAAATCAGTTTTGCTGTTAGCCAAATACGGATATTTGATGCTTTCTTCGATACGTGCGTATTCTGAGTTAACATATACACCGTCAATCTTACCTGCTGCCTTATCAGCAGTTTCTGCTTCTGTCCAGTTTTCTTCTGTGATAGGAGCTTTCAAAGAAGCCATGTAGAATGTTTCTTTGTTACCAACCTTAGTAGTTGTGATCCGCTTGCCCAAGAATGCAGAGTTCTTCTTGAATGTTACAGTCAAAACACCCTTGTTGTCGATAGCATGTCCAACTACTTCAATCGGGCTATTGTTAGTGATTGCAGCAGAACGGATAACGTTTTCTGACTGGATACAGTCAAATGAAGGCAAGTTGATATCCTGAGTACGTACGCCCAAATTTGGACTAACGTGGAAAAGAGCTTCATTCTTTTCTGTAGAAATATAGCGAACAGATCCTGCGTTAACATGGTCTAATACAGGATGAGTAGCATGCTGGCTGGGATCCGGAGTGTGATCCGGCATTGCCTGATATTTCTGCGGAGTATATTGCAGGGTAGTGAATGTAATTGCAGCAATACCATTGATATGCTGTGTAGGAATCACAGAAAGGCTGGTCAGACGATGTCCGATCAGTTTCACGATTTCTGCACTCAATGCATCTACTTTACTGTTCAATCCCTTCAGGTCATCTTCAGTCATGAAGTCACCTTTCAATTCCTCTTTCAAGGCTTCAATTTTCTGATTTACAGCATCCAAAGAAGCCAGTTTGCTTATTTGAGCTTCAATCTCTTTCTTCAAATTAGCAAGATCTGCTTGGGTAACATCACCAGTACCAGAACCTCCTGAATTTCCTGAGTTTGCCAAAGCTTCTTCAGCTTTTGCCAAAGCTTCTTCAGCAGTAGTCTTAGCAGCTTCTGCAGTGTTTTTAGCAGCACCTACAGAACTTTCCATAGCAGCTAGCTTTTGGGTCAGTTCCTCAAGTGAAGCTTTCTTGTCGATAGCGCCCCATAAATCATCGATATCATCATCGTAATCTTTACAAGACACAAACGTTCCTGTCGAAGCAACCATTAAGGCCCCAAACAGGACTGCGCTTAAAAATTTTTTGTTCATAATAGAAAAACTTTAAATTTATAAATTTAAAAAACTCAAAATGTTATTTTTGTAAAAGGACTTAACTTTTTTGTCTTTGCGTTGTTATGCATATAGAGGTACTGTAAGGGTGAATTTCCTACAATTCTGTGGAACGCAGCATAAAATACGCTTTGAGAAGCGAAGCCGCAAGCCCTGAAAAGAGGTCCCTCAAAGCACTTATCGCCTAGTAACAAGGACTTTGCGTATTCCACCCTGTACTTGTTTAGAAGTTGTTTCAGGTTGCATTCGAAGTACTTGTTTATAGTATTAGACAAGTATGTTGTATTCGTGCCGACTATTGAACTAAACTTGTCTAAAGAGAGCTTTGAATCCAAATATACTTTTCTGATTTCCAGGTTATACAATATGCTTTTATAGATTTCTCTATCCACTTTACGTCCGGGTACTCCTTTCTCGGAAAGCAGTGTATTCCACTGCCGTTCTGCGTCTTTAAACAGCTTATCTTTCTGCGTTGTAGTAGAAAGCTCATTGCTTTGCATTTGAAATAGAGCATCCATATTTTTTAGTCAGTTTCTATAATAGCCATAATTTCATCGGACAAAAGTACCCATTTTAGTCTATTCTGCAAGAATTTCCACTAAAAATCTTTATAAAATACAGGAATATTTTAAGAAATAGGAATATCTATATACTCTTCCCCTTAGAAACCGCTATAAAACGCCCAGAAAGCCCATTATTAGCCAAGAACATTTTCCCTATACACCTTATTATATATAAAAGAATCCATTTTTTTGGTTCACGTTTAAGTATTATTTAACCCAATGAAATCAACCTGTCATATCTGTTAACACGCATCCGGGAATTGGTGAAAAACAAAGAGATTTTACACTATCTATATAAAATAAAGGGGTTGGAACACACATCTTGCCTGCAAGTCAACCACCTTTGAACAAAAGTCATTATCTTTGCGTTTATGAAAACATATACAAGTAACCACATTGTGTTTTTTTCGCCCACGCATACGTCCGCGAAAATAGCCCGTGCCATAGGAGAAGGCATAGGCATGGGAAAAAGAATAGAAGTAGACCTCACCACCGATGAGGGAAACAGCGTGATAGAAATAAAGGATTCTATCACCGTGATTGCTGCTCCTGTATATGCAGGGAGAGTAGCCCCTATTGCGCTGCAACGTTTGCGCAGGCTGAAAGGTGCTAATGCCCCGGTGATCCTAATTACCGTATATGGCAACCGGGATTATGAAGATGCCTTGGTGGAACTGAGAGATGAAGCCGTAAAACTGGGATTCACCCCTCTGGCTGCCGGAGCTTTCATAGGCGAGCACAGCTATAGCCGCCCCGCCATGCCCATAGCCGAAGGACGCCCGGATGCGACCGACCTGCAACTGGCCGAGAAACTGGGAAAAGACAGTGTGGCAAAACTGGAAAAGGCGGAAAAGCCGGAAGTATTCTTTATAAAAGGCAATGTGCCTTATCGCGAGGTAGGTCCGTCTACCCCGGCAGCTCCCGTGTGCACAGAAGGATGTTTTGCCTGCGGCGAGTGCATAGAATTGTGCCCCACGCATGCCATAACGCTAAGTGATGAGGGTACGATTGAGACTGAAGTGGCAAAATGCATCAAATGTTGTGCTTGCGTGAAGGAATGCCCCAACGAAGCGCGTGTATTTGATACCCCTTATACGGCAATGCTGCACAAAAACTTTTCAGCACGCCGCGAACCCGAATTATTTCTATAATGAACGACAGAGAAAAAAGAGTTCTGGTAGGCATGAGTGGCGGAATAGACAGTTCTGCCACCTGCATCATGCTACAGGAGCAAGGCTATGAAGTAGTAGGAGTAACCATGCGCACCTGGGATGTGCCCTCCCGGTTTTCCACACCCGGACAACAGGAGCCGGACGATGTGCTGGAAGCAAGGACTCTGGCAGAACGGCTGGGCATAGAACACCATGTGGCGGATGTGCGCCAAGAATTCAAGCAGGTCATCGTGAAGCATTTCATAGATGAATATATGCGTGGACGCACACCCAACCCTTGCGTAATGTGCAACCCTTTGTTCAAAGAGCGCATTCTATGCGAGTGGGCAGACCGGACGGGCTGTGCCTACATTTCCACCGGGCACTATTGCCGGTTGGAGGAGCGAAACGGAAAACTCTACATCGTAGCCGGAGATGATGACACGAAAGACCAATCTTATTTCTTGTGGAAACTACCACAGGAGATACTCCGCCGTTTTATCTTTCCCCTGGGAACTTATACCAAGCAGGAAGTGCGCGAATACCTCCGCCAAAAAGGATTTGAAGCAAAGGCGCGTGGCGGCGAGAGCATGGAAATCTGCTTTATAGAAGGAGATTACCGTGATTTTCTGCGCTCACAATGCCCGGATATAGACGCACAGGTGGGTCCCGGCTGGTTTGTGGACAGTAAAGGAGTAAAGATAGGTCAGCACAAAGGCTTTCCTTATTATACGATAGGCCAGCGCAAAGGGCTGGAGATAGCATTGGGACATCCGGCATACGTATTGCGGATCAATGCCGAAAAGAACACCGTGATGCTGGGCGATGCGGAAGAACTGAAAGCCGAGTATATGGTGGTGGAAGATTATAATATAATGGATATGCAAGAGTTGATGCAATGCAAAGACCTGGCTGTGCGTATCCGTTACCGCAGCAAACCCATTCCATGCCGCGCCATCGTATTGGATGAGAAACAATTACTGGTACGCTTCCTGTCCGAGGCTTCCGCCATTGCACCCGGACAATCGGCTGTATTCTATGAAGGAAGACGGGTGCTGGGGGGAGCGTTTATTGCCTCGCAACGGGGAATCCGGAAAATAGCTGCTGATAACCAGGATAAATTTTAGATTATGAAACCATACATCGGGATTATTATTGCCATGTGCTTCTTACTGAGTAGTTGCCATCAGCCTGCAAGCGATTCCCGCCTCTATGACAGAGGCATATCGCAAGAGTTAGCCGAACTGCGTAAACAGGAGATCAAGAATTTGAAGTATGACTTGCATTTCGCAATTCCGGAAGAAAAATCAATCCCGATACATGGAGAGATCATAATCACCTTCCATCTGGATGCACCTCAAGAGGTGATTCTTGATTTCAGGGAAGAACCCGAAAAGGTAGAATCAGTATCCGCCAACGGACAGACCGCCGGGTATGAGTTCCGAAATGAACACATCATCGTTCCCCAAAGTTATATAAAGAAAGGTGAGAACAAGGTTGCTATCCGGTTCGTTGCCGGAAACCAATCCCTGAACCGGAACGATGAGTTCCTATATACGCTTTTAGTTCCCGACCGTGCCCGGACTCTGTTTCCCTGCTTTGAACAACCCAATCTGAAAGCCACATTTACATTGAAACTGGATGTTCCATCGGAATGGAAAGCGGTTTCCAACACCTATATTTATAAGGAAGAAGTGAAAAAGGGCATCAAAACGGTTACTTTTGCCCCCACCGAACCATTGAGCACCTATCTGTTCTCATTCGTCACCGGAAAACTGGAGCACCGGGAATACATGGAAGGAGACCGGAAAATATCAGCTTACTACCGGGAAACCGACCCTAAAAAGGTAGCCCAACTGGATACGATCTTCAAGCAAGTAACCGCCTCCCTGCATTGGCTGGAAGAATATACCCGGATTCCCTACCCGTTTGCCAAATACGATTTCATTATTCTGCCCGGATTTCAATACGGGGGAATGGAGCACACCGGAGCTACCTTATATAATGATAACCAAATGTTCCTAAACGAACACCCCACCCCGGACGAGGAACTGCGCCGCACGCAACTGATAGCCCACGAGACTTCCCATATGTGGTTCGGCGACCTGGTAACCATGAATTGGTTTGATGATGTATGGACCAAAGAGGTATTTGCCAACTACTTTGCCGCTTGCATCACGGAGCCTTTATTCCCGCAAATCAATCATCAGTTGAATTGGATGAAAACCTATACTGCCGCAGCCTTATCGGAAGACCGTACACCGGGAACTACCTCCATCCGCCAGCCATTGGATAATCTGCAAAATGCAGGATTGATATACGGACAGATTATCTATAACAAAGCGCCTGTGATGATGACAAAACTGGTAGAGTTGATGGGAAAAGAGAAATTCAGGGAAGGCATACAAGAGTACTTGAAAACTTACGCTTACAACAATGCCACTTGGGATGACCTGATACAAATACTGGATAGCAAGACGGAACAAGACTTGGCGCATTTCAGCGATGTATGGGTGAACCGGAAAGGAATGCCTCATATTCGTTTTGAAATATCCGAAGGTCAGTTGGCTGTGCGCCAGCAAGATCCTTACCACAGGGGATTAGTCTGGCCTCAGCAATTTAAGGTAACCATTTGCGGAGAAAGGGATACTACTTTGGAAGTCAACCTGACGGATAGTTTGTGCCTTGTTCCGCTGCCCTTTACTCCAACACATATCCTGCCCAATACGGATGGACGGGGATATGGTTTGCTGATACCGGATGATAACAGCCTTAATTGGCTATTAGAACATTGGCAGGAGGTAGAAGATGAAACAGCCCGCCAAGCACTTTTGATGTTGCTGTATGAGAATTATCAGGCAAAGCATTTCCCCGGTAATGTTTGGATGAATGCATTGCTAAACGGCATACGCAAAGAGAAGAATCCGCTGATTGCTTCTACTCTGGCAGGTTATTTGTCCACTCCGTTACACGAAATATCCCCGGCGGAACGGGAGGAAGTAGAGAAAGAACTTTATGAGCTGAGCAATATGCATCCGTTGCCTTCTTGCCGCACCCAGTTGCTGCGGTTTTTGATAACCGAGGCTTATAGTCCCGATATGACGCAACAACTCTATAAGATATGGGAAAAGCAAAGTTCAAAACAATTGAGTGAAAGGGATTATACCACATTGGCTTATGAACTGGCATTACGGTTACCGGAACAAAACGAAAAGATTCTAGCTATGCAACGGGAGCGTATCCAGAATCCGGACCGGTTGCGCCAATTTGGTTTTATATCCCGTGCAATGACTTCCGATACATTAAAATTGGATAGTTTGTTCCGGTCTTTGCTGCAAGCCGGGAATAGAAGGATTGAGCCTTGGGCGGCAACAACATTGAGTTATTTGAATCATCCCACACGGGAGGAGTATTCAGTGAAGTATATCCGTCCTGCGCTGGAAGCACTGACAGAGGTGCAACGTACCGGAGATATTTTCTTCCCTAGAAACTGGGTGGGGGCTTTATTAAGGAATCATAGCAGCGAGGCGGCTTATCGGGAAGTACAGGCATTTTTGGAAGCATATCCCGATTATTCACCCTTGCTTAAAAACAAGATTTTGCAAGCGGCTTATCCTTTATATAGGGAGTATGAACAAGAACCATAGTTGAATTGAGATTCTTTTACTCTTGAGGGATTTCCATGACTCCTTGATAGACGGCATTGCGCAAAGTACCCTTTTCATCATCGCTATCATAGTCCCAGTACATAGCTCCCAGCATTCCCTGCTGATGCAGGAACTGGCATTTAAATGCGATGGATTGGGCATTTTCGTAATTCACCACCACACGCCCTTCTGAGTTTATCATATAAGGTACCCGGGCTACGCTGTCCCAGCAACTCTGCAAGGAATCTAATGTAACGATATGACGATAATCCAGATATTCGGGAGCTTCGTGAGTGCCATGACCATAGAAAGGAATCCCCAATACCAAGCGTTCCACCGGGAAACCCGTAGCAACATGGGCGGCAACCGCTTCTTCGCAAGACCATTCTTCCGTCATATCCGAGCGATACAGAGCGGCATGATGAAAAGGCGCTTCTTCCATATCATACGTCATGATATTAATGAAATCCACATAAGGTTCGATAGCTTTCAGATGATAGTATTTGGCTCCGGCTTGTGTGGCGATTGTCAGTAGTTTATCCTTCCCGATAGCATGGCGCACATCGCGCATCAACAGGGTAAAGTTATCCGTGTCTTCGGGAGAGAAAGATATGCCTGCCGCTCCTACGCCCGGATATTCCCAGTCAATATCAATGCCATCCAGTCCAAAACGGTCTATTACCTGCTTGCAGTCTGCCGCAAAAGCCAGACGGGTGCTGTCCGTATGTGCCATTTCACTAAACAGGCTACTCCCCCATCCCCCCACAGAAAGCAGGACCTTCAACGTGGGTTTCTTCTCGCGCAAACCTGTTATCATCTGCAAACGGGGTTCATTGTCTATGCGTATCCCTTTAAAATCATCGGTGACATGGCCGAAAGCGTAATTGATATGAGTAACACAGACAGGATCGGGCATACTTGTTCCCCAAGAGGTAACATATGCCAAAACCACATATTTGGATTCATTCTCCACTGTTTCATTCTGCGAAGACTGCTTCTTGTTTTGGCACGAAACTACTGCCAGCAACAATAGTAAAAGGCTTACTATTAATTTTAAAGTTCTCATATCATGGGGAGCTTACTACATTATTATTTATAGCCGACAGCAAATTCTTTCGAGATGGAATTGCTCAGGCTCATGCAAACATTTGCACTGAAGTCCTTGCCGCAACGGATTACATTGTCCCAATCTTCTTCGGACAGGTCGTCCAGATCATCACGGCGAATGCGGTGTTTCAGCAGTCCAAAGACTACTCCGGCATTAAAATTATCTCCGGCTCCTACCGTGCTGATGGTTTGCAAAGGTTCTACTTCATAGTCCTTTTTCAGACCTTTTGCATAAAGACGGATATTCTCTCCGCCATGCGTACAGATAAAGCGCGGGCAATAGAATTCAAGTTTACTCTTATAAATCTTATCCGCATCCGTCAAAGCAAACATATTCTCAAAGTCTTCAACGGAGCCACGGATGATGTCGGCATATTCAAAGTTTTCCAGGATACTGGGAAGCAGCTTGATGGCTTCGTCTTTATGGGTGCTACGGAAATTTACATCGTAATAGATGATAGCACCCTGCTGCCGGGCATGATCCAGCAAATCCTTGATTTTATCGCGCAACTGGGGAGTTACGGCGTAATAAGAACCGATCATTACAATATCGTCCCGGCTGATTTCAGGCATTGTTACATCCAGCCTCAGGCGGGGATAATCCTTATAGAAAAGATACTCCGCATCATTGCGCTCATTCAGGAAAGCCAGAGATACAGGTGATTTTCCTTCGGGGAATACATTGACATGGTCTGTGCTGACTCCATTCTCCTTCATAAAGTTCAGAATGATGTCACCCACTTTGTCATTTCCTGTTTCGCTGATGAAGCTCACATTCACTCCTAAACGTCCCAAGGAAATGATTCCGTTGAAAACGGAGCCACCCGGTACTGCTGCCGTGGGCTGGCCACCTTTAAAAAGGATGTCCAGAATGGTTTCACCTATACCTATTACTTTTCTCATAAAACATTATTTGCTTAATTCGCGTGAACGCTCGCCCAGGTATCCTCCATGGTGGCGTTTACTATATTCTTCAATGGTAAATCCGGTCCTCTTCATGGTTTCCACTACCAGAATATCACCTATCACTGTCATGATAGTAGTAGAAGTAGTGGGAGTCATGCCCAAAGCACAAACCTCATCGGGATGCCCTGTACAAAGGCAAATATCAGATTCCTGCGCCAACGGGCTATCGGGATTCCCTGTAATAACAATATATTTCAGCTCCGGGTTCAAATGATGCGCCAGTTGTGTGAGTTCCACTATCTCACGGGTCTTCCCTGAGTTGGAGATAAGCAACAGCAAATCATTCTCCTGCAAGATACCCAAATCACCATGCTGTGCTTCACTGGGATGCAGGAATACCGCCGGAATGCCCGTAGAACAGAAAGTAGTAGCAATATTCATCGCTATCTGTCCGGCTTTTCCCATGCCGGTAGTCACCAGCTTTCCTTTTTTGCGGTGTATCTGCTCAACAATCAATTCCACCGCTTTCTCATAAGCATCGGTTACGGGAATATTTAAAACGGCTTGCGCCTCTCTCTGCAACAATTCGTGTATAGATGTCATCATAATAGGTTATATGAATATTATTTTAGTAGTTCGGTTAGTTCTCCCAAGTCATTTGCCACGGCAAAATAGTTATTCAGCGGATGGTGGGCAAAATGTTGCGTCTCCAATGCCGACAGAAAGTCGATGATGCCATTCCAAAAGCCATTGATATTATAAAAGATGACTTTCTTGCGGTGATAATCCAATGTAGCGGCAGCCATCACATGAAAGACTTCGTCCAATGTGCCTACCCCTCCCGGCAATGCCACTACCACATCACACTCATTCAGCATAATGTCCTTGCGGTCGCTCAGATTGTCCGTGCGGAAAGTCACATCGAGCAAATCGCTCGTTCTTCCCTTTTCTTCCAACTTGGTAGGGATCACTCCTATCACTGTCGCACCGTTATCCTTAGCTGCTTGTGCGATACATTCCATCAGTCCGATATTGGCACCGCCATATACCAATGTTTTCTTGTTTTGTCCCATCCAGGCCCCCAGTTCACGCGCTTTTTCGAAGAAAGCCGGATCGATATTCCCGGATGCGGAACAGAAAATAGCAATTTTATCCATCTTCTTGTTTTCTGTTAGTGGATACAAATATCTGTATTTTTTGAGGAATGGCAATAACTTTTGTTGTATTTTTGCCAACCAAAACCTATTTGAAACAAAAAACAATGTCCTATCATACTTTTACCTTACCCAACGGGCTGCGCATAATCCATGCCCCCAACCTGTCTAACGTGGCTTATTGCGGTTTTGCCGTAGATGCGGGAACCCGTGATGAGAACGAACAAGAACAGGGAATGGCCCATTTTGTGGAGCATCTCATATTTAAAGGAACCGAGAAAAGGCACGCCTGGCATATACTGAACCGCATGGAGAATGTGGGAGGTGACCTGAATGCCTATACCAATAAAGAAGAAACGGTAATCTATTGCGCCTTTCTGGTGGAACACTTTGCCCGCGCCACAGAATTACTGGCGGATATTGTATTTCACAGCACTTTCCCCCAACAGGAAATTGACAAGGAAGTAGAAGTTATCATTGACGAGATACAGAGTTATGAGGACAGTCCTTCCGAACTGATTTTCGATGACTTTGAAGAATTGCTTTTTCCCAAGCATCCGCTGGGGCGCAATATTCTGGGAAAGCCCGATTTATTGCGTGGCTTTAAAAGCGAAGACGCACTGAATTTTACCTCCCGCTTCTATAAACCTGCCAATATGGTATTCTTCATCCAGGGAAATATTGATTTCAAGAAAGTGATACGCATCGTGGAAAAAGCCACGGCAGATATTCCTTTCCGTCCTATCGACCGTGAACGGACAGAGCCTTTTGTCTACATACCGCAAACACTGACATTGAATAAAGATACCCATCAGTCCCATGTAATGATAGGAAGCAGAGGTTACAATGCATATAGCGAGAAACGAACCGGACTCTATCTGCTGAACAATCTGTTGGGTGGTCCGGGCATGAACAGCCGGCTGAATGTATCCCTGCGTGAACGCCGTGGACTGGTATATAACGTAGAAGCCAATTTGACTTCTTATACAGATACGGGCGTATTCTGCATCTATTTCGGCACAGATCCGCAGGATGTAGACCGATGTATCTCGCTGGTACATAAAGAACTGAAGAAGCTGCGCGATAACAAATTAAGTTCTTCACAATTGACCGCCGCCAAGAAACAGATTATCGGTCAAATAGGAGTTGCCGGTGACAACTTCGAGAATAATGCATTGGATATGGGAAAGACATTCCTGCACTATGACAGGTTTGAAGAACACCAGGAAGTATTCAAGCGCATAGAAGCGCTGACCGCAGAGCATTTACTGGAAATAGCCAACGAAATGTTTGACGAAAGCTATCTTTCCACATTGATATACCAATAAAAAACGAATTTTGTCCAAGAATTGGAGCTTTTACATCTTTTCCATATGGAAATCTAATCGTATATTTGCAGAAATACCTTAAACCAATATCATTTGTTTATGAAAAAACTTCATTTATGTATTCTCGGAAGCCTGCTTACCGCCTCTATACAGGCACAAACTACGGACTATACAAAAGGGCTTAGCATTTGGTTCGATACCCCTAACAATCTGGATGGACGAGCCGCCTGGTATTCTACACCTCCGCAACATTACCAAGGAAGCCCTTCAGCTCCTGCAGGCAATCAATGGGAAGCCAGTTCGCTACCCATAGGAAACAGCAGCATAGGCGGTAATGTTATGGGATCCGTAGCAGCAGAACGCATCACCCTGAACGAAAAGACTTTGTGGCGTGGTGGCCCGAATACTCCCAAAGGAGCAGATTATTATTGGAATGTCAATAAGGAATCCGCCCATCTGTTACCCGAAATACGTCAGGCTTTCACCGATGGAGACCAGAAAAAGGCCGAATTGCTAACTCGCAAAAACTTTAACGGACTGGCAGATTATGAGCCAAGCCGCGAAAATCCATTCCGGTTCGGCTCTTTCACTACCCTAGGAGAAGTATATATTGAAACCGGACTCAGCGAAATAGGCATGACTGACTATAAACGCGCCTTATCCCTGGATTCTGCAATGGCTGTAGTCAGTTTCCGTAAAGACGGCGTAAACTATGAACGCAAATATTTTGCTTCTTACCCGGATAGCGTAATGGTACTGCGTTTCACTGCCGATAAACCCGGTATGCAGAATCTTGTTTTCAGCTATGGAGGCAATCCCGAAGCTACAGGAGAAATAAAAGCGGATAGTCCCAACAGTCTGCTTTATACCGGAAAACTGAAAAGTAACCAAATGAAATTCGCCCTCCGCATCCGTGCTATAAATAAAGGTGGAAGCCTGAAAGCGGAAGACGGGAAAATTACAGTAAAAGGAGCAGATGAAGCCATCTTCCTGCTGACGGCCGACACTGATTACAAACTGAACTTCAATCCGGACTTTAAAGACCCGATGACTTATGTAGGTTCTGATCCGGAGCAGACCACACAGCTCATGATGGAACAGGCGGCTTCCCATAATTATAATGAACTCTGTGAACGCCATAAAGCGGATTATACTTCCCTGTTCGGACGTGTACAACTGGCTTTGAACCCTCATGCACCGATGACGCTGCAATATCCGGCGGTTACCGATTTGCCCACTTACCAGCGATTGGCACGCTATCGCAAAGGAAATCCCGATTATCAGCTGGAAACAATTTACTATCAATACGGGCGGTATTTGCTTATTGCCAGTTCACGTCCCGGCAATCTTCCTGCCAATCTGCAAGGGATGTGGGCGAATGGCGTGGACGGCCCTTGGCACATAGACTATCATAACAATATTAATATTCAGATGAACTACTGGCCTGCCTGCTCCACTAATCTGGGCGAATGCGTATGGCCTCTGATAGACTTTATCCGCACATTGGTAAAGCCCGGCGAGAAAACAGCCCAGGCTTATTTCGGGGCACGTGGCTGGACAGCTTCCATCTCCGGAAATATCTTCGGATTCACGTCTCCGCTGACCGATGAAGACATGTCGTGGAACTTCAATCCCATGGCAGGTCCCTGGCTGGCAACTCATATCTGGGAATATTATGATTACACCCGTGATAAGAAGTTCCTGAAAGAAATAGGATATGACTTAATTAAAAGTAGTGCAAACTTTGCCGTAGACTATTTGTGGCACAGGCCGGACGGAAGCTATACAGCAGCTCCTTCCACTTCTCCGGAACATGGACCGGTAGATCAGGGAGCTACTTTTGTTCATGCTGTAGTGCGCGAAATATTACTAGATGCCATTGATGCCAGCAAAGTACTGGGTGTGGATGCTAAAGAACGCAAGCAATGGCAACAGGTGTTGGAGCATCTCGTTCCTTACCGGATAGGGCGTTATGGGCAGTTAATGGAATGGTCGGTAGATATAGACGATCCCAAAGACGAGCATCGCCATGTGAACCACTTATTCGGATTGCATCCGGGACATACTCTTTCTCCGATTACTACTCCTGAACTTACTCAGGCTGCCAAGGTAGTACTGGAACATCGCGGAGACGGCGCTACGGGTTGGAGTATGGGTTGGAAGCTGAATCAATGGGCACGTTTGCAGGATGGTAATCATGCCTACAAGCTATTTGGTAACCTGCTAAAGAATGGTACACTGGATAATTTATGGGATACACATCCACCTTTCCAGATTGATGGTAATTTTGGTGGAACGGCCGGTATCACCGAGATGCTGTTACAAAGCCACATGGGATTTATTCAGTTACTTCCCGCTTTGCCGGATGCCTGGAAGGAAGGTTCCGTGAAAGGGCTTTGTGCGAAGGGAAACTTTGAGGTTGATATTACCTGGCAGAATGGGCAATTAAAAGAGGCTACTATTTTATCCAAAGCGGGAGAACCTTGTAATGTGAGATATGGTGATAAGACTCTTGCTTTCAAGACGGGAAAAGGGAAGAGTTATAAAGTAGTGGTTGAAGATGGGAAGTTGAAGATAATGTAAAACAAGAAGTAGCTTCATGAAAAATGAAGATTAGCTGTCATTTTGCTGTAGGGGCGGGGTTTGCCCGCCCGATAACAGTTTTCTTTATGTATTCGGGCAGGCAAACCCTGCCCCTACAGCTAATAATAATTGATAGTTACCTCTGACTACTATCTATTCCTCCATACTCATCGCAATCCCCTTCTCCAGCCCACGAAGTTCAGACAAGCCACGCATACGCCCCAGACAGGAATATCCCGGATTCGTCTTCTTATTCAAATCATCTATCATTTGATGACCATGATCCGGACGCATAGGAATAGAAACACCACGACGTTGCTGCACTTTCAACAGATTCTTCACCACATGGTACATATCTACATCACCTTCCAAGTGGTTTGCTTCGTAAAAGTTTCCTTCAGCATCACGCTGCGTACTACGTAAGTGCACAAAGTTGATACGATCTCCCCAACGCTCCATAATTCCCGGCAAATCATTCTGAGCCGACACGCCAAAGGAACCACAGCACAAGCACAGTCCGTTAGAAGGATTGGGCACTGCCTCTACTAAAGCCTTAAAATCCGCCTCCGTACTCATGATACGCGGCAACCCCAGAATCGCCATAGGAGGATCATCCGGATGGATAACCAACTTCACTCCTACTTCATCGGCTACCGGACAGATTTCTTTCAGGAAGAAAATCAGATTGCTGCGCAGTTTATCCGCATCAATATCTTTATAACGATCCAGCTCCCTTTGGAATTGCTCTAATGTAAAGCTCTCTTCCGAACCGGGCAAACCTGCAATCATATTACGTGTCAAGCGATGAATTTCTTCTTCATCCATCTGAGCCAAACGTGCTTTTGCTTTCGCTACTTCTTCTGCCGAGTAATCTTTCTCAGCTCCCGGACGTTTCAAGATAAACAAATCGAAAGCCATGAAAGCGGCGCGTTCAAAGCGCAAGGCTTTAGAACCATCGGGTAACGTATAAGCCAAGTCTGTACGAGTCCAGTCCAACACAGGCATAAAGTTGTAGGTTACAATATAAATGCCGCATGCTGCCAGGTTACGCAAGCTCTGCTTATAGTTTTCAATATATTTCAGATAGTCACCTGTTTGTGTCTTGATATGTTCGTGCACGGGCACGGACTCAACGACACTCCAAGTTAATCCTGCTTCTTCAATCAATTTTTTACGCTTCATTATTTCCTCTACAGTCCATACTTCACCGTTGGGAATATGATGCAAGGCATTCACAATACCGGTTGCCCCGGCTTGTTTAATGTCACATAATGATACGGGATCATTGGGTCCGTACCAACGCCATGTTTGTTCGCAAAGAATCATACTTTTCAAATTAAAAATTGAGAATTGAGAATTAAAAAATAAATGCCGGTTACATAGCGAATGCGTTGAACCCACCATCTACAACTGCTACCGTACCTGTTACAAAGGCACTTGCATCACTGATCAGGTATTGAA
The DNA here is from genome assembly GCA_902388365.1 of uncultured Bacteroides sp. Classification (GTDB taxonomy): domain Bacteria; phylum Bacteroidota; class Bacteroidia; order Bacteroidales; family Bacteroidaceae; genus Phocaeicola. The sequence continues at coordinate 448,276 of CABMPB010000002.1, read as the reverse complement.
TGGTTCCACACAATTCTTCTGCCTTGCCAAAGCGTTTGAACGGAGTCTGACGAATCACGTCATTACCACGCTGTGTATAGCTTCCGTCTTCATTAGTCAATAAAGTACGGTTCTGTTCGGTCAGGAAGAAGCCCGGAGCGATAGCATTGACACGGATACCTTCGCCAAACTTGGTTGCCACCTCATTAGCCATAAATGCTGTAAAGTTTGAGATGCCCGCCTTTGCTGCCGCATAACCGCATACACGGGTCATGGGACGGAAAGCTGCCATAGACGAGAAGTTCACAATAGCGCCTTTCTTCTGCTCCACCATCGGTTTCATAAATACCTGTGTAGGCAATACGGTTCCGGTAAGGTTCAGATTAAGCACCTTTTGGAATTCGTCTACTTTCAGATCAAAAAAGTTTCCTGTAGGAGCGATAGTAGCACCCGGCATATTACCGCCTGCCGCATTCAGCAATGCATCCACACGGCCATATTTAGCCAGAATATCTTTCAGATTCTGTTCCAAAACAGCCTCATCCAGCACATTGGTAACAAGGAACATAGCCTCACCGCCTTTTGCCTTAATTTCATTCACTATCGCATTTCCCACTTCGGCTTTACGGCCTAAGATCACAACTTTGGCGCCTTCTTCTGCCAAATGAGCAGCGATTGCCTTGCCCAAAACTCCTGTTCCGCCGGTGATAACAACCACCTGGTCTTTTACACTAAATAAATTACTCATGATATTATACTTTATAGTTTATACCTTTAACACTATCTCGTAACACAATGAGACTCTCCGGTCCCATATTAAACAAAAGGTCGGCAATGCTCAGGTTGGGCAGAAAGCCATACTTGGCATCAAATACCTGATAGTAAGGTTTAGGGCTAAAAGTGGCATCCGCTTCGCGCCAGTCACGCTTGGGATGAATGATCTCGCGGAAATCAGCCTCATCGGGGGCAAACTCCATGCGATATTCTGTTGTTCCCTCCATATGGGGATGAATATCTATCAAACTGCATACCAGCGAACAGATTTCCTGATTAAAATCCCATAAGAATAAATATTTCTTCTCATAAAACACCCGGAAATCATCTGCATAATATTCAAAGAACGGACTATTCCGGTAACCTGCCACCAAAGCATTCCAATGTATATGCCGCCAGTTTCCATGATCGGAAATGCGGACATCTTTCATCAGGCATTTAGGTGTTTCACTCTTTTCCGTGGGGATAGTCAATGCCAACGGGCCATCGGCTGCCGCAATGACACAACGGTTGCGATAAGTCTGTTTCACATAGTTATCATACTGTTCCACATAGATCTTATCGTAAGCAAACAGCTTTGTATAATATTCCACCGGCGCCAGATAGGCCGAACTTAAATATATCGTATTTTCCATTATTGCACTTCTTGAAAAAAGCGTCCTTTCCTGGAGGAGAACCAGATGCGCCAGGCTTTGCCTATCAAATGGTCATCGGGCACCAGACCGAACAAACGCGAATCACACAAGTTCACAGGGGTATTGGAAGCCATCCAATAATAATTCTTGCCGAATGTATAGGCCTCCACCTGTTTCCCTCCCACATAAAGAGTATCTCCTTTTACAGAGGCCTGTTTTCCTTCATGGCGGAGAATGGTATTGCATAATAAGGTCACATTCCAAGGATACACCTTTACTGCTTTTCCTTTTGCCGGAATCACAAACGGATGACTCTTGCTTATATCTTTGCGGTACAAGGGAGCCAAATCCACCTTTCCGGACAATTTCTGTTTCAATAAATAATATTCGTAGTGGCTGAAACTGCGGATGTATTTGCCATCTGCATAGCCCACCAACTGATTGCCTGCAATGTTTACCTGCTTCATTGCATCTAGCATCGTTTCCTCTGCTGCATTAGGATAAACATATAGTGATTTGCTATCGGGGCTCAATACCTGTTCATCGGTAACCCACAAGTCATCATTCAGCATCAATGTATCGCCGGGTACGCCCACAAGACGACTTATAAATAATTCACGATTACTGACGGCTGTATGCGGAGAACGGGGATTGGGGTTATTGAACAACACAATATCCCCTTTTTCAGCAGGCTTCTCCAACCAACGCCATGTAGAAAAAGGCACACGAAAGCCATAACTCCATTTATTCACCAGCACCCTCTCACCTTGATAGAGGCTGTTCTCCATACCGGTAGAAGGAATGGTGCAGGAGGTGAAAGCAAAGGTCTTGATCAGTAATACTAAGATTACTGCTGTCAGCATTGCTTTTATCCATACAGGAATACGGGGTATGCGCATGCTTCTTTAATTGAAAATTGAGAATTAAAAATTAAAAAATAAAGCCATACTACTGTCTCCACTATCATTTTTCAATTCTCAATTTTTAATTCTCAATTTATTTAATGTTATCTACAAACGTAAACAGTCGGTTCCAGCGTATCTTTCCGTCCAGCCAACCACGGTCGGGATCCAGAGACAGCCAGATAAAGATTGGTTTTCCTACTACATGGTCTTCCGGCACAAAGCCCCAAAAGCGAGAGTCTGCCGAGTTATGGCGATTATCGCCCATCATCCAATAGTAATCCATCTTGAAAGTATATTCATCGGTTTCCTTTCCATTGATGTATATCTTTCCTTCCCTTACAGAGAGTTCATTCCCTTCATAGGCATGGATAGGACGCTCATAAATGGGAAGATTCTCTAAAGTAAGTTTCACCGTTTCACCCTTCTTCGGAATCCATACCGGGCCATAGTTATCTGTAGTCCAGTTCTTATACATATTCACCGGATACAATCCTCCGGCATCATCGGCAGGAGTATTCTCTATGCTGACTACAATATCCTTACGCGCCAACAGGCCCGCTTTCGCTTTCTCCGTCAAAGGCATATTATAGGTAGAAGCATCTGTATAATAATACAGCATATCTTCGTTGCTGATACCCAGTTCATGTGCCAAATCTTCCGGAATAGGACGGGTAGTCTTTACCAAGTAGCGATATTGCACATTATCGGGTTCCTTATTGGGTTTTCCATCCAGATAGATAATGCGGTCTTTTATCTCTAAAGTCTGACCGGGCATCCCTACGCAACGCTTTACATAATTTTCGCGACGGTCTACCGGACGATAGATTACTTCACCGTAATCCCTAGGATTCTCATTGATATACTGACGGCCCAACTGATAATAATAATCATATACCACCCGCTGTTGTTCAGCCGTCATAGTAGACAGATCCATCGGCTTTGCCAACTCTTTGCCCACCATATAACTTTGGCGATAAATATCATCGGCAGGAATACCGGTAGCCACCGTGTCACCGGCAGGAAAGTTGAATACAACAATATCATTCAGCTGCACTTCTCCCAAGCCTTTTACACGCTTATAGTCCCATTGCGGATGCTCAATATAAGACTTACAATTAAAGATAGGCAATGTATGCTGTGCCAACGGCATATGCAACGGAGTCTGGGGGACACGCGGACCATAACTCAGTTTGCTGACAAACAGGTAATCTCCCGTCAGCAATGACTTCTCCAAAGAAGACGAGGGGATCACATAATTCTGAAAGAAATAGAGATTGACAAAGTAGACTGCCACCAAAGCAAATACAATGGCATCCACCCATCCCATAATAGTCAGCACATTACGGTTCTTTGATTTTCTCCACCAGGTCCAAGGAATTTTCTTTGTGATATAAGCATCGAATATAAAGGGTACTACCACCAGCCCCAACCAGCTTTTCAACCAGATAAGGAATGCCAGATAGAGTATCAAAACGATGGCAAACTTAATCCACTGTGTACGTGTTGCTTTTATCATATCTTAAAACTGAAATAAATCATTCATTCCTAACAATCCTTCATGCTTGGCTGTATATTCGGCAGCCAATACAGCGCCGAGGGCAAACCCTTTGCGGTTTTTCGCATCATGTGTAATTGAGATACTGTCTGCTTCCGAATCATAACGGATGGTATGGATACCGAATACTTCCCCTTCACGGATAGAGTTAACCGGAAATTCATTATCTGCACATTCCGTAGAGCCTGAAACGGTTCCGTCCGGAGCTACCAACGTACCTTTCACCCATTTGTTCTTGCGGTTCATATTTTCCAAAATCCCTTCTGCCAAGGTAATGGCAGTTCCACTAGGCGCATCCAGTTTATGGACGTGGTGCGTTTCTGTCATAGTTACATCATAAGCGGGGAAACTGTTCATAATCTTAGCCAGATACTTGTTTACAGCAAAGAATATAGCGACTCCCAAGCTGAAATTAGAAGACCAGAACAAAGTTTTTCCACCCTTCGTGCACATTTCTTTCACTTCATCGCCATGCTTGTCCATCCACCCTGTACTGCCCGATACCAATTTTACACCGGCAGCAAAAGTTCTCATATAGTTATCATAAGCCACCATCGGATTCGTAAATTCAATGGCAACATCAGCAGACTTAAATGCTTCCGAATTGAAATCGTCCTGATTATCAACATCTATAATACTCACAATCTCGTGTCCACGGGCTATAGCAATCTTTTCAATTTCCTTGCCCATCTTTCCGTATCCTATCAACGCTATTTTCATAATTACGAATTATATTTTAGCCACAAAGATAGCGTTTTTCGTTGTAAACCATTACATTTGCCGAACATTTACACCTCATTAACATGGAACAACTATTACACTACGTGTGGAAACATAAAATCTTTCCTCTGAAAGAACTAAAAACAACAACCGGCCAACAAGTGGAGGTTATAGATACGGGACTGGCGAATACCAACGCCGGTCCCGATTTTTTTAATGCAAAGATCAAGCTGGACGGCATACTTTGGGTGGGGAATATAGAGATACATCAAAAGTCTTCGGACTGGTTCACACACGGGCACCATACGGATGCGTGCTATGACTCCGTGGTTCTGCATATCGCAACAGAAATAGATACTGAGGTTCACCGCACCAATGGAGAAGCCATTCCCCAAATGCAGCTTTCCTGCCCCGAATCGGTTCGTATCAACTATAAGGAGTTATCAGAAACAGACAGCTACCCACCCTGTTACCGGATTATTCCTTCCCTTCCCTCTTTTACCTTACATTCTTGGATGTCTACTCTGCAGATAGAACGCTTTGAACAAAAAACTGCCTTATTGGATGAGCGATTAAAGCGTTGCCAAGATAATTGGGAAGACGCTTTCTTCATCACATTGGCTCGTAATTTTGGTTTCGGGCTTAATGGAGATGCTTTTGAAGCGTGGGCAAACCGCATCCCATTGCGGGCTGTGGATAAGCACCGGAATGATTTGTTTCAGATAGAGGCTATCTTCTTCGGGCAGGCAGGGATTTTGGAAGATGCTGACGGGGATGATTATTACCTCCGGTTGAAAAAAGAATATACCTACCTGCAACATAAGTTTGAACTGAGTCCGATGGATGCTTCACAATGGAGATTCCTGCGGTTGCGGCCTAATAACTTTCCGCATATACGGATTGCCCAGTTGGCTTGTCTTTACCATCGTGCATACGGATTGCTTTCGCGCATCATGGAGACGGAAACACTGCAAGAAGTTAGAGATATTCTGAAAGGTGGAACTTCTGAATATTGGTTGACTCATTATACCTTTGGAGGGAGTTCGCCTTCCCGACCCAAGACATTAAGCAGTTCTTCTCTGGATTTGCTGATTATCAATACGGTGGTAACTTTCTTGTATGCTTATGGGGTGCATAAGGGGAATAATATGCTCTGTGCACGTGCCGGTAGCTTTTTGGAAGAATTGAAAGCGGAGAATAACTACATTACAAGAATGTGGGAACAATGCGGCATGAAAGCGGCTAATGCCGGAGATAGCCAGGCGTTGATACAATTAAAGAAAGAGTATTGTGATAAAAAGAAATGCTTGTATTGCCGCATAGGGTATGAATATTTGAAAAGGAAATAAGAAGAAAATAATATTCAAAAACATTTTAATATTTACAGCATGTTTTCACCCACTGTAGGGGCGGGGTTTGCCCGCCCGAATGCATACGCAGATACACCATTCGGAATGTTTTCGGGCGGGCAAACCCCGCCCCTACGGTAGATTAAGAAACTTCTGCATATTATTTTGCCAAACTCTTTATAATGCTTGAAGCTATCTTTGAAGAACTTTTCCGACTATCCTTGCTCAATTTATCTTTGCTCTCCAAATTCATGCTGGTAAAATAATTGTTTCCACGGGCAACTTCCTTCTGATCCTTGTCATACAAAGAATAACTTGTGATATGGAACAAAGTGCGCAATGGCTTCTCCTGCCACTTTAAATAATGCTGATTCAAGAATAAGATGTAATCCGTATCCGTTTTTTCCAGTAAGCGTTCATAGCTACTGTCATCAATCTGGCTCAGATCAACATACTTTTCTTCTTCCTCTTCACCCTGTAGTTTTATTTCACTCACCCAATCACCAATCTCCGAGACTTTCTCGAATGGAATGAACTGATACCTCTTATCTTTATTAGATGTAATGATATTCTTTGCTATAATCTGATTGTAAGTATAATCAATACTATCCGTAGGTATTCCTGTTTCCTCGGTAATCATGCTGTTGGGGAAATAGTTAGAATTTACATTGTTAGGAAGTCCTATCACAAGAACCTTTACCAAATTGGCATCCGCCTTATTTGCCGAAACATTATCGTCTCCTAGAGCAAAAGCCGGACTCACGGCCAAGACACCGGCCAGAAACATTGCTGAGATTTTCAGTAGAAAAGTAGTTTTCATTTTTACCTTTTATTTAGTTACGGTGCAAAAATAGAGCTATCGTATCACAGATCGGTTAAAGGGCTGTTACATTATCGTTAATCTCACCACAGATTACGCAGATTTACACAGATTATTTATACTTTCATTCCAATCTATACCAATCCGTGATATCTGTGGTGGATCCTAACATTCCCCTATCAAAGACTTTATTTCTTATTGACCAGTTGCAGTGCCTCAACAGGATGGTCTGTTGTTACAAAATCCACTTTCAGGTCAATCATTTTTCGTATGTGATCCGGTTCGTTCACAGTCCACACATTTACCTTCATTCCTTGTTGGTGAGCTTCCTCTATCCATTCCGGTTTATTGGCCATTACCATGATAAAATAATCAATGCCGTTAATTCCTTTCTCTTTCAATTCTTTAGGAGCTACGTCACTCTTTAAATATGCAATTTCCGATTCCGGTGTCAACTTTACCAACTGCTCGCAGATATTCATGCTGAATGAAATATATTCCACCTGTTTCTCCATCTGCATTTCTTTTACTTTACGAACAATGATGCTTGTTGCCTCATCTTCTTCAGCCTTTGTCCTGTGAGGCTTTATCTCCAGTATCAGTTGCACTTGAGGCAATTCCTTGCCAGCTTTCAGATAGTCATCCAGTGTAGGAAGTGTTTCACCGTTCTTCAGCTTGAGGTCTTTCAGTTGAGAATAAGGAGTATCGCCTATCAGCAAACCTTCTATGGAATCATCATGGTTCACTACCAACTCTTTATCTTTTGTCATCTGCACATCAAACTCAGATCCATACACCCCAGCTTCCGCCGCTTTCTTTAGTGAGGCGATAGAGTTCTGGGCAGAGCCCTCACAATCCCAATATCCACGGTGAGCGATTACTTTGGTCTGGGCAACCCCGGCCAAAGTAAAAGTACACATTGCACAAATCATTACGATTCTATTCAGTTTCATTTTTTCCTGTATTAATTTTATTCCTAATTATTAAAATCCATATCTCAAACCTATCTGCACCTGGAAAGGAGTGCCATTCAAGCTAGACACGCCAGTATTGGCATTCACATTGTAAGTGTACTGCTTGGAAGTTTGATCAAAACCTTTAATGCTGTAAATTCTCTGTGTTCCCAAATTATGACCGGATCCCCAGTCTTTGCTCAGCATATTGGCAACATTGAAAATATCAACTGAAACTTCCAGATTCTGTTTCTTGAAAGTCTTAAACTTCTTGGCCAGACGCAAGTCTAAAGTTCCATAGAAACCATTGACACCTCCATTGCGTTCGGCTACTTTACCAAAACTCTTGCGGATATAATCTTTCAAGCTCTGTTCCGCATCCGGATTATTCAATATAGAGTTGATGCCATCCCGAAGATATTCGGGAGTAGCACTGTTGTTGGGATCATAAACATAAGCCAGGTCGTTAGTATCTACAAAGTCACCATTCACATTTCCATTCACGATCAATGAATACCGTGTACCGCCAATACCAGAGAAACGCGCTCCTACAGTAACACCCCAAAAGGTAGGAGCTGAGCCGTAAACCACCAGTTTATGACGGAACTGATTGTTGGAGTAAGTCATTTTGCTCAAATCACGGGGATCATCAACCACCATCTGAGATAACGTGGCAGAGTTGGCCACATTACCATTATAAGAAGTATTATCTTTCGTGTCGTTCCAAGTATAGCTGAAAGAAAGTTCGCCATCTTTGTAATAACGCCATGTTCCGTCTACCGTAAAAGCGAACTGGTTCACCTTGCCTTCGCTGACCAATTCCAGCACACGACCAACTTTGGTGCTTTTACGACCCTCCATCCAGTCCAATTTTCCTTTTTCATCAATAGCCGAAGCAGGCACATAGATGCCACGGTTTCCTTCTGCCGAGAGGCGGAAATAAGGATCATCCACCATATTGCGGTCCACATACATATAGTTATTACGTCCCAAAGTCATGTATCCGCTGACGCTCATTTTCAAGCGGTCACTAAAGAAATGGGTATATGAAATGTTTGCCTTGTAGACCACAGGCACTTTAGCATCCTTACTATTCATATTGATGGTAGGAACAGCCTTAGCCGCATATTTGGGATCATTCAGCAAGTCGATACCCGGAACGGTAGAAGGGTCTTTACGGTAGCTCACAAAATCAGGAACAGGAACGATGTTCGGTTCGTACTTAGTGTTTTTAATATCTAGTGACATTACTTTCGTTCCATCGAACACCATATTGTTAATCATGGCATAATTATTAATATCCGATGCAAAAATACCACCACCTACACGAAGGATATCCGTATGCTTGTCATTAAAGTCCCAAGTAATCTGCACACGAGGCTGAATTTGGAAAGTTGACATACCATTGTCTGTCCGTAATCCCAGTTCATCATATACCAGCTGGCTGAAATTACCTTTATTGAAATAAGTAGCATTATCCAAGCGCAAACCTGCCATCAGTTCAAATCCGTTAAACAGCTTAGTCTGTAACTGGGCATAGACACCGGCATTCAGAATATTCTGGCGTACACGCTGATTATCGGGATTAGGATCCAGATAAACCTCACGCACATAGCGGTAAGGTTTCAACGCCTCGAAATTATCCAAGCCGCTAAAGAAGAAACGTCCGTTGGCCTCACTGCCGTAACGGGAATTCAGATTAGTGTACATCAAATCGAAACCATATGTGTAGTTCACCTTATTCGTATTATAATAATAGTTGTCCACCAGCTGAAGCACATGATTGTAGAAGTTCTCAGGACAATAGCGCTGACCACCCAACTGAATGGTAGTAGTAGCCGTTTTTCCATCTATCTGGGAGGTTACATCCTCTACGATGGCACGCGGAATGTTGACTGAGGGCAATTCACTGCCCGGCATCGACTCCTCCAAGGTATAAAGATGCTGCAACTTCAGTTCATTGGTGCTGCGTGGTCCCAATACGGAACGAAGTGCAAGCGTTGCACTGTTATTCAATGAATGTACATCACCATATACTTCATAAATATTGATGCTGCTGTTGTCACCCAATCCCATACCATTATTATCGTTCACCAAGTTGTCCGTGAATGATAACAAGTTGGTAGCATTAATCTGCCAGTCCAAACGGGCAAACACCGCATCGGTATTCTGCTTTTTATCAAAAGAGCCAAACTGGGGATTGTTTGACACGCCATATTTACCACGTGCTATTTCCAGGAACCGATCACGGGTATCAGCCGTCAAGCTCAAACGCTTTTCATCGGCCGCTGTCTGAATATCAGCAATGTATAGCGGACGAGAGTCTGCCTGATGGTCCCATGAAATGAAGAAATGGGCACGGTCTTTCACCAATGCGCCTCCCAGTGAAGCACCATACTGATAAGTAGAGAAGTCATTAGTCCTCTTGTTTCCACGAATATCATATTTGCTGGACAACCAGTCGGAACGCAGATAAGCGAATGCACTCCCCGTCAACTGGTTAGTACCCGACTTTGTAACCGTGCTGATCGTACCACCTCCGGCACGTCCGTTGGTTACGTCATACTCATTGGTCACCACCTTAAATTCACGGATTGCCTCCATAGATATAGCGTAAGGCACACCGTTGCGGCTCGTTGTGCTACCACCCGAGGTAGGGCCTTTGGCACTCATCCCGTCAATGGTATAATTGGTAGACGAAGCCAACTGTCCGGACAGACTGGAACCTGTACTCAATGGCGACAAATCAATTAGAGATGTAAAGTTACGCCCGTTCACAGGAAGTTTGTTCAAGTCATTGGCCGTCACAGAAGTAGCGGCACCCGTCGTAGCAATTGAGTTTTTCAAGGAATTGGCTACCACCTGCACCGCCTCCATTACCACGCTTTCTTCTTTTAATTGAAAATCCAGACGAAGTACATCACCCTGATTCAGTGTGTAACCGGTCTTTTTCTGGTCACCATAACCTATGTAACTCACCGTAATGGAGTAAGGAGAGCCCAAAGGAAGCTGTTTAACAATGTACTCTCCGGTTTCATTCGTAATAGAACCGGCACTAAAACCGGTTGATTCATTCTTTACCAGCACTGTGGCACCTATTACTCTCTCCCCGATTTCATCGGTAACAATACCTTTTACAATTGCCCTGTAATCTTGTGCAGAAACAGAACCTGCACTTAATATCAACAAGCACAATAAAAATAGCTTTGGCTTCATTAAAATCTTCATGTTTTGATTCTTGATAACGGTTTTACAATAATACCTATTTTACTTAATTTTAATTTCTGTGTGCAAAAGAATACTGAATGAATGAAGAAACAATTACCATGAAGTGACAATACTATTTCAGAAACAAAGACATAAAAAAAGTGTGCAGATATGCCCTGCACACCTACACACTTCCTATATCCTTATTACGAAGATATTACTTAAAACGCCTTCTTATAAAGTTCAAGAATGATTTCTTCCGTCACCTCACGAGGATTACCCGGAGTACAAACGTCTGCAATAGCAGAAGCAGCCAAACGAGGCAAATCTTCTTCTTTAATACCCAGTTCTGACAAATGCTGGGGAATGCCCACCTTGATAGACAATGCTTTCACAGCCTCAACAGCCGCTTTTGCTGCTTCTTCCTGAGTCATGCCATCCTTATATACATTCATTGCCTTGGCAATATCCACATACTTAGGCAATGCAGCGGGAGCATTAAATTCCATAATGATAGGAAGCAACAGCGCATTGGCTACGCCATGAGGAATATCAAAGATAGCACCCATCGGATGAGCCATACCATGAACCACACCCAAACCTACATTAGAGAATGCCATACCTGCAATGTACTGTGCCACAGCCATACCGTTGCGTGCTTCTGCATTAGTCGGATCAAATACGGCTGTTTCCAAGTAACGGGCAATCATTTCAATAGCTTTGATTTCGAACATATCGCTCATTTCCCATGCCCCCTTGGTTATCAATCCCTCGATAGCGTGAGTCAAAGCATCCAATCCGGTAGAAGCAGTCAGCCCCTTCGGCAAGGTGTACATCAGTTCTGCATCCACAATGGCGATAGCCGGAATATCATTCGGGTCTACGCAAACCATCTTCTTGTGGTTTTCTTCATCGGTAATTACATAGTTGATAGTTACCTCGGCAGCAGTACCGGCGGTAGTGGGCAATGCAATGATAGGCACTGATTTTTTCTTGGTCGGAGCAACACCTTCCAGTGATACCACGTCACTGAATTCAGGATTATTGGTAATAATACCGATTGCCTTGGAGGTATCAATGGACGAACCGCCACCGATAGCCAGGATAAAGTCAGCTCCCGATGCAGCAAATGCGGCAACACCGGCATTTACATTGCTTACAGTAGGATTCGGCTTAATTTCACTGAATATTTCGTAAGGGATTCCGGCATTTTCCAATACCTTCAATACCTTGTCGGCTACGCCGAACTTAATCAAGTCTTTATCTGTGGCAACAAAGGCTTTGTGCAAACCCAAACGTTTAATCTCTTGTGGAAGCACTTCGCGTGCACCCGGTCCGAAGTATGATACTTCGTTCAATACGAATCTGTTTATCATAGTTTTATTTTAATATTATATAGTCTGGGTACAAACTTAGTGCATTTTTCTGAGAAAATGCCTTTTCAAAAAGATTCTTATACTATGTTTTTTGACAGTAAAAGGAAATGCATCCACTGTAGGAGCGGATTGAATCCGCCCGAATACATTGACGAATACACCCTTCGGAATGTTATCGGGCAGATTCAATCTGCCCCTACGGTGGATGTTTATATAATATGTATAGCCTTTATCTATTCTTATTCTCTACATCAAACCACAAGCGGGTGGTTATTTCATCTGCCCCTTGGCGGGCCACAGCCGCCTTATAGCTTGTGCCATTCAAAGACTGCTCTGTAACCGGATAGAAGAAACGGCGGGGAAGTTCACCCACATTCAACGCCGTATTCGGACCGGGCGTGAGTTGCGGATAACCCAACCTTCTCCAATCAGTGAAAGCGTCCGGCCCCTGTCCATAGAAAGCGACCCATTTCTGCCATCCTATAGATTCATACCAACGGGAAGCATTGAACTTCACCGATTCTTGTTGCAAGTACTTCTGAATGGTTGCCGCATCCGTAATGCCAAACTGATTAAGAGAAGCGGTAACCCCTTGTTTATAAAGAGATTCTGCATCAGCCGAAATCCAGCCCCGCGCAGCAGCTTCCGCGTAGATGAACAGTACCTCTGCATACGTATAGAATACAGCCGGAGAACTATCTTCCAAGAAATACGCGCCCGGACGGGAAACCTTATAGAATCCCTGATTATTGGCAGCATCGGCGGACAATCCATTCGCCGCACCTGCATATACCGGTACACTTTCATCTTGAGGCAACTGTGCAAAGATACCCACACGCGGATCATTCCACTCATTCAGTTTATCTATAATCGTTTTGGAAACCCGCTGGTCATCGCGAGAACTGAAAGCGGAAGCCCAAGGATTCCACTGCGGAGAAGAAGTGAACACAAAACGAGCCGTAGCATCATTACTATCTATCAAATTACTCCTATCATTATATAAGGAAGAAATAATAGTCTTTGCCGTAGATTCATCGCGATCTGCTATCTCAAGGGCAATACGCAGGCGAAGAGATTTTGCCAACTTCTTCCAGAGAGAAATATCATTATTATAAATAAGATCTCCCTCGATGGGGTCGCCGGAAACAGACAACAGTTTGTCCGCCGCCTCCAAGTCACTCAACAAGCCGCGCAAAATGGTTTCTTGCGAATCGTATGCCGGAGTTACACTGGTGGCATATTCACTGTATGGGACATCGCCAAACAGATTAGTCAGCAGCAGATAAGTCCATGAACGCCATATCATAGCCACTCCTTTATAATTATCATTGCCCAGGTCCGAATTGATAATTGCCGTAAGATCCGCTATCAAGGTAGAATAACCGGTATTCCATGTGCCTGAGAAACTACTGTTGTTCACATTATAACAGTCCGGTTCCGTGTATTGTATTTTAGCCCAATGCTGCACCCACAATAAAGTAGAGTTATAACAGGTTGTACTTCCCCAATACAAAGTGGCCGCATGATATTCTGAAGCCGATAACAGATAAGCAGGCTGGGGATCTTCCGTCGCATTCGGGTTGCGGTTAATATCCGCCAGTTCATCGTCACAAGAAGCTACGGACAAGCCCAGAAACACAACTAATAAAGCATAGAAATATATTTTTTTCATCTTTCCTAAATTTAAAATGTCCATAATCAGAATTTAACTGCAAGATTCAATCCGAAAGAACGGGTAGTGGGCAATGAATAAGCCTCCACACCTTGCGCATTACCGGCTGTCAAAGCCGCTTCAGGGTCTATATTGGGAACATCTTTATGGATTGTCCACAAGTTACGTCCGGTCAAGGTAACAGATGCGTCCTGCAAATGCAGCTTCCGTACCATTGTTTTAGGCAGACGGTAAGTTAATGCCACTTCACGCAGTTTCACATACGAAGCATCATACACATTTGTTTCGGCAATGCTGTAAAGACGGTGATAATAATTCTCGGCAGAAACTATTTTCGTATTCTTTGCACCGTCCTCAGTGACCCCATCTACCAGAATACCATCTTGGTAGACACGGGTGGACTGGCCATTCACATTGGCATAGTACAGTCCGGTGGAAGATGTTTCATAATTCGGCCTTTCCAAAGGCACCCGGTTGTTGGCGCCATCTATATAATACCACAATCCGCCATGATCGGCATCACGTCCGGGAAGTGAGTTTTTCAGCACACCGGTGTACTTTCCCGTCTTGTTGGTGTTTGAGAAGATAGATCCTCCGAAACTTGCATCTATCAGGAAAGAAAGGCTGAATGATTTATAAGTGAATGTGTTGCTGATACCGCCCATCCAGTCCGGCGTAAACTTACCCAGCACTTGGGAAGTGGAGGAAATCTTTGGCAATCCGCTATCATCTACCACGATACGGCCATTATCGTCTCTGACATATGTAGACCCGAACAAAGTTCCATAAGCCTCACCCACAGAGGCAAGAATCTGAATACCCGATGAATAAAGCTGGTAGCTGGTAATCAATCCTTCATCATCCAGCTTCATCACCTTGCTTCTATTGGAACCATAGTTCACATTCACATCCCATTGGAAACCGGTCTTACTCTGTACAGGGGTTGCACCCAGTTGCACTTCATATCCACGGTTGCGGATGTGACCTGCATTACGCACTTGCGAAGTATATCCGCTGGCGGCAGTGGTCGCCAATTTTAATATCTGGTTGCGGCTGTCCGTCTTATAGTAAGTAAAGTCCAGATGCACACGGTTATTAAAGAATGCAGCTTCCAAACCGGCTTCTATGGAAGAAGTCTTCTCCGGTTTCAATGCCGGGTTCATACCTTCGCCCGAAGATGTTTGAAGCGGATTTCCATTGAAAGCCGTCTCCGATACATAAACCGTAGCCAACTGGTAAGGGTCTGCATCCGATCCCACCTGTGACCAACCTCCGCGCAATTTCAAATAACTGATAGAACGGTTCTTCCATCCTAATGCTTCCGACAATAAGACACTTGCCGTTACGGAAGGATAGAAATACGAGTTGTTTCCGGCAGGCAACGTAGACGACCAGTCATTGCGTCCCGTCATATTAAGGAAAGCCCAGCCACGATAGTTCACCTGAGCAGAAGCATACAAGCCGTACTGGCGCAGGCGATAGAAATAATTGGAAGAAGTAAGCTGGTCGCGCGAGTTGGTCAACGTATAAAGATCAGCCACAGCCAGTCTGGGAGCTGCCTGATAGTTATTCTCATATTGCTTGTTGCGCACATTGAAACCTGCCAATGCATCCATTCCCCAGTCCGCATTCAGTTGCTTGACGTAGGTAACGATGGCTTCCGTATTGTTCTCCTTTACAGTGTAAGCATCTTCGGCATAACTTCCGTAAGGGCTGCCGCTGGTTCCCCATTTCACCTTTGACTTGCGGCGGTCATGATACCAGTCCGTACTGGTACGGAAACGGGCATCCAAGCCTTCCATCAAGTGGAAACCAACGTGCACGTCGCCTATCAGTCTGTGGCGTTCCTGACTCTGCGTGTTATAATAAGCATTCCAGAAAGGGTTGCTATAATAACTGCTGTTCCAGTTACGGGCATAATCCTCTTTCAACGATTTCGTACTGACCTGGCGTCCGAACCACAGGAACTGAAGCATCGGACTGTTAGAACGGGCATTAGACCCGCTAGGCGTAGCCGATCCCGGCAAGCTGGGAGTAGTATATACAATGTAATTGGCAGTAGCACCCACCGACAACCATTTTGCCAAGTGATAGTCTGTATTCAGACTGATATTTGTCTTATTCGTTTCCACCCCCGGCACAATACTGATCTGTTTCTCATAATTATAGCCCACACGATACTGATAATTCTCGTCTCCACGGGCGATAGAAACGCCATTGTTTGTAGAGAATCCGGTACGGAAGTAATCGCGCACATTATTAGGATGCGAAACCCACGGAGTGGCAACACGATTGCCGGAAGCATCTATCGGGCTATCAAACTGAGGAATGAGCAAACCCACGTCCAACCGTGGTCCCCAACTCTCATCCACACCGTCATTCACTCCTGCCCCATTTCCATCTACATAGCTGAACTGCCCTCCGGCACCCTGTCCGAACAGGTTTTGAAAGTCGGACAGATTTGCAGCAAAAGAGATCTGATTAGAAGAATGCAGGGTGATACCCAACCCTTGCTGACCGCTTCCGTCCTTCGTAGTGATAACGATAGCGCCATGAGCCGCCCGCGCACCATACAGCGCCGAAGCATTCGGACCTTTAAGAACGGTCATAGACTTTATATCTTCCGGATTCAAATCGGCAATGGCATTTTTAAAGTCACGTCCGGAAGACTGGGAGTTTAATTGCGAGTTATCAACCGGAATGCCATTAACAATAAAGAGGGGTTGGTTCTCTCCTGCGATAGAGGTTTCACCACGAATCACAATTCGGCTGGAACCCACATCGCCCTGTGTATTCGTAATACGCACACCTGCTATCTTTCCCGACAGGGAGTTCAGCAAGTTATTGTCTTTTCCTTGTGTCAGGGCCTCGGACTTGATTTCCTGAGCCGTATATCCCAATGCTTTCTTTTCGCGGGAGATACCCAATGCAGTGACAACCACCTCATCCATTTGCTGTGTGGACGATTTCAGCACAACGGAAATATGACCCGGTTTAATCGGTACTTCCTTCTGCTCCATACCTACAAACGACACCACCAGATACTTGGCAGAAACCGGAACCGAAGTAAGCTGAAACTGCCCCTCTACATCGGTAATTGTTCCAATTTGCGTTCCTTTGACTAGCACCGACGCCCCAATCACGGGTTCGCCATCATCCGCTGATGTCACAGTGCCTTTTACCATCGTTACCTCTTGTCCCATCACCAAACAAACGGACTGGACAAGGCATACTAATAAAAATAGCAATACTCTTTTCATACTCTACCTAATTTTATAACCATTAAAACTCTATTATATAACCCTCTAACCTCCATTTCATTCCGTAGTCAATGCCTATATTTCTTCTTTTTGATCTGACTATTTATTATTTCTTTCCGCAAAAGTATATCAAAAAGACATAAACACTGTAAATTTAGTTTCTTTTATCTACCAAGCTACAAATTTGCTTATAATCAACTCTATACACACCTACTTTTATAACATATTAAAACACAAATCACTAAATATCGTTTCAATCTGTCATTTTACATAAAAAAAAGAAAGGTATAAATCTATCCTGTGGATACAATAATCAGTAGCAAAAACAATATATTCAGTTTCCTTTCCCCACAATAATTCAGTTAAACGGGGTTCATCCCCTTCACCCTCTCCGCAAACCCTTTGTCCATGCGGTTTTCGGGGTGAAGGGCAGAGCTAAAATCCTTATTCACCCTATTCACCTCTTGCAGTGAACCCGGCTTCCGCAACTCTTTCGCCCCTTACTGCACGTATTTCTTACTTCTTGCCTTCTATTTCTATCTTTCATATAGACAGAAAGCCCGTTTTACGATGATAAGACGCTCGTCTTACCTATATAAGACGAGCGCTTTATAATGGTAAGACGAGCGTCTGACCATTATAAAACGATTGTGATGACGGTATAAAAGACGAAATATGACCTGTAAAAAGATAAAATAGATGGTAGTAAAAAGGTTATTTATAGCCTATCCAATGAGATGCGGGGACATCAAGAAAGAAAATATTTTATCAAAAAAATACAGGTGAAGGGGGTGAAGAATGATAATTGGGGACACCCTCCACCCCGAAAGCCGCATGGACAAAGGGTTTGCGGAGAGGGTGAAGGGGGTGAATCCCTACAAGCTAATATATGTGGGAAAAGAGCAATAAACTACAACTGATTCACAGCCGTTAAATACTTATCCACATGAGTCGCTTTCTTTATCGCCTTTTTCAACTTCCTATCCATATCCGGCAACAGATATTCCCAATAAGGTTTCATCTTGATGAAAGACTTCAATTCGGGGTAATATGTCAATTCATCCCGCAACTCTTTTTGCTTTCTGCGGATAAGGAAAGATGCCGGAACCTTTATGCTTTTCCACAATTAACGAGAAAGGACAGCCCATGTTAAGATCGGCCTCTGATACCCCTTTTCGATGAAAGGACCTGCCAACCTCTTCTCTGCAGCAGGTGCGAAGAGACTTTACTTCTTATCATTAAAATCTATATATACAGGAAGCATCAAGATACCATCATATTCCGGGATATGCTTAGCACCCTCAGAAGAGACAATTATATCAACGTGAATATTTTCCATAATGGCATGGGCTGCTTCTTCAAATGCCTCCATAAACGGTAAACAAGATTCACAATCCTTCCTATTAAAATAAAAATCCACATCAAAAATATTTCCTTCAAAATCTGTTTTAAAATTAATGCCAATTTTTCCTAACTCCTTTCCATACGGTTGAAGAATTGGCTTAACCTCCCAATCGACCCGTTTATTTAATCCCTTTATCTTATACCATGTATTTTCTTCCAGAGTGCCAGGAAACACAAGTACATTCGTATTACGAAACTCAGGCCTATAGATAAAGCTAAAGATAGAACCTTTACTTATCACGTAGGTATAATATTTACCCTTAAAAACTAAGGTATCTCCACTGCTTTGTGCAAAAATCAACATTGCAAAAGCACAAAAAATAAAAAGTGCAAATAATCGTTTTTTCATTTTATTACTTAATTTCCGAGAACTTTCAGTTGTCTTTTATTGCTAGTGATGCAATAAGTGGCGCCTGATGACTTATAATCTGCTATATAATACATAAGCCACATAACCGCCACTCCATAAATGGCCTAGACTACTTCACTTCTTATCATTAAAATCTATATATACAGGAAGCATCAAGATACCATCATATTCCGGGATATGCTTAGCACCCTCAGAAGAGACAATTATATCAACGTGAATATTTTCCATAATGGCATGGGCTGCTTCTTCAAATGCTTCCATAAATGGTAAATAATACTCATTATTCCGTCTATTAGAATAAAAAGTATAATACACATCAAAGATATTCCCTTTAAAATCAGCTTGAAAGTGGATTCCGATTTCACCTAATTCCTTTCCATATGGCTGAAGAATTGGCTTAACCTCCCAATCGACCCGTTTATTTAATCCCTTTACCTTATACCATGTCTTTTCTTCCTGAGTACCAGGAAATGCAAGCATTTTCGTATTACGAAACTCTGGTCTATAGATAGAACCATTAGTTATCATATAGGTATAATATTTACCCTTAAAAACTAAGGTGTCACCACTGCTTTGTGCAAAAATCAACATTGCAAAAGCACAAAAAATAAAAAGTACAAATAATCGTTTTTGCATTCTATTACTTATTTAAGACAGTTGTTACTTCCATTTACTCCCAGCTTTAGCGCATCGTTTATCACTATTTTATAGTTTCCAACAGCATAATCATATTTATTATACTCACTATTAGTTGCATATTCCTTATATAAGTTTCCCCACTTTTCCAAATCTTTTCCGGTAATTAAAATAGTTCCCCCAGATTTTAATACTCCATATATTTGTTTTAGCCAATTATCATATTCGTCATAAATATCCTTACTACGTGTCATACAATTATTTAATTTAACATCAGGTTGATATTCCCATACATTATAATCACCACCACTTTCAAAATACATACAAGTAAAAACAATGTCATAATAAATATTACGCTCTATTTCCATAACACCATTCTTTCCCTGAACCTGACTATTATTCTTCTTTGTTTGATAAAAATGAAAATATTCATGAAGAAGAGCCTGCGGAGTAATTTTGTCTGTGCTAGGAAATGACAACATATTCTTTTCCGGCCTATAACTGGCCTCCGCGCCAATTGCGTCCAATGCCGGATCTATATTCACGAAACCAATAGTATTGCCTTGACTATTCATTTCCCCCATTAGAGCATCAACCATACAAATATCTTCCATTACTGTTATAGCTTCTTTCAATTTTTGAATTTGGGAATCTGTCAAGGCACTGGCATTATATACTACTTTCTTGACTATAGGATCATTTGAAGGTCCAAGGCCAGTACCCCCTCCAGGTATACCCCCATCATTATCTGTTCTATCAGGAATAGGCTGATCAGGAAATCCATCCGATGGAGGTAGATCACTACCACCTCCTCCGCCTTCCAACCAACAATGTAGTCCTTTATCAGAAACCTCCCCACCAACATCTACATAAGCATGTACACACTCCACACCGGGTAACAATGTTGATCTTGCACTGTAAAATTTTAAGCCACTGGCAGGTTCCATACCTAGTGCATAAGTAGTGAAATAATCATATTTCCAATACTCTTCCACATATTGCGCATTGAGATTACGAACAAACGCGTGATGATGCAATGTATCATTCTTTATATGAAACTCCCAAATAGTTTCTATCTCTTGATTAATCGCTTTATTTACTACCGGCACAAACAATGCATTTCTATCTTCTCCCTCTACGAATACACTATTATCCCACAAAGGTTGCCCATAGTTAGCCTTGAACATCCGAATAAACCAAAAAATATCTTCACGAGTACATAATGTATTAATTATGCAAGACACTTCCTTATCCTTCAGTCTACAAAAAGCATCCCTGGAAGCTGGTTCATCCACAGGATGATAAGAGAAAAACGTCTCTAATTCTTTAGAGTCTGAAATCCCCCTGTTTTCATGCTCATCTACACAACACACAAGAAATAATAATAGAACATTAATGAGTATAATAAAGTGAGTCTTTTTCATAATATATAGTTCTAAGGTTTCGTATCAACAAAAATAGAAAATCCATTCGACTATTCAAATACAAAGTACATTATTCTCTTATAAATAACCCGGATCAATAAATATACAGCAAACATTATCCTACAACTGATTCACAGCCGTTAAATACTTATCCACATGAGCCGCTTTCTTTATTGCCTTTTTCAACTTCCTATCCATATCCGGCAACAGATATTCCCAATAAGGTTTCATCTTGCTCAAAAGTTGAGCCTCACCTTGCAAATGAGCCTCATAATGTTGGAACAACTGCGTGTGTAAGAGCTTCACCTTACTGTATAACTCGGTACGCGACAAGGCAACTCCTTGGACATACTCCATTGCCAAGGCGGGATTTGCCAGCAATCCACGCCCCAACATCACTCCCTCCAGTTTGGGAAACGCTTCTTCCAACTCCCGAATATCTTCCAGGGTAAGCAGATCTCCATTATACACCAAAGGATGAGCGCATTCACGGTAAAATTCGGCAAAAGAGGCGCGATCCACTTCTCCTTTATATTGCTGTTTGCCGATGCGAGGATGCAAGGTGACCTGTTGCAATGGAGCAGCATTCAGTAAGGGCAATAAGCCGCGCCACTCATCTGCACTCTCCCAGCCCAGCCTCATCTTGACGGAAAACTTCAATTCGGGATAATGTGACAGTTCGTCCAGCAACGCCTTTACCTCCTGCGGATAAGGAAGGATGCCGGAACCTTTATGCTTTCCTGCAATCAGCGGGAAGGGACAACCCATGTTAAGGTCGGCTTCCCGATGCCCCTTTTCGATGAACAGGCCTGCCAACCTCTCCAGTTCGGCAGGAGTGGAGGCTATCAGTTGGGGAATCAGTCGGGACACGGTATTGTTTTCCAACGTGATATCTCGTACATCCCGGGTACGGAACTCTCCCCTCTCAATGCGTACAAAGGGAGTATAATAAGCATCTATTCCACCAAAAACGCTTTGATGGATGTTTCTCCAAGGGGCTTCCGTGAAGCCTTGCAAGGGGGCGGCGTACAGTTTCATCATATCTTTTCTGTTTTTACTGCAAAGAAACAGTTTTTTCCTTACCTTTGCTCTATGGAAAAGTATATTTATGAACTGAAAATGAAAGTTCGCGATTATGAGTGCGACTTACAGGGCATTGTAAACAACGCCAATTATCAGCATTATCTGGAACATACGCGCCATGAGTTCCTCACTTCGGTAGGTATCAGTTTCGCCCGTCTGCACCAGGAAGGGGTGGATCCGGTAGTGGCACGCCTCACCATGGCATTCAAGACACCGCTGCGTAGCGGTGACGAATTTGTGTCCAAACTCTATATGAAAAAAGAAGGTATTAAATATGTGTTCTATCAAGACATTTTCCGTCTGCCCGACATGAAGGTGGTGATTAAAGCCACTGTAGAATCTGTATGCGTGGTGAACGGCAGATTGGGCGACAGTGCTTTATTTGACGAGACTTTCGCACCCTACCTGAACGAATGACACAGGACGAACAAATCAGCAGTCTGGCACTGACCCGCATCCCGGGGCTGGGGCTGACAGGAGCATACAATCTGGTGAAAAGCATGAAAAGTGCTGCCGCCGTGTTTGAGCACCGCCCGGAATTGCCGCAACTGGTTCCCGGAGTAAGCGACAAGCTGGTGGCAGCCCTAGACTGTCCCCAAGCTTTCCAGCGTGCGGAACAGGAGCTGAGTTTTTGCGAAAAGAACCGAATCCGTTGCCTCACCTTGTATGACGAGGAGTATCCTTCCCGTCTGCGCGAGTGTGACGATGCGCCACTGGTTCTGTTCTTTCGGGGGAATGCTGATTTGAATGCACTACACATTATTAATATGGTGGGCACCCGCCACGCCACGACTTACGGACAGGACATCTGTACCCGTTTCCTTGCCGATTTAGCCGAGTTATGCCCCGATGCACTGATAGTAAGCGGACTGGCTTATGGCATAGATATCCATGCCCATCGTGCCGCTTTGCAGAATAACTTCAAGACCATAGGCGTATTGGCACACGGGCTGGACCGCATCTACCCTTCCGAACACAGAAAAACCGCCATCAGTATGTTGGAACAGGGCGGACTGCTTACCGAGTTTATGAGTGGAACGAATCCCGACCGGCAAAACTTCGTAAAACGCAACCGCATTGTGGCGGGAATGAGTGATGCCACCATCGTTGTAGAATCTGCCGCCAAAGGGGGTGCACTGATCACCGCCGACCTGGCAGGAAGTTACCACAGGGATTGCTTTGCCTTTCCGGGACGGGTGCAGGATGAGTTTTCCATTGGTTGCAATAATTTGATAAGGGCTAATCAGGCTACACTGATTACTTCGGCGGAAGATTTGGTAAAGGCTATGAATTGGGAGCAGAGTGGCAAGCGAGCCAAAACAACCATACAACGGGCACTCTTCCTTGAACTGAACGAAGATGAAGAAAGAATAGTAAACCTACTACAAAAATCGCCGGAAGGTTTGCAGATCAATACACTGGTAGTAGAAACGAATATCCCTGTGAACCGGATGAGCGCCCTTTTATTCGAACTAGAGTTGAAAGGCGCAATACGAATATTGGCAGGAGGCATTTATCGTTTTATCAAATAGAAAGCATTGTTTCTTTTTTATAAAAATTACATTTATAATCTATCCAAGAGCTAATTTTAATCTTTCTCCTTATTTTTTTTGCCTATTATATTAAATATATGAAAATTATTCGTATGTTTGTGCGAACACAAGACTGTTAAAGTCAGTTTATATAGGAAAAAGGGAGTGATTATATGTTAATCTATGCAAGTTGTTTTTGACACATCTGAACACATTTTTAAGCGTAAGCATCAAAAGCAACGATTTTATCAAGTTCTCTAATTCCTTTCATGTGTTTTTGTGGCTACCTTTTTTAGGAATACAAATAGCGAGCAATCAAAAAAGGAAATAACTAGAAGAGCCAATTAAGTATAGAACTAACAAACAAGAATTTATGGAAAAAAGATTCTCTGCGTTAATTACGATGCTCCTCATCGGAGTGTATGTTGCTTTTGCACAGCAAACGATCACAGTTAATGGTACAGTAGTAGCTGCCGACAATGATGAACCAGTCATTGGTGCATCCATACTTGTCATAGGCACCACAAAGGGGACAATAACCGACATTGATGGTAAATTTACCCTAAACGACATCTCCGCTAATGCCCAACTGAAGATTTCATACGTAGGTATGATCTCACAAACGGTGAAGGCAGTTCCCAAACTCACAGTTACTCTAAAATCAGATACTCAAGTGATAGACGAGGTTGTTGTAACCGCATTGGGTATCCAGCGTCAAGCTAAAGCAATTGGTTATTCTACCGCAAAAGTGGACGCTGACCAATTGACAATGGCGAAAGGATCTGATGCAACCGCTGCATTGAGTGGTAAAGTATCTGGCTTGCAAATCAATATTACCTCTCCCCGCTTAGACCAAGAAACCCGTATTACACTACGTGGTGCACGCTCTTTTAAAGGAGATAATACAGCTCTATTAGTTCTTGACGGAGTTCAAACTCCTACTAGCTTCCTACAGTCTTTGAATCCTAATGATATTGAAAATATTTCAGTACTGAAAGGGGCATCTGCCGCAGCTCTTTATGGTTCGGAAGCTGCTAATGGTGTGCTTATTGTAACAACAAAGAATGGAACAAAAGGAAAACCAAACATTACCTATTCATTAACAGCCACCATGGACGAGGCTGCTTATCTGCCCAAATTCCAAACTCGTTTTGGTGGCGGTGCCCCTGATCCCATAACCGGACTGCCCTCTATGAATGGATACATCCCTGATGAAAACCAACAATATGGTCCTGAGTTCAATGGTGAACTAATAAATGTAGGTAGTCCGATGGCAGACGGAACCGAAGATGGATTCTATCTGCAGTTACCTTACAGTTATGTAAAAAACGGACGTAAGAATTTCTATGAAAAAGGATATGGCATACAAAATGATATTTCATATGCTTCAAGTGATGACAGAGGCAGTATGTATCTGTCTTACCAACGCTTAGACCAAAGCGGCATCATTGCCAATGATGACAAAGTACGCCAAACTGTACGTTTCAACGCCAGCCGCAACTATAAAAATTTCAAGGCTAGCGCTAAAATGTCATATACCAATACCACTTATGATTTGAATAATGTATCGTCATCAGGTATCTACAATCTGATCAATATCCCTGGCAACTTTGACTTAGCAGATTTTAAGGATTGGCATAAAACAGGCATTGGTGCATCACCCGACGAATGGATTAATGACTATTACACTAATCCATGGTGGCAAACTGAAACTTACCGTAGAAAAATACGTCAGGATCGGGTAGTCGGATCTGCCGATTTAGATTTTCAAGCTACCAAATGGTTGCGTTTTACGGCACGTGCCGGTATTAATTTAAGTTTTAAC
Source organism: uncultured Bacteroides sp. (assembly GCA_902388365.1). Taxonomy (GTDB): domain Bacteria; phylum Bacteroidota; class Bacteroidia; order Bacteroidales; family Bacteroidaceae; genus Phocaeicola. The sequence continues at coordinate 422,797 of CABMPB010000002.1, read as the reverse complement.
AACCGCAACTATACCAATAATGCTTATCGTTATTCTGACTGGGCAAAAGAAAATATTTACTATGCCGCTTCAGACCTTTTATCCAAGCTTTATACCGATTCAAGCATTAGCAGTAAATTCAATCTTGACTTTATGGCATTTGCCGAACATAAATTCAACGATGATTTTGCTATAAAAGGTATGATAGGTTATTCTTTACAGGATAACTATTATGAATACAAAGAAGTAGGAGCTGAATCTTTGGCTCTGGATGATTTCTTTAATGTAAGAAATAAAATGGGTGAACTGGGAGGTTCCAATGAGTGGGAACGTTCTCGTAAACTAGGTTTGTTTGGTAGTATAGATTTCAGCTTCCGCAACTGGGCATTTTTACAAGTTACCGGACGCAATGACTGGACTTCTTTACTGGATCCGGAGCATTGGTCATTCTTCTATCCCAGCGCTAACCTTTCTGTGGTACTGACTGACGCTATCCCTTCTATTAAAAGTGACATTATGAATCACTTGAAGGTTCGTGCCTCTGCAGCCCGGGTGGGTACGGTTAATGTTGGAGTTTATAACTTGGATAACATTGCCAATACAGCCGACTATTTCCCTTATGGAACCTTGGCAGCTTATTCTATCAGCCCGAATCTGCGCACACGCGATATAGAACCGGAATTTACCACCGAATATGAAGTAGGAGCAGAAATCGGATTACTCAGAAACCGAATCACCTTAGGGATAGCGGCTTATGTGCAAACCACCACCAACCAGACAACCAATATCAGTGTTCCCACTTCTACCGGATTCTCCTCTCGTTATATCAATGCAGGAACCATGCGTGGTAAAGGACTTGAATTGGATTTACACTTAACTCCACTTCTACAATTTGGTGATTTCTTCTGGAATGTAAGTGCTAATGCAACTTTCCTTGATACTCGCGTGATTGAGCTGGCAGGAGATGCTACAGAGCTGAACTTAAATTCAGACTATGCCGGTTATGCCATTGTTGGTGAAAGGTATCCGATGATCAAAGCCACAGACTGGAAACGCACACCGGATGGAAGAGTAATCGTAGATCCCGTAACAGGTTATCCTACGGCAGGCGACATTATACCATGCGGAACTTCGGACGCTACTGTACGCCTTGGCTTATCCTCCACCATGAAATGGAAAGGATTTACATTAGGAGCAACTTTTGATTATCGTGGCGGACACTATACCCGTTTCGGTATTGAATATGATATGTTGTTCACCGGTGCATCCTATATTTCCGGAATTACCGGGCGCCAACGTTTTGTATTCCCGAACTCGGCCATAGAAGTAGGTACTGACGCTTCAGGAAATCCTATATATGAAGACAATACCAATGTAACTGTATATGATGCCAGCAAAGGATTCTGGAACGGTATTTACAAACAAGGACGTGCCAATCAGGTGGTTAGCGCAGCATCATGGAGATTACGTGAACTATCTTTAGGATATGATATTCCTGAAAGATTACTCAAGAAGGTTGGTTTCTTACAAAGAGCATCAGTCAGCATAGTAGGACGCAATCTCTTTATGTGGACTCCTTCGACCAATATATGGGGAGATCCGGATTATACTGCCGCTGGCAATAGTAACGTAAGTGGTATGTCAGGTACCAGAGCAGCAGGAACCAGAAGCTACGGATTCAACTTATTACTTTCATTCTAAACATAAATACAGAAGATTATGAAAAGGAAATCATTATATACTTTAATAGTAAGCGGATTATTGTTCTGCAGTTGTACAAACTGGCTGGATGTAAACCATAACCCCAACTATGCTTTGGAAGAAACAGCGACTAAGGACTTACTGCTTTCTTTCGTAGAGAATGACATGAATGCTGATAGAACCACAGCCCATGGTTTGCAAAATATGTGCCAGCATCTAACCAAATCGGGTACGGTTTCGGGTACTTATCCTTTCCTCACCGGATTGTTGGCTCCACAAAACTCAGATGGTTATTGGAGTTCACGATATGCCCGCATCATGAACCTAAAAAGTATTATGAAAAAAGCAATAAACGAAAGCAATGCCGGATACGAAGGCATTGCCGGAGTATTGACAGTTATTAATTTCCGGGAATTAGTAGATATTTTTGGTGATGTTCCTTATACGGAAGCTGCGCTAGGCAATGATTATCTGGCTCCTAAATATGACAAAGGGGAAGATGTGTATGCAGGGCTGTTAAAAGACATAGATACAGCAATAGAGAAACTGGATGAAGCTATTAATGATGCTACCTATAGCCTAGGTACACTAAGAAAAGCAGATATCTTCTGCAAAGGTGATTTAAAACAGTGGAGACGGTATGCTTACTCCGTTAAGCTAAGTTTATTGATGCGCATCTCGGAAGTACAGGACGTAGCTGCCCAGGTAGCTGCCATTGCAGATAAAGGACTGGATATAAACGAAGTTATTGCAGGAAATCCCGGTTATTACAAAGCAGATGATAAGATGAACCATGTTTATGAGTATTGGGGCTGGACCTATCTGGATAATGAATCGACATATCACAAGCAGGTAGTACCCACCTCGCAACTGGTAGATGAATTGCGCAATAACAATGACCCGCGCCTACGCGTTTATATTGATCCTCGTAAATCTCTGGCAGAAGATAAAAACGGATATGCGGATTATAAAAAACACGGGTTGGATAAAGAATATTATATCGGTGTTCCTTACGGTCAGATATTCCCCGCCGGTGGTGACTATGCTTCGAAAATAGGTTTAGGTATATTGGCTAAATCTTCTTCAAAAGTAGACGGACCACAATCCGATCTCTATATCATGCCGGGAGCACTGGTAGGATTCTACCTGTCGGAAGCAGCCTTGAGGGGAATGATTGGAGGTGGAGATGCCAAAGCTAAAGAATATTATGAAAAGGCTGTGACATCAGCCATGAAAATGTATGAACGTGCTTTACAAGACAATGGTTATACGATGGCAGGAGTTAAAGATCCTATCAGTGGATCTGCCGAAGAAGAAGCAGCCGAATTCTTGGCACAAGACAACAAGGCTGTCAACTGGGATTTAATGACTACCACAGAAGAAAAAATGTGTGCCATCCAGACACAAAAATGGATAAGCCTCTTTATGATTGACCCGTTGGAAGCCTGGTCTGAACAAAGAAGAACCGACTATCCGGTATTAAAAGTTTCACATAGCCAAGCAAAAGGGCAGAAATTGATCATAAGATTCCCCTATCCCAATACAGAAAGAAATCTGAATCCTAATAACTTCAAGGAAATAGATATTTATGAATCTTTGATATTCTGGGACAAGAAGAATGAACCGAGAGAAACTGTAAGCGATTACTTATAATAAACTAAAAGAAAAACATTATGAGAACAAAGAGATACTTTATACTATCTATGCTATTTATAGCATTAACAATGACTTCATGCTTAAAAGATGATTCTCTAGTGAACTGGGATAATGCAAAACCGGTAATTGAACTACCGTATACCAAACATAATACCAGCACCACGGTTACAGCCGGAACAGAAGTTACATTTCCCCTGTATGTAAACTATACCATAGCCGACTGGAGAAATCAAAATGAGGATATTGTAGTAGGACTGGGTATTGATGAAAGCCAAATAGGAACAAGTATACTGCTGCCTGCATCAACCTATAACCTACCTGCAACCATGACGATTACCAAGCAGACTCAATTAGCTGAAACCGAATTGAAGATTAATACAACCGGACTGGCAACTGGCACTTATGCACTACCGGTAGTTATCAAAAGCGTACCGGCAGGATATACCATCAGCGGAAACTTCGGCATGATGCTTTTCAAAGTAGTGATTAAATAAACAAACGCCCTCATAATAAAATAGGTCTGGATAAATCCAGACCTATTTTATTATACTGCATAAATTACTTTTATTGTATTCCTACTTCCGCAAATCCCATCTGCTCACCATTAGCCACCATCTTCACCGCCCTCAGCTTCAAATAACGAGCCTTCACCGGTGTGAAGTAAACCGATTGCAGAATCGGATTATTCTTAATATTCGAGAACTCTCCATGAGCTACCATCTGATTCACAGCATTGGCATCTGCACCGACTGATAATTCATAAGCAGATATCAGCCCCTTGTTATACTCACTTTGGTCGGGTAGATAATGGAAAGAAGTAATAGTCCGTTCCTCGCCCAAATCTATTAATAAGGTGTTGCCATCTACAAAGCAAGTAGTTGCTACATCCTTATCCATGCACTTCCCTGCTTCAGCCTCAGCCACTTGCGGCAGAGTGAACGGATACGATTTCAGTTCCTCAGCTTTTGCAGTGAATACATCACTCGTTTCGCCTGCATAATACGCCTCAATATTATTGATACAAAGACAAGCACGTGCATCGGTAAAGTTCACGCGAAGCCGGTCGGTAGTCACCGTTTCGAAACGCAATAATCGTTTGTAACCTACAGTGGTAGTCTCCTCATTCAGTTTCACAGGCAACCACTCTCCTTCCTTATTGTATTCTACCACAAAGGATTTAACACGCTGTCCCAATGGGATGTATTCCTGTATCAACATGCGGTTCACCTTCTGCGCCTGCGGCAACTTAAATTCTATTGTGGCAGATGTAATACTATCATTCGTTGCCCAATAAGTATCATATTCTCCGTCAGTCACCGCCTTTGCCGTATATGCTCCTCCCCTCTCATCGGATACTGTAGGAGTGATACCCGCCAACAAATTATGAGCCAACTGCTTTTGAATATTCTGATGGAAATTCACTGCATTTGCAGAATCCACCGGATGAATCAGTCCGTCACGGTCTACGGGAAAGTTAAGCAATAAAGTAGCGTTGTGGCCTACACTGCGATAATATAAGTCGGTCAGTTGATCCACGCTCTTTACCCTATCATCTTCTTCGGGATGATAGAACCAGCCCGGACGAATGGAAACGTCACATTCGGCAGGTACCCATTGGTTGCCGTCGGCATGTCCGTATTGCAATTCACGATACTTGGGATAACCCGGATAGACCTCTCCGGCACGCAGGAAAGACCAGTTGGTAGCTCCGGCAAAGCCGTTCTCATTTCCTACCCACCGGCAACCGGGACCGCCATCAGAGAAGATCACCGCCTGAGGCTGCAACTCATCAAGCATTTCATAGATGCGCGGATAATTATAATAGGTCTTACGGTCGATGGTACGGCTGTCTTTAGCCCCTCCATACCAACCGTCACCACCATTGGCGCCATCAAACCATACCTCGAAGACTTCGCCATAGTTTGTCATTAACTCATGTAATTGTTGATGGAAATATTCCACATATTCAGGACTCCCGTAATTGGCCTGGTGCCTGTCCCACGGTGAGAGATAGACGGCAAACTTGATGCCATACTTCTTACACGCTGCTGATAATTCGCCCACTATGTCCCCTTTTCCATCTTTATAAGGAGTGTTACGGATACAATACTCCGTCAGCCCCGTAGGCCACAGACAGAAACCGTCGTGATGCTTTGCCGTGAGGATCACCCCTTTCATACCGGCAGCCACAAAAGTCTTTACCCATTGTTCACAGTCCAACTTTGTGGGATTGAACGTAGCGGGATCAGAATCTCCGTATCCCCATTCGCGGTCATTGAACGTATTCAACCCGAAATGCACAAAAGCATAAGTTTCCATTTTCTGCCATTCCACTTGTTTCTTTTCCGGTATCGGAAGGATAGCTTCGGGAGCATTGACAGCAGGGGCACAGGCATTCAGCAATGCCACAGCCGCCCCGACACATAAGAGGTGTATGTTTTTTCTCATTAGATTGGTGATTTATATACGGTTACAAAGATAGGGGAAAATAATATTTATCAAAGAACCAAAGGACAACTTTTCATCTTTTCATACTTTTATAGACCCTAGGAAACATGCAAAATGAATAGATTTTGCTTTTTATTGGTTACCAATTTCCCAAAGATCTCAGAAGTTTGTGTTTACTTTGCCGCGAACATGAAAAACAATATTTATATGACGATGAAAAAGAATCTATGGTATGCAGTGCTGGCAGTATGCGCACTGAGCGCTTGCGGAAGCAAAAAAAGTGAAGGACAACCGATGAGTGGCAATCCTGTATTCCCGGGGTGGTATGCCGACCCCGAAGGGATTATTTACGACCAGACTTACTGGATTTATCCCACATACAGCGATGTGTACGAAAAGCAGACTCACTTTGACTGTTTCTCGTCCAAGGACTTGGTGAACTGGGAAAAGCATGAATCCATTCTGGATACCGTAGCCGTGAAATGGGCGAAACAAGCCATGTGGGCTCCTTCCGTGATACGCAAAGACAACAAGTATTATTTGTTTTTCGGCGCAAATGATGTGCACGAAGGCGAAGTGGGCGGCATCGGGGTAGCCGTGAGCGACCGTCCCGAAGGTCCCTACCGGGATCTTATCGGCAAACCGCTGATTAATGAAATTGTGAACAGTGCACAGCCTATAGACCAGTATGTGTTTCATGATGAGGATGGCACTTATTATATGTATTACGGAGGTTGGGGACATTGCAATATGGTTCGCCTGAATGATGATTTTACAGGTATTGTGCCCTTTGCCGACGGCAGTTTATACAAAGAAGTAACACCGGAGAATTATACAGAGGGCCCGTTCATGTTTAAGCGCGATGGGAAATATTACTTTATGTGGAGTGAAGGCGGCTGGGGCGGTCCCGATTATTCGGTGGCTTATGCTATTGCCGATTCTCCTTTCGGACCATTCCAAAGAATTAATAAGGTGTTGCAACAGGATAGTGAGATAGCTACCAGTGCCGGACATCATTCCGTGATACATGCTCCGGGTAGTGATAATTATTACATTGTTTACCATCGCCGTCCATTGGGAGATGACGGACGTGACCATCGGGTAACTTGCATAGACAAGATGACTTTTGATAAAGATGGATTCATTGAACCGATACGCATTACCAATGAAGGGGTAGCGGCGGAAACGATTGCTGCTATAAAGAAATAAAGAGAATATAAAAAAAGGTTGAATTTTCATTCAACCTTTTTTTATTAAACAACCGGCAAGAAGCAATTACCACTCTATCGCCTGATCTTCATCCGGCATCAAGATATTGCGCTTGCGTTCCATAACCATAGATCCTTGAACCTTATAACGGAAAGGAGTGATAGTTGACAGGTCATCATATTCATATTCCATAAGAATAGTCACATAACGATGCTCCAAGTAGGGCAACACCTGATCCATCTCCGTAGAAATCAAGAACGTACCTTCACCCTCAAAGTGTATGTCGGGATTAGGAGAACTCAGCTTCACAATTCCATCCGTTGAAGCCTCACCGCTGGGTATAAATTCGGCAACCACTTTATACTTGCCACGCGATTGCAATTCCTCGTCTATAGCTCCGGCATAGAAGAAGATAGAATGATCGTCCACCACAAAAGCATTACGCGTATCCATTGAGAACTCTCCAGCACCCGGATCATCGGCAGCACTGATCATGGCATTCGTAGCCGAATAGCTGCCTGAATAGTCGTTGAACGGCAATACATTTAATAATGCCTTGCGATATTGCTTTCTATAATTAGGTACATATCCCGGACCTTCTTCGATAGTAAGCGGCAGGACATATTTCTCACTCATATCCAAGTCACCCAACTTGAAATCTATATCCAGCAGTTCCTTATTGGAACCTGCCGGAATATTAACGGTCATACTGGGAATATCATAATACTTCTGGTCCAACAGACGGAAGTATAAGTCTTTACGATCACGGAAACGTTCATAGTTCATCACGTCCAAGGTATCTGTATCCAATCCGACGCGCACATCTATAGCTTTGTCTATCTCCGTAGAACCGCTAACCAATACAGGAAGTTGATAAGATACCTTCCCTTCCTTATTGTATCGCATATGAATGTCATAGACTCCGTTCTTTGCAAAAGAAACCGAGTGCATGAACAGTTCATCCTTCCACTCATCATTGCAGGCCGCCAGTGACAGGACGGTTACCAGCGTCATTACATAATAATATATCTTTTTCATCGATTCATTCGTTTATTGGTTAATCAAAAGAAGTCCAACCCGGGTTTTGAGTCAAGCGTCTGTTTCTCTTCAATTCCTGATGAGGAATAGGCCAGTAATACATCTTTTTAGAGAATACTGTGGGTAATGAAGGAACTACATAGGGTTCATAGAACAGGTCGCGATATTTCTCCGTCATGTTCATGTTGCAGCCATAAATCGGGGTGGCTTCTTCCACCGGAGCATCTTTCCAACGACGCAGGTCAAAGTAGCGGTGTCCTTCGGCAAACAGTTCAATCTGGCGTTCACGTTTCAGCTTCTTGCGGAACTGGGCTTTATCGGCATAGATGCTTGCATCATAATCGGGCACACCGGCACGGATACGGATAGGACGGATACCTTTCTTCATTTCATTCACATCGCGGCTTATCTGGTAAGTCTTTGAACCGTCATAAGACGGAATGGTATAACTTCCATCCAACTCATTCAACGCTTCGGCATAAATCAGCAACACTTCGGCATAACGGATAGAAGGGTCTGCCTTGTCTATCACACGATGTCCTTCCCAGCCGGCAGGATTACCGTCCTTTACAAAGGCATCCTGCGGATTGCAATATTTCTTCACGCCGATACCGGTACGGAGCCAGAACTCAGGGGCAGAGGGACGCATACCATCTTGTTGTCCACGATAATAAAAGACTTGCTTATAACGCATATTTTCATCATTCAAGCTGGTCATATCCCATACGCTGCCATTGAAGGCAACAGATGCATAGAAACGCGGTTCGCGGTTGGCATATTCCAGATAGACACCTTCCGACAAGGGTTTGTAGCGTCCTTCTTCCACATCTTCGCGGGTAACATAGCCTTTGGGGCGTTCGCGGTTGTCGCGGTTGGGGTAATCGCCCGGCATATAGTTGTTCATACCCGGCATGTCGGTTCCGTCGTTCATATAATAAGCATCGCACTGCTTCAGGCTGATTCCGTGTGTGTTCCATCCGTTCAGTGAAGAAGGGAATTGGTGTCTTGCCAGTTCGATACAGTTTTCCTGAGTCTGATTGGCGCCACGGGTAAAGATCAATTCCGGATTATCCGAAGGTCTTATATCACCATCGAATATGGAACGGTATGATTCAAACGGGTCTATGTTCTTCCATCCTTCGGGCCAGTCTTTGTCCGAAAATTCATCATTATGAGGAGGCACGATGGTTGCCGGATAGCCATGATTCACATCGTGCTCACGGAAAGGCGCTACATACAGGCTGTAACGGTTCAATTCCATCACATCCTTGGCAGCGGCAGCAGCCTTTGCCCACATTTCCTCATCGTATTCTTGCGGGATAAGGCAATTTCCTTCATCATCCACCAGTTCCGCCATGTCTTTATTACCGTTATTCAACGGGCTGGCGGCAAAGAGCAATACCTTTGCGCGGGCAGCCAAGGCAGTACCGCGGGTAGCTTTGTTTATTTCACGGTTGGAGCGTTCCAACGGAAGATCTTTGGCGGCCAAAGCCAATTCGTTACTGATATACTCAGCACAAGTCTTATAAGAACTACGGGGCACTGCCAGGTCATCATAAGATGCCGTGTAGTCCAAACCTTCATCGGGCAACAAAGGAATCGGCCCGTATCGGCGAAGCAACAACCAATAGTAATAAGCACGCAGGAAACGCGCCTGTGCCTTATAGTCGGCTATTTCTTCTTTACTCAGTTCTTCATTGATGTCAATATTCTGAATCATGGTCGAAGCGTCACGAATAGACATATAGCACTGTCCGTAGGAGTCGTTGAACCAGTTTTCATCGTATTCGCCAAACTTAAAGGTGCGATACCTATTGCCACGGTCGCCGCAATACATATCATCGGAGAAGTTGAACATGATGTATCCCTTGCTGGCTACATCTGCCTGATGGTTCACCAAATTGGAGTAAAGGGCTGCCAGCCATCTGTCGGAATAATCCTTCTTTGCAAAGACCTTTTGCTCATTCAACCGGTCATTGAAATATTTATCCACACTCAGGAAATCGGAACAAGAAGCAAAAGCGAGTCCCATTCCCAGCAGGGCCGAAATCAATATATGTTTTCTTTTCATGGTTCTTAAAATTAAAAATTAACAGTCAAACCTAATGTATAACTCTTTGATAGCGGGTATGCCATACCATCATTGCTACCTATTTCGGGATCCCACAGTTTCAGGCTGTCCCAAACGGCAAGGTTGTTGCCCAACAAGTAGAAACGTACATCGCCGATGTGCAGCTTGTTAACAAACTGCTTGGGCAGCGTATAGCCTATTTCCAATGTCTTGAAACGCAGGTAAGCCCCATCACGCAGCCAGTAAGTAGAAGCTTTCTGGTTATTCTCATTTCCACCATAGCTCAGGCGCGGATACTTGGCATTAGGATTCTCGGTGGCAGGGTCGCCGGATATTTCACTGGAAATCCAACGGTTGCCCGGTTTGGCAAGATCAGTCAGCACATTTCCCCAGTTGCCTTCAGAGAAAGCATATACGGCCGGACCTTTAATCATATAAGATGATTTGCCGGCTCCCTGGAAGTGCACATTGAAGTCGAATCCTCTCCATTGTGCTGATAATCCCACACCATAGATCATGTTTGGCACGGTAGTGGCACCGATAGGGGCTTCATCATATTCATTAATCACACCATCACCGTTCACGTCCTTGTACTTGATGTCACCGGGCATGTATTCACCAAAGGTCTGTTTCGGACTGTTGCGGATGTCGTCATAATCTTTGAACAATCCCAAAGCGATCAAACCGCGTGCTTGATTCCAGCGATAGCCTTGTGTCATCTTATAAGAGTAATATTGCTGTTCTTCGTCATATTCCAGTACTTCATTCTTGGTAAAGGTCATGTTACCACGCAGGGTGAAATCAACTTCTCCCACTTTGTGCTTGAACATGAAGTTACCGTCTATACCCTTGGAACGCATCTTGCCTACATTTGCCCAAGGTGCATTCTTCCTTTCTTCATTGTACCACAATCCCACCATGTTGGACAGGAACTTACGCTGCATGAAGATCTTCTCGCGGGTATCCTGATAAACATCTACCGTCAGGGTGAACTTACCATTCCATAAAGACAGGTCAAGACCTAAGTTGTGCTTCTTGGCAACTTCCCATGCCAGATTGTTGGAAGCAACCTGTGTATAGTGGTATCCGCCAAACTGCCAACTACTGTTGTAATCACCAAAATCGTAGCCTCCTGCATCACCGAAAGAACTCAGATAAGGGAAGCGCACATCATCACTGATTTTATCATTACCCACTTCACCATAAGAGTAACGCAGTTTCAGCATCTCAATCCAAGGGGCATGCTTCTTGATGAACTTTTCTTCTGCTAAGTTCCATCCTACGGAAGCTGCGGGGAAGAAACCGAAACGGTGTCCTTTGGCAAAGTTCTCGGAACCATTATAACCAAAGTTGAAATCGGCAAAATACCGGTAGTTCCAGTTATAAGTTACACGCCCGGCAATACCCTGGTTACGCTTGGAGATACCTTTCATAATATCTTCGCCGATATTTACTGTTGTTGTTTCTTCGCGCTGGGTATATTTAAACGTACCGCCCACGTGGTGGTTCTGCTTGAAAGTACGATCATAATGCAATTCCGCTTCAAAGTTTTCCAAACGGTTACCGGAAGATTCGGAAGATTGTTTCATTAACTGCTCTTCAGAGATGCGGTTCATTATCAGATTACCGTTTTCATCGCGGCGGCGCTCAGCTTTCCACTGTTCCGGCCACTTAATGCGTTGGTTTTCATTTTCGTTATTCGTATCATAACCAAAACGTCCTACAAAGCTAAGGCCTTCCAGCAAGAAGTCGAGTTTCTGCTCCAGCGTAATGTTGGTCTGAATCTTGTTCTTCCAGTTTTCGCGATAACCGGTCTGTGTGGCCAAAACCCAAGGATTGGTGTAAACACCCTTTCCATAAGCCGGCACTTTGCCGTCCGAATACATAACAGGGATACTGGTAGGGGTAGTACCTACGATAGATTTCCAGATATCATCACTCAATCCCGGTTTATTCTGTTTTTCCAACGAACCGGATACACCTACGCGCAGCAAGGTGGTTTTGGTGATGTCAATATCCACATTCATACGATAGTTCCAACGCTTCATGTTTGCATTGGTATCATAATCTTTTCTCAGTGAAGAATCGGTCTTATACATACCTCCTTCGTCAATGTAACTTCCCGAAAGGAAATAGCGAGCGGTAGAACCACCACCATTTAAATCAAGAGTAGCACGTTGTGTAAATGCACCGTCTTTCAGCAATAAGTCTTTCCAGTTTACATTGGGATACAAGTCCGGGTCCAGACCGTTGCGCAGCAATTCCAGTTCACCGGGAGTATATTCCGGTTCCAGGTTGCGGGTGATACGCGCTTCGTTCAACATATCGGCATAGGTAAGCCCGTCCACAAATTTAGGAGTACGGGTACGGGTGTTATAAGAACCTTCCACCTTGGCATTGATATTGATCTTACCGGATTTACCTCTTTTGGTCGTAATCAATACAACGCCATTCGCACCTTTAGAACCATAAATAGCGGTAGCCGAGGCATCTTTCAATACGGAGAAAGATTCAATATCTTCCACGTTGATTTCATTCAGTGAACGTTCAAAGCCATCCACCAATACCAATGCACCACTGCTGGCACCAAAAGTAGAGATACCACGCACCCAGAACTCAGAGGTATTCTTACCCGGCTCGCCCGAAGTCTGCATGGCGATCACGCCTGCCACATTACCTGCCAATGCATTGGTAATACTGGTGGCAGCAGCTCCTCCCGCCTTTTTCAGCTCGCTCAGGTTCACGGTAGAGATGGCTCCTGTTACAGTGGCTTTTCTTTGAGCACCCGTACCGGTTACGACTACTTCGTCCAGTACGCTTCCCGAAGACGGGATCATTTTTACATTGATTACTTTCTGGTCTTTTACTAAAATCTCCTGTTTATCATAGCCTATGTATGAGAAGATCAAGGTCTTATATTGGTTAACCTTTATTTTATATTTACCTTCAAAGTCTGTGATTGTTCCCAGTCCCGGCTCATCTTTCACAACGATGTTCACACCAATCATCGGTTCATCCAGTTCATCTGTAATAAGCCCCGTCACTTCTACCCTGTCTTGCGCTAAAGCAGGGAGGGAACATATAAGTAATAGTATTCCGATTAATAAATATTTCTTCATATATTTAATGTGTTTATCATGTTATTATTCCACTCTAATGGTGCGGATGCGTTTGTTGCCCATATCTGCAATGTAGAATGTCTTGGAATCTTTGTCATAAACAATGCCCGAAGGATTTCTGAACTGCGCCTCTTTACGCAAGTCGCCGTCAGCATATCCTGCCTCGCGGGGACGGCCTGCAAAAGTAGAAACCACCCCATCCGGAGAGATCTTACGAATACAATGGTTGTCCACATCACAAATATAGAAGTTGTCGTCCTCATCAAAGCAACCTTCATGGGGCTGGTTGAAACGTGCTTTCGTTCCTACGCCGTCGGCAAAATCAGCAGATCCTTTCTTTCCACAGAAGATGTTCGCCAGCTTCAGTTCGCGTCTGTCTTCATCAAAATAAGATTTCAAAATATATTGTTGGTTCTTCACTACCAGATAAGCGAATTTGCCGCTTGGGGCAAACTGGATATTAAATTCCCAGCGCACATCATCAATCTTGAACAATTCCTTTTTCTCGTTCAGGGCATAGTCCCATTTGTATAACTGTCCCTGTTCAAAGCTGTTAAAGAACAAATCGCCGGTCTTGGGATGGATAGAGGCACCGTTACACCATCCGGAACGGATCATGCTGGACCAATCCTTAAAACCATCTGCACGGTAAGAACGGGCTACAGCCATACTTCCATGACCATCGGCATCATTGGCAATAAAAAGGGTATCGCTGTCCAAGCTGAAAGCAAGAGTACGGGGACGTCCCATATCGCCTCCGGTTCCCATCAGTGTAGTTACCGCATCATTTTTAATGGAAATTCTTCGGATAGAATTGTATTCCTCAATGAGCCAAAGGTCTTTGTTATTATCCATTGCCAGCCAATAAGGAGCCTGGAACTGCGCTTCTGCCAGCGTACCGTCTTTTCGGGAACTGTTTCCGTCACGGTCCACATAACCACACAGTGTGCTTACACGCATAATACCTTTATACTCAAACGGTTTTTCAAATGAATATTCTGTCGGAGTCTCGCCTTCGCCGCCGATGGTCACTTTCACAGTGCCTTCACCTGCTCTTACAGGCACTTTACCATAAATACAGGTATTATTCACATTGATCACCAATGCATCCTGACCGTTAATAGTTAACTTGACACGAGATTTGTCATTTCCGAAATTATCACCATATACAAAAAAATGGTCACCACTAGTTCCCGATTCGGGAGAGAAACGCTCGAATGTCACAGGCTTAGACGAATCATATCCCTTTCCTCCCTCATCATCATTGTCATCCTTGCAACTCGTTGCAAAGCAAAACACGAAAGACAGTAACAGTAGAATACTGCCCCGAATTTTCTTTTTACATGCTTCTTTCATAACTTAAATTTATAAGATTAATTAGTTTCGGTTTATCAAAGGTTATTCAGGCCCGTTTGAGAAACGGTGGCAAAAATATCGAAAGACAAACTAAAGAATCAAAAAATGCTATTCAAAAAAAGGTAAAAGCTAACCAGTTTGCTTTTATCTCAATACTTTACTATTGATTACTGCAAACTGGTCAGATTTTTCTAATAAGTAGTTATTGATTGTGCATCCGTTCCATCAACATCTTCATAAAAAAGCCGCCTACAACGGAACGCGCTTTGAAGTTCATCATCTGCGCATTATCCGTATCATACCAGTCACTGATGGGAACACGTGACGGAGTTTCATTGGCATATTTATAAACAGGGGCAAGCAATGCATTAAAATCCGCGTCTGTTCCCAGGCAGGCCGCCCATAGAATCCAGTCATTCTTGGTGTAATTCTTACGGGAGTCGAGAGGAAGCCCATAGGTATGCTGGTTCTTCTGATAGAAAGCCAGTTCTGTAGTGGCAATCTGTGACGGGAAGATATTCCAGTTGAAAACCTTATCCCAAGCCATGTTGTATTTCTGGCTCCAAGTGCCCGGCTTATCAAACGCCAGTTTATAATGGTCGCCGTCAACCGCCATTTTTTCCCATTCCACCGCCATTTGGCGTGCGGCATCGTCATAGCGTTTTGCTACATCATCTTTGCCCAGCATATGCGCCATTTTTCCATAACCGGCAATAGCCATAATGGCTTTTGCAGAAAGATTGGCATTATGCGCCAAGTGTCCGGCAAAGTCATCCGTACATACTTGGTTTTCGGGATCAAGTCCATGCTCCAGCAGGTAGTTTGCCCAGACGGTCAATGTTTCCCAGTGTTCCTTGGCATAGTCTGCGTTGCCTTCCACCATAGAAATGGCGGCTGCCAGCATCACCATATTTCCTCCTTCTTCTATCGGCATATCGCCGCCATACAGCATACCGTTGGCAACAGGATATGTTCCCAAGTCATGTGCCGGGAAAGGTTTTGTCCACCGTCCGCTTTCACTGTAGTGGAAAATAGAGGTCATCATGCCTTTCAGCAAATCCGGGTTATAAATAAGGAATAAAGGAGAAGACGGATAAGTAATGTCTACGGTATTGATACATCCGTTGCTATGATTTTCCTTAGAGAAGAAAAGTACGTTTCCCTCATCATCGGTAAACAGCTTATGGGCAGTGATTGCCTGGCGATAAACCAAAGCGCACAGTTCGGCATACTCTTTACCGCCTGCCTTTTCGGCTTCCTCCATCAATTCTATATCAAACCGGCGGCAACGCTCCATCAGCGAGGAATAGTTCGCTTTAAAGTTTTCAAAAGCATCAAAGATGCTTACCGAACCGTTGTGTTTCCAGTAAGCCAAACGGCGTTTGTAGAAATACTCCAATGAGTAGATGTCATCATAACCCAGCATTACATACCCTTCTTTTCCTTCTTTATCCACTTTGCCCAAGTTGTGCGCATACGCCATGGCAGGCATTGAATTGATGCCGCTGCTACGAACATTCTGCTTGCCGGGAAGGAGTTTGCCGGTATTGATAAATGCTTCTTTCATGGGGTTGGGTTCTCCTATGCTGAGTGATCTGTCGGGGGCATCATTGGCTGCCAGGTACACATATCCCCAGTCTATACGCACTCCATCACCCTTACGAACGGTGTAGGGTTGTTCTATAGTGCCTGCTTTCAGATAGCTCATGCCGTTATGCTCCTCTTTATTGGCAAGGGTGGGCTGACTGGGTTCATGCACAGCCAGTTGGGGAGTAGTTTCCAGATAAACCTGCACATTATGTTGCTTTTTATCCAAAGAGCGTACCCGGTAGGATATATAATTAATAGGAGTCGAGATCAAGTCCAAGTCTTCCATCAGCAAAGGAGCCGTAAAGACAAGATCAAGCTCTACCGGACCGCACGTAAAAGTATAATAAGTCTGTGTAGGCAATACATTGACTGACTTCTGCACGGCAGCTTCCTTAAAGTTGCAAAGTTGCTCGCTTTCCAGGTATAAGCCAAAATCCATATAAGCCCCGCCGGTGGTGTTGTGGCAATGGGCGGCAATTACGTTCTTGCCTGTACGCAGCTTCGCTTTTGCTTTCGCTGTCAGTTCAAGCGTTACATCATTCTTCCAAGAGTAATCGGTTGCCACCAACTGTTCCCCATTCAGATACAATTCAAAAGTATCATCATGGGAGTAGCGAAGGTAAACGGTCTGATTCCTCACATCTTTATCCAGCGTAAAATGACGGCGTGCCCAAATGTCCTTTGTATTCCACTCCGTACCGATACGTTGCATATCCCGTGTGCCGAAAGCCGCCTTTCCGCTTTTCCAGCCAGCGTCATCATAATTAATGCTTTTCCAGTCTCCTGCCGGAGCATCAAATGTATATTGAGCTTCCCATGCACTATCGTCCGTCATGGGAACAAGCGACTCCAGGCTCAGTTTATCTTTTCCCATGAAGCGGAATACCTTGCCGTCTACACGTACTGCACCCAGCAAAGGATGTTCGGCTGCCGTCCAGTGTTCGGTATTTCCCTCTGTCAACTGGTTGTAGGGCGACCAGATAGAGAAATAAGTATCTGATGTGATTAATGGAACCGAAGGCGCCCTGAGTGCAATATCTTTGCTCGCCTTGAATAAATCAGCAGCCTCAACGCTTCCCATCAAGCAAATGGAGGCCATGATTGCTAAAACCTTTTTCATCTTTTTCCTTGTATTAAAAACTACTCACCTAATGAGTTACAGATTGCTTCATTAATCTCTTTCACCCTCTTTTCGTCCACTTTTATCAGTTTACGGTCGTAAGTGATTAATCCGTTCACTTCTTCTTCCACATCCGTTATCTGTGTATAGACAGCCGCAGAGAATCCTTTCTTCACCAATTTCAATAGTATATCGGCATACTTCACATATTCATCGGTTACCTCTTTGGGAGTATTGAATTTCACATATCCCCAATTCTTTTCGGGCGTCCAAAGATGATCCTTTACTGCCATGCCGATGCCGCCATATTCGCCCAGCACAGTAGCGCGTTGTGCATCATAGAAATCAAGATGAGGCTGCGGATAGTTATGAAGATCCAGCATATCGCCACATTGGTAGTGATTACCTCCACTGGCAGGGTCTACCAAGCGGGTAGGATCATATTTCTTAGTCCATTCGGTTATCTCTACTGTTTTGAACTGTCCCCAGCATTCGTTAAACGGTGTCCAGATGCCCACACATGGATAAGAGTAAAGCGCATCTATTATTTCTTTCCATTCTTTACGATAGTTGGCTTCAGAAGCCTCTGAACGGATTGCTTCAGGGCCGTTATAGTAGTTGCGGCTTTGCCATTCGGCAGGTCCGCGTCCGCCGTTGGGCATATCCTGCCATACTATCAATCCCAGTTGGTCGCAATGGGTGTACCAGCGTGCAGGCTCTACTTTTACGTGCTTGCGGATTGTGTTATAGCCAAAGTCCTTAATCTTCTGAACATCATAAACCAAAGCCTCATCCGTGGGAGCTGTGTAAAGCCCATCGGGCCACCAACCCTGATCCAGCGGTGCGAAAAGGAAAATATCTTTGTTATTCAACTGGAAACGGACAATGCCATCGCTGTCCCGGCGGGTAGAATATTTACGCATGGCTGCATAACTGCCCACTTTATCCACTACATTGTTATTGGCATCGCGCAAAACAATCTCGGTTTGATAAAGGAACGGACTCTTGGGAGACCATAATTTCATATCATCCGGCATATTAATCTCAATTTTCTGGCCGTTCAGTGCGGCAGCTTTGGCTATCTGCTTGTTGCCATCCATCACTTTCACCTCTATAATGCTTTGAGATTCGGGCATACTTGTCTCTACTTCCATTACCAATGTTTTCTTATCAATATCGGGAGTCGCTTTGACCTGTGCAATGTGGTTGGCGGCTACGGGTTCCAGCCAAACGGTTTGCCAAATGCCGGTAACCGGAGTGTACCAAATGCCACCCGGTTCTGCTACTTGTTTTCCACGTGGTTGTTCGCCTCTGTCCGATGGATCCCATACTTTCACGGTCAGTTGGTTATCACCTTTTTTCAGCACGGGGGTTACATCGAAAGAGAAAGGAGTAAAGCCGCCTGTGTGCCGGCCCACCTTGATGCCATTCACCCATACATCCGCTTGCCAGTCCACTGCGCCGAAATGAAGAAGGATACTCTTTCCTTTCCAGTTGGCTGGCACAGTAAAGGTGCGGTTATACCACAGTTCTTTATTCTCACCTACCAGTTTGCCTACTCCGGACAGGGATGATTCCACTGCGAAAGGAACCAGAATATCGCCTTCATAAGCAGCAGGTTCTTTTTCTCCGCGGTTGGTAATGGCATACTTCCATAGTCCGTTCAGGTTTTTCCATTCGCCACGTTCCATAATGGGGCGTGGGTACTCAGGGAGTACATTGTTTACTTGGATCTTTTCTGCCCACTCGGTTTTAATCTTGTTGCCGGCAGGCTGCCACTGCGCAAAGATTGGAAAGCTAAGCGATGCGGCAAGCATAAATGTTAATAAGTTTTTCTTCATGATACAAATTTATTTATTTCTATATTTCTAATAATCACTTTCATTCAGGCATACGACTCCCCTGACGGCTCTATCATCCCTTTTCGGGAATAGGCTGTCTCAATAAAAGAAACAAGAATCTAATGTTACTTCATTTTATTTGCCCGAAGGCTTCGAAAGAGGAGTCCCCACCTTTACCGGAGTCCCCAATTCAGGTATCCCCTGTGCATTCCACATTATCTTTTGCAACCTCGGAGTACGAGAGTCAATCGCTCCGGGGGCATCATTCGGTATTTGCCGTGCATGATACAACATATACCACTCCTTTTGGTCCGGCGAAGGAATAAATGAAATTCCTCCCGTGCCGAAAACACTATCTTTAGGATTCTGCATAAAGACAGGAGAATCACTTTTATGCCATGCGGCGGGGTCCAGTAAATCGCTATCGGCATCAGCACTCAGCATCCCTATACAATAATAAGGTGTCCATCCGCCACTTGCACCATAATATATCAAAACCTTATCGCCGGATTGACTGAAAAAGGCTTGCGGGTTCTCATTCACATAAACAGCATAGGCCGTCTTGCTGCCATCCGGACTGATCCATTGGCGTTCCCACTCATATTCGGGCTGTGAAATAAGGACTCGCCCGGACGAAAGCGTCCACGGATTCTCCATTCCGGCAATGTAAATGCACTGCGTTTCCATATCCGTCTTCTTTTTCTGCCAGCCACTCCATATCAGGTATTGCTTGCCCCGATGTTCAAAGGTACTGGCGTGGATCGCCCAATTATTATCAGCATCCGTAGAGATATGGCCTTTAAAGCGGAAAGCGCCCTGCATCGGATCTTCCGAATCATTTTCCGCCACATATATCTGATGATTGTCCGTATTGCCATCATCTGCCGTATAATAGAGATACCACTTATTATCAATACGATGAATTTCGGGAGCCCACAAATGAAAACGGCTTTTCTGGTTTTCGGGCACATATACTATTTTATGTTCTGCATTCCTTAAATTGGTAATATCGTCGGTCACCCAAAGTGAGATTTCACTTTCCGTTCCCTGCGTATAATAGTATTTTCCATTGTAAAAGGTAGCCCACGGCTCGGCGCCGGCATCCAGCAAAGGATTCATATAGGTATCCTTTCCCGCCGCGTCTGCCTCCTTATTATCTTTCTTGGTCTGGCAACCGGCGCAGCATATCAATGCTATTATTACTAACAATTTTGTTTTCATAGTCTTTCATTGTTTAACGCTACAAAGAAAGCACGATTCCAGGAATTACAAGCAAACTTTCCGTTCAAATAAAGCAAAAAGCTATTCTTTTTTGCCTTATCATACCCGCTGTACACCATTTACAGGCGGATGAATGGAATTTATTATTTAATGAACAGATATTATTCCGGGTACTATCTTTATTTCTCCATCTTTGTATCATCATTAAATAAAACTGCAAAATTCAGAATCATATGAGAAAAGTATCAGCCTTATTTCTTATGCTCCTTGCAACCGTGGGAGCCATGGCGCAAAAAAGCGCAACTTACCAAAATCCCGTGATAGACACCAGCCTGCCCGACCCTACCATCATCCGGGCGGACGATAACCTCTTTTATCTCTATGCCACCGAGAACATTCCCAATGTTCCCATCTATCGCTCTCCCGACCTGGTGCATTGGGAAATGACGGGAACCGCATTTACCGACAGCACCCGCCCCACTTTTGTACCCAACGGACGAATCTGGGCACCGGATATTAACAAGATAAAAGGGAAATACGTCCTATACTATTCCATGTCCACCTGGGGCGGCGAATGGACTTGCGGCATCGGCGTGGCAACTGCCTCCCGCCCCGAAGGCCCTTTTACGGACCAAGGAATGCTCTTTCGCAGCAATGAAATGGATGTTCAGAATTGCATCGACCCGTTTTATATAGAAGACAACGGAAAGAAATATCTTTTCTTCGGCAGCTTTCACGGCATCTATGGAGTGGAACTGGAAAATAACGGACTGGCGGTAAAGAAGGATGCCCGCCGCATCCGCATAGCAGGAACAGCCTATGAAGGCACCTATATTCATAAGAAAGGAGAATATTACTATTTATTCGCCTCCATAGGGCGTTGTTGCGAAGGCGCAAAAAGCACCTATACCACAGTGGTAGGCCGTTCGCGAAACCTGCTGGGCCCTTACTTTAATAAGAAAGGAGATAGTATGCTGGACAATCAGCATGAGATACTGATACAGGGAAATGAGAAATTCGTAGGAACAGGGCACAACTCGGAGATTGTGACGGATAAGAATGGAAACGACTGGCTGTTCTATCATGCCGTAAAGGTAGCCGAACCGGAAGGGCGTGTGCTGATGATGGACCGTGTGGACTGGGAAAACGGATGGCCTGTGGTGAAAAGCAATTCCCCTTCACTGGAATCGCCTGTGCCTGCTTTCTAAAAGGTGCAGGCTTCGGGATACCCCATAAAAAAAGGAGCAACGCCTTGCTCCAACCTTTGTTAACCTTAAATCTAATACTATGAAAAAAATCACATTACAAATGTACAATTCACACCCGTATCTTCCAAACATTTAGAATAAAATCATCTCCTATTTAGTATTATTTCACTAAACACTCCGTTTTCGCACACAATATTACAATTCGATTAATTTTTTAGCGTGAAATAAGGAAAATGAAAGATTCTGCTATCAATATTACAAAAAGCTTTGTTTTTTCTTTGGTTCTAAGCAGATAACAATAGATAAGAACCAAGACAGGCTGTATCAGTCCGGAAGATGTGATTCATTTTTACCAATACTATGTTTAAGGTTCTCCATAAGACATAAAGCCGATTCAAAACTTGCAAATTCTATCCAAACAATTCACAGAACTATCTAGAGGGTCAAGAAAGGCTTAAAAAAGTTATGGAATGTAGTAGAATCACCTTATATTTGTTTTCATCATTAACGAAGGAGACAAGTTGATGTATAATTTTTTAATCCTATGAAAAAGAAAGAAAGGATACTTAGCTCATTGACATTTTGGCTCTTGCTACAATTTCTATTGCCGGGATGCTCAGGACGCGAGGAAGAAGAAGAAATTCCCGAAGTATTCTGCAAAATAGGAATAAATATAGATTGGACGGGAGTGAAGAAGTTGCCGGAAAATATAGCAGTAATATTCTATCCGCAAGATGGGGAAGGAAAGGGTGATCCACACTTTCTATCCGCAACAGAAAAGAACGAAAAAATAAATATGAAACCGGGAAGATATAAAGTGCTAATCTATAATTGTGATGACGGAGTATATGAAGTCCAAGTACGTAACACAGAGAGGTTGGAAACTATAGAGGCTTATAGCGAACCCTGTACAGAAATGGGTGCACCAAAAGGTTCGATGTTAGACCCACTCCTACTGTATGTGGTACAGGAAGACTTAACAATTGGCGAAAACGATATAGAAAAGACGCTGGAAGTAAGCCCCCAACTGATTACTCAAACGTGTTCTTTTAAAATTAAGACAGAAGGTTTGGAATATGTAAAAGAGGCTAGTGCAAGTATTTCGGGGGTGGCTTTTTCTTATTTTCTTGGGTTGAAACGATTCTCGGATGAGTCTTGTACTATATTTATAAAAATGCAGAAAAGCAACGGAGTACTGAAAGGCAAATTCAATTTCTTTGGAGTTCCCGGTTCAGAAGCCCGGGCACTTTCTTCCATACCACAGCAATTGACGCTGCGCATAGTGAGAAGAGATGATTCTATACAGGAAGAAAAAATAGATATAACTGCCATCATCCAGCAAATTATAGAGAATGGAAATGGAGGCGGAAGCGGAGAAGAACCGGGGGAAACTCCGGGAGGTAGCACAGAGCCGGGAGATGATATTGAGATAGAAGATAAAATAGAGGTGCCCTATGTGCCGCCCCCCAGCAGTGGAGGTGAAGGCGGAGGAGGCATCGGTGGAGAGGTTGATGACTGGGGAGATGAAGAAGAAATAGTATTACCAATGAAATAATAAAAAAAGAATAATAACTAACATCTAAAATTGTACATTATGAAAAAGAGTCTATTAGCAGTAGTAGCTGCGCTGGCAATGGCCGGTTGTTCACAGAATGATTTGGTGGATGAGATTGATAATGGTGGAAAAACACCTATTAATTTTAATAGTGTTGTAAGAAAAGGTTCTAGAGCGGTATCTACAACAACAGCAACTTTTGATAACTTTACAGTTTATGCATATTCATCATCTGCTGCATATGATGGTAATGCTGCAAGTTTTTTCTTTACAGATGACATTAGCTATACTACTTCATGGGCAGGAAAGCAAACTATTTATTGGCCTGAAACAGGCAATGTTCACTTCTTTGCATACTCTCCTAAAAGTGCTGCGACGTATGCACCTAGTACAGAAGATGATTTAACGGCATATCCAACTTTGCAATATACTGTAACAGCAGAGAATCAAGTAGATTTACTTGCTGCTAATACTATCAACAAAACTAAAACGACTGATGTTGTAAGTTTAAGCTTCAAACACCTTTTAACTCAAATAAATTTTAGTATTAAATTGCCTATCAAAGGCTTAAAATACACCATTACTTCAATTAAGCTCACAGGAGTTAACAGCATCGGTACATTTACATACAATGGAACTGCAGAAACCGTTGGAGCTTGGGGCAGCCTAGGAACACCAGCTGAGTTTTCATATACTCCTAACGGAACCGAGTTCACGCCAGCAGCTGACAATGAAATTAAAAGATTATGTGCTGCGGAAACTGGTAATACAAACTCACTTATGTTACTTCCGCAAAGTAACGACAGAACATTAGAAGTTGAATATTTTGTTCAACAAGGGAATACAACTTTATTAACAGCAAAAAAAACTGCAACTATCACTGCTGCATGGCAACCTGGACAAAACCTCCTTTATCAAATCAGCTTGCCCGTTACCGGACTAGAGCAGATCAAATTAGCAGGTACAGTAGGTGACGATTGGGATACTATTCCAACTCCTGGAACAGACACTCCGGTTCTTCCATAAACAGAATAATCATTTGTCTCGGGGGATATGAATCCCCCCTCTATAAACCAAAACATATTCCCAAGCTCCGCAATGAAATAAGATTCCCCTTCAAAACTTCCTATTTCACTTGCGGAGCATTCTTTTTAATTCAACTTATTGCAAATTACCAATAATTCCCCTACATTTGTCAGACCAAGAAAGAAACACAAGCGTCTAAAGTAACATATGCCGGGTCTGCCATGTAGCCAAATGATGGACTGTCCCCACTGCCCTAGGGCGGTAGAGAACAGCATTCGTCATATTCATTATAAAAGAGGATTCCACTTATCACCCCATAAGTGCGAAACGAATGTCCTATTCTTCCTACTGAAAGGCCAAATACTGATCAACAGCAAAGAATACGCCGGAACCATCTTGAATGCAGGAGACTTCGTATTGCAAGCCATCGCATCAAAAGTAGAAGTACTGGCCATGAGCGAAGCCGAAGCCATATTATACACCTTCGACAACCCCAAAGCCTTCTGTTACGACCGCTATGACTACGTATTAAAGAACGTCCCACCCCCCTTAATCTATGAACCGCTTAAAATAAAGCCTCCTATCAAACTTTTCCTGGACGGAGTATGCGGATACCTGAGCGAAGAAAAAGTATGCAAAGAACTGCTCGAATCCAAGCGGAAAGAGCTATATTACCTGCTGGCACACTATTACACAGAGTATGAACTATCCCCCATAGTACATGCACTATCAGAGTACACCACCAGTTTTGAATACTTCGTGCTGAAAAACCACACCCGGATAAAGACCGTAGAAGAATTTGCCCAACTGGGCGGATACAGCGTCACCACCTTCCGCCGCATCTTTAAGGCCGTCTTCAACGAGCCATCCTATGAATGGATAATGAGACAACGCAAAGAAAGCATCATGTACCAACTGAAGTACACCGATGCCTCCATCTCCGAAATATGTTTCAACCACGGCTTTGAGTCCCTCTCCCATTTCTCCAATTTCTGCAAGAAGTTCTTTGGAGGCTCACCCAGAAGCATCAGAAAAGGAGAAAACACGGAGGAATAAGCATTTTCTCATTTTTTCCTTCAATCCTTCATCAATGCTCTGAAACCCCGATGAATAAAGGGATTGACGCATGAAGGATTTGCTCAGAATCCTTCATAAATCCGTCATGGAGGGGGCGCTTTGTGCGAAAGGAGAAAAAGAAAAAACACCCGCCATTGTTTTGGGAAACACCCGCCGTTGTTTGGGAAAACAATGGCCATTGTTTTTCGCGCTCAATAAGACACCGCGAAAAGCTCCGTAACACACCGCGATACTGTAGTATCGCGGTGTGTTACGAGGTGTTTCCCGGTGTGAAACCGAAGACATCTCACCGAGATACAGACCGGACAAAGCACCTGCATCTTACTAATGACAAAGCCGACACATTACTAATGATGAAGGCGAGACATTACTAACGATGAAGGCGAGACATTACTAACGATGAGGCCGAAAGATTACTAATGACGAGGACAAGACATTACTAATGATATGACTGAAACAATACTTTT
This sequence comes from uncultured Bacteroides sp., assembly GCA_902388365.1. Classification (GTDB taxonomy): domain Bacteria; phylum Bacteroidota; class Bacteroidia; order Bacteroidales; family Bacteroidaceae; genus Phocaeicola. The sequence goes on along the minus strand of CABMPB010000002.1, from coordinate 397,115 downwards.
TTGCCCTTCGCCATCATAAGTGACACGCACAGATTGATCGCTGATCTTGCTTACACTAAAATCGCTCCAATAATAATTGGGAAGTACATCCTTCGCAGGAATAAAGCGCCTTACATCTATTTCTACCGTTGTCAAGTTATTCAGGTTGAGCAACGTAAGGTTACCATTCGGATTCGTTTTATCATCTGTATCAAGATATAGCAGAAGATTGGCAGAGGCATCGTAGCCGCTTTCTAAATACTGTTTATCTTTAAACAGATTCTTTCCGGTGCTCTTTTCATACAGATACAGATATACGCTGTATTGGCATTCCCACCTATCCAGCACAAAATAATCATCGAAGTCTATCTCACTATAACGTATGGCAAACTTTTCTTTATCATAACCATCATACGGATCTTTTTCCACCACATACTCCCTACCGTCATGTTTCAGAGTAAAAACGCGCACACTGTCCGGCGACAAGGAGATTTGGAGTTCATATCCATTTTTTAATGAATAAACCACATCCTGCACCCGGGATTCTTGTCCCGAAAGACCGATAATGCATGGCATGATAACGTATGTCAGCATCGGGTAAATGGCTGTACTGATAAGGTAGAAGATTATATTGTCTTTCATTTCTGCTATTTGTCAAGCGCTCCGCAAGAAAGCCAACAGTTCTGTTTGTATCTTGTGAATAAACATAACCGCTTTGCATTTAGGACAAATATAAGGAAAATATTACCAATCCCGACTGCTTTGCGGTTAAAATCGCACATTAAGCCGCAAATTTTGCGGCTTAGCAAGCATAGATAGCCGCAAACGAAGATAACACAAACAAGCGGAAGGGTGGTACAAAGACAAAAAGAGGATGCCCGCATGAGCATCCTCTTCTTTCAAATATCAAGTAAAACTAATCGAAATTAGTCTTTCAGCTTAGCAGCAATAAATTCGCGGTTCAGGCGGGCAATGTTGCTGATAGAAACCAGCTTGGGGCATTCTGCTTCACAAGCACGAGTGTTTGTACAGTTACCAAAGCCCAGTTCGTCCATCTTGCTCAACATGGCTTTTGCACGGCGGGCAGCTTCCACCTTGCCCTGGGGCAACAGTGCCAACTGGCTCACCTTGGCAGAAACGAACAACATGGCAGAACCATTCTTACAAGCAGCCACGCAAGCACCGCAACCGATACAAGCAGCAGCATCCATAGCTTCATCGGCTACAGGCTTAGCAATAGGAATTGCATTGGCATCAGGAATACCACCGGTGTTGATAGATACGTAACCGCCTGCCTGCATAATCTTGTCATAAGCGCCACGGTCTACCATCAAGTCGCGGATAACCGGGAAACCGGCTGAACGCCAAGGCTCAACAGTGATCGTATCGCCATCCTTGAAACGACGCATGTAGATCTGGCAAGTAGTAGCACCCGTAGCAGGTCCGTGAGGATGTCCGTTGATGTATAATGAGCACATACCGCAAATACCTTCGCGACAGTCGTGGTCGAATACAATCGGTTCCTTACCATCATTGATGATCTGCTCGTTCAAGATGTCCATCATTTCCAGGAATGAGGTATCACCCGGAATATCTTTCATTTGGAAGGTATCAAAATGGCCTTTGTCTTTAGGACCTTTCTGACGCCAAACTTTCAGTGTGAAACTTATATTTTTATCCATGATTTCTATACAATTAATAATTAAGACTTATAGTTACGAGTTTGAACCTTGGTGAACTCATAGTTCAGATCTTCTTTGATCAGTTCAGGTTCTTTTCCTTCGCCAGTGTACTTCCAGCAAGCTACGTATGAGAACTTATCATCGTGACGGAGAGCTTCACCTTCCGGTGTCTGGTGTTCTTCACGGAAGTGACCACCACAAGATTCTTCACGGTTCAAAGCATCGTAAGCCATCAATTCACCGATTTCGATGAAGTCGGCCAAGCGAATTGCCTTTTCAAGTTCTACGTTCAGTTCATTAGCTTTACCCGGAATACGAAGGTCGCTCCAGAATGTCTTTCTTACTTCTTTCAGTTGAGCCAATGCCTTGGTCAAAGATTCCTTAGTACGTCCCATACCTACGAAGTCCCACATAATGTGACCCAGTTCCTTGTGGATAGAGTCTACAGAACGATGGCCCTTAATGCTCATCAGCTTCTGGATCTTTTCATTCACTGCTTTCTCTGCTGCTGCAAATTCAGGCAGGTCTGTTGAGAAACGGGGAACCTGGATCTGGTCTGCCAGATAGTTCTGGATAGTGTAAGGCAATACGAAGTAACCATCGGCCAATCCCTGCATCAATGCAGATGCACCCAAGCGGTTTGCACCGTGGTCGGAGAAGTTGGCTTCACCGATAGCATACAGACCCTTGATAGAAGTCATCAGTTCGTAGTCTACCCAAATACCACCCATGGTGTAGTGGATAGCGGGGAAGATCATCATCGGAGTCTTGTACGGATTCTCGTCAGTGATTTCTTCGTACATATCGAACAAGTTACCATAACGGGCGCGAACTACGTCTTCACCCAGACGGTCGATAGCGTATTTAAAGTCAAGGAATACAGCCAAACCGGTGTTGTTCACACCGAAACCGGCGTCGCAACGTTCCTTGGCAGCACGTGAAGCAACGTCACGGGGAACCAGGTTACCGAATGCCGGATAGCGGCGTTCCAAATAGAAGTCACGGTCTTCGTCAGGAATTTCGGTCGGTTTCTTTGTTCCTGCCTGCAATGCTTTCGCATCTTCCAGTTTCTTGGGAACCCAGATACGTCCGTCATTACGCAATGACTCGGACATCAAAGTCAATTTAGACTGCTTGTCACCGTGTACAGGGATACAAGTGGGGTGGATCTGCGCAAAACAAGGATTAGCAAAGTATGCACCTTTGCGGTAAATCTGCATAGCAGCTGAACCGTTTGACGCCATAGCGTTGGTAGACAAGAAGTAAGTGTTACCATAACCACCGGTACCGATTACTACTGCATGGGCAGCGAAGCGTTCAATTTTACCGGTAACCAGATTGCGGGCAATGATACCACGGGCGCGTTCCACACCTTCATTATCTTTAATCAATACCACGTCCAGCATTTCATAACGAGTGTACAACTTCACGTTACCACGCTGAACTTCGCGGCTCAATGCAGAATAAGCACCCAGCAACAACTGCTGTCCGGTTTGGCCGCGGGCATAGAATGTACGTGATACCTGAGCGCCACCGAATGAACGGTTATCCAGCAAACCACCGTAGTCGCGAGCGAAAGGAACACCCTGGGCTACGCACTGGTCGATGATAGCGTTTGACACTTCGGCCAGACGGTAAACGTTGGCTTCGCGTGCACGGTAGTCACCACCTTTGATAGTATCATAGAACAGACGGTAAACAGAGTCACCATCATTTTGATAGTTTTTAGCAGCATTGATACCTCCCTGTGCAGCGATAGAGTGTGCACGACGGGGAGAGTCCTGGATACAGAAGTTTAATACCTTGAAACCCAGAGCACCCAGTGAAGCAGCAGCCGAAGCACCTGCCAAACCGGTACCTACCACAATGATGTCCAAACGACGTTTGTTGGCAGGGTTTACCAATTTTTGATGAGCTTTATAATTGGTCCATTTCTCGGCTAAAGCGCCTTCAGGAATTTTAGAATCTATAGTAGCCATATTCATTTACAATTTTATCATTTACAATTTACGATTAGCAAGCACCGCCGCAAGCGAGTGATTTAACGAAGTAGATAACGACTACTGCTGCAAAACCAAGAATAACCAAAGTAGAGTAGATGTTACCGATAGTCTTCCAACGCTCGAACCAGATTTTGTTGCTCCAGCCCAATGTCTGCAAAGCACTCCAGAATCCGTGAGTAAGGTGGAACCACAAAGCTGCTAACCAAATGAGGTAAAGCACTGTAAATACGGGGCAGCCGAATGTTTCACGGATGTAAGCGGCACCGTCTGTAGGACCGAATGCGCCCAAATCATGAACACCGATAATTTCGGCAAACTGCATTTTGTACCAGAAATTGGCAAAGTGAAGCGCCAATCCGGCAATCACGATGATACCCAGGACAAGCATGTTCTGAGATGCCCATTCCACAGTTTTAGGCTTAACGTTAACTGCATAGCGTTCACTACCACGAGCAGCACGGTTCTGCATCGTCAACCAGAAAGCGTAGATGATGTGGATTACAAACAGAGCAGCCAGTCCTACCGTTGCAACCAACGCGTACCAGTTAGCTCCCAAGAATTCACAAATCATGTTGTAAGCATCTTCTGAGAAGAGCGCAACAAGGTTCATCGCCATGTGAAACGTCAGAAACAGGACAAGGGCGATACCTGTGACACTCATCACCACTTTCCTTCCAATAGATGAATTACTTAACCACATAAATGATTGAATTTAAATTATTTAATTGTTAGAACTAAAAATTCTGTTAAAAGCTGTATATTCACGATGCAAAAGTAAAGGAATTCTAGCGATAATACAAGGAATTATGGAAATAATTCTTTAATACCTGGATGGGGCAACGCGGATTATATTATTTTTATATCTTTGTGGCGGATAAAAACGAAATGAAATTCAATTTCCATAGGTAATCAATATCGCATGAAAAGTTATTGTAACACAAAGAACACATGAAGAATAAAATAGTTATACTTGTGATTTTAGGAGGTTTAATCGTGTCAATGTTTACAGGATGCCAGCAGCCTTCTTCAAAGTATATTATTCCCCAAGCAGCCGACTCGGCCAACAATGATAAAGACAGGATAGGCTTGAATGGAAAAGTCAAAACGCTGGATATTTATTATTATCGTCCGGAAAATGCATCATCTTTCTTCTCGGTGAAATTCAAAAAGGGTGAGAAATGGGAGGAGGACGGAATACATCACCACCATTTGCGCTTCAATATGGACGGCAACCTTGTTCAATATAACGAATATGATAAGCAAGAGAATGTTATCCGAAAGACTGATTATACCTATGAGGCTTGGGGATATACACGTGCACTCAGCTCTCCGAAAAGTAATGATACGATTGTCTACAAATATAATACTGACGGGAAGTTGTTGGAAGTCATGTATAGCAATCTACACGGGGAGATAAATACCTATGACGACAGAGGGAATCTTATCCGGACGAAACAGATTGACGGCACGATTTACAAACCGGCTATGATTGAATATGATTATAACGAACACGATTTATTGGTCGAGAAAAGGGAGTTTTATAATATAGGCGAACTATCGGGAAAGACAGTCTATGAATACGATGCAAACAACCTGTTGGCTCAGACTCAAGTGTATGATTTGCTGATCCCCGATATGCCGGAAACGCACTTCATCTATGAATACAGTGACAGTAACCGTGTTGTGACAGAATACAGGATTGACGATAAAGGTAATAAAGAATTGGAGTCTTGGTGTAAACGTGAATACTATCCAAACGGCAAACTGAAAACGGTTATCCGCAATAGTATCGTGCAAGAAAAATACGATGAACAAGGCCGGTCTATTGACAAGCAACCGGGATTTGAAGTACTCTACAAAGACTTTCAGGACTACGACTATGATACGAATGGCAACTGGATTGCAACAAAGAATTTCAAAGATTATGTTGATCTAGGCACAGGACTCGGCCGTATACTGAAACCTTATGTTGAGCGTATCTTTACTTATTATGAAGAATAAAAGCTTAAAATCAAACAATATGCACACACAAAAGTTCAGCCACATGATAGGCGGTAAAATCGTCGGAACCATTACGATAATTTCGGCTATCACCTTACTTGTTCTATTTTTTATGTTTCTTTTCGCTAATACGATTGATATTCTTTTCATGCTTATTTTGCTGGTATCAGTTATAAGTGCGATATGGCTCACTTACAAGTATTATAAACCGGCATTTACCGATGTTATATTTTCGGATGAAGGCATTATAAGTAAAACTCATTTTGAACAGGAAGAATTACCGATAGATACTATAAAGGGAATTTGGTATTATAAAAATGGGAATCAGACATGCATTAAACCATATTCTGATAAAGATAAATTAAAAAACTGTATCATTATCATAGGAGACATTGACTGTTTCACGAATGTCGAATATATACGTGTAAACGGTTCTACTATGTTGCGTGATTCATTTAAGAAAGGATATACCACTCTGACATATAGAAAAAGATTGGACGGAGTATTGAAAGATTTAGACTATAAAATACGGCATAACGCATTGCATAATAACATTACCAGTACATACTAGGAAATGGAAACGATGGGGGAACTTCGGTTTAAATTGGTTCTTTAATGTTTTAACTTGACTTCGATGAGTCTTTCTATTACACCTAAAGTCCTTATTTACAAGCTTCTTTCCACGTTTCTCCCTCTGTTCCGTTTTTATTTCCTATTTTTGCAGCAAACAAGAAATAACGAATAAATGAAAAAACGAAGATTAAGTTTCCTTTTGCTGGCTGTATGCTTCACCTTAGGAATAGCGGCCCAGAATATAGATATAAATACAGTAAAGGCAATCAATAAATGGAACGTGCATGGTCTCAGCCGGGGATTGTCTGCCAGTGGGGCTATCTTGCCTGTGGGGGTTCCTGCTGCTATGGGAGTTTATGCGCTGATAAAGAAAGATCAGCCTTTGCTGAAAGATGCTATTTATATAGGTACCAGTGTGATAGAAGCTGCGGGGATTACTTATGCTGCCAAGCATATGATAGGACGCGACCGCCCTTTTGTGAAGTATCCGGACAAGATCCACCCTTATGGGGCACCGGATGTGGATAGTCCGTCATTCCCTTCGGGGCACGCGGCAGCGGCTTTTTCATTGGCGACTTCGCTTTCTATTACTTATCCTAAGTGGTATGTCATTGCCCCATCGGCGGTATGGGCTTGCGGAGTGGGGTTTGCGCGGATGAATCAAGGGGTGCATTATCCTAGTGATGTGGTGACGGGAGCAGCCATAGGGGTAGGATGCGCTTTTGTGAATGTGTATGTAAACAGGTGGTTGAATAAGGCGTTATTTGGAGAATAAAGCATTAACTGGTAGAGGGTGTGTCAAAACTCTAAAGTAACTATCAAATTGTTTACCGTAGGGGCGGATTGAATCCGCCCGAACCAGCGGTCACGACCTTGGGAGTAATGCACAAAGTAAACTATTATCGGGCAGATTCAATCTGCCCCTACAGCAAAATGATAGCTATTTTTTGTTTTGACACAGCCTTTACCAGTTAAAGGTTATTTTCCTATGGTTTGTTTCTTGGATAGCAAACCTTCAAAATCGGGCTGCTTCAATAATTCCAATGCTTTCTTTATGCTCTCATTGGCATCATTTATCACATGATAATACTCATTCATATCCCATAAATCACGGGCCACCAATGCTTTCATCTGCAATTTCAACAAAGGCAGGGCTTTTTGATATTCTTCCTCGTTATACTCCACTCCCATCTCTTTGCCAAAAGCGACCAATTGATCGAGCATTTCGGGAGTCACCTCAAAGTTTTTATAGAAATCATCGAACTTCTTATATTTGTTCAACCACTCCTTGCGATGTGCATCAATAGAATGGTAATGCGCCTTCATCAACGCGCCTTTATCGCGCAACTGACGATGGTACTGAGTATAAAGCGTCGTATCAATCGGCACAAAATAATCGGGCATGATACCGCCGCCGCCATACACCACGCGCCCCAGCTTATGAGTTTTGAACCTCAGTGAATCAGGGAAATGAATGCTGTCCGCACTCATCATCTCACCTTTATTATAGCGATCTATCAAGTCCTCATTATACTTCTCAATACTTTCGTAAGGTTTCTGGATGCAACGTCCGGCAGGGGTATAATAACGGGCTACGGTCAGACGGATCATAGAACCGTCCGGCAGGTCGATAGGACGCTGAACCAATCCTTTGCCAAAGGTGCGGCGGCCTACTACCACCCCTCTGTCCCAATCCTGCATGGCTCCGGTCACGATTTCGCTGGCAGAGGCGGAGAACTCATCTACCAATACGATCAAACGGCCATTCTGAAATTCTCCCGTTCCCTTTGCAAAGAACTCACTGCGCGGGTTGCGGCGGCCTTCCGTGTAGACAATCAGTTCCTTTTTACCCAGAAATTCATTGGCTATATCAATAGCGGCATTCAGGTAACCGCCACCGTTGCCTTGCAAATCCAGAATGAGGTCTTTCATTCCTTTCTTCTGCAATTCTGCCAAGGCTTTCTTAAATTCTTCGTGGGTGGTTGCCGCAAAGCGGTTAATGCGGATATATCCTGTTTTATCCTTAATCATATAGGAAGCATCGAGGCTGAAAACCGGTATTTTGTCCCTTTTCACCGTAAAAAGCAGCAATTCTTTTACGCCACGGCGAGCTATCTTCAGGTTTACTTTCGAGTCTTTAGGTCCACGCAAACGGCGCATAATATCTTCGGTACTCATCTTTACACCGGCAATCAGTGTATCTTCCACCATGATAATGCGGTCGCCTGCCAAGATGCCCACTTTCTCGGAAGGGCCTCCGGACACGGGCTGGATAACGAGTAATGTATCTTCTGCCATATTGAACTGGATGCCGATACCCTCGAAGTTGCCCTGCAAAGGTTCGTTCATCTTCTTCACTTCCTCCGGATTGGAATAGGTAGAGTGAGGATCAAGCTGTTCCAACATCTTCACAATGGCTTCTTCCACCAGTTTTCCTTCATTTACTTGGTCTACATAGAGGTTGGATATAGCAAATTCCGCCAGTTGCAACTTGCGCGACGGAGAGTTCATAAACTTATTCTCTTGCGCCTGTACGGACACGATAGAAAAAAAGCAGGCAATCAGACCTGCAAAGTACATGGTATATTTCATCATTAATCTATTTTCATTCCTTCGGGCAAGAACGGGGTTACGTCTTTACCGAATTGTAATAATTCCCTCACAATAGTGGAACTGATGGAAGTCAACTCCGGTTCTGTAAACAACAGAATCGTTTCTATTCCGGCCAGTTTCCGGTTAATATCGGCTATGGTTTCTTCATACTCAAAATCGTGCACCGTGCGGATGCCGCGGACAATGAACTGTGCCTCTTTAGCTTTTGCAAAGTCGATGGTCAGACTGTCATAAGAGTCAATCTTCACCCGGGGTTCATCGGCAAACAGTTGTTCTATCATTTCAACGCGCTTCTCGGTAGGAAACCACGTTTTCTTATTCTCGTTGATACCGATGCCGATTACCACCTCATCCATGAATGTCAACGCTCTTTTTACGACCGAATAATGGCCGATGGTAAAGGGATCAAATGTCCCCGGAAATATTGCTCTTCTCATCTTTTTTAGTGGTAAGTGGTTAGTGATTAATGGTTAGTATCCATGCGGCGCGCAGCCCACTAATCACTAACCATTAATCACTAACCACTAATTTATGCTATATCTTCTTCTATAACAAGGTTATCTATAATAAAACTCTGGCGTTCCATGGTATTCTTGCCCATATAGAACTCCAATAATTCTTTCACCAAATCGGTCTTACGAAGCGACACCTGTTCCAAGCGAATATCCTTACCGATAAAGTGTTTGAACTCATCGGGCGAGATTTCTCCCAAACCTTTAAATCGGGTGATCTCGGGATTGGGGCTGAGTCTTTCTATAGCGGCAATCCTTTCTTCCTCCGAATAACAATAAATGGTTTCGTACACCCCTTTCCTACGGTTGCGCACACGGAACAAAGGAGTCTGGAGAATATAAACGTGTCCTTTCTTAATCAAATCGGGGAAGAACTGCAAAAAGAAAGTAATGAGCAGCAAGCGGATATGCATACCATCCACATCGGCATCAGTTGCTACAATCACCTTATTATACCGCAAGCCCTCCATGCCGTCTTCTATGTTCAAGGCTGCCTGAAGCAGATTGAATTCTTCATTTTCGTACACAATCTTTTTGGTCAAGCCATAGGAATTCAAGGGTTTACCACGCAGACTGAACACCGCCTGCGTATTCACATCACGGCTTTTCGTGATAGAACCACTTGCAGAGTCACCCTCGGTAATAAAGATACAACTTTCTTCTTTCCGATCTCCCTTGGCATCATTAAAGTGGAAACGGCAATCGCGCAATTTACGGTTGTGCAGGTTCGCCTTCTTGGCACGTTCACGCGCCAACTTGGTAACACCGGCTATCGCTTTACGTTCTTTTTCAGATTCCTGAATCTTTTGTAACATTACCTCGGCAATGTCCGTATGCTTGTGCAGGTAGTTATCTACCTCCGTCTTTACAAAATCACCTACAAACTTATTGACCGTAGGACCACCGGGAGCCATATTGGTAGAACCCAACTTAATCTTGGTCTGGCTCTCGAACAACGGTTCTTCCACATTGACGGCAATAGCTGCCACCAATCCGTTACGGATGTCCGCATAGTCCATGTTTTTGTTGAAGTACTCCTTGATAGTACGGGCAATGTGTTCCTTGAAAGCACTTTGATGCGTACCACCCTGGGTAGTGTGCTGGCCATTGACAAAAGAATAATATTCTTCGCCATACTGACCGGTATGGGTAAAGGCTATTTCAATATCTTCCTCTTTCAGGTGAATGATAGGATAGAGTCCGGTAGCCGTCATGTTATCATTCAGCAAGTCCACCAAACCGTTGCGGGACAGGATGCGCTGGCCATTGTAAATGATTGCCAGCCCCGTGTTCAGGTAAGTGTAGTTGCGAAGCATGGTTTCTACAAACTCCGAGCGGAAACTGTAGTTCTCAAACAACTGCATATCCGGTTCAAAGAAAGTATAAGTACCGTTTTCCTCGGTCGTGTCTTCGGTGGTATCCGTCAGCAGATTTCCTTTGGAAAATGTAGCTATGCGCACCTTACCGTCACGGTAACTGCGCACCTCGAAGCGTGAGCTCAGTGCATTGACGGCTTTCACACCAACGCCATTCAGTCCCACACTCTTCTTGAATGCCTTACTGTCATATTTACCACCCGTATTCAGCACACTTACGGCTTCAATCAGCTTTCCTTGCGGAATACCACGACCAAAGTCACGCACACTGACGCGGAGGTTTTCTTCAATTATAATCTCAATTTTCTTGCCCGCCTGCATTTTGAACTCATCGATACTGTTATCGAGAACTTCTTTCAAAAGGACGTAGATACCGTCCTCGGCATGTGATCCGTCGCCCAACTTTCCAATATACATACCGGGACGGGTACGCACATGCTCCATGTCACTGAGGTGGCGGATGTTATCGTCGGTATATTCTACGGCGGGGTTGTTTATCAGTTCGTTGTTTTCTTCCATATTGACTTATCACATTTTTATATTTCGTTGTTACAGAATACTTTTCTTGTAAGCACGGCGGCGCTTATGCTGCTCGGTCTTGAAATATTCCCATTGTGCCTGCACCTTTCCGTTCATTTCCAGTTCCGGATTGCTTTCGGCATATTCAAAGCCCAGTTTCTGATAGGAAGGAATCAGATCAGAGAACAACAAAGCGTTCACTCCCTTGTTCTGATACTCCGGCTTCACAGCTACCAGCAGCAAATCCAGAATCTTGGGGTATCGTCTCAGGAACAACAGTTTCCCCAAGTAATACCATCCCAATGGCAGCAATCTGCCCTTTGACTTCTGCAATGCTTCGGACATGGAGGGCATGGATATTCCCACGGCTACCAGTTGGTCTTCGGCATCGGTCACCAAAGTGAGCATATTTAAATCGACAATGGGAAGATACATCTTTATATACTGATTGATCTGCCCTTGCGAAAGCGCCGAGTAACCATAAAGCGGTGCATAAGCCTCGTTCATCAATTTAAAAATAGCCTGTCCATAATCTGCGGCCAATTTCTTGCGCGAAGTATATTTCTTTATTTTCAGATTGAACTTGCGCTGAATCAGGTCACTGATACGCTTGTGCTTATCGGGAATAGCATCAGGAATATAGATTTTATATTCCACCCAGTCGGCATCTTTCTCAAATCCCAGCTTCTCCATATGTTGCGGATAGTAAGGATGATTGTAGGTAGTCGACATGGTGCTCAACTGATCGAATCCCTCTACCAACATGCCTTCCGCATCAAAGTCAGTAAAGCCCAAAGGTCCCTGAATGGTATCCATACCTTTCGATTTTCCCCATTCGGCAACCGCTTCCAGCAGTGCACGCGATATTTCAATGTCATCCAGAAAATCAATCCATCCAAAACGGACTTCTTTTTTATTCCAGGTTTCGTTGGCACGCTTGTTTATAATCCCGGCTATACGCCCTACAACCTCATTATCCTTGTACGCCAAAAAATATTCTGCTTCGCAAAATTCGAAAGCGGCATTCTTCTTCGGGCTGAATGTATTCAGCATATCATCGTACAAATCGGGTACGGAATAAGGATTCTCTCTGTATAACCTGTAGTTGAACCGTATAAAGGTTTTTAATTCTTTCTTAGTACTGACTTTTTTAATGGTAATAGCCATGCTGTATTTTTATAAAAATTCAGGGTGTAAAGATAGAAGTTTTTTTGCTAATAGTCGGTTCTTTTTATGGCTTTTTCACTGTTGGGCAATAAGATAAGCGGTATAAGCGACATAACAGGCTACCATCAACACACCTTCGGCACGGGTAATGGTACGTTTTTTGAAGAACCAACCTACCAGCCACAACAGCACAGAGGAAGCGATCAGCACCGTCAGGTCAAGGTTATTAATATTCCCCATCGGAAGCGGAGAAACAGTGGCGCTGCACCCCAACACGAAGAAGATATTGAATAAGTTACTACCGATTACATTACCTATAGCAATTCCCGGATTCTTTTTCAAAGCCGCTGTTATGGAGGTAGCGAGTTCCGGCAGGGAAGTTCCTCCTGCCACTAAAGTAAGGCCGATTACCGAATCACTGACACCCCATGAACGGGCAAGACCACTCGCTCCATCTACAAAGAACTGACCGCCGAAGATCAGTCCCGCCAAACCACCTGCTATATAAAGCACTGATTTCCAGATGGGCATTTCTTTAACCTTTTGCTCCTCTCCCGCCTCATCAACTCCATTCCTGGCAATGGCAAACGTATAGCGCATAAATATAAGGAAGAATGCCAGTAAAATAAGCCCGTCTGAACGGCTGATTATATTCATTGCTCCCCCGTTCAGCATCACATCATTGGCACAGACAAAGAGTACCAGCGAAGAAAGAATGACCAACGGAATTTCTTTACTCATTGTTCCATCACCCACTTTGATAGGAAGCACCAGAGCCGTACAGCCTATAATCATCAAAACATTGAAAATATTGCTACCCACCACATTACCAATAGCCATCCCGGCACTGCCATTCACAGCAGAAAGCACACTGATTACCAATTCGGGAGCAGAAGTCCCGAAAGCGACTATCGTAAGACCGATTACCAAATCAGAAATACGAAACCGTTTGGCAACGGCAGCAGAACCGTCAGTCAGCCCATTCGCTCCCAGCAAAATGAGAGCCAGTCCACCGATCAAGAGAAGAGTATTTAGCATAACTATCGTAAATAGGGTAAAAAACAACGGACAAAGATAATTATTCCTCTAAATACTTCAATACATAAAGTAACTTTTATGTTTATCTCCGCACTCCGTTTTAAGTTAAAATAGGAACTATAATGCAGTATTTCAAATGAAGCGGCATTTTAACAATAGAAACACAAAAACTAAAAACAAAAGAAACGACATGAAAAAGTTATGTTTATCCATCCTCTTGCTTTCAATCATCTTTGGAAGCATCAACGCCCAAGAGATCTCGAAACCTAAAAAGCAGTTTGAAACTCCTTATCAAAAAGAGAAAAGACTGGAGCTCACTGTAGGAAGTAACTTTGACTTGGCATCTTCTTCTACCAACCCGGCAGCAGCAGTACTGGGGACACGAAATACTGCCGCCCCTTTTATCGAGATGCGTTTTACACACCTTTTCGCCCGCCGACTGGGATGGTATGCCGCAGGAAAGCTCAAAATATTCAAATCAAGGAACGAATATGACTCGACTGTGGACAAAGTAGCACAAGCTTTTTTTGAGGCACTCTTTGGTCCCGTTACCTCCCTGCACATAGCCTATGATGCAGGAATGGTGTATCGCATGGAAAGTACCCGATGGAAATGTTACCCCAGAATAGGAATTGGAGCAAACTATTATGGTGAGAATATCAAAAAAGAGAAAGAAAAAGGCGATGAGACATGGAAAATGGATGGTAACGGAAATACATTCTGCCTGGACTTCGGAGTCTCTACCCACTACATGATTCTGCCTAATACCAGTTTGATGCTTGATATTGCCTATCAACAGCCTCTCACCAAGGCAAAAGCGAATTATCTGCACACCAAAGGAGATCAGACTTTGGCAGACCACCATTTCAGAAGTTCCACTTATGGACGGGAATTGAATGTAAGCGGAGGAATCAGTGTCACTTTTTAAGGACACCGGTTCCCCCACCCAATCCTATTTTGTGCGTTTTACGGTATAGATTGCTTTTCCGGTCTTATCAATCATGTGCATATCCAGTTCTTTCTTATCTGCCGTAAAGATAGAGAAGCCCGGTTCGGGACTACAAAACAGAGTTCCTTCAATGGGTTTCACTTTACGGCTTAATGAAGCTGATGAATTTACCACATAATCAATGTTGCTGCCCGGCACGCGAATGTGCTGGAAGTTGTGGATATGTCCGCAAGCGTAGATGTCCACTTTGTGTTTACGGAGTATAGGATCCAGACGTTTCTGCATATCGCCGCGCTCACTATCATCTTTTGGAGTTTCGGCATAGATGGGATGGTGGCCGATTACAACCACCCAATCTTCCTTGGCGGCAGTCAGCACAGAGTCAATCCATGCAAGCTGCTTGTCCATATCCTGTTTGCAAGCATCGGGATAAGTTTCGCTCTCGTTGCGGTACTTGTCAATCAAAGGGGCGGTGTCTATCATCACAAAGCGGATGGCAGTGCCTTTCTTCTCGAATACTTTCGTATAGTAACGGTCGGGCATTGTCCAGCGGCGGCTTACGTTGGTATAATCCAATACCGCCTGGGTGCTGCCCCTGTATTCATGGTTACCCAAAACGGGGAACCAGTCTATCATCAGTTCGGGATGGCTGTAAATCAGTTCGTAGTTGGTCATCCAAAGGGGATCGTTCACACTGCGCACACCTTCAAAATGGTGAACATCTCCGGCGGCAAAGACACATTCCGGGCCTATCACATCGGCCATCTCGCCCATCATTTCGGCTATGGGCTTCTGGTCATAGTAACCGTTTCGTCCCAAGTCATTCGCCATATAGAAATTCAGTTGTTTTTCCAGTCCTTTCCAGTCCTGTGGAGTCTGGGCGCATACATTCATGCAGATTGCCGTACCGATAACGGCAATCCATACCCATGTCAACACTTCTTTTATCCGTTTGATCATCATCAATGTTTTCATTTATTTATCTTTAGAAATTTACTTTGAAACCTGCATTGACACGTACACCATAGTATTCTGCCTGCATGGTGCGGTCTTTGGTGCCCTGATAGTAGCGCAACGGCTGGTTCAGCAGGTTATTAGCTTCGGCATAGAAGGTCATTTTCACTTTCTTGCCAAAAGTATAACTGGCATTTACATCCATATAGTCTACGGCGTCATAGAATCTGTCATAGAACGCATTTGAGCCCATTTCATCGATAAAACTAGATGCATAGTTATAGCTCAGGCGTACATTAAAACCACCCTTTTCCAAATAAAGAGAAGCATTTGCCGTATGCTCGGGAGAACCCGGCAGGCTCAATCCTTTTTCATTTTCACGACCTTCAAAGTTAAAGTCCTCTACACGTGAGTGGGTATAAGTATATGTTCCATAGAAACCTACACACTTCAAAGCAGGAGCAATGAAACCGAAATCGCGCTGGTAAGAGAATTCCAATCCCCACAGGTTGGCATTTCCGGCATTCTTGGGCTGAGTGAAACGGGTATATTCAGTTCCCTGATATTCATAGTTCTTCAAGACCTGGTCAACGATGAAATCGTCTATTTTCTTATAAAAGAAGCCTGCGCTCACCAGTCCGATGCTCTTGAAATAGTAGTCGGCGCTCAAGTCGAAATTATAAGAAAGGGTCGGTTTCAAGTCAGAGTTACCTATCTTTATTTCATTGTCGCCACGGCTGATATTTACACTTGGAACCAAAGCCGAATATTTAGGACGGCTCAATGTTTGCGTGTACGAACCACGTATCTTAAAATCGTCGTTTACATCCCATTTCACCAGGACAGAAGGAAGAAAGTTCACATAACTGCTTGTCACACGGTCTGTCTTGGTAGCCTTATCCGTTTCATCATCATAGTTACGCCCTGTGTAGCGCAGTGAAGTATGTTCCAAACGAAGTCCCGCCATCAGGTTCACGTCATGGGTAAACTTATGGTCGAAGCGTACATATCCCGAACTTACCGTTTCACGTGCCTCAAAGTTTGAGGCCAGTTCAGCCTGTACCTGCTCTTTATCAAACAGGGAAGGGTTATTCAAATCCAGTCCGCCCACATATTCCTTGGAGGCAAATATTCCTGTCTGATATTTGGCATTCGGCATGAACTTGTCCGTGCTCTGATCTACGGTATTCTTCAAGCTGTTTACCATAAAAGCATCTTCGTCCTTCGGAGTATATTCGTAGAAGTCAATCTCTTTTTCTTTGGTCTTGCGCACCACCTTCGCACCAAATTTCAGTTTGGCGCCATTATTCATGTTTGCCTTAAAGTTGGCAGAGAATTTCATATCCTCTTCTTTGATGTCTTCCTGTTGCTCGGTTAGTTCTTTCAGACCAAACTTATCACTCAAAGTCATGGTTGAACCTTGTTTGGGAGCAGCAAACGGCTGGCGTTCATTGCTCAGATCCATATTAAATTCTTGTTTCTTCAACTGGAAGTCAAGATAGCGTTCATTCGGGCGTTCTTCCGTAGCTTTAGCATAGCTGGCGTTCCAGTCCATGCCGATAGCTCCCCACAGGTGTTCGCCACCCAAGGCAAAATCCATGGTACGCTGACGTTCCAAACGGGCATTGCGATTATCGGGAGTACCCGCCTTGGTCTGGACACGGACGGTTCCTTTTCCGTTTTCATCCAAGTCTTTAAGAGTGGTGCGATAACGGTTTTCCCAGTCATTACGATTATTGAAGATACCTTTGAACGTCAATTTGTTGTTTTCGTTTATATCAAAATCAAAAGCCGCAGAATAGCTTTGGCGTTCACGGGTAACAAAGTACTGACGTATCTGGTAGTCATTGACATATACTTTTCCGTCCTCGTTCTGTTCCCACATAAACTCGGTATCATAAGAGCCCGAAGGAGCATTCTGATAAGAAGCAGAAAGCAGCATGCCCAAACGGTCATTGAAGAAACGGTCTCCGTAAGTAAAGCCTAGGTTTAACTGGGCCTTTTCACTGATCCAGTTATAACCGCTTCCTGCCGTGGCACTGATAGTACGTTTATAAGGAGAGTTTTTTGTTACCAGATTGATAGAACCGCCGATAGCGTCACCGTCCATATCGGGTGTTACCACTTTACTTACTTCGATAGTCTGGATCATATCGGCAGGAATCAAGTCAAGTTGCACGTTGCGGGTATCTCCTTCGGCAGAAGGAACACGGTTGCCGTTAATAGTAACGGAACTTAAATCGGCACTCGTTCCACGAACTTGTCCGAAACGGGCCTCGCCTTGGTCATATTGCACATTGATACCGCTGATGCGCTTCAATGCGTCACCGATATTAGAATCGGGGAACTTACCCACCTGGTCGGCAGAAACCACATTGGTGATACCCAGATTATTCTTTTGTGTATTAATTGCCTTTTTCTGTCCTTGGAATGCGCCTTTTATTTGCACTTCCTGCAACTCCACCCCTTCATTCATAACGATGTCCTTCTCCAAGGTCTTGCCTTCGGGCACTGTAACTTTCATTTCAATGGGGCTGTAGCCTACATAAGTCACTTTCACAGTGTAAGTGCCGGGTTTTAGGTTCGGCAATGTGTAGAAGCCGTTCACATCACTGATCACTCCGGCTTTCAGGTTCTCAATAAAGATGGAAGCACCCGGCAAGGTCTGTTTGCCATTATCTATCACACGTCCACGGATAGCGCCTTGTTTTACAGTGTTTTCATTCCCTTCGGCAAAGGTATTTCCACATATACCTGCCATTACTAAGATCATAGATACTAACCTAACTACCTTCTTCATATACTTTTTTTATGCGTTATAAATCTGGCGCAAAGGTAGATGAGTTAAGTTTCGTAAAAGTTACAAAAGATTAAAGGTGTTGTGACAAATACATTTCATTTCGGTTACAGGCTGAGGAACCATTTCCATATCGGTAACACTTCTATTGAGAAACTCAGTTTGTTTCACATGCGCAACAAAAACAGATGCTTTTTATTTCCTATACGCAACAAAGCAAGCTAATATCAAGCAAAAATCTTCTCCCCCAACCAACTACCCTTAAAGAGCCAATCGCTCTTTAAGCAGCCGATAACCGCTATTGCTTACTTTCAGCCTCAGCCCATTCTTCAATATCAACTGATAGGATTCCTTGCCAAACAACTCCAAGCGGGAGATTTGCTTCACCTGGACGATAGCCGAACGATGAATGCGTATAAAATCCGCTTCGGGGAGATGTGTCTCAAAGTATTTCATCGTCTGCTCCTTTATATACTCTCCTTTGGGAGTTATCAACGTCACATAGTCGCCACAGGACTGGATGCAAAGCAAATCAGCAAGCTCTATCAGATGAATCTTAGTCCCATCCTTCACCGTAATGCGATCTAAACTTTCATTTATAGCCTCTGCTTCCTTTTCCTGATTGTTTTCTATCTGATTGACTTCTGCCTTCCGGCGTTCTTCTATCAAAGTTTCTTGCAAGGAAGCCAACTGATTATCCATATCTTCCCGCTCCTCGGCTGCCAGTTGCAAGCGATACCACAACAGAACGATACTCCACATCAGCAACACATAGCACAAACGGAAAGGAAAAGTCATGGCAAAAGGAGTGTAAACAGTTTCCGTCACCGTTTCCAGCCCCCACTGTGTAAAGAAGCTGCTCAACATAATACAACATACCCCTAACCCACTGACAGAAAGCGTAATAATAGAAGAGTTGACAAACCCCAACACATACCACGCCCAGTATGCCATCCCGGCAAACACAGCGGTAGAGATAACCCCATCTGTCAATGCCACCCATAAGCCCTCATCCGCATAGTTCCACAAAAACAAACCTTGCACCACGGCAACCAGCAGAAGCAGGCAGATGGCAACCATCCATCGTTGCGACGAGACTTGTATAGGATGTGTATCCATAATCCTCTCCGCCTCAACCTTTAATAACTATACCACTCAGTGAAAGACTTCCGCGGATAACCAGTACCTTTTCCGGATTTTCTTTCCCTTCCCAACGCTTGTCCTCACAACCCGACATGACGGCGTTACAGATGAATTTCACCGTCCAGTCCGCAGGCACATAAATCTCTATGCCACCGAAACGGCAATCTACATCCAGCACTGTTTCCCCCACGGGAATGTCTGTGCGACGCAAGTCTATGACGCTTCCGCCGAAACGGGTTTGAATGCTTCCGCCTTTCAGCATTTCATCCAACATTACTTGGCGGACGCCACCGAAAGCGTTATTCAAGCGCAAGAATCCGTCTGCCGAAGTATAGTTCATGGTTTCAAAATCGTCGGGACGCTTGCCTTGCCAGCGACCGCCCGAACACCATTTGCCGCGACCATGCCTCCTGC
This sequence comes from uncultured Bacteroides sp., assembly GCA_902388365.1. Classification (GTDB taxonomy): domain Bacteria; phylum Bacteroidota; class Bacteroidia; order Bacteroidales; family Bacteroidaceae; genus Phocaeicola. The sequence continues at coordinate 377,395 of CABMPB010000002.1, read as the reverse complement.
CGTGACCAAAGATGACGGCAATACCGATTAATACAAGGATTATAGGCAGCATAAATGCTTGCGCATCCGTGCCTACCAGTACACCTAATTCATCTTTCAGATTGTAAATGCTGATACCCAGCAGTATCAAGCCGGATATATAGTGACGGCACAACATGACGTAAATTCCCAGTGCGGCTACTAACCCTTGCCAAGACACCAGCATATCATACACCGATTGATTCACCCATCCCATATTGTGCCCCAGCAGCAGTGCTCCGCAAGCGATAAAAAGGAAAGCGATCAAATACTTTCCGGACACGTGTCCTCCGTTGAATTGGACTTTTTGTTTTGTTCCCATTGTTCTTTCTTTTAATTGTTTATAATCGAGGTTTACGGTCGCAAAGTTCATAAAATGAGGCGAATGCGAAAAGAGTTTTTCTTTGAGTTACCGCCTTTTCCCCGATGAATGGGGGATATTTCCCGATAAAAGTAAAGGTATTCTTTGGGAATGCCAAAAGAAAAAGAATGATTCTTATATAGAAATCACTTTTTACTACTATACATTTTACCTTATATTCCATTGATATTCTGTTTCTTGTATGGACATTATCACCGTCTGACGATGGTAAGACGAGCGTCTTACCATTATAAAGCGATCGTCTGATATAGATAAGACGATCGTCTGATAATCATAAGACGGGCTTATCTGCCATACAAAAAAGAAAAGTAGAAGGAAGAAAACAGGAAATAAATGCCATCAATAACCTGCTTGCCTTTGAATTTATTAATAGATTAATGTATCTCCGCCCAAAGATTTCCGTTCATAAGACAAATAGCGCAAAGGAGATACACCGGTTATCTTACTGAAAGCAGCATAAAACGCACTCTTAGACGAGAAACCACATCGTCGGGGAAGCTCCTCCAATGGACATTTACCTGCACGAAGCAACTCTTTGGCATATTCCACACGGTAAGTGTTCAGCAATTCCTTCAAATTGCAACCAAAGTACTTGTTTACTACGTTGGACAAGTAAGTCTGATTGGTATCAATCATTGCACTAAACTTTTTCAGGGAAAGCTCTGAATCCAAAAAGACTTGTTTTATTTCCAGATGATACAATATACATTTATATATGTCACAATCTATTTTCCGTCCGACAATCTCCCGGCCGGCAAAGTCTTGCTCCCACTGCCGTTCAGCAGCGTTAAAAAGCAAACGCTTCTGCCTCTCCGAAGTAGTAGTACGCCTGTTGCGTCTTAAAAATAGATAGTCCATATTCTTATTCTCTTTTAATTCGTTATACGATTGTCGAAACATACCTTAATTATATATACTTCGAAACAGTTTTACGATAGATCTCTTAGCAGGAGATCTATAATGTGTGGCAAATTTAAGCAAAGTTTTGAGAATTAGCACTATTCATAGAAAATAATCACTGATTGACATAATAAAAACATTTCTAATGCATATAAAATAGTCGTTTTTAAGGTTCTTAATAATATGTAATGCGTTGATAATGTGCGCTTTATTAAATTACGATAGATCTCCTGCTAAGAGATATACAAAATACGCCACTAAATTATCCATTTAAATCACTCTATTACAGAGCTTTATAATCAAACAAAATCCTTTTTTCCAAATAGCTGTACATTAAAACAAGGCCCAAGACTTCTATTTAAATATTCAGTAAAACAAGGACAACTAAATACAAAAGCGACCCAAAAGCCGCTTTCATATTTAGTTAATAGAACGATTAAGAATGCTCAAGCACCAAACAGCATTAATGCGCTGTGGTTTCAATGAAAAAGACATTGTGTTAGGAAGGGAGGTATCTTCGCCTTTCTCAAAAAAAGTGATGGTATAATTGATCTCCGTATCATAAGGACCGGAAAAAGTATAATCGTTTATCTGGTAAGACAGGACAGGGAAAAGCTGATATTGCCGTTGCAGTTCGGCTTTTTCTTGCCCGGTCAATTCATAGGCATGTTCCCCCTCAATGTGATATAACATACGCATAGCCTCATCGAACTCTTTATTTTTCAGATGCTCCAGATATTGGGTTGTGATACGAATCACATCAGCCGTGTCACCTGCACAGAATGTGGGTATTGTATCATTTACACTTGATCCGCGCCCTGATTTGTTTCCTACACAAGAGCACAGACCGGCCGTCAACATTATCAGAACGAAAATATAAGATGTAAAGCACTTCTTCATATTTTATCAGTTTTAAAAAAGGCGCTCCCTGTAAAGAGAACGCCTTTTGATTATTATAATTCTAATTTTCTCGTTCGATTATTTCGAATTAATCAGGATCAACAACCACAGTAATTTCTTTCACTACTGTACCCCACTTAGTCTGAACCTTTACAGGAATATAAAGTTCAAATGATTGTTGCAAGTGAGTACCGCCAGCATTGTTGTATACCAATGCTTGTTTAGCAGCATCAAATGTCAATTTCATCTTAGGATAGATAGCAGTGATGTCACTCCACTTCGTATTCTTACCTGTACCGATTATCAGGCTCTTAGTACCATCGGCATTGGTCTTAACTTCCAAGTTAGTCTTAGCTTCTGAAGCAGCCCAGTTGATGTCCTGAACCTTATACCAGCTGATCAACTCGTCGTCCTTATATTCTGCATTATCTTTCATACCGATAATCAGACGTTTCAAACCAAATACCTCAGAGATTGATGCCAGACCTTTCACAGAAATAGCAGAACCACCGGTTACCAAATCGTGGAAATGATCTTCAGGATTAGCAATAGTAACAGCCAGCGGAGTCATAAAGTTAACCAAGAAGTTATCAACATCCTGAGTCAATGCACAATATTCAGCAGCCAACTTAACGGGAACGTTCTTTCCGATTAGCTCACAAGCAGCAGCAGTAGGCTGACCATTCTTACCACGAGACGTTTCGTTCAGTGCAATAAAGGCTTCTCCGGCTTCGTTTACATCAATAACAGCAGCAACTTCAAGACCTTTCAACAATGACTTGCGGTCAACAGATACTGACCAGCCATCACCCAATACAGCACTTACACGAGCAGCGTCAAATACAAAGTCGGCAGTTTCTGCATTCTTAACCAAATCAAGAATGGCAGCAGGTTTTTCAAAGTATCCGTCTTTCAGGTCAGCAATCAACTGGCAGTCTGTATAGTTGGCAGCAGTACCGAACATTGCATCAGAAGTCAATGACGGATTTACTTGGAATGTCTTATCTGCATTAGCAGCAGTCAAAGCATCGCCGGATACATTCCAGTTGCCCTGGAAGTAACCTCTGGCTAAGGTCATTTTCTTGATATTCAAAGTCAACTTCAATGAGAAGTAGTAGAAGTCATTAGGATCATTTACATTCACATAGCGACCGTAAACTTCTCTTTCAGCCTTACCGGCAGCATATTCTGACTGAATAGCAGCATTGGTGCTGATATTGAATACCCAATTCAGGTTATGAGTTGTGGTAGAACCGGAAGCCTTCACGTCTGTCAAAGTACCCAATACGGTAGAAGCAGGAGTGCCAGCCTTAACAGCATCTTCAGAAGCGTAAATGTTCTGATCCAATTCATACAGTCTGTGGAAATCTTCCTTGCTGATGTTGATAGCTGCATAGATCTTATCGTTCATGTCAGCAGTCAAGACAGTATTGTCATATTCCTTACCACATTCATAGTCAGCAGTAAATTCTTTCAGTACATTCAACGGTTTCTGAGAGTTTGCAGTAGTCCATTTCACCTTGAAGTAACGAACGTCAACCACTTTGTTACCGCCATTGTTGATGTCTTTCAATACAACCTGAATCATCGGTTCGCGTCCGATAGCATCCTTGTTGTTTGTTGCACCGTTACGGGCCTGAGAAGTCAACTTACCTTCACTTGAGATGGCAGCAAATTCTTTTTGGTTAGTCTTTTGCTCGTCAGCGCTAGTATCTTTCAGATAATAATCAACCAAAGCAAATTCAAATTTCAATCCGTAATTGGCAGGATTGTATTCAGTGCCATTCTTATCGCAAACCTTAACCAAAGTATTCAAGTTCAGGCTCTGAGTATAAGGCAGGTTTTCAATGATGTACTTGCCTTCAGTATTATTAATATCATCTGCCTTAACACCATCATGAATCTTTGTATAAGGGTAGAAATGAGGAACTACGCCATTTTCCAAGTCTTCAGTAGCTTCGGGAGTAATCTTATACTTGTTATAGTGAATATACGGAGTTACTGCTTCTTCATACAAACGAGCCCAGTCTGAATAAACAAACGGATCAACTCCCTGCTTTTCTTCTTCGGCTGTCAGTTGAGCCTCAGCTTTCAAAGCTACGATAGTAAATGATTTGTTATTATCCGAACCGCCAAATGACTCTTCCTGAGTCTTTTTTAAGTTCAGTTTCAAAACACCATTCACAATTTCGCCATCAATAGTAGCGTCGATAGGAGCAGCGGTTGCAACTCTGGCACTAGGATTCTGGATATTGGTAGCTGTATTGGCTACGATGCCTACAGACTTGATGTTTTCGGCCTTCAAAGTACTGGGGCTTACCAAATATTCCACAGCAGTCTTTCCGTCATTGATAGTAACATCTGTTACACCGTCGGTGTTATCTGCCAACAGGTTGGTCCAAGGCTTGTAAGTCAGTGTAGAGAACTTGATTGCTTCAATTCCATCAATGTAAGTAGAAGGAATGAACACTAAGTTAGTCAGACGCTTGCCTACGATATTGGAAACTTCTGAAACAAGAGCATTTACCTTGGCAATCAAAGCATTTACATCATCCAGTTTAGAATTGATAGCATCTTCCAACTCCTTCTGCATTTCTTTTACTTTAGCTTCAGCGGCTTCAACAGCAGCTTTCTTTGCGTCAGCAGCTGCACCGGCAACTTCATCTTTAGCATCTTCGGCTGCCTGTTTTGCATCCTCGGCTGCTTTCTTTGCAGCTTCCAGATCAGTAGTAAGAGCTGTCAATTTTGACTGTAACTCTTCAATAGATGCTTTTTTGTCAATTTGTGCCTGCAAATCCTCGATGTCGTCATCGTAGTCTTTACAAGATACAAATGTTCCTGTCGAAGTAACCATTAAGGCTCCGAACAGGATTGCACTTAAAAACTTTTTGTTCATAATAGAAAAACTTTAAATTTATAAATTTAAAAAACTAAAATTGATTATACATAATTCATTGATTCTGAGGCGTTATATTTCTGTTCAAATGATAAATAACGTGATGGAGGCACTCCTACTATTTTACTAAAAGCAGCATAAAACGCACTTTTCGAAGCAAAGCCACATTGCCGGGGAACTGCTTCCAATGTAGACCTGTTTGCACGAAGCAACTCTTTGGCATATTCCACACGGTAAGTGTTCAGCAATTCCTTCAAATTGCAACCAAAGTACTTGTTTACTACGTTGGACAAGTAAGTCTGATTGGTATCAATCATTGCACTAAACTTTTTCAGGGAAAGCTCTGAATCCAAAAAGACTTGTTTTATTTCCAGATGATACAATATACATTTATATATGTCACAATCTATTTTCCGTCCGACAATCTCCCGGCCGGCAAAGTCTTGCTCCCACTGCCGTTCAGCAGCGTTAAAAAGCAAACGTTTCTGCCTCTCCGAAGTAGTAGTGCGTCTGTTTCGCCTTAAGAATAGATAGTCCATATTTTATTCTCTTTTAATTCATTTTCCAATGCCTAAACCATGCATTTTACTATGGTCCAGAAACAAAATTACGGTAGATCTCTTAGTAAGAGATCTACCGTAAAATCATAATGCGCGTATAATCAGCAATTTAGCCTCAAAATAAAGCCTTTAAATGAACAAAAAATTTCGCTTATAAAATGTTTTTTTCATGTCACTTCGTATTTTTTCTCTCTAAATAGTGCTAATTCTCAAAACTTTGCTTAAATTTGCCACAAATTATATATCTCTTACTAAGAGACCTACCAAATAGACAAAATCCTTTCTTACAATAAATCATTTAAAATCAACATGTTAGCATTATCCACCACTGTTGTATCCAGCGATGCCAGATAGATTAACGTTGTCTTTTCCGAGTCATGCCCCATTCCTTCACTGATGATAGAAACAGGAATATTCTTTTCTTTTGCAATGCTTGCCCATGAGTGGCGAGCGACATACATCGTCAAAGCATGAGGAAGCTCCAACATTTTACCAATTTCTTTTAATTTGCGGTTCACAAAGCAGATAGCACTCTTATACTGCTTTCTTTCATCCTTTACTCCATTCTCTATAATAGGAAGTAAATAAGGTGATTTTTTTACAGAATACTTATCTACAATGTCTTGCATACATGGTTCCCACTTTATAGACAATAACTGACCCGTCTTCTTTCTGCGATATGTCAGCACTCCATTCTCCAAATCCGTCTTTTTGAGATAAGCCATATCTATAAACGACATACCACGAGTATAAAAGCTGAACAGAAACATATCACGTGCATATTCCAGCGATGAGCTGTAACTCAAGTCCATCTCTTTTATCTGCTTAATCACTTTAAACGTAACGGCACGTTTTACTGTTTTCTCTATACCCGTATAAACATGCTTAAAGGGGTAACGCTGCCTGGTTACTCCTTTTTCTACCGCGCGGTTGTACGTTGCACGCAAAATACGCATATAAAAAGAAATAGTGTTTAAACTTACTCCCTGCTCTTTCAGATGAGCTTCATAGGCCACCATCAAGTCAGAATCTAAATTACTCAATAAAATGTCCTTTCCCTTCATGAATTTCATAAAACTACTGAACGTAGTCATGTAAGTCTCACTTGTGCGTAGTTTGCCCGAACGTTTTAAACTGGCAATACTCACTTCCATAAACGAAGACAATGTTTTTTTACCTGAGAAAGATAATCTTCTCCCACCTTTCAGTCTAGTTGATTCCATCATAATAATTTTTTTTTAATGGTTTTGTTTCAATCGCTATATAAATAACTTAGACAACAAGATATAGATATTCTGCTAGAACAGAAGGGCATATCCCTAATGAATAATTCCTGTTTTTTAAAATAATAAAGCCATACTCCCTCCATTTCCTTCTATTTCCCTCTATTTCCCTCTTTGAAAAAACAAAACCATATAGTTATTCCTTATAAAAGACTATATTTGTAAACGTAATTAAGCCCCAAAACGATCATGAAAAGGATAGGATTTACATATTTATTAACCGGATTTTGTATCATTTATTCTTGTACCCCCCAAACGGATACAAAAATAAAGGAAATTATTGCAGAGGTAAATGACTCTGTGACAGAGGTTATTGAGGAGGTGATAGAGAAGGACATAAAGCCCGAAGACATAAAATTGGAGAAGGAATTGCTGTATGACAAGCATACGCTGGAGGATTCCTATCCGTATAAAGATACAATTCGATATTTCCAATGGGATAAAATAAAGGAGCGGCTGGCTTTGCTGGAGAATATTCAGCGAGAACCGGCACAATGGTGCATTTTGCAAAACTATAAGAACCGGAATGGAGAGGCTCCGTTAGTTAAAAAATTCAGACGGGATGCTTATAAAAGAGTGGCCGATACACTGGGAATAGAACGTTACCAGGGCATACCTCTTTTCCTGCCGGATGATACCATTACTGCAGAACGGTATGGGCTGGATGGTTTACTCACCCGCTACCTGGGCGAAGAAGGCAGCTTCACCAAAGTAGAACCTGTTTTTATAGGCGATGAATGGTATGCACCGACCAAATACGTGAAACTGATTCCCGATACGGTAGTGTTCAACAAAGCAATCTTTGTAGATCGCCACAATCAGAATATTGCTACCCTGGAAAGAAAAGAAGAAGGAAGCTGGCTCATCAGGAGTATGAATCCTGCCACCACGGGGCAGCATCGCCCACCCTATGCACAAGAAACTCCACTGGGAATGTTTGTGTTGCAAGAGAAGAAAACAAAGATGATTTTCCTGAAAGACGGTTCTGCCGCCACAGGAGGTTTTGCTCCTTATGCCAACCGGTTCAACAACGGCGGATACATTCACGGAGTGCCTACCAATGCGCCTGCAACGGGAATCATTGAGTACAGTTACACATTGGGCACCACTCCCCGCTCGCATATGTGTGTGAGAAATGCTACCTCCCATTCTAAATTTATTTTCGACTGGGCGCCTGTTAATGAGACGATTATATTTGTTTTGGAATAGAAATGTGCGTAACTTTGCATCCGTTATTTTAGTTTTTCCTAGTGTATGCAAAAAGCTTTTTTATTTCTATTCCTGTTTTTTCTCCCACTGAGTAATGTATCTACGCGGACAGCTACGCCCGAAAAGAATGCCATTGCTGCTATCACTGCGTCCGGCAAAATAGATGGCGAACAACTCTTTGAAGATATGCAACTGGGGGGAGTGGTAAACTTTCTGGCTTTCCGCCAGGCAGTGGCAGGGTATAATAAAATAGAGAAGAAGAGCAAATCCATACTGACACTGATTGACTTCACGAAACCATCTACCGAAAAGCGATTGTTTGTATTTGACATGAAAGAAAAGAAGTTGCTTTATTCCTCGGTGGTATCTCATGGAAAGAACAGTGGGGAGAACTATGCCACTTCTTTCTCTAATGAAGTAGGTTCTTACAAAAGCTCTCTCGGATTCTATCTCACCGGAAGCACGTATCAAGGGAAAAACGGATATTCCCTTTTATTAGACGGACTGGAAAAAGGAATCAACGACCGTGCCCGCGAGCGAGCCATCGTGGTTCATGGTGCGGCTTATGCCAATCCCTCGGTTTGTCGGTCGGGACGTTTAGGACGGAGCTTTGGATGTCCGGCGTTGCCACAGAATTTGACTAAACCTATCATTAATACGATAAAAGGAGGAAGTGTACTCTTTATCTATGCCAATAATAAGGAGTATATGGCTAAAAGTTCTATCCTGCCCGGTCAGCAGCCGCAGGAGTTGCTTTCTTATGCGCGGTCTGGAGAAAGGAAATAAAATTCTACCATAAAGGCATTCTTTATGTGATTTGGATTTACATAAACAAGCATGAAAAATATATTTTTATTATTACTTTTTCTAGTTTTAGCAAGCTGTAACACTACTTCTGTGCAGGTAGAAGAAGTCTTGCAACAGGCAAATTCCTATATGGAAACTCATCCCGACAGTGCTTTACTAATACTGCAAAAAATTCCCCAACCTGCTACCTTACGCGGCAAGGTACAGGCTGACTATGCTTTACTCTATACTCAAGCATGCGACAAAAACTATCTGCCTGCTGATAATGATTCGCTAATACAGATAGCTGTAACTTATTACAAAGAAAAAAAGGAAAGCATCGAAACAGCAAAAAGTTATTTCTACTTAGGATGTGTATATCGGGATATGGGAAATGCTGTACAGGCTACAGAAAGCTTACTCAAGGCATTGGGAGCTATACCCAACTCCTACCAAAAAGAACGAATTACTATGCTTATCCATTATAATCTTGCCATTCAATATAATGATGAAGGGTTACATCAAGATGCACTCTACCACTATCAAAAAGCACTTTGTAACGCACAGGAAAGAGAGGACATAAAAGACATCTCTTATTGTTCCGGAGATATAGGAACTACTTTCTTATATCTCAATCAGAATGATAGTGCATTAACTTATTACCAGCACGCTCTTGAAAGAGGATATTTACTTAATGATACAATATTAATTAGAAACGGGTTCCGCAATTTAGCTTTATACTATAACACAATAGAAAATTATGAATTGACCAATAAATATATCATTAACCTAATGAAAATGGGTGAAACAAATCTCCATTCTATTTATAATCTTAAAGCAAACGCATTACTTCAGCTGGGAGAAAAAGACTCAGCCAATTATTATTTGCAGAAGGCAGTACTCAGCACTAACTTAGCCACTCGTACTATGGCTTACTATCATTTATATGAATTAGAAAAGCTAAATACCCCATCCAAATTGACCAATTATGTAGATTCTTTTCTCCTGTACAGAGATTCTCTGACAATCCTTAGTAAACAAGAAGCAATGCACAAACTTAGCACTCAATATCTTATGCAGCTACATACTCAGCAATTAGATGCCCAAAGAGAAAAGGAACGGATTTATATTATCAGCATTTGTGTGGTAGTTCTTTTAATCAGTGGAGGTATTTGGGCCCGAATTGAACGGAACAGAAAACTTTATTTTGCCGAAATGAAACGAAAGCTAGCCGAAAGTCATTTAGACACTATTAAGCAATACATAAAAAATGAAATAGGAGAAGAAACGCAATTGGATATAAAAATAAGGGAGATAGAACAGGAAAAAATTAACTCTTGTATTAAAACCTTCCACCAAAGTACTTGGCACAAAAGATTAACAAATTTATCGCCCCAATCAGAGTCTTTCTTATCTAATAAAGAACAAAATGCACTTTACATAGACCTACATTCTATTTTTGCCGATTTCATCGATATATTGCGAAATAAATACCCTTCAATAAAAGATGCGGATATTTATTTCTGCTTACTGTCACTCTGTGGATATTCATTGAAAGCCATAGCCTGTTATTTGAGAACAAATGACAGAAACTTGAGTACTAGAAAATCAAGATTAAAGAAAGTATTAGAGAAAAATGATTTTGAATTTATATTCTACAGCGCATTATAAATCAACACTTTAACATTGTAATTGTAATATAGCATGTAACATTGACACACAAACTGTCACATCAATTCTACGCCATTAAATCTCACATATCATAACTTTGGCCATAAATTAAAAAGGTCATTACTATGAAAATAAAAGTATGTATAGCTACGCTAGCATTAATAGCGTTATTTTCGAGCAATTTATTGGCAAAAAATACAATTAGAGAAATACAAATAAAAGATATTCAGGGAGGAACAACTCATACTCGTTCTATAATTGAATTGCCTAAAGTTTACCAATGCAATCAAGAAGTCAGCATCCAATTACCTAAAATAGTTTCTTACTCAAATATTTCTACCACAAATATAGAAACCGGAGAGCAGATTTATTGTAAAATATATGCAGGCGTTTACACCATACAAATAGACTTAACAAATGAAGAGACTGGTATATATATACTACAGGTAGAAGTTAACAGTAAAAGATACGAAGGCACATTTACCTTGTAAACACAAAAAATTATTATTAATATTTTAATATTAAAACTATGAAAAACAAAAAAATTACTATTGCTGTGATGCTTTCATCACTCCTCTTTTCTTGTAATCAGAATGAAAATCCTCTTCTCAATTACGAATCACCAAAAGTGGATAATTATGTAATTACATCAGGAGAAGAAATACGACAAAGTGATATATCAGAAAATGATTTCACTTCAGATGTAATCAAGTTTACCTATAGAGGAAAAAGCTATTTATCCAAATGCACCTTTGGTAAACATCTTCTCATAGAAAACAAATCTATTGAAGCTATATTCAACAAATTAAACAATACTCCTAATATAGCTATTGCTATCAATCCAGATCATTCAATCGAATTTTATGATTCAATTGAAGAATTAGACATAACAAACAAATTAAAAAGAGAGTCAATAACAACAAGAGCAACTCTTTCTATCCCATATATTCAAAATTTTGAACTACGAGTTTGGGAAGACGCAAAAGGGCGCAAAAAGGGAGGAAGATTTACCCATTTTTATTCAAATGGTACACAAGGAGATAGAACCCCTCCACCATTACAAATACCTGAAAGTAAATTAAAATCTTTGAATCTCGACAATGCAATATCTTCTATCCAAATGTGGGGACACTTGGGAACACAGTTAGGTACAAGCTTGTATAATGGACAATATCAAACAGCATCAGTAACGTTTTACGATGGTAACTTTACAGGTAAAAGTCTAACTTTTAATGATATTACTATAAATAAGACATATTCTGAGAGAGATTATTTCAGCAGTTTTGATTTCAATGATTTAACTAGTTCTATAGAAATAAAATATTTCTAATATATAATAGCATACCAGTCCTTCAGTTATAAAAATAACTGAAGGACTACCTTGAATTAACTAATAATATTCCTACAAATATATGTTTAAACATTTACTATTCGGTCTATTTCCCTACTATTGGACAAAATTATTCTGTCCACAATCCGAATACACGCATTACTATCGGTATATAATGAAGTATGGATATTCCCGCCATTTATTCGAGTTTCGGCATGAATACAAAAACATAGAGATTAATCTACACTATGACCAGACAAAAGGGCTATATTATATAATGACGGAAGGCAAACGGCTTTATTTTAAGAAAGACATGAAGCCTGAAAAAATAACGAACCTATATAAAGAACTGATTATAGAACAAGACAAAAGATCAGCTCACCATTACTTCGACAATACTGTAGAAGAAATCAAGGGAAAAACCTTTCTAGATGTAGGAGGGGCGGAAGGGCTCATCTCACTTTTTGTTATAGAAGCAGCATCTCATATTTATATCTTTGAAAGTGACCCTTCATGGATTGAAGCACTCAACGCCACTTTCCAACCATGGAAAGAAAAAGTCACAATTGTAAATAAGCTAATCGGAAAAGAAACAAAAGATGATTGGTTGACACTAGATGACTTTTTCAATGATAAGTCCTCTGATAATCTATTTTTAAAAATGGATATTGAAGGATCAGAACAAGATGCCTTAAAAGGTGCCCGCCAGCTGTTTCTTAATGGAAAGCAACTAAGCTTTGCCATCTGCACTTACCATGAAGAAGATGACGGTAAAGAGATCTGTTCTATCCTTGATGACTATAAATGTACATATACCCATCAAAAGGGATTTTTCAGAAAAAAGATTCGTAGCGTTGTAGTCCGAGGCAATAATAACCAAATGTGAAAGCTGTCCATACCTCTAAACTAAAGAGAGAAGAAGCATGCTCTTTATTATCTATGTTACTGCCAAAAGTTGTATTCCACCCAGTCAGTAGCCGCAGGAATTATTTTCTTATGAGCGATTTGGGCAAAGTGTGGCTTCTTTTTTCTAGAATAGATTTCTTTTAAGAAGTATTCAAACTATCTCTATGGCAGCACAAGATTAAATTACCATTCATTTAGACACAAAAATTCTGTTTATTGCAGAAACATCAAGAGCGAAACGAAAGTATTTATAACAAAAGCGATTCTTACAACGTTGCGAGAATCGCTTATAACTGTTCCATCTGCCCACGGGTCCGAAATACTCCAAAGAAAAGCGATCATCCACCAAGACACTTACAATAAAAAAGTAGGAGTATTGAAACTTTTCTCATTCAAAAACAAATTATTTAACTACTTTTGTCTGAGTTATTATAATTAAAACAAGAGATATGGTTCTGAACTACATTTGGATAGCCTTTTTTCTGATAGCCTTTGTGGTGGCATTGATTCGCCTCATCGTCTTTGGCGACACACAGGTATTTCCGGAAATCATCAATTCTACTTTCAGTTCTTCCAAGACTGCATTCGAAATTTCATTGGGACTGACCGGAGTACTTTCTCTTTGGCTAGGCATTATGAAAATAGGTGAACAAGGAGGAGTCATCTCTCTATTCTCCCGACTACTGGGACCTCTGTTCAGCAAACTCTTCCCCGAAATTCCCAAAGGACATCCCGTGACCGGAAGCATCTTTATGAACCTGGCAGCCAATATGCTGGGACTGGATAATGCCGCCACCCCACTGGGACTGAAAGCAATGGAAGGCTTGCAAGAACTGAATCCTAAAAAAGATACCGCCAGCAATCCGATGATTATGTTCCTGGTACTGAATACTTCGGGGCTGACTCTGATTCCTATCAGCATCATGGTATATCGCGCCCAACTGGGAGCAGCACAGCCTACGGATATTTTCGTCCCCATACTGCTGGCTACCTTCTTCTCTACGCTGGCGGGCATCATTACAGTCAGCATTTACCAGAAAATCAATCTGTTAAACCGCACCATACTTCTTTTCCTGGGAGGAATGAGCCTATTGGTAGCCTGCATCATTTACTTCTTCCACACCCTGTCGCGCGATCAGATTGATGTTTACTCCACCACCCTTGCCAATGTATTCTTGTTTCTTATCATCATCGGCTTTATCGTGGCAGGGATAAGAAAGAAAATCAATGTGTACGATTCCTTTGTGGAAGGGGCAAAAGAAGGATTCAGCACGGCTGTGCGCATCATTCCCTATCTGGTCGCTATCTTGGTAGGTATCGGCGTATTCCGCGCATCGGGAGCTATGGATTATCTGATTGACGGCATTGGCAGCGCAGTAAAACTGTGCGGCATCAACAGCGATTTTGTAGGCGCACTTCCCACTGCACTGATGAAACCCCTGAGCGGAAGCGGAGCACGCGGACTGATGGTGGATGCCATGACTACCTATGGCCCGGACTCCTTTGTAGGCAGATTGTCTTGCGTCTTCCAAGGCTCTACGGATACCACCTTTTATATATTAGCCGTGTATTTTGGCAGTGTAGGCGTTATCAGGACACGCCATGCCGTTCCCTGCGGACTGCTGGCGGATTTGGCGGGAGTCATTGCAGCGATCTTTATCTGCTATCTGTTTTTCGGGTAAAGGCACGGAAAAAGAAATGTCTTAAAAGTGATTCACGCAAAGGATTCTTTGCCTATCTTTGCCCATCATTTATAATTCATTATTCTATGATAAGTTACCAGACTGAAGGGGTGAAGATGCCCGATATTAAAAAGAAGGAAACGACCGAGTGGATAAAGCAGGTGGCTGCCGGCTATGGGAAAAGAGTCGGAGAAATCGCTTATATCTTTTGCTCGGACGAGAAGATATTGGAAGTAAACTTGCAGTATTTGCAACATGATTATTATACGGATATCATTACTTTCGACTATTGCGAGGGGGATAAGTTATCCGGTGATTTATTTATCAGTCTGGACACCGTCCGCACCAATGCCGAACAGTTTGAACAGCCTTATGAGCGTGAGTTGCATCGCGTGATTATTCATGGTATCCTGCATTTGTGCGGCATCAACGACAAAGGGCCGGGGGAACGGGAGATTATGGAAGCGGCGGAGAATAAGGCGTTGGCTCTGATTCTCTAAGACAAGTCAACTCTTTCAATAACTAAGCACGGAAACATTCACCTTTTAAACAAAGTGTTTCAAGCACTCAAACAGTCTGTTTCAAGCAGTCAAACAAAGTGTTTCATAGGCTTGAAACACATTGTTCCAAAGGTTGAAACACTTTGTTCTGCACGCTGAAACACTTTATTTCTGCAAAGGGTAAAACCGTTTTTCCATGCCGATGACACCCCACCCCAAAGACATGAAGATAAAAAGATTACTTCCTCTCTCCATTTTTATCTAACCAACGACTTGCTTTTCCGGATTAATTGACTTATTTTGTGGTGGAAAAACATATAAAAACACCAAACACATAAACCAGATGGAAGCAAACGTATATTTATTTGCCGCATTAGTCAGCTCAGGAATCTTTCTTCTGCAATTCATATTATCCATCTTCGTAGGCAGCATGGATACCGATATTGATGTAAATGCCGACGGAAACGCCGATATAGACATGAGCAGTGTATTATCCTTCAAAGGTTTGATTCATTTCTGCATGGGTTTCGGCTGGTTCATGTTCCTGATGCAACCGCCCTACTCCGTCCTGCAATACGTGGGAGCCTTCGCCAGTGGCGTCTTCTTTGTCTTCATACTGGCATGGATCTATAAGCTGTGCAATAAACTGAAACAAGAGAACAAACCGGAACAGGGAGAAGAACTGGTTGGCCGCAAATGCGTGATCTATAGCCCTTGCGGAGACACCGGAGAAGAAAGATCTGAATACGTGGTAAACATCACCATAAACGGTGCACAAAGGGAATTGACGGTGAAAAGCGCCAACGGTAACAACTACCGGGAAGGAGACACGCTGACCGTAAAAGATTATAAGGAAGGAATATATTATATTGATTAAATAAAACACTAAATGAAACCAATTTATGGATGAACAAATGCTTATTTATGCAGCTATTCTGGTAGCTGTAATCGTTCTGACGATTGTCGGAATTTTAAGTCGCTACCGCAAATGCAAGAGTGACGAGGTATTAGTAGTATATGGTAAAACGGGCGATAAGAAATCGGCGAAATTGTATCACGGAGGAGCCGCTTTCGTATGGCCTATCATTCAGGGATACTCTTTTCTGAACATGAAGCCGATGCAGATAGACTGCAAGCTGACCGGCGCCATATCCAAACAAAACATCCGTGTGGATGTCCCCACCACCATCACCGTAGCCGTGAGCACGGAACCCGAGGTAATGCAGAACGCTGCCGAGCGTTTGCTGGGACTGAACATTGAAGCTCAACAGGAATTGATTAAAGACGTGGTGTACGGACAAATGCGTCTGGTTATCGCCGATATGACCATTGAGCAGTTGAACAGCGACCGCGATACTTTCCTGGAAAACTGCCGCAAAAACATTGACTCAGAACTGAAGAAGTTCGGTCTTTATCTGATGAATATCAACATCAGCGACATCCGTGACGAAGCCGATTATATCGTCAACCTGGGTAAGGAAGCCGAAGCAAAGGCCAAGAACGAAGCCCTTGCCAACATCGAGGAACAGCAGAAACTGGGTGCCATCAAAATTGCAGAACAACAGAAAGAACGTGCCACCAAAGTAGCCGAAACAAACCGCGACAAGAACACCCAACTGGCGGATACGCAACGCGATGAAGAAATTAAAGTAGCCATTGCCGACAAGGAACGTGAGTCTAAAGTAGCGGAAGAAAATGCCGAAAAAGAATCACGCATTGCCATGGCAAGCGCTTCTATGGAGGTGAACAAGGAGCAGGCACGCACCGAACAGGAGAGCCGCACCGCCGAGCTTCAATCCGATATGGAAATCAAGCAGGCAGAGGCTCAGAAGAAGTCTGCCATCGGGCAAAATAACGCCGCCAAAGAGGTTGCAGAAAGTAATGCCGACCTGGAAGTCACCAAAGCGGATGCATCGAGAAAAGCCGGTGAAGCGCAAGCTAAATCACAGGCAGCCGTTCTTACTGCACAAGAAAATGCACAGCGCGAAATAGAAGAAGCCAAAGCGCGCAAGGTGGAACAAGCCTTGAAGGCGGACAAGATTGTCCCTGCCGAGATAGCCAAGCAACAAGCGATATTGGATGCAGATGCTATGGCAGAACAGATAAAGCGTAAAGCAAATGCAGAAGCGGAAGCGATCCTGGCAAAAGCGAATGCAGAAGCCAAGGCTATACAACTGAAACTGGAAGCGGAAGCGGAAGGTAAGAAGAAATCATTGCTGGCAGAAGCAGAAGGTTTTGAAGCCATGGTAAGAGCTGCGGAACGTAACCCGGAAATCGCTATCCAGTACAAGATGGTGGATCAATGGAAGGAAATAGCTTCCGAACAGGTGAAAGCTTTCGAGCACATACAACTGGGCAATGTGACTGTATTCGACGGTGGAAACGGTACTACTTCGAACTTCTTGCAGAATGTGGTTAGCAAAGTAGCTCCCGCATTGGGCATTCTGGATAAGCTTCCTATTCACGAAACTTATCAGCATATCGTCAACCCATCTGCTAAAGAAAATGCTCAGGAAGATCAAAAGAAAGAGGATTTTGAGCCGGTAGATAAGGATGGCAAGAAGAACCCTCCGGCACCGGGAAAGAAATAAAAGAAGAATAGATCTCTCCCATCACCCCATAGCTGTCAATCTATGATAAGAGATAAATAACATGACCACCTACTGTAGGGGCGGATTGAATCCGCCCGATAACACTCCGAAAGGTGTATTTGGATGTATTCGGGCGGAAGCATTCCGCCCCTACAGTGGATGGGAACCTTAGCTTGACGTCTATGTCCCATCACCCGTCCCTACAGTAGATACCATCCACCGTAGGGGCGGACTCATGTGTCCGCCCAAATACATAAACTATAATCTACCATTATCGGGCAGACACACGGGTCTGCCCCTACGGAATCCCCTAGCAGAATCCTATTTATACCACCCCATCATTCTTTTTAACCCTATTCTCACGGCTTTACAGAGTAAAATTCGTAATTTTGCAAACTGTAAACAGAAATAAATCAATGGATTTTAAGTACGACGTTATTGTAATAGGTGCCGGACACGCAGGCTGTGAAGCAGCCGCTGCCGCAGCAAATATGGGTTCTAAAACCTGCCTGATCACCATGGACATGAACAAGATTGGGCAAATGAGTTGCAACCCGGCCGTGGGAGGCATCGCCAAGGGACAAATCGTAAGAGAAATAGACGCACTAGGTGGCTACATGGGACTGGTTACAGACCGCACAGCCATCCAGTTCCGTATGCTCAACCGTTCCAAAGGCCCTGCCATGTGGAGCCCCCGTGCGCAGTGTGACCGTGGAAAGTTTATCTGGGCATGGCGCGAGATTCTGGAGAACACCCCCAACCTACACATCTGGCAAGATACCGTAGAAGAATTAATAGTAGAAAACGGAGAAGTTATCGGACTCATTACCTGCTGGGGAGTAACCTTCCATGCCAAATGCATCATACTCACCGCAGGAACTTTCCTGAACGGACTGATGCACATCGGCCACAAGCAACTGGCAGGAGGGCGCATGGCAGAACCCGCTTCTTACCATTTGACCGAGTCAATCACCCGCCACGGCATCACCGTGGGACGTATGAAGACCGGTACTCCCGTCCGTATAGACGGGCGCAGCGTAAACTATGAACTAATGGATACGCAAGATGGAGAGAACGATTTCCACCGCTTCTCATTTATAAGCGAGCCTCGCAAGCTGAAACAACTGCAATGCTGGACTTGCTATACCAACGAAGAAGTACACGAAATACTGCGCAAAGGCCTGCCCGACTCTCCCCTTTTCAACGGACAAATTCAGAGTATCGGCCCGCGTTATTGCCCCAGCATAGAAACTAAAATCGTAACCTTCCCGGACAAACCGCTACATCAGCTTTTCCTGGAACCCGAAGGTGAAACCACACAGGAACTTTACCTGAATGGATTCTCATCTTCACTGCCCATGGATATTCAGATTACGGCATTGAAGAAGATCCCGGCTTTCAAAGACCTGGTAGTTTACCGCCCGGGATATGCCATCGAATATGATTACTTTGATCCTACCCAACTGAAACATACGTTGGAATCGAAAGTTATAAAGAATCTGTTCTTTGCCGGACAAGTGAACGGTACCACCGGTTACGAAGAAGCAGGCGGCCAAGGCATCGTGGCAGGTATCAATGCACACATCAATTGCCACGGAGGCGAGCCGTTTACTTTGGGCCGCGATGAAGCCTATATCGGCGTATTGATTGATGACTTGGTAACCAAAGGCGTGGATGAACCCTACCGTATGTTTACCTCTCGTGCCGAATACCGCATTTTGCTCCGTCAGGACGACGCCGATATGCGCCTCACTGAACGTGCTTATAAACTGGGACTGGTAAAACAAGACCGCTATGAACATTTGTGCAGCAAACGCGAAGCCGTAAACCAAATCATAGGTTTTGCCAAAAGCTTCTCCATCAAAGCCGCATTGATAAACGATGCATTGGAGAGTCTCGGCACTGCCCCCCTCACCCACGGATGCAAACTGATAGACTTGCTGAACCGTCCACAGGTGACGATAGAAAACATAGTCGAGCACATCCCGGCATTCAAGGCTATGCTGGATAAAATTACCGACCGCAAGGAAGAAGTGATTGAAGCAGCCGAAGTCCTTATCAAATACCAGGGATACATAGAGCGTGAACGGATGATTGCAGAAAAGATACAGCGCCTGGAAGCCATCCGCATCAAAGGCAAGTTTGATTATAATTCACTGAACTCACTCTCTACCGAAGCCCGGCAGAAGTTGATAAAGATAGATCCTGAAACGCTGGCACAAGCCAGCCGGATACCGGGCATCTCCCCCAGCGACATCAATGTCTTACTAGTTCTTTTGGGACGGTAAGTAAAGGATGTTTCACGTGAAACAAGTAATTTAATAGATAAACAATAAAACACTGGTTATGAGCAAAGAAACGCTTAAAGCTAACTTAAGAGAAATTCCAGATTTCCCCATCCCGGGGATTCTGTTTTACGATGTAACAACCCTGTTCAAGAACGCTGAATGTTTGCAGGAGATGCTGGACACTTTATACGAAATGTATAAGGACAAGGGGATTACCAAAGTAGTAGGAATAGAGTCACGCGGCTTCATTATGGGCGGCGCATTGGCAGCACGCCTGGGAGCAGGATTTGTAATGGCACGCAAACCGGGCAAACTTCCTGCCGAGGTAGTAGAAGAAACTTATGCCAAGGAATATGGCACGGATACCATTCAAATACATAAAGATGCAATCGATGAAAACGATGTAGTTTTACTCCATGATGATTTATTGGCTACCGGCGGAACAATGGCGGCTACATATCGTTTAGTACAAAGAGGCGGTGCTAAGAAGACTTTCATCAACTTTATTATTGAGTTGGGAGGTTTGAATGGAAGAAAAGCATTCCCGGAAGATGTTACAGTGGATACGCTGCTAACATTATAATATTTGCACCTTATTGCTGGAATTAAACAAGACTGTGTCATCGCGCAGGCTCCCCCTTGTAAAGGGGGATTTAAGGGGGATGTTCTCTTTGGTACAGTAGAGTATCATAGCAGAGTTACGCAATCTTTCCAAGAGAACATCCCCCTGCCCCCTTTACAAGGGGGAGCCTGCGCGACGATAACCTTCAATAAAAGAAATTAATCCCGCCCCAAAACAAGAATATCACCCCCATTTTAATACAAGTTTATGGAAAAAGAAGAGATAACCACCAATGATTACCTGAAAGGAATTGTCCTAAACCTGCCCGACAGCCCCGGTATTTACCAATACCTAAATGATGAAGGAACCATTATCTACGTTGGAAAGGCAAAAAATTTAAGGCGCAGAGTCTCTTCTTACTTTAACAGAGACCACCCGAACGGAAAAACAAGAGTGCTGGTCAGCAAGATTGCAGACATTCGCTATATTGTAGTAAAGACGGAAGAAGATGCCCTTTTACTGGAAAACAATCTAATCAAACAATACAAGCCGCGCTATAATGTAATGCTGAAGGATGACAAAACCTACCCTTCTATCTGCATCAGCAACGAATATTTCCCACGCATTTTCAAGACGCGTAAAATTATTCGCAACGGCTCGCATTATTATGGCCCATACAGCCACGTTCCCTCTATGCACGCAGTACTGGAGCTGATAAAGAAGTTGTACCCCATCCGTACTTGTAAACTCAATCTTACGCCCGAAAATATCCGCGCAGGCAAATTCAACGTATGTTTGGAATACCATATAAAGAACTGCAAAGGTCCCTGTATAGGTTTGCAAACCCACGAAGAATACATGAGAAATATCGGTGAAATCAAGGATATTATAAAGGGAGATACACAAATAGTCAGCGACCTGCTGATGCAGGAAATGAAGGCACTTTCTGCCGAAATGAGATTTGAGGAAGCACAGAAAATAAAAGAAAAATATGACTTGATAGAGAGCTATCGTTCCAAGAGCGAAGTCGTTAATTCCATTATTCATAATGTGGATGTATTCTCCATTGAAACGGAAGAAAATTCAGCCTACATCAACTATCTGCACATCACGAATGGATGCATAAACCAAGCATTCACCTTTGAATATAAGAAGCGTTTGAATGAAACCCGAGAAGAGTTATTGCAACTGGGCATCATTGAAATGCGGGAACGCTATCAAAGTACTTCATCCGAAATCATCATTCCATTCGAACTGGACATGGAGATGAACAACGTCACCTTTACCATTCCTCAAAGAGGCGAGAAAAAGCACTTGCTAGACCTCTCCATCATGAACGTGAAGCAGTATAAGGTAGACCGATTAAAACAGGCAGAAAAGCTAAATCCGGAGCAAAGAAGCGTGCGACTGATGAAAGAGATACAAGAACAGCTACATATGAAAAAGATGCCGAACCACATTGAATGTTTTGATAACTCCAACATTCAGGGATCGGATGCCGTAGCTGCCTGCGTAGTCTTCAAGACAGCCAAACCAAGCAAAAAGGATTACCGCAAATACATCATCAAAACCGTAACAGGTCCGGATGACTATGCCTCCATGAAAGAGGTGGTCCGCCGCCGTTACAGCCGTATCGTTGAAGAATGCGGCACCCTACCCGACCTCATCATAACCGACGGTGGAAAGGGACAAATGGAGGTTGTAAGAGAGGTGATAGAAGACGAGTTGCACCTGGACATCCCAATCGCCGGACTAGCCAAAGACCGCAAACACCGCACTTCGGAATTGCTTTATGGATTTCCACCGCTAACCATCGGCATAAAACAAGGTACCCCCCTATTCCATCTGCTGGAAAATATCCAAAACGAAGTACACCGTTTTGCCATTACATTCCATCGGGACAAGCGTAGCAAGACCCAGGTAGCATCAGCTTTGGACAACATAAAAGGTATTGGAGGAAAGCGTAAGACTGCCCTGCTGAAAGCCTTTAAGAGCGTCAACCGAATCAAGCAAGCGTCACTGGAAGAAATTGCCGCCGTGGTGGGTGAAGCCGTGGCTAAAAATATCAAAGAAAGTCTGACGGAATAAAAAAGGATTTTCCTACCTTTGCGTGGAGCTGTGCCAAAACTAAACTGCACTATCACTTTGCCGTAGGGGCGGATTGAATCCGCCCGATAATGAATTGCCTTGTGCATTCGGGCGGATTCAATCCGCCCCTACGGTGAACTATTTAGTGGTTGATTCGGAATTTTGACACACCCTCTTATCCAACTAAAAAAATAAAGAATAAAAAATATGAGAGTAGTAATTCAAAGAGTGAGCCATGCCTCAGTTACCATAGACGGGGTTTGCAAATCGGCCATCAAAGAAGGATTCATGATACTGGTAGGCATCGAAGAAGCTGATACACAAGAAGATGCAGACTGGTTATGCAAAAAGATAATCGGACTGAGAGTATTTGATGACGAGAATGGCGTAATGAATAAATCCATCTTAGAAGCAAACGGTAACATATTGGTTATCAGCCAATTTACATTACATGCTTCTACCAAAAAAGGGAATCGTCCTTCATATATCCGTGCCGCCAAGCACGATATAGCCGTCCCACTCTACAATTATTTCTGCCAGGAACTGAGCATCGGTTTAGGCAAAGAAGTAGGAACCGGAGAGTTTGGAGCCGATATGAAAGTTGAACTTCTGAACAACGGCCCTGTTACTATATGTATGGATACTAAAAACAAGGAATAATGACACTGGAAGAAGCACAAAAAGAAGTAGACAACTGGATTAAAACGTATGGTGTACGTTACTTCAGCGAGTTGACAAACATGGCCGTTCTGACCGAAGAAGTAGGCGAACTGGCACGTGTCATGTCACGCAAATATGGTGACCAATCCTTCAAAGAAGGCGAAAAATGCAATCTTGCCGATGAAATGGCAGATGTCCTTTGGGTACTCCTTTGCCTGGCAAACCAAACAGGTGTAGATCTGACCGAAGCATTTCGCCAAAACCTGGAAAAGAAAACAAATAGAGACAAAGATAGACATAAAAACAATCCTAAATTATAAAGAATTATGGAACATAATCACGAATGCGGATGTGGCCACGATCATCATGACCACCATCACGGAGAAGAACCCAGCAAGTATGAAACTGCACTTGCCAAGTATAACACCCACTTGCATGATGAGGACGTAAAAGCAAAAACCGCCCAACTCATCGAAAAGCATGTGGCCGAAAACAATACTTTGGACGTGAAGAAATTCCTATTCCACTGCATTGACCTCACCACTTTGAAGTGTACCGACTCAGATGAAAGCGTCATGAGATTTACCGAGAAAGTAAATGATTTCGTAGACAAGTATCCTGACTTGGACAACGTAGCCGCCATCTGTGTGTACCCCAATATGGCAGAAGTAGTGAATGATACCTTGGAGGCAGATCACGTAAATATAGCCTGTGTATCGGGTGGATTTCCCTCTTCACAGACTTTCATCGAGATAAAGGTGGCAGAGACTGCCATGGCGCTTCATACAGGAGCAGACGAAATAGATATTGTAATTTCCGTAGGTAAATTCCTGAGTGGCGACTATGAAGGAATGTGCGATGAAATCGAGGAATTAAAGGAAGTATGTGGCAACCATCACTTGAAAGTAATCCTTGAAACCGGAGCGCTGGGCAGTGCTTCCAATATCAAAAAAGCATCCATTTTATCGATGTATTCAGGTGCAGATTTCATCAAGACTTCTACAGGCAAAGAGAATCCTGCCGCCACTCCGGAGGCTGCTTTGGTAATGTGCGAAGCCATCAAGGAATACTACATGGCAACAGGCCGCAAAGTAGGATTCAAACCCGCCGGTGGCATTAATACTGTGAATGATGCCCTCATTTACTACACCATCGTAAAAGAAGTATTGGGAGAAGAATGGCTGACTAATGAATTATTCCGTTTGGGAACCAGCCGTTTGGCAAACCTCCTACTCTCTGAGATTGTAGGTACGGAAACCAAGTTTTTCTAAGAAGATCCTAACATATAATATTTAGGCGTGGTCCTCATTCCATCGAGAGCTACGCCTAATTTCATTTAAATACGCATCTAAGCGTATTTTACTTATCTCTTTCAATCACATAATCAATATAAGCAGTCAAGGCATCTTTTACTGCCGAATCAGCAGTGGCAGGAAGTAGAGCCAACGCCCTGTTACGGTAATCAACCATAGCTTGCCGGGCATATTCTATGCCACCTTTTTCCTTTATATATTCGATGAAACGGGCAATTTCTTCATCCGAAGCATCCAATGACTTGATGCGCAAAGCCAGTCTATGTATCTCCTCGTCACCAAAAGCATTCAGTACATGCAAGGCAGGCAGAGTCAATTTCCCCTCATGCATATCATTTCCGGTCGGCTTACCTATTTCATTCGAAGAATAATAATCAAAAATATCATCCTTTATCTGGAAAGCAATACCAATCATCTCACCAAACAAGCGCGCATTTTTCGCCATTTCATCGGAAGCATGAACCGAAATTGCTCCGGCTTCCGCACTGGCAGTAAAGAGTGCAGCCGTTTTTTTACGGATCACATCATAATAAACTTCTTCCGAAAACTCGGAAGCATTGATATTCGCCAACTGAATGATTTCACCTTCCGACAAATTCTGTCCCAGACAAGCTACCAAATCTACAATCGTAATCTCACGCGTCAGTGCCGAATGCTTCAAGCTGGTTGCCAGCATATAGTCACCTACCAGCACAGACACCTTATTATTATAGATAGCATTTACCGAAGACTGACCACGGCGCTTGTCACTTTCATCTACCACGTCATCATGTACCAGACTGGCAGTATGAAGCAACTCCAACGAAAGAGCCGCATGAAGCGTAGAATCATTGATTTCACCGAATAACTTGGCGATTAATAACGCCAATATGGGACGCATCATCTTGCCATTCCTCTGCTTAATATAGGTTAGGACCTCACTAAGTAAAGGATGGGAACTTTGAAGTGAAGAGTCAAACAGACTCCTAAATTCTTCAAACTCCTTCTGAATAGGCAACTTGATCTGCTGTAATTTGTCCATAAGGTTAATTTGAGCACAAAAGTAGTAATAAAACGCGGAATACGGTATTTTTTTGTACTTTTACAATGAAAAAACTAAAGATTTTTAAGAATGGACAAACTTTTCCTATTAGATGCATACGCATTAATATATCGGGCGTACTACGCTTTTATCAAAAGCCCACGCATAAACTCTAAGGGTTTCAACACTTCAGCCGTTCTGGGCTTTGTCAATACACTGGAAGAAGTGCTGAAGAAAGAGAACCCCACGCACATTGGCGTGGCATTCGATCCCTCCGGACCTACTTTCCGCCACGAGGCCTACGAACAATACAAAGCGCAACGCGAGGAAACTCCCGAAGTAATCCGTCTGTCCGTACCTATTATAAAGGATCTGATCCGCGCCTACCGCATTCCTATTCTGGAAGTGCCGGGCTATGAGGCCGACGACGTAATCGGAACGCTTGCCACGGAGGCAGGAAAGCAAGGCATCACCACCTATATGATGACACCGGACAAGGACTATGGCCAGTTGGTGGGCGGAAGCGTCTTTATGTATCGCCCCAAACACACGGGTGGATTCGAAGTGATGGGCGTAGAAGAAGTAAAAGCCAAATTCGACATCCAGTCGCCGGCACAAGTAATTGACATGCTGGGGCTGATGGGAGACTCTTCCGATAACATCCCCGGCTGTCCGGGCGTAGGCGAGAAAACGGCACAAAAGTTAATCGCACAATACGGCAGCATCGAAAACCTCCTCGCCCACACCGACGAACTGAAAGGTGCACTGAAAACAAAAGTAGAAACAAATCGTGAAATGATAGAGTTCTCCAAATTTCTGGCAACCATCAAGATTGATGTTCCTATTACTTTCGATATGGAAGAACTGAAACGGGAGGAACCCAACGAGGAGGAACTCCGCAAGATTTTTGAGGAGATGGAATTCCGCACACTCATCGACCGGGTTTTCAACAGAGATAGAAAAACAAGCGGCAGTCCTGCTCCCAAAGCAAAAGCTAATGCACAAGGATCATTATTCGATGACCAACCTTCTCTTTTTGACCAACCGGGCACTTCTGCCGGAAAGTCTGCTTCCCAACCCTCAATGCAAGGCGATCTCTTTGCCGAATTTGCGGACGGAGGGACAGAAAGCGAAAAATATTCGAGTCTAGCGTGTTTAGAAAATTTAAAATACGACTATCAACTCATTGATACAGAAGACAAAAGACGTGATTTATTACAAAACTTGCTTACAAAAGAAACTTTCAGTCTAGACACAGAGACAACAGGAACCGATCCTATCACGGCAGAATTGGTAGGAATGAGTTTCAGCTATGCCGAAAATCAAGCTTTTTATGTTCCCGTCCCTGCCGACAGAGCCGAAGCACAAAAAATTGTTAATGAGTTCCGTCCGGCATTCGAGAAGGAAGGAGTGCTGAAAGTAGGGCAAAATATAAAGTATGATATGTTGGTACTTGGAAACTATGGTGCAGAAGTGCACGGTCCTCTGTTTGATACCATGGTGGCCCACTATGTGTTGCAACCCGAACTTCGCCACAACA
The DNA here is from genome assembly GCA_902388365.1 of uncultured Bacteroides sp. GTDB lineage: Bacteria > Bacteroidota > Bacteroidia > Bacteroidales > Bacteroidaceae > Phocaeicola. The sequence goes on along the minus strand of CABMPB010000002.1, from coordinate 350,309 downwards.
TGGACTATCTTGCCGAAATTTATCTGCATTACCGCACCATCCATATCGAAGAATTGATCGGCCCCAAAGGCAAAGGTCAGAAGAATATGCGCGACCTTGCTCCCCAAGCTATTTATAAGTACGCGTGCGAGGATGCCGACGTCACCCTGAAACTAAAGAACATACTGGAGCAGGAGCTAAAGACCTACGAAGCAACCAAACTTTTCTATGACATAGAAATGCCTTTGGTTCCCGTACTCGCCTATATGGAACGCAACGGTGTACGTGTAGACACCGAAGCCCTAAAACAGACCTCGGAACACTTCACCGCCCGCATGAACCAGATAGAGGAAGAAGTGCACCGGCTGGCAGGTATGGACTTCAACATCGCTTCTCCCAAGCAGGTAGGCGAAGTGCTATTTGACAAGCTGCACATTGTGGAAAAAGCAAAAAAGACCAAGACCGGACAATACGTCACCAGCGAAGAAGTATTGGAAAGCCTGCGCGGCAAGCACGATATAGTGGGCAAAATACTGGAACACCGCGGACTGAAAAAACTCCTTGGCACATACATCGACGCCCTACCCTTACTTATAAATAAGGAAACAGGCAAGATACATACCTCATTCAACCAAACTGTAACCGCCACCGGCCGATTGAGTTCCAGCAACCCGAACCTGCAAAACATCCCTATCCGCAACGAGGATGGCAAGGAAATACGAAAGGCATTTATCCCCGATGACGGTTGCGAGTTCTTCTCTGCCGACTATTCCCAGATTGAACTCCGTATCATGGCACACCTCAGTGGCGACGCCAACATGATAGAAGCCTTCAGGGAAGGTGACGACATCCATGCAGCCACCGCCGCCAAAGTATATAAAATAGCCCTGAGCGACGTCACCCGCGAGCAACGCAGCAAGGCAAAGACTGCCAATTTCGGCATTATCTACGGCATCAGCGTGTTCGGCTTGGCAGAACGCATGAATGTGGACCGCAAGGAAGCCAAAGAACTGATAGACGGATATTTTGAAACCTATCCTCAAATAAAGGAATATATGGACAAGAGCATCGAAATAGCCCGTCAACAGGGATATATTGAAACCATATTCGGCCGCAAGCGCTACTTGCCGGACATCAATTCCAGAAATGCGGTAGTACGTGGCTATGCCGAACGAAATGCAATCAATGCCCCCATTCAGGGAAGTGCTGCCGATATTATAAAGGTAGCAATGGTACGCATATACCAACGCTTTCAATCTGAAAGTATACAGTCTAAAATGATACTTCAGGTGCATGATGAATTAAACTTCAGCGTCATTCCCGAGGAAAAGGAAAAGGTGCAGAAGATTGTAATTGAAGAAATGGAAAATGCGTATCGTATGCAAGTGCCGTTGCGGGCAGATTGCGGATGGGGAAGTAACTGGCTGGAAGCGCATTAAAAAGAAACGATAATATATAATACTTTATATATCAGTTATTTAAAGGAGACTACCCACATAGTCTCCTTTTTTATTCCTCCTCTACACCTCATAGTCAAAGGTAACTTCATCCCCTCTTGAGAGGGGCAAGGGGTGTGTTAGAATACATCTACGAATCCATTAGCGGACGCCATTCACACACCCCCTACCCCCTCTCGAGAGGGGATGAAGTTACTTTTGACTATTTATCTTCTAAAGGCCTATTTACTGCATTATCGTAACAATCAGACTCAGCCTCATCCTTAATATTTGTTTAAACTGTGACATTTTGCTAAAATCAAGTCTTTTTATTGTAGTTTTGTTAGGAGATTGAATTTATTTCTCTACCTTTGCACCGCTTTTGAAAACAATATGAAAGTAACAATCTAATAATTTATATCATGAAAAAGATCAATTTTTTGAAAGGAATGCTCGTTGTAGCAATGTTTTTTATTGCTAATCTTACAATTTCTGCCGGAAATCCGGGTGACAACCTGATTTACAATGCAGAAGAAGTAAATGGAGTAGTTGTTTCGGAAACGATTTTTAAAATGGAAGGCAGCATGCTTACTAACTACATGAAGCACAATTACAAGTATGATGCTAACCAACAACGCACTGAAGACGAGGCACAAAAGTGGAACTCTAGCAAGAACCGCTGGGAAAACGACCTCTGCATCCGTTATACTTATGGCAACAAAAGTATGACTACTGAATATTACAAATGGAATTCAAAGAAGAAAGAATACATATTAGTACCTGAAATGACCGTAACTATGGATAAATAACCTACTCATTAACCATTTAACACTTTTCATAAAAACTCTACGAAAGGGCAACCGCGATGGCTGCCCTTTTTGTTGTTAAAAAGGCAATTCCAGCTTCAATATGAAGCAGGATAAAAAAAGAATGGTTATCTTTGCAGGCAAATACATAGATAATAATCAAAAAAACAAATAGATAATGGCTTTACAATGTGGCATTGTCGGCCTTCCCAATGTAGGAAAATCGACACTTTTTAATTGCTTATCAAATGCAAAGGCTCAAGCAGCCAACTTCCCTTTCTGTACCATCGAACCCAATGTAGGCGTGATCACCGTTCCCGACGAACGTCTGAATCAACTTGCAGAACTCGTTCACCCTCAGCGCATAGTCCCCACCACCGTAGAAATTGTTGATATTGCCGGACTGGTAAAAGGCGCCAGCAAAGGGGAGGGATTAGGAAATAAGTTCTTGGCAAATATTCGCGAGACAGATGCCATTCTGCACGTGCTCCGCTGCTTTGACGATGAAAATGTAACCCACGTGGACGGAAGCGTAAACCCCGTGCGCGACAAGGAAATCATAGACTATGAGTTGCAGCTAAAGGACATGGAAACCATTGAAAGCCGCATACAAAAAGTGCAAAAACAAGCACAAACAGGTGGCGACAAACAGGCTAAACAAATGTACGATGTACTTGTTAAATATAAAGAGACGTTAGAACAAGGCAAGTCTGCACGTACCGTACAGTTCGAGACAAAGGACGAGCAAAAAATAGCGAAAGAATTGTTTCTGCTCACCTCTAAACCGGTAATGTATGTGTGCAATGTAGATGAAGCCAGCGCCGTAAACGGTAATAAATATGTAGACATGGTGCGCGAAGCTGTAAAAGACGAGGATGCTGAGATCCTGATTGTCGCTGCAAAAACAGAATCGGACATTGCCGAACTGGATACATACGAAGACCGCCAGATGTTCCTGGCCGAAGCAGGATTGGAAGAATCGGGCGTATCACGCCTCATTAAATCGGCATATAAGCTGTTGAATTTGGAAACCTATTTCACCGCCGGAGTGCAGGAAGTACGCGCATGGACTTACGAGAAGGGCTGGAAAGCACCGCAATGCGCAGGAGTGATCCACACCGATTTTGAGAAAGGTTTTATCCGTGCCGAGGTTATCAAATTCAACGATTTTATTCAGTACGGTTCGGAAGCCGCTGTGAAGGAAGCCGGAAAGATGGGCGTAGAAGGAAAAGACTACGTGGTTCAGGATGGCGACATCATGCACTTCCGTTTCAATGTATAAGGCATAGCCGTTTGTTCCAAGCTGCTAGCCATCCACACTGTAGGGGTAGATTGAATCTGCCCAACAATACCCGGAAGGTGTATTTGTGTATGCATTCGGGCGGAAGCATTCCGCCCCTACAGTGGATGTTTTTGAATTGATCATTACATCAAAATACAACTATTATGGAAAAGTATTTAATCGTAGGAACCGGCGGCGTTGGAGGTAGCATCGCCGGTTTTCTTGCTTTGGCAGGAAAAGATGTAACGTGCATTGCCCGTGGCAAGCACTTGGAAGCCATCCGTGAAAAAGGGCTCCACCTGAGATCGGACTTAAAAGGCAATCACTTTTTGCCCGTACAAGCCTGCACGGCCCAGGAATATAACGAGAAAGCAGACGTGATCTTTGTATGCGTAAAAGGCTACTCCATCGACTCCATCAAAGAACTTCTGGAAAAGGCCGCACACCGGGACACACTGGTTATTCCCATCCTCAATGTCTATGGCACAGGCCCCCGCATTGCCCGACTTGTTCCACGTGTAACGGTCCTGGACGGTTGCATCTACATTGTAGGTTTCGTATCCGGCCCGGGAGAAATAACACAGATGGGCAAGATATTCCGACTGGTATTCGGCGCACGTCCCCAACAGGGAGTAGCCCCGGAACGGCTGGAAGCCATTGCCGGCGTGCTGAGAGATGCAGGCGTCAAAGTAGATATTTCGGATGACATCAACCGCGACACGTTTATCAAATGGTCTTTTATCTCCGCTATGGCGTGCACCGGAGCTTATCACGATGTGCCGATGGGTCCGTTGCAACACCCCGGAGCAGAGCGCGATACCTTTATCGGCCTGTCTAAAGAAAGCAGCGAAATAGGCCGGAAAATGGGAATCACTTATGCGGAAGACCCGATAGAGTACAATCTGAAAGTAATTGATAAACTAGATCCGGAGAGCACCGCCTCCATGCAAAAAGATATTGCCAAAGGGCATGAATCGGAAATACAAGGATTACTGTTTGATATGATCGAACTGGGCGAAAAAATGGGAGTAGATATGCCTGTTTATCACAAAGTGGCGCAAAAGTTCGCAACAAAATAACCCTTTTAATCCCCAATATAAACAATGAAACATATCGTAGACATCGACACCTGGGAACGCCGGGACAATTACAATTTCTTCCGCAACTTCCACAACTCATGGATCTCCATCACCAGCGAAGTGGACTGTACCGAAGCATTTCCCGCCGCTAAGGCAGCCCATCGCTCGTTTTTCCTGTATTATCTATACGCCATCCTGCGTGCGGCCAATGAGGTGAAAGAATTCCGTTACCGCACGGACAAGGACGGGCAAGTGGTTTACCATGACAATGTGGATATTATCTCACCGATAGCCGTTCCCGGAAAGACTTTCTACACCGTCCGCATCCCCTATCACGAGGATTTTGAGCGATTCTATGCCGAGGCATACCACATTGTCCACCACATCCCCGAGGACGGTGACCCGTATGGCGCCGAGAAAGTAATCACCCAACAAGGAGATTTTGACATTATCCAACTGAGTGCCACGCCTCAACTTTATTTCACCTCGCTCACCTATACGCAGATGGCTCCCGATCATCCTCTGGACTATCCGCTGATGAATGCAGGCAAGGTGGTGACCCGTGAAGGGCGTTTGGTAATGCCTATTTCCTTCACCGTGAGCCATGCTTTTGTAGATGGAGCGCACATTGCACAGTTCTTTCAAAAAGTTGAAAAGATATTGAAGGAATTGGCAGAGTAAGAGTTTATATATAAATGAAAGCAAAAAAACAAGATAGTGAATCCTTTTGATATTAATTAGGAAGATTTGCTATCTTATGCTTTCCATAAACCCTCCCATCTGGAGTGAGATAGCAATAAATATGCAGTAAACTTACACAAGAATAAGAGGAAACAAGCATTTCTCGGTGAGTTATGGGTCATTACACACCGACTTCTTAGTGATAACACACCGAGAAAAAAGTTTTTCACCCTTTCATTTTCTAAAAACGTCCTGTCGTTTCTCCCAAAACGTCCTGTTGATTTCAAGAAAAGCTCCTTTTTGTACGTATTTTTACCGGCAAGTTCTTTACTTTCTCACAGAAGAAAGGTGAGCGCAATGCTATTTCATTATCATTTTATTGCTTTTCCGGCCCATTCCTGCATTATAAGTATAAGAGTCGAGGGACTTGCACCCAAAAAGAAAGAAATAGCCTGAAAAGGGAAACAATCAGTCAAAACGCCGACACGCGAGAGTACGATGAAAATGACAGGCTATACTGTTGTGCAGAATAAACCATCCTCGCGCATCGGCATTATCATTTTGACAGAATGCTAGTTTAGTTTTTATTATTTTCTCAAAGGCCGGTTATTATCGCGTTAAAACTTATAGCCTATTCCGGCAGATAAAGTCATTCCATGTCCGCCATAATTCAAAGAACTTTCTCTTAAAGAATACTTGCAATCAATGGAAACAAACCAATGCTTATGCTCTAATGCCACCCCTCCCTTTAAACCATAAGTAAAATGTTCGCCAAAATCATGATGCCACCATTCGCCATACTTCCCTTCATTTCCAAACAAAGCATATTGCACATAAGGTCCTGCATTGATGCGCATAGAAAAAGCATTGTTCAACTTCACCTTAAATGACGCCAATACAGGGAGCGTTAATGCATATTGACTAAAAAAGGCATCTACTTTTGTTTTGTCTTTCGAATCATTTTCTTCATAAGTAAACAACAACTGTGGCTGGATATACCATGAATCACTTAAACGGATGTCATATAAACCACCGATATAGCCGCCTGCTCTCCATTTAAATCCTTCAGTAGAGGTAGTTGACAGATTAGCACCTCCCATTATCCCCCATCGGTTCTGGGCAAAAGCAGTTGTTGCCATGCAACAGAATGTCACGAGTGACACAAGTAATAATTTAATTCTCATAATGTTTTTAGTTTTTAATTTTCGTGGGCAAAGTTATATGAAAAGGGACAAACAAGGAAGGATTCATCATAACATCCTTACCTCATAGAGAACTAACAATCAGCTATATAGATCTTTTTCACATAACATTCCCGACAGACCGCCACCCTTACTGCAAATAAAGGGAGAAACAAACGTCCTGCCACATCGGAAAACTTATAGATATTTGCCGATTTTCGGCTTTCCGCCTACTTTCCCGAATAGCCTTTCACTATAATTTATTCATTACCAATGCCTTCTGGTGCGTAGTTACCCAAATCTCCCTCAGTTGGTAGATAGTCAGTCTTTCTGCCTACCGGAGATTTGATTTATATCAAATTCACCTTGAATATTAAATGTCTGAGATAATGGAGGAATTATTTGTTCCCGATACAGGTTCATATCGTGTTATTCTATAAGTTTACTTATTATCCCACATGGGTGAGATTACCATCCCACTTGTGTGGGAGTGCCATCCTACCTATATGGGACTGGAGTCCCACATGGGTGGGACAATATAGGCATCTGTATAAAAAGATAGTTTTATCAGGCTCTTCGCAGGAACTTTAATGCTATATGGAAGTTGCGGATTCATTGCAGATTTCGGTATCTGTAGAATAGGATGTGATGGGGTGATAGGAATCGAGGTGGAGTAAGTTGGAGATATCCTTACTGTATATGATTGGTTATCAGAGAGATGCGGTTAAACGGGTTTCGTTTCTTTTTATAAAAGAGGATACTACTGCCCATACAGCACAGTAGTATCCCTTTCTTGAAATTAGAATGGAAGGTATAATTAGGATATCAAAACTTATAGCCTATACCGGCGGATAAAGTCAAACCATGTCCGTTATGGTTCAAATCACTCCTCATTAAAGAGTACTTGGCATCAACAGAAAAGAACCAATGCTTTTGTTCCAATGACACGCCGCCTTTCAAGCCACAAGTAAAACGATTCCAGAAACTTAAATCCAAGTTACTGGTATAAGAATGAGATTGTTTACTTGATTCATCGAAAGACAAGGTACGATCACGCCCAAACAAAGCATATTGTACGTAAGGTCCCGCATTAATACGTAAAGACAATGCATCATTCAAATTTACTTTAAGAGAGGCCAAAACCGGAAGGGTAAGAGAATACGTGTGGGCAGAAACATCCAAATCATCAGATGCTTTTTTACCACTCAAATATTTAGCCCTATCTACTTCGTAGGTAAATATCAACTGAGGCTGAATATACCATGAATCATTGAGCTGAATATCGTATAAGCCGCCGATATAACCTCCTGCCTTCCATTTGGAATCTACGGAAGACCACTCTGAACTATGGGCTGTAGAAGTGGAAAGGTTTCCTCCTCCTATTATTCCCCAACGGTTTTGAGCAAAAGTAGTTGTTGCCATGCAACAGAATGTCACGAGTGACACAAGTAATAATTTAATTCCCATAATGTTTTTTAGTTTTAATTTTCGTGGGCTAAGTTATATGAAAAGGAATAAACAAAGAGAGATTTACAATAACATTCTTAGTTTATAGAGAACTAGTAATCAGCCATATATGGATTTTTCACATAACATTACCAACGGACCGCCACCCTTACCGTAAATAAAGGGAAGATTAAGTTGTTTCCTACTGTCTGCTAAGGCTTTTTAAATGGTAGTATTGCCATTAGGCAGCATGACATGAATAGTAAATTAGTTTTCGATGTTACAAAGTTAAACAATTATCTGGCAAGTATGGCAATACAGACATAACATTCCTTTTTTACAAACAGTTAATATACAAGGATATAACTTCCCGTTTCATAAGAAGAAAAAAGGAGAGAAATCTAGCCAAAACGTCAGCTACCTCTCTCCTTATTAAGAATAGTTCAATTTTATGGCCCCTTGGAAAACCATACGGGGCCATACGACAAGGAAATTCATCTGTTTAGAAACGATATCCTACAGAAAGCTGATAAGTGGAATTACGTAATCCATAGTGTTCCTGTACTTTCATGACTCCTACAAAGTACTGAAATGCCAGTGTGTAATGTTGCCCAACAACTGCTTTCAGTCCGACAGTTCCTCCCCAGTCCCAATTACGAAATGCATCCAAACCATGCTCTTTCGCTCCCTGCAAAGGCTTCCAACTAATAGAAGTTACTTGGGAAGCACTATCTCCCATTACATCTAAATCACATTTTCCAGCTCCAAAGCCATAAGCAACATATACGCCTACAAAGGGAATCAGACTAAGATTCTTATTAACAGGAAAATTATACCCCAATGCAACAGGAATCTGCAAATAATTGATTTTGGTTTCCACCTTAGGAAATACCACTACCGAAGTTCCTCCGGCATAGTTTAATCCCAATTTCAAATCGCCATTCCGACGGATGAAAGAAACTCCTGACATCAAAATTAAATGATTCTTACATTCATAATCAGCCGTTACCCCAATTTGATAGCCTGCTTTCACATCTCCTTTCTCGGAGGAAGAACTCCCGTTTCCTACAAACCTTGACAAATTTCCTCCTACCTCTATTCCTACAGTTACTTGGCTGAAGAGTGGACAAACACATAACACGGCAAACACAAACAATACTAATGAGCGTACCTCCATATTTTTTTTCATCACAAACTAACTTTTACATGGAAAGCCTTACTCTCTATACACTTACGAACACTTACTGTTTGCAGTTTTCCTCCAACTAACAGTTGCTTATTTTCATACAAAAGCTGTTTATTAGCTCCTACTTCTGCAATACAATCAGTCCAAACAAGCATTTTTCCAACAATCGGCTGATTACTAAAAGCCCCTTTTTTACCTAGAATTATATCAAGTTTTCCCCCACAATCTTTGTAACAATACCGTTCTGCACGTGGCGCTATGGCAATATGATCTTTTACATACATCAAATAGACGAAATTATCCAAATAGGACTCACAATAAAATTCACGCGCTGAATCTCGTTTCCAACCATACCACATACTTTTTTGTGCTCCAAAGTGGATATTCATGGTACAGTCTGAAGGATTCTGTATACTTAACACAAAATTAAGCTTCTTATCCCCACCATAATATTTTTCATTGAACTTATTAATATACCATTTAGTATCATCAGCCAAAGTCAACGCAATAGGAGTAGGTATATCCGAAACAAAAACTGATTTATCAGATGTACTCATATCATTCTGTAAACAGACCTTTTCTAATTTGTCACCAATGGCAACCATACAATTACTATTAATCAGATAAGTAGACAATTTATCTCCATCAGGAACATAAAGTGATAAATCACTACTATCATAAGGATTAGCAATCAGCACATTTGAATATTTTGCCTTATAGGTTTCATATTTTGCCTTAAAATCAGTTTCACTACCTGCTTCAGCTCCTATTTGTTCCAACTCTTCATCAGCTATTACAGCTAATTGTTGTAAAGATTGCAAGCCATAACTTTCAGCAAAAGCTAACTTTTCTCTAGTAGACATCGATTCAAGCTGCTTTATCGTAGCATCATAAGTAAACTTAGAATCAAACCGCAAAACATAAGATGCATTAGAATTTTCCGTTCTTGCCAAATTACCTACAGGAAGAATTTGCCCATTATCCGCCACTTGTACTAATTGTACTTTGGCATTCTCCACTCTAGAATTTTCAGTCACTAAATCTTCATTTTGGCAAGATATTATAGCCAACGAAGTAACAAATACATAAACAAAATTTTTCATCACGTTTTTAATTTTAAATTAATATATCTATTAGGTTATGTCATTCTAAGATAATTTTTCCTTGTATATCTACAGTTGGAGAAATTATTTCAACGGAATAAGGATAGCCGTCTATTTCTGGAATGGAAATAGCGCGTCCTTCATAAATGATAGTTTGTTGTTCTTTTACTACTTCATTACCATTTCTATCTAATATAGTAATATCAGCATCATCTAATGAGAATTGAAATGTGAGATATAAACAATCGATTATATCTTCAGCCTGTATAGAAGGGTCAAAAGGAGATCTATGCATAACCTTTTGATTAACTTCACAATGTGCACGAGGTTTCTTCCTATGATGCTCTGAAGCAAAAGCTCCCAAACCTAAGGAAACTAAAAATAACACCAATAATAACTTTGCTTTCATAAATCTTTTCGTTTTAAAATGATGCTGCAAAGTTATAGGGAAAAGACAGGGTGCACAACTATTTGCTATGACATCAGGCATTCGCAAACGATTGATAAACAGAAGATTGCAATTTAATACTCTGACATTTTCACTTTTAATCGTGACTTCCTTTGGTTGAGAGCCGCAGTATCCGTATGTCCAAAGCATAAAGCAATAGTCAGCGGAGGAATATCCGCCTCTTGCAGACAGAGCAACAGCAAGTCATCCTCTGTCAACCGAACATATTGTACCTGCAAGGGAGAAATATAGTCAGCATATATCTCAAATACAGTTTTCTTTAGTTTTCCACGTTCAGCGTCCGTCATTACCTTTCGCACTTTTTTGTCCACTCCTCTTTGTTCGGACAATGAAAGAATCGTTTTGTATATAGAAGTTTGCTGGAACAGCCATGTGCGAAGTGCCAGCTTTTCTTGCTTCAACTGAAGTATTAATTGTTCTTTTTTGTCTATCTCATCAAGATTTTGATTCTCCTTTTCCCGCAATAATATAAGAGTGGACTCATTTTCTTCTATGCGCTGCTGCATAATGCTCAATTTTTCATTGGCATATTGTAACGACTGCCGATAGAGTGCCTGCTGACTATTTTTTCGATCTATCCGATGTTGGTAAATCAATATGAGTACAAAGCAAACTACTAAAGCCCCAAAAACAATCCATCCTATAATTCTTCTCGATTTTATTTGTTCATCCTTCACTTCTGATTCCGTCTGATGCTTATAAACCAAATGCTGCACTTCAGTCAATGCTACACTAGCATCTAATGAGTCTTGAACCATCACAAAAGTATCCAAATAATGATAGGCAGACTGGAAATTGCCCAATTCGGACTCCATAACGGCAAGTGACCAATAGGGCATTGCTTGGAATTTAGACATAAGTAGGCTTTTCTCTAAATAATACCTAGCAGAATCATATTGCTCCAAATCAACATATAAATCACCCATATTATAAAAATAGTTAGCAGATGCTTTATCTGCATCAGATATATGTTGCAAAACCTTGCGTGCATAAACCACAGCTGAATCTGTTTCATTAAATTGTCCATAACATATACTTAGATTATGCCAAGAAGTAATCATCATACCCATATCTTTAGAACACACTGCATACTCCACAGCTTTTCGATGGTAAATAATGGAAGAATCCTGCATGTCTCTCCTAGTATAGACATACCCGATATTATTATAAGCAATAGCAGTATCTTTAGCATCAAAAGAATAAAGAAAAGAGTGATTCAAAACTTCTAAAGCCTTATCATATAACCCACACCCCCCATACCACAATCCCAGCGAGCTATAAATCAACCTTCTGTATTTTATATCTTCCGGATAATCTTGCAAAACGTCCAACGCTTTTAAATTATTTTCGATTGCCGCCTTTTCATCATCCATTTGCGCCAGCAGCCGCCCTTTATAAAGCAATGCTACAGCCATTTCCTTATCATCATCTCCATAATAATCTAACGCAAAATCCAGTAATGAATCACAAGGCAACAAAGGCATCTCTTTCTTGTCCGTCGCCGCTGCCATCAACAAAGCATAATATGCCCTATCCGCTCCCGACATTTCCTCCGGAGCAGGGATATTCTTTAAAAGGACGAGAGCACTGTCCGGCTTCTCCTCCAGCAATGAATCAATCTGTTGCAGCAATAAATTAGAAGAATGGCGATTGCAGGCAAAGAAGCAAACTGCCAATAGACCAATGAGATTTAGATTCCTGATAAATGAACGCATAGTGACTTTGTCTTTAGTTTTCCGTGGACAAAGGTACTAAAATACCCTCACACTCTAGGTGCAAGGGTATCTCTTTCTTAAAAAAGACAGGCTAGAATCGTCTTATGAACAACATCTGCAATACCCAAAAACATGAATATTCACGTTTTCAATGGGGTTTAAGAGCATCATATTTAATCATCCAATCGGATATGGCATAGGCTTGTTCCTGCCTTCTTATCTCTTGCCTTGCAACCATCATTGTGTCACCCTCTATATTCATCTGCGACCCTACGGCAAAAGGTGCCTTATCAGGGTCTAAAATACTTTGCCCCTCTCCTTTCCATTCATAATCATCCAAGTGCATCAGGTTGAGAATAGTAGAATACATGTCTACTTGTCCCATCACAGGCTCATAACGCATTGCGACGGGGGAATTGACAACTATAAACGGAGTAAAAGGTTTGTCGGACACAATGCCCCTGCCTTCCTTGGAAGCACATAGCGGAACACGGTCGGCAGCCAGTCCTTCATGGTCGCCGGTGATGACAATCATCGTGTTGGCATAGTCGGAACGTGTCTTCAGGTATTCAATAAATTGGCTGATGGCATAATCCGTATAGTTGGCAATGATCATATAATCTTTCATTTTCTGAGGATAAGTCCCTGAAAAAGAAATGCGATGCAGCTTCTCGGGAAGCTTAAAGGGATTATGGCCAGAGTAAGTTACGCATTGGAAATACGCTTTCTCACCCTCCTTCCATACTTCGCCCTTCTTTAGCTTTTCCACACATTGCCTGAAGAAAGAAACATCTCCCAGTTTTTTTCGGCTGCCTACTCTCTCATCCAGTTTAAAACAAGGTTTACTCAATAAAGTATCAATGCCAAACCGTTCAGCCACCACACTCTGATTCCAAGTAATCTTTTTGTCAACAGTCAGCAGATAGCCGCGTGCGCCATATTTTTCTTTTAGCGCTTTTGTCAGTGTACAATAAGTATTATCGGGATAGACCATGCTGTAAGTACCGTTTTCTATGGGCAGCATTCCGGCATTCAACAATAGTTGCCCGTCAATAGAGCGCCCTCCCCTCACTTGGGTCAAAACCCGTGGAGCATAGAGGGTAGAGGGTTCTTGCAATAACTTGTTCAGATAAGGCGTAATCTCCTTTCCTTCCATTTTGCGTTCTAATACCCAGCTCTCAAGAGATTCGCACAAGATAACCACCAAGTTTGTCCGCTGGGGAATAGAATCCGGCAAAGGCTTATATGCAGGATGCCGGCGTTGCCATTGAAGGATTTCTTGCTCAACCCGGGGAGTGCAAACAACCTGCTGCTGCAAGGCATCATAGAGCAACGAACCGAATACTGTGTACATAGGGGTGCCACAGGTATAATAATTGGCAGATTGAAGGGAGGAATAAGCTTTCTTAAAACCGCCTTTTATCAGGATTACACCGGTGGATAATAAAAATGCCAGCAACAATGGAACAAGATATGCAACGTGCATTGTTCTCAAAGAATCCTCCTTTTCCCGTACTTTCAATAAAATGATGCAAAGAACGGTAGACAAAGGAAGAACAATATCCACTCCATGAAAAGAATCATATACACTCGATGTAAAATCAGCCAGATTACTTGCCAATCCATAACTCTCCAATGGGATAAATGTGTTGTAAGTACGGCAATACATCAGATTAACCATCAGTAATGCATCAAGCAGAAACATCACGGCTATTTGCAGCACATTCTTCCTGAAACATCCATAAGGCAACAAGCAGATAAGCGTAGCCAATATTCCATTGAGGTATAATTCGACTGTTGAGAATGCCGAGAAAGTGGTTTGCGAACACCAGATCATATCAAAGGCAATAAACTTAAAGAAAATACAGATGCCATAAATAATAGTAGCTCTCGTCCACAAGAAAGAGCCTGAGAATAAAGATTTCATTTTGTGTTGTTTTAATTATTACGCAGCAAAATTATGGAATGGACAAGAAACAAGCGAATGTTTACTATAACATTCGCTTTCCATAAAGCACTGTTTATCAGACGTATAATTAAAACAGCTATGACATTTTATCTTTTTTCCCTAGATACTCTGCTATTCCATCTTACTTTTCATACGATACTTGCGCTGCGCCACAATCTGTGCATCATTATTGCCGAAACACAGAGCAATGGCAAAAGGAGACAAGTCTGCCAGTTGCAGGCACAATAATAAAATATCATCCTCGTTCAGTTTGGGATATTGTGCACGGAGTTGTTCTATATAGTCAGCGTAAATCTGTCCGATAATCACCCGCAACTGACGTTGTTCGGCATTGGTGAGCACGGCAATGCGCTCTTTATGATGCTTTTGCTGTGCCGAGAGTTTATCTATCTTGGCATAGAGGGCACTTTGACGGAACAGCCAGTTACGCAGCTTCTCCTTTTCCATCTTCATAGCCTCTATTTCGCGCTCTTTTTCCTCTATCTCTCCGGCACGGCTTTCCTGCTTTTCTTTCAGTTCGGTTATGGTTTTCTCGCGCCGGGCAATGTCCTGCTGCATTTCCATCAGGTTATGCTTCAGCTTCTGCAACAGATATTTATAGTTGGATTGCTGTATCTTCTTGTTTTTCAGTATCTGCTGGTACACTATAACAATAACAAGCAGCAACATCACTGCCACCATCCCAATGGTATAAATCCTCCTTTTTGCCTTGAAATGCTCCTTCCTTACTTTCGCATCGGCATTCCACCGGTAGGTTTTCTTTTCCAGTTCCGTTGCCACATTGGTGGAATAGATGGAATCCTCCAACTGGGTACTGATTTCCAGATACTTCAGAGCTGTTTCTACATCCCCTTGCTGCTTCGCAATGGCATACAGGTCAAAGAAAGACAGGTAACGGATGTGTATATCGGCAGCTTCCTTACTCTGATTCAGGTAATAAAGTGCCGAATCGGGTTGCTGGTTGTTATAATAAAACTCTCCCAGGTTCCAAAGACATTGCAAACTGTCTTCCCGACGGCGGCAGGCATCATATGCCCTTTTCAAGCAGGTAATGGCAATATGGTTCTGCCCCGCACGCCCACATAGGTCACCAAAGTTTCCATAGATGGTATGCAGCAGAAAACTATCGGTGGAAAGAGACAGTTGCAAAGCCCGTTGCTGGCAGATAAAGGCGGAATCGATATCCCCATAACCGATGTATGTCACGCCCAGATTGCTCAAAGAGCTGATGAGGTGATGGTTGTGCTGCGCCAGTGAGTCGTTATAACAGGCTTTGACGTACATATCTTTTGCCTGTGCATACAGGTTTTGTTTGCCATAGAGTCCGCCCATCATGTTGTATATAAATCCTTTCCAATAATATGCATGGGGATAAGCGGAAAGTATTTCCAGCGCCATACGGTAACTTTTCAGTGCATCGGCATAGTTCTCCATCTCTTGCTGCACTTTTCCCTTATACAGCAAAGTTACGGCACGTTCTTTGGCATCTTCGTCGTACACATGGAGGGCGATATTCAGCAACGAGTCGCAGGGAAGCAGGGAATAGCCGTTCTTATCGGCAGCCTCAGCCAGCAGCAAAGCATAGTCCGCCTTGTCCGCCGGACGCATTTCTGCCATCATAGCCATAGACTTTAACAAGACGAAAGCACTGTCGGAATAGGGTTCCATCAAGGCTTCGGCTTGTTGCAGAACAGGGTGTTTCACCTGTCGTGAAGTGCACGACAGGCAAAGCCAGCATAGAAAGCAAAGAATGCCCGTCTGTTTGATAAGAACATGCATGTAACTCAATTTAAATTCTTTGGTGGCAAAGATAAAGAAAACTCAGAACTTATACCCCACTCCGGCCGATAAACTGATTCCCCGCCCGAAAGGCTTCTTGCGGAGTGAACACTTTCCGTCGATGGTATAGATGAAGTGTTCGGACTCGAAGGAGATGCCGGCTTTTCCACCGTAGGTGAAATGGTCTGAAAAGTCCTGATGCCACCATCCCAAGCTGGAATGCATTCCGTCTCCATAGCTATAGTCTATTGATTTATCTCTGCCAAACATGGCATAGGACAGATAAGGGCCTGCATTGATGCGCAAATTCCACTTGTTGCTTAATGCGATATTGTAGGAAGCGAGAACGGGAAGCTCCAGGCTGGATTTACTAAAGAAGAAATCAGTACCAAGATGGGACTTGGTTCTGAATTCTTCATAAACAAACAATAGTTGTGGCTGTATGTACCACGAGTCTTTGATTTTGATGTCATAAGTTCCTCCGGCATATCCGCCCAGACTGAAACGTGCATCTTTGGCAGTGGACTTAGAGAAAAGTCCGCCTCCTACAATGCCCCAACGGTTCTGTGCGAAAGCGGGGAAAACAATAAAGCAGGCTAAAAGCATGCATAGTAGGATTTGTTTTATTTTCATGTGGTTTGCTGCTTAAGTTTAATGTTGCAAAGTAAAGCAGAAATGCCTTCTTATGAAAATAAAAGGGATAACACCTTGCGGAGCTAATAGACTGATATATAGAAGTGTAACACTATTAAAGATAACATATCCCCCATAAATGTGATATGTTACCGTAGGGGCAGATTGAATCTGCCCGATAACATCCGTAAGGTATATCTGTGGATGTATTCGGGCGGATTCAATCCGCCCCTACGGTGAATTTCATAAAGAAGAGTCCTGTGTGTTCTGAATGCAATTTACATTCCTCAGCTTTCCTTTAAACCCATTCCGCACATCACCTATCTGCTGCATCGGGAAAACTAAAGTTTCCTGCACATACATTTTATCCTTTCGATTATGCTGATAATTGTAATACTGCTTAATGCGACCTTCCAAGCGTTCCGCCTTTGCACCGTTTATATAGAGCGTTGTACCCTTATAATCGCCTTCTATACGCACCTTTGTCCACTCTCCCACGGGCAGAGTAGCGGCATGGAACACAAATGTATATCCATCGCGACTGAAAGCCAGCTTTCCTTTATTCTCCCAATTAGTGTACACGGTAGAGTGAGGACCTTTAAACAGGATTCCACTGATATTCTGCTCCTTATCCGGATTAATCTCAAACTCCACAGCATAAGGATAACCTATTTCAGGCAAAGAAGTAGCTATGCTATCCGTACCATTCAAGGACAATTCCTCTTTTTGCCCCGGAAGCACCACTTCGCCCTGCACACGCCCCAGCAGATTAATACTCGGAGCTTCGGGCATCACCTTGCACAATTCGGCAAACTCATTGTAAGAAACGGCTTCATTCTTCCCTCTCCACATCTTTTCGGCAAGCACCTGTGCAGCAGGGAAAGTGCGATAGTGCACATCTTGTTGCGATATGCCGTTGCCGCAATGGTCGTTCCACACGGCAAACATACCGCCAAGCAAGCCCGGAGTGCCTTCGGGAAGTTCTTCTCTGGCATTCACTTTGCCTACACGCCAAGTGTTATATAGCCACTCCGCGTCTAGAAAATCACGATAATAACCGGTAGCAGGCACTATGTAGAGGTAAGTGTCGCAAGTATTAATAATCTTATATCCATCTTTCAAGGAAGTAATAGGATCTATCCAGTCGTAAGACCAAGCATTGATCGTCACATTCTCCGATTTCACCGGCGTATTTCCTTTTAGCCAGCGCAAGGCTCCCCACATACGGACGTTCTTTCCGTACTTCTCTACATACTTTAAATAGCGGTCTGTGAAGTAACGGAACTTTTCAGCCTCTTTAGCATTGTATTCATCCGTACCGATATGAACGTCAGGGCCCAGGAAGACAGGTTCTTCACCCGAAAGGTATTCGTCCAGCAAGGCATCCATGAACTCATAAGTTTCATCTTTATACAGATCCAGGTGATCCATGCCATATTTATCGCTGCCTATTTCGGGTTTATAGTGAGTAAAGGCGAGTGAGTGGGCAGGAATGTCGATTTCGGGAATAACATTCACGCCATATTCCATGCCGAGGCGTTGCAGGTCGGTAAATTCTTTCTTGGTATAAGAACCGTCTTTGGCAGTTAAGCCGGGGAAGCGGTCGCTCTCCAGACGGAAAGCGGCGTAGGTCTTGTTCCAGTCATTATCAAAGAACTGCACAAAGCCGTTATCATTAAGGTGTACCTGGAACTCATTCAGCTTATAGAATGAGAGTATCTTGACGTATTGGCGCAGAAAGTCCATGGTGAAGAACTTACGGCCTACATCCAGCATAAAGCCACGACTGGGATATTGCGGATAGTCTCGGGCTACGCCTTTGGGCATTTGTCCTTTTTCATTATAAAGTATTTGCAGCAGGCTGCGGGTTCCCCAGAATACGCCTTGGCAGGTGGGGGCTTCTATGGAGGCATAGCGGTTGGTGGCAAGCACATATCCTTCAGTTCCTAATTGCTTGTCGGGTTTCATCAGTGACAGATAGATGTCGCCTTTTTCCGGCTTTCCGGTTTTCACGGTGTAGTTCCAAGCCAGCAGGTCTTTCAAGTCTTGTGCCAGCACGGTTGCCACGCTGCTTAGGGTTGCTTCGTCATTGGGGGCAATAACGATGGTTCCTTCGGCCGGAAGGGTAAGTTTTCCATTTCCTCCTTTCCACTCTTGCAGGGCGGGGATTACTTTGGGACAGGTTTCTTTGGCGGTGGCGAATAGACACACGGCCAGTAGACATAAGGTCAGTAGGTTTTTCATCAGTGGTTAGTGATTAATGGTTAGTGGTTAATGTAAAAAAGTTATTTCCCTTTTACTATCTTCTTTATCTCATTCAACTTATTCAAAGCCTCCAAAGGAGTCAGATTATTCACATCAAGAGTCAATATTTCATCGCGTATCTGGCACAGCACAGGATCATCCAACTGGAAGAAACTGAGTTGCATCCCGCTACGGCTGGAAGCAATTTCGGCTGTGGGCTTGGAGGCAATGCCTTGCTGGCGGTTGTCCGTTTCCAGTTGATGCAGAATATCGTTAGCACGCTTCACGATGCTTTTCGGCATACCGGCCATCTTGGCTACGTGGATACCGAAAGAATGCTCGCTGCCGCCCCGTTCCAGTTTGCGCAGGAAGATCACTTTATTGTCTATCTCCTTTACAGATACATTATAGTTCCTGATACGCTTAAAAGATTTCTCCATCTCGTTCAACTCATGGTAGTGAGTAGCGAAAAGGGTACGAGCCTTTGCCTTGGGATGCTCGTGAATATGCTCCACAATAGCCCAAGCAATGGAAATACCATCGTAAGTAGAAGTCCCGCGTCCCAACTCATCAAACAGCACCAAGCTTCGGGGCGAAAGATTATTCAGGATATTGGACGCTTCATTCATCTCAACCATAAACGTGGATTCGCCTACCGAAATGTTATCGCTGGCGCCCACACGGGTGAATATCTTGTCTACCATACCGATGCGGGCGCTTTCGGCAGGTACAAAGCTACCAATCTGTGCCAGCAGGGTAATCAATGCAGTCTGGCGCAGCAAAGCCGACTTACCTGCCATATTAGGACCGGTAATGATAATGATTTGCTGGGTTTCGGAATCCAGGAATACATCATTGGCTATGTACTTCTCTCCTACCGGAAGTTGCTTTTCTATCACCGGGTGACGACCTTGCTTAATGTCAATCGTGTCGCTGTCTTCTACCACCGGACGGATGTAGTTATTCTCTCTTGCCACATTGGCAAAAGCCAGCAGACAGTCCAAGCGGGCTATTTGGTTGGCATTGATCTGAATGGCAGGGATATACTCTGCAAGGGCAATCACCAAGTCATTGTATAATTTAGTTTCAAGCACTAGAATTTTATCTTCGGCACCCAGGATCTTTTCTTCGTATTCTTTTAATTCCTGAGTGATGTAGCGTTCTGCATTCACCAAGGTTTGTTTACGAATCCAGTCGGCAGGCACTTTATCTTTATGGGCATTGCGCACTTCGATGTAGTAACCGAATACATTGTTATAAGCTATCTTCAAGCTGGGAATGCCCGTCAGTTCACTTTCACGCTGCTGCACTTTCAGCAGGTAATCCTTGCCGGAGAAAGCAATCTGGCGCAACTCATCCAGTTCGGCATTTATTCCATCGGCTATCACGCCCCCTTTATTTACCAGCAAGGGAGGATCGTTCTTTATCTCCTTCTCTATCTTCTCGCGGATGGAAAGACAAAGGTTAAGCTGTTCCCCAATGCGGCGAAGGCTTTCATTATCAGCATTCAGGCAAGCATTCTTTATTGGCTCGATGGCTTGCAGGGCTACTTTCAACTGCACCACTTCGCGCGGAGAGATTCTTCCTACGGCAGCCTTTGAAACGATACGTTCCAAGTCACCTATCAGATGCAGCTTTTCTTCTATAAAGTCCTTGAAGTCGGGCTCGCGGAAGAAATATTCCACTACGTCCAGACGCTCATTGATCGGTTTTTCATCTTTCAACGGAAAGACTATCCAGCGTTTCAGCAGGCGGGCTCCCATCGGACTGATGGTGCGGTCTATTACATCCAGCAGACTGGTCCCGCCATCGTTCATGCTGCCTATCAATTCCAGACTGCGCACCGTAAACTTATCCAGACGCACATAGCGGTCTTCCTCAATGCGCGAAAGGGAAGTGATATGGGCAATCTGATAGTGCTGGGTCATGTTCAGGTATTGCAAGATGGCTCCTGAGGCTACAATACCGTTCTTCAGATGCTCTACGCCGAAACCTTTCAGGTTCTTTGTTTCAAAGTGCTTCAACAGTTTCTCACGGGATGAGCTCTCGTTAAACACCCAGTCGTCCAGTTCGAAAGTAAAGAATTTGCTTCCGAAGTTTCCTTCAAACATACCCCGTTTGCCACGCTCAAAGAGTACTTCTTTCGGGGCAAAGTTATTTAGCAGTTTGTCAATATAGTCAAAAGGCCCTTCGGCGGTAAGGAACTCACCGGTAGATATATCGAGGAAAGCCACGCCGCAATTCGCTTTCCCGAAATGCACGGCAGCCAGGAAGTTATTCTCTTTGTAAGAAAGGACATTGTCATTGATGGCTACTCCCGGAGTCACTAATTCGGTAATTCCGCGCTTCACCAGTTTCTTGGTCAACTTGGGGTCTTCCAACTGGTCACAGATAGCGACACGCTTTCCGGCACGTATCAGTTTGGGCAGGTAAGTATCCAGTGCATGGAAAGGGAAACCTGCCATCTCTACGCTTTTTCCCTGTCCGTTGGCACGCTTGGTCAGCGTTATGCCCAGTATCTCGGAGGCAACAATGGCGTCTTCTGAATAAGTTTCATAAAAGTCTCCGCACCTGAAAAGCATGATTGCATCGGGATGCTTTGCCTTCAACTCAAAAAACTGTTTCATCATAGGGGTTAAAACCACATCATTTGCCACTGTTCTATCCTTTCTTTTTTAAAGTTAATATTGCTGGGCAAAGATAGTAATTAGCGAATGGAATCGGAAAAAGTTAAAGAAAAAATTATATCTTTGTCCGAGCTAAAAAAATGAAAACGATGAAAGAAATAAAAGTAAACGAGCTGACAGACAACCTGTTTGAAGCTATCAGCAAAGAGTGGATGCTGGTAACCGCCGGCACAAAAGACAAGTTTAACACCATGACCGCCAGTTGGGGAGGAACGGGATTCTTATGGAACCGTCCGGTAGCTTTTATCTTCATCCGCCCCGAGCGATATACGTTTGAATTCATAGAGCAGAATGATTATCTTACCCTTTCTTTCCTGGGAGAGGCACATAAAGATGTTCATAAGATATGTGGTTCTAAATCCGGACGGGACATAGATAAAGTGAAAGAAACAGGATTATTACCTCTGTTTACCGAAAATGGAGGCATCACTTTTGAACAGTCCCGACTGACTTTTGAATGCAAGAAGTTATATGCAGACATGATAGATCCGGAGAACTTCATTGATAAAAACACCATAGACAAATGGTATGGAGGAGCGCATGGCGGTTTCCACAAGATGTATGTGGTGGAGATTGTAAAAGTGCTGGTGAAATAAGTCACCGAAAGCAAAAAAGAATAGATTGTTGGCACCGGATTTGGCACCGATTTTATTGGTCTATTTTTAAAACTGATAATGACCGGATACGAAAAAAGCCTCTAAAACTGTAATTTTAGAGGCTTTTTGTCTTAATTAAACTGTTGATTTGTTGGACTACCAAGATTCGAACTTGGACAAACAGAACCAAAACCTGTTGTGCTACCATTACACCATAGTCCAATCATTATGTGCTTTCCTTGGAAAGCGGTGCAAAGATACGTTTTTCCTGCAATACAGTCCAAATATTTTCGCACTTTTTTTTGCAATATACTGCAAATGCTTAACTTTGCGGCATAACCAAAAGACATTAATAGCATGAAAAAACTTCTGGCTTGCATCGCTATAGGCTTTGCCACAGCAACCGGTTACGCAGAAACACCACTGTGGATGCGTGATGTGCAAATCTCTCCTGATGGGACGGAGATTGCATTTTGTTATAAAGGAGATATTTATAAAGTCCCCGCCAATGGAGGAGTGGCTACCCGGCTCACTACACAAGCATCTTATGAATGCTCCCCTATCTGGTCACCGGATGGCAAGCAAATAGCCTTTGCCAGTGACCGAAACGGCAATTTCGACCTATTTGTGATGTCTGCCGACGGCGGAGCCGCACAACGACTTACCACCAATTCCGCTTCCGAAATCCCTTCGGCTTTTACTCCGGACGGCAAATATATACTTTTCTCGGCTTCCATTCAAGACCCTGCCGGCAGCGCCCTGTTCCCCACATCTGCCATGACCGAACTCTATAAGGTTCCCACAACAGGCGGACGCACCGAGCAAGTATTAGGCACTCCGGCAGAAATGGTTTGCTTTGACAAAACCGGTACTACTTTCCTGTATCAAGACCGCAAAGGCTTTGAAGATGAATGGCGCAAGCACCACACTTCTTCCATAACCCGCGACGTATGGATGTACAACGCCCAAAGCGGCAAACACACCAATCTGACCAACCATGCGGGAGAGGATCGCAACCCCGTATTCGCCCCGGACGGACAAACCGTTTACTTCCTGAGTGAACGGGACGGCGGTACATTTAATGTATATTCCTTCCCATTGGGCACTCCCCAGTCTTTAAAGGCAGTGACGGATTTCAAAACGCATCCGGTACGTTTCCTTTCTATGGGCAGCAACAGCGCACTCTGCTACACTTACGATGGCGAGATCTACACCCAACATCCGGGAAGCAGTCCGCAAAAAGTAGAGATTGACATCACCCGCGACGACCGAAATCAGATAGCCGACCTTAATTTCAGCAAAGGTGCAACATCAGCTACCGTTTCTCCGGATGGCAAACAGATTGCTTTCATTGTGCGCGGTGAAGTTTTTGTCACTTCTGCCGACTATAACACCACCAAGCAAATCACCCATACCCCTGCCCGCGAAGCAGGCCTTACTTTCTCGCCGGACAACCGCACCTTGGCTTATGCCAGCGAACGCAACGGCAACTGGGAACTCTACATGGCTAAAATAGCACGCAAGGAAGAACTCAACTTCCCGAATGCAACCCTCATTGAAGAAGAAGTGATCCTGCCTTCCGGCACCGTAGAACGTGCCGAACCGCAATTCTCCCCGGACGGAAAGGAGCTTGCCTTCATAGAAGACCGCAATCGCCTGATGGTGCTCAACCTGGAAACCAAGAAAGTGCGCCAAGTCACCGATGGCTCTACCTGGTACAGCACAGGCGGCGGATTTGACTACTCATGGTCGCCCGATGGCAAATGGTTCACTCTTGAATTTACGGGCAACAAGCATGACCCGTACTCTGATATAGGATTGGTCAGCGCACAAGGCGGAAACATTATCAATCTGACAAATAGCGGTTACACCAGTGGCTCTCCCCGTTGGGTACTGGATGGAAATGCCATCTTGTTCATCACTGAACGCTATGGTATGCGCGCCCATGCCTCATGGGGTTCGCTGAACGATGTGATGCTGGTATTCATGAATCAGGATGCTTACGATAAGTTCCGTTTGAGCAAAGAAGACTACGAATTGCAGAAAGAACTGGAAAAGGAACAAAAGAAAGCCACCGAAACCAAGAAGGACGATAAGAAAAAGACCGATAAAGGAGATAAAGAGGAAGACAAGAAAGATGAAAAGGCAAAAGATATTGTAGTGGAACTGAAAAACATAGAAGACCGCATTGTACGCCTCACTCCCAATTCTTCCGATCTGGGTAGCGCCATTATCACAAAAGATGGAGAAACGCTATATTATTTCGCTGCCTTTGAGGGTGGATATGACTTGTGGAAAATGAATTTACGCAAGAAAGACACCAACCTGCTGCATAAGATGGATGCCGGATGGGCAAATATGGAAATGGACAAGGACGGCAAGAACCTGTTCCTGCTGGGTGGCAACAGCATGCAGAAGATGGGCACGGACTCGGAAAGCCTAAAACCCATCAGCTACCAGGCAAACGTAAAAATGGATTTGGCTGCCGAACGAGAATATATGTTCAACCATGTCTACAAACAGGAACAGAAACGCTTCTACAACCTGAATATGCACGGCATAGACTGGGATGCCATGACTGCCGCTTATCGCAAGTTCCTGCCGCATATTGACAATAACTATGACTTTGCAGAACTACTGAGCGAATACTTGGGCGAACTGAACGTGTCACATACCGGTGGACGCTTCCGTCCACGTCTGAATGGTGAAGCTACCGCCACTTTAGGTTTGCTTTATGACTGGAATTATGACGGCAAGGGATTATTGATTTCCGAAGTAGTGGAGAATGGTCCCTTTGACCATGCACGCTCTAAGGTAAAAGCCGGAAATATCATCGAAAAGATTGATGGTAAAGAGATTACTCCAGAAATGGATTATTCTACGTTGCTGAATGACAAGGCAAGAAAAAAGACATTGGTTTCACTTTATAACCCTCAGACTAAGGAGCGTTGGGAAGAAGTTGTTGTTCCCATCAGTAACGGAGCTTTCAACGGACTCCTTTATACCCGTTGGGTGAAGCAACGTGCTGCCGATGTGGACAAATGGTCAAACGGACGTTTGGGATACGTGCACATTGAATCTATGGGAGATGATAGTTTCCGTTCCATTTATTCGGATATTCTGGGTAAGTATAATAATCGCGAAGGCATTGTGATCGACACCCGTTTCAATGGCGGAGGACGCTTGCACGAAGATATTGAGATCTTGTTCAGCGGAAAGAAATACTTTACCCAGGTAGTTCGCGGACGCGAAGCCTGTGATATGCCGAGCCGCCGTTGGAATAAGCCGAGCATTATGTTGCAATGCGAAGCCAACTATAGCAATGCGCATGGTACTCCGTGGGTATATAGCCATCAGAAGCTGGGCAAACTGGTAGGTATGCCTGTGCCGGGAACCATGACCAGCGTATCTTGGGAAACTTTGCAAGATCCGACACTGGTATTCGGTATTCCTGTCATTGGGTATCGCTTGCCGGATGGAAGTTATCTAGAAAACTCACAATTGGAACCGGATATAAAGGTAGCCAATTCACCCGAAACGGTAGTAAAAGGAGAAGATACACAGTTAAAAGCCGCAGTAGATGAATTGCTGAAAGAGATAGATCAGAAGAAATAGAAAGGAAAACTCCCTGCCCCGGCACAAAGCCGAAGCAGGGAGTTTCCCTTTTTATTTTATAGAGCCTGTTTTATTTAGCAATCACCAAATAATAATTCTTCTTACCACGCTGAACCAACAAATACTTTTCATCCAGCAGGTCGGCAGTCGTAATTACCTGGTCAAAGGCATTTAGCTTCTCTTTATTCAACGAAACGCCACCGCCCTGTACCAACTTACGCATTTCACCTTTTGAAGCGAAAACAGCGGCATTATCCACGAACAAATCTACAGCCTTCACGCCTTCTGCCAATGCATCCTTGGAGATCTCGAACTGGGGAACGCCTTCGAACACTGCCAGCAGCGTATCTTCATCCAATTTCTTCAATGCATCCGAAGTGGCATTACCAAACAAGATGCCGGATGCCTCAACAGCAGCATTGTAATCTTCTTCCGAGTGAACCATGACAGTCACTTCTTTAGCCAAACGCTTCTGCAATACGCGCAAGTGCGGAGCCTCAGCGTGTTCTGCCGTCAATGCCTCTACTTCTTCTTTGCTCAGCGAAGTAAAGATCTTGATGTAACGGGCTGCATCTTCATCGCTCACATTCAACCAGAATTGGTAGAATTTATAAGGAGAAGTGTAACGGGGATCCAACCAGATATTACCTGATTCAGTCTTACCAAACTTACCACCGTCAGCTTTCGTAATCAACGGGCAAACCAGTGCATAAGCCTCATTGCCATTGGTACGACGGATTAATTCTGTTCCGGTAGTGATATTACCCCACTGATCCGAACCACCCAACTGAAGTTTACAACCTTTGGTTTCGTTCAAGTGCAGGAAGTCATATCCTTGCAACAACTGATAAGTAAATTCTGTAAACGAAAGACCGTCACGGGCTTCACCGTTCAAACGCTTCTGTACAGAATCTTTAGCCATCATATAATTTACCGTGATGTGCTTACCTACCTCGCGAGCAAAGTCGAGGAAAGTAAAGTCTTTCATCCAGTCATAGTTATTGACCAATTCAGCTTTGTTAGGAGCATCGCTATCAAAATCCAGGAACTTGGCCAACTGCTTCTTGATACAAGCTACGTTGTGACGCAAAGTTTCTTCAGTCAGCAGATTGCGTTCCTGCGACTTGCCCGAAGGGTCACCAATCATACCGGTGGCACCACCCACAAGAGCCAACGGCTTGTGACCGCAACGCTGGAAGTGACGCAACATCATGACACCACACAGGTGACCGATATGCAAAGAATCGGCCGTAGGGTCAATACCCAGATAAGCCGTTACTTGTTCTTTAGCCAACAATTCCTCGGTGCCCGGCATCATCGTGTGCACCATTCCACGCCATGTTAATTCTTCTACAAAATTCATCGAATGATTATCTATTTAAATGTTTGATTTATACTTTAATAATGCCACAAAAGTACGACACTTTATCTGAAGAAACAACTCTTATCGCTTAAAAAAGATTTTCCGGGCGTTTTGGTCTATCCGGTTGCAAAGGTCGTTTGCTTCCAATCCTCGTGCTTCTGCCATACGTTCTATAAGGGTATGAATGCCCAAAACGCTTTCATCCGTTTCAGTCAATAAACGCTCCAAGGGAATACTCTGCAATACATCAGCCTGATATTTTTCTCCTAATGAGAGATAAATATCTTCATTCATCAACCGGCGGGCAATGTTCAGATTATTACGAAATCCATGTACCACCCAAGGCATTCGCGGACGATATTTCTTTTTTAGTTCAATCAATTCATTGAAAGACTTTACGCAATGAATCACCAGTGGTTTCTCTACTGATTCACTTAAAAAGATTTGCTTGATAAAGATTTCTCTTTGCAAGGAAAAATCAGTGGAGGTCAGTTTGTCCAGCCCTGCCTCTCCTATTGCCAATACGGCAGGGTGCTTCACTGCCTCTTCCAAGCTCTCCCACTCTTCCAAACCGGCCTCCGAGGCCCTCCACGGATGAATTCCCACCGAATAGTATCCTTCCTCCGTAGGGGCAGATTGAATCTGCCCGATAACAGTTTGCCTTGTGCATTCGGGCGGATTCAATCCGCCCCTACAGTGGAAGGATAACAAAACATCCTGATTTTCCGTCCCTGCAAGAAGCTCACGTGGTTCTACATTAAGAATGCTCTCCCCCGGCACTGCGGGCCTGTGATGTGTATGAATATCAAGCAACATGACTTATCACTATTGATTTTAAGGAACAGGATCATAACCCGACCCGCCCCACGGATGGCAACGCAATATCCTCCGGATTGCCAAATACAACCCTTTGAAGGGACCATGTTTCTTGATAGCCTCAATGGCATATTCCGAACAAGTAGGCACAAAACGGCAAGAAGGGGGAGTCATCGGTGAAATATATCCCCGATAGAAGTAAACAGGCAGCAGCAATATGAAAGAAAGTATCTTTTTCATTCCAGTCTTTCCACTATATGAAACAGTAACTTCTTCACTTTCTCCTCCACCTCGGCAGAAGAATGAATATTGTTATCCAACCATATAAAGGCCAAAACCAGTCTTTTGTTCTTAGAAGCCAAAGCATCAAGCAACAGGTGCTTATTCTTACGATAGGCTTCGCGCACCTGGCGTTTCACCAGATTACGCTTCACGGCACGTTTAAAACGTTTCTTGGGTACGCTAATCAGGATAGAAGCGGCAGGAGCATCTTCTTCCGTAGGCTCTATCGGCATATACACCACACGCAAGGGAAAGGCGGGAAACGATTTGCTTCCGCCGGCAAAGAGACGATCAATCAATGTCTTACTGTTTAAACGCTCTTTCTTACTGAGGGTATATTCTGCCATATATTCTTAACTTACTATTATTTAATCATCCACCGTAGGGGCAGATTGAATCTGCCCGATAACAGTTTGCCTTGTGCATACGGGCGGATTCAATCCGCCCCTACAGTAAGCAATCCGGTAGTTACTTCGGAGTTTTGACACAGCCCCCTACAGCGTATGCAACTACCAAAAATAAAGAAACCGAGGGTTTCGAATCACAAAGTTACAACTTTATTGATACAAAACCCCCGGTTTCGGGATATAAACTAAAAAATTTAATCTTTATTGCGCTCGCGGATAAACATATCCAATGCCGCAGTCATAGACGGAGCCTCCACCGTGGGAGCTTCCAAATCCAGACGCAGTCCGGCTTCTTTCACCGCTTTTGCAGTTGCAGGCCCAAAACATCCTATCGCAATTTCCTTCTGATCGAACTCAGGGAAATTCTTTATCAACGAATTGATTCCGGCAGGACTGAAAAACAACAGCATGTCATAGTCAAACTCTTCTTCGGGAGTAAAATCATTACTTACCGTGCGATACATCACTACTTCCGTATGCTGGATTTTGTTTTTATCCAATGCCGTCTTAATCTCATCATTGTGCACATCAGACATCGGAACCAAGTATTTCTCCGTATTGTGCTTAACAATAGAAGGCATCAGATCGGCAAACTTTCCGGTTGCTCCGAAGAACACCTTACGCTTACGATACTGAACATACTTCTGAATATACAAAGCAACTGTCTCCGAGGTACAGAAATACTTCATAGTTTCAGGTATAGTTACACGCAATTCCGTACACAGGTTAAAGAAATGGTCGATAGCATGCCGTGAAGTAAAAATCACAGCTGTATGATCAAGAATAGAGACCTTTTGCTGTCTGAACTCTTTGGCCGACAAGCTCTCAACTTTAATGAACGGGCGAAAATCAATTTTCACGCCGTACTTCTCAGCAATATCATAGTAAGGCGACTTCTCTGAAGTCGGCTTCGGCTGAGATACGAGGACTTTTTTTATTTTCAATGTACTAAAAATTTAAAACCAAAATGTTGTTCGCTAAGATAATCCCTTTCCACAGTACCAGATCAGGGAGTATTTCAAGGGCACAAAAGTATAGAATTAAATGGAGAATGCCATAAATTTTGTTGAAAAAGTTACTAAAGCACTTATAAAACAGTAGAATTTTAGCAATTATTATAACAAATCCGATGAAATAAGGAGCAATTTGCGGTGATAAATCAAAATACACAATCAAAAGAACAATCGGGAAAAGCAAAAATCCGGCCCCGATAACAACGTTAAAATAGGATTCCAACCAGATAACATTGCGTACTTTGTTAAAGAAAATCCAATTCACAAAGTTATATAGAAGCCACTTTATAACAAAGAAAAGGACCATATAACCCATATAGATACTCAATAACAGATAATGGGGTACCGTGCGAAAAAGGATTAAATCGTGATCCGAAAAGTAATCGTACACACAGAAACCGGACAAAATACAAGTCTGAAGGATCAGCACTAAGGTATAACGCACATCAGCGGCCGTAGTGTCATCAAACAAACTGGCACGTTCTTTAGACAAAGTAAAGCTCTTGAATTGTTGTTCCAGATGTTTCTTGCCATGTGCCAGCACATAAGATGCAAGGACAAAACAAAGGAACAGCACACTGGTTACCATCCAGTCCGAACGCAGCTGATAAGGCAAAGGCAATCCTCTCATCCCGTCTTCTTTCACCGTATGGCACACTTTGTGCGTCAGGGCTGCGTCAACGCAACTCTGCTCCTCGGCATAAAGCTGGAGGACATATGCTATTCCGGGATGGCAGGTTTCATTCATATCGCTGCAAATTTACGGATTTCTTTGTTCCAAACAGGTGTTGTATAGAGTAAATTTATCGCTTCTTGGGGTGTTGAGGCCACTTTCCAGATGCTTCCGTGCTCTTGGCGCATAAAGTTTTCGTCTACGGCACGCTGTAACATCTCCAACAGTGAATCATAGAATCCGTTGATATTCAGAATAATGATAGGATTGAGGTAAAGACCTAATTGCTTCCATGTGATGATTTCCAGAAGTTCCTCCAATGTTCCGCATCCGCCCGGCAAGGCGATAACGCCATCGGATAAATCTGCCATCATCCGTTTGCGCTCGTGCATGGTTTCTGTTTCAATCAATCGGGTCAGTCCGGTGTGATGCCAGCCTTGCTCTACCATGAAATGGGGAATGACGCCTGTTACCGTACCACCTGCTGCCAATGCGGAGTTGGAAGTGGCTGCCATCAGGCCGATACAGCCTGCGCCGTTTATCAGGTTGATTCCTTTATCAGCCAGAAGATGCCCCAGTTCTTCGGCAGCATCAAAGTACTCTTTGGCAATCTTTGTGCTGGATGCACTATATACACATACGTTCTTTATATCGTTCATCATTATAAATCTTTATGCTACGATGCGCAGCCTCCCCCTTTTTAAGGGGGATTTAAGGGGGATGTTCTCCTTGGCAAATCCAGCATCTTATTAATCTGAACTTTATTACCCAAAAGAACATCCCCCTTGCCCCCTTCATAAGGGGGAAACCTGCGGAAATCGCCTAGCGTGCTTACAAGCCAAACGCTTCCTTTATCTTATCCACATAATCCAGTTTCTCCCAAGTAAACAGCTCTACTTCCAGCACCTTTGCCTCATGATACATCGATTCATAAGTCTTGGTAACCACCTTCGGTTCACGGCCCATGTGACCGTATGAAGCTGTTTCCTCATAAATAGGATTACGCAATTTCAACCGTTCTTCAATAGCCCTCGGACGAAGATCAAACAATTCATCTATCTTCTTTGCAATCTCGCCGTCAGTCATCTTCACATTGCTGCGGCCGTAAGTATTTACATAGATATTGATAGGACGAGCCACACCAATGGCGTAAGACACCTGAACCAGCATTTCGTCAGCCACCCCGGCAGCTACCATATTCTTGGCAATATGACGGGCAGCATAAGCAGCACTACGGTCTACCTTGCTGGGGTCTTTACCAGAGAAAGCGCCACCACCATGAGCACCCTTGCCGCCGTATGTATCGACGATAATCTTACGTCCGGTCAATCCGGTATCTCCATGAGGGCCACCGATTACGAACTTACCCGTAGGATTCACATGATAAGTAATCTGGTCATTGAACAATGCCAATACCTCTTCATTATGAATTTCGGCAATCACACGCGGCATCAGTATCTCGATTACATCCTGGCGAATCTTAGCCAACATTTCTTCATCAGCCTTCAACTGAGCTTCTTTCGAATCATCAGCCGGAGCGATGAACTCATCGTGCTGGGTAGAAACAACAATGGTATCAATGCGCACCGGTTTGCCATTGTCATCATATTCTATAGTCACCTGGCTCTTGGCATCGGGACGGAGATAAGTCATTACCTTTCCTTCGCGACGGATTTCAGCCAGTACCATCAACAGTTTATGTGCCAGGTCCAGTGACAAGGGCATATAGTTTTCTGTTTCATTCGTAGCATAACCAAACATCATTCCCTGGTCGCCCGCACCTTGGTTCATCGGGTCTTCGCGTTCCACGCCGCGGTTAATGTCCGCACTCTGTTCGTGGATGGCAGAGAACACGCCGCACGAATTTCCTTCGAACATATATTCGCTTTTGGTATAACCGATGCGGTTAATCACTTCACGTGCAATGCGTTGCAGGTCTACATACGCTTTGGTTTTCACTTCTCCAGCCAGTACCACCTGTCCGGTAGTCACCAGGGTTTCGCAAGCTACTTTCGAACTGGGGTCGAATGCCAACAGTTTGTCAAGCACAGCGTCCGATATTTGATCGGCCACTTTGTCGGGGTGTCCTTCAGACACCGATTCGGATGTGAATAAGTATCCCATACTAAATTGAAAATTAAGAATTAAAAATTAAAAGTTAATTCGTTAATCACCTTGGGAAGTAATCAGAGTAGATATACGCGAGTAAGAAAGTCAATGTGTTTTTAGCATTTTTTTCTGTGGTTGCAAGCTACTCAAATCTCTCCACTGTTTTTTTAACGGCTGCAAAGATACGCATTATTCCCCAACTTGCATAGAGTTTCCCGATTCTTTAACATTGCAATCTTAATTATTTAGAAGAAATTAAACCTAGTCTGCCCCATTTGTGTTAATTTTGCACTATGAATAAAGAAAAGATTGCATTTATACCCAAACAATATTTCGCAGTGGTAGCCGTATTGCTGGCTATCATGATGTCTGTGCTGGACGGAACAATTATGAATATTGCCCTGCCCACCCTGGCACACGATTTTGATGTAACCCCGTCTACAGCCATTTGGATTGTAAACGCTTATCAGTTGGTCATTACCATGACGTTGCTTTCCTTTGCCTCACTGGGCGATATTTATGGTTACAGGCGCGTGTTCCTTATCGGAATTTCCATTTTTGTCGCTTCCTCACTGGCGTGTGCCCTGTCCACTTCGTTCTGGATGCTTACCGCCTCCCGTGTTGTGCAAGGTTTTGGGGCGGCGTGTGTAATGAGTGTCAATACCGCCCTTATCCGGTTAATCTATCCTCCACAAATACTGGGACGCGGCATGGGTGTAAATGCTATGGTAGTAGCGGTTTCGGCTGCTGCCGGTCCATCCATTGCCGGAAGCATCCTGGCATTGGGAAGCTGGCACTGGCTGTTTGTCATCAATATTCCGTTGGGGCTTGCCGCACTTATCATTGGGCACAAATTGCTGCCCCATAATCCGCCTTCGGAAACCAAACATAAATTTGACCGTATAAGTGCCATTGCCAATGCATTGACCTTCGGGTTGCTGATTTACACATTGGAGGGCTTTGCACATTCCGAGAACCGCCGGTTTATTGCCATTCAAATCGTACTGCTCATCGTGATCGGCACTTATTTCATCCGCCGCCAGTTGAAGGAAACCACCCCTATCCTACCTGTGGACTTGCTCAAGATTCCTATTTTCTCTCTTTCCATCGGTACGTCCATCACTTCCTTCACGGCACAGATGCTGGCAATGGTTTCATTGCCGTTCTTCATGCAGAACGTGTTGGGATACAATGCCGTACAGATCGGTCTGCTGCTTACCCCGTGGCCATTGGCTACCATATTGACCGCACCGCTTGCCGGACGCTTGGTAGAGCGCGTTCATCCGGGCTTGTTGGGAGGTATCGGCATGGGTATCTTTGCTACCGGATTACTTACGCTTTATCTGCTTCCGCCCCATCCGGCAGAGTGGGATATTGTTTGGAGAATGGCATTGTGCGGCATGGGCTTCGGCCTGTTCCAGACACCTAATAATGTGACGATTGTATCCTCCGCACCTACCCACAGAAGCGGTGGCGCCAGCGGCATGCTGGGCACTGCCCGACTGCTGGGACAAACGCTGGGTACAACGCTGGTGGCACTGATCTTCCGAATGTTTGCTGAAGGACACCGGGCACAGGTTTGTTTATTGTTGGCTATAATCTTTGCGGTGGGCGCAGGAATTGTGAGCAGCATACGCATGACGCAGGCTTCGCCGGCAGGGAAAAGATGATAGTAGGCTGATCTTTCTTTCCACGAAAGACAAATACAGGTAAAAGTTTCTTTCCTGAGAGGAAAAGGTTTTTCAATCATCTATCTTTGAATAGCAAGAAGAATTTATATACCTTTGGGCAGTTTCTAATAAATCAAAGCCTAATAATATCATGAAAAAGACCTTATTGCTGCTTTTTGCAGCCTTCTTAACTCTATCTGCACAGTCACAATCCCAATACTTTGTAGCTCCTGACGGCAACGACACCAACAACGGAGAAATGCAAACTCCCTTCCTGAGCATTGAAAAAGCACAAGCAGAGGCCCGCAAAGCCAATGGAGAAGTCACAATCTACCTGCGCGAAGGCAAGTACCGTCTATCACGCCCGATAGTATTCACCCCCGAAGACAGCCGGGAAGGGAAGCGACTTACCATACGCTCATATCCCGGAGAACATGCAATTCTTGCAGGAAGCCAGCCGCTGGATTTAAATTGGAAACCCTATAAAAAGGGGATCATGATGGCTACCGTCACTCCTTCCCTACAAATAGATATGTTACTGGCAGACGGAAACATCCGGCACATGGCACGTTATCCTAACTTCGACTCTACAGCCGTAAGGTTTAACGGAACCTCTGCTGATGCAACCTCACCCAGGCGAGTTAAGAAATGGAAAAATCCCGAAGGAGGTTATCTGCATGCTATGCATCTACATGATTGGGGCGATTTCCATTACCGCATCACCGGAAAAGATAAAGCCGGGAACCTGGTATTAGAAGGTGGATGGCAAAACAACCGCCAATCCGGATTGCATGAAGAGAACCGAATGGTAGAAAATATATTTGAAGAACTGGATGCACCGGGAGAATGGTATTATGATACACATTCATCCATACTTTACTACTATCCCCTACCTGGTGAGAATCTTGCCGAAACACAGTTCGAGACTCCACAGTTAAAGCATCTGATAGAGTTACGCGGATCCGAACAGCACCCTGTACACCATATCGAGATCCAAGACATAGAACTGACCCAAACTATGCGCACCTTTATGGAAAAGTACGAACCCCTATTACGCTCGGACTGGACAGTCTACCGTGGAGGAGCCCTCATTTTTGAAGGGACGGAAGATTGCTCACTGAAAGATAGTTATCTGCATAATTTAGGTGGGAATGCTGTTTTCTTCTCTAATTATAACCGTCGCTCCACCGTTTCAGGTACTCATTTTACCCGCATCGGTGCAAGTGCCGTTTGCTTTGTCGGTGACACCGAGGCCGTCCGTTCTCCCAGTTTTGAATACAATGAATTTGTTCCGGCCGAAAAGCTGGACCGTACTCCCGGTCCCCAAAACAATAACTACCCGTCGCACTGTCTGGTTTATGACAACCTGATTCACTCCATCGGCCTGTTCGAAAAACAAATTACGGGTGTAGAACTATCTATGTGCCAATACATTACAGTGAGCCATAACAGTATTTATGATACGCCACGCGCCGGAATCAATATCAGTGAAGGAACGTGGGGAGGACATATTATTGAATACAATGACGTTTTTGATACCGTAAAAGAAACGGGAGACCACGGTTCATTCAATTCATGGGGGCGCGACCGTTTTTGGCATAGCAAACGTGCCATAATGGATTCCATAGTACATGCCCAACCTGCTCTGCCCCTGCTGGATGTGATTGCTCCCATCACCTTGCGCAACAACCGTTTCCGTTGCGACCGCGGTTGGGACATAGATTTGGATGATGGTTCAAGCAATTATCATATCTATAATAACTTATGCCTCAACGGAGGAATAAAATTACGCGAAGGCTTCTATCGGGTTGTCGAAAATAATATAATGATAAACAACTCATTCCACCCTCATGTATGGTTTAAAAACAGTGGTGATGTATTCACTAGAAACATTGTCATGACTCCTTATCTTCCTATCTTGGTTTCACATTGGGGGGCAGAGATTGACTATAATATATTTACTGACAGCACTGCACTTTATGATGTACGTAAAAATAAGACAGACGAACATTCCATCGTATGTCCGGTCATATTCCAAAACCCTTCACAAGGAGACTATAGAATTGCAAACAGCTCGGAAGCCATTCCCCTATGTGGTTTCCAGAATTTCGACATGGACTGTTTCGGAGTCCTTTCTCCGCGCCTGAAAGCCATTGCTAAAACTCCGCAATTCCCGCAACCTATTGTTAAAGCAGGAACAGCGACAGCAGACATCGTCAGTTGGCAGGGACTGCGTATCAAAAACTTGGAAACATTAGGCGAACGTTCCGCTACAGGAATGGATTCGGAACGGGGAGTATATGTGGTTTCAGCAGAAGCAGTAGACAATCCGTTGCACGAATTTATCCAGCCTAATGATGTAATCCTGAATTTGGGAGGAATAGTGATCAAGAATCTGGAAGACTTACGAAAGGCTATTCAACAGATAGATTTGAACATTCCACAGAAGTGTATCATTTTCAGGACTCAAAAAGAAAATTCGTTTATACTTCCAGGGAATATAATAAAGTTGAAACAATAACGATGCGATAAACTGATATTGCATTTAATGAAATTTTATTTCCCAAGACTTGAACTCCTTGAGTTCAAGTTATAAATGCGACAGTTGTTGGGATTAGCTGTTTAGAAAGCTTATTTTAAGAGGAAGAACACGAAAAACCGTTCCGTATTTCTTCCCCTTTTGGAAAAAAGTTCTATCTTGCTCCCTCAATCTCCTACCAAATCAGTCGCAAAGATGAAACAGTTTACCTTGGAGCAAAGATACGCATTAGAAGCGTATTTGCAAGCCGGAATGAAGAAAGATTTAATAGCTGAAAAGCTTGGTGTTCACCGTAGCAGTGTCTACCGTGAGATTTGTCGCAATAAATTTAATCCGGACGACAAATATGACGGCGAATACGCCGATTATCTTTTTCAAAAGCGTAAAAAGGACCGTGTCCATTCCCCTAAATTTACAAAGGAAGTGGAGTCACGTGCAAGAGAAATGCTGGTTGGCTTAGATTGCAGCCCTGAACAGATAACAGGCCGGTGCAGACTGCTGGGGCTTGACATGGTTTCCCATGAAAGGCTTTATCAATGGATATGGGATGACAAGCGCCATGGTGGAAGGCTTTATCTCCACCTGCGACGGCAAGGAAGGAAGCATGGCAAACGCGGCTCCAAGAAAAAGAGTAGGATCCCCAACCGGAAAGACATCTCTGAACGTCCCAAGATAGTGGATTCGCGTAAAAGATGGGGGACTTTGAGATAGACACTGTCGTTGGAAAGGGGCGGGAAGGAGTTATACTTACCATTAATGAAAGGAGTACAGGTGAACTGTGGACCTGGAAACTGCTCACTAAGGAGGCAAAGTATGTAACAGCTGCTACTGTCATGCTGCTGAAGCCATACAAAGGAAAGATCCATACCATGACTTCGGATAATGGGACTGAGTTCTCCGACCATGAGGAAATAGAAAAGGAATTGGGAATTGATTTTTACTTTGCCAAACCATACCATTCCTGGGAAAGAGGATCAAACGAGAACCTGAATGGACTGTTAAGACAATATATACCAAAAGGAATATCATTGGACCGGGTAAGCTATCATTACCTGGAAAGGGTAACCGAAAAGTTAAACAATAGACCCAGAAAAAGATTAGGCTTCATGACACCATTAGAAGCCAAATCTTTTAAATCACTGAAGCAAATGAAAAGAATTCTCAAATGTTAAATAAAAGGAGATGTCGCATTTGAAACTTGAATTCGGCCTCAGCTTGACCCAACAGAGTTTTCCATTTCTACTGCCACTACTACCACGATCAATCATAAAATGCCTATGGATAAAGGGATTGATCATGTGGTGGTAGTAGTTTTTTAATAGAGCAATTAATGGCTACTACCACCACTTTATTCCACTTTTTAATGTAGATATTAAAATATCATTGGTTACTTTCATCATACACATCAAGTCAGGCAAGGCACAAGATTAGGAGTTTGTCTTATACGGATTTAGGTTGACACTTATTTAGAGACATAATCCATGAAATATTATGTCTAAATTATCTCGTAAGACTTATTCTGAGACTTTCAAGTTGGAAGTTCTCAGAGATTACTACAGCAGTGGTCTGTCAAAGATTACGATCACAAAGAAATGGGGTTTAAATAGCCACGTTGATCTTTTACGTTGGATCAAACGCTATCCGATTGATTCAGATTTGCTATCTTTGTCTGCAGAACTATTAGCTGAGCTTCACATGAAAAATAGTCCCAAATCTAAAGAGCAACTCTTAGAAGAAGAGGTTTTGCGTCTTAAGAAGGCTTTGGAGATTGAGAAATTACGCTCCCATGCCTTTAAGAAGCTGATTGAACTGACGGAGAAAGAAGAAGGTATTTCCATCTTAAAAAAAGATGGTGCCAAATAGTAACAGGCCTTCGCGAAGAGTTTCCCGGTGTGAGTGTGAAAACTCTTTGCGGACTGTTTGGCATGTCTTCCCAGGCCTACTATAAAAAAAAAAGAGCATCCTTTCACGTTCTCAGATAAGGACGGCCATACTTACCGCCATTCAATGTTACCGTTCGAAGGATCCCGGTATCGGCGCCTTGAAGTTGTACCATGAACTCAGCTCCATTTATGGTGGTGATGTGATCGGAAGCAGGGACGCTTTCCTTAACCTGATGCGCTCGGAACATCTCATGTTGCCTCCCAAGAAGCCCAGGCATACGACGGATTCCAATCACCTGTACAAGAAGTATCCGAATCTGATAAAGGGTGTAACGGCACAGTACCCGAACCATATCTGGGTGAGTGACATTTATATGGATTGAAGGCGGCGTGTGTTATCTTCATCTTGTAACTGACATGTACTCCCACGCAGTCCTGGGCTGGGTGCTCTCCCCCGGACTGCATGCGGCATATACGCTGCAGGCACTGGAACAGGCTATAAATGAGGCCGGAGGTGGTAACCTCTGCGGTACAGTCCACCATTCAGACCGTGGGGTGCAGTATGCATGCGATGCATATATCAATGCGCTGACCGAGCATCATATACGCATCAGCATGACTGAAAGCTATAAGCCCACTGACAATGCCGTAGCTGAAAGGATGAATGGCATACTGAAAACGGAGTGGATATATGGCATGTCGCTTTTCAGGAATGAAGAGGAAGCACGGGAACGGATTGCGGAAATGATATGGTTCTACAATAATGAACGTCCACACATGAGCATCGGCATGAAAAAGCCAATGGACGTATACTATGGCGAAGTACCTGGAAAGCCATTGTGGAAAAAGTGATGCAACGTATCGGGAAAGACAAATAAATTGTATATTTGCAGAACCGGGAAACGGAGACGTGACGGTTTAAGCCATTGTCTCACAAAAGTCGATAGGGCATCGAGCCCTATTGACTTTTACCGAGAAACGAAGTACATTCAGATTTGTCCATTGTTTTCATGAACGACAACGTTTTCAGTTAGGAAGAATTAAATGTGACAACTTATTTAGTAACTAGCCTCTAATAGTGACAACCATTTCCAGTATAAGTCAGTTTCAAGCAGTTTCAAGTAGTCGGAACTACAGTTTCACCCTATTGGAACTAGAGTTTCATCCTGTCGCAACTTTAGTTTCAACCTGTTGGAACTAAAGTTCCAGCCTTTTGGAACTAATTGAAACTGTATATTGTTGAATTCAGCAACCAAACGGTTTCTACAAATAGAACAGTCTCTGACTCTGATATCATTTCAACAAATGTTACAGTTAATAATCACGCAAAATTAATTTTCAATTTTACAAATTCTATAACTATAACTAAACCTTTCACTGTAGAGCAAGGAGCACAAATAGAATTCAATTATTAAGTCCATTCGTCCAAGTCCATCTTTCTCAATTAAATAAGGTCGAAAATAGTATTCTTCTTTTTTCGACCTTATTTCTGAATTACTTTCTATAACCACAAGCAAGGCTAGCTATATTTTCTTAAACATATCCTCAGAAACGAGAAAATGAACAAATTATGATTATATTTGTCTATACTTTCATTTCCTAATCATTTTAAGACTTAAAAGTGCAACAACGAAAAAACAAACGAATATGAAAACTTATCTGAAAACACTATTCGCTAGCCTGTTCGCCATCTGCCTCACAGCATGCAGCAACGATGATGACAAAACAAAACCATTACAGTTTGAAAAGACTTCGTATGAAGCCCGTATAAAGACCACTACCGGCATTGACATTTTAGGAGGAAGCCGCAACCTGTCCGTTACAATAGAGCATCCGGAGATACTGGACGCAACAATAAAGGTCTATGAATCAAGAGAAGTCCAGCTAATGATAGACGGAAAACAAAAAGGAAAAACGGAAGTCAGTATAAAAGACAATGAAACGGATGAAGTCGCCACACTGACCATAAAGGTGACGGACCTGTACATTCCCTTCTGCATCTTCCGTTCCAACCATCCGGCATTGGCTGAGGGACTGGTTTTCTATCTAGTGAAAGACGAAAAACACAGTTGCTACTTTGCCAGACCAGACGCACAAGGATATGAAGTCTTTACACAGGGTACTTATGATTTCCAGCTGAAATCGGATGAATATTCTTCTTACCTCACATTGTACTATTCAGAGGATGAAGGTAAATTCACAGAAGCAACCATTGCTCCCAGCCCACATAGATTCGACATTACAGATAACAGCAGTACAACATTCCACATGATAAACACAATATTTTTAGATAAAAACGACAAAGCAAACCGTAGCATACAACCCATTATTCTGAACATGAAAGGAGTAGATTCCAATTATGAGGTAGAAGCTACCTTATTGAGGAATGAAACCATACAAGAGGGAATCTTAGAATAAGCTGTCACTACCTGACTTTGTCAATGCGTCACCCATTTTAGAGATTTAATCAATCATCAGTATCAATGAGGTATGCTATTGCCTTCTCTTCCTCTGTTATGCAAAGAGTTTTGCTTATAGTGTTGTTGTTTTCAGGTCTTGCTATATAACAATACTGAATGATAGTAAAAAATGAAGTTGATAAGTTATTTATGAATACCCACTCAATATATAAAGGAATAGAAGCAGATTTAGGGACCCCCCTCCCAATTGTAGGGGAATCCCCTTGCATATATCATATTTATTCCTCTCCTTTGTGCATCAATGAACACTAAAGCAAGAGCAGCATGAAACTAAAAAATGATATAAAGAATATTGCCCAATAACACTAATTCAACCATACATGAAAAAAACAACTATGCCCCTATCGTTTGCAAGAAGAAAGATTATATATCTTTTTTTCTTGATGAGTGTCATCTTTACCGCATGCAGTGATGACAATGATTCACCCGACGGTCCCGACCAACCGGTCACTATTTATACTCTAAAATTAAAATCATCTGAGAAAGTAGAGTTTAAAGAGATTCCAGCGGGGAAAGAAACTATCTTCCTAGCGGATAATGAAGAACAATATTTCGGGCAAAGAATAAAACTGGCTTGCCCCAATGAATTACAGTTCAACAATGATTCTTTATTCATTGTTAAGCCAAATAACATCATAGAAAAGCATAAAATAAAATGGCAGGATAATGAATTATTCCTTCATAATGCCACAGCAGATACATGGGAAGCCTGTGGGAAAAAGGATACAAACGGACAGTTTCTGCTTAATACCGGATTTTATATAAAGAGAAATCATACATTCGTTGCTATGGGACAGGAGTATGGCTTAACCTCCTACTCTGAACTAATCAATAATAATGATAAGTCACTCTCCATTATATGGCTGAAAATGAATTATGTTTTTGAATAAGAACTAGTATAAACCTTATATTTGCACAAAATGAAAACATCAATAGTATATATCATTCTACTTCTTGCCACAGTACAATTTGCTTATAGCCAGGAAGAGCAACGCAGCGCAGATAAATTTGTGGCAAAATGCCCCAATGAAATATTCATAGGAGCTATACTGGAAGCCAATAGCATAAACCAAGATACTTACAAAATTTGGGATGCACCAATCAATCCAATAACCGTGAGCTATACTCTTCCCATTAAGTCACAAACAATAACCCCTGGTTATAGCAATATGATGAATGCATTGCACGAAGCATTAAAAACAGATGATGTGCTGAAGAGTAATTATTCTTTTTCATTCGCCATAAAAGAAATAAAATCGTATAACGAGCTAGCAGTAAACTGGGGACAACAGATTAATCCCGAAATATTGTTGGGAGTATCGCCCAAGTACCAGACCAATAAAACGATTTTGATGGTTGATATCACTCAAAGCTTTTTCAGTATTGGAATGGATTTACCGGAATCACTGAGCACTGATCCTAAAGTTCTACAACAGTTAGACGAACTTATTTATATAAATTCAATACAGTTCGGAAGAAAGATTACAGTAGCTATTGAAAGTTATTCCGATTACTATGAATTAAAGGAAAGCATCAGTAATTTACTGGATCACAAACCAATAGATAGTAAAGTCCAGTCAATGCTAGCCAATTCTACCATCAGAATAATGACAGTAGGGGGAAATAATATGGAAGAAATGAATCCGGACACCCCCTTTGCCTATGTACTCAATTATTTCTCTAAGGAAGTGACACCTGATGATTTTGGAACTCCTATATCATTCTCTGCTTCACACATAAAAGATAATTCGGTGTTTGTTAATAAATACGATTTACAATAAGAAATAGCAATATCGAATATTCCCATTGGCGGCATTAATTCAGGCTTCACTATAATGCCGCCACACAACTTTCCCCCCAATCAATTGTTCATATCATTGAAAAGATGTATCTTTGTTCTATTACCGTTTAAAGACAGCAGAATATGAAATACCCTATTGGCATACAAACTTTTAGCCATCTTCGCGAAGATGGTTATGTTTATGTAGATAAAACGGCCCTCATCTACCAGCTGGTGAGCAGGGGAAAAATTTATTTCCTTAGTCGCCCGCGCCGCTTCGGCAAAAGCTTAATGATTAGCACCTTAGAAGCCTACTACGAAGGACGAAAAGAGCTATTTGAAGGGCTTGCCATAGCCGAATTGGAAAAAGATTGGTTTCAATATCCGGTATTTCATATAGACTTTAACGGCGATAATTTTACCAAAGAGGGAGTATTAGAAGATAAGATAGAAGGATTCATAGCCCAAGGGGAAAGAAAATTCGGTAAAGACCCAGATTTGCTCACTATGGGTGACCGCTTTGAGGAGGTATTGAAACGCGCCAGCGAAAAGACGGGAAGACGCGCCGTGGTGCTTATTGATGAATACGACAAGCCCATCCTAGATGTACTTGATACCCCAATAGAAGAGAAAAACCGGGATACTCTGAAAGCTTTCTATTCCACCTTTAAAGGAGCAGACAAATACTTACAATTCGTTATGCTGACAGGAGTTACCAAATTCTCACAAGTAAGTGTGTTCAGCGGTTTTAACCAACCCGATGATATAAGTATGGATCAACGCTATGAAACACTTTGTGGAATTACACAAGAGGAAGTGGAACATTACTTCAAGGAAGCTATCACCGAACTGGCTGAAAAAGAAGAATGTACATTTGATGAAATGAAAGAATGCCTGAAAGCACAATATGACGGGTATCACTTTAGCGAGAACATGGTGGACATTTACAATCCCTTCAGTATTTTGAACGCTTTCAACAAAAAGCAAATCCGCGACTACTGGTTTGCATCGGGCACGCCTACCTATTTGGTCAGACTGTTGCAGCATAATAACGAGCAAATCAATGAGCTTGCAGGAAAATACTATGATGCTTCCCTATTTGCCGATTACAAGGCCGATGTGGAACAGCCCTTGCCTATGATTTACCAAAGCGGATACCTTACCATCAAGGGGTATGACAAACGCCGCGACCGCTACTTGCTGGATTTTCCTAATAATGAAGTACGGAAAGGATTCTTGGCAGTCATTGCTTCCAACTATCTGAAGCCCAAGCATCATGAAATCACATCCTGGGTTTCTGATGCCGCCATCATGCTGGAGGACGGTAAAACCACAGAGTTGCACAACTCTTTCACGGCTTTCCTGTCCAGCATCCCATACGACTCACATGACAGCACTAAAAACCCAGAACTGACAGAAAAACATTTTCAGTATACATTCTATCTTATTCTCCGTCTAATAGGAGTATATTGCCTGCATATTGAGCAGACACAAAGCCAAGGACGAGTGGACTGTATTCTTGAGACTCCCCAATATATCTATATTTTTGAATTCAAATTGGATGGAAATGCCGATGAAGCCCTACAGCAAATAGAAGAAAAAGGATATGCCAAACCCTATTTAGCAGATCCAAGGAAAGTAGTACGTATCGGTGTAGTCTTTTCTTCACAAACACGAACTATTTCGGAATGGAAAGAAGGTTAAACTACAACTCAACGGAGTTCTCAAATTATTGAAGTATTCTATTTATAATTCTTTTAATACCTTCCCCAGCACCGGATGCACCACATCCGGTGCAATTTCTATCAACGGTTCCATCACAAACCGCCGTTCGGTCATTAAGGGATGGGGTAGCTCTAATTCCGGCGTATGCAGTATTAAATCGCCGT
Organism: uncultured Bacteroides sp.; assembly: GCA_902388365.1. Classification (GTDB taxonomy): domain Bacteria; phylum Bacteroidota; class Bacteroidia; order Bacteroidales; family Bacteroidaceae; genus Phocaeicola. Next base: position 305,519 of record CABMPB010000002.1, on the reverse strand, counting down.
ACAGCAAAATATCTATATCAATCAAGCGGTCACTATAGTTGCCACCCACAGACTTCTTCATACGGCCTAATTCGCGTTCTATCGCTTGCGTCTCTTTTAGGATCTCAAGCGGAGGAAGTTCACTTTCTATACAGCAAGCAGCGTTGAGGAATGAATTTTCGGAAGAAAAGCCCCAAGGGGCGGTAACATAAAAAGCGGAGAGGGAAATGACCTTCCCTACCCGCTCGTTTATTTTTTGAACAGCAGCATGCAGGTGCGCTTCTTTATCGCCCAGGTTGGTTCCTAGTCCTAAATATACCTTCATACGCCTGTCCGATAAAATACTATTTATCCAGAATCAACATGGCATCTCCATAAGTACCGAAACGGTAACCTTCCTTCAATGCAGTGCGATAAGCATCCATAATCAAATCATAACCACCATAAGCACATACCAGCATCAGCAATGTGGAAAGAGGCATATGGAAGTTGGTAACCATGCTATTGGCTACAGAGAAATCATAAGGAGGGAAGATAAACTTATTAGTCCAACCTTCAAACTCTTTCAAATGGCCGTCTGTACCTACGGCAGTCTCTATAGTACGCATAACCGTGGTTCCTACAGCACAAACGTTCTTTCCTTCATCCTTAGCATTATTCACAATGCGGCAAGCCTCGGAGTTGACAAACATCTGTTCCGAATCCATCTTATGCTTGGTCAAGTCTTCCACATCAATTTCACGGAAGTTACCCAATCCGGCATGCATAGTTATATAAGCAAAGTCTATACCCTTAATTTCCAAACGCTTCATCAGTTCACGGCTGAAATGAAGGCCGGCAGTAGGAGCAGTCACAGCACCTTCATTCTTGGCAAAGATAGTCTGGAAACGTTCCGCATCCTCCTCTTCTACCGGACGATTGATGAAACCAGGCAACGGAGCCTCTCCCAGCGCATACAGTGATTTCTTGAACTCATCATGCGGACCGTCATACAAGAAACGCAAGGTACGCCCGCGAGAAGTCGTATTATCAATTACTTCGGCAACCATTGAATCATCATCACCGAAATAAAGCTTGTTGCCAATACGGATCTTACGAGCCGGATCAACCAATACATCCCACAAACGAAGTTCTTCGTTCAGTTCACGCAACAAAAACACCTCAATACGCGCACCGGTCTTCTCCTTATTTCCATACAAACGGGCAGGAAAAACTTTCGTATCATTAAAGATAAACACATCTTTATCATCAAAATAGTCCAAGATATCCTTGAATACCTTGTGTTCAATCTGGCCTGTTGATTTGTGAACAACCATCAGGCGCGACTCATCTCTGTACTTTGCCGGATGCAAAGCGATCCTATCGTCCGGCAGTCTAAATTTAAATTGCGACAGTTTCATCTTATCTCTCCTTATTCGTTTATAACTTCAATCTCTTGTTGGTCCAGCCATCCGGGGAAGTCTTCCACTTGCAGGCAATCTTCCAGCTTCACCTCTCCCACCCGGGTACGGATCAGCCCTGTAAGGTGTGCGCCACTGTTCAGCGCTTCGCCAATGTCACGGGCCAATGCACGGATATAGGTTCCTTTGCTGCATACTACCCTGATCTTGATCTGTGGCAGATTACATTCCAGTAACTCTATTTCGTCGATAATCAACGTTTTGGCTTTCAACTCCACTTCTTCACCTTTACGGGCCAAATCGTATGCGCGTTTACCATCCACTTTGCAGGCAGAGAAGACGGGCGGTATCTGTTCTATGCTACCGATGAAACGCTTCAGCGTTTCTTCCACCAGTTCACGGGTAATATGCTCCGTGGGATAGGTGGCGTCTATCTCCTTTTCCAGGTCGAAAGAAGGGGTGGTAGCTCCCAGTTGCAAGGTAGCAATGTATTCCTTGGTATGGTACTGAAACTCTTCGATGCGTTTCGTAGCCTTGCCCGTACAGATTATCATTACTCCGGTGGCAAGCGGGTCCAGTGTCCCGGCATGTCCTACCTTTATCTTCTTTACGCCCAGTTTGCGGCAAATATGGTATCTTATCTTGTTCACCACTGCAAATGAAGTCCATTTCAGCGGCTTATCAAAGTATAATACTTCTCCTTCTTTAAAATTCATTTTTTACTATACCAATGTGCAAATAATGGTGACTGCACCCACAATGGCACAATACACAGCAAAATAAATCAGCTTGCCTTTCTTCACAATATTAATCATCCACTTGCAAGCCACACAGCCCGATACAAAGGCAGCAACGAAGCCTACCAGCAACGAAAGGACAGATATATCCGTTGTTCCGGCGGCAGCTCCCTTTACAATCTTCATTCCATCCAGCAACGCCTCACCCAGAATAGGAGGAATCACCATCAGGAAAGAGAATTGTGCCAGCTTTGCCTTGTTGTCTCCAAGCAGCAATCCGGTAGCAATGGTAGAACCGGAGCGAGACAATCCCGGCAACACGGCACAAGCCTGAGCCAGCCCTATAATAAACGCATCTTTCATGCTAATGTTCTCTTTTACACGCGGTTTGGCGTAATAAGAGAAAGTAAGCAGCAAGGCTGTCAACAACAACATACAACCTACAATCAGCAATCCCGAGCCGAATATTTCCTCTACATAATCTTTAAAAAACACACCCACAATGCCGATAGGAATCATGGAGATCAGGATATTAATGACATATTTTGTTTCCGCATTCATCTCAAACTTAAACAACCCGCGGAATATCCAGTCTATTTCTTTCCATAGCACTACCAATGTACTCAGCACAGTCGCCACATGGACTGCTATCGTAAAAGTCAGATTATCTTCACCTTGTATGCCGAATAATGCTGAACCTATAGCCAAGTGACCACTGCTGCTCACCGGCAAATACTCTGTCAACCCTTGGAGCAAACCAAGGATTAACGCCTCAAACCATTCCATAATTTCTCGTCTTTAAATATTTGTATTTGTTATATCCTTCGGTTTGCGCACAATGCCGTAAATCATAAATATAAATCCCAGGAAGCACACAGCCGGTGCTACCTTGATGCGGCGCACGCTGAAAATGTCCGGTTCAAAATATCCCTCCGTTGAACTGGGACCCGTCATCAGCAGGAAACCGATGATGATTACTGCCATACCTATTGCCAACAGTATGAAGTTTGTTTTGTCAAAGGCAAATTTCTGTCTATCCATATCCTTTATAATTAAATGTAATACAATGCACCGGCTTTCATTCGCAGGTACTTGTTGATCGATATATACGCACACATAAAGGTGATAATCACCCCAAATACAAACACAGCCCCCATCACCATAAGCATGGTTATGGGAGTGATAATTTCAATCAGTTCGGGTTCATATCTCACCAAGGCATAAGCCATTCCTATCAATGCCGCGTCCGCCATGACGGCAGCCAGCACGCCAATCCAGATATTCCGCACCAGAAAAGGCTTACGGATGAAACCCCAGCTGGCCCCCACCAACTTCATGGTGTGGATAAGGAAACGTTTGGAATAGATGGCAAGACGGATGGTATTATTTATCAAAGCAAAGGAAATAAGCGTAAGCAGTGCGGCCAGCCCTAATAGCAAGAAGCTGATTTTACGGATGTTACTGTTCACGGCATCCAGCAAATCCTGCGGATAACTGATTTCCATTACTTTCTTATTCTGCATGATCTTTTCTTCAATCCAGGAGATACTGTCCGAGTTGGCATAATCGGCATTCAGTTTTATTTCGATGGAAGCTGTAAAGGGATTATAACCCAGAAATTCGGCAGGATCGGTTCCCATTGCCTCGGTCTGCTCTTTCAGGGCTTGCTCTTTTGAGATATAGGAAGTGGCTTTTACAAAAGGTTCTTCATTCAATTTCTTTTGGAATTTCAAGGCATCCGCTTCTTTCATATCATCGCTGATAAGTACTGAGAAACTGATATTCTCACGCACATACCGGGACAGGTTATTGGCAGACAGTACAAAGAATACCACCATGCCCAGCAACAACAACACCAACATGGTGCTAATGCTGGAAGTAATGAACTGCATATCGAAAAAGGACCCAGATTTCTTTCCCATAATCACTTCTTTCTGAATACATAAATCATTGAACTACTGCGTTCTTCCTTTGCCAGCGAACTGAACCATGCCAATAGTCCCGTCCACATTCCTTTCAAGAAAGCCCAACGGCTGCCTTTGTATTTTTCCGTCAGCATGGATACATAGAATGCATCAAAGGGCATGGGATGCTGTTCTGCCAGTTTAAAACCATGCTTCACTCCGAATTGCTGCATCGCGGAGGGCGTAAAATGCCACAAATGACGGGGAACATCATATGCTGCCCACCATTCCTTGTATTTCTGTGCATCATACGAACTTGCGTTGGGAACGGCGACAATCAGCACTCCCCTATCTTTCAGCAGCGCACTGAGCTTTTCCCATGTTTCATTCAGATGTTCCAAATGCTCCATGACGTGCCACAACGTGATAACGTCAAAAGAAGCATCATCATATCCCGCCAAAGCATCTTCGGCATCCACGTCCAGCTCAAAATGTTCTTTGGCAAACGCACGCGCCTTAGCGTTCTTCTCAATGGCTTTCACCCGCCAGCCACGTTCTTTCATCGCATTGCTGAAATAGCCCGTACCTGTACCAATGTCCAGCAGACTGCCTTTACTCAGTCCCGAAGTACGTTTTATCAGCTTTGCCTTGCGCGACAGCATATACTTGCGAACCTCGTGATACACGCGGTTCATCAACCCCTTGTGGGTGTCGCTATGCGATATGTAATCGGGAGTTTCATAATACCGTCCTATCTCGGCTTCCACGGGTGCACCCTGCGTAAAGATAAAGCCACAACCCTCACAGCGAACCAAACTGAATTGTTCGCCCGTAGCATAGTGATCCGTACAAGTGATTGCATGTCCCAAATGTTTTCCGCCGCACAACGGACAAGTATTTATATTGAGTATATCCACTTTTTGCCCTAATTTGCTGCAAAATAACAAATAAAAAGTATTATAAGGGCTATCCTTTAAGTACTTTTAAGAGTATATGTTAATCATTCGTTTTTACTTTTTCTACATTTGCACAGATCATTTAAAAAGAAACGGATATGGAGAATAAAAAATTAACCCGTTCCAGCAGCAACAAGATGGTAGCGGGAGTATGTGCGGGCTTGGCTGATTATTTCGGTTGGGACGTAACAATAGTACGTGTAGTTTATACATTGGCAACGTTTTTCACCGCTTTCTCCGGTGTCATCGTTTATCTTATTTTATGGATTGTAATGCCGGAGAAGAGGTAGCAGAACGGTTATGCAATGCCTAATAATTCTACTTCGAATATCAATGTAGAAAAAGCGGGAATCGGACCGCTGGCACGGTTGCCGTATCCCATGGTATAAGGAATGTAAATAGTCCATTTGTCGCCCACGTGCATACGTTGGAGGGCTAATTGCCATCCTTCGATGACATCACACAGGCGGAAAGCTTCGGGACAGTTGCGGGTGTAGGAGTTATCGAACTCTTTCCCGTTTATCAGGCTGCCTTTATAGTGCACGGTTACGATGCTACGGACTGTAGGGGTGACACTACCCTCTCCTGCTTGCAATACTTTATAATAGATTCCGCAAGGCAATGGATGAATGCCTTCCTGTGTAGAAAGAACCTGCAGATATTGCAAGTTCTTTTCTTTATATTCTTCTTTCTTTCCCATATTTTTCAATAAATTCCATAATTGCGAAACTAAGGAACAAATAACGCTTTCATCTACTGTAGGGGCAGATTGAATCTGCCCGACAACAATCCGAAGGGGGTATTTGGGGTGTATTCGGGCGGATTCAATCCGCCCCTACGGTGCAATTACTTCCTCACCTTTCAGCGTGGCTGAACTGGCCTCGGTGATACGCACATTCACAAAATCGCCAATGCGATGATTGCCTCTATCAAAGACTACCACCTTATTTTGCTGTGTACGTCCGAATAACTGTTCTTTTGAACGCTTGGAAACCCCTTCTACCATTACCTCGAATGTTTTTCCCACATCCTTGGCATTGCTTTCGGCAGACAGTTGGTTCTGCAATTCAATAATCTCATTCAAACGGCGGATCTTAATTTCTTCGGGCACATCATCCGGCAAATGCTTGGAAGCATACGTCCCGGGACGTTCCGAGTACTTGAACATAAAGGCGGAATCATACCCACATTCACGCATCAGGGACAAAGATTCCTGATGATCCTCTTCCGTCTCCGAATGATAGCCCGAAAATATATCGGTACTCAACCCGCAATCCGGAATAATCCGGCGGATGGCCGCTACCCTCTCCAGATACCATTCGCGGGTATATTTGCGGTTCATCAGTTTCAAGATTCGTGAACTGCCACTCTGCACCGGTAGGTGAATATGCTTGCACACATTGGGCACTTCCGCAATCACTTGCAACGTCTCGTCGCTCATATCCTTGGGGTGCGAAGTTGTAAAACGGACACGCATGCCCGGCACCGCTTCCGCCACTGTGCGCAGCAACATAGGGAAAGTTATCACTTCTCCCTCCTTTTCAAAACGATAGGAGTTTACATTCTGTCCCAGCAAGGTCACTTCCTTGTAGCCCCTGCCTGCCAGGTCGCGCACCTCATTCAGGATGCTCTCCACATCACGGCTACGCTCCCGTCCGCGAGTATAAGGCACGATGCAATAGTGGCAGAAATTGTTGCAGCCACGCATGATGCTGACAAAGCCGGAAATGTGGTTGCCACAAATGCGCGACGGAATCACCTCACGATAAGTCTCGGTGGTGGAAAGCTCCACATTGATAGCCTTCTCTCCTGCCTCTACCGAAGCAACCAAATCGGGTAAAGTGAGGTAAGCGTCCGGCCCCACCACAAGGTCTACATGATGATTCTCTATCAAATCATCCTTCACGCGTTCCGCCATACAGCCCAGTACGCCCACTATCAAGTCCCTGCGCTTGTTCTTCTTCATGGAATGGAAAAACTCCAATCGGTTCAGAATCTTCTGCTCCGCATTGTCACGGATGGAACAAGTGTTCATAAACACGGCATCCGCTTCGTCCAGCGTTTCGCACACCCGGTAGCCTGCCATCTGCATAATAGATGCAATTACTTCACTATCAGCCACATTCATCTGGCAGCCGTAGGTTTCGATAAACAATTTCTTGTTTTCGGTTTCAGTTGCAGATTTAAAGTCTGCTCCTGTTGTTTCTTTCATATTTCCTTTGATTTATTTATTTCGCTGCAAAGATAGGGACTTCCCCGCAAATGAAACGAATAAAGAGGTTGGAAATTGTCAAAACTTGCTTTCTTTCACTCCACTGCGAAGTTCTCCGATTTAAAGCTGCTGTAATATCTTCCGCAAATTGCCGTGAATTTCAGCACACAATAGTCCAGGTCGGTAACTCCTTCTTTATAATACATCGTGTCGCCTTCCTCCCATATCATTTCCTTGTACGCAGGGTCTGTCATCACCTCCATGGTTCCTTTCAGCATGGCACCTCTGAAGAAACGCCTGTCGCAAAAGTAAATACAGGCATGATTGTTCCTCAGATATTGCTGCACACGCATGGAAGAGGTATTGGTGGTGAAATAAAAAGTGCGGAGCCCTTCCCTCTTTCGTGGTTGCAACATTGCTTTCATATTCGGAAAGCCTTCTTCGTCAATGGAAGCTATAAAAGCTACTTTCTGATTATCAATCAGTTTTCCAATCGTTTGTTCTACGTTTCTCATAATCTTTTTGGTTTAAATGATGATGCAAAAGTAAGAAGACGAAAGAAAAACCATGCAATAAAAATCAAAGGAGAAATAGCACTTTTCAACGAATGATGCTATGCCGATATTGCAAAGGGGTCAACCGGATCTGCCGGCGGAATAACCGTATAAAGTATGAAGGGTTTTCAAAACTCAGTCTGTCTGCCACCTCGGATACGGACAGGCTGGTATAAGCCAGCAATGTTTTTGCTTCTTGGATTATTCTATTCTGAATATAGCTTTTAGGGCTGGTATTCATTGTTTTCTGGACTAGTTCATTCAGATAGTTGGGGGTGATACATAGTTCATTGGCATAGTATGCAGTGTCATGATGGGTTCTGAAATCCCGATCGACTAATTTGATAAAATGATCTATATATCTATTTGAAGATTTTCCTTCGATGGCGTTGTAGCTTTTTGAATATTCGCGGTTGAGAAGCATCAGCATCTCATACAGCAAGGCACGCAAAATATGTTTGTCCCTGGAGTGCTCGTTGTTTATTTCGGATATAATATTCCGGATCAGACTTTCAATTCGGGAATATATATTTGTAATGTTCAGTCTGGCAGAAGCTCTATCTCTGTTAAAGTAAGAAAGGTTTTGTATAAAAGAAGGGTCGTTAAAGAATGAGAGCAGGAATTCTTCTTCAAAGATAAGCGCATAGCCTTGCGGAAGGTTCTCTGCATTCCACGCCCGTATTTCTCCGGGTCTGGAAAATATAATATCCCCTTGGCAAAGGGAAAACTGTTCATCGGCAATGGATAAATGTCCGGAGCCACCGGTTATAAAGGTGATATCAAAATAAGACAAGGTGTGCACCGGAGTCTTATTGATATAAGGGCGAATGCTGTCCAAGGTTACTACATCTATCAAAAGCTCCTCACCATACTTCGTTTTATAAAATTTATACCGGGGGATGGAATTCATAATCATACTTTTTGCAAAGATAGTCAATAATGGGTGCACAAGAATATCTTCAGTCCATGTATTTTCCTTCAAATCCGTCATTTGCCAATAACAATTTGATTATAAGATAGTTATCATGAACAAATATATTCCAATTCCTTCATAAATGGATCAGTAATGGGTAAGCCGTATCATTAGTAATGACTCGCCCTCGTCATTAGTAATCTTTCGGCCTCATCGTTAGTAAGATGCAGGTGTTTTGTCCGGTCTGTACCTCGGTGAGATACCTTCGGTTTCACACCAGGAAACACTCCGTAACACACCGCGATACTGTAGTTTCCCGGTGTGTTACGAAGCACTTCCCGGTGTCTTATGGACCGCGAAAAACAATGGCCATTGTTTTCCCAAACAACGGCGGGTGTTTCCAAAAACAATGGCGGGTGTTTTTGCTTTGAATCATTATTGATCATTTATGAAGGAATCACAAAATATTTCTTCATGATAAGACACTCATAAACAAAATGTTATAAGCCCATGAAGCTTTTGAAGGAATTTAGACCACAACAGGTAATATGATGCTATAAATGCCCCATAAACAGCGCAAAGAGTTAAATAATTATAAACCGTGAACAAAAAAACCGTTTACGTTACCAACGTATCATATTAATTCGCATATTTGCTTCTGAAAAACATTAGATTTTTTCATAGTTAAGGTTTAGGTTAAAAAAATAGGGGAAGACAACTGTGAAGTTCTCTTCCTTTTTTATTGTCCTTTTATAGCCCGAATTAAGAAATAAATTCCTAACTTTGAGCACTCATTATATAAAAGGAAAGAATATGGAGATCATTCAGGTTATCATATTTATAGTAATTATTGCCGTTGCCATTGCACAGCAAATCTTAAAAGCCAGTAAAAAGGAGAAAGTAACTTCCCCCAAAGACGTACTTGCAGATATGTTTCCTGAAATAGAAGGAGAGGAGCAACCCGTTTCTCCCGTTCCACAAATGATGCGTAAGCCTAAATCTTCCCGCAAGCAGAGCCAGCCTACAGTCACCACGAAACAAAACATCTCCCCCCAGCCGGAAAAAGAAAACAAGAAGCCAAGTCATGCCCCCATAAAACTAAGCACAAGAGAAGAAGCGCGACGGGCCTTTATTTATTCGGAGATTTTCAATCGCAAATATTAATAACAACTATCTAAATAAGAATAACACATTGAATATTATGGGATTTAATATTATTTCAGCAGCCGAAGCAGCCAGCTATATCAAGCATGGCTACAATATTGGACTCAGTGGCTTTACTCCGGCAGGAACGCCGAAAGCCGTAACTCCCGAGATTGCAAAGATAGCAGAAGAAGAACATGCTAAAGGCAATCCGTTCCAAATCGGTATCTTTACCGGTGCCTCTACAGGAGACGCTACAGACGGTATTCTGTCAAGAGTGAAAGCAATCCGCTATCGTGCTCCTTACACCACCAACCCCGATTTCCGCAAAGCGGTGAACAATGGCGAAATAGCATACAATGACATCCATTTGTCGCAAATGGCACAGGAAGTGCGCTATGGCTTTATGGGAAAAGTAAACGTTGCCATTCTGGAAGCCTGCGAGATTACTCCCGACGGCAAAGTATACTTGACAGCAGCCGGAGGTATCGCCCCGACCATCGCCCGCCTGGCAGACAAAGTGATTATAGAACTGAACGCCGCCCACAGTAAAAACGGTATGGGCTTGCATGACGTATATGAACCACTTGATCCGCCTTACCGCCGCGAGATCCCTATCTATAAACCCAGCGACCGCATCGGTGTGCCCTATGTGCAGGTAGACCCGAAAAAGATTATCGGCGTAGTAGAAGTGAACATGCCCGACCAGGCACGCTCATTCACCGCACCCGATCCTATCACCGACCAAATCGGACAAAATGTAGCCGACTTCCTGGTTGCCGATATGGACCGCGGCATCATTCCATCTACCTTCCTGCCTTTGCAGAGTGGAGTAGGTAATATTGCCAATGCCGTATTGGGTGCCTTGGGACGTAACAAAACCATCCCTGCATTCGAAATGTACACCGAAGTATTGCAAGATGCAGTGGTAGACCTGATTCGCCAGGGACGTGTGAAATTCGGAAGTACTTGTTCGCTGACCGTAACCAATGAATGCTTGCAGGGTATCTATGATGACATTGATTTCTTCCGTGATAAACTGGTGATGCGTCCTTCCGAGCTTTCAAACAGCCCCGAAATTGTTCGCCGCCTCGGAGTTATCTCCATGAATACAGCTATTGAAGCAGATATTTATGGTAATGTGAACTCAACCCATATCAGCGGCACGAAGATGATGAACGGCATCGGCGGTTCAGGCGACTTCACCCGCAATGCTTATATTTCTATCTTTACTTGCCCGTCCGTTGCCAAGGAAGGAAAGATCAGTGCCATTGTTCCTATGGTTTCTCATGCCGACCACACAGAGCATGATGTAAATATCATCATCACAGAACAAGGTATTGCCGACCTCCGCGGAAAGAGCCCGGTAGAACGCGCACGCGCCATCATCGAGAACTGTGCTCACCCGGATTACAAGAATATCCTGTGGGATTACGTGAAGATGTCTTCTAAAGGACAGACTCCTCACTGCATGTCTGCTGCATTGGCAATGCACGACACACTGGCAAAGAAAGGCGATATGCGATTGATAGACTGGGCAGAATATAAATAAGTCTTCTTCTTTAAATTCTTTTAAATATCGACAATCTTCGGTCAAGCTGTGTGCTTGGCCGAAGATTTCTTTACCTAAAAATCAGCTATGACAGTTTCTCACAAAACTCAATCTTTTCTTCATTCGGTCCTACAATAGTGAAGAACTTCACTCCATGATCCCAAAAGGGAAGCGATTGCACGGCATGATCCAACATGCGGTAACCGGCAGAACGAACCTCCTGAAACACCTTATCTATCTCTTTTACATCCAATGCAATATGGTCAATAGCACCGTTCTTCATTGCAGCAGCCTTATTTTCATAGGTTTCGATCATCAAATTGCCTAAACGGAGGAAGGCAACTTTCTCATTTGCCGCTTCATTCAGCGTAAACAATGCAATTTCAAAACCCAAGCCTACATAAAATTCAATTGTTTTCTCCACATCATTTGTCGGGATACCGATATGTTGCACTCCCGTGATATTCTTTCTGATATTCATATTATTCTATCTTTTAATTTTCAGTTAAACATTCTTCATCTTTTATCTTTGAGCCCCACAGAGCATAGTAAAGCATTACCAATTCACAAACCACCACAATCATCCATGTCCATTGCCAGGAACCCAATACATCGGCCATCATGCCTTGCAGCACCGGAAATACGGCACCGCCGAATACACCCATCATAAAGATGCCCGATGCTTTTGAGGTATATTTCTTCAATCCTTTTATAGCCAGGGTAAAGATACATCCCCACATCACCGAATGGCATAACCCGACAGATACCAGCACCCATAAATTGTTGGTAAAGATGGCGATGAGAGTCAACACCGTCGCCACAGAGGTGGTAAACGTGAGTTGCATGCGTGGAGAAACCTTGTTGAATAATCCTGAAATGATTCTCCCCACCATCAGTCCTCCCCAATAAAGGGTAGCAAGCAGGGCGGGAGAGAGCATTTCCCCTTCACGATCCAATTCCATGGCATGCAGATTGACATTTACGCCGATAGATACTTCTGCACCCACATAAAAGAAAATGGCTACTACTCCTAAAGCCAGATGACGGAACGACCAAATGCTACGTTCCAGTTTTTCACCTTGTTCCGTCCTTGTCCCTTGAATATCAGGCAAACGGAGCCGTCCGGTAACAATGGTGATCACTGCTACACAGATGGCAATTGCCATAAAAGGAACCATCAACTGTCCGGCACGTACATTATCCAATGAAACTCCGGAAAACATGACTCCCGTCACAAAGAAAGGAGCGATAGTTGTGCCAATGGAGTTGATGGCACAGACAATATTCATGCGCTGCACCGGTTGTGTCCTAGGCAATTCATAAGCAGCTATATAAGGATTAATCACCACCTGCAACAAGGCTGCCGAAGTTCCCATCAGATAAGAACCAAGCAGAAAGATAAAGAAACCGTAGGGCACGCTATCCGATGCGATTTGCAGACTGAGGTCACCATAATTTACGGCAAACCAGGAAGATAGGAAATAAGTAAGCAGACCGGATACCATAACGATAAGAGCACGTATCAAGGTTTTCTTATAACCGTAGTTGTTTATCCATTTACCTCCCAAAGTACTGTTTAGCAAATATCCCAGGAAGAAAAAGAAGGAAATAAGCGTAGTAAATGTATTCCTCAGTTCATCCGTATGGGCCAGAAAGGCTATTTTCAGCGGTCCCTGGCACTGTCCGTTCACAGTAGTCAGAAATCCGACAATGAAATAAATGAAGGTCAGGACTAAAAAAGGTCCCAAGCTATTGGTCTTCTGTGTATTCATGGCATAGCTTATTAGTTGATTTAATAAAGGTTTTACGGTAGGAGGTTGTGTCAAAACTCTGGAGCAACTATCAAATGTTCACTGGTAGGGGCAGGGTTTGCCTGCCCGAATACACAAAGCGAACTATTTTCGGGCGGGCAAACCCCGCCCCTACAACAAAATGATAGTAAATTCTAGTTTTGACACACCTCTCGAATGCATTTATTTAGCAAGAATCATTTCCAGCACCGGCAAGATACCTTTTTCTTTTATATCTTTCACCATCTGCAAGTAAACTTTTACAAAGTTCTCTGCAGCTTTCAGATCTGTGCTCCGGAAAGGCGAAAGTGCTAAGAAGTCCATCGGTTCACTGCTGGCTATAAGTTGCTTATCTCCATCCGTCAACCAAGGATCACTCACTTCATAAGCCATTCCTTTATCATCCACTTTATATTTCAGATAATGACGATAAGCGGCAATAGAGAAAGCTACACGGGTCAGATCTGCATGGTCACGAATCATCCGAATCAGGTTGGGCATTACATATACCGGATATTTGGATACCCCGTCAAAACAAAGACGTGCCAACTGGTCACTGACAGAACGATTTCCAAAACGCTCAATCAACGTCTGCTTATACAATTCCAAATCAGTATTTCCCGGAGCAGGAACATACGGAGTAATATCCTTATCCATAAAGGTACGGAGCAACCGAGCAAAACGTTCATCATGCATCGCTTCGTCCACCTTTCGGTAACCACTGAGGAAAGCAGGATAGGATAGGAGGGTATGAGAAGCGTTCAGAAGGCTCAACTTCATATTTTCGTAAGCAGTTACATCGTTGGTAAACTCCGCACCGGCCTTTTCCCATGCCGGACGGTCGGCAATGAAATTATCTTCTATCACCCATTGAATAAAGTCTTCACAATATACAGGGGCTTGATCTTCAGTGTCGTTCTTTGCATTCAGCCGTTCTATGTCAGCAGGAGTAGTAGCCGGAGTAATGCGGTCTACCATGCTGTTGGGGAAAGTAACATTCTGTGCCACCCATGCAGCCAGTTCCTGATCTTGCGCTTTGATAAAGGCGGTAAAAGAGCGCTTTGCCGTATTTCCATTGTGTTGAAGGTTGTCGCAAGAAAGGATGGTGACAGGACCGTTTCCTCTCTGCATACGTTCACGCAAGCCTTCTGCCACAAAACCGAATACAGTTTTGGGAGCCTGCGGATTGATTATGTCATGCTGTATCATTTCATTCTGAAGATCAAACTCACCGGTAGTCTTGTCCTGATTGTATCCGCCCTCTGTGATGGTCAGAGTGATAATCCTGATTTCCTTATCTGCTATCTTATTTATAACAGCAGAAGGATTTTCAAGGCCCCAAATCAGTTCTACCAGTGAACCGATGCGATAAGCCTCATCCTTACCGTCACGCCCGCAAACGGTCAAGGTATATTCACCGTTCTGCTTTTTCAATGCCTTGTACAGATGTTCATCAGACGGCAGCAACATTACGCCGCAAATTCCCCAATTCTGCTGGGTGGCATCAGCCAGTAACAGATTAGTGTAATACTCCTCGTGTGCACGATGGAAATTACCAACGCCAATGTGTACGATACCTGCTTTTACTTGTTCACGATTGTAATCGAAAGAAATAACTTGTGTTTTCATGATTTTATGGTTTTAAATTGTTGATTTATGCCACAAATATAGAAGGCGGAAAAAAGAAAAACGAAGAAATTTAAAGGGATTCGCCTGCAAACGTTCCCGCAATCGTTCCCAAAATCTGCAAACGTTCCCATTTTATTTGCAGATGAAAAACGAAAGGTGTATTTTTGTTTCAATTATACCTTAAATACTCTAGCCATGAAGCGTGTAACCATAAAAGATATAGCCGAGCATCTGACACTTTCCGTATCAACTGTCTCACGGGCATTGATTGATGACAAGAACATCCGAAAGGAAACCAAAGAAAAGGTGCTGGAAACTGCCAGGCAATTGGGATACAAACCCAATCCCGTAGCCACCAACTTGAAGTATGGACGCACTAACACGGTGGGAGTCATTGTTCCCGAAATGATTACGCCTTTCGCTTCACAAGTCATCGAAGGGATTCAGAAAGTGTTATATCCTAAAGGGCTGAAAGTGATTATCGCCCAATCCGGCGAAAACCCGGAAACGGAACGGGAGAATCTATTGATGATGGAGCGTTTTATGGTAGATGGTATCATCATTTGCCTTTCACACCACACACAGAACCGCGAAGAATACATCCGGTTACAAGCTGAAGGCACTCCAATGGTATTCTATGACCGGATACCGGACGGGCTGGATGTTTCGAAAGTAGTAGTAGATGATTATTTGAAATCATTCTTTATGGTGGAACACCTCATACGGATAGGGCGGAAACGCATAGCGCATCTGCAAGCACCACCTTATATCTATAATTCCATAGAAAGAACAAGAGGATACAAGGATGCTTTGGAAAAGTTCAAGATTCCATTTGAGCCTGCATTAGTCATAAAAACAGGGATGACCATTGGCGACGGACGGGAAGCTGCTGCACAGTTGTTGAAAACCGGCACGCCTTTCGATGCCATCTTCGCCTTTACGGACACATTGGCTATCGGAGCCATGAACTATCTGCAGGAACAGCACATAAAAATACCCGAAGAAATAGCCGTAGCTAGTTTCTCGGGTACAATCCTGTCCACAATTGTCACTCCGCAACTCACCACAGTAGAGCAACCATTGGTTGAAATGGGAGAGAGCGCCGCCCAATTGATGCTAGAGAAAATAAACAATCCGGAAGCTCCCAACCGAACCATCACACTGAATGCGGAAATCAAATTGAGAGCCTCTACGGAAGAATAAACTTTAAAAATCCAGCACTCGCACTCCGACCTGGAAAAACGCATCATTATTCTGCGGATTCCACATAGCCAGCAGTGTAACAGGGAAATTCATCTGACAGACAGAGAGCTGGTATACAGCTTTTATATTCAGATGGACAATACCCGCCGTATCTCCATAAAAGTTCTCACGGATGCGATGTCCCTTTTCATCGTTTCCGGGAGAGAGTGCAAAAGCCGCACCGGCCCCTGCACTAATATCCCATCCCTCTTTCTGCCAAAAAGAATAGTCGGCATAAACAAAAGTGGAATATCGGTTCTTCTGATTCTCCCTGTCCCGGTCACGCCCGAAAACAATCGTCGACCAATTCAAAGACAGTGGAAACTTATGCTTCCATTGGTAAGACACCGTAGCGTCAATAAAACGCCCTGTCTCCGAAGCCCTGTAATTAAAAACCTCCCTATTGTTATAAGTTGCTCCAGGCGAGAAATTATAAATGTCCCATAAAGAGCATTTAAACCCGCCCTTGGTGTATGAAACGTAATAATCAAATTCCTTATACGAAGCCTGTGTATTCATTCCTCCCCACAGACCCAAACAAAATTCTTTCCGACGGTCAGTCATATTCAAGTCGGAAGTCAGCACCATTCCGTCTGCCACCTCCATTCCACGCCATAAATGCATGGTCTGTAGGTCTAAAGCAAAATTCACCTGCGCATCAGCTTGGTAAAAACTGCCAACCAGTGCCGCAACTGAAAATAATATCTTTGATAATGTGTTTTTCATTTTACCGGAGATTAAAAAGGATTTACTGAACCCGCCTTTTCATTTCTTGCGGCAGCAGAGGCATTGCTCCGTTCTGCGTACAAATAAATGCAGAAACATCCACTGCCAACTTGTGTGCGTGCGACACACTCTTTCCTGCCAGGATAGCTGCAATAAAGGCTGCCGTAAATGAATCTCCTGCACCTACTGTGTCGGCGACCTCCACTTTCGGAGTCTCTACAAACGAGACTTCTCCCGGAGTAAATACGTAACTTCCATTAATGCCACAAGTCAGAATCAGCATTTTCAGATTGTACTTGGCCAACAAGATCCAGCATTTATCCTGAAGGTCAATTCCGGGGAAACCGAACAGTCGGCTGATGGTAATCAGTTCCTCATCGTTAATCTTCAGGATATTGCATCTGCTGAAAGAATGGTCAAGGATTTCTTTCGTATAGAATCCCTGACGAAGATTTATATCGAAAATTTTGTATTGTTCTCCCTTTTGAGGCATTGCATCCAAAAATCGGTTGATGGTTTGGCGAGACACTACACTGCGCTGTGCCAATGAGCCAAAGCAAACCGCCTGCGTGTGGTGTGCCAGTTCCTCCAGGGCAGGAGTAAAAGGAATATTATCCCAAGCTACATTTTCTTTTATTTCATAGCAAGGAACTCCCGCATCGTCCAACGTCACCTGTACCACACCCGTAGGATAAGGCACTTTCTCTATATTATACTGCAACTGCTTAGCATCCAGGTTATCAAGAATTTCATTCCCTAACTTGTCATCCCCCACAGCACTTACCACTACACTGTCATAACCAAACTGTGACATGTGATATGCAAAATTAGCCGGTGCACCACCCAGTTTCTTTCCTTCGGGAAGAACGTCCCACAGGGCTTCTCCCATTCCTACGATTGTTGTTTTCATGATATTACTTGTTTATTAGATTTATGCAACGAAGATAGGCCACCCATCAAAAAGAACTCTCCCCAACAGCATTGAAATCTCTTGAGAACGTTTGCGGGAACGTTCTCAAAATCTGCAATCGTTCCCAGTATCCTTGTTTTTTTGAAACTTTATTGCGTAATTTGCCGCATCATGTTGGAACGCACAAGATATAAATACGAGTTTGAACAACTATACAAGGACAATTATGCCCGATTGTATTACTATGCGTTCCAGTTTATCAGCGATGCCGAAATCTGTAAGGACATTGTAAACGATGTATTCGAGAAAGTCTGGAGTCAGTTTGAATCCCTTCAACGAGAAACGATTACCACCTATTTATACACCAATGTACGCAATAAATGTATCGACCACCTGCGCCACTCACAGGTAGAAGAACAATATGCCGACTTTTATCGTGCCGTAACTCAAGAAGAAGCCGATAACGGTTTCAGTGAACGGGAAGAAAGGATCGCACGCATCGAAAAAGTAATTGAAGATCTGACTGATCCTACCAAAACCATTCTAAAGGAATGCTACTATGAAAATAAGAAATACAAGGAAGTAGCCGATGAATTTGGAATGAGTATCAACGGAATAAAGAAACACGTTATGAAGGCCCTCCGATTGATACGTGAAGAATTCGGTATCAAAAAGAAAAGCCAGGAAGTACCCGAAAAGGAAGATGAAACGTATATATTAATGTGAAAGGGCAAATAGCATGAACGAAGATAAACGCATCGAAGAAAAAATAAGCCGCACGTTGCAAGCGATGGAACACCCGGAAGACTTTTCGGAAGAAGAACTGCGTGCGTTGCTGGCAGATAAAGAGTGCCTGCAAACCTGTCGTGATTTGCTGGATAGCAAAGAAGCATTGGCACGCCGGTATGCACCTGCTCCGGATATAGAAGGGGAATGGAAAAAGTTCTCTGCCCGCCACACTCACCGTAGTGGTAAACGCATCGTTGGTTTTACGGCAGCTTTGCTGGTAGCCGCTACCATTGCTTTGTTTTTCGTACTCCGTACATCCGCACCATCCGCCTATACTGTTTTCGAAGCTACCACGGTAGCGCAAGAAATCACTGTGCAAACACAACAAGGAATCCACATACTGAATGTTCCGCGAGGCATGAATAAAAAACTCGAATTGCCCGACGGCACACAAGTATGGCTCAATGCCGAAAGCCAATTAGAATACCCCGAAACCTTTGAAGGGCAGGAGAGGAGAGTGGTCCGCTTGAAAGGAGAAGCCTACTTTGAAGTAGCCAAAGATGCTACACATCCGTTCATTGTAGAAACAGATTTGCTGGAAACACAAGTATTAGGCACAGCATTCAATGTCCGTGCCTATTCTCCCGAAGATGCCCATGTCACTTTGGTAGAAGGAAGTGTAAAAGTAAGCGATGCCCGGCATAAAAAGGAGATACTCATGAAACCGGGACAGAATGCCACTCTGCAGCAAACAGGCAACTTCACCATAAACGAAGTGGAAGCCAAAGCCTATAACTCTTGGGCAGAGGGACAATTCTATTTCGATAACACCGAACTGGTAGAAATCATGCGTGAACTGGGGCGTTGGTACAACATCAATATCATATTCACCAGCAAAGAAGCCATGCACTACCGCCTGCATTTCCAATCGGATAGGAGTGAGTCACTTCCCCAAGTCCTTGATTTGCTGAACAGTATGCAGAAAGTGAATGCAACGCTGAAGAATGATAAGGTAATAGTCAGCCTGAGTGAATCCGCACTACCAAATAAAAAGAATCGTTGACAGAAAACACCAATCATATCACATATTTTATACCTTTGTCCATTGTAGACATAACAATATTCACTTTTAAATATTCCATAGTGTCATCCTTTTACTTAAAACATAAAACTCTAAATAAAACGATTATGAAACATCATTCAATCTTACTTCTATTAGTATTGATACTATTATCAGTTCCCTCTATAACGAAAGCACAAACCCCGATACGCCCTTATGACCAATGGGAGGCAACTCAATTTATTGCAGTAGATGGACATCAGCCTGAAGACTACGTAAAGCCTGACAATAACTGGGAAATACTATATAATCTGCGAACCCCGCATACCCAGACTGAACTTCACGAAATGGGAATCAAATGCTCTGACAGCCAATTATTACTGCTGGAAGTAGGCGGACTTATCAATGAGACAAAAGGTAAATGGAAAACAACAATACCTATTCTCGATAAAGAACAAACCAATTCTTTAAGAAATTTCAGCAAAGAGATTGCCGAATCTATGTATGCAAACACAAAAGCAGATTTTATATCATTAACCCAAATTATCAATGAAATGGGCTTTAGGGAGAATGCACTTTCACTCGTCTTTTCATATCTCTTGGATGGAAGAATGTGGACAAAGCTGGTTCTGTTTGAGGACATTGATAGTCATACAAGCTGGAGTGGCTGTTATTGGGTATTATACGAACCTAGAAAGGATCTTGCATGTGGCACAAACGGATTTGGAGAACAGAATTTGATATTGACCTACATTGACAGCAGCATTGCTCCCAGTAATAAAACAATGGATCAATGTGCAGATGAAATAGACAAGCTCGGAAAAATAACAGATAATCAGCTTATCTCTCAACTAAAACCATATGGATTGGTAGACGATAATGGAAATGTATTAATCCCCATCATTAAAAAACAACAAGATAGCTTTCATCAAATAAACGATAAACTGGTGGAATCTATCAGCGCAGAACTAAAAAAGAATTGCAGTTCCCTAGCTACCCGGTATGGTATTGATAATGAGAAAATAGCTATGGTAATATTATACCATGAGGTTATGTGGAACTTGGTAGATAAACTGATTCAAGACAAGATAATTTCAATTCCAGCCATTTTCAAAGATGGGAAAGCAAATAAAAACCGTTTAAATGAGGTTCTTTTCTTTGTAGAAGGAGGACTAATGCAATAATTCAAGAGAAAAAGCGATTTTCACAGTACCCGATTCTGCAGGCTATCCGTATTATTAGCAAAAGAACAAAATAAAACAGTTATTTATGAAAACAAGACTTATTTATCTTTTGCTAATCTTATGCAGCCTGCAACTGACTGTCACAGCACAAACAGACAAGAGAATCACTCTTGATTTCCGGAATGAAGCATTGCCTTCGGCACTCAAGAAACTGGAACAAGCATCAGGATACCGTATCCTATTTACCTATGATGACATACAAACATATAGAGTAACGACCTCCATCCGGAATGAAACCATTACACAAGCCATCAGCGATCTGCTGAAAGACAAACCGCTGAACTATACACTGAAAGGAGACCAGTATGTGGTAGTAGTATCCGCCTCCGTGAAAAGTGTGAACAGCCTGAAAGGACGGGTACTAGATGAACAAAGCATGCCGATGGAAAGTACCACCATCATGTTAAAGAAAGGAGAGAAAGTAGTGACCGGCAGCATCACCGATGCGGCAGGCAATTACTTCATCCCCAACATTCTTGCCGGAGACTATGAGCTCTGCATTTCTTTTTTGGGATACGAAACCTTTACCCAACCCATCCGGATAACAACCGATACAGCCCTGCAACCCATAACCTTAAAAGACGGTGCAGTAGCCATGGGAGAAGTAATAGTGACCGGCTCCGCACCCGCATTCAAGATGAAAGGCGGAAGCGTGATTGCCAATGTAGCCAATTCCGTACTGAGCCGCGAAACCAGAGTACTGGACGTACTCCGCAAGATTCCGGGCATGACCATGGAAGGTGGTAACCTCACCTCTTTCACCGGCGGCACACCACTGATCTACATCAACGGAAAGAAAACCCGTTCCATAGACGAAGTGAAACAACTGGAAGTAAAGAACATAAAGAATGTAGAACTGATCACCAATCCCGGTGCAGAATATGACGCATCTGTTGGCGCAGTGTTATTAATTACCACCACCAAACGGCTGGAAGGCTGGTCTGTGCAACTGAACGGAGAATTAACCCAGAACCACAAACTGAGCAATGAAGAAAGTGTGAAACTGAACTACCAGACCGGCGGGCTGAACCTCTTCGGCACCTTTACCTATGGAGACTACCGGCGGAAAAGCCATCAGCTGATGAAAACCGTCATCACCACCCCCGACACCATTTGGACACAAGACCTTGACCAACAATGCAAAGCCATGCAGTACAGCTCTTACAACTATTCAGCCGGAGCCGATTATGCCATCAGCGACCGGCATAGCATTGGTATCCAGTATGACGGCTATCTGTCTAAAGACTATAACGATGCTCCTTCTTTCAGCACCATCACGACCAATGGTGAGCCATACGACTACATCAAAGGCAATTCTCTATTGAAGAACGACAATGATTATTATCATCATCTAAATGCATACTACACCGGCAAACTAAATGAAAAGCTGAAACTGGATGTTTACACCGACTACGCCCATACCCACAACGGACGCTTGCAAAAAGTGACAGAAGAATCAGAGCGTTTCGGACTATCGGAAGTGTCCAATACCAATGAAGCCGATTATAACGTGTATGCCATCAGCCCTAAACTGACTTACAACCTGACCGATGAGCATTCATTCGTAATGGGCGGGGAGTGGAATAAGGTAACCGGAAACAGCTTTCTGGAATACGAAGGCGGCACGGGCAGCAACTCCAAATCAGAAACAGAAGAAGAAAAATACGCCGGATTTATTTCGTACAGCTACTCCAAAGGGGACTTTTCGCTGAATGCCGGACTGAGATACGAGAACGTCACTTACAACTATCGTGACCTGTATGATGCCGACAATAACATCAGCCGCACTTACAGGAACTTCTTCCCCAGCTTCGGAATTTCTTATAAGACCAAAGAAGTTTCCCAGTCACTCAGCTACCGTACAGGTATCAGCCGACCGGATTTCGGAAGACTGAACAACTACTCATACTATGTCAACCGTTTCGATTATCAGGAAGGAAACCCGTTACTGGTTCCGCAAACCTCGCATCGCTTTTTATACTCTCTTTCTTATGATTTCCTCTATCTGTCCTTGGGTTACACGTACATCAAGGATTTCATAGGATTCTATATGTACAGTCACCCGCAAAAGCCGGAAGTCAGCGTCAACACTTGGCGCAACTATGACAAGCAGCAGCAGTTGAGTGCCGTAGTAAACCTGCGCCACCGCTTCGGCTTCTACGAGCCGTCACTGACAGGTATGTATAGACAATGCATCCAGAAAGTGGAATCCATTGACGGGGAACTTTCTGTGGACAAACCCACCTGGATAGTAACTTTCGAAAACAACTTCCATCTGCCGAAAAACTGGTTGGTCAATCTGGAATATAATTACACCAGTTCGGGCAGTTATCAATGGATTACTTCTCGCGCCCAGCACAACATGAACGTAAGTATCAGCAAAACCTTCCTGAACGAAAAACTGCAAGTGAGGTTGGCAGGCGAACATTTGTTGGAGCGTCGCATGAGCTTGTATGACGGACGAATCAATAACATCTACTTTTGGCAAGATGAAGACCAGGATGAACGACACGTATCACTGAGCGTAGTCTATCGCTTCAACAACTATTCCAAGAAGTACAAAGGAAAGAGTGCTGCAGATGATGTGTTGAACCGACTATAAATAGTTATCTTATATTCATTGCGCTTTATAATCAAATTGTTACTTTTGCATCCGGCAGAACAATAATTATAAAACCAATGAATATAAGATTTTTCATTATATGGATACTTGTAGCTGTTTATTCTCTTGGAGGATATTCCCAAGCTACTTTAGAGATAGG
This sequence comes from uncultured Bacteroides sp., assembly GCA_902388365.1. Classification (GTDB taxonomy): domain Bacteria; phylum Bacteroidota; class Bacteroidia; order Bacteroidales; family Bacteroidaceae; genus Phocaeicola. The sequence goes on along the minus strand of CABMPB010000002.1, from coordinate 282,077 downwards.
GAATACAGCTTCCGATACCTCAAAGGAAGTAAACTTAGAGGCCTCTATCCGTAAAATCATCGAAAATAAGAAAGCACAAGTAGGAGTAGCCGTTATTCTGAATGGAAAAGATACCATCATCATAAATAATGACCGCCCTTATCCCATGATGAGCGTTTTCAAGTTCTATCAGGCATTGGCTGTTGCCAATTATCTCCAACAGAATAACCTGCCTCTCAGTACAGAAATCAAAATCACCAAAGAGGATTTGAAAACAAACACCTACAGTCCGCTACGTGATAAATTCCCGGAAGGAAATATTTCGCTACCTATCAGCGAATTATTGACTTATACCCTTCAGTTGAGCGATAATAATGCGTGCGATATTCTTTTCAATTATATAGGCGGTCCCAAAGTTGCCGATGACTATATCCGTTCTTTGGGCATAGAACAATTTGCCATTGTGGCAACGGAAGATGATATGCACCAGGATATGAATGTATGTTACAACAACTGGAGCTCACCATTGGAGGCCGCACGCCTGATGGAAATCCTGCTCACCCGGAAGTTATTCAACGACGACTACCAAGAGTTTATTAAGCGCACCCTGACCGAATGCGAGACCGGAAAGAACCGGCTTGCCCGGCCATTGCAAGGAACAGAAGCCATCATCGGGCATAAAACCGGAACAGGAGATCGTAACGCCAAAGGACAACTTATCGGAACTAACGACATAGGTTTCGTTCTTCTCCCAAATGGAAACCGCTACACCATTGCCGTATTTGTGAAAGACTCGGAGGAGAGCGAGTTAATGAGTTCACAAATCATTGCAGATATTTCGGAGGTGGTTTATCGGCAGGTTAAATAAGATCCTTGTTGATACAGATTCTTCTGAAAACAAAACAACCGACAACGGAGACTGTGACATTTTCGTTTTTACAGGTATAATATCTATAAATGAAACAAAAATGTCACAGCCGTACACTGCCTTATAAAATGATCACCTGATCTACCCCAATCTGCCGGGCAAAATAGGCATCATGGCTAACTACTAACAAGGTGCCTTGATAGCTTTTCAAAGTCTCCGTTAATATCTCCATATTCGTAATATCAATGTTATTGGTCGGTTCATCCACAATGAATATATCGGGAGTCTGCGCACTTACCATCAGGCAGCAAAGGGACAGTTTCATCTTTTCCCCGCCACTCAGGCAACTGCACTTCTTATCCCAGGCAGAAACAGGGAATAGAAAACGATTAAGGATCGTTTTCAACTCATGGTCATAAAGTCCGTTGCTGAATGCAGAAAGTTGTTCCAATACTGATAAATCATCATGAATAATGGAATATTCCTGATCAAGGTAGACATAAGTCAGACCATCCGCTCTTGTCAATGTACCTTGAGTGGGAGAAAGGGCTCCGGTTATCAGCTTTAATAAAGTTGTTTTTCCACTACCATTACCACCCCTTAAATGAATGCGATCACCACTCTTGATGGTAAAATCAAGGGGAGATGCCCATAACGGGGTTTCCTTATACGCATAATTGAGGTTAGAGGCTGCAATTAGTGTCTTGCCCGTGTGCAGGGAAGAAGAATTGAAATCCACCTTCATTGCTTTTATATCGGGCAATGCCTTCCGAAGTTCCGTTGCGCTCTGGGTTATGAACTGGATTTTATCGGCATGTACATTGCCCAAACGGACTGTACTCTTTTCGGCTTTATCCTGAAGCGTATCCATTGCCATTTTTCCCACTCCTTTCTTTATATTCTGTTTCTTGCCACGCGCATCATGCTTTTGTTGGCGTTCCATTACTTCACGTGCCTGCTTCCGAGCCTTCTGCAATTGCTTTTCACTTTCCTCCAATCGGGCTTGCAAAGCCTGAACAGCCAATTCCTTTTGTTCTTTATAAAAGTCATAGTTTCCGGCATAATAAGTTACGCCCCCGGCTGTGAGTTCATAAGTAGAAGAAAGAAGATTGAGCAATGTGCGGTCATGGCTGACAATCATCAAAGCAGATGGGGTAGTGGCAATAAAGCGATACAATTTCTCTCTGCTTGCATTGTCCAAATGATTGGTCGGTTCATCCATCAGTATACAAGAAGGAGAATGTATAGTGATTCCTGCCAAAAATACTTTGGTCTTTTCGCCACCACTCAGCAAATGCATCGAATGGGAGAGGGGCACTTCCGGCAATCCCCATTCATGCAAGGCGGCAATGGCTCTTTCCTCTACCTCCCAATCATCTGCCAATGCTGTAAAATTATCCACTGAAGCATCTCCTTGCAATATGGCATGAAGTGCTTGTAACTTAGTCTCTATCCGCAATGCCCCGGCAACTGTCAAGTGATTGAATTGTCCGAAATGCTGCGGAATATAATAAGGTGCCTCCAGGCAAACAATCTGTCCTTCGGAGGGTGATAACTCTTTTGTTATCAGTTGCATCAAAGTAGACTTTCCTGAACCGTTATTTCCGATGAGGGCGATCTTCTCACCTTTACTGATAGAAAAACTGACGTTGCTGAAAAGCACGTCTTTATCCGGATGCATGTAAGTAATGGACTGTACATGTATACTCATACTGTTTCTAAAGATTTAAAATGTTAATACTGAAATGCGTGTAGTTAGGATTAGAAGACAACTATTACGCAACAAACGAAATCGCTTCGCCTGCCGTCCCAACATGAAAATGAATAGTTGTATGGAAATGAATGTTTTAGATTCTCATCGGAGTGTTTTTAAATTTGCGAGGGCAAAGATAACAGCTTTCCTTTATATAAAAAAATATTCCCCAGCCTAAATGAATGGACTGGGGAATTATCATAGCATTTTTCTTAATCAAACTCTGGTAACGTCACCGAGAAATTAGGATTGGGCGTATGTTGCGACTTGATAATATCTTTCATTTGTTTCACAATATCAGGATGCTGTGCCGCTACATCATGATCTTCATGAATGTCTGTAGCGAGATTGTAGAGGAACGGCTTTCCCTTCTTCACCACCATCTTCCAATCACCTACGCGGACGCCAATCTGATCGGTCTCATCAAATTCCCAATAAAGAAAATCATGTTCTTTCTGACCTTCCTGGCCTAACAGAGTTGGCATGATAGAAATACCGTCAAAATAATCTGTTTCCTTTTTCTTCTTGTTGCCATACTTCTTGATATAATTCTTCACACCGATAATATCACAGAAAGTAGGCATCAAATCATAGAAAGCACACTGATGATCATTCACTGTTCCGGCAGCCACTTTACCCGGCCAGCGGACGATGAACGGAATGCGGATACCACCTTCATAACACTGGCGCTTCAATCCACGCAACTTACCGTCACGTCCGAAAAATGTAGGATCTGCACCTCCTTCTTCGTGAGGGCCATTATCACTGGTAAAGATAACAATGGTATTTTCATCCAAACCTTTCTCTTTCAACTTTTTCATCACTTCGCCCACATAATAGTCCAAACGGGTAATCATTCCGGCAAACTGAGCATGCGTATGAACAGAAGCATTATAACGGGAACCTTCCGAACCGCCCCAAGTCTTATCTACAAAAAACTTTTTCTGATAACCTGTCAGGATAGAATCTTCCGGCTGTGCCAACTCAGCATGAGGTAAAGTGTAGGTAAAGATACCAAAGAACGGCTGTTTGCCATCCTGCTTATCCAGCCATTTCATAGCTTCTTCGTGAATCATATCTGCCGAATACTGAGGACGCTTGAAGTATTCCTTACCAAACATGGGATATTTAATATTCTCATCCATCACTACACGTACTACTGCCGTATCGCCCATGGATTTGCTATACCGATTCAAGAAATTAGGATAATAAAGATGCGCCTGGAATTGGCAAATATAACCATAATATTCATCAATACCCCGCTTGTCAGGAGTTGAAACAGAACCTTCATAACCGCCTGCCCATTTGCCGAACATACCGGTAGTATAACCATTATCTTTCATGATTTCGGGAATAATCACATGGTCGGGATCATAAGGATGCTGCCCTACTACAGAGAAATCCTCATTATCACCATATTTCACCATCGGCACATTTCGCCAATATTCCTTATTACCGCGTACCTCGCAGTGTCCCGAATGCTGTCCGGTCATAAATGAAGCACGTGAAGGAGCACTTACCGGACTTCCGGCATACGCCTGAGTAAAACGCATACCTTCTTTCGCCATATTATCAATGTTCGGCGTACTGATATAAGGCTGGCCATAGCAACCCAAGTCACCATAGCCCATGTCATCACACATGATATAAATGATATTCGGCTTAGGTGTTTTCTGGGCATAGGCACCCGAAGCGGTGAGTACAAGCCCAGTACTTAACAAAAAAAGATTTCGATTTTTCATAATATGTATATTCATTACGTGTTAGTTATCATTTGAATTATAAGCATCGGCAATTTATAGAAAATATTCCGGATAGCAAAAGCTATAAAAGGAATATCCATTCTTATTCTTGATAATATGGATTCAGCTCGGTAGGGATAGGGGCATGAGTATCTTCAATCCAGTTCATTAATTTCCGATAAAGTTCTTCGCGTTTCCCCGGATAAGACTCTGACAGATTCTTTGATTCACCCAAATCTTCTTTTAAGTTGAATAACTCCATTGATTTATCCTCATAATTATAAATCAACTTCCAGTTACCTGAACGAATACTGGAGTAGGGCTTGGCACGGAAAGATTTCCCTCCATTCAAATAAGATTCCAAATAGGCAGGAAAATGCCAGAATAGGTCCCGATCCATATCATTCTTTGCCACAAGCGTAAAAATGTCCTTTCCATCAAGATTTGTCGCAACGTCACCATGCGCCAAAGTTACAAAAGTAGGATAAAAATCCACTCCGGTTACAGGAATAGATGAACGGCTGCCCGGCTCTATTTTGTCCACCCATTTTATAATTAAAGGAACACGACTGCCCCCTTCATAAGGCATTCCTTTTCCTCCATTCAGCGGATAGTTGTCTGTTACCGGCTCAGAGCCTCCATTGTCCGAATAAAAAACAATAATTGTATGATCAGCTATACCTAAATCCTCAACGGTCTGGCATATCTTCCCCACACTGTCATCCAGTTTCTCAATCATAGCAGCATATACCGGATTTGTATGATATTTGCCGGGAGTTTTATTACGATACTTGGCAACCAATGAATCCGGCGCCTGTAAGGCAGTATGCACGGCGTGATGAGAAAGATGCAGGAAAAATGGTCCTTCTTTATGAGATTTCATAAAAGAGATTGCCTCATCAGTCAAACGATCCGTAAGGTATTCGCCCGGCTTTCCTTCATCCAGTCCCAAATGGCATTTACTTTTATTGGGCAGGCAATAGGGATAGAAATAAGAATAGGGAGCACCTGCCCTGTTTCCTCCTACATTCCAAATAAAACCCTGTGAAAGCGGACCTGTACCATCAGCATCATCTCCCAAATGCCATTTACCGATATGCCCACATTGGTAGCCTTGTTGCCGGAGGGCTTCTGCCATCGTAACAAAGTCAGCACGCACATCATCTGTATTGGCTATCGGTATCAATTTCCGTTTTGTCCGGTCACCACGGTCGGGTGGGCTCACGGTAAATACCCCGTGACGGGGAGTGTACATGCCAGTCATCATGCAGGCACGGCTAGGAGCTGAATTGGCTGCTGCCGCATAAGCATTGTCAAAAAGCAATCCTTCTGCAGCAAGACGGTCTATATGAGGGGTTTCATAATAGTCACTTCCCATTACCCCCAGATCAGTCCAGCCCAAATCATCAGCTAAAATAAAAACAATATTAGGTTTGTTCTTCGCATCCGTTTCGGCAGAAAATGCTTGCTGTATTCCTGCTGTACACAGTAAAGTAGCGCCAAACCATATTTTCCGGTATTTCATATTCGCATAGAATTTACAGTTTAAAAGCCAAGCAAGGCCGCCCCATACCATATTCCGTATTGAGACGGCCTCGTCAGTATATCACTAAAAATTACCAGCCCGGATTCTGTTCCAATTCAGGATTCAGCAATATTTCAGTAGTCGGAACCTGATATAAATAATATTTATCCAACCAGCCTTTTCCTTCTTTCAAAGGATCATTGAAAAGATAAAGATTACCTTCTGTCATTGAACCGCTGGTTCCGTCAGAATAACCTGTTGCAGGATTGTACAGAGTCATACCATTGGCTACAGCCTCTTCCTTTGTCATCCATAAGCCTGTTGCCGGTTGATTGAGGAACCATGGAGCCATGCGCCAACGACGTACATCATAAAAACCAAATCCTTCACCCATTAACTCAATAATACGTTCACGACGGATCTCCCACAAAACAGGATCAACCTGAATGCCGCTTGTATTACCTTTAGGATAGTATTTTCCACGATTAGGATCAAAGCTATCATTAATATCGGCTACTACCATTTTTGCAACACCGACACGGTCACGCAGCTTATTGATTGTTTGGTCTGCAATTCCCTGATTAAATGCTCCCAATTCAAATTTAGCTTCTGCCTCATTCAACAGAACTTCTTCAATTTTGAAAATAGGTTTGTCAGCTGTATTCAGGTTACCATTATTAAAGCTGGTTTCCCAGTTATCCCAATTCTTCCATACATAGTAGCCTGAACGGCAAGTCACAAATGCTCCGGTACCCAATCTTGGTATTTCAGGTACAAGTGATGCACTCCAGTTCTGCCCGGGCAAACGTTTCATGCCAATACCCGGGTTACTGCAACTTTCATTTGCTCCCATAATATCAATATATTCACGGTCTGCCGGATTATCTGTGTACGACCATGTAGGATAATCTCCTTCTCCGGATTTTACTTTATAAGGAGGTATAACAGTGTGATACAAACGCGGGTCACGGTCACGGAATACTGCATACATGTCTTTATTTCCATGATAACCTGAGCCGTCACCCAAAATCGGCTTACCGTTCTTCATCAAATAAAGATCTACCGTATTCTGGTTCATCTCTACATAGTGTGAAGAAGTATGCTCAATATAACTCATGCCCATAGGGTTTATATCCGTCACATAAGATTTATAGAGAATGATACCCGGAACTTGTCCCAAATCCTCTGTTGTCCACATTTCACCATATCCGGCACCGGGTTGCCCGTCTGTTCCTGTGTAAAGAGTAGGATAAGCGGCCATTAATAACTCGGATGCTCGTACACACTCTTGCAGATATTTTTCAGCATCACCCAATTCATGATATTTCCTCCATGTACCTTCACGTAATCCGAAACGCGAAATAGCAGCACGTACACAATCTTGGTTAATCGTGTTGTCCCCATCCTGTGATGTGAAATTTCCAATATTCTGTTCCGCCCATTGCAGACGTTCCAATACCTTGTCGGCTACGGTTTTTCTATCCACACGAGGTCCATAGGCTTCGGGAGAATCTTCCTGCAATACCTGATCTACCCAAGGCACATCGCCAAAACGATCTATCAATTCCATATACCAGAAAGAATGGAAAAAGTATCCTACTGCACGCCAGTGGTCTTTCTGAGCCTCTGTCATGCTAGAATTATCAATGTGTGAAAGCATGATATTGACACGCCGGATAAATGATTTGAAATCCCAACCATTGCCGGATGCTACACTGGCAACTGTCTGATAAGCAAATTCATTGTAGCCACTTTCATATTTTTGCTGAAAGTATCCTGCTGCCATATCGCCCTTATACTGTCCGTCCTGTCCGAATCCTTGTAAGGAAGTGCGAATAGTCTTATTCGTAAACATCTCATAGCAAGGCCACATAAAGGCCTTGAAGTTATCGTAGGAATTGAATGCATTATCCTCTGTCAGGTCTGTAACAGGAGTCTTTTCCAAGAAACTATCATTACAGCTAGAGAGGCTAATTCCTGCGAGAATTGCTAAACTTATAAATAGTCTTTTCATATACTCGTACTAATTTAAGGTTTATAATGTAAGATTAAGCCCAAAGGATACTGTGCGGAATGCGGGATAATCCCATTTCAGCGTTTCCGGATCGATACCTTTTGGTAATGATGAGAATGTTGCCAGATTTTCTACACTGACAAAAGCACGCAACTGCGACAAAGATATTTTGGTAATCCATGCTTTGGGGAATGTATATGACAAAGTAACATTCTTGATACGCAGATAAGAAGCATCAGACAAGTACTTGTCTGACTGGCGGTAATTAGAGGCTTGGTTACCATAGTTGCCATAAATACGTGGGAACTCAGCATTAGGATTAACTGCTGTGTAATCACCATTGGCAGCATCTACCGGTTGCCAGTAATCACCCAAACCTTTGTATAAAGGAATAAACTTAAAGTCAGAGTACAATGGGAAAGTCAATGTATTGGCAATCCATTTGTCGCGTTTACCGGTTCCCTGCAAGAAGACACTCAAATCAAAACCCTTATAGTTTAATCCCAGATTAATACCATAAAGATAACGAGGAGTTTCATTACCAATCACTTTACGGTCGCCCGGATTATTCAACGTATTGTCACCGCTGGAAATCATATTTGTTCCTCTTTCATCATCCATTAAGTTCTTGAACTTCACATCACCCGGACGAGGATTATAGCCATCTATGCTTGGAACACCATCCTTTAATTTCCATGAAGAAGTATCGACAAAATCGTCTACGGTATAATAACCATCTGTTTCATATCCCCAGATTTCGCCTAATTCCTTACCTTTATAAAACTCCCAGAATGTATATTTTCCACCAGTCTGTGCATTGGTACGCTCACTGCTCAATAAATAAGATGAATTACTATCATACTTCACAATCTTTGACTTACTATCAGACAGGTTGAAACCAACGCGATAACCAACCTTTCCAATCTGATCGCGCCAATTAAAGCTCAGTTCCCAACCACGTGTACGCATATCTGCCGTATTCTGATAAGGAGCATCCGCACCCACCACAGCAGGCAATTGTACACCCGGAGCAAGCATGCCGTTCGTATTACGCTGATACCAGTCAAAAGTACCTGTGAAGCGATTACTGAACATAGAGAAATCAATACCGATGTCTAATGTTCCTACCTTTTCCCAAGTAAAGTTGCGACTTACCAATGAAGGAATAGAAGTAATAGCGGTTACATAATTACCATTGGATATCCAACCATTGTATTTATTATTCACCGTCATAGTCGGAATAAACGAATAAGCAGGCACGTTCTGGTTACCAATCATACCATAAGAAGCGCGTAGCTTCAAAGAACCTAACCAATTCTGAGTACTTTCCATGAATTTTTCCTGTGCAATGTTCCAACCGGCCGAAACAGAGGGGAAGAAACCGTAACGTGATTCTTTAGGAAACTTAGAAGAACCGTCATAGCGTCCGTTTACTTCCAGCAAATATTTATCCTGATAGTTGTAATTCACACGGAAGAATCCGCCGCGAACAGAAAATTCATTGTATTTATCAGTGGCTTTCAAAGTAGAAGTACCTGAACCTAATGAGGGAACCTCAATTACAGCCTGTCCATAAGAATAAGCTTCCATTGTTTCCCGGTAGCTTGACTCCTGGTTGAAACCTGCCATTACTTTAAACTTATGATCTCCTAATGCAAAATCATAGGTACCATATAAGTTAATGGAATTATAATCAGTATATCTTTTTGTTTTCTGCAAATAGTCACTTGTAGGAGTAGTATCTTTACCACCTTGAACAGTTGTATATGCTACACTTCCTGTGTACCAGTTATAATCATATATATTCTTGTCGAATGTATATTCGAATGCTATTTCAAGGCCTTTCAAAGGCTTCAATATAGACTTCAAGAAAATACGCGGATTATCATACAAAGTTTTAGCCGGATTGGACCAACGTATCTGATTGGACGGAGTAAAGAAAGGCAACCCATCGCCTGCAGCAGAAATACCTTCCGGCATATTGCCTTCCGGATAGAAAGAAGCAAGACGGGTACTGTAAACAGCGCCCAAAGCAGACTTTGGCTCCATTCTTTTACTATGTGCATAGCTGAAAGTAGCTTCCTGAGTAAACCATTTTGTAACATTGGCGGATATAAATCCACTGACATTCATTCGTCTGTATTTATCCTTGTCAGTAATCAGCACACCGTCATTATCAATAAATCCGGCAGAAAGACGATAGCGGAGCTTATCAGTACTACCTGTCATTGATATATTATGAGTATGCTGGAAACTGGTCTCAAGCATGTTCTTCACCAAGTCCTTTTCATTCATATAATAAACAGCCCCATCCGTATCTTTAAAGATACCATCGCCGACAGTAGGAATAGAAGACGGATTATTACGATATTGCTCCAAATATCCCATCCATTTGCTTACACTGGGTGAACCCATTGTCCAGAATTGATCTCCGGCAGCATCAGAATAGGCCTGCAAATATTCCATCAACGGTGCTTGTTCTGGCAAATTCATGGCGGTTGCAAAGGCAAAGTTATTATTATAATTCAGTTGGAAAGAAGTTTCTCCTTTCGGACGTTTGGTAGTAACCAAAATTACACCACCGGCAGCACGGGCACCATAAATGGCAGCCGAAGCGGCATCTTTCAGCACTGTAACCGTTTCAATATCCTCAGGATTAACCATATCCAGGTCTCCTTCCACATTGTCAATCAAAATCAAAGGCTTGATGGCACTACCATAAGAACCGTCATCATTCTTGATACCTACAGAATAGGCACCACGAATTTGAAATGATTTACTCTTACCGGGAGCATTACCGTCACTTGAAACAAACAAGCCGGGAACTGTACCCTGCAATGCATCGGCAGCTTGTGATAAGGGACGGTTACCAATTACTTCGTCCATTTTTACGGAAGCGACAGCACCGGTCAAGTTTGCCTTTTTCTGTGAACCATAACCTACTACCACTACTTCGTCCAATGTTTCGGTATCCTCACGCATCACCACCTGAATGGTCTTCGTATCATTTACCGTTACTTCTTGAGACTTGTAACCGATATAGCTGATTTGCAGTTTCACCGGAAGTTCGGAAACCTCTAAAGAGAATTTTCCATCAAAGTCTGTAATACATCCGTTAGTAGATCCTATTACTACAACAGATGCACCAATAATCGGTTCTTTGGCAGCATCCAGAACCAATCCTGTAATAGTGCTTTGTCTTGCTTGCTGAGGCTTATAAACAGAAATACGTTCTCCCTCTACCTTGTAACGGATATTCTTTCCTGCAAATAAGATTTCCAATACCTCCTCCACACTTTTATTCCGGACATCAATAGAAACCTTTTCGTTGATATTGATATCATTATTACGTACTAAAAAGGAGTAGCCCGTCTGTTTCTCAATTTCATGAAAAACCTGGTTTAAAGAGATAGAATTTTGCCGCATAGAAAATTTTGCCTCCTGAATAGACAGCGCAGCCATAGCCACATTTCCCCATAACAGAAATGAAGCCACCAAAACAAGAGGAATCCAATGCCCCCTGTGATTTTTGGAAAAGTTTTTTCTCATACTTAGATTTTTTAGTTAACAAAATATTTAAAATGTACCGGTTATAGTACTTCTTTTCATAGTTCGATCATCTGTCTGTAATGACAATCGTTTTTCCTTTCTTCCGCCACACAAACTTATTATCAACATCCAGATAGGAAAGAATCTCGTCCAATGTGAGATGAGCATCTACACTGCCTGAGAAATATTCAGTATGCACTTTTTGAGACTGAATAAGTATCTGTATATCATATTTTTTCCCTATTGTTTTAAGAATATCAAACAATGTTTCATTGACAAAAACCAACCGTCCTGTTGTCCAGGCAGTCTGAGAAGCTGCATCTATCTTTTTCATAGACAGCTGCTTGTCCTCCTTATTATATATAGCTTGTTCATTGGGAGACAGAAAAAGATCCTCTTTTGCCTCTGAAGCTACAGAAACCTGCACACGTCCCTCTGCAAGGCTCACTTTAACTTCCGGTTCATCCGGATAAGAAACAACATTGAATGTAGTACCGAGCACTTTCACATTCAATTCCCCCGCATGGACAATGAAAGGTTTATCCGCATTTTTAGTAACTTCAAAATAAGCTTCACCGGTAAGGAAGACTTCCCGGTTCTCTTTGTCCTGCAAAGAGGCATCATATTTTAATGTAGTTCCCCCGTTAAGAAAAACAACGGTATTATCAGGCAATATCAGTTTGGAAGTAGCTCCTTGAGGTATCTCTATCTGGCAATAAGAATCCATAACAGAAGTAGATTCCGATGAGGAGTATAAATAAAGGAAAGTAATGCTGCAACCTATAAGCAATGCCCATACAGCAGCAACGCTCCATATTCTGATTTTACGTGAAAGGGTGCGTTTACGAGAGGAACGGAAATTCAGGGTATCACGCAGTTGCTCAAAATTTTGCTCTTTCCGCCGTGCAAACCAAGATGAAGAAGCCAAAGCATAAGCGCGTGTCATTTCACTATACTTTTGGCGACAGGAATCATTGTCTCTCAACAATTCCGTCAGTCTCTGCATATCTTCAGGCGTGATACTACCTTTCAGATAATCCAGCATTACTCTTTCAAATTCATCTATCAAATTGTCCATTCTGCACTCTTTTGACTTTACTTACTACAGATAATACACGCGCAGCAAACAAATCATTTAGGCAAAAACCAATTTTTTCTTCTTATTCCACTCAAAAAAGGAAAAATAATAAAATTCCGATCCTCGTTCCTACCTTTTCTTTTATCTTGTCCATGGCATTCTTTATATGTACTCTGACCGTATTGACCGAAAGATTATTCTTATCTGCAATTTCCTGCGGAGTCAGATTAGAATAAAGATACTGCTCAAAAATAGTTCTGCATTTATCAGGAAGGGAAGCCACCAATTCCTGCACTTGATGTTCCAGATCTGCCAACTCCATTTCTTGCAAAGGAGTGCATTCGGAAGCACAATATTCTTCCTGAAATTGAAGCAATGCCTCGCGATACTCATCCAGGATTCTCTCACGGCTATGAAGTGAACGCAAATAATTCAAACACCCATTCTGAACGGCACGTACCAAGTAAGCATGAATGGGAAAAGATAATTCTTTGCGCTTATACCATACTTTTGCAAAGGTTTCATTTACAATATCCTGCGCCTCAACCGGATTAAAAATATAAGAATTGGCACAAGCGCAGAGATATACAAAGTAGCAATTATAAAAGATCTCAAAAGCCTTTTCATCTCCTTTGTTTATTCTTTCAATCAAGTCCCGGTCTACTACCCTTGCCTCCATCTTTATTATTAGAATATGTTAATATTGCAAATATAGATAATTTTAGAAGAATACAGCCATAAAACTATTTCTTATTAAGAATACTAGTAATACTCAAATACGAAAAACGAAAAAAAGGAATAAACTCTACTCTATATTCTAAAGAATATTCATTAACTTTGTTCCTTTACTAAAACAAACACATTCTTTGCGTATGAATAAAAAGCTATTATTCTCCCTGCTTCTTGCCGGGACAGCTTTCACCGGACATGCCGATGAAGCTAGATTACTCCGCTTTCCTGCAACCAACGGTTCGGACGTAGTTTTCTCCTATGCCGGAGATTTGTACAAAGCACCTCTAGGTGGCGGCGAAGCTCAAAGACTGACTTCGCATATCGGCTATGAAATGTTCGCCCGTTTCTCACCCGATGGAAAGTCTATTGCTTTCACCGGACAATATGACGGTAATACCGAAGTGTATCTGATGCCTGCCAACGGAGGCGAACCCCAACGCCTTACTTATACCTCGACCAACAGCCGCGATGACTTGGGAGACCGCATGGGTCCCAACAACATTGTGATGACGTGGAGCCCGGATGGCAAAAACATTGTCTACCGCAACCGAATTGGCGACAGCTTTACCGGCAAACTCTGGACAATCTCTAAAGAAGGCGGTATGTCACAGGCTATTCCATTGCCCGAAGGAGGTTTTTGCAGCTACTCGCCCGATGGTAAAAAGCTTGCTTACAACCGTGTGATGCGTGAATTCCGCAACTGGAAATATTATCGCGGAGGTATGGCAGACGATATATGGATTTATGATCCGGCCGCCAAGAAAATAGAGAATATTACCAACAATATAGCACAAGATATTATTCCGATGTGGATAGGAGAGGAGATCTATTTCATTTCCGACCGAGACCGCACCATGAATATCTTTGTCTATAACACCAAGACCAAACAAACCGAAAAGGTTACCAACTATACGGATTATGATGTAAAATTCCCCAGTAGCAACGGACAAGTCATCGTCTATGAACACGGGGGCTATCTGTACAAGTTAGATCCTAAAACACGTAAATCAGAAAAGATTTCCATTACTCTGGCATCAGATAATATCTATGCCCGCAAGGAAATGAAAAAAGTAGCCGATAACCTCACAGCCGCCAGCCTTTCACCGGACGGGCACCGCTTGGCAGTGACTGCTCGCGGAGAAGTATTCGATGTCCCGGCTGACAAGGGAGTAACCCGTAACATCACCCGCACCCCGGGAGCTAATGAGCGCGGAGCCGATTGGAGCCCGGATGGAAAATACATTGCCTACATCAGCGACCGTACCGGCGAAACCGAAATCTGGTTGCAATCTGCCGAAGGTGGAGACCCTATCCAACTCACTAAGAACAATGATACTTACATCCGCCAACTGATGTGGAGTCCGGATAGTAAAAAAGTACTCTATACCGACCGCAAAAACCGCATTGTGGAAGTAGACATTCCTTCAAAAGCCAAACGTACCTTGATGCAAAACCCGGAAGGAGAATTTTACTCAGTAAGCTATTCACCGGATAGCCAATGGATTACCTATACCAAATCCGGCAAAAATAATATGAGTGTGGTCTATGTGTACAACCTCAGCACAGGCAAGGAGTATCCGGTAACCGAAAAATGGTACAGTTCTTCTTCACCCGAATTTAGCAGTGATGGCAAATATCTCATTTTCAGTTCTGAAAGAGATTTCAATCCTATTTATAGCCAAACAGAATGGAATCATGCCTATAACCATATGGGAGGCGTTTACATGGCCATGCTTGCCAATGACACCCCATCGCCCCTGTTGCCCACAGATGAAACAGCCGGCACAGAAAATGCAGCAAAAGATAAGAAAGTATCAGAAGCAACGGGAAGCAGTGTTAAAATAGACCCTGCAGGCTTACCGGGCAGATTGATTAAATTGCCATTGAACGCCGGAAACTATGGTAACTTCTATTCAGATGGAAAGAAAGTATGGTATTCAAGTGGCAGAGATACCAAAGTTTTCGACCTGGAGAAACAGAAAGAAGAAACAGTAGCCGCCGGTGCTTCTATGAGCGTAACGAGCAACAATAAGAAAGCATTATTCCACAAAAGAGGTAATCTATACATCTGCGATTTTCCATGCAGCAAGGCATCCATGGAGGATCCTGTTGATTTGGATGACATGGTGGCACCGATAGATTATCCGCAAGAATGGGCACAGATATTTGATGAAACCTGGCGTGCTTTCCGTGACGGATTCTATTTGGAAAATATGCATGGTGCAGACTGGAAAGCAATAAAAGAGAAATATGCAGTCCTGCTGCCTTATGCAAAGACCCGTTTGGACTTGAACTATATTATAGGTGAAATGATTGCCGAACTGGCTTGTGGCCATGCCTATGTAAATCCGGGCGAGATAAAAGGCCCTGAACGCATCCCGATGGGATTATTGGGAGCAGAGTTGAGCCGCGGCAAGAACGGATTCTACCGCATTGATAAGATTCTGCCGGGAGCTGTTTACAGCCAGTCATTGCGTTCTCCACTGACAGAACCGGGTATTGAGGTTAAAGAAGGAGATTACATTACAGCCATCGACGGTGTTTCAACAGCTACTGTTGACAATATTTATAGCTTGCTGGTAGGCAAAGCAAATGTACTGACAGAATTAAGCATAAACAGCACAGCGTCAGCCGATGGTGCACGCAAAGTGGTGATAAGTCCGATAGATGATGAATCTCCATTATATCATTACAACTGGGTGCAAGACAATATAAAGAAAGTAGAAAAAGCAACTAATGGCCGGGTAGGCTACGTCTACATTCCCGATATGGGACCGGAAGGGCTGAATGAATTTGCACGCTACTTCTATCCGCAACTGGACAAGGAAGCACTGATTATTGACGACCGTGCCAATGGTGGCGGCAACGTATCGCCAATGATTATTGAACGCTTGCTTCGTGACCCCTACCGGCTGACGATGAGCCGCACTTCTACTAAGGTAAACACAATTCCGGATGCAACTCTGGTAGGTCCTAAAGTCCTGTTGATAAACAAGTATTCTGCATCAGATGGCGACCTGTTCCCGTGGAGTTTCAAGGCAACCAAGATAGGTAAAGTAATCGGTACTCGCACCTGGGGCGGTATTATTGGCATCAGCGGGCCACTGCCTTATATGGATGGCACGGATGTACGCGTTCCGTTCTTTACCAATTATGATGCAAAAACCGGACAATGGATTGTAGAGAATCATGGTGTAGATCCTGATATTCTGATTGATAATGATCCTATCAAAGAACAAATGGGAGAGGATCAGCAGTTGAATAAGGCAATTGAGGTCATTCTTCAAGAGTTGAAAGACCGCAAGCCGTTGCCGCCGGTTCCGGCTCCCAGAACTTATAAAGATTTAGGAGTGGAATAGAGCATGTCGAAATGGTTTTGAATTAATTGTTTAAGGTAAGCCGTCCACCGTAGGGGCGGATTGAATCCGCCCGAATGCATCCACAGATATACCATTGGGATGTTATCGGGCAGATTCAATCTGCCCCTACGGTGGACGGCAACGCTATTCATTCCCAGCCCCAAATGATTCAATGCAAAAACAATGACCATTGTTTTTGAAAACAACCGCCATTGTTTTTCACGGTTAATAAGACACCGAGAAAAGCTCCGTAACACACCGCGAAAATAAAATATCGCGGTGTGTTACGAGGTGTTTCGCGGTGTGAAACCGGAAGCATTCCACCGCCTCAGCACCCCCTTGAAAAGATAACCGCCTTTCTAAAAAAGAATTAGAAGTTTTCCGAAAAGAATGAAGTGTTTTTGAAAAAGAACAAGGAGTTTTTAAAGGATTTCTTCCACTTTACTACCCTTTTTCTACTCCCCCAAAATGCTGAAACTCATTTTCTTTCCCCTTTCCATCTATTATTCCCCCGACTTTCATTATCTTTGCAAACTCTTAAATACAAAGCAATTAATAAATAAATTATATATAGATCATGGAATACAATTTCAGAGAGATTGAAAAGAAATGGCAGCAAAGATGGGTGGACAATCACACCTATCAGGTGACCGAAGACGAAAGCAAGAAGAAATTCTACGTATTGAATATGTTCCCCTATCCATCAGGAGCAGGTTTGCACGTAGGACATCCGCTGGGATATATTGCCAGCGATATCTACGCCCGTTACAAACGCCTGCAAGGCTTTAATGTGCTGAACCCCATGGGCTATGATGCCTACGGACTTCCCGCAGAACAATACGCCATCCAAACCGGACAACATCCTGCCATCACCACTGTAAACAATATCAACCGCTATCGTGAACAGTTGGACAAGATCGGTTTCTCTTTTGATTGGAACCGTGAGATACGCACTTGCGAACCGAACTATTACCACTGGACACAATGGGCTTTCCAAAAAATGTTCAACAGCTATTATTGCAATGACGAACAGCAGGCACGCCCCATCAGCGAACTGATTGAAGCATTCCCACAATATGGCAACAAAGGACTAAACGCCGCTTGCAGCGAAGAAATCAGCTTCACCGCCGAAGAATGGAATGCCAAAAGCGAAAAGGAACAGCAGGAAATCCTGATGAACTACCGCATCGCTTACTTGGGCGAAACGATGGTAAACTGGTGTCCGCAACTGGGAACCGTTCTTGCCAATGATGAAGTGGTAGACGGAGTTTCGGAACGCGGCGGTTTCCCCGTAGTTCAGAAGAAGATGCGCCAATGGTGCCTGCGTGTATCCGCTTATGCCCAGCGTTTGCTTGATGGATTGGACAACGTGGAATGGACAGACTCTCTGAAAGAAACCCAGCGCAACTGGATAGGTCGCTCAGAAGGTGCAGAAATACAATTCAAAGTAAAAGACAGCGATATTGAATTTACCATCTTCACCACCCGTGCAGACACCATGTTTGGCGTAACCTTCATGGTATTGGCTCCCGAAAGTGAATTGGTTTCCCAACTTACTACTCCCGAACAGAAAGCTGAAGTAGAGGCTTACCTGGATCGCACCAAGAAACGTACAGAGCGTGAACGCATTGCCGACCGCCGTGTAACCGGTGTATTCAGCGGTTCGTATGCTGTGAACCCGTTTACAGGAGATGCAGTTCCCGTATGGATCAGTGATTATGTATTGGCAGGTTACGGCACAGGCGCCATCATGGCTGTTCCTGCCCACGATAGCCGCGACTATGCTTTTGCAAAACACTTCAACCTGCCTATCGTTCCCCTGGTAGAAGGTTGCGATGTAAGCGAAGAAAGTTTCGATGCCAAAGAAGGTATTGTTTGCAACTCGCCGCGCCAAGGTGTGACTCCTTACTGCGATCTTTCATTGAACGGGCTTACCATCAAAGAAGCCATCGCAGCCACCAAAGAATATGTAAAAGCCCACAACCTGGGACGCGTGAAAGTAAACTACCGCCTTCGCGATGCTATCTTCTCACGCCAGCGTTACTGGGGCGAACCGTTCCCGGTGTACTACAAAGACGGCATGCCCTACATGATTGACGAAAGCAAACTGCCGCTGGAATTGCCCGAAGTTGCCAAGTTCCTGCCTACCGAAACAGGCGAACCCCCATTGGGGCACGCTACCAAGTGGGCTTGGAATACAGAGACAGGCGAAGTGGTAGATAACTCATTGATTGATAACGTAAAAGTATTCCCGCTGGAACTGAATACCATGCCGGGATTTGCCGGTTCATCAGCCTACTACCTGCGCTATATGGATCCGCACAACAATCAGGCCTTGGTTTCAGAAAAGGTAGACCAATACTGGCAGAATGTAGACCTCTATGTAGGAGGTACGGAACACGCTACGGGACACTTGATTTACTCTCGTTTCTGGAACAAGTTCCTGCACGATCTGGGTGTAAGCATCAAGGAAGAACCGTTCCAGAAGTTAGTGAACCAAGGTATGATTCAAGGCCGAAGCAACTTTGTATATCGCATCAAGGATACCAATACATTTGTTTCCCTGAACCTGAAAGACCAATACGAAACCACTCCGCTGCACGTGGATGTGAACATCGTATCCAATGATATTCTGGATATTGAAGCCTTCAAGAACTGGCGTCCGGAATACAACAATGCGGAATTTATCCTGGAAGACGGCAAATACATCTGCGGATGGGCGGTAGAAAAGATGAGTAAATCGATGTTCAACGTGGTTAATCCGGATATGATTGTCGAAAGATATGGTGCGGATACATTGCGCATGTACGAAATGTTCCTCGGTCCGGTAGAACAGTCCAAGCCTTGGGATACCAACGGTATAGATGGTGTTCACCGTTTCTTGAAGAAACTTTGGAACCTGTTCTACAGCCGCACGGACGAATTCCTTCCGGTGGAAGCTGCTCCGACTAAAGAAGAATTGAAAGCCATCCATAAACTGATAAAGAAAGTAACCGGAGATATTGAGACTTTCTCTTACAACACTTCTATCAGTGCATTTATGATTTGCGTAAACGAACTGACCTCATTGAAGTGCAAAAACAAGGAAGTATTGAGCAATCTCATCATCCTGTTGGCTCCCTTCGCTCCTCATTTCAGCGAAGAACTTTGGGAAGCATTGGGCAATACTACCAGCGTATGCGATGCCCAGTGGCCTGCATTCAATGAAGATTACCTGAAAGAAGATACCGTAAATTATACCATCTCTTTCAATGGTAAGGCACGTTTCACTATGGAGTTTGCCGCCGATGCCGATAACGACACCATCCAAAATACCGTTATGGCCGACGAACAGGCACAGAAATGGATTGAAGGCAAGACTCCGAAGAAAGTAATCATCGTTCCGAAGAAGATTGTAAACATCGTATTATAATCGTCTATGGATTCAGTATTGAAACTCAAATTCGGCAGGGAGGTAAAGGACTATTTGGCCATTACTTTCGGACTGATTTGCTATGCAATAGGATGGGCGGCATTTTTGCTGCCCTACCAAATAACGACAGGTGGAGTTACCGGTATATCGGCTATCATCTACTATGCTACCGGCATTGAGATCCAAGTATCCTATTTCATTATCAATGCCATCTTTATGGGATTTGCTTTAAAGATACTGGGTCCGAAGTTTAGCTTGAAGACCATTTATGCCATCTTTATGCTAACTTTCCTGTTATGGCTTTTCCAAGCTTTATTAAAGGGTCCCGATGGAGAACTTCCCCAACTGTTAGGTCCGGGACAGGAATTCATGGCTTGCGTGGTAGGAGCCGGATTACTGGGATTTGGCATCGGCATTGTGTTCTGCAACAACGGAAGTACCGGAGGAACGGACATCATTGCGTGGATTATCAATAAATACAAAGATGTAACGCTGGGCCGCATGATGATGTATTGCGATATTGTAATCATCTCGTCCTGCTATTTCATTTTCCATGATTGGAAGCGGGTATTGTTTGGTTTCTGCGTATTGTTCATCATGAGTATTGTGATTGATTATGTAATCAACAGTTCACGCCAATCTGTTCAATTCCTTATCTTCTCGCGCAAGCACGATGAGATAGCCGAAGGAATCTCTACAGAAATAGATCGCGGGGTTACTTTGCTGGACGGCACAGGCTGGTATAGCAAACAGGGTATCAAAGTAGTGGTGGTCCTGGCTAAGAAAAGCCAGTCATTGGATATATTCCGGCTGGTGAAAGATATTGATCCTAATGCATTTATCTCTCAAAGTAATGTAGTGGGAGTTTATGGAGAAGGATTTGATAAGCTAAAGGTGAAATAAACAATCTTTTTCCCCCTTTTACAGATACGAACTATATAGGTTTTACTTTATCCTATATAGTTCGTATTTATAGTATCTCATCGTCCTTGCATCTGAAAATGAGATGGCGCCCCGATGGTAGGATTCCCCATCTTCCTGTCTTTATCAATAACCACTTTATGGAGAATCTCATAGAGGATGCCGCCTACATCTATTCCTAGATCAAACTTATTGAATTTATAGCAAGGAGTTACTAAAGGTACAGTTTCCCAACCTCCGCGCAACGGGTTGTAACGACGCTGCACCCCCATTTCCACACTGAAACGGTCACTCATACCCACCGTTACACTACCACCATAGCTGTGTGATTCCATACCATACGTCTGCCCTCTGTAATAAGAACCAAACACCTTAAAGGCAATGCGATCCGAAGGGCGGTACATCAATGCGCCCGAAGTTCCGAAAGACTGTCCCACAGCAAAAGGCATATTCATCTTCAAAGCATCAACGCCTACCTGAAAACTCCACTGAGAATTAAATCTGTGCATATATCCCAAGGAAGCCTCATTCATCTGCCCTATACCCGGCAGTGTAGTCTGGGCGCCCGCACCATATAATATACCGTGACGAAACTCTCCCAACACACCACCCGTACTATAATCTCCCCGAAACATGGGTGACGGATTCACATAATAAGGAAGAACGAGAGGTCTATCTAACGAAAACCGGAATAAAGAATCGGCAGCCGTAGGTTGGGGCAGAGGAGCTTTGGAAATCTCATCCAAAGGCAAAGGAGACACAGAAACTTCTCCCTGCGTCCCGGTTTCTACCTTCACACTATCGCAGTTGATGCGCTTAACGTCCTCCTGAGCAGCTATCTGTGAAGATATAACCAGGAATAACAGGCACATCCCCCAACAGGTGACATAATGGGATAAATCCAGTTTTGGCTTCATACGCTATCCGTTCTAATTAACTCAAAGATATAACATAAAAATGGAAATGAAAAGTATTGAAGCCAAAAACATGTTTTCAAAAGACAGAACAGACTTATCTCATTTCTCAAGAATATTCACTTATTATTTACAGCTTAGAACAAACAATGGCCAACCAACTTTATATTTCTACGTTGGCTGACCATTCTTTTAGACCTCTATTCTCACCATAAATAGAGAATAGTTCCTGAAATCCTTTTTAATATATTGTACTAATACTCTGGATTCTGCTTTAAGCTCGGATTATTATCAATTGCCCCTTGTGGAATAGGGTTATACCGATTATAAGGCTTAAATACACGATCTTCCACCTTTTTATCAGTAGCAGCGGCATTCACATCAATTACCGCACGTTTGGTCGGATCGGTTTCACTGTAATTCACAGTACCCACAATGCGTTCCAGCACACCATTCAATACTGTTTCGGCAACCATCTTGCCACTATCGTCTTTCCAACGCAAAATATCTGCACGGCGTACTCCTTCACCGGCCAGTTCAACACCACGCTCTCTACGTATTAACTGGCGCAATGCCTCTTTTGATGCATATTTGGTACGATCCACCTTCGGCATTCCTACACGCTCCCGAATAAGATCCAACTTATCATAAACATCTGCAGACGGCCCTGTAAGTTCATTGGCAGCTTCCGCATAAGTAAGCAACACTTCTGCATAACGAATCACAATAGGACAAGCATTCGTATTCCAAATGCCATTGGTATATTGTTCATCCAAATATTTTCTCCAAGTTAAAGCTGTCTTTGAGGCATTATTTGCAGAAGGAGGATAGTTTGCATTATCTTTACCATTGATCGTTTTATCCAATGTATTAACAATAGCACCATTCCAGTCCATACCTGGATATATAATGGTCATTGCCATACGCGGGTCACGACCGGCAAACGGGTGAGCCGGATCATAAGAGGAAGATTCTTCCTTGGTCAAACCATCCGCCATTTCATAAATATCTACCAAGTTTTGGGTAGGAACGATAGAAGACCAACCACCATCACCATTATTATACATCTGACCTATTGTACCCAATTCCAAAGTGGAATTTACATACTGAACAGCCAGAATAATTTCCTTTGAATCCTGACCGGCAACTTTAAATAAGTTATTATAGTCCGGTTCCAAAGCATATTGTTTCAGGTTAATGATAGCCTCGGCCATTTCCTTTGCTTTCGCATAATCACCATAATACAATGCACTACGCATCCTGATAGCCATAGCAGCCCCCTTTGCAAAACGTCCCCTTTCGGATGGAACAGCATTCAGTTCGCCAATGGCAGTATCCAATTCGCTATTAACAAAAGTCTTCACTTCCTCTTCCGATTTACGGGGAACTTTAGCCTCATCCGCAGAATCATAGTTATCAATAATAGGCACACCGCCATACCACCAGTTCATTACAAAGTAACGATAAGCGCGAATGGTACGAACCTGACCTATCAAATCCGTCTTAGCCTGCTCACTGGAGAACGGAATATCCTTTACTTTTTCCAGGAATGTGTTACAACGGCGGATCACTGAGAAGTCATAGAAACTTGCCACAGATCCCGACGGAGTCATTGCACCGTTACCAATGGTTTTATAGTTTTCCCATTCAAAGTTATTAAAGCCAAAATCCGATCCGCAATCCAGATATAAGATATTACCACCATCTTCCCAACTGGAAGTATCATCATTATTACCACCATAACACCCGATAGCAAATTTCTGGGCATCATCCTCGGTTTTCCAGGTAGTAGCAGGAGACAGGGCATCCAGCGGAGCCGTATCCAGGAAGTCAGAACAAGATGTAATCATCATTGCTGCTCCCATTATCATATATTGTTTCAAATATTTCATAGTTCAAATCTTTTAAAGTCTATATAAATCAGAATGCTATATTAATACCGAATGCATGAGTGCGCAGCAACGGATAAGAAGACAAGCGTTGACTGGTTGCTTCAGGATCAATATTAATTTTCATATTATCAAAAGTCAACAAGTTTTCTACAGAGTAGTAAATGCGGATATTATCAACACCGACGGCATTCAACCACTTCTTTGGTAATGTATATCCTAACTGCAGGTTCTTGAGGCGCAAGTAGCTTGTATTCTGCAACCAGAAATCAGATTGCACGGAACGGCTGCTACTGGGAGAATTTGTATCATAGAAAATACGCGGCATGGAAGCATTATGATTCTCGGGTGTCCAAGCATCTCTCCATATAGTAGACGGATGGGCAGCATCACCCGAGAAGTTACCATAAACTTCATATCCGTCAAACAATCTCTTTACACCGGCAGCACCATTAAACATCAATGACAGGTCAAAACCTTTCCAGCCTGCATTAATATTGAAACCATAAGTAATCTTAGGATCCGAGCTACCACAATATTCACGGTCTTCAGCCGTCAGCTTACCATCTTTGTTTGTATCTACATAACGCAAGTCACCGGCTTTAAACTTCTTGCCGAAAGGATTACCATATTTTTCGGTATAAGCATCTGCTTCTTCCTGAGAATTGAAGAAACCGTCTGCTCTATAAATAAAGTATGAGTTCATAGCTTCACCTACTTTATTACGCTGATTGTAACCACCCGAAGCATCCAGGTATTTATCAGGATCACCGCCTCCCAAATCAAGGATCTTGTTCTTATTATAAGAGAAATTACCTGCGATTCCAAAGTCAACCTGACCTATTTGGGTATTGTAGCTCAAGTTTATTTCTACACCACTATTTCTCATAGAGCCTACATTGTCCTTGTAAGCATCCAATGCAAATTCTTCAGGAACCGTTACATCCATAATGATGTCGGTAGTCTTACGATTATAATAATCAATAGAACCATTCAACTTGTTGAATAAAGTAAAGTCAACACCGATACCCCAAGTAGATGCCTTTTCCCATGAGATGGTTTCCAAACGGTATTTCCGCTGATAATAACCGGAATTCAAAGAACCTCCGAATGCATATTTAGAATCCAGATTATAAGTATTCAATGCCGGATAATAGTCATTATTGGTACCACTTAATGCATCCTGATTACCTAACTGCCCCCAGGAAGCGCGAATCTTCAAGCTTGACAACCAGCTATCTCTTACACCTTCCATAAATGCTTCTTCACTGATGCGCCATGCACCCGAGAATGAAGGGAAATATCCCCAACGGTGACCTTCTGCAAAACGAGAAGAAGCATCCGAACGGATATTGGCTTCCAAAAGATACTTGCCTGCAAAATCATAATTGACACGGGCAAACCATGAAATCATTGCCAGTTCTGCCGAATAACCTTCGTTGCTTTGAGTAGAAGCATCTCCGGCATTCATATCCGTCAATTCATTATTGGGGAATTTCTTACGCACGGCTTTCTGATACTTATAGTTGTATTTTTCTGTGTGCCAACCCAATAAGCCCTTGATATTATGCTTGCCAAAACTCTTATCATAATTCAGCAACGCGTCATAGTTTGTACGATCCCATTTATAGTAACGTTCATCCAATTGGTTAGGGTCTGATTCTTTATTCTCATTATACTTGATGTATTTCTGGAAATAACTGTAGTTCTGCAAATTGTTTACATATGCACCCTGCAAAGTCAGTTTCAAACCATCCATGATTTTATAATCCACGGCAGCCATTCCCGAAAAGTTATAATTGTCGCGGTTTACCTTCATGCCCGAATCCAACCAGGCAATGGGGCTACCATCCGAAATAGTTCCCCAGGTACCATCGTCATACCGGGCAACAATCCAGGGAGCAATCAAATTTAACTGGCGGATAATCTGATCCGAACTACCGCCGGCATAGGCAGAACTGGCATCGCTATACTGATTCTTAATATAAGATAAGTTCATGCGCGCACTTAAACGTTCATTGATCTTCATATCCAGATTTGTACGGGCATTGAATTGTTCACGGCCTGCATTCGGCAAAATACCGGTCTGATTCAGATAACCCAATGAAGCCATATACTTCACATTTTCGGAACCGCCGTTGATATTGATATTATGGCGATGCTGAACACCGGTCTTATAGGCCAGGTCATACCAATCCGTGTCCGGATAAAGCGGATCATTTCCGGCTTTGAACTTTTGCAGCTCGGTATCATCGAAGCGTTTTGCCATACCTTCTGCTTCCAATGCCTTATTCAACAGGGAAGCATATTCATAAGAACCCATACGCTCAATCATATTCGTTGCGTTCTGGAAACTCAAATAGCCGCTATATGATACTTTTGTTTCTCCAGTCTTACCACGCTTTGTTGTAATCAAAACAACACCATTGGCAGCTTTAGAACCGTAGATTGCGGCAGAAGCGGCATCTTTCAACACAGAAATACTTTCAATATCATTGGGATCGACAGCACTCAAAGTACCGGTTTCTATTCCATCCACTAAGATATACGGACCGGCCTCATTCAAAGTACCGATACCACGAACACGGATTTTACCGGCATCCTGTCCCGGCGCACCATTGGTTCCTGTAATAGTAACACCCGGCATCAAACCTTGCAAACCGCTGGATACGTTCTGAATAGGACGATTCTCCAATTCTTTACTATCCACCATAGCCACAGAACCCGAGAGGTTTACTTTTTTCTGTGTACCATAACCTACTACGACAACTTCGCTCAATGTTTTTGAATCTTCTTTCAAAATAACATTCAGTGAACCGCCATTCCATTTAATTTCTTGAGTTTGATAGCCCACATAAGAGATTATGATCATATCTCCCTTTTTCACTCCATCAAGGCTAAAATTACCATCGAAGTCGGTGATCGTTCCGTTTGTTGTACCTTTTACAACTACTGAAGCACCAATAACGGACTCGCCTGTAGCGTCCTTGACCACACCTTTACATGTTTCCGTTTGTTGTACAATGGCTGAGGAGTTTACTCCGGAAGCCATAATTGTAGAGATTGTTCCCGAGAATAAACTTCCAAGGAATAATAACATACTGACAGATTTCAGTCGTTTTAACATAATTATTAATTTTAAGGTTTACTGAGAGTATAGAGGCTCCAAGTTCTGAAGGAACTACATTCTCAATCTGATTTAGATTAACTGCACAAATATATGATAAATTTTAATAACTCAAGCCTTAAAGAAAAGTTTTTTTCGTTGTTCCTGTTATTTCTTATTGAATATCAATCTATTTTCGATCAATAATTAATAGGTAACTCATGAAACTTTTATAATTTTATGAATTTTGCGAGTTAAATTTTTGTTTTATTGCTTATTTCTATTGGTATTTATAGTAGAAAAAAGGTAGAATTTTAATTTTATCTTATTCATCACCGTATAGCATATTTACTTCTGATTTCTATTGTTCTATTGCTTAGCCTTCTCTTTTTGCAAAGAAGATAGGGTATATAAAGGACTATTAAGTAGAAATAAAATAGAAATCATTGTTTGGAAGCCTACTTTTAGGTTACTACAGGCAATATACCGCTTCTATCAGTCTTTTATTATTTCATTGGTAAACAACAATTTAAGGTGAAATATAGTTCCTTCAGAACTTTGCTCATTCCGACTTTCCTATAATGCAACTAGCACTCCTAATTTTGTAATAATAAACAATACACATACCTCTTACAACCCATACTTCTTCATCTTATTAAACAAAGTCTTTCGGCTTATATTCAAAGCCTCAGCAGTCAGTGTGCGGTTGTCCCCAAATTTCTTCAGTGTCTCTTGTATCAATTCTTTTTCCACCTGTGCATTTACTTCCCTAATATCATTACTGTCTCCCAAAGTAATGGAAGAATCACTTTGTTCATATCCTTTAATACGCGCAGGTAGTTGCTGCACATCAATCATTCCATCCAGGCAAAGAATCATAGCACTTTGAATAGCATTCTCCAAATCGCGGATATTCCCCGGCCAGTCATAAGCACAAAGCCGGTCCATAGCCGCAGGAGTTATACTTTTTACAGATAGATTCAAAACCTCATTGTGTTTCCGGATAAAGAAATCAGCCAATAAAGGAATATCTTCCTTGCGTTCGCGTAGCGGAGGAAGTTCTAAGGTAAACACATTCAAACGATATAATAAATCAAGGCGGAAATTACCGGTCTTTACTTCCGATTCCAAATCACGATTGGTGGCCGCCACTATACGCACATTGACAGGAATCAGTCTGGTTCCGCCAATGCGGGTTACCTTCCGTTCTTCCAATACACGCAGCAATTTTACTTGTGCATCCATAGGCAATTCACCTATTTCATCCAGAAAAAGCGTACCGCCCTCCGCTTGCTCAAAGATACCCGGTTGCGCCTCTTTTGCATCCGTAAAAGCGCCCTTTTCATGTCCGAACAACTCATTTTCTATCAATGTAAGAGGAATGGCGCCGCAGTTTATAGCCACAAAAGGTTGCTCGGAACGCCTGCTGCGGACATGCACCGCACGGGCTATTAATTCTTTTCCCGTTCCGCTTTCTCCATGAATAAATACAGTGGCTTCGGTCTTTGCCACACGGTTTACTTGCTCCATAACGGTGCGAAGTCCTCCTTCACTGCCTATAATGGGACGCTCCCCTTCGCCCAAGCGTTTCTTCAGTTGGCGGAGCTCCCCCTTCAAATGGCTATGCTCCATGGCCCGTTTTACTTTCAACAATAAATCATCATTGTCAAAAGGCTTTTCTATAAAGTCGTATGCACCTTTCTTTACGGCATCTACCGCCAGCGAAATAGTTCCAAAAGCGGTTATCAATATCATTACCTGATTGGGACGCGCCGCCTGTATCTTCTCCAACGCCTCCATTCCGGTCATTACGGGCATCTGCTGGTCCAAAAGTATCACATCGGGATGGAATGATGCGGCTTCCGTCACAGCTTCCTTGCCATTGGTTACTGATTTTACTTCATACCCTTCCTGCGTCAGCAGAAGGCTCATTATCTTGCGGATACGCGGTTCATCATCCGCTATCAATACTTTTCCTTTCATACGTGTTGAGGGAGTTTAATGGTAAAACATGTGCCTTTTCCGGGAGTGCTGCGAACTTCCAGTTCGCCTTTATGCCGGTTGATAATGCCATAACAGATGGCAAGTCCCAATCCTGTTCCTTCTTCCTTGGTGGTAAAGAAAGGGTTGAATACATTCTCTATATTCTTTTCGTCAATGCCTTTGCCCGTATCTTCAAATGAGAGTAGCAGGTAACGGCTACGGGCATCAATCATTGCTCCGTGTTCCATACTTATATATAAGGTACGCGGGTGAGATTCATCATTTCCCTTCATGGCTTCCACTGCATTCAGAATAATGTTGAGACAGACTTGTTTCAACTGTTCGGCATCACCCATGATAGTCGTTTCCTCGGTGAAATATTCAAATTCCACTTCTACCTGTTGCTTCTTTAACGTGTTGTTGATAAGTAGCAATGTCTGGTTAATTAATTGTTCCAAGTTGACTTCCGTAGTATTCAATTCCGATGGACGGGCAAAAGAAAGCAATCCTTGCACAATCTTGTTGATGCGTTCCGTTTCATTCAGTAACTCGTGCATCATCTGTCCTTTCTCTGTGTCCGGATCAAAATCAGAACTTAAATATTGAATGGTGCTACGGATGGAAGTCAACGGATTCTTTATTTCGTGCGCTGCTCCGGCAGCCAATTCGCCCAGCACTGCCAGGCGGTCTGTGCGATACATCCGTTTCAGGCGGTCACGCTGGATTTCATACAGTGAAGCATGTTCTATGGCAAAAGCGGCTTGTCCTAATAATAGGGAAAGTAATTCCAATTCTTGCTTCCCGAATCTCTTTCCATTCACTTTCTTACCCATTACCAATATGCCACTGATGCGGTTCATCACATTCAAGGGATAGACTATTTCTGCCTTCAACCGCTTCAACACTTCCTGTTCTTCCTCTGAAAAATAGGAGAGTAGCGAGGGACTTTCCGAAACAATCAACGGACGTTCATTGACCGCCAGCCAGCTCACCAGTTTCCCCCTACCCGAGAAATAAGGAGGATTCTTTTCTTCCGTCCCCTGTTCCTTATACTTCTCCGTACTTTCGTCGGACAGGAATAAAGAGATACTTTCCACCGGAGTTATCTGGCTTACTTTCGACAAGAAATTCTTTATCAGCAATTGCCTGTCGGCAATCAACATCAGTGAACGATTAAACTCTGACAAGAGTTGCTTTAGCTCTATATGATGGGGGGTAGAAAAGAGATGGAACATGATAATTATAATTTGTTCAAAATATCTTTTATATCTATATACAGTTGTGAAAAAGCAAACCATTTCTTACCTAAATCTTTCAGGGAAGCACCAATATGATAAAGTTTTTCCCCATCTATTATTAAGAAACGATCATGCGATTGCTTACATATCTTCACATTAATAGGAGGATATTGATTATTATGCCGTTTCAAATCCAATTGGAATTGCGGAGTTATTTGTTGAGTATAAATTGTAGCAGTTACTTTTGGATTTCGTTTAGATAGCATAAGCAATACGGTTTCATCCACATAGTTATCAATTAAAACTAAAGATTTCTTGCCAGTCTTTATTAAATTAGTGACAAAAACGTATGCATCAAATATCTGACCTTCAAAGAATACTCCTTCGACAGGAGGAAGAGAAGTACGAACAAAGAAATCCACTTTCTCATTCAACTCAGCTATTTGAGTTTCATGGAGAGCAAACTTAGTGTCCATTTTCTGTTCAATAATATTCAAATGTTGATTAATAGAATAACCTTTCAATAAATAATCTTTCAAAACTCTGTTTGCCCATTGACGGAATAAAGTTGCATTCTTACTATTAACACGATATCCAACAGAAAGGATAGCATCTAAATTATAAAATTTAGTATTGTATATCTTCCCGTCAACAGCAGTATATTCCAAAATGGAATAAACTGAATTTTCTTCTAACTCTCCACTTTCAAAAATATTCTTCAGATGTTTAGATATAGCCGGTTGCTTTACTCCAAATAAATTGGCTATTTGTGCTTGTGTCAACCAAATCATTTCATTTTCCAACCGAACTTCCAACTTCACCATTTCATCCGGCTGATATAATATAATTTCTCCTTGCTCCTTCATGTTTTCTATTGCTATGTTTCTCCAAAGATATGAATTCAAGTAACAATTTACCCACATTTGAGTAATTATTTTCCCAACTGAATTATCGGCTATTACACATAAACTAACAACACACTGATAATCAACAACTAACATTTCTTGGCACAGTAATTGCATCTCTTATAGCAAACCAAGGAATAATAACGGGTAACCGGGTAAACAGTTACCCACCCACAAGAAATAACAAACAAAAAAAGATAAAGATGAAAACAGTAAAATTACTATTTGCAACCCTATTTGCAGGAGCCACAATCGCCACACAAGCACAAACCATCACCGGAAAACTGACGGACGAAACCCATACTCCGTTGGAATATGCCAATGTAGTATTATTGAATCCCGGCGACTCCACTTTCATACAAGGAACAGTCACTAACACAAACGGAGATTTTACCATAGACAAAGTAAACGGTAAAACCTATATTCTGAAAGCATCCTCCGTGGGATATGAAACGACCTATAAGAATTGCCAATCAGGCCATATAGGAACCTTAATTCTGAAATCCGATGCAGTCACTTTACAGGAAACCGTCATCACCGCCCACCGCCCCACCTATAAGATGAAAGGAAATGCCCTCGTTACCAACGTCGCCAACTCACTGCTCAGCACAGCCGGAACAGCCAATGACGTATTAACCCATATCCCTTTTGTACAAGGAGATAATGGCGACTTCACCGTGTTTGGAAAAGGTACGCCACTCATCTATCTCAACGGACGCCAACTGCGTGACCTCAGCGAACTTGCCCGTCTGAGTTCCAAAGATATACAAAGCGTAGAAGTAATTACCAACCCCGGAGCGGAGTATGACGTAACCGTAAAATCGGTCATCAAGATAAAGACCGTGAAACCACAAGGAGAAGGATTCAGCACCAACGTAAATGCCGGAATCATTCAAGATCATAACTTTAACCACTACGAACAACTGAACATGAACTACCGTCACGGAGGATTGGACGTGTTCGCCAACTTCTACTTCTCGCGCATGGGCAACTATCAGGAACAAAAAGACAAACACTACATTGAAGTGGACACCACCTGGAACCATCGTTCGGAAATGGACATGAACGCCATCAGCTACTCGCTCAACACAGAAGGCGGATTCAATTATATGATTGACAGCAACCATTCGCTGGGAGCGCGTTACACATTCGGCCGCAGCCCCAAAACCCATCTGGACATGACTTCCGATTACGAAATTGCCGCCAACGGAAACTTCTACGACCGCCAGCACTATGACTATGACTGGAATAATAACGATTTCTCACATCGCGTCAACGCTTACTACCTGGGTACAGTAGGAAAACTAGGTATCGACTTCAATGCCGACTATTACAGCGGAGAAACACGCCAATATCAAAACGTACTGGAAACCAGCGAAGAATACGAAGACCGCCACGTCACCACCAGCAACCTGAATGACAATCGCCTGTATGCCGCCAAACTTGTCCTTACCCACCCCATAGGAAAAGGAGAACTGAAAGCAGGAGCCGAATATAGCAACACCCGCCGCATCAGCCGTTATGAAAACCCGCAAAACTACCTGCCCGAAACAGACAATAAAATAAAAGAAGAAAAACTGGCAGGCTTTGCCGAATTTGCCATTGCACTGGGTCAATTGCAGGCATCAGCAGGTCTTCGTTACGAACACGTCACTTCCGAATATCTGGATAAAGGCAAACGAGTAGAGGAACAAAGCCGGAACTATGACAATTTGTTTCCCAATATTTCCCTGGCCATGCCCGTAGGCAAAACCCAACTCTCACTGAGTTACACTGCCAAAACCCGACGACCGTCTTACAACGAACTAAGCAGCAACCTGCAATACGACGACCGATTTACCTATGAAGGAGGAAATCCCAACCTAAAGCCCGCAACAATTCACGACATCACCTTAATGGGCAGCTACCAATGGATACAACTGTTTGTCAGCTACCAGCAACGACGGGATGCCATAGAGTTTGTAGCCGAATCATACGACAAGAACCCTGCCATCACCCTGTTCACCCGCAAGAACTTCGACAAGATAGAAGAATTGAACACAGGATTGGTACTTTCTCCCAAGTTCGGCATTTGGGAACCTTCCCTCAGCCTGCAAATGCAACAACCATTTTTCAAGAATATAACGATGGGAGAGTGGAAACACTTCAACCGACCCATTTTCAGCGGAAGGCTGGATAACAATTTCCGTTTCAGCAAAACATTTACAGGAAACCTAACTATGTTCTATAGCACCAAAGGAAACACCAGCATTATGCTGATGAAGCCCAACCAAGGCGTAAACATAAGCCTGAACAAGACTTTCATGGATGAGCGATTGAACGTGAACCTGCACGTAAATGATATTTTTGCCTCACAACGCAGTTCCTACATTATCTATGGTGACTGCATGCAGTTTGAAAAATGGAATTACAGTGATACCCGCAACATTCAGCTCAGCGTGCGATACAAATTCAACTCCACCCGTAGCAAATACCGTGGAACAGGTGCCGCCAATGAGGAAATGAACCGTCTGTAACCGGTTTCTTCCCGGTGATAAACAAGATTACATAGTGATGAAGAACCCTTTCCCTCTATTCAAGTTTACCGTTTCATAGCTATGAGGAGCGCTCCTCACGGCTATGGGGAGCGCTCTCCATAGCCGTGGGCTGCGCTCCCCATAACCGTGGGGAGCCAAACAGGAGCATACAAAAACAGTTTTATCACTAATAAAAAACAGAAAAACAATAGGAGCAAAAGCAATTCATCCCTATCTTTGAACCATCCAAACAGATATAATATGTTGCAAGCCATTGATTTAACCAAAAGATATGATGACGGCAGACTGGCACTTGATGCACTGAATCTCAAAATAGAGGAAGGAGAAATCTTCTTCCTGCTGGGAGCAAACGGAGCCGGAAAGACCACCACACTCAACCTGTTCCTCAACTTCATCCGTCCCACTTCGGGACAAGCCCTGATAGACGGACTGGACAGCGTGAAACAATCTTTGGAAACCAAACGGCTTATCTCTTATATATCCGAAAACGTAATGCTTTATGGCGACCTGTCCGCACGCGAAAACCTGGAATTCTTTTCACATCTGGATGGGAAACATCCCGGCAAAGACGAACTTTATAACCTGATGCGGACAGTGGGACTGAAAGAAACGGATTTTGAAAAGCGGGTGAAGCACTTCTCCAAAGGAATGCGGCAAAAAGTAGGACTGGCCTGTGTACTTCAAAAAGACACATCGAATATCCTGATGGATGAACCGACTACCGGGCTCGATCCCAAAAGCGCCGCCGAACTGATGGACATTCTGCTGCAACTGAAACAAAGAGGAAAATCCATCCTGCTCTGCACCCACGACCTGTTTCGTGCCCGCACTGTGGCCGATCGCATCGGCATTATGAAAGAAGGCCGCCTGGTAATGCTCCGCCGCCGCGAAGAATTTCTAAACGAAGACATTGAACGCATTTATCTGGACTATATGCAGGAGGTTTCGCTATGAATATGGCTTTCTATATTGCCCGGAAGGATTTTATACTCCACTTGCGTTCTTCACGCTTTGTCCTCACCCTGCTGCTTTGCCTGCTGCTTGTTCCCTTTACCATATTGACAGGAACCGACAATTACTTTATCCGGCAAACTGCCTGTCAACAAGGAAAAGCTGCTGCCCACAGTGCACTGAACAGTGCTTACGTGTGGTCGCAAGTACGCCCGCTTGTCATCAAGGAAACCGAGCCGCTCAGTATCTTCTGTGAGGGAGTGACACCCGGCATGGGCATTTACAATCAAATATTACTGGATGCTTATCCGTTGCTTCCCCAGACAAACATCAGCAATGATTACTCCGTCATAGGATTTAAACAGGCTGAAATACGAGGTGATACGGGAAACAATGACAATGTGTTTCTGAATACTTTTTCATACACCGACTTTACGGGCATTATAGGACTTGTATTCTCCCTGCTGGCATTGGTATTTTCTTACGATGCCTTTTCACACGAAAAAGAAAGCGGTATGCTGCGCATGGTATTCAGCCGCCCCGTAAACCGGGTTTCTTTCCTTTTTGGGAAGATAGGAGGCGTATTTCTTGTGTTGGTGTTTCCGGCATTATTGTGCTTAGCGGGTACAAGTTACTTGGTTTATGCCGGAATCTCTTTGCCTGCCACCGGCTGGAACGGCATCTTGTTGCTCCTGCTTCTTACCTTTGGCTTTATCTTTGTATGTATCCTATTGGGAATACTCATTTCGTTACTGGTCCGCACATCCGAACAGGCATTGACCATCAGCCTCCTTCTTTGGATGGGCATGGTGTTTATTCTGCCACCCGTATCCAGCTATCTGGCAGAAACCATCGCTCCTATTCCTCTGTATCGCAACATAGAAACCCAAATGGAATTGTTGGACAATGAACTATACTATAAATTAAAAGACATACGGGAGAAGTATGAAAAAGAAGAAAAAGTAGAAACCGAAATGGCTCTCTTTAACAACATGGGTGCAGACGGATTTGTGGATAAATGGGGAATCACCATACCGTTTGCCCACGCCATCCGCCGTACCCACACAGAAAGTGAACCGATGCGTATCGCTTATTCCGACCGGAAATGGCAATTACAGAAAGAATACTTGGAGAAATTGAAACGGCAAATCCGACTGAAACATTGGCTCGCCTGTCTTTCACCGTTACAGGTTTTTCAAGAAACGGCACTGCGTATCTGCCACACAGCTCCCGATAATTATCTGTCATACATGGACGAAGTAAGGGAGTACAGGCAGACCGTATGGGAGTATTTCACAACAAACCACCTGTTCAGCTCATACGCCTACTTCACTACACAGAGCGAAAAAGATTTTATGACTAACGAAGAAATGGACAATCTCTGTCAAGAATATGATAAAAGCTGGAGTGAAGAGGAAAAAGCAGATTTTCTAAAGAGTATAGACGACCGTCCGAAACTGGATACCAAAGGGTTGCCACGATTCACCCAGCAGATGGTAAGTATCCGTGAACAGGAAAAAAGTTTTCTGGATGCTTTCCTGTTCTTTGCAATGGCAAGTTTAGTATTAATTTATATAACGACGAAGCTTTCCGCCCGTTATGATATTCGATAAGCGTATGGTGTTAGGAATATTGCTAAAACAAGAATGGAAAAAGAATAGGCGCAGCCTGCGGTTTCGTCTGTCGTGGATATTGATGCTTTGCGTATTTATTTGCGGTACTACTGCCTTTGTACGCCAATGGAAAAATACGGAAGCCGAATATGAGGAATATCAAAAAGCACACCACAACGACTATTATGGATGGACGGTCACGACTTATGCAACCATTACACAGGAATACTTGTTGCAGTCACGACTTTCGTCACTGATAGATCCTTGTTGGGAACAACAATTACCTTCCATGTTCACGTATAATGCATTTGGCATTCACCACTTCAATACTGCATTCTCGGTAAAAAATCCGTTGATGGAGCCTGATGTTTCATTCAGTTGGTCGTTTGTTGTCACCACGCTGCTCAGCTTCATTACTTTATTACTTTCCTTTAATGCCTTTTCCGGAGAAAAGGAAACGCATACACTGGGATTTCTACTCACTTATCCGGTTTCACGGTTTTCGTTTTTGCTGTCCCGATATTTATGCGTGCTGTTGCAGGTCAGCATCTTATTACTTTCGGGCATGGGGGCAGGAATACTCATCCTGCTTCTGGCAGGGATTGAAATCAATGCACATTTCATTATACTATGCGGTGGTTTCTTTCTATCTGCCTTATTGTTATTTTCTTTATTTGCTGCTTTCGGATTATTTGCTTCTACCATTACCGGTCATTCCCGAAACAGTTTACTGCTTTGTATCGTTTTTTGGCTATTATCCGTTATCATCTTGCCCAACAGTCGCCTATCTCTGGCTCGCTATCTCTATCCTATGCCTGTTACTTTTGAAGAAGTGCAACAAGAATACCAGGAGCAACAACATCAAATAATAAGGAATGCTCCTGCCTCTGCCCTAGGAAATAAAGAAAATGAACCATTCTATCCGCCACACGAAATGCGTGCCGATATAATGCGCCGCATGCTGGAAGTGAAACTGAACATGCTCAACGAATATTACCGATATGGGCAACAACAATATGAACGCACGAACCGGCTATTGATGTGGTCGCCCGTCATAACCTTCCATCATTTAAATGAATATTGGCTGGATAGTGGTTATGCCCGTTTCCGGAAGAATGAAAAGGCATTGACTGATTTCTGTATCCACTTTATGGAATGGTTCAAGGCAGAGGATGCAAAAGACCCCGAAAGTCCGCATTGGCTCAATCCCCAAGAACGGTATAGCAGTACGCAACGTCCACTGACAGAAACAGAGTATCCTGTTTATAAAGAACCCGAGGTAACGCTATCCCACAGATTGCTATCTTCACTTCCATATGTATTTATTTTATTGGGAATTACATTACTTTGGTTCATTCTCAGTATCTTTGCATTCAATAAATACGATGTAAGATGAAACGGAAATTAGTATTTGCTACAAACAATGTTCATAAACTGGAGGAAATATCTTCCATTCTAGGGGAAAAGGTTGAATTACTGAGCCTTAAAGATATTAACTGCCATGTTGATATCCCCGAAACAGCCGATACTTTGGAAGGCAATGCCATGCTGAAAGCTGAGTATATTTTTGAAAACTACGGTTTGGATTGCTTTGCCGATGATACAGGTTTGGAAGTAGAAGCGCTGAATGGTGCACCGGGTGTTTATTCTGCCCGTTATGCAGGGGGAGAGGGACATAATGCGGAAGCCAATATGCAGAAATTATTGCAGGATATGCAAGGAGTACAGAACAGAAAAGCACAATTCCGTACGGCTATTTGTCTGATTCTGGATGGAAAGAAGCATTTGTTTGAAGGAGTTGTGAAAGGTGAAATCATCAAGGAAAAACGTGGTGGTTCGGGATTCGGATATGATCCTATCTTTGTGCCGGAAGGATATAGCAAGACTTTTGCTGAGATGGGAAATGAGACGAAGAATAAGATTAGCCATCGGGCGCTGGCGGTGGAGAAACTTTGCAGGTTTTTGAAAGCATAAAAAAGTGAGTGTGTCAAAGCTAGAATTTATGTCGTAGGGGCGGGGGTTGCCCGCCCGAACACACTCCTTATAATGTCTTATTCATATTCCTCTATGGCTTTTATAGTAGCATCTATATCAGCTATAGGATAATCAAAAGATTCAGGATTTATCATATTAGGAATCTGAATCAATAAATCGTACCCTTCCTCAATAGCCAACAAATGACTCCATAGTTGATCAGCAGAGTATTTGCAGGCATATATACGCTTGACTTCCGGCTTTGCATCCAAACAATCATTCTTTTCTTTTTTAAAAGTTTGATAAGTGGTATATAGCATATCAGCAGACTTTATGGAAGCATAAGCCTGAATAATACTCAATCCCAATTTTTTATCCTTTATCTGTGGAAAGAGTACCGAACTTTTCATCAATTCCAAAGCATCAGTAGTAAAAGTAATAAATGAAGCTTGAAAAGGCATATTAGAATAATAATTCAATGAATCTTTCGGTATAGACGAAAGCCTATCCTTATTTTCCAGTAAAAAATGAGCTGCCCATATCTCTTGTTCTATTCTTTTCTTTCCACCTAAAATAGTTTTCCTGTTAGTCTCTAATTCCGCTTTTACTAACTGAAGCGTACTCTGCACATCGTGTTGCGTATTCCGTTCCTCTATCCAGTCACTTCCCATAAAGGTAAGGATAATACCCAGTACTACAGCAGTAAAATTGCACACAAAATCTCCTATTCTCCGGTTAGCGAAAAAGGATCTTACTTTTTTCCACAGCATTGTTTTCATTTATATCTTAGTTAAGCAAAGCAAGTAATGCTATTCCCATTCCGATAACGCATCCTATAATCAATCCTTTCCAAAACCAATCCTCTTTAGTTTTAGGAACGGAAAACAAATCAGTTATCAGTTCTTTCATCCTACAATCCCAGTTTCTCCGATATTTCCAGCATTTTCTTAATCGGTTTCACCGCTTCCCGCGCCACTGCTTCATCTACTGTCACTTCCGGCCATTCATACTTCAATGTATTATACAGCTTTTCCATCGTATTCAAACGCATGAAATTACATTCATTACAAGCACAAGTACTGTCTTCGGGAGGAGCAGGAATGAAATTCTTTTCAGGGCATTGTTTGCGCATCTCGTGCAAGATGCCGCTTTCCGTAGCCACAATGAAATCCTTCTTGTCACTGGCAACGGCATACTTCAACAAGCCCGCAGTAGAACCTACTTTATCGGCCAACTTGGCAACAGCTCCCTTACACTCGGGATGAACCAGAATGGCAGCATCAGGATACTGTTTCTTCAATTCCAATATCTTTTCCGTAGAGAACTGTTCGTGCACATGGCAAGCACCATCCCAAAGTAACATATCCCTGTTCGTAATAGAATTAATATAATTACCCAGATTTCTATCGGGACCAAAGATTATTTTTGTTTCCTTTGGGAAGCTTTCTACTATCTGCTTGGCATTGGTGGAAGTCACCACTACATCAGTCACCGCTTTGACGGCTGCCGTGGTATTGACATACGAAATCACCGTATGATCGGGATGCTCTTTGACAAACTTGGCAAATTCATCGGCGGGACAACTGTCGGCAAGCGAACAACCTGCATTCAAGTCCGGTACCAGCACTTTCTTGTCCGGACAGAGAATCTTAGCTGTTTCACCCATAAAGTGAACACCACACATCACAATGATGTCAGCATCCGTTTTAGCCGCCCATTGTGCCAGCGCCAGACTGTCGCCCACAAAGTCAGCTATATCCTGTATTTCGCCCGACTGGTAGTAGTGCCCTAAGATAAGTGCATTCTTTTCTTTACGCAGTCTGTTAATCTCCGCTTTTAAATCCAAGGCTTTGTCTACCGCTTCGGTAACGTACCCGTTTTTCAACCATTCCTCTTTATTCATTATTTCTATATTTTTTCTTCTTCCTTCTAAAAAAAGAAATATGGTATTGATAATAGCCGGTTAATAGTGTTAGTAAAAATAGTACCCCTTTTTCTTGCCTGATTAAATTATCCATTGATGTAAACACTAATAATACTGTCTTTACTCATTCTACTAACAAACTGTTGATAATATGCAAAGTTAAGAACTTTATGGTTATGAACATCTAAAATAGTGATTAAATTGTGTTGATATTATATCCCCACGCATTTTTTATTTCCCCGATTTTAAGGTGCCTGCATTGCTATCTTCATTATTAACTCGCTTCTGCACCGTTTCATATTTGCGTCCGAAACTGATATTCCACGATACCTTTGCTACGAACAAACGACAGCTTTCCTTTACATACCACCAATTCTTAGATGGAGCCAGATTACTGAAAGTTTCTCCTCCCATCCTATAATTATCAACAAACGGATTCAAAGTCATCACACCGATATTCAAACGTTTGTATCGATAGGACAATCCCAGGATATGGAAACTTTCCCCATATGACAACGTTTCCCCATAGAAATTATTCCGATGATTTTCCATTTGGAAAAATCCGGATAATCTTTTATAAGATGCCATTACTTCGGCTCTATAATACCAATTAGTATATGTATGACGATAATCCATACCACGGCTATCATAGTAATTTATACCGGTAGAAAATGCAAAAATCAGAATATCCTTGAGAGGACCGAATTTCAATTCCAACTCAGGATTCAATTTCTGCCAGCTCAGTTGATTGGCATTGGTACGGATAAAACGATTATCATCACGCATGGTTTCTTCCATGATAGGTCTGTGCTGATACTGGTATGACAAGTTAAAATTAGTACTGAACAAGCCTTTACGATAATCTACATCCAACTCATTTTTATATACTGTGAATATCTTCAATTCCGGATTTCCACTTCTCACCTGCAAGGAGTCAATTAATTGTCTTACATTCCCCATATCGGATAAGCCGGGAGATTTACGGGAAATCTGTCCCCGATAACGGATAAAGAGATTATCTGAAAACTGATAGCCTAACCTTAAACGAGGTAACAACGAACATCTGTTATATCCTTCCTCTTTCTGCTTGAATCGTGAATAACTGCCTTGCAGACCAAAGGAATAATTGAAACGCTTCTCCTTTCCACTATATTCCACATAAGCTGTTGCATGAGTTTCATGCATCTTTGTTTCAGATGATTCACTTCCGCCATAGGTATTGTCCGCCAGACTTTGCTGATATTTAAGCCCTGCGCTCAGTCGGCTCTTTTTTGTTACTTTCCTTTCATAGATACCCTCTCCGATAAATGAGTACTTGTCTCCGGATACTGTGGAATAAATATCAGTCAGCAATTCATCACTTTTCTTTTCCGTATAACTTCTATCACTTTGAGTATCAATATAAGTAGTCACGGCATTAATTATCAACGACTGGTCATTCTTCAGTTTACATTGAAAATACAAGTCTACTGACGGACGGGAAGTACGGCCTGTGCTATGCTCTCTCATCATCAAAACTTCTTCGGGCTGCCCCACAGCATACAGTCTGCTCCGGTTATTCTGCTCGTTCTTATTAAAATCCCATCGCACCGTTGAATTAAAGAACCATTTTCCCTGATCTTGAAAACTATAATTCAATCCTATATTATGACCATAAGTAGCAATTTTATCAGGAACTCCATCTTCCACCCGTGTAAAAGAGGAACCATCTTCATAACGGAACGTTTCCCAATTATTACGCCAATAATTATCTACCGAACGATAAACATTATTATAATTCAAACCGAATTCTGACTTTTTATGGTTTACCTTCACCGTAAAGTTATTATTGCCAAAAAGCACATGCGGGGAATCCTGTGCATCCAAAGCCACGTACCCACCTGTTTCATGCCGCCGTATTATATAATCAATTACAGCTACCGTATTATCTCCATATTGCAGACCGGGAGCATCATGATACTCTATGCGAATCACATCCTCGGGACGAAGAACCAATATATCCTGCATTTCAGCATTTACCCCATTAATCCGTAATTGCACTTCCCCTTCACCGGAAGATGTTACTGTGTTACGCATTTGATCCACCTGTATCCTGCTTAGTTTCATCTGCTGCAATAAAGACAAACCATTGCCGGCAGACTTCAACTGATGTGCAGTAGGAAGAATAATTTTTCTGTCGGCAGCATTTATCACACTGGCTCCGGTCACAACTACTTCCTTCAACATGATTGCTTCCGGAGTCATCATAATAACGCCCAAATCTTTGGAAGTTATCAAGTGATCCAATGGAATAATCCGGGTGGTATATCCCATTCCTGAAATACACAGTTGATAACTTCCGGTATTTATATTCTCCATCATAAATTTCCCTTTCCCGTCGGTTACTCCTCCGGTAACGAATACGGAGTCTTTTGTCTGCAATACGACATTGGCAAATTCTACTATTTCATTTTCTGAGACTACCTTTCCTTTAATCTGTAAGTTTTGAGCAAAAAGTGTGCAGCACATACACAAAAGTGATGTGGCAATCAGTATTTGTTTTATCATATCTTTTATCTTAAAAGTGTGTTATTATAAAAAGGCCGCGACTTTTTACTCTTATTTCAATCACTTAGACGTGGAAACCCATTACAGGTTACAATACATAAAAACTATTTTCTATCAAAGGAAACACAATGAACAGTTACTAACCATTTCTCTTTATTCATTATATCTATATTTTTTCTCCTTCTCTTGAAAAAAAGAAATATGGTATTGATAATAGTCTGTTCATATTGTTAGTAAAAAGAGAACTTCTTTTCTTGTCTGATAAGTTATTCATTCGTAATACAAAGATATGAGTAGACAATTAACTGGCTTAAGTATTGATAATATAGCTTTTACTTATTCTATTAACAAACTGTTGATAAGGGAATGAGTTAAAAACTTTATGGTTGTGAAGGCTTGAAATAGTGATTAAATTGTGTTGATATTGGTCGTTTAAGTTCTGTGATTAATTTTTGGATTGTTGATTTTGAGTGTTCCTTATACCATTATCTGAAATATGCAAGAAATACTTTTGAAATAATATCCTCATCGTTTTTACAGGTTTTCAACCGTTATCAACAGGGGTATGTGAATTAGTTATTATCTTTGTGCCCGTTAATGATAAAATAGAAAACAGAATATGAGGAAACTCAAAATAACAGAACTGAACCGGCTTACAGTAGATGAATTTAAGAAAGCCGATAAGTTGCCCCTGGTAGTGGTATTGGATGAAGTACGCAGTTTGCATAATATAGGTTCGGTGTTCCGCACATCAGATGCTTTCTTGGTAGATCGTATCTATTTGTGTGGCATTACCGCCACCCCTCCCCATCCCGAAATGCATAAAACAGCTCTTGGAGCTGAAGACACTGTGGATTGGAAATATAGGAAGAACACTCTTGATGCCGTTCATGAACTTCAAGATGAAGGGTTTACAGTATTGGCCATTGAACAGGTAGAAGGCAGTACCCTGCTGGATGAACTGGAACTGGATGCCAATAAAAAGTATGCCATCGTGATGGGAAACGAAGTAAAAGGCGTGCAACAGGAAGTAGTGAATGCCTGCAACGGTTGCATTGAAATACCCCAATATGGTACTAAACACTCACTGAATGTTTCGGTAACCA
Source organism: uncultured Bacteroides sp. (assembly GCA_902388365.1). Lineage (GTDB taxonomy): Bacteria > Bacteroidota > Bacteroidia > Bacteroidales > Bacteroidaceae > Phocaeicola. The sequence continues at coordinate 238,458 of CABMPB010000002.1, read as the reverse complement.
CCGGAATCATACTATGGGAGTTTGCTACCAAGTTAATAAAATTCAGATAATAAGAAATAGGTTTAGATTTGCCCGTTTTCAACTAACAATACCACCCGCTCGGTTAATTGGTCTTCTCCCTCCGGATGATATTCTTTTTTCAGGCTGGCACCGAAAAGTGCCGCAAAAGTCTGATAGAATCCGGCTTTAAAGGGACCCATGAAGGCTTTTACCAGTTCATACGAAGAAGAATCCGTCTGACGGTTTACTAACTTTATCAACAGTTTGCCTTGTGCAAAGGTTAGTTTCTTCATCACCGGCGTATATTGCTCTTTCAACCCCTTCTCTACGAGTTTCAGATGTTTTTCCCTGGCTTTCTGGTCAGGCAGGGTTTCCATGTACTCGTAGGTTTCTATAATAGCACGGTTTATGGCGCGGGCCAGTGGCAAGGTTTTCTTTACATTCCTTACCAGGCGGTAGTATTCCCGTCTCTCTTTTTCATTCTTGAATTTTAATGGCTTGAAAATGTATACGTTAGGTATCTGCATCGAAGGAATAGTGTCTCCTTTGTACACACATACAGGTACCATGTATCCGTTTATAGTAGTCGTCTGTTGCTGAGAATAGGCAGCAATGGCTATAAAGGAAAAAAACAATGCTATATAGAGTTGCCTTTTCATCTTGCTGCAAAATTAGTAAGAAATACGGTTACTGCATATAGTGAATAGAACTATTTAACTTAAAACACACCAATGAATGACAAAATGAACAGATTGTTGAAAGTAATGTTAATTATCTGTGTTACAATACTTTTTCCGGTTAATAACCTGTGCGCACAAGAAGTATGGGAAGAATTGGCGGAACAATTAATAGATGAAGACGAGAACGATTCTTTTCAGTGGGAGAATAATTTTGAAGAGTTATCAGAGCTTCGTGAGAATCCTATCAATATAAATATGGCTACCAAAGAGCAGTTGGAACGGTTTCCTTTTCTTTCCGATCAACTGGTGGAGAATATACTTTATTACCTCTATAAATATGGTCCCATGCTCAGTCGGAATGAATTGTGGATGATTGAAGATATTGACAGGCAAACCATTCAGTATTTACTGCCTTTTATTTATTTTAAAACTCCTGATAAAGAGGAATATAAGCCTACTTTAAAACGAATATTGAAATATGGTAAACAGGAGTTATCAACACGTGTGGATATTCCATTTTATACCAAGGCAGGATATAAAGAGTATTCGGCTGAGACCCTGAAAAAGAATCCGAATAAGAAATATCTGGGTTATGGTTATTATCATAACTTGCGATATAGTTTTCATTATAGGGATCAGATTTATGCAGGTATCACTATGGAGAAAGATGCAGGAGAACCTTTCTTTGCCGGGCGGAATAAAAAAGGGTATGACTTTTATTCACCGTACCTGTTCATTCGTAATATAGGTAAAATCAAGGCTTTAGCTATTGGTAACTATCGTGTGAGCTATGGTTATGGACTAGTTATTAACACCGATTTCGGTATGGGGAAAACGGCTACACTCTCTACTTTGGGGAATAAGAACCGGGGAATACGGAAACATTCTTCTACGGATGAGTATAATTATTTTCAGGGAGTGGCAGGGAGCTATAAGCTATCGAAAAGGTGGACGATAGATGCCTTTTGTTCCTACCGAAAGATGGATGGAACTGTTGATAGCCGGTTTATAAGGTCGTTGAAAAAGGATGGATATCACCGCCTGTTTCGTGAATTTGATAAGAAGAATGCACTGGATAATCAGTTGATTGGCAGTAATTTAAATTATAATGGGAAGTTTTGTGAACTGGGACTAACAGCGGTTTATAATGTTTTCAACAAGCCGTTGAATCCGGAAAAGAAGTATTATAATATCTATTATCCGCGTGGAAAGGACTTTTATAATGTGGGAGGGGATTATAAATTCTTCTGGAAACGGTTCTCGTTATTGGGTGAAACTGCCATAGATAAATGCGGAGCTGTGGCAACTATGAATATGCTGCGTTATTCACCGAAAGGAGGAACACAGTTAATAGTTATGAACAGATATTATGATGCAAAATATCAGGCGATTTATGCTCGTTCAGTAGGAGAGGGAAGTGCGGTACAGAATGAAAGTGGATTTTATATAGGGGTGGAAACCAAACTATTAAGATACATAAAGATGACTTGTTATGGTGATTTTTTCTATTTTCCGTGGAAAAAGTATTTAGTGAGTGAAGCAGCTACTACAGGTTTTGATGGATTGGTTCAGTTGAGTTATTCACCTACTTATGAACTGGGAATGTTTATAAGGTATCGCTATAAAAACAAGAAGAAAGACTTTACGGGGGAGGATAAATTGAAGCAGACTATTCCCTATATCCAACAAAAATGCAGGTATCAACTCAACTATGCTCTAAAAGATGGATTGTTGTTGAAAACTATATTGGATTATGCACGCATCAATAATGAGCATCAACCGGCATCCAATGGGTTTCTGGTTTCTCAAAGTGCTACCTATAAATTTGATTTCATCCCTGTTCAAATTGATGTGAGTGGTGCATGGTTCAATACGGATGATTATAATTCCCGCTTAACCATCTATGAAAAGAATGTGCTCTATGCTTTTTCCATGCCATCGTTTTATTATAAAGGCACACGACTGGCAATAAATGCGCGTTATGAACTGAATAAACATATCATTCTTCAGGCAAAGTATGGAACTACCCATTACAGAAACCGGGATAAAATAAGCTCTGCATTGGAGGAAATTGATGGAAGTACAAAGAGTGATCTTTATTTGCAGTTGAGGCTGAAGTTTTAATAAGGAAAAACTAACGGGAGACCTTTCCGAAACAAACAGGAGACCTTGTGAAAACAATAGTAACACCTTTCGGAAAACATGGCGTGAGTTTTAAATTGGGAAAGCATCCTGTTTATCTGAAAAACATTCTGTATTTTTGCACTGTTATAAACTGAAAAAGTAACTATGTCAACAGTCATTTATCCTTCTCCTATTTTCGGTCCGGTACATAGCCGCCGCCTGGGAGTGTCTTTGGGAATTAATCTGCTTCCCGAAGATGGTAAGTTTTGTACTTTCGACTGCATTTATTGTGAATGCGGGTTTAATAAAGATTTTCGTCCTAAAAAGAAACTACCCACTCGCGAGCAAGTTCGCGAAGCTTTGGAAGCCCGTTTGCAAGATATGCAACAGAATGGTCCCAAACCGGATGTGTTGACTTTTGCCGGAAATGGTGAACCGACGGCTCATCCGCATTTTGCCGGAATCATAGAAGATACACTGGCTTTGCGAGATAAATATTTCCCTCAGGCAAAAGTAAGTGTATTGAGTAACTCTACTTTTATTCATAAGCCGGATGTGTTTGCCGCACTGAATAAGATAGATAATAATATCCTGAAACTGGATACAGTTGATGCCGATTATATAAAATTGGTAGACCATCCGACAGGTCACTATGATGTGCAGGAAATCATTGAAGGGATGAAAGCCTTTAAAGGTAACCTGATTATTCAGACTATGTTTATGAAAGGAAAATATCAGGGTCAGGATGTGGATAATACTTCAGATAAATATGTATTGCCTTGGCTGGAAGCTGTAAAAGAGATTGCTCCCCGGCAAGTGATGATATATACTATTGATCGTGAAACGCCCGATCAGGATTTAGAGAAAGCGACTCATGAGGAATTAGACGGAATAGCAGAATTGATAAAAGCGGCAGGTATTCCGGTGTCGGTTTCTTACTAAGGTATATTTTGTAAAAAACGTGCTGAAAAAAGCGCGTCAAATTTGCAAGAAACATAAGGAGAAGTCGTGTTACAAGTTTTCAAAAAACGCCGTTCTGAGGCTTCTGAGAAAATGGATATTTTGTAAATTGCTGAATATCAGTGCTGCGTCAAATTTGTAATTTACCCCTTAGAAATAAAAAATAATAAGCAACCATTATGCTTCAGATTTAGGATGAAATAGGAAATAATAGAATGTTGGAATAAGAGTAATGACTATAATATGAAAGAAATTAATAAGGTTATTGAAGAACTAAGAAACTTGTGGATACATAATTCTTTTTGGCGAACCTTAATAATTATAGGGAGTATTGCATTTCTTTGTTTTTTGACTTATACTTTTGGAAAAGAATTTGGTAGATTATTTTCTTTCCTTTAAATAGAAAAGCAGATATATTAGACGGAATAGCAGAATTGATGAAAGCAGCAGGTATTCCGGTGTTGGTTTCTTACTAAGTAAAAAAAGTAAGTTAACTTCATCAACTAAGTAAGTTAACTTCATCAACTAAGTAAGTTAACTTCAAAGGACATCTAAGTTAACTTACTAGCCCAATGAAGTTAACTTGTTATTTCTGCTGTATTTCTTATAATGGGTTTTAGTTCTTATATTTTATATGTATTTACATAACTCGCAGAATATTAACATAAAGATAACAAAGCTATAACAGAGAATTAGAAAAAAGTGACTTACCTTCGTCACATCAAGAACAAACAAAAAACACATGAAAAGAATAAGTGTATATGTGGTATCTAGCTAATTCAGAGAATTAATAGTCGAGAAAAATATTATGAAAATTGGAAAGATTAGCATATACAGTAATATTCTGTTGAAAATGAAAAAAAGTATTCTATATATTGTATCGATATTTTTGCTTGTCGTAGCTTTATTTCTCTATGATGGAGATCGAGCTAAACTAATACCTGTGTGTTTTCTTTTTCTTGTAGCAATACTTAGTATAAGAAAGAAAAAAGATAATAATGGGAAATAATGAAGATATAGAAGAGTACGATAACTCGAAATATATGAATATTTTATCTATTAGTCGTTTTGTCTTAAAAATTATAGGAGGTTAATTGATGGCAAAAAATAAGTTCCTAGGGTTGGTATTATTAGTACTATACGCCCTTTCTTTATTCTTATCGTTTTATTTCGATTTAGTGGCACAATATAGAAATTTTTTTGCGGTATATTTTTTAGTAGTTCCTTCTTTTATATGGTATCTGATTTATAAAAAGTAGGATGAGGATGTATAGATATCAAGAGGTGATACTATTAACTAATTTCCTTTTGTAAAAAACGTGCTGAAAAAAGAGTGACAGATTTGCAAAAAACAAAAGGAGAAGTAGTGTTACAAGTTTTCAAAAATCGCCGTTCTGAGACTTCTGAGAAAATAAGAAAAGGGTAAATGGCAGATTATCAGGAAGATGACAAATTTGCAATTTACCCCTTAAAATAATAATCTTAGTTGAGTAATAATGTATATCCCACCCCTCTGATATTTTTCAGTTCAATACGAGGTTCATCTGCCAGTATTTTCCGTAATTTCGTGATAAATACATCCAGACTGCGTGAAGCGAAGAAATCATCTTCCGTATCCCAAAAGCGGCTTAGAATAGCTTTTCTTTCTACAACCTCATTTATATTTTCACAAAATAATTGAAGAATAAGTGCTTCACGAACTGTTAGTATTTTCTTTTCTCCTGTTTCATCATTACGCAAAATAGCATGTTTGGCATCCAGTGTGAAACAACCTAATTTATAATGTTCATTTTCACTACGTAATTTTACACCTTCTTTCATTTTCAGAATAGCATGTATATGCGCATCCAGTTCGTCAGGTACAAATGGTTTCTTTATATAGTTATTAACGCCTAGTTTATATCCTTCCCTTACATCTTTGGGCGATGTAAGAGCAGAAGTAAATAAGATGGGAATATTTCCATCTGTTTCACGAATGCGTTCTATCATTTCAAAACCATTCATTACCGGCATATCAATATCCGAAACAATAATATCCGGATGATATTTTTCCCAAGCCTTGAGGCCTTCCGCACCATTGGTGGCTGTTATTACTTCATATCCGCCAATAATCTCTTGCAATCCACTTTGTACGATATAGCTGAAAGTGGGATCATCTTCTACTAATAATAATTTAATCATAGTTCCTTCATTATTTTAGGTATAAACAAAGTAAATTCGGTAAATTCTCTTTCTATGCTGTTTACAATAATTTTTCCTTCATGGGCTTCCATTACTTGATAGACATAATTTAAACCTAGTCCGAATCCGGTAGCTCCACCGAACTTAGTACGTTTGGTTGCTGAAGCACGTTCAAACTTATCGAAAATTGTCCTTTGGTCTTTTTCTGAAATACCTATTCCATTATCATATATTTTTATAATTGTATATTTATCATCACAATGTGAACTTATTTTTATTTCAATAGACTCTTTGGAATATTTGATGGCATTATCTATTAAGTTACTGATTACTTCTTTGAAAAATTCTTCATCAGCATATACATCATTAACTTGTAAATCAATGGAGAAATGGATTGGTTTTGTGGCTTTTGCTGTAAACTTCTCTATTAAATCTTTTATTATAGGGGCTAATAAGATCTTACTCTTATCCATTTCCAGTTTATGATTCTCTAGTTTTGATATTGTAAGTACTTTATTTGCTAAGGTTAATAAGTGGTCTATTTCGCTATCTATGATAGTGAAATATCTGTTTTTCATTTCGGGTTTATTATCCAGCTTTCCACTATGCAAAAAGTTATTACACATCATAATAGAACCAAGTGGCATTTTCATATCATGAACCATTGCATAAGAAAAATCTTCTCGTATCTGGGCGATTTTGTTTTGCTTGGCGATGATTTTAATTTGATATATAATACATCCTATTATAAAAATCATTAATATGACTGTTGCTATTAATAATAACCCCATACGTTTAATTATTGTGTAATAGGGATTTATTAAGATCATTTGTACACCTTGCGATAAGTCTGTTCGAATAGGTATTATGTCTGTTTTTATAATGCCAAAGGAGTGAATATCTAAATTATTCTTGCTTTTATTCAGAATTTCTTCGGTTTTAGGGTTTATCAGGCAGATAACTATTGTACTTTCTACATCAGTAGCCTTTAAGAAATTATCAGCAATCGAGTCGACATCTGTTAATGATAATTCGAAACCCAGTTTTTGTAGTGCTTCATTCATATAGGCTATTTCCGGTACAATTACATCGTTTTTTTTAGCAGGAGTAGTTGCACCAGAAATAATAGTTCCTTTAGAAGTTTGGGCAAATCTGAGCGAAGCTTCTCGATTTAAAGATTTCTTCAAAATATCATTACTATCTCTATATATACTAATTGAAAATTGTATATATGTATTATATAGCCATATTGACTGTAAAGCTATCAATGCCAATAATCCAATGATAGTAAATATTTTAATCTGTCTACTTTTCATTTTGTTTTTTGCAAAGATAATAACATATTTCTAATATTAGATAACAAATAGGTAACATTTTATTAGAAAAATAGTCCATAACTTTGTAATATCAAATAAAAACGTATAACTAAATAATATAAATTATGAAACAGATTATTTTTGATTTGAATGAAAAAGAAGCAAAAGCTATTTATGGTGGTGGAGAACATCTTATTTATGTAATGGATGGTGAAGGGAATATAACAATTATGATAATCCACATTTAACATAAAGATAACAGTCCAATAACAAAGTGTTAGAATAAAGCTACTTATCTTTGTCACATCACAAACAGAAAGAGATATGGAAAAAACTAGTATAAACGAACAAGACCAGAAAGTAAAGCAATTAACCGGTATATCACTTTTTACTGTCCGCTTGTTTAAAAGAAGAATTAGAGATTGCCCGAATTTAGAATTAGGGAAAATAACACAAACACAAAACACGATAAGAATTTAATAATATGAAAACGCTGACGTTGGCAGAATGTATGAATATTTACGGTGGATGCTACATTTACAGTAGTAGTACTAGTCTGACTAGTGTATTTGTGGTATCCAGACAATTTAGAGAATTATTTTCTTAGTATATAACAACAAAACACAAAATGAAGTATGAAAAAGAATGAGTATTGCATAGTGAAGCCACTTAGTGGTGAGGAATATGTACAGGTATCGGGAGGTTATGCACCTCCTACTGCTGAACAAATAGAACAACTTCGTAAAAAGTATGGACTATTAGCAGATATTGTCTGTTGGTAAAATTTAAATTATAGGAGATTTAGAAATGAAAGATTTATCAAAAAAAGAATGCGAGAATATCAGTGGTGGAAAAATGAATATTTCACTTTGGGATTTACTATTTAGTGGAATAAAAATTTGGGCCTAATTTTTTGTATATATTTTTACGATTATTAACTGATTAATAAAATATAGTTATGAAATATTTTAAAAATAATGTTCTGATGCAAGAAATGGACAAAAATGAAATGCAAGAAATAAATGGCGGCATTGATCCTGTCAGTGTGATAACCCTTGCTTTGGCTTTGGTAGCATTTGGATATCAAATGGGAAAAGATAGAGTTGAAGCTGATAGAAGATAAATTTTATTAATTATTAAAATAAAAGTTATATGAAAAATAATATGAATTTGGAATTTACTAATTTAGTTGAATTAGATATTACAGATCTTACAGAGATAAATGGAGGAATATCCACTAAATCAATTGTAACAGGTATTGCTTTGACATACATTTGTCCACCTGTTGGTTTGGGATATTGGTTAGGATATTATATGAATTCTTAATTATCTACATATGTTACTTATTGTCTTAGCCTGTTGTTTTTTATCTATATCTTTTTTGTGTAAAGATAGAAGACTGAAATATTTATTGATAGCCTGTTCTATTATTATGAGTGTTCTAAGCTTATTTTATTAAGCTATATTTCATGAATAAACAATAGCATAAATAATAAATTCAGCAGGTATATTACCTACTTATTATAAGTTAGGAAGGCTTATAAGCCTTTCTAACTTATAAATATAATAATGATAAAAAAAATATAGAATTATTCATCTGATAATTGGATGTCTTTTTATCATAATAGTGTTCCTATTACCATCCTTGGATATATACAAATCATTTATTTGATTTTTATCTTGCTGACATATACACTAATCTGTTTGGTGAATGTGTTACTTTTTTATTTTAGTTTCTCTTTTTCTCTTAATGGAATATATAAGCCGATTAAGTTGCTTTTATAACCTTTATGTGGATTGATTATATATGAATTATTGGGATTGATAGTGGAAAGAGAATTATGTGTTTATAAAGATATTATTGCTACTTTTGTTGGCACTTTATTATCTTATGTAATAAATAGAATAATTATTCGATATAATTGTTGAATAATGAAATATATCTTAGTTGTGACCATATGGAAAAAGGAATAAAGGCATATCATTCATATCTGAACTTATGTAATACAGAAGAAGTACTACCAGAAACCGTGCGTGAAGACTTAAATATGAATGATTTGTGTGAACGAGTAGATTATACCTCTTCTTGTATAGGAAGGCAATATCTTTATCATATTTTGTGCACAGATAAAGTTTCTGATGTTGCCCAGCATGAACAGTTTATAGAGAAACTGCAAACAGATCATCCGCTTCGAAATCAATTAGTGAATGCTCTTCAAAAACTGAATAAACCGGATGCTTATTCCATAGTAGACATTTTGGCGGAAAAGGAACATACTTATTCACGCGGTTATTTGTTGATGATTCAGATATGTAGGTGGTTGCCTGCCTTTTTCCTTATCTTGATGTTCCAGTTTTCTTCTTCACCTATTCCTTTTATACTCTTATTAGTATCTTACATATTTAATGGATATTTACATTTTAAACAAAAGAATATTCTATCATGTTACTATTTCTCTATACCCCAGCTATATAAACTACTGAAAACGATAGATTATTTAAGTACTATTCCCTCTTTTTTGTCAATAAATGATGAAGTGGAAAGCACTACCCGTCACTTAAAAGAACTTTGTAGGAAATTAGGTTCATTCCGTTTTGGAATAGCTTTAGAGAGTGAATCGGCCATGATTGTTTATCTCCTGACTGAACTGATAAATATTTTCACGTTATATTCGACTATCAATATTGTAACATCATTCCAATCCATTCAAAAGAGAAAAGGAGAAATAGAACAAGCTTTCCGTTATGTCGGTTTCTTGGATATGCTTTGCTCTATATCGTTCTTACGTGAAAAACTTCCCTATTATTGTAAGCCTTCCAATGATAAGGAAGGAGAGCGATTAAAAGCAGATGGTATTTATCATCCGCTGATAAAGGACTGTGTTTCGAATGATGTTTCTTTATCGGATAAGTCCATGCTCATAACAGGTTCCAATATGTCGGGAAAAACCAGTTTTATTCGTACCGTTGCCATTAATTTGTTGACCGCAAAGGCATTGAATACTTGTTTTGCAAAGGAATTTTGTATTGATATTAACAGGCGTCTTTATTCGGTTATCCATACAGAAGATGATTTAGTGGAAGGAAAAAGCTATTTTTTAAAAGAAGCGGAGAATGTGAAAGCAGCTCTTAAGAAAGGAAAAGAGGGAAATTATTTGTTGATTTTTGATGAGTTGTTTAAAGGAACTAATACGATGGAAAGGATAGCCATTAATTCTGCCGTATTTTCAGACTTGGCTAAAGCAGATAACTTGATTTTTGCTTCTACACATGATTTAGAATTAACGACATTGCTTAATGATCAGTATGAATTGTATCATTTCAGTGAGAAAGTAACAGATGATAAACTTTTGTTTGACTATAAACTGAAGAAGGGGGTAGCAAAAGAAGGAAATGCTATTAAAATATTAGAATTGTGCGGATATCCTTCTTTAATAGTTCAGACGGCGAAAGATGCGCTATGTGTGATGCATTGATTTAACATAAAGATAACAAACCTATAACAAAGGATTAGAACAAAGCAATTTATCTTTGTCACATTAAAACAAACATAAAGATATATGGAAAGAATTAGTATAAATGAACAAGAACAGGAAGTAGAGCAATTAGTCGGTATACCACTTTTTACTGCCCGTTTGTTCAAAAGAAAAATTAGAGATTGCCCGAATCATAAAATAGGGCAATAACACAACCCCATTTTATTCGCTAATTAATTATTGTTTCATTAGAAAAAACATGAATATGAAAAAAATATTTAAAATCGTAAGGTCATTTTGTATTTGCTTTATTGCATTGTCATTCTTTAATTGCAGTAATTCCGAATCTGTGATAGAAGATAAGGAACAAAGTACTGTGATTGTTGATATAAAACAAGATGGACTGGGTTATGAATTGAAAAGTAAAGAGATCCCTTATATTACTCGTGCTTCGGATCAGACTACAGAACAATTCTATCTATCTGTTTATAGAGAAGATAATAGAGATATAAGGCTTGATGCTATTTTAGTAAAAGAAAATATAGATGAAAACAACTATATACTTTATCACTACACAACAGATAAAGTACTATTTGCAACATTATATATCTCTGATAATACTTTGAAAGATATAAAATTGGAATTTGATGATGAAAATTTTGTAAAAACAAGAAGTCTTGCTAGTTGGTATCAGTGTGCTAATGATGAATACAGAAATTATAAAGATTTTTACGAGAATAATCACCCTATGGCGTGTGACATTGGTGATTTGTTTTTTGGAGCATGTACTGTTGGTGGAGTACTAGGCAGTGCAATTTCTTGTGCATTTTAAAATAATAAGTATGGAAAAAGAACATATATCAACAGTCCTTTTATTATCGGTTCTGCTAACTTTTATGTGTCCTGTTTTAGGTGTAATTCCTTTATACCATAGTATAGAGGCTTGGAAAAAGAATAGAAAGTCGGATGCTTCTTACTTCATCAGTTTAAAAAAAGCATATATCTGGGTAAAAAGAATTTTTATTGCTTTGCTGATAATATGGATTGTTGCAGCGATACTTTTTTTTGTGGGATATTATTTTAGATAATACTAGTAAAACAGAGAGAGGATGTCTTTATTCCTCTCTCTGTGATAGTGCGTCTCACACTTTTGACATTAACCTACAGATAACAATTCGATAACATATATCCTCTTTCTTTCATTCTACTTTTGCAGTACTAATCAGTAAAAGTAGAAATGTTATGTTATTACCAAATGAATGGATAGAGAACAGTATTGAAACATACATCTATCAACACACCACAAAATCCCAAATTATTTATTGGGTAGTATTGGCTGCCGTCACTGCCGCCATCATTGCATTGCCTTTTATATATGTAGATATTTCGGTGCAAGGTAGTGGAGTAGTGAGACCGATTACTGAAAAAACAGAAATTAAATCGGCAATTACAGAACTGGTAGATTCTGTTTATGTGCGCGAAGGCGATAGGGTAAACAAAGGAGATATTCTTCTCCGTTTCCGTACCAATAACTCCGATTATAAAATCAATTATCAGACCAATCGTTTGAATGACTACGAAGCCCATTTGTCAGATCTGGCTTATTTGGCAAAAGGAGAATGCCCTGCTACATTCCATTCTCCGGTTCGACAACAAGAATATACCTATTTCACTAAAAAGAAAAAGGAACTCGAAACCTCTTTGGCACAGGCAGAAAAAGAGTATAAACGAAATAAAAACCTTTTTGATAAGAAAGTAATCTCAGAAGAAGAATATGATAAATATTACTTTCAATATCAAAGTCAGCAAAATGAATTGGCTTCATTGATACAAAGCCAATTAAGCACATGGCAAGCAGATATGAATACATATCGGAACTCCCGAAGCGAAATGAATACCACATTGAAGCAGGAATTGAAGGATAAAGATCTCTATATAGTCCGTAGTCCGGTGAGTGGAACGATTGACCAGTTCTCCGGTATATACAGAGGGAGCAGCATACAGGTAGGACAATCATTGGCAGTTATCAGTCCGGATTCCACCTTGTGTATGGAAATATATGTCACCCCCCGGAATATAGGTTTTATGAGTATAGGGATGCCGGTCAATGTACAGGTGGAATCATTTAATTATAATGAGTGGGGAACACTGCCCGGCGAAGTAAATGAGATTTCATCGGACTTCCTGACGGACAGCCAAGGGAATTCATTCTATAAAGTGAAATGCCGGATGGAACGGAATTATCTGATGCTGAAAAGCGGACAGAAGGGTGTATTGAAAAAAGGAATGACGGTCAATGCCCATTTCATGATAACCCGGCGGTCACTTTTTGATTTGCTTTATCAAAAGATAGACGATTGGGCGAATCCCAAGCAATATGAGAATAAAACAATGATGGCTAAATTTTGAATCTACTATCCATTTATAAACATTCAGTTATGAGTAAAAAAGGTATTAAAATAAAACAGTTTGATATTACAGATTGCGGTGCAGCCTGCTTGGCTTCAGTTTGTGCTTATTATGGTTTGCAATTTCCTATTGCACGTATCCGCCAGTATGCATTTACCGACCAGAAAGGAACGAATATATTAGGGTTGGTTGAAGCTGCCAATAAACTGGGCCTTTCTGCAAAGGGAGTCAGGGCTAAGTTTGAGGCACTATATATTGTTCCAAAACCCGTCATTGCCCATGTCATAGTGCACGAGCAGCTTCAGCATTTTATAGTGATATACAAGGTGGAAAAAAAGAAGGAATACATTGAATATATGGATCCGGGTGATGGGCGGATGCACCGCGTAACAAACCAGGAGTTTGAAAAAATGTGGACCGGCGTACTGGTATTGATGGAACCTGAGGAAACCTTCAAAACCGGAAATATGAAGACCAGTATGACGAAAAAATTCTTCTCCCTGTTGGCTCCTCATAAAAACGTGATGCTGCAAGCTGTGTTTGGTGCGCTTATTTATAGTATATTGGGATTATCCACCTCCATCTATGTAGGTAAAATAACAGACTATGTGCTGGTAGATAAGAATATTAACTTGCTCAACCTGATGGGAGTGATTATGATAGTAATCCTGCTATTGCGGACTTTCATAGGAGCAATGAAAAGTATTTTGGCACTGAAAACAGGGCAGCGGATTGATGCTGCATTGATTCTGGGCTACTATAAGCATCTGTTGACTCTGCCACAGCAGTTCTTTGATACGATGCGGGTGGGTGAGATTATTTCGCGTGTAAATGATGCAGTAAAGATCCGTAATTTTATCAATAATGTATCCTTAGACCTTGTGGTCAACATGATGATTCTTGTATTTTCTGTGTGTCTCATGTTTATTTATTCTTGGAAATTGGCATTGATCACTTTAGTTGCAGCGCCTTTGTTTCTGCTTATTTTCTGGGGATTCAACAAATTGAACCGGAAATATCAACGGGGTATCATGGAAAGCAGTGCCGAATTGGAATCGCAGTTGGTGGAATCTCTAAATTCTATTTCTACTATCAAGCGTTTCGGCATAGAGGAATATGCTAATTTAAAAACAGAAACTCGCTTTGTGCATTTATTAAAAAATACTTATCGCAGCATATATGGGTCAATAATGGCGCAAGGCGGCATTCAGTTTGTGTCTACGGGTATCACGATTGCTATTTTATGGTTAGGAAGTATCTTTGTGGTCGATCAGGAGTTGACACCGGGTGCTCTGATGGTGTTTTATTCCTTGGTTGGTTATGTAATTTCTCCTATCGGTTCACTGATTTCTTCCAATCAGACTATCCAAGATGCATTGATTGCCGCCGACCGCTTATTTCAGATTATGGATTTGGAACGTGAACAGGATGACAATCAGAAGATTGTATTAGAGCCGGATATGGTTGGCGATATTACATTCGAGAATGTTTCCTTCCGCTATGGTTCCCGTAAAGAGGTTTTTGATGCATTGAATCTGACGATAGCCAAAGGAAAAACAACTGCGGTAGTTGGCGAGAGTGGTTCGGGTAAGACAACATTGATTTCGTTGTTGCAACATATTTATCCCATACAATCCGGACGTATTCGTATAGGTGATTATGATATTGCCCAAATAGATAACCGTAGCCTTCGCCGCCGGGTGGGGACAGTGCCGCAACAGATTGAATTGTTTGCCGGAAGTATTGTTGAAAATATAGCTATCGGTGATTTGCATCCGGATATGAAGAAGATCGTTGATTTGGTGGAACAGCTTGGTTTAAAGGATTTCATAGACAGGCTTCCTAAAGGGTACATGACTTATATTGGCGAACACGGTGCATCTTTATCGGGAGGTGAGCGACAGAGAATAGCCATAGCTCGTGCTTTGTACAAAGAACCGGAGATCCTGATTTTTGATGAGGCAACGTCTTCATTGGATTCTATTTCTGAACGCTATGTAAAACAAACATTGGATGCATTGGCTCAGAGAGGCAAAACGATTATTGTCATTGCGCATCGATTGAGTACGGTGAGAAATGCTGATACGATTGTAGTGATCGATAAAGGAAAAGTAGTTGAAGAGGGGCCGCATAGCAAGCTTTTCGATAATGGAGGAATTTATAATAAACTGTGGAACGAGCAGTTTGAAATGTTCGAATAGTCTTAACTTAACGATAACATTCTGATAACATCGTTTGAACCGTGGGCATTCTATTTTTGCAATAATAAATAGAGTAAACAAGAATTCAAACGATGTTATTATTATGAGAAGACTGAACTTGGTATTTTTGGCGATTGTAGCTTTTGTCTTTGTTATTAATGCTCATGCGCAAAATAAAAAGTGGAATTTAAAGCAGTGTATTGAATATGCAGTACAGCATAATATGGAGGTGAAACAAAGCCGGAATCAAATAAAGAAATTAAAGGTAGAACGAAGCACGTTAAAGAATAGTTTCTTACCCGACCTGAATGCTGGAGCTTCGCAGAAGTTTGCTTTCGGCAGGTCATTAAATCAGGAAAATACTTATGAAGACAGCAATATACAAAATACTTCTTTTTCACTAGCTACTGAAATTCCTCTTTTTAGAGGCTTTAAAACCAGTGCATCTATTTCTCAAAATAAATTCGATTTATTGGCGGCAGAAGCCAATAAAGAATTGATTGAGAATAACCTCTCACTGAATGTAACCGGTTGTTATTTTCAAATATTGTTGAATAAAGAAATTTACCGGATTGCACAGGAGCAGATAAGGTTGACCAAGGAGCAGGAAGACAGGACACAATTATTGATAGAAAACGGTAAAGCGCCACAGTCGCAATTATATGATGTAAAAGCACAATTGGCTGATGATGAACTGTCGGCTACCGAAGCCAGAAATTCACTTCGACTTTCATTTCTGGAGTTAGTTCAGTTAATGGAACTGCAAGGGAGTGATTATTTCGACGTTGATTCTTTGGATGAGAATGTAATTGAAATGGAAGTATTAAATCCCGGGAATATTTATGCTTCTGCATTAAACTGTATGCCACAAATCAAGCAAGCCTATTATTCATTACAAAGTAGCTTTAAAAGTGTAAAGGTTGCCAAGTCCGGTTACTATCCTACATTGTCTATGGGAGCAGGGATTAATACCGGTTACTACTATTCGGGCGGTGCGGTGAACCAATCATTCAATCAGCAATTTAAGAACAATATGCAGAAAAGCATTTATTTCACATTGAGCATTCCGCTTTTTGACCGTTTCTCTACACGAAATCAAGTCAGGACAGCCAGAATAGAAGAAGATAATGCGCGTTTATCTCTAGAAAATGAAAAGAAAAGCTTGTATAAGGATATAGAGAAAGCCTATATGGATGCAATTGCCGCTTTTGAAAAATATGAATCTACTATCAAGGCAGTAACTGCTAATCGGGAAGCACACCGATATGCATTGGAAAAATATGCGGCAGGAAAATCGGCCGTATATGAGTATAATGAAATAAAGATGAAATTGGCAGATGCGCTGTCTCAGCAATCTCAGGCTAAATATACTTATTTACTGAAAAAGAGGATATTGGCTTTCTATTCCTGCCATTCATTAGCAGAATAGAATCAAAAAGGAGAGCATTTATTTTGCTCTCCTTTTTGATCTTATTTTTCTATAATAGCCTTTGCCTTGTCCAATGCCACATTGATATTAGGGCAAATATTTTCTTCTCCCAGCAGTTCATAAAAACCTGCTTTCTTTAGTACTTGATGCACTTTGCTATTCACTCCCGAAAGTACAATCCGTATATTTTCTTTCTTCGACATTTCGCAAAGATTAGTAAGGTTATGAATACCGGTAGAATCGATGAATGGCACTTTACGCATACGGACGATACGGACTTTCGGACGGTCGCCCAGTTCAGACATGATTTCTTCGAACTTGGTGGCGATTCCAAAGAAATACGGACCGTTAATTTCATATACCTCCACTCCATCAGGCACTACTAAATGTTCCTCGTGCACTTCCAGATCGGATTCTTTATTCGGATCAATCTCATCTTTGATGACGGAGATTTCGGTAGTTTCCATCACACGCTTCATAAACAATATGCAGGCGATGATCAATCCTACCTCAATGGCTACGGTCAAATCGAAGATAACGGTCAGGAAGAAAGTGATCAATAACACCGTTACATCCGATTTAGGATTCTTCAGTAATGCCTTGAAAGTGCGCCAGCCACTCATATTATAGGATACAATAACCAGTACACCTGCCAGGCAAGCCATCGGAATATATTGAGCCAAAGGCATCAGGAACAGCAGTATCAACAGCAAAACTACTGCATGAATAATACCTGCAACAGGAGTTTTACCACCATTATTAATATTAGTCATGGTACGTGCAATAGCGCCTGTGGCAGGAATACCGCCAAACAGAGGCGCCACAATATTGGCTGTACCTTGTGCTATTAACTCTGTATTGGAATCGTGCCGGTCACCAATCACACCATCGGCAACTGTAGCAGAGAGTAGAGATTCGATAGCTCCCAAAACAGCAATGGTAATCGCTACCGGGAACAGATTCTTGATAGCTTCCCAATTCAGTTCGGGAACCACCGCTTCCGGCAGCTGTGACTGGATAGTAAAACGGTCACCTATCGTATCAATACAAGTAATGCCACCATAAGTCTTCATCAGATAAACTGCAATGGTTATTACGATAATGGCAATCAGTGATCCCGGAATCTTTTTCGAGAACTTGGGAGTAATGGCTATAATTATCACACTGACCACACTGACAATGGCATTCCACCAATTTACAGTATCAAAATGGCGGAAATAGATCATCCATTTGCCAATGAAGTCCCCCGGTACTTTTTCTCCCCCAAAGTTGAGTCCGAAGATGTCAGCAATCTGAGTAGTGAAGATAGTAACGGCAATACCGCTGGTAAAACCTACAATGATGGGATAAGGAATAAACTTGATGACAGCTCCCAGTTTGAATACTCCCAATAATATAAGAAGTACTCCTGCCATCAGGGTAGCTACCGTCAGTCCACTGATCCCGTATTCCTGGATAATGCCATAGATAATGACGATGAATGCGCCCGTGGGGCCACCAATCTGTACCTTACTTCCTCCCAATAAGGAGATAATAAACCCTGCAACAATGGCAGTAATAATACCTTTTTCCGGCGATACACCGGAAGCTATGCCGAATGCAATGGCTAGTGGAAGTGCGACAATTCCTACAATAATACCAGCCATGAGATCGGCCATGAAGCTCTCTTTAGAATAATTTTGTAACGTAGTAAAGAGCTTCGGTTTGAATTCAAATGCTTTCATTTGTTACCTACTTTATGCTATGATTAGAAACAGGTTGCAAAAGTAGGTAAAATTTATGTGTAAATTAAGATATTATTGCATTTAAGTTTTTATTTTTGTTGTGAACATATGAATAACCTTTCTTGTTTATTTTATATAACGTGAACATTTAATTAAGTATAAAATAGAATTGTAATGAATACAATTTTGAAATATAATATATATATTTGTATCATCAAACGATGATCGAATAATAACTAACTAATAAAACTAATAATTATGGCTAAGAGCGTAAAAGGTACACAGACCGAAAAGAACTTGTTAACTTCATTTGCAGGTGAATCACAGGCTAGAATGCGTTACACTTACTTTGCAAGCACTGCAAAGAAAGAAGGTTATGAACAAATTGCTGCTATTTTCACTGAAACAGCCGATCAAGAAAAAGAACATGCAAAGCGTATGTTTAAGTGGTTGGAAGGCGGTATGGTAGAAATCACTGCCAGTTATCCTGCAGGCATTATCGGCACAACAATGGAAAACCTGAAAGCTGCCGCTGCCGGTGAAAATGAAGAATGGACTACTGATTATCCTCATTTTGCTGATGTAGCCGATCAAGAAGGCTTCCCTGCTATTGCTACTATGTATCGCAGAATTGCTGAAGCTGAAAAGGGTCATGAAGAAAGATATCTGGCTTTATTGAAGAATGTAGAAGAAGGTTCTGTATTCAAGAAAGCAGAAGAAACTGTATGGCAATGCCGTAATTGTGGTTATATCTATGTAGGTACCGAAGCTCCTGAAGTATGCCCGGCATGTTTGCATCCGCAGGCTTATTTCGAAGTAAAGAAGAACAATTATTAATTGAAATAATATCCATCTGTTTATTTAGAATCCGGTTTCTCCGAAAGGGGGAACCGGATTTTCTTGTTTTACCGGCATATATTCACCATTGTACACTTCATATTTAGTCTTTTATACGTTCACCATTATCATCTGATGATTATAAGACGCTCGACTGACCTACATAAGACGCTCGTCTCATAACCGTAAGATGATCGTCTTACCATTATAAGACGAGCTTATTTTCAGTACAAAAAGATAAATAGAAAGGGAAGAAAAAAGAAATGAAACAGTTCGATCGATTTTATTTTAGGTGGTGATAGTGAAGATAATTAGGGCAACAGCTTTTTATTGGATAAAATAATACTTAAATTTGTACCTAATAATCAAATCGTATGAAAAAACACTTCATATTGACGCTTCTTGTCATATTCACTTCCTTTCCCGGATTAGTGCAAGCAATGGATGAATACACCTTGTTGAGGATTGGTTATGCTCAAGGGTTATCTAACAGTGCTGTCCTTTCGCTTTATCAGGATAATCAAGGCTTTATGTGGTTTGGCACCTATGACGGACTGAATAATTATGATAGCAGGACGATGAATGTCTATCGGGCTGACGGGGCGGTGGGGAAGCAGTTACTCAATAATATAATCAATGATGTGGACGGGGCGGACGATGATTGCCTATGGATTTCAACCAATACAGGCATTAACCGTTTTTCGTTGAAAAAGAGATGTGTGACCGGTGTATACGAACAGTTTCCGGATGGCGTTTCCCTGCTTTCCAACCGAAAGGGCGATACTTGGGTACTAGATAAAGGAGAAATATACTATTATAATACGTCGCTCCATCGTTTTATAAAAGTGGATAAAAAGGAAAAGACCTTTGATCCCCAACTTTCGTTTGTGGACGATAAGGGATATTTATGGCTCTTTTCATCGGGAGACAATAGTGTTTATCGTTGCCATATAGATGATTTCAAAAAAGAAGAGCCGGACTTTTCTACTATCCGCACCAATATTCATCAAAAGAATATAGAATATACATTCTATCAGAATGGCATTTTGAGCTTTATAGATAAAGATAAGGACTTGTTTTTGTTCGATATAACGCGCAATACAAAAGTGTACATTCGCAATATCGGAGAGTTGATTGGTAAATATGGCACAATAAAGGGAATCATTTCTTTTTATGATGACATTATTATTGCCTTTATACAAAACGGTTTGGTGAAGCTGGATGCCGCCACCCGTTATTCGGAAAGTGTGGTGGACCAAAGCATACGCATATTTTCGGTGTACAAAGATCCGGTGCAGGATATTATTTGGGTAGGGACGGATGGACAGGGAGTGATGACTTATTCCAAGAAACATGCTTTGGCTACACAACTTATGTTTAGCCAGTTGCAAAATAAGATAATCCGCCAGGTGCGCTCCATCTATACAGACGACAGGGGGAACTTATGGTTTGGAACCAAAGGCGACGGATTGGTCAGAGTGGAGAAATATGCCGGACACACTTCCGGGCGATTCTCGCTTTCCTCCGTTTCGGTTTACTTTCCCAACAGAAAGGAGAATATACTGAATTATGACAGGGAATTGATGGAATACCAGGTATTTGGTATTGTTCCCAGCCATTATATGAACGGGTTCTGGATAGGTTCGGCAGAAAATCCGGGACTTTCCTATTATGATTATAAGCAGGATGCGGTGGTTCCGGTGGGCGGCAATACGGAGATATTGCAAAAGGTACACCGTATATACGAGGAAAATGATACTACGCTTTGGCTCACGACTTCGGGCAATGGGTTATGCAAAGTGGATCTTGAAAAGAATAACGGCATGATTTCTGCCCGAAACATACGGCAGTTTATCTTTAAGGACGGGCAGAAGGAGGTGAATGATTTCTTTCCCATGTCCGTAGAGGGCGATTCGGTGATGTGGCTGGGGAGCCGTGGCATGGGATTGGTGAAATTCAATTTCAAGACCGAAGACTATAAAGTCTATTTGCTGGGTAGCAAAGAAAATTCTTCAATCAATGACATACTTTCCATATATAGGAAGGGAGATGTCTTTTATCTGGGAACCGTTTCGGGGTTGGTTCGTGTGGAATTTGATGCGGAAGGACAGCCTGTAGTGTCCTGTATAGGGAAGGAACAGGGATTTCTGAATGATATGATTCATGGTATATTAGAAGATGAAAATGGTTTCTTATGGCTCAGCACCAATAAGGGACTGGTGAAATACAATCCGGAGAATAATGCTTTTCATACCTATTATTATAGCAATGGTTTGCAGATAGGCGAATTTAGTGATGATGCTTTCTATAAATGTCCCTACACCGGAAATCTTTTCTTTGGTGGCATAGATGGCTTGCTTTATTTAGAAAAGGAAAGAATGAATGAAGCGGAGTATCATCCCGATGTGCGTTTCCGGGACTTGACGTTGGGAGTGGAGCCTGTGAATTTCTATGATTATTATGATGAATCCACCAATACTCTTTGCTTAAAAGGAATTAGCCATTCTTTTTCAATTTCCTTTGTTGCCCCCGACTTTGTAGAGGGTGATAATTTTGAATATTCTTATAAACTGGAAGGAGCTGACGGGGGAGAATGGTCTTCTTTTACTCCCGATAATGTAGCTACATTCAATTCGCTACGTTATGGAGATTATACACTGAAGGTGAGATATAAAAAGGATGTGTTTGATACTGAATATAAGTTCTATTCGTTGAATATACAGATCCAACCTCCCTGGTATTTATCTTCTTGGGCTTATGCTACTTATTTTTTGGCGCTTCTGCTTTTGGGAGTCTATGCAGTACGCTTGGCTAAAAAGTATTACCGAAGGGAAAAGCTGATAAAAGAATTGATGTTGCATGAATCGCATAACGCGGCTATGAACAGCATCAGTGGAAGATTTCATGAGACAACAGCCTCTTTTGCTACTATTTATAGAATGTGTGGCCGGTTGAGGCAGTTTAAGTCTATGCCGGATGAATATTATAAGATGCTGGATGTTATTCATGAAACAGTCCTGTCATTTGCTTTCAGATCAGAAGGAGTCTGGGGTGAGCACTTGGCGCTGGATGAGTACTTGCCCACAGAAATAGCTGTATATGGTGAAGTACGCTTAAAGGAATTGTCTGATGAAATTATACGTATGCTGATATACAAGGGGCATGATAATGTGTCCGATCTGAAAGTTGATATGGATGAGAGTTTGATGGTATCTTTGCCTAAAAATGCATTGGGCTATATCTTGTATTATCTTTACTCGGAATGTTTGCATGCAAATGAAACTGTGCATATATCAGTTGCGGAAAGTGAACAGGTTTTGATATTGAAATTGGTTTTGCCGGATGAAGTTGCTGATAAGCTAGTGGGCATAGAGAAAGAGAATCAAGCTATTCCTGTTTCGGATACGGATTTTAATACCTATTTATATAAGTGGCTATATATGTATGCCATGAAGGTGATGAAAGGAAACTGTTTGCGCAAGGAGCATGAAGTCTATATAGAATTGCCGTTGCAACAGGAGCAGTCCGTTCCGCAAAGCCAGAATAAGAAAACGGTATTGTTACTGGAGGATAAGATTGAAATGTCATGGCTGGTGAGTGATATTTTATCTGATGGCTATGCCGTACATTGCGTGCACACCACGCAAGATGCTTTTAGCTATTTGCGCAAAAATACACCCGATGTATTCTTGGCCGATACGATGATTTATTTGAAGGAAGAGAATAAATTCATTGAATATGTACAGGCGAATAAAGGGTTGCTGATGAATACTGCCTTTATTCCCATGCTCACTTGGAAAGCGGCTTTCTTGCTACAGAAAGAGTTTAATAAACTGGTGGATGGGTTTGTGGTCATGCCTTATAATATTTTATTCTTAAAGGAAATTGTGAATATGGCAGTGAGTCGCAGATCGACTAAAGAGGAAGCTATTTTGGTTAACGTGCCCGGTCAAAAGGAAAAAGATATTATTTGTGATACGGTGGAACAGGCTAACTTTGCCAAACAGTTACTTCAGGTTTTAGATGATAACTTGGATAAAGAAGACTTGGGTACAGCCTTTATAGCCGAACAAATGAACATTAGTCCCCGTCAGTATTACAGGCGGTTTAAGGAAATATCCAGTCTGTCATCAACTGATTTTATCAAGAATTATCGCTTGGAGAAAGCGGCAGGTTTACTGTTGGAAACAGATTGGCCTATCCAGAAAGTGATCAGTGAAGTTGGTATTCAGAGCCGTTCTTATTTCTACAAAGAATTTGCATCCCGATATGGGGTTACTCCTAAAGCATATAAGAAAGCTATGCTGGGGAAGGAGATAACCGGAGATGAGAATATAGATAATTAATGTGTATTTGATGTCAGGATTATTATAGTCAGAGGTAACTTCATCCCCTCTCAAGAGCTACTCTTTCTACACATTTCAGTTAACATCCACTGTAGGGGCGGATTGAATCCGCCCGAATGCATAAAGCAAATCGTTTTCGGGCAGATTCAATCTGCCCCTACAGTGGATGAAAGCGTTACTTGAATGTTAAAACACTTATGTGGAAAGAGTAGCCCAAGAGGGGATGAAGTTACCTTTGACTATGATTAGCTCTATGCTAATTAGTCTATTTTGATTTATTGAAGGGAGGGGCTTTGGGGCTATTTTTTAATGTCAAAAGACCTTTTTGGGCTTTAGATCTGTCCATTCACCATGTCTTTATATTGTCCCTTTATGTCTGTAACTCCCCTAGAAAGTGTCTAAAACTGTTCTCTATTGTGCCATTTGTGCTCTGTAGCGACATTTTTGGGTGTGACATCATTTTGGCATACCACAGAACAACGGTTTATTTAAAACAACGTTTATTTGCATCCATGAATGTCATTCGTTACTGAGAGAAAGTTTAACCTTATTATTTATTTAAAGGAAACACATGAAAAAACATTTTGTAGATTTGCGGTTCATTTTAAGAACGCAAAAGTTTACTTGCATAACTGCAATGCTATTAGCTTCCGGTTTGTCGGCAAGCGCTAATTCCCTTGGCGATAATGCCACTATATCACGAGAGTCTGTTAAGAATGTAGAACAACAACATTCAAGAGTGATAAAAGGTTTGGTACAAGATAAGAACCATGAACCTATTATCGGCGCTACGGTTGTGGCCAAAGGAAGTACTGTCGGTGTTATAACGGATATAGATGGGCTGTTTACCATTGAATTGCCTGCCGGAGTCAATAAGTTATCATTTTCTTATATAGGATATTCTCCTGTCGAAGTAGAGGTGGGTCAACAATCTAAAATAGATGTGACCTTGTTCGAGGATGTTGTAAGCCTTCAGGATGTAGTCGTTGTAGGGTATAATATGGTAAAACGCGGACAGATAACCGGTGCTATCGACATGATAAAGAGTGATAAGATAGCCCAGCAATCTTCGGCTGCATTGGAAGATCGCCTGCAAGGTAAAATAGCCGGTTTGATGATTTCTACCGGTTCAGGCCAGCCAGGTACTAATGATGTGAAGATCCGTGTACGCGGTACGGGGTCTATCAATGGCTCAAACACTCCCTTATATATTTTAGATGGCGTGATGATTGAAGCCGCTCAGTTTGCATCATTGAACAATGATGATATACAGGACATTCAGGTATTGAAAGATGCTTCTGCCACAGCTATTTATGGTTCCAGAGGCGCCAATGGAGTCATTGTCATTACTACTAAAAAAGGAACACAAGGAAAGACACAGGTCACTTACAACCTGAAAGTCGGAATGACTATGCTCCGTGACCCGAAAAGCCGCATGATGACCGCTGAGGAAAATATTCAATACCAAGGCTATTGTGTAGCTCAAAGTCCTAATTCCAAATCTTTCCCTTTGATGCGTCTGTTGGGATTGGAACAGAAAGCGGCTGCCGGTACCATTACAGCGGCAGAGCAATTGGAATTGGCTGCCGGAGCCGACCGTCTGGCGACAGCGCGTGCTACGGATACGGACTGGATTGATGAAATGACACAAACCGGTTTAACTATGGATCATAGCCTTACCTTATCGGGCGGTACGGATAAAACTAAATTCTTTATTTCCGGTTCATTCCTCGATCAGGAAGGTTCCTTGGTAGGATCTGAGATGAAGCGTTATTCCGCCCGTATAAATTTGGATCATAAAGTCAATAATATGGTTGACGTAGGCATCAATGCCAGTGTGGGATACTCTGATTCTAAGTTTGCCGACCCCAGTACGGGCGAGGGACGTGTGGGATGGACTAACCCTTGGTTTACCGCTTTGCTGGCTTATCCGTATGAATCACCCGATAACTGGTATAATGGAGATAATCCTACCTTGATAACGAAGTACTTCAGCCGTGATGCCGATTTGTTGCGTTTGGTAGGTTCGGCTTATTTGAATATACGTTTCACGGACTGGTTGCGTTTCAAGACCAACTTCGGTATTGATTATTATGGCAGAAAGAATATGACTTCCCTGGATCGTGAGCATCCTAAATCAGCTAGTAATAAGGGGTATTTGTCACAAAGCACTTCGGATACCCGTCGATATACATGGACGAATACTTTGAATTTTAATAAAACATTCAATGAAGTTCATTCCGTATCGGGTGTAGCAGGTTTTGAATTGTTTGACGGTGTTTATTCAGGTTTCAATCAAACCGGATATGACCTGGACCAGTTTATGACGGATACTCCTGCCGGTATTGGTGATAAGAACGGCACATCCAGCAATCCTCCTACCATTGGCGGTGGCAAGACGCATAGCAACCTGCTTTCTACCTTTACGCAGTGGAACTATACTTATGATAACAGATATAATCTATCGGCAAGCTTGCGTTATGATGAATCATCTAAATTCGTAGGCAGTAACAAGGGAGCTATTTTCTGGTCTGTAGGCGCTGCCTGGGATTTGGGAAATGAGAAATTCATGGAAGACTTTACTAAGATTGACCAATTAAAGATCCGTGCAAGTTATGGTACAACCGGTAATCAGGATGGTATTTCGGATTTCAGTTCCTTTGATGGCTACAGAAAGGTAAGTTATAACGGTAAGCCGGGCTATGCAAATAATGAATTGGGAAATGCAGATTTGAAATGGGAAACGTCGCAGCAGTTTGACTTAGGTGTTGACCTGAGAATGTTTGGAAACCGTTTGAATGCAACCGTTGACTTTTACAACAAGAATACCAAAGACCTGTTGATGTGGAAGAAAATCTCTCAAGTTTCGGGTTTCTCACAGATCCAGACCAATGCAGGTTCAGTGCGCAACCGCGGTATTGAAATAGGAATTAGCGGAACTCCTATCCGTACAAAAGACTTTGAATGGACTATCGGGGCAAACATTACTTATAATAAGAATGAAATCACTGATTTAGGTACCTGGGCTAATGAAGATAACCGTTTTATAGATGGTGATGTGCTTTATGAAATAGGCAAACCTCTGGGCACATGGTGCATGGTAGAATGGGCAGGTGTGAATCCTGATTCGGGTGAAGCATGGTTCTATGACCAAAAAGGCGGAAAGACAGAGAATATATCCGATGCTCCGGCAGTAGATAAGTTCAAGTCTTCGGAAGTGCCTTGGTTTGGCGGGTTCAATACAAGCCTTACTTATAAAGGATTTGAGCTTTCAGCAAACTTTACTTATGCTTTTGATTATTATATCATGAATTCCAGCCGTTGGTATCTAGATAACCATAACTTTAATGGAAACAAACCGGCCTATATGCTTACTATGTGGAAACAGCCGGGTGATGTGACTAATGTTCCCCGTTTTGATGCAAAGAATAATCCGAGTCCTTGGGCTTCACAATTTCTGGAAGATGCTTCTTTCTTGAAGTTGAAGACTTTAAGACTGGCTTATACTCCGTCAAGAAAGTTGCTTGACAGACTGAAAGTGATTAAGTCGATGACCGTATTCTGTCAGGGAGAAAACTTGGCAACCTTTACATCTTATACAGGTCAGGACCCTGAGGTAAGTGGCTCTATCGACTATATGTCCTATCCATTGCCTATCAATGTAACTTTTGGTGTTAACCTCAATTTCTAACAATAATAATATTTCTCGTATGAAAAAGATAATCAATTATATATTCGCTGCCGGAATGATGATGTCTGCCGCATCTTGTTCTTTCACTGATCTGGAACCGACAGACAAAGTGGGCGACAAAGAAATTTTCAGTTCGGTGACTACTTTGGAACAGGCTTTGACGGGTGCTTACTCTAAAATGTCGATGAGAACAACTATCAGTGTCAGCGCAGTATTGTCCGATGATGTGTATAAAGGCGGTCAGAACGGTGGTGCCGGAGATGATTCTTATCAATGGACTTATAGCGCTTCTACCGGTGACCATAACACGTTGTGGTCTGACTATTACTCAACCATTAGCATGGCAAACCGTGTGATAAGTGGTTCTGTGGGTGTTACTCCCGCTAATGATAGTGAGGCTAAGGTAAAAAACAACTGTATCGGGAGTGCCTTGTTTATCCGCGCTTATACTTATTTTGACCTGCTTCGCTTTTTCTCCGACTTTGAGAAGAAAGAAGGCTATGGCATACCTTATTCTAAGGAACCTATCGTCCTGGAAACCTTAGGACGTAACACGGTTGCAGAGTGTTTTGCCGATATTAAGGAAGATTTGGAAACTGCCATATCCTTAATGAGCCAGGTTGCTCCCGATGATCCCGCTTATGCTTCCCAGGCTGCTGCCAAAGCCTTGTTGGCCCGTGTTTATCTTTATGAACGCAATTATGACAAGGCGTATGAATATGCTTCCGGCGTGTTGGCTCAGAATCCTATAGCAACCTTGGGAGAGTATGCCCATATCTGGAGTGACGAAAGTAATAAAGAAGTTATTTTTGAGTTGAAAAGACTTTCCGGCGAAGAGTCTATAGGTACTATTTTCTTTAGTGCGGATAACAGTAGTTCTTTTGAACCCTCTACAGAATTGATTAATAGCTTTACAGATGATGATATCCGCTTACAGGTATTTATTGGTGATGGAGTAGACCGTGACGGTGTAGCCGTGAAACGTGTAAACAAGTACAAAGGTACATCTGAAAATGTAGGTCTGGCTGATCAGAAGATGCTCCGCTCCTCAGAAATGCTGTTGATTATGGCTGAGGCAAAAGCATATACAGACCTTGCTGAAGGAAACAAACTTTTGAACCGGTTGCGTGCGGCACGTATAGAAGGCTGGGAAGATAAAGAATACGCTACAAAAGAAGCGCTTCTGGATGAAATATTATTGGAAAGACGCAGAGAGTTGTGCTATGAAGGACACCGTTTCTTTGATATGCGCCGTTTCAACCTTCCTATCTATAAACCTATGATTGACAAGACTCTGGATGTAAACGACCATCATCGTATCCAGCCCATTCCTCTGTCGGAAATGCAAGGCAATCCGGTTATTGCAAAACAACAGAATAGTGGTTATTAATCTGTATCATAAACTAATGGATTAGCAAGTATAATTATTATATTTGCTAATTCACTAGTACAGATTAGTCTAACGAAAATTATAAATATATGAATAAAAGAATCGCATCATTTCTTGCTTTGGCATCTGTGGCTGTAACCACCTTTGCCCAAGTGGAATATGTCAATCCTATCATCGGGACAGACGGGATGGGGCATACTTTCCCCGGGGCCTGTGTGCCTTTTGGCATTGTACAGTTAAGTCCCGATACGGATACGATACCTCACAACGTAAATGGGGTATATCAGGCAAAGGCCTATGAGTATTGTGCAGGATACCAATATCACGACAAAACCATAGTGGGATTCAGCCACACACACATGAGTGGAACGGGGCATGCTGATTTGGGAGACATCCTGATAATGCCTGCCACCGGTCCCTTGAAACTGAATCCGGGTACAGCCGATGATCCGGATAGTGGCTATCGCTCACGCTTTACCCATGATACCGAGAAAGCTACTCCCGGTTATTATGAAGTAAAGCTGGATGACTATGGAGTAAAGGCACAGTTGACGGCTACCCAACGGGTGGGAGTTCATAAATACACTTTTCCTGCCGATAAGGAAGGCCGTATTATCCTTGACTTGAACCACGGAATTTATAATTATGACGGAAAGACCTTATGGGCTACTTTGCGAGTAGAGAATGATACACTGCTGACCGGTTATCGCATTACAAACGGTTGGGCACGTACCAACTATACTTATTTTGCCATCTCCCTGTCACAACCTATTAAGAATTATGGGTATAAAGACCGTCAACGTATTCTGTATAACGGCTGGTGGCGTAAGTTTCCTGTCAATAACAATTTCCCGGAAATGGCAGGCCGCAAACTGGTTTCCTTCTTCGAGTTTGATACGGAGAAGAACCCGGAACTGGTTGTGAAGGTGGCTCTTTCTGCTACCAGTACAGAAGGAGCATTGAAGAATCTGCAAGCCGAAGCCGCTACAAAGGATTTTGAAACAATCACTCGCGAAGCAGCCGAAAGCTGGAATCATCAACTTGCCTCTATCGACATACAAGGCACGGAAGACCAGCGGGCTATGTTCTATACATCCTATTATCATACCATGATTAATCCTTCCATATATATGGATGTGGACGGCAAGTATCGTGGATTGGATCATAATATCCATCAGGCGGATGGTTTCACCAACTATACCATTTTCTCCCTTTGGGATACTTATCGTGCCGAGCATCCTTTACTGATGCTGATGAAACCTGTGGAAGCGCGCAATATGGTAGTATCCATGATCCGCCACCAACAGCAAAGTGTACATGGATTGTTGCCCGTGTGGAGCCACATGGCAAATGATAATTGGTGCATGAGTGGTTATCATGCCACTTCTGTTTTGGCGGATGCCATTACCAAAGGAGCTGATATTGATAAAGCAGAAGCCTTGCAAGCTATGGTGACTACCTCCAATGTAGCTTACTTTGACGGAGTGGGAGATTATGTAAAACTGGGTTATGTTCCTTTGGAAACAAGCGGAACGGCAGCATCTACCACATTGGAGTATTCCTATGACGACTGGACTATCTATCAAACTGCCCTGAATGCCGGAAATGAGGAGATAGCGGCACAATACAAGAAACGTGCCTTGAATTATCGCCATATCTTTGATACAGAATTGGGCTTTGCCCGTCCCCGTTACAAAGATGGCAGCTTCAAAAAAGATTTCGATGTGTTGCAAACGCATGGTGAAGGCTTTATAGAAGGTAACTCATGGAATTTCTCTTTCCATGTACCCCATGATGTATTCGGAGTAATGAAACTGATGGGTGGTGAAAAGGAGTTTTTGCGCAAGCTGGATGAACTCTTTGCTATGCATTTGCCCGAAGAGTATTACAAGGATAACGAGGATATTACGGCCGATTGCCTGATTGGCGGATATGTACATGGCAATGAGCCGAGCCACCATATACCTTATTTATATGCATGGACTTCACAACCTTGGAAAACACAATATTGGGTGCGCGAGGTGATGAACAAAATGTATAAGAACCACATTCGCGGCTTGGGCGGAAATGACGATTGCGGGCAGATGTCTGCCTGGTACGTGTTTACGGCAATGGGCTTCTATCCGGTTTGTCCGGGAACCGACCAATATGTATTGGGTGCTCCCTACTTACCCTATATAAAGCTGAATTTACCTAATGGCAACACATTGGAAATTAAGGCTCCGGGCGTAAGCGATAAAAAGCGTTATGTGAAATCGGTACGATTGAACGGCAAACCTTACTCTAAAATGTATATCACACACCGGGATATACTGGACGGGGGAATATTGGAATTTACAATGAGCGCTTCTCCCAACAAGACCCGTGGGGTGGCAAAGGCAGACAAGCCTTATTCGCTGACCGATGGGGAATAAGAACGACAATGAATTAAAAGTAATGACAAACATGAAAAAACAATATATAATGGCGGTTATGTGCTTGTGTATGGGCATTTCCGCGTGTACATCAAAGACAGCGAAACCGGAAACTGAGGCGGAAACTCCTGTTGTGGCGAATGCTGACAGTATTTGGAAAGATTATTTTGTAGGTAATATTTTGTTTGAGGATAAGGCCCCACAAAGTGAGGGATCACGCATCTATCGCAGTCTGATCCCCGATGCGGAGGCATATATCAGCAGGCAAGCCCGTACCGTGTTGAATACACTCTATTTTAGTCCGGAGGACAGCATCATACCTGTTTATAATTTGCATTACCGCTTGGAAGACATAGACGGTATATCGGCTAAAGGCGGTGAAAAGGGTGAAATCTCTATCTTCTACAGTACCCGCCATATTGAAAAATCATTTGCAGATAAGGATACTGCAAAGGTGGATTTTGAGACTCGCGGAGTGTTGCTGCACGAACTGACCCATGCCTACCAACTGGAACCGCAGGGAATCGGTTCGTATGGAACCAACAAAGTGTTCTGGGCATTTATTGAAGGCATGGCGGATGCGGTACGTGTAGCCAATGGCGGTTTTCATGGAGAAGCCGACCGTCCTAAAGGAGGAAATTATATGAACGGTTATCGCCATGCAGGTTATTTCTTTGTATGGCTACGTGATAATAAAGATCCCGATTTCCTGCGCAAGTTCAACCGTAGTGCGCTTGAGATTGTGCCTTGGTCATTTGATGGCGCTATCAAGCATGTACTGGGTGAACAATATAATATGGACGAGCTGTGGAATGAATATCAGGTTGCAGTGGGTGATATAAAGGGATGAAAGAATGAAAAATAAACTATTCTTGGCTCTGGCCTGTGTCTTTGCCTTAACGGCAAGGGCGCAGGAAGAGCGTCTGACCGACTATGTGAACCCTTTTGTGGGTACGGACGGATATGGCAACATATATCCCGGTTCACAGATTCCCTTTGGCGGAATACAAATAAGTCCCGATACCGATGATCATTTTTATGATGCGGCTGCCGGCTATAAATACTCCCATCCCACTATCATGGGATTCAGCCTGACACATCTGAGTGGGACGGGGATTCCTGACTTGGGAGACTTCCTTTTTGTTCCCGGTACGGGGGAAGTGAAATCTGTCCCCGGCACACACGAGAATCCGGACGAAGGCTATCGCTCGCGCTACTCGCACGAAAAAGAATGGGCATCTCCGGGATATTATGGGGTGGAATTATCAGATTATGGCGTAAAAGCGGAAATGACCTCTGCCTGCCGCAGCGGGATATTCCGGTTTACCTATCCCAAATCCGACAAAGCATTTATCTTGGTCGATTTGAACCATACTTTGTGGCAAAGCTGCCCTTGGTCTAACTTGCGGCAGGTGAACGATTCCACCATCGTAGGATATAAACTGGTGAAGGGCTGGGGGCCGGAACGCCATGTGTATTTCGCAGCTACCTTCTCGTGCAAACTGAATAACTTCCGCATCCTGCAAGCAGGCAAGCCGGTGATTTATAACACCTCACGTTTCCGCAGCCACAAAGAGGCATGGGGTGAGAAACTGATGGCTTGTCTTACTTTTGCAACCCATGAAAGAGAAGAGGTTTATGTGAAAACAGCCATCTCGGGTGTCAGCACCGAAGGAGCCTTAAAGAACCTGCAAGAGTTGAATGGATTGACTTTCAATCAAGTGAAAGTACAGGCAGAACAGCTTTGGGAAAAAGAACTGGGTAAATACCGGATAAAAGGCGATATTAAAACCAAGCAAACCTTTTATACCAGTGCTTATCATACGGCTTTGCATCCGTTTATTTTTCAGGATGCGGACGGCAGTTATCGCGGTTTGGATAAAAACATAGCCCGTGCCGAAGGCTTCACCAACTACACCACCTTTTCGCTTTGGGATACTTACCGTGCTTTTCATCCTTTGCTGAATTTGGTGAACCAACCGTTGAATGCAGATATTGCCAATTCCATGCTGGCGCATTATGATAAGAGTGTGGAGCAAATGCTCCCTTTGTGGTCGTTCTACGGAAATGAAACTTGGTGCATGATAGGTTACCATGCTGTTTCAGTTCTGGCAGATATGATAGTGAAAGGAGTGAAGGGCTTTGATTACGAGCGTGCTTTTGAAGCAATGAAAACCACAGCCATGAACCGCCACTATGATTGCTTGCCGGAATACATGGAACTGGGTTATGTACCTTTCGACAAAGAAGCCGAGTCCGTGTCAAAGACTTTGGAATATGCTTATGATGATTATAGCATTGCCCAGGCTGCAAAGGCCTTAGGCAAAGAAAAGGATTATGATTACTTTATGAAGCGTGCCATGAATTATAAGAATCTGATTGATCCCGAAACCAAATATATGCGTGGACGTGATAGTAAGGGTAACTGGCGTACCCCGTTCAGCCCCATTGCCTATCAGGGACCGGGATCGGTACACGGCTGGGGAGATATAACCGAAGGTTTCACCATGCAGTACACTTGGTATGTACCTCACGATTTTCAGGGATATATGGATATAGCCGGCAAGGATTTCTTACTGAATCGTTTGGATGAATTGTTCACTACCGAGATGGATGAGGATATTCCCGGAGCACATGATATCCAAGGGCGCATCGGTGCGTACTGGCATGGCAATGAACCCTGTCACCATATTGCTTTTCTGTATAACCAGTTGGGACAACCGTGGAAGTGCCAGAAATGGATACGCACGATTACGGAGCGTTTCTATGGCAATGAACCGGGCTCTTTGAGTGGTAATGACGATTGCGGACAGATGTCTGCCTGGTATATTTTTGCTTGTATGGGTTTCTATCCCGTAGCCCCCGGCAGCAATGTATATAGCATAGGTTCTCCTTGCGTTGAGGCTATTACCATGAATCTGAGCAATGGGAAGCAGATAAAGGTTACTACCAAGAACTGGTCGCCCAAGAATGTATATATCAAGGAGATGTATTTGAATGGTAAACGCTATAATCAATCATTCTTGAGGTATGAGGACATCAGCGCAGGAGCCGATTTACATTTTGTAATGAGTAACCGGCCCAATAAGAAATGGGGGGTGTAGCAGGTTACTGATCGCATGGTTTGTTCTTAAATTTCCGCGGTGTCAAATGGGTGATAACACACCGCGAAAAAAAATTATCTCGGTGTGTTATGCTACGTTTCACACCGAGATAATTCAATCACCTCTATTTATTAAATCCGCAAGGCGCACACTCATAATTCGAGATCTTCAACTTAAAATCTTTCATATCCTGAAGCTCGTGTACAGGACGTTCTATTTCATACGGAATCGGCATCCCCGAGAATCCCTGGAAATAGAGCAGGCAGGCATCTTTCCACCACACAGCGTCGCGTGCCTGTATTTTCAGCTTGGATTGCACTTCGTTGAAACGCCTTTGATCCACATACTTTTCTACCCTATCCCATACCTGCTGGAAATGGCGGGTTTGCTGTACTCCGTTATCATATTTAAAGCACAGCTCGTCCCATAATGTGCGTCCGCTTTTCATGCGATGATTCCAAGGGGCATGATGGAACCAAAGAAGATATTCTTCCGGACAAGTGTTGATGTCGTTATACAGTTGGTGCAATTCTTCCGTATATTGTGCCACTGCGTTGCTGCCTGTGCTGCTCCGGTCAAATCCTATTCCGTCTTTGTCTGCATTGTGGTAGTAAGAGGGTAGCCAGTCCGGACGGGCATTGGGTATGTAGCACCAAGGTTCGGGACCGTAATGGTGTCCCCAGGCAAAGATGTGATGAAGTCCTAAAGGCATCATGTAGTCTACCACAGTTTCGCGGCTTTGCACCATCATTTCTTTTACCGGATGGACAAATGCAGCTTCATGGGTAAAGGTTTGTTGCAACCATTCGTCGGCTATTTGTTCTGAGGAAAGCTCCGGATTCCATGCCAGTCTTCCGAAAGCATACCAGTTTGATTGGGCAAAATGATGCCCGCACCAGTTGGTATCGTCACCTATGTTTGCTACTCCTGCCATTGCTTTCAATGAATTGGGTTTCACAAACCGGAAGAACTCTTTCCACATAGGAGCCAGATAAGCCAGATGGTTGGAGGCTCCCAGATACTCTTGCGTGATTTGGAATTCTACCATCTTGTCCGTGCGGTGCATGCCGTTGAACAGGGGACTATAAGGTTCGCGGGGCTGGAAATCAATGGGGCCGTTCTTTATTTGTACGATTACATTGTCCATGAATTTGCCATCCAAAGGTTGAAATTCCAGATAGGCTTGTTTGGCACGGTCGTGGTCGGTGGGGCTATACACAAAGGCACGCCACATTACTATTCCTTTGTAGGGTTTTAAGGCGGCAGCCATCATGTTGGCGCCTTCGGCGTGTGTCCGTCCGAAATCGCAGGGGCCGGGCTGACCCTCTGAGTTGGCTTTTACCAGGAAGCCTCCGAAGTCGGGGATCTGTGCATATATCTCTTTCACTTTTTTCTTCCACCAGGCAATCACTTCCTTATTCAGAGGATCGGCAGTCTTCAAACCGTCTAGTTGCATGGGCGAGGAGAAGTTGACCGACAGATATATTTTGATGCCATAGGGGCGGAATAAATCTGCCAGCGCTTTCACTTTTTGGATGTAATCGACGGAAAGGATCTTGGAAGATGCGTTCACATTATTCACCACCGTTCCGTTGATGCCGATGGAAGCATTGGCACGTGCGTATTCTTCATATCTGGGTGAGAGCGTGCCGGGCAGTTCATCCCAGTTCCATAAAGATTTTCCGGCATATCCCCGTTCTATGGTACCGTCCAGGTTGTCCCAGTGGTTCAGGATGCGCAGGGTGTAGGCGGGCTGTTCGGAAATTTGCAAGTGCTCCATGTCTGTGCCTGTTGCTTGCAGGCGAAGCAGATGATAGGTTCCATAAAGTAGGCCTGCATCGGTTGCCGAAGTTATTTGGATTGTGCCGTTGGCAGAGGTGATGTGGAAGCTGTCCGTCTGATCTTTTCCCGATTTCTTTTCCAATATGACAGGTGCGCCGTTCCAGCCTCTTTGGAGTTCGGATAGGGCGATAGCTGTGGTTGCAGAGCTTTTTCCTTTATATTGTATATCGGCTTTTCCCGATGCTTTTTGGCGTAACCATAGTTGGTTGCCGTTTTCATCTGCTTTCTGTC
Organism: uncultured Bacteroides sp.; assembly: GCA_902388365.1. Taxonomy (GTDB): domain Bacteria; phylum Bacteroidota; class Bacteroidia; order Bacteroidales; family Bacteroidaceae; genus Phocaeicola. Next base: position 202,103 of record CABMPB010000002.1, on the reverse strand, counting down.
CCGGAAAGATGATTTGATAGCGTCCACTCAGATGCATAAAGGCGAATAGGCGGAGCAGTCCGTCATAGTAGGCGTCGAAGTATCCATCCTCATAGGGTACGTGCTTGGCGTTCCACAGGCGGTCTACAAATTCATGGCTCTTTTCGTGGTTGCATACTAGGGATACTGCCGCCGAGGTGGCAACCAATCCCAGCGAGTGGCGCAATGCTTTGTGTTCGCCGGCTTTCAATATCTCTTTTACGTCTGTGCCGTCTACATTGTATTGGTCTACGAAGGTGTCTATTCCTTTAGAATAAAGGAAGTTCTGAATCTTATTTCCATATTCCTGTTGCCATTCCTTGTCGGCACATGCCCATGAGTAGTCCAGGGCGATGTTCATGGGTACGCGCCAGGAGTCAAACCGGAAGGCGTCTCCTATGGTGTTTCCGTTATTTAGCAGGCTTCCGTCATAATTGCTGTAGTCGGGGTTTAATCCGGTTACCGGATGGATGGCTTTATGCAGGTATTCCCGGCTTTTCCGGGCACATTCCCGCCAGTAATCTGCACGTCCGTCATTTGCCCAGCGCGCCCATACCTCGTAAAAGGCAGGCAGGTGGTAGGAAGGATCGGTAAACTGACCTCCGCCGGTGGTGGGCACGAAGGTGATTAATTTTTGTTCGGGGTGGATCAACGGAATGATCCCTTTGTCTCCTTTCTTGCTTTCCGAACAGTTGAGTATGTTTTGCGCTTCTCCCAGATAATCAATGCCGGTATCGTTTCCCCATCGGTTTGACGCGAAAATCAGTGCAGTGACATAATACAGTTCTCCGTCTGAGGCAGGGCCTTCCGAGTTCTTTGTGCCATCTGTCTTACAGCTCCATGCAAAGTATCCTTTCAGGGGGCCGTCCTGATGCTGCATATACTTTTTGCCCCAGCGCCACAGGCGGTCAAAGATGTCTTTCCTGTCAAACTGGACGGCAATCATCAGCCCGTAGGACATTCCTTCGGTGCGTGCATCATGGTTTTTTATATCCGATATGTATGCCATTGAGTCGCCCACCTCAAAGTAGATCTTGTCAGGACCTTCAAACAAATCGTGAAAGATTTCGTCTACTTTGGCGTCGATAGCCTGTTGAGGGTATCCCATTTCGGCAAAGAGGTTTCTATATTTTCCACTTTCAAAAGCTCCATTCTGCCAAGGCACTAAGGGTGCTGCGGCTTGTATGGGGGAGGCTGAGGCTGCCAGGCAAAGGGCGCTACTTATGAGGGCGCTCTTCATCTTGTTCTTTATTCTGAAACGGCAGATCGTTTTAATCAGTTTTGTTTTCATAGCATTTTTGTTTTTCATTATCCAATATCTGTCAGTGCAAAGATATTCTTTCACGGGCAACTATCGTTATGGTTATGTTTCTGTTCTTTCCTGTTGTGTTACATTCTTCTTTTGGGTGTAACAGAAATCATGCTCTGTGTAACAATTCTGCTTTGTAGCATAAAAATAAGGGTTCATGTAACATAGTAAAATAGATGTGTAACATAAAAGCGGAATGGTGTAATGCTGGGACAAATATGTGGAAGAAATAACACCTTGTAAATTCAGATTATTCATTATTTTTGCATATGCATTAAATCTGATGCAGCAACCGGAATGTTATCGGGGGTATGTCAAAATTCCAAAGAGTTCACCGTAGGGGCGGATTGAATCCGCCCGAACCAGCGGTCGCGACCTTGGGAGTAATACACAAAGCAAACTGTTATCGGGCAGATTCAATCTGCCCCTACAGAAAAGGATAGACTATTTTAGTTTTCATACACCCGGGATGCATTTTAAAAAACAAAAATCTTCAATCTTGATTTAGGAGGAAACACATGAAAAAAAGGAAATTCTATGTATTGGCAGTGGCACTATGTTGCAGTTCGGCTGTACTGGGACAGCGCACACTGGCCGGGCAACGTGCCCAAATTTTATTGAACCAACTGACGTTGGAAGAAAAAGCCGCTTTAATGCAGAACGCTTCACCCGCCATTCCGCACCTGGGAATAAAGGCATACGACTGGTGGAGCGAAGCATTGCACGGAGTGGGACGTGCGGGACTGGCAACCGTTTTCCCACAGGCGATAGGCATGGCTGCATCATTCGATGATGATTTACTCTATCAGTCCTTTACGGCAGTATCCGATGAGGCGCGTGCGAAATATAATAAATTCAGTGAAACCGGCGACTTGAAACGCTATCAGGGATTAACCTTTTGGACTCCTAATGTCAACATCTTCCGTGACCCCCGCTGGGGACGCGGGCAGGAAACTTATGGTGAGGACCCTTACCTCACCGCCCGCATGGGAGTTTCTGTAGTCCGCGGATTGCAAGGTCCGGAAGATGCCGAATATGACAAGCTCCATGCCTGTGCCAAGCACTTTGCAGTGCACTCCGGCCCCGAATGGAACCGTCACAGCTTTGACGCCAAAGACATAGATCCGCGCGATTTGTGGGAAACCTATCTGCCTGCTTTCAAAGACCTGGTACAGAAAGGTAATGTGAAGGAAGTGATGTGCGCTTACAATCGTTTCGAGGGCGATCCTTGTTGTGGCAACAACCGCCTGCTGATGCAGATTCTGCGTGATGAATGGGGATATAAAGGAATGGTAGTTTCCGATTGCTGGGCTATCTCCGATTTCTATAAACCGAATACCCATCAGACTCACCCCGATGCCACACATGCCTCTGCCAGTGCTGTATTGAATGGCACGGATCTGGAATGTGGTCCGGAATTCGGGCACTTGACCGAAGCAGTACAGCAAGGCTTAATTGACGAGGCTCGCATTGATGCTTCTTTGCTTCGCCTGCTCACAGCAAGATACGAACTGGGTGAGATGGATAATGGAAATGCCTGGCCTATCCCTTATTCGGTAGTGAACAGCAAGGCGCATCAGGATTTGGCTTTGCGCATGGCAAGGGAATCCATCGTATTGTTACAGAACAAGAATAACACTCTGCCTTTGGGCAAGGAGTTGACCGTAGCCGTGATGGGACCGAATGCCAACGACTCCGTGATGCAATGGGGAAACTACAATGGCTTTCCTTCGCACACAGTGACCCTGCTGGAAGCCGTCCGTGCCCAACTGCCGGATAGTAGGGTGATTTACGAACCGGGTTGTGATCACACCGCCACCCAGACCGTGAAAAGCCTGTTCTCCGAATGCAGTTTTGACGGGCAACCCGGTTTTGTAGCCGAATACTGGAATAATCGGGAAGGAAAAGGAACTCCGGCTGCCAAAGTCCGCCTTACTACTCCTTTCAATTTCGTCACAATGGGTGCGACGGCTTTCGCGCCGAATGTGAATATCGAGGACTTTTCCGGAGTTTATAAGACCACGTTCCGTCCTACCCAGTCTGGCGATGTTGTCTTCCGTTTCCGTGCCGATGGTGCTGTCCGGTTGAGTATCGACGGAAAAGAAATAGAGAAGAAGAAAGACCTCAAGCGGACAACCGATCTCTATACCTTGAAAGCAAAGAAGGGTAAATCATACGAGATAGAGATCCGCTTTGCACAGACTCATGGGGTTGCATCCCTGCAATTTGATATGGGACCGGTGGTTCCGATGGATCTCCAGGCATCGGTGGACAAGGTGAAGGATGCCGATGTGGTACTCTTTGCCGGTGGCATTTCTCCGTTGCTGGAAGGAGAGGAGATGCCGGTGATGATTCCCGGTTTCAAGGGAGGTGACCGCACAGACATTGAGTTGCCGCAGATTCAGCGCGATATGGTGAAAGCGTTGGTGGATGCAGGCAAGAAGGTTGTATTTATCAACTATTCCGGTTCGGCGGTGGCATTGGCTCCCGAAAGTGAGCGTTGCGCGGCAATCTTGCAGGCATGGTATCCCGGTCAGGCAGGGGGAACGGCTGTGGCAGATGTGCTTTTTGGCAATTATAATCCTTCCGGTCGTTTGCCGGTTACTTTTTATAAGAGTACCGGTCAGCTTCCCGATTTTGAGAATTATTCGATGAAAGGACGCACGTATCGTTATTTCACAGATGCTCCTTTGTTTCCATTCGGCTATGGGTTGAGTTATACCACCTTTGCTTATGGCGATGCCCGTGTGTATCGGGCAGACAAGGCGAAGAATGAGATGTTGCTCTATATTCCGGTGACCAATACGGGAAGCCGTGAGGGAGATGAAGTGGTGCAGGTTTATCTTCGTAAACCGGGAGATGCGGATGCTCCTTTGCGTACTTTGCGCGGCTTTAAGCGGGTGAAGTTGGCAGCGGGTGAGAAGCAGGAGGTTTGCATCAGCCTGACGGATGAGAACTTTGAATGGTTTGATACAAAGACAAATACCATGCGCACTTTGGCAGGAAATTATGAGTTGCTGTATGGAAGAAGTTCCCGGCTGGAAGATTTAAAGGTGTTGCCTTTGGAGATCAAATAAAACTCTATTATTTTCTTTACTGTAGAGGTAGACGTATATGGCTACCTCTACAGTATATAGAAGTAAATTGTTAGGTCTTATATTATTGAGGCTAAATAATAAATACCAACCGTTATTCTTCTTTTCTCCCACTAATGAACTCTCCCGGTTTCATACCAAATTGTTTTTGAAAGCATTTCGTAAAATAAGAAGGATTGTTGAACCCTACCATATAGCAAATCTCATTGATCCGATATTTATTCTCAGCAAGTAAGGCTGCAGCCTTCTTCAAACGCACTACTTGGATCAGTTCATTCGGAGTGACATTTGCCAATGTTTTAATCTTGGCAAATAATCCGGAACGGCTGATGCATAATTGTTCAGCCAGAAAGTCGACTGACAGTTCGGGATTAGAGAAATTCTCTTCTATTATTTCATTCATGCGGCTGAGGAATTTATCGTCCATAGAGTTATTGGCAATGCTGTTCAGGGGTACTAACGGCATTTTGGAGAACTTCTGGCGTAGCAGGCTGCGCAAGTCAACCAAATTCTTGATGCACGCTTCCAGGTATTGTACGGAGAAAGGTTTTTCAATATAGGCATCCGCACCACAATCCATACCTTCTATCTTGGAGTTTGTATCTGTTTTGGCGGTGAGCAGAATAAACGGGATGTGGCTGGTGGACTGGTTGGCGCGTACTGTCTTGCAAAATTCCACCCCGTCCATGCGCGGCATCATCCAATCACTGACAATAAGTGTGACCTCGTTCTCTTTCAATCTTTCCAGAGCTTCCATTCCATCTTCTGCTGTAAGGATGTTGTATTTGTCAGAGAAGCTGCTCGAAAGGAAATTCAGCATCTCCTCATTATCATCCACAATTAGCATGGCCGGTTTATTCTTGGGAGTTACGGCGGGAAGGCTTCCCGGCAAAATATCTTCTGGAATAGCCGGATTGTCCAGCATCGCGGTTTCTTCTTCCTGCGATATATTCTTTGATTGCTCCATGGGCAGCGTCACAATGAAAGTGGAGCCTTTATTGACTTCCGATTCTACCTCAATGCAGCCGTTATGAGATTCTACGATGCTTTTTACTATGCTCAGCCCGATGCCTGTTCCGGGTTTGTTGTCCATGGCTTGATAGAAGGGTTTGAAAATTTTCTCTTGCTCTTCCTTGCTGATGCCGATGCCGTTATCGGTGACACAGATTACAAACGTATGTTGCTCCGGTTGTGTGATGCATGAAAGGAGGACTTCATCTTTTGTATATTTGCTGGCGTTGGTCAGCAGGTTGCTCACCAGTTTTGTGATGGCTTCGCTGTCTATGATGGCGGTAAAATCCATATCCGGATATTCTATCCGGAGGTGTGCTCCGTGCTGGGCGATGAAAGGTTCAAAACGTTCACACACTGCTTTTAGCAACTGGTGGATGTTCTGAGGGGCAAACCTCATTTTCATGCCTTCCTGTTCCACCTTACGGAAGTCCAGCAATTGATTGACCAGGAATAATAGTCTTTGGCTGTTACGGTCGATGATGTTGAGATCATCGCGTACCGCTGCCGGTAATGCCAGAGATGATTTCATGATCTTTTCCAAAGGACCTATGATGAGAGATACCGGCGTGCGGATTTCATGCGCTATCATGGTGAAGAACTTGATTTTGGCTTCGTGCACTTCTTTCTCTTTGTTTTTATTCAACTTGTTTATTTCGGCGGTGTGCTTCTTCTCCGTGCGCTTAATGACAAAGCGGATAAGGAATCCGAATGCTATGCAGACCATTATGAAATAAATCAGCTTGGAAGCGGTAGACCAGTAGAAAGGAGGGTGGATCGTGATTTTCAGGCTTGTGCCTTTTTCATTCCAGATGCCGTCATTGTTGGTGGCCTTCACCCTGAATGTGTATGTGCCTGCGGGCAAGTTGGTATAGGTCGCCTTGTTTTGCGAATCCACGTAATTCCAATCTTTATCGAATCCTTCCAGCTTATAGGCATACTTGTTTTTCTTTGGGGTGCAATAGCTCAGTGAGGCATAGAGCAGGCTGAATACATTATCTTTATAAGACAATTCCAATTCCTGCATTTTATCCAGGGCTTTGGGCAGTAACCCATCACCTACCCGGATTGCTTTGTTGAATATCTCCAGTTCTGTGATAACGACAGGGGGCAATACGGTATTTGTCTTAATCTGATAGGGGTAAAAGGCATTAAAGCCGTTTACAGATCCGATATAGATTTTCCCGTCGGATGCTTTAAAACCTGCATTGGGCAGGAACTGGTCGCTCTGTAATCCATCGCTTTTGGTGAATATCTGGCAACCTTCTCCGGGGATATATCGTATGAGTCCCTTTGTTGTAGTGAGCCATAATATGTGTTGATCTTCGATGATACTACATATATTGTGGCTTGGAATCTCTAGCGGGATTGTCTCAAAAGTGTCTTCTTCCGGATTGTATTTGCAAAGACCGTCCATTGTGCCTATCCATACTTCTCCGTTAGTGTCTATCAGAGTGCAGTTCACTTGATTATTGGCCAGCGACCCCAGTTGTTTGTCATCGTGCCTATAGTTTTTCCATATCTGCTTTTCGGGATGGTATTTAAATAATCCTTCTCCTTGGGTGGAGAACCATAAATTTCCTTTGGTATCCTGGTCTATGTCGATGGTTAGCGCATCGAGGTCTTTGATGCGGATAAAGTTATCTTTTTCCCGGTTGTATAGGTTTACTCCTGACATGGAGGCGACCCATATTCTTTCATTCCTATCCTTGAATATGGCGTAGGAACTGCTTCCGTCCAGTGTCGTCGGATCATTTTGTGAGGGAGAATACACTTTAAAAGTTCCTGTTTGCAGATTCAGTACATTCACTCCACCGGTATATGTGCCGATCCATAGGTTATTGCCGTCCATGCACAAGGCATGTACATTATGATAGGAGAGGCTGTTCTTGTTGGGCGATGGCAGATAATGGGTGAACTCCCTGTTTTGGGGGGAGAAACTGTTCAGTCCTCCGTCGTCGGAAGCTATCCAAATGCGTCCCGAAGGATCTTCACAGAAGCGTCCGATGACGGTTCCATTGACAGAATTGGAGAAATGCGAATGGACAAAGCTTTCAAACTGTCCTGTGTTGGGCGAGATATAGTTTACTCCTCCATAGTAGGTTCCTATCCAGGTTCCTCCTTCATGGTCTTTGATGATAGGGTAGACAAAGCGGTTGGATAATGAATAGGGGTTTGTTTCGTCTTCCGTAAATAGCTGGGATTCTTCTGTAACAGTATTGAATAGTAACAGTCCGTCATCCGATCCTATAAGTAATTGATGCGGTGCATATTCTATCATGGAGTGTATGTGCATTGCTCCTTTTTCATTTGAGGGATGCAGGTAAGTCGTTACTTTACCGCTATATTTATCAATCTTTTGCAGTCCGCATTCCCAGGTTCCCAACCATAGTGTATGTTCTGAATCCTCCAGCATGATTAGTGCATTTGAGCTATACTTTTGGGACTCGTAAATGGGGCGGAAGGGCTCAAATTTATTTTTTGCTTTGTCCAGTTTGGAAATACCCGGATCTCCCCAACTAGTGATAGCCCATATTTGGTTTTCACTGTCTACCAATATACTTGCCATCAATCCATTCGAATTTTTGAATTCATATTGTTCCAGATCATTATTTGCAATATTATATTTGAATACTCCCTGACCGATGGTAGCGAACCAGAGATTTCCGTCTTTATCTTCAATGATGTCGTTTGCGTTGGTTTGAATGCTGATATGGCTGGATGTGGCAACGGTAAAAGGTTCGATATGTTCGGTTTGGTAATCATAGGTATATATGCCTCGATCTGTGCCTATCCAGATTTTATCTACTGTGTCATATAAGGATGAGATGGCCTCATTGGCTCCTTGTTTCTTTAGCCTGTATAGTTTGATGCTTGTGCCGTCGTAACGGTTCAAGCCTTCGTCGGTTCCTATCCATAGAAATCCGTGTTTGTCTTGCATCAGGGCGCGTACCGAGTTGGAGGATAGACCGTCTTCAACAGAGAAATGACGGAAACGGAGGTCATTTGATGCGGCAAATAGCAGTATCGGCATTAATAAGTTGAATATGGACAGGATTAATTTTCTCATAGTATTTCCTTGTTTTCTAAATATTATGCAAGATTAATATTTTTCGGTAAAAGAACCATTGAAATTTTGAGAAAAGTTTCGAAGATGATAATAAATGGAGAAGAAATAGGGAAAAGTGACATTATGCTATAGTTGTGTGCTTGCACGGTAAAAATGATGATTGAGTTTTTTCCCTATTAGGATTTCAATATCTATATAATCTTCTAAAAATAAAGATGAAACGATTGTCTAGCAAAATAAAAGGATTGTCTATTACAATAATATATATCGTTGATAATCAGATGTGTCTTGCTTCAAGAATGCCTTTGCCATTTAAGACTATTTTGGCAGCATAATAGATTTTTCTTCCATCCCATTTAAAGTTTGTTTGTTTACTTTGCATCCGTTGACATAGTTGATACTGAAACAAAAAACACATATATTTATGAAGAACAAGTTGAAAATAGTATGTAGTGTCATTGCTATAATAAGTGTATGTTCATGTAGCACACCTTATACTAAGCCCGATGCTCCTATTAAAGAAGTACCCTTCACCCAAGTTCATTTGGATGACAATTTTTGGACTCCCCGCATTGAAACGAATCGCACGGTTTCCATTCCTTCTGCTTTCAAGGAATGTGAAAAGAATGGCCGGTTTGATAATTTTGCCATTGCCGGCGGACTGATGAAAGGTGAGCATCGTGGTGATTTCTCTTTCGATGATACTGATCCTTATAAGATAATAGAAGGAGCTTCCTATTCACTGGCCGTAAAATATGATGAAAAGCTGGATCATTATCTGGATAGTGTCATTACAGTTATTGCCGCTGCCCAGGAACCTGACGGATATCTGACTACTTGTGTGACTAATAAATGTACCCGTCTTTCCGGTTGGTGGGGGACTCATCGCTGGGAAAAGATCAATAGTCATGAACTTTATAATAGCGGTCACTTGTATGAGGCTGCCGTTGCTCATTATCGTGCAACCGGAAAACGTACCTTGCTGGATGTCGCTATCAAGAATGCCAATTTGGTATGTCAGGTTTTTGGTCCCGATGAGGGACAGATCCATCGTCCCAGCGGGCATCCTATAGCAGAAATGGCTCTTGTCAAATTATATAAGGTGACGGGCAATGAGAAATACTTGCAGACTGCCAAATATTTTGTAGAAGAGACTGGCAGAGGAACCGACGGACATAAACTAAGCGAATATAGCCAGGATCACAAACCTATTTTGCAACAAGACGAGATAGTAGGACATGCCGTACGTGCCGGATACCTTTATTCGGGTGTGGCGGATGTAGCTGCCTTGACTCATGATAGAGCTTACTTTGATGCCTTAACCCGTATTTGGGATAATATGGCCGGAAAGAAACTCTTTATTACGGGTGGAATAGGTTCCCGTCCCCAAGGCGAAGGCTTTGGTCCGAATTATGAGTTGAACAATCATACTGCCTATTGTGAAACTTGCGCTTCTATTGCTAATGTGTATTGGAATCATCGCATGTTCCTCGCCACGGGGGATGCTAAGTATGCTGATGTGTTGGAACGTGCACTTTATAACGGAGTGATTTCAGGCGTTTCACTCAGTGGTGATAAGTTCTTCTATGATAACCCGTTGGAATCTATGGGACAGCATGAACGCCAGCACTGGTTTGGTTGTGCTTGTTGCCCGGGAAACATTACTCGCTTCATGGCTTCCGTTCCTTATTATATGTATGCTACCCAAGGAAATGATGTTTATGTAAACCTCTATATCCAGAGTAAGGCGGACATTGATACGGAAAGCAATAAAATAAATATAGAACAGACTACAAACTATCCGTGGGACGGTAAAGTCAGCATTGCCGTTACTCCTGAGAAAGAACAGGAATTTGCAATGCGTGTACGCATTCCCGGATGGGCACAGGATGCTCCTGTACCTACTGATCTTTATTCATTTACAGATAAAGCGAAGGCTTACAATATTTTAGTGAACGGCTCAAGGGTAAATGCGGAACAATATGATGGTTATGTTACTATTGTCCGTAACTGGAAAGCTGGGGATGTAATTGAAATTGATCTTCCTATGGAGATACGCCGTGTTAAAGCTAATGATAATGTAGAGGATGATCGCGGCAAACTGGCTATAGAGCGTGGGCCTATCATGTTCTGTCTGGAAGGAAAAGATCAGGCTGACGGTACGGTATTCAACAAATTTATTCCTGATGGTACAATCATGGAAGCTTCTTATGATGCCTATTTGCTGAATGGGGTAATGGTTTTGACAGGCATAGCTAAAGAGGTAGCCAAAGAGGGTAGTGTGAAGGATGTTCCTTTCAAGGCCATTCCTTATTCTACATGGAATAATCGTGGTGCCGATCAAATGGTCGTATGGATTCCCGAAGCTGCCGAGTATGCCCGTCCTACTCCCGAACCAACTATTGCCAGCAAGGCACGTACACTAATGATACAGGCCCCTATTCAGAAAGATGCTCCCGAATCTGCTTCAGTAGAGACATGGGCATGGGGAGTAAATGATCAGTGGGAACCGAAACGTTCATCGGATATTTCAAAACCTTATCATTACTGGTGGTTGAAAAATGGCACTGTAGAAACATTGGCTTATGAATTCGATCAGCCTTATACGGTTTCAAATGTGCAAGTGTACTGGTTGGATTTTGACCATTATGACGGTGATTTCCGTGTGCCGGAAAGTTGGAAACTGTATTATAAAGACAGCAATAAATGGAAAGAAGTGGAAGCACTGACCGAATATACTGTAAAGAAGGATTGTTATAACAGTTTGGACTTCAAGCCTGTCAAAACAAAGGGACTTAAGATTGCTGCCCAGTTGCAGAAAGGTGCATCGGGAGGAGTTATAGAATGGAAAGTAAAATAGAGAATATAAACCTTTTAAAAGAAATGTATATGAAAACACAAGAGAATCGAGCTTTATTCAGCAAATCTTTGCTGCGGGCTGCAACCTGTCTTTTCCTTGCTGCGGGTGGGGGAGTTAGTTCGGCGCTGGCAGCATCGGGAACAGCAGAAACTATGGGAACCGAAACGGTACAGCAACAGACTGTGGCGGTGAGCGGTGTGGTGAAGGACAAGAAAGGTGAACCTATTATTGGTGCCAATATTATGGAAAAAGGCACTACTAATGGTACTATTACTGATTTTGACGGTAGATACACGCTAAATGTAAAAAGTACCAAGTCTATGTTGACAATATCTTATATTGGTTATAAAACACAGGAAATTCCGGTAGGAAATGGTGGAAAGATAGATATTACAATGCAAGATGATTCCGAACTGATGGATGAAGTGGTTGTAATCGGTTATGGTACTCAGCGTAAAGGAGATGTAACAAGTGCAGTGGCTTCTGTGAAAGCAGAAGATTTTGCAGTAGGTAAAATTGGTGATGCAGCCGAACTGATTAAGGGTAAAGTGGCTGGTTTGACCATTGCTAAAGGTTCTGGTGACCCAAATGCAGAATCTACTATTCGTCTGCGCGGTGTTATTTCATTAAAAGGTGGTTCAACCCCTTTGGTTTTAATTGATGGTATAGAAGGTGGTTTGGGAACTGTAGCTCCTGAAAATATTGCTTCTATTGATGTATTGAAAGATGCATCGGCAGCGGCTATCTATGGAACACGTGGTGCTAATGGTGTTATTTTGATTACTACAAAGAATGGTGCCCGTGAGTCACGCACTTCTGCCAACTATTCTGGGTATATGTCTCTGTCTAAATTTGGAAAGACGCTTGATTTCTTTGGTGCAGATGAAATCCGCCAAGGTTTGACCAACTTTAGTGATAAAGGATATGATACCGATTGGTTGGATGCAGTGACCCGCACAGCATTCACTCATAATCATAATTTCAATATCTCCGGTGGATCAAGAAGTACGACTTATTCTGCCGATGTTACTTATCGTAAAGAAGAGGGTGTGATACTCGATACCTATAATGAAGAAATGAGAATGAGTTTCGATGTTTCCCACTGGATGTTGAATGATATGTTGAAAGTTAATTTAAATATGGTGAAGACGCTTCATAAGAATGGTCCTATTGATGCGGCAACTTCCGGTATTTATCGTCAGGCTATCATGCGAAATCCTACCGAACCTATTTGGAATGAAGATGGTACTTACTATGAAAACTTTGCAGTGAACTATTACTATAATCCAGTGGGTATTATTCGTGAACAAGAAGGTAAATATACCCGTGAAAATACTCGTATGACAGGTAACATAACTTTTGAGCCGATAAAAAATTGGCAGACAAACTTGATGTTGAGTCGCAGAACTACCACTGACCATAACCGTGGATTTTATACTTCTGAATATTTTTCACAAAAAAGCGAAAACCATACAGGATATGCTTATCACTCAGAGAATGAATATACCACAGATAATCTGGAAGTTACATCCAAATATAATCATACTTGGGATAAGCATCGTTTTGACGCATTAGCAGGATATAGTTATCAGTATAATGTGAATGAAGGTTTCAATGCTAATAATTATGATTTCCCGACAGATTTCTATCAGTATAACAGTTTGGGCCTGGGTACAGCTTTGAAAGATGGAAAGGCTGGAATGGGCAGTTATAAGAATGACAATACATTGATTGGTTTCTTTGGTCGTGTCAGTTATGGTTATGACAATAAATACAATGTGTTGATTAGTGTTCGTCGTGAAGGTTCTTCCAAATTTGGTGATAATAATAAATGGGCTACCTTCCCTTCTGTATCTTTGGGATGGACTATCAGTAATGAAGAGTTTATGAAAGGTCTTACTTGGCTAAATAACTTGAAACTGCGTGCCGGTTATGGCGTGACAGGTGTTATTGTGGGTGATTCTTATAATTCATTGACTAAATATGAGTATGGCGAACCTTATTTCTATGACAATGGTGTTTGGCATCAAGGATTAAGTGTGAAATCAAATCCTAATCCGGATTTGAAGTGGGAAACTTCTAAAGAATTTAATATCGGTTTGGACTGGGCTGTATTGGGGGAACGTCTGAGTGGTTCTATTGATGTATATCAGAAAAAAACATCAGATATGTTGTATGATTTTACAGTGCCGACTCCTCCAAATCTGTATAATAGTACATTGGCTAACGCTGGAAAAATGCGTAATCAGGGTATTGAGATAGCTGTGAATGCTATTCCTGTACAAACTAAGGACTTTGAATGGAAAACAACAGTTACTGCTTCTCATAATACCAATAAATTATTGAGCCTTTCTAATGATCTGTATGAAACGTCTAATAAAATAGACCATGGTGGTTTAGGCGAACCTATCAGTCTTTCTACTCAGCGCATGGAAGTCGGTAAGTCTGTTGGACAATTTTTTGGCATGAAGTCTGTGGGTGTTTCAGAGAATGGACTTTGGATGATTGAGAATGTAAAGACTGGCGAAATAGAGGAATTTACAGATAATATGCTGTCCAATGATGACTACCGCCAGTATTTGGGGAATGCATTGCCAAAACTTTATTTTGGGTGGAACAACTCTTTCAGATACAAGGATTTTGATTTGTCTTTCCAGATGACTGGTCAGTTCGGCTTTAAGATTTTAAATGAACCTCGTGCTTATTACGAGAATAATTCTATTGCCTATAATCGTTTGCAGTCAGTGAAGAATGCTCCTTATGGAGGACAATATACATTATCTACTGCTCAGAAACAGACATTCGTAAGTTATTATTTGGAAGATGGTGATTTCTTGAAGATGACCAACATTACTTTGGGATACAATGTTCCTTTAAAGAATAATAAGTTTGTAAAGGGTGTTCGTGCTTATGTCTCAGCTGATAATTTATTCTGTATCACCGGATATGATGGTTTGGACCCTGAAATGTCAAATGGTGATATTTGGTCTTTGGGCATTGACTGGCGTGATAAATATCCATCAACCCGTTCATTTACATTTGGTCTGAATGTATCTTTCTAATTTTTTAATGAAGAAATAATATGAAAACAATATTCAATAAAACACTTTTAGTTTCAGCTATAGGAGCTTGTACCTTGTCTTTAGGTAGCTGTACGGACTTGAGCGAAACCATTTATGATAAAATAGCTTCTGAAAAATATGAGTTTACTGATAGAGATAGAGAGGCGATGTTTGCCCCGGTATATAGTAGTCTGCGTGATGTCTATTGGGGATGGTACAGTTATGCAGATATGATGGACCAGTCATCTGATGTGTGGTGTATTCCTTATAGAATCAGTATTGGTTGGGGTGATTTGTATGTTTCCATGCACAAACATCAGTTCCATTCACAGATTGCTCACTTTAACGATACATGGAATCGTAACTATGCCGGTATTAATGCCTGTAACAAACTGCTGGCAGATGAAACTGTTGCCGCAGATGAAAAATCATCTTCACAGTTAAGGGCTTATCGTGCTCTTTATTATTATATTTTATTCGATTTATTCCGTAATATTCCATTGGATACGCAATATGACCATGAAGATGGTTGGTTGCCAGAGCAAGCTACTCCTCAACAGATGTGGGATTTCCTTATCAGTGAGTTGACTGATGTAAAAGGAAAATGCGGTACAACCGTAGAAATGGGTAAACTTAACGACTATGCTATCAATATGCTTTTGGCAAAGATGTACTTGAATCACAACGCATGGTTCAATGACTATTCTGATGATTCTTATTATGGAAAAGCTATTGATGAAGTGAATGAAGTGATTAACAGCGGTAAGTTCTCATTATCGGGGAATTATTCAGATAATTTCAGAGAAGATATATCCGGCTCACCGGAAATCATTTTTGGAATTCCGTTTGAGAACAAATATGCGGGTGGAAATTATATGGCAAATATGTGGATGCATGTTGCCGGACGTGCTACTTGGCAGTTCAATGGATGGGCTACCGGTGGTGGAGCTGTTCTTCCTCAGTTCTTGGAAACTTATGATGCAAAGGATAGTCGCTATACGGATTGCTGGATTTCAGGGCAACAATATGATTATGCCGGTGCTCCTATTTATGTAGACAGTGAACCTTTAGTATATACTAGAGAATTGCATAGCATTGACAATCCCGGTTGTTATCCTTTTGAAAGTGAACGTCTAGTGAAATATGAAATCCTTTCTGGAGACTTCGGAACCTCTTATGATGATGTACCTTTCTTCCGTTTGGCAGATGCTTACATGATAAAAGCTGAGTGCCTGCTCCGTTTAGGTGGTTACAATGGTGAAAGCGAACAAGTGGCAGCCGATTTGGTAACAGCCGTGCGTCAACGTGCTTTCAAGTCTGATCCCAGTAAAGCAACGGTTACTGTAGCCCAACTGAAAGGTGGAAGCCGTTACAACTATGGCCATCGTGAAAATCAAGGTATTATGGGGGAATCAGATAATTGGATTATCACAGAAGAAGGTGGTGATGATATTGAATTGGGTGGTTTGTTGGACGAACTTGCTTGGGAGTTTGTGGCAGAGCATCATCGCCGTCAGGATTTGATTCGTTTCCGTATCAATGGAACCAATCAGAATGTATATAATGGCAAATCGTGGTTCTGTAAAGATGCAAAGACCGACAAAACGGACAAGCATTGTGATATTTTCCCGTTGCCTAAGTCTGCATTGGATGGTAATATCAAGTTGAAACAGAATCCGGGATATGGCAGTGCCGAATAAAATGAGATTCATTAATTAAAAAAGAAAAGTACAATGAAAAAGAATTTTATATATGCTTTAATTGCTTGTTTTACTCTGTCACTGGCTGCATGCAGCACAGATCCGGAGGATGCTACCAGCAAACATGTGTATGGGGAGAATGAAAATCCCTATCTAAAGACTAATGCGGATGCTGTGGTTTCTACCAAAGCTGAGTTTCCCATCAGCCGTCTTGAAGCGAAGACGATTAAACTAACTGATTATGCTGAAAAGTTTCATACGTATTTGGGGATGACCGTAGATGAGACGTTGTCCGCACTATCAAGTGGGAGGGTAGTATTTTATCCTATCAACATTTCAAAAAACTGTTGGAATAAGGCCATTCCTACCAAAGGATCTAATGGTTGGTACTACAATGCGGCAGGTGGTCTTTGTGATGCAGCTTCTGGTATAGCTAGTGTTGAGTTGGATGTAACAAACAAGGAGCTGGTTCTTAATGTGCTCGAAACTGCTTCTGTAGGTACAATTATGTCGATTAATGTTGGATTTGCTATAAACAATGGTGCCGACTTTGATGATTATATTCGTTTCTCTTTTGATGTGACCATTACTGACCCTTCTAAGATTGTATTAAGTGGCACATTGGCTACTGGAGATTATGCGGGATTTTCAATCAATTTTACAGATTACGCCGATGCAATAGAACCGTGCATTGGATTATCCGTGGATGAATTCTCAAAGGAAGTAAAGAACAGTGGAGACGCCAGATATGATTCTTCAATTATTCCTACAATTGCTATGTACCCTGTAAAGGAAGATGGGACTTGGGATGAAGCCAGTGAGTATACAGCCAATGGACTTGGTTATTGGTTTGATGGACAATCGAAAGTTGCATCCTATGGAGATAATTGTGTCTATTTTATTGAATCTGGTGAAGGAAGTGTTTTTGTGGGACGTTATGTTAATATTGCCTCAGGAACTACTATAAAGGCGCATTTTGTATATGCGATGATAGAGGATCACAGCCGATACGTTGAATTCATTGTCTCAGGTACAATGGAATAATATACTTAGTAAACCATAGAATCTGTTTCTTAATTGGAACAGATTCTATTAATAACTTTCAAAAATAAAATTAAGATGAAACATTTTACATTGAAGTTTTTTTGGGGCATGGTAGTAGCGCTATTGGGCTTTTCAAATTCATTCGCAACAAGTGGAGCTAATGGAGCAATAACTCTTTGTTTGTTTTTTACAAGTACAAGTTTACATATCTCTAAGGTAAATTGTGGCGGATAATAGATCTATAAACAAGATGAAATATATTTTTCTCCATAAGGTAATTGGGTTGATACCGATATTTTTATTTCTTGTTGGCTTTAGCAGTTGTAGTGACAACGAGGATGAAAGTGCCATTCTCCAACTCACCATAGATAGCGGACAACAAAGTAAAACACTTGCTTGGGATGAAGCAGAGGCTTCTGTGAAATTCACCGCCACTGGCACTTGGACAGCTACAGTAGAAGATGTAACCAGCCGTGCCACTGGTTCTAATTGTACATGGATTAAACTGCCTCGATATGAAGGTGAAGCAGGAGAAATTTCTTTGCCCATGCTGTTCCAAAAGAATGATAGCGAGAACTATCGTGAAGCGACTGTTGTCATAGCATGTGGAGAATCAGAAGTAACTGTCAATATTCGTCAGGAAGCTAATCCAAATGCTGTGTTGATCTTGAATCCGGCAGATATACCGAATTATGATAAGTATTATACGCCAGCTGCTTATAATGAAGGATTTGGGAAAGGACCTGAGAATATGCTTCGCAGTGATGCACGCTGGTCATGGTGGCGCATGAAACAGAGCGAACATTTCTTTGTGTTTTGGGAACCGGGTTTCGGAGACAATCCGGGAGCGGAATCAGTGCCGGAGGCATTGCGTGTAGACCTTGATGACTTATTAGCAAAGGCGGAACAATTCTATCAGACAAATATCGAAACTTTGAAGTTTGCCGACACTGGCCAAAACAAGTCTTTTCTGGATAAATATAAGATGGAGATTTATTTGCTGTATCAGACTGAGTGGCTTGCTACAGGTTCCGGTTACGACAATACGATCGGTGCATTGTGGGTAAATCCCAGTACCTGTCATCCGGTAGGCTCTACCATTGCACATGAAATAGGGCATAGTTTTCAATATCAAGTGAGTTGTGACAAAATACTGAATGGGGAGACAGACTTCTCACAAGTAGGTTTCCGTTATGGCTATGGGAATAATGGTGAAGGAGGAAATGCTTTTTGGGAACAGTGTGCCCAGTGGCAGTCATTCCAAGATTATCCGGCCGAACTGTTCGGGTACCATGTCGATGTGTGGAAGGCCAATTATCACCGTCACTTCAATCATGAATGGATGCGCTATGCCAGTTATTGGATGCCATATTATTGGGCACAGAAATATGGTGTCGATGTGGTGGGGAATGTCTGGACGCAGTCACGTTATCCCGAAGATCCGCTAATGACTTATCAGCGCCTGTACTGTAACAATAACTTAGAAACTCTCTATACGGAACTTTATGATTATGCCACCCGTATGGTGACTTATGACATTGATGTGGTGCGCAATTATGTGACGGTGGCTGCATGTAACTATGCTACAAAGATGTATGATGTAGACGGAGGATATTATCAGGTAGGCTATGCCAGCTGTCCGGGCACTACCGGGTTCAATATCATTCCATTGAATGTCCCCGAAATAGGAACAACGGTCAAAGCGGATTTTGCCGGATTAGGCGTAGGGTGTGCATTGGCGGCAGACGACCCGGGAACAATGCTTGACGGTGATGGCAATGCCGTGGGAACAACTACAGCTTACAACAATAACGGTGGCAATACGATTGCCGGATGGCGTTATGGATTTGTGTCCGTTGTGAATGGAGTTCCGCAGTATGCTCCTATGAATAAGGACAATTCCGGGATCGTGTCTTACACGGTACCTATAGGTACAGAAAAATTATATTTGGTAGTAATGGGTGCTCCCGTTCAATATAAGTCCCATCCATGGAATGATGATGAGACAGACGATGAACAGTGGCCGTATAAAGTGAAGTTTGAAGGAACGGACTTGCTCGGCAATTTCTCTATTGATGATACCGCTGTTCCCAAAGATATTACCTTAACATTCGATGTAAAGTGCAACGCTGCTTCCGAGGACTATCCACAGGGAATAGTTGATTTAAAAAACAGCCGGGAACTGGCGCAGGCATTTGTTATGAAACCGGCTGTGCTAGAAAGCAAACTGGCTGCCGTAGGTGCAGAACCTGCCGAAGACAAGGTGACTGTTGCACTTCAGCAAATAGACGGTACATTCATTTACACATCTACCGCCAATAATGGATTTTGGTGTGAGTCGAATGGTAACATAGGTAATTGGGGCGATACGGCACCTATTTATATTGAGCTCAGCGGATTGAGCATGACTTATGGACACCGTAATGGGGTAAGTGTTGCCGGACAGAAATATACACTGAAGCCTACTCTGATATATACTAAAAATGGTGTTCAGTATAAAGCGACCATTGTGCTGAATATGCAGTTCTAATTGCTGTTCAATAGATGTTTAAATAGCTAGTAGTACATTCTTTCATAAAGGAATGTACTACATAGTGACTTTAACCACAAATAATTTTTTTACTTTATGAATAAACACATTCTATTCTTATTCCTTTTATTGGCCGTCATTCGTGCAAATGCTCAAGATGTAGCTTTCTCTGAAGTTCCCTTGCTTCCCGGCAAATCCATCTATATTCCTAAAGACCTGCAAGGCATGGACCTCCGGAACCCTGATGGCAAATGGAGTTACCACCGCATGGCTTGTACCGAAAACTTTGCCATTTTTTGGGAGAAAGGATTTGGTAATGATCTCTCTAACCCTCCCCAATTGGAAGGGCATGACATGAAAGTAAACCTTTCTAATTTGGAAGCGAAGCTGGAGAGATTTTACAACTATTTCTATAAAATTTTGCATTTTGCAAAAGCCGGATCAAAGTGTGATAAATACCGCATGATGGTCATGATAAACTATTCCTTGGAAGGAACTGCTTACGGAGGAGACTACGACCAGCAGATTGGGGCCTTATGGATTGCTCCTAACCGCATACAGGATGAAAAGTTAAATTGCATCGCCCATGAACTGGGGCACAGTTTCCAGTCACAAATTTCCTGCGATGGACAGGGGGAAGGCTGGGGAGGAAGTGGCTTTTTCGAGATGGCTTCGCAATGGATGCTTTGGCAGGTGAATCCCGAATGGATAACCGATGAAAAGTATCATTGGGATGCATTTATAAAACTGACACATAAAGCATATCTGCATTTAGAAAATATCTATCATTCCCCTTATGTTCTTGAATATTGGGGTATGAAACGGGGACTGCCGATTATCGGAGAATTGTTTCGTCAGGGGAAAAGGGGAGAAGATCCTGTCATTACTTACAAACGGTTGAACACCCTCAATCAAGAACAATTCTGTGATGAAATGTTCGATGCTTGTTGCCATTTTATCAACTGGGATTTTGAACGGGTATGGAAAGAAACGCGTCTGTATGCAAATAAATATACTTGCAAGCTGAATCCTATTTCTGACAACTGGTTTCGGATAGCAGTGGAAAACTGTCCTGAGAATTATGGATTTAATGCTATACCTCTATCTGTACCCCAACAGGGAAATACTGTAACGATTGAGTTCTGTGGGGAAGCAGGTAAAGAAGGGTACAATGCCATCCATACGGACAAAGCCGGTTGGAGGTATGGAATTGTTGCCGTGACGCAGGAAGGCAAATCTATCTATGGAGAAATGAACAGCGATGCGGAAGGGGTGATAAAGTATACTATCCCTCAAGGTACATCTTTGGAGCATCTGTGGCTGGTAGTTATGGGAGCTCCGGCAGAACACTGGATGAATCCCGGACCGGAGGAAAAGGATGCACAATGGCCTTATCGGATAAAGATAAGCGGAACTCATATCTTATAAGACAATGAAAAAATAATCTAAAGGGATGGAAGAATAGTGCAATCAACTATATATCGATACTGTAATACAGCTATTATTGGACTATTCTGCCATTACATTATATTATTTCTTCCTTTTCATATTCTTTTTTTATTTTACTTTGCAAGTGGACAAAGTACACAACCTATAGATTATGAAGAACAACAATAAACTCAGTTTGGCAATTTTATCTTTGCTTTTATTGCTTGGCAATGCCTCGCTTGCAGCCAAGGATAAAAAGTATGTGCTCTCTTCTCCCGATGGCAAGTTAAAGGTAGAAATCAGTGCCGGAGACGGACTCTCTTATCAAGTCACGCATGGAAATGACACAATTCTCTCACACTCTAATATAGGTCTGGTTCTGACCGACGGAACCTTCGTAGGTAAAACTCCTCGTATCACAGGGGAGCAAAGGAAAAAGATAAAGGATAATGTAGAATCACCATTCTATCGCTTCAGGGAGTTCGTTGCAACAGGCAACGAACTTACCTTGAAGCTAAAAGGTGGTTTCGAGATTGTTTTCCGTGCTTATAATGAAGGAATTGCCTATCGTTTTTATACAACGCAACATTCAGATATCATTATAAAGAATGAACTGGCGGAATTTAACTTTAATAAGGATTATACAGCCTATCTTCCCTATACTACCAACGAGAAGAAACCAATGGCAATGGCTTTTCAGAATGTATATGATGTGACTCCTTTGTCAAAAGCCCAACCCAAACTTGCTTTCCTTCCGGTCACAGTGGATTGCGGCAAGGTAAAACTTACACTATTGGAGTCCGACTTGGAAGCCTACCCCGGCATGTTCCTCACCGTAGGGGCAGAAAATCTTCTGCCCGAACACACAAAAGCTCCTTATACCCTGAAAGGTGTTTTTGCTCCCTATCCTGCCCAAACAGATTTCTATCCTTGGCGCAAACAAGAATATGTAACCGAAACGACTGATTTCATCGCACGTAGCAACGGTTCCCGTTCCTATCCGTGGCGTGTATTGGCAATTACAGAAAAGGATACGGATATGCCGGTCAATAACCTAGTCTATACATTAGCCTCTCCCAATCGCATCGGTGATACCTCGTGGATAAAGACAGGAAAAGTGGCATGGGACTGGTGGAACGATTGGAACCTGAAAGGTGTCCCTTTCAAAGCCGGTATCAATATGGACACCTATAAATACTATATTGACTTTGCCAGTCGCAACGGCATCGAATTTATTGTGCTGGACGAAGGCTGGTATAATCCGAAAAGCGGTGATATGCTGACAGTCATTCCCGAACTTGATCTACCGGAATTGGTAGCCTATGCTAAATCCAAAGGAGTGGAAATTGTGCTTTGGACTGTATTCAATGTACTCGATTCCCAATTGGAAGCTGCCTGCAAGAAATATGCTGATATGGGTATTAAAGGCTTTAAAGTGGATTTCTTGGATCGTGACGACCAGACCGCCGTTGAAATGGTCTATCGTATTGCCGAGGCAACCGCCAAATATAAACTGACTCTTGACCTTCATGGTATTTATAAGCCGACGGGTATCAATCGTACATATCCTAATATTATCAACTTTGAAAGCGTATTTGGAATGGAAGAAGTGAAGTGGACGGACATTAAAAACAATATGCCCCTTTATGATGTCACTTTTCCCTATATTCGTATGATGGCGGGACCGGTAGATTATACGCCGGGTGCCATGCGCAATGCTACGAAAGCCGATTGGCGTGCCGTTTATTATACACCGATGAGCATGGGAACCCGTTGCCACCAGCTGGCTGCTTATATTGTTCATGATTCTCCTTTTACTATGTTGTGTGATGCGCCTACTAATTACCAGAACGAACAAGAGTGTGTGAACTTTATAACTTCCCTGCCTGTAGAAGTCGATTCTACTTTCATTGCTGCCGGTGAACTTGGGAAATATATAGTTACCGTCCGCAAGAAAGGCATTAACTGGTATATCGGTGGAGTGACTAATTGGGATGAACGGGATGTGGAACTTGATTTTTCTTTCCTTCCTGAAAGAGTCCAATATACTGCTATTCTTTTTTCCGATGGCATGAATGCTAACAAGCAGGCTGAGGATTATCGTAAGGAAACAATAGTTGTCAATAAAGACAGCCGATTGAAGGTACACTTAGCATCGGGGGGAGGATTTGCCATGAAATTGGAAGTTCGTCCCATACAGGGACAGGTTATCGACATTCCCGAAGGCAAGAATATTCCTTCTTTCTATAAAAAGTATATTGAAACAGAAGGTTTATATGTAACTTCATCTGAGCGGGTGAGTGATGAGGCTCTGTTGAAAGCATGTGACATCATTAGCTTGATGCTGGCAAAGCGTCCGGACGTGAAAGCGCATATGGTGAAGAAGGGCTGTCACGTGATGATTATAGGTAAGGATGAGGAGACTTGTGATTTACCTGAGTTTAGCCATATCTGTAACTGTGAAGACAGTATTAAGTACTGGAACTGGCGCGCCCGTGGTTTTGGCGGTGCACCCGAAGATGAGTTTTCATCCAGTTGTGGGGAAGAAAATTTGCTGGCATTGCCTCAAGATAAATATGTAGGTGAGAATATCCTGATTCATGAGTTCGCTCATCTAATCCATACGGTAGGTATCGCAGGAATAGAACCGGGCTTCAATGAACGTTTGGAAGATCTTCGTCAGAATGCTATTAAGAAAGGTTTGTGGGACAAAACATATGCGGTAAGCAATAAAGAAGAATATTTTGCCGAGTGTGTTCAATCTTTCTTCAACTGTAACCGTTATGCTGAACCTGCCAATGGCGTTCATAACTGGGTAAATCGCCGTACGAAATTGAAAGCATATGATCCGAACATGTATCGGTTGTTGCAAGAATATTTTTATGAGATTGAGATACCCATTAATAACCTTGTACATAAATAAGAAATATGGATAGAATACAATTATTAGTCATTTCTTTACTATTGGGGGTAACTTCTGCTTTTGCCCAAAAGGCTTTTGATGCTCCGGGTGCAGGCAATCCCGTTATTCCCGGCTACTTTGCCGATCCCACGGTGAAGAAGTTTGGCGATACCTATTATATGTATGCCACCACCGATGGCAGTGGTGCAGGTTTCGGTCCCGCCCAAGTGTGGACGAGCAAAGATTTTGCAAACTGGACCTTGATGCCTATGAACTGGCCGGACAGCCATTGGATATGGGCTCCCGATGTGATGAAACATACCGACGGAAATTATTATTATTTCTATTGCCAGCCCTGCAGGATTCATTGTGGAACAAGTGAAACGCCACGCGGTCCTTGGAAGAATATTCTGGGTGACAGTGAGGCTGTCCTTGTCCCGGATCGTTTTGTGACCAATGCCATAACGTTGGACGGTCAGACCTTTGTAGACGATGACGGTTCCGTGTATCTGTATTGGGGTACATGGGGAATTTATAAAGGTTTTGGTTGCGGAGCCGGGAAGCTGGCTCCCGATATGAAAAGCTTTACCGAGACACGTCTGATTCCGAATACGGAAGCCACTGATTTTTTTGAAGCGCCATTTGTGATGAAGCGGGACGGTACTTATTATTTTATGTACTCTTCAGGTTCCTGTCATGATCATACCTACCGGGTACAATATGCCACTTCGGACAAACCTATGGGGCCATATACTTATCGGGGTTGTATTCTTGAAACCAATGCCGATGGAACAGTTCATGGACCGGGTCATCATAGTATCTTGAAAAAAGGCAAGGAGTATTATATTGTTTACCATCGCCATGACAATCCCCATTCCAATCGCGGGTTTCATCGTCAGCTCTGCATAGACCGCATAGAGTTTGCCGAAGACGGAAGTATAAAAAAAGTAATTCCTACCCATGAAGGTGTGGGTGCATTAGCACCTTCTGTAGTGAAATCGAAGAACCTGGTTCTGGGTGCTAAGGTAAAAGCTTCTTCTTATTACGATGAGAATTTCCGTCCTGAATATGCTGTAGATGATAATAACGGAACTTTATGGCGTCCTCAAGGTATGGGGCAGGAGTGGATTGAAATTGATTTGGGCAACTCCCGGCAGATACAAACCATTTGGACTCAATTTGAATATGGTACACAATTCTATCAATATCTGATTGAGACTTCTGCGGATGGAAAACACTGGTCTGTTTTTGCCGATAAGCGGAATAATCATTTGGCAGGCAGCCCGATGGTTGATTTCGGGAAAGTAAAGGCGCGCTATGTACGTCTCACTTTTACCGGTGGACAAAAGAACGGTTTCGGCGGTGCCGTATGGAATATCAAGGTGTTCGACGCCATAGAAGATTCTGCACCGCAACAATGGCTGGGACTGACTGCTGCCGACTGGAATGGTCGTGAATGGCAAAACAATGAAGGGATGCTGGGAGGAGCTTTCACACTGAAAGAAGGTTCTGCCCGTACCCAACGTATGGACGGCCGCGATGCTTTGGTACTGGAGCCGGGTACTATATTGGAATATCGCCATCCGTTACTCTCCCCTTCAAAAGAACATACCATAAGTGGGTTGGCTTATAGGTCGGGTAAATGGCAGAGCTATGAGGCGGAGTCATGCCTCTCATCGGGAATGATTACACTTCATAGTGATGACGAACCTTTGATTATAACCAATCTTCGTTATTATAATTGGAAACAAGCATCTGCCGAACAAGATTACGATGCAACAACGGATATTGTCCGCCTGCCCGCAGCCGATCGGCAGAAGCGTGGGTTAGTAGTCAGCATCACTGCCGATGATTTTGTAGTAAATGATACAGTTCCTTATTTGCGCAATTATGGAGTGCACGGTTACTTTGAAGCACAGAATGAACCGGTTATTGTGAAAGAGATGGAAGGAAAGAAGGCTTTTCATTTTGAGGGTACACAAGTCTTTCGTTCCAATTTCTCTCTGCCCGCCACCTTGCAAGATAATGCTCCTTATACATTGGAAGCATGGATACTGAATGATTTCATAGCCGAGAACGAATGCGTGGCGGATTTTACTACTTCACATGACGAGCTGGAGAAGATTATGCTGGTAAACGGTATAGAACCCCGTTGCGGAGTAATCAATCATTATGGTTGGTATGAAGATGCAGGATATAAGGATATGAATACATTGACAGGCAAATGGCAGCACATCTATATCTGTTTTGATGGCAGGATGGAACAGGTGTACATCAATGGCCGGCTGGTAAGCGAGAAAGATATTCAGCTATTAGTAAAACCTTCACAATTCGTAACATTGGGACGTAATGCCGAAGGGGAGTGGCCTTTTAGCGGCTATCTGCATTCATTGAAGTTATGGGATGAATATTTACCTATGAATAAACAATAAAAATAATAGATTCATGAAAAAGCTTTTAATCACTACTTTATTAGCCGCCACCGTAGCAAGCGGAACAGCACAAGTAAAACACCCATCGCACGGCTACCCCATTGAGCCTGTCCCTTTCACTTCAGTGAAAGTAACCGATTCATTCTGGGGGCAACGCCTGAATGCCAGCCGTGAAGTAACCATTCCTCTCGCTTTCAGTAAATGCGAGGAAACGGGACGCTACACTAACTTTGTAAATGCAGCCCATCCCAGTGATACCATTCGGGTAGGCGGACTGGCATTTGATGATACTGATGTATATAAAACCATAGAAGGCGCCAGCTACCTGCTGCAAACCTATCCTGATAAGAAACTGGCTAAATATATTGATAGTATTTTAGTAATAGTTGCCGCCGCCCAAGAGCCGGATGGCTATCTTTACACCAGTCGCACCATGAACCCCAAGCATCCGCACGAATGGGCCGGAAGCAAACGGTGGGAAAAAGTGGAGGAATTGAGCCATGAGTTCTATAACTTGGGACACATGGTGGAAGGTGCTATCGCCCACTATCAAGCAACCGGAAAACGTAATTTCTTGGATATTGCCATTCGCTATGCCGACTGTGTATGCCGCGAAATAGGTCCTAATCCGGAACAACAAATCCGTGTACCCGGACATCAGATTGCCGAAATGGCACTTGCCAAACTATATCTGGTAACAGGACAGCAGAAATACCTGGATCAAGCCAAATTCTTCTTGGATCAGCGCGGATATACCACTCGCACGGACGAATATAGCCAGGCGCACAAGCCGGTCGTTGAGCAGGATGAGGCTGTGGGACACGCTGTACGTGCCGCCTATATGTATGCAGGTATGGCAGATGTGGCCGCATTGACTGGAGATACTGCCTATATCCATGCCATAGACCGCATTTGGGATAACATTGTGGGCAAGAAATATTATATCACTGGAGGCATCGGCGCCACCAGCAATGGCGAAGCCTTCGGCAAGAACTATGAATTGCCTAATATGTCAGCTTACTGTGAGACTTGTGCGGCTATCGGCAATGTGTATGTCAACTATCGCTTGTTCCTGCTTCATGGCGATGCGAAATATTATGATGTACTGGAACGCACCTTATATAATGGTTTGATCTCGGGTGTATCTCTGGACGGTGGCGGTTTCTTCTACCCCAATCCGTTGGAAAGCATCGGTCAGCACCAGCGTCAGCCTTGGTTCGGTTGTGCTTGTTGCCCGTCCAACATCTGCCGTTTCATCCCTTCCCTGCCGGGATATGTGTATGCGGTAAAGGATAAGGATGTGTATGTCAACCTCTTCATGAGCAATACTTCCAACCTGAAAGTGGAAGGGAAGGCTGTTTCTTTGGAACAAACAACAAAATATCCTTGGAATGGGGATGTCACCATCGGCGTCAATAAGAACGATGCCGGGCAGTTTACAATGAAAGTCCGTATTCCTGGATGGGTTCGCAATCAAGTGGTTCCCAGCAATCTTTATGCATATAATGACGGAAAGCGTTTAGGTTATTCTGTCAAAGTAAATGGAGAACCGGTGCAGAGCGAACTGAAGAACGGTTATTTCTGCATAGATCGCCGCTGGAAGAGGGGGGACAAAGTAGAGGTGCATTTCGACATGGAGCCTCGTACGGTGAAAGCCAATAATAAGGTAGAAGCAGATCGGGGCCGCATTGCCGTAGAGCGTGGTCCGATAGTATATTGTGCTGAATGGGCGGATAATGATTTTGATGTGTTGAGCGTATTTATGAACCGCACTCCGAAGTTTGAATTGGTTGAAAAGCCAGACTTACTATACGGCATCAACCAACTGAAGACCGATGCACAGATACTGGGTTATGATGGCAGCGGCCGTCTGACTACAACCGATGTAAAACTGACTTTGATTCCTTACTATGCATGGGCGCATCGCGGTGCAGGTGCTATGGCTGTGTGGTTGCCGCAAGAGTTAAGTGCATCCCGTCCTGCCATGCCTGCTACTTTGGCTTCGGAAAGTAAGGTAGATGCTTCGCATAAGGCGAAATCTATTTCAGCCATCAATGACCGCTTGGTACCGAAGGATGAGAATGACCGTTCCGTTCCTTACTACCATTGGTGGCCTAAACAGGGAACTACCGAATGGATTTCATACGAATTCCCTTCTGAATCGACTGTTTCCAATGCTACGGTATATTGGTATGATGATGCTCCGTGGGGAGGTTGCCGTATCCCTCAGAGCTGGAAGATTTATTATAAAGATGCTCAGGGACAATGGCAACCGGTGAGTGGCGCCGATAAGTATGGAGTGGAGAAAGGTACAGGGAATACGGTCAATTTCGATCCTGTAAAGACGCAAGCAGTGAAACTGGAGGTTGTACAGCCTGCTGACAATTCATCCGGTTTATTTGAATGGGAAGTTAAATAGGTTTATATATGAAGGTTAGTAAATTAGGTTTGTTGGTAGCCATGTTCCTTAGCGGGAGCATGGCTATCGCTCAAGGTACGGCTGACGATTATCGTCGTGCCTATGCGTTGAAAGAGAAATTCAGTGCGAACAAAGTCTTCTATTCCAATGTCAATCCGCAATGGATAGAAGGTACACATCAGTTTTGGTATGTAAGGAATACTCCGGACGGACGCATTTATGTGTCTGTCCATGCAGACAAGAAGAGGAAACAGGAGTTATTTGATCATCAGCGGCTTGCAAATGCCCTTAGTGCTGCATCCGGTAAAGAGGTAAAACCTGGTTTCCTTTCCCTGGAACGATTGTCTGTGAATAAGGGTTTGGATACACTCCGTTTTGTCTTTGATAATCAGCGGTGGATGTACACCACCCGCAAGAACCGGTTAATGAATGAAGGCGCACTTCCTGTTCCTCCCAAGCAAAAGCATTGGATGGAAACGGATGATGAAAAGACTGCTGCTCCTGTTCCTTCGCCGGATGGGAAATATGTGGCATTTATCAAGAATCATAATATATATGTGAAGGATACGGCTACGGGAAAAGAAAAACAGTTAAGCTTGGATGGTACATTGGGCAACTATTATTCAGCCTACATCCGTTGGTCACCGGATGGCACGAAAGTGGCTTCCTGCAAAATCCGTCCGGTGGAGAAACGTTATGTTTATTATGTGGAATCTTCTCCGGCAGATCAGCTTCAGCCCAGACTTCACAAACAAGAATATGCCAAGCCGGGGGATGAACTTCCCTTCAAAGTCCCCTGCATTTATGAGGTAGAAACGGGGCGAGGCGTGATTCCTTCTACCGAATTGTTTGACCGGCAATATGAAGTCTATGGTCCCGAATGGAACAGCGACAGCCGTGGCATTACATTTGAATACAATCAGCGCGGACATCAGGTATATCGTGTACTGGAACTTTCTGCCGAAACAGGACAGGTGCGCCCCTTGGTAGAAGAAACCAGTAATAAATATGTGAACTATACCCGTCATTTCCGGCATGATCTGAAGGATGGTAAGCAGATGATATGGATGAGTGAACGTGATAACTGGAATCATCTTTATATGTATAATCGTGCCACTGCCCAGCCTGATTATCAGATAACTAAGGGAGAATGGTATGTGCGCCAAGTGCTTCGGGTAGATGAGGATAATCGTCAGATCTATTTCTCGGCAAATGGTATGCAGCCCGGTGAAGACCCTTACTTAATCCGTTATTATCGCATCGGTTTCGATGGCAAAGGGCTCACTTGCCTTACCCCCGAGGAAGGGATGCATCGGGCTACATTTTCGGATGATATGAATTACTTGGTAGATGTTTATTCTTTGGTAAACAAAGCTCCGGTTGCCGTATTGCGCAGCGCAAAGGATGGCAAAGTGGTAATGCCGCTTGAAACAGCCGATATAACCTGTCTGGAAGCAGAAGGTTGGAAAGCTCCGGAAGTATTTGTTGCCAAAGGGAGGGATGGCAAGACGGATATGTGGGGGCTGATTGCCCGCCCCACTAACTTTGATCCGAATAAGAAGTATCCGGTCATTGAATACATTTATCAGGGTCCCGGTGATCAGTATGTGCCCAAGGCTTTTCTCTCTTATAATTGGTATATGACTTCCTTAGCCGAACTCGGTTTTATCGTAGTGATGTTAGATGGAATGGGTACTTCCTTCCGTTCCCGCTCGTTCGAGAATGTGTGCTATAAGAACCTGAAAGATGCCGGCTTGCCCGACCATATTGCTTGGATAAAGGCGGCAGCACAAAAATATCCGTTTATGGACATTGACCGCGTAGGCATCTATGGTTGCTCCGCCGGCGGACAGGAATCCACGAATGCCGTTTTGCTTCACCCTGATTTCTACAAGGCAGCCTATTCCGCTTGTGGTTGCCATGACAATCGCATGGATAAGATCTGGTGGAATGAGCTTTGGTTGGGCTATCCTGTAGGAGATCAATATAAGGAAGGATCGAATGTAGAAAATGCCCATTTGTTAAGTCGCCCTTTGATGTTGGTAGTAGGGGAACTGGATGATAATGTAGATCCTGCTTCTACCATGCAAGTGGTCAATGCATTGATTAAGGCAAACAAGGATTTTGAATTGGTTGTGATTCCAGGTGCCCATCATACGGTGGGAGAAGATTTCGGGGAACATAAACGGTATGATTTCTTTGTTCGTCATTTGATGGGAGTTAATCCTCCGAAATGGGAGGAGGTAAAATAACGGGAGTTTGAAATAAGATTAGTTATGGTCGAAAGTGTTTGAGGGTACTACTTCCATTCACGTTACTAACCTTTCGGCTATCACATTACTAATGTTATGGGTGTAAGATGTATAATGTTACAGCCATGACATTAGTAATCTTTCACCTGCATCGTCTGCATCATTTAGCTTGATGTTCTCTACCCTTCACGATAGATAAAGGAATGTTTTCAATGCTATTCCGTATCAATAGAAAGTTAGTCCAAACTCTTTTCACACGTTTCATTTCTCAAACTTCCCTGTTCATCGCTGTTTTGGTGTGAAAGGAGGTTTTGGAAAAAGATAACCGGCTTTTTTAAAAAGACTTCCTTCTTTTTTGAAAAGATCAAAGTGTTTATTGATAAGGAACTGTCAACTACTTGTAGTACTATTAGTAGAATGTGAAAGTGGAGTGCAGTATTATCCTTCACATGAAAATCCCCATGAACAAAGGGGTTCAGTAGCTGTGAAATGTGGAAGCAGACAAGACAAAACTATTTTTGAAATGATAGCATTGTTGTCCACTGTAGGGGCGGATTGAATCCGCCCGAATGCATCAGATATACACCATTCGGATGCTATCGGGCAGATTCAATCTGCCCCTACGGTGGAGGCTTACCTTAAACTATTGATTCATAACCATTCCAAATAGAATGTGACTAATGAATCATCTTGATTCTTTAAAATCGTTAGTTGTATTTGTATTTTGTATGTATCCCTTGCGCTGCTGTCAAAAAGAAGATGATGAAACCATTTATCTTTCTTTTTGAAATCACGATGCAAAGATAAGGAACATTTTTAAATAACAAACAATAAAACTAAAACTTTTTGCTTTTTATTTTAAGTGGATGGCTGCAAAAAGAAAGAGGTTACTCTTGGAAGAATAACCTCTTGTTCATTTTATAAGGATAAGCCTTTACTTTTTGTTATCAGAAACGTGCGGATAATCAATTGTATAATGCAAGCCGCGACTCTCTTTGCGCTCCATGGCCTGACGGGTGATCAGGTAGCCGATATTGATCATATTGCGCAGTTCGCAGAGTTCGCGCGAAGCCTTGCAACGCTTGAACAATCGTTCTGTTTCTTCGTACAGAATATCCAGACGGTTCCATGCACGGATCAATCGGGTGTTGCTGCGCACAATGCCTACATACGCTTCCATTATCTGGTTCACTTCCTTCATACTTTGGGTAATCAGTACGCGTTCCTCGTTGTTCATCGTACCCTCGTCATTCCATTCGGGGATGTCTTCATTATAATCGTAACGATCCAGTACGCTTAAAGCGTGTTTGGCTGCCGCATCGGCATAGACCACTGCTTCTATCAACGAATTGGATGCCAGGCGGTTTCCACCATGCAGACCTGTACACGAACATTCGCCTATGGCATACAGGCGGCTGATATTGGACTGCCCGTCCAGATCTACCTTGATGCCTCCGCACAGATAGTGTGCAGCCGGGGCCACGGGGATATAGTCTTTTGTGATGTCAATGCCCAAGCTGAGGCATTTCTTATAGATATTGGGGAAATGCTTTTTCGTTTCTTCCGCATCCTTGTGGGTTACGTCCAGATATACATGGTCTTCACCGCGCTGTTTCATTTCATTGTCGATGGCGCGTGCCACAATATCACGTGGGGCAAGGGAGAGGCGCGGATCATACTTCTGCATGAATTCTTCACCGCTTTGGTTCTTCAGTACGGCACCATAACCGCGCATGGCTTCGGTAATAAGGAAGCTGGGACGGTCGCCCGGGTGAAAGAGGGCAGTGGGGTGGAACTGGATAAATTCCATATCTTTCACCGCACCTTTGGCACGATATACCATAGCTATTCCGTCTCCGGTGGCGACTAACGGATTGGTGGTGTTGCGATAAACAGCTTCACAACCGCCGGTTGCCATAATGGTCACCTTGGAAAGGAAGGTGTCTACATCGCCGGTAGCCTCATTCAGCACGTAGGCGCCAAAACACTTGATGCCCGGAGTATAGCGGGTAACAATAATGCCCAAGTGATGCTGGGTAATGATTTCTACTGCGTAATGATCTGTAAAGATCGTGATATTGGGATGGGCTTTTACTGCCTCAATCAGACTGGTTTGTATTTCGGCGCCTGTATTGTCTTTATGGTGCAGGATGCGGAATTCAGAGTGTCCGCCTTCCTTGTGCAAGTCAAACTCACCGTTTTCTTTTTTGTCGAAATCTACTCCCCATTTTATCAATTCGTTGATTTGTGCCGGAGCTTCGCGCACTACCTTTTCTACGGCTTCCCGGTCGCTTATCCAGTCTCCGGCAATCATCGTATCTTCAATGTGCTTCTCAAAATTATCTACCTTCAGGTTGGTAACGGATGCTATACCTCCTTGAGCAAAGTAAGTGTTAGCTTCTTCCAATCCGGCTTTACAAATCAAGGCGACTTTACCTTTATGAGCCACTTTCAGCGCAAAACTCATTCCCGCAAGTCCTGAGCCGATAACAAGGAAATCGAATTTTTTAACCATGATAATATGCTTTATGGGTGCAAAGCTACGAAAAACCTTTATTGCTTGTACTTTTTGAGGGCGTTTTTACTGCTTTTTTCATGGAAAATAAGTGGAAGGGATAGTTGCCGAATGGAAATTAAAGTGTAACTTTCCGCATTTTTAAATAAAATGCGATGGAAAATGATGTGCAGGTTGTTCGCGAAAGCGAAGTGAAAGAACTTATTATAGAGTTGCGTGGCGAGAAAGTTTTGATAGATAGAGATGTGGCCAAGCTGTATGGTGTGGAAACCAGAGATATAAATAAAGCAGTAAAAAATAATGCTGATAAGTTTCCTAAAAGCTATTGTTTTAGTTTGCAATCGTCTGAAAAACAGGAACTGGTGGAAAATTTCCACCGGTTAGAAAGTTTGAAGTACTCAACGGTTGCTCCTAGGGCATTTACGGAACGGGGATTATATATGTTGGCTACAATATTGAAAGGTCCGCGAGCTACCGCAACCACTTTTGCTATCATTGAATCTTTTTTCAAGTTAAGAGAATTAGTGCGGAATGTGAATATAATGTCTACGGAGCGTGATGAGGAAAAGCAGAAAAGTTTGATGCAACGTAGTGGAGAACTGCTGAATGATCTGTTGGCTGATGAAGGTGAAATAACGGAGACGGAATCCTCTATTGAGTTGAACCTGTATGCCTTGAAAGTGAAACGTACGGTGAAGAAGACCAAGAAAGGATAAAGTAGTCGGAAAAAGGTAGAACAAATAGATAAAATTTGTATCTTGCGGACAAATTTTAGAAAGATGATGAATCGTATTTTTCATGTAAAGATAGCACAAGGTGCTTATATATTTCTTGTCCTGTGTACGGCGTTAATGGTTATTGCCTTTTGGTATCAGGAAGCGATAGTGGGAATGATCATGGCATTATTACTGATTGTCAATATTGAACGCATTATTCATTCTACTTATACGCTGACTGCGGACGGAAAGGTGGTGGTGTATTATGGCCGTTTCTATAAAGGGAAGACTATTTCCTTAACTGATATTACAGATGTGGAATTGAAACGAAGTTCCGGATTTGGAGGAATAATGCCCTCACAATATGTATTGATACACTATGAAAACAAACTGTTGTCATTAGTGCCTGTAAAGCCAAAGGAATTTATAAATGCATTAGTGATACGTTTGGAACATAGAATGGAAGAAGAATAACCTTTATAAATTAAATAAATACCATGAAATATCAAATCGCAATCATCGGCGGAGGTCCTGCGGGATACACAGCTGCCGAAGCTGCCGGAAAGGCAGGACTGAGTGTTGTATTATTCGAAAAGAGAAGTCTGGGCGGTGTATGCCTTAATGAAGGATGTATCCCCACAAAGACGTTGCTCTACTCGGCAAAAGTGTATGATTATGCCAAGCATGCTTCCAAATATGCGGTAACAGTGCCGGAAGCTTCTTTTGATGCGGCTAAGATAGTAGCCCGTAAATCAAAAGTGGTGCGCAAACTGGTGCTGGGCATCAAGGCGAAGCTGACTGCCCATAATGTAAATATAGTAACCGGAGAAGCAACCGTCATAGACAAGAATACTATAAAATGCGGTGAAGAAACTTATGAATGTGAGAACTTGTTGCTGTGCACCGGAAGTGAGACTTTTATTCCTCCTATCCCGGGAGTGGATACAGTAGATTATTGGACACACCGCGATGCGTTGGATTGCAAGGAACTGCCTGCTTCACTGACCATTGTGGGAGGTGGAGTGATCGGAATGGAATTTGCTTCTTATTTCAACAGCATGGGAGTGAAGGTCACCGTTGTCGAAATGATGGATGAAATTCTGGGTGGCATGGACAAGGAATTGTCTGCCCTGCTTCGTGCCGAGTATGCTAAAAGAGGAATCCAGTTTATGCTGAGTACAAAAGTGACTCAGATTGAGAACCAAATGGGTTGCATTACATTATATTGCGAACCGGCGGAAGGTGGAATGATGACTATTCAAGCCGAGAAATTGTTGATGAGTGTAGGACGCCGCCCGGTTACAAAAGGTTTCGGATTGGAAAACTTGAACTTGGAGGTGACGGAACGCAGATGCATTAAGGTAGATGAATATTTGCAATCGTCTGTTCCCGGAGTGTATGTATGCGGAGACTTGAACGGAGTTTCTTTGTTGGCGCATACCGCTGTGCGTGAGGCGGAAGTGGCTGTTCATCATATTATCGGAAAAGAAGACGCAATGAGTTATCGTGCTATTCCGGGTGTAGTTTACACTAATCCTGAAATTGCCGGAGTAGGCATGAGCGAAGAAGCCTTGAAGGCTGCGGGCATTCCTTATAATACGGTGAAGTTGCCGATGGCTTATTCCGGACGTTTCGTTGCAGAGAATGAAGGAGTGAATGGAGTTTGCAAGGTGCTGACTGCTGAAGATGGAACGATATTGGGCGCGCATATGTTGGGCAATCCGGCTTCGGAATTGATTGTAATGGCAGGTATGGCTATCGAAGATCGTAAGACGGTAGAGGATTGGAAGCGGTATGTGTTCCCTCATCCTACTGTTGGTGAGATATTTAGAGAGTTATAAACGATATTATTGCTTATTGAAAGTTGCATCCACTGTAGGGGCGGATTGAATCTGCCCGAACCAGCGGGCATAAATCTGGGTATATATTCATAAATATGCCTTTCAAGGTGTTATCGGGCAGATTCAATCTGCCCCTACAGTGGATGCTATCTTTAGATAATACATATACGAATATATACAAATGAAACGATTTTCCCTTTTCCTATTACTGATCCTATCCATAAACCTTATAAACGCCCAGCCCCTCTCCCAGCGACTGGATGCTTTGTTGAATGAAGACCTCTTGAAAACCTCTGAGGTCGGCATCACCGTATTCGATCTTACCACCGGTGAATCCCTCTATCGCTATCAAGACGAAAAACTATACCGCCCCGCTTCCATCGAGAAAATAATTACCTCCGTCACAGCCTTGGCACAACTGGGTACAGATTACACCATGAATACCAGCCTGCGCTATACCGGAAAAATAGAAAACGATACCCTGAAAGGCAACCTCTACCTGATAGGCGGCTTCGATCCAGAATTTATGGATGAAGACCTCAACCGACTTATCGAAACATTGGAATCCCGTGGCATCCGCTACATAACGGATACTATCGCCGCCGATGTTTCCATGACCGACTCTGTTTATTGGGGTCCCGGATGGTCATGGGATGATACACCCTATTCTTTCCAACCTTATCTCTCCCCTCTGATGCTGAACCGCGGTTGCGTAGATGTTTCCGTTTCCCCTACCCAAAAAGACTCTTTGCCCCAAGTAACCTGCATCCCTGTTTCTGACTACTATACCGTGAATAATCAGGGAACGAGCCGCAATCCGCAAGCAGGGAAACTGGAAATTACCCGCAACTGGCTGAGTAACGGTAATGTAATCACGATTTCGGGTAACGTATCCCGTCCCTATACCGAAAAACTAAATGTGTACACTTCCAAAGATTTCTTCTTCCACACCTTCATCAGCCGTCTGCGGAATAAAGGCATTGAAGCACGAGCCCATGCTTATGCCGAATGCCCTGCCACAGCCGACAGTATAACCACCATTCAAAGACCCATCAAAGAAGTCTTGGAACGTGCCTTGAAAAAGAGCGATAACCTGTGTGCCGAATCCATGTTCTACCATTTGGCAGCCAAGCGCTCCCTGCACAAACAGGTGACTGGCGAGGACGGTACGGATGCCATCAACGCCTTTATGAAAACCGCATTAGGCTTTAACCCCGACAATTATAAGATAGTAGACGGCAGCGGTGTTTCTTTGTACAATTATATCTCCCCGCGCTTGTTGCTGGAATACCTTAAATATGCCTATTACCATCGGGAAATCTTTCTCCCCCTGCATGAATCCCTTCCCATAGCCGGAGTGGACGGCACTTTGCAAAACCGTATGAAGCAAACCAAAGCCCGTGGAAATGTACATGCCAAGACCGGTTCGGTGACAGGCGTGAGCTCTTTGGCAGGCTATGTAAAAGCAGGGAACGGGCATCAGTTAGCATTCGTAATCATTAACCAGAATGTATTAAAGCTAAGCCGTGCCCGCGCTTTCCAAGATAAGGTATGTGATATTTTATCTCGTTGAAATTGAGCCTTCAGGTGTATTTATTCGTATTATGTAGCAGATTACGCATATAATCGGACAAAATTTACACCTATTCTGAACGATTTTTATAGCCTAGTAACGATATTGTTTCGTAACTTTGCCAAAGTAGAAACCAGATGAATACTATAAAAACGTAGAATGCATATGAAGACAAACTATGAAATTCGCTATGCCGCCCATCCCGAAGATGCCAAAAGCTATGACACTACACGGATACGCCGCGATTTCTTGATAGAGAAAGTATTTTCGGACAACGAAGTAAATATGGTATATTCCATGTACGACCGTATGGTGGTAGGTGGAGCCAAACCGGTGGGGGAAGTATTGACGCTGGAAGCTATCGATCCGTTGAAAGCTCCTTATTTCCTGACCCGTCGTGAAATGGGTATTTTCAATGTAGGAGGCCCCGGCATCGTAAAAGCCGGTGATGCCGTATTCGAATTGGATTATAAAGAAGCACTTTACCTAGGTTCGGGCGACCGTGAAGTGACTTTTGAAAGCAAAGATGCCAGCCATCCTGCCAAGTTCTATTTCAACTCTGTCACCGCCCATTGCAACTACCCCGATAAGAAGGTGGCGAAAGCTGATGCCATTGTTGCCGAAATGGGTTCATTGGAAGGTTCCAACCACCGTTGCATCAACAAAATGCTGGTAAGCCAGGTATTGCCTACCTGCCAGTTGCAGATGGGAATGACCGAACTGAAACCGGGAAGTGTATGGAACACTATGCCGGCACACGTACATAGCCGTCGCATGGAGGCTTATTTCTATTTTGAAGTACCCGAAGAACATGCCGTATGCCACTTTATGGGTGAAGTAAACGAAACCCGCCACTTGTGGATGAAAGGCGACCAGGCGGTTCTTTCTCCCGAATGGTCTATCCATAGCGCTGCCGCTACACATAATTATACCTTTATCTGGGGTATGGGCGGCGAGAATCTGGATTATGGCGACCAGGACTTCTCGTTAATCACAGACTTGAAATAATAAAAACATAACTTCATTAATTTAAAGAATTAAGTATCATGAATCAGTATTTGAATTTTTCTTTAGAGGGTAAGGTAGCACTGGTTACCGGCGCTTCTTATGGTATCGGTTTTGCTATCGCTTCTGCTTTCGCAGAACAGGGTGCAACGATTTGTTTCAACGACATCAATCAGGAATTGGTAGATAAAGGTATGGCTTCTTATGCCGAAAAGGGAATCAAAGCACACGGATATGTATGTGATGTTACCGACGAATCTGCTGTTCAGGCTATGGTGGCTACCATTGCAAAGGAAGTGGGAACGATTGATATTTTGGTAAACAATGCCGGCATCATCCGCCGCGTTCCGATGCACGAAATGGAAGCTGCTGACTTCCGCCGTGTCATTGATATTGACCTGAATGCTCCGTTCATTGTTTCTAAGGCCGTTCTGCCTGCTATGATGGAAAAGGGACATGGCAAGATTATCAATATCTGTTCTATGATGTCCGAACTGGGACGTGAAACCGTATCTGCTTATGCAGCAGCTAAGGGCGGCTTGAAGATGTTGACCCGTAATATCTGTTCAGAATATGGTGAATACAACATCCAGTGTAATGGCATCGGCCCGGGTTATATTGCTACTCCGCAGACTGCTCCGTTGCGCGAAATTCAGCCTGATGGCAGCCGTCATCCGTTTGATACGTTTATTTGTGCCAAGACTCCTGCCGGACGTTGGTTGGATCCTCAGGAGTTGACCGGTCCTGCTGTGTTCCTGGCATCCGAAGCCTCTAATGCAGTCAATGGCCATATCTTGTATGTAGATGGCGGTATTTTGGCTTACATCGGTAAACAGCCTAAATAATTATTTGACAGAATACCAAAGAATCTGCTTGCGTCATTGCTGATGCTTGCAGATTCTTTGTATTTTTGTACCTTGGTTGACAAAAAATAAATAGTATGAAAAAAATCTTTTTAGCTGTAGCAACAGTATTCATGATGTTTTCCTGTTCTCAGAAAGAGCCGGTGACTGTTACGGTAACCAATCCGTTGGCTTTGGATAGAGATGGCGAGATGGTAGAAGTCTCTATGGCGGAAATCTCGAAAAAGTTGCAATTACCTGATACGGCACAAGTGATAGTGTTTGATGAGAGTGGGTTGGAAGTACCCTATCAGATTACTTATAATGATATGCTTATTTTCCCTGTTTCGGTGAAAGGGGAAGGATCTGCCACCTTTATTATATCGGAAGGTACTCCGCAGCCCGTGGATGTGGCAGCCTGCGGACGCCAGTATCCGGAACGTCTGGATGATATGGCGTGGGAGAATGACCGGGCGGCTTATCGTGCTTATGGTCCTGCCTTGCAAGCAAAGGGTGAGCGTGGTTTTGGCTATGATGTCTGGACCAAGAGTGTTCCCGATATGGTAGTGGAAGACCGCTATGACAATGAATTGAATCATCATATCTCTTACCATGTGGATCATGGTAATGGTATGGATTGCTATGCGGTAGGTCCTACTCTGGGTGGGGGCACGGCGGCATTGTTCCCCGATAGTACGATTGTTTATCCGTATTGCTATAAGGAATGTGAGGTATTGGATAACGGTCCTTTGCGCTTTACAGCCAAGTTGGTGTATAATCCGCTGATTGTGAAAGGTGACTCCGGTGTTATTGAGACTCGCGTTATATCATTGGATAAAGGATCGCAGTTGAATAAAACGGTGGTTACTTATGATAATCTGAAAGAAATAACT
The DNA here is from genome assembly GCA_902388365.1 of uncultured Bacteroides sp. GTDB lineage: Bacteria > Bacteroidota > Bacteroidia > Bacteroidales > Bacteroidaceae > Phocaeicola. The sequence continues at coordinate 161,586 of CABMPB010000002.1, read as the reverse complement.
CCGGTGGTGACGGGGATTGTGTTGCACAAAGAGAATCCGATGGGATATAGTTTTGATATGAATGCAGGTTACATTGCATATGCTGATTCTACGGAAAATCCGCGTAACAATAATGGAGTGATTTATATAGGTGCTGTATTCCCTGCCAATATTCAGGCTACAACGCAGCTGTTTTCTAAAGAGGAACAGAAAGAGCATGGAGGTGCATTGGGTCATGTGCTGGGTATCAGTGACTATGAACCGGGAGCCGAGTATGTATATTACTGGGGTTCGGGTTGGAGCAAATATGGTTTCGAAGCTGATACGGATTGGACTAAGTATTTGGAAGAATATGCACAGAGGGTGCGTAATCCGTTGACTGTTACTGTGCAGTAATTTTATTGATTATCATTTTCATGTTAATATGGGCCTTAGATGTTAATTCTTTAAGGTCCATCATCTTTTTTGTACCTTTTTTGTTTCATTGCAATAGACGAAATTAAACTAGTTATTTATTTGTTAATAGACAATGCAATGAACAATAAACCTAAACCTCTAAGACATTGCCGGCAGAAACTAAGGACATTATGCACCTTAGTCTGCCTGCTGCTAATGGTTACGTCACTCTCCGCCCAGGAAAAGACCGTAACCGGAACCGTAACCGATTCGGCCAATGAGCCCCTGATTGGAGCATCGGTACTTATTCAAGGTACTTCCAACGGCACGATAACAGACATCGACGGAAAGTACAGCATCACCGCCTCTCCCCAAGACGTATTGGAATTTTCCTACGTGGGTATGGTGAAACAAGATGTGAAAGTAGGCACCCAGCATGTAATCAACGTAACGCTGAAAGAAGATTCGCAGATACTGGCGGAAACAGTCGTGATTGGCTACGGTAGCGCCAAGAAACGCGATTTAACCGGTTCCATTACCAACATCAAGGGAGCCGAAATAGCCAATAAACCTTCTACCAACCCTTTATCCTCCCTGCAAGGAAAAGTAGCCGGCGTACAGATTATCAACTCGGGACAGGCCGGCTCGGACCCCGAAATCCGCGTGCGGGGTACTAACTCCATTAATGGCTATAAACCTCTCTACATTGTGGACGGACTGTTCAATGATAACATAAACTTTCTGAATCCTGAAGACATAGAGTCCATGGAAGTATTGAAAGACCCTTCCTCACTGGCAATCTTTGGCGTGCGAGGTGCCAATGGCGTGATTATCATTACCACCAAGAAGGCAAAGGAGGGACAGACATTGGTGAACATCAACACTTCTTTCGGCTGGAAACATGTAGCGGATAGAATCAAGATGGTGAACGCTTCCCAATTCAAGGAACTTTATAATGAACAGCTTACCAATGAAGGACATTCCCTTTTCGACTTCTCCGCCTGGAATGCCGATACGGATTGGCAGGATGAAGTCCTACAAAACGGTTTTCTCACAAATAATAATATCAGTGTAACGGGCGCTTCGGAGAAACATAGCTTTTACCTAGGCATGGGATACTCCTATGAACAGGGTAATATCAAGCACGAAAAGTTCAGCAAGATCACTCTGAATGCCAGTAATGAATATAAAATCACTGATAAAATAAAGGTAGGCTTCCAGTTCAACGGTGCACGTATGTTGCCTGCCGATAGCAAATCCATATTGGGAGCTGTCCGCACTACCCCTGTAGCTCCTGTTTTCAATGAGGAATACCAGCTATATGCCGCTTTGCCGGAGTTCCAGAAGGCACAGATGATGAACCCGATGGTGGATGTGGATTTGAAAGCCAATACCACCCGTGCTGAGAATTACCGCGCTTCGGGCAATATTTATGGAGAGGTGGACTTTCTGAAACACTTTAATTTCAGAGCCGTATTCTCTATGGATTATGGTTCCAATAACGGACGGACGTATCAACCGATTATTAAGGTATATGACAATACGGTAAAAGGAAATGTAGCCACCTTGGGCACCGGCAAGACGGAAGTGAGTCAGTTCAAAGAGAACGAAACGAAAGTACAAAGTGACTATGTACTGACCTATACCAACAGTTTCGGCGACCATAACCTGACTGCCACGGCAGGCTTCACTACCTACTATAATTCCCTCAGCCGCCTGGACGGTTCCCGCGGACAAGGCATCGGACTCGTTATCCCCGATGATCCCAATAAATGGTTTGTCAGCATTGGCGACCTTGCCACGGCAACTAATGGAAGTACCCAATGGGAGCGTTCTACCGTTTCTTTCCTGGGACGTGTGATCTACAATTATAAAGGTAAATACCTCTTTAACGGTTCTTTCCGTCGGGATGGTTCCTCGGCTTTCTCGTACACCGGAAATCAATGGCAGAACTTTTATTCCGTAGGTGCCGGATGGTTAATGACGGAAGAGGAGTTTATGAAAGGAATCGATTGGCTGGATATGTTAAAGTTGAAAGGTTCATGGGGTACGCTGGGTAATCAGAATTTGGATACGGCTTATCCGGCAGAACCGTTGTTGGAGAATGCTTTCGGGGCGGTATTCGGTAATCCTTCTACCATCTATCCGGGCTATCAGTTGGCTTATCTGCCCAATCCGAACCTTCGTTGGGAAAAGGTGGAGGCTTGGGAAGTGGGGCTGGAATCGAATATGTTCCGCAACCGTTTGCATTTTGAGGGAGTATATTATAAGAAGAATACCAAAGATCTGCTGGCTAAAGTCCCCGGTCTTTCGGGAACCATTCCAGGCATCGGTAACTTGGGACAGATTGAGAACAAAGGGGTGGAACTCTCAGCCAGTTGGCGCGACCAAATAGGTGACTGGGGATATAATGTGGGAGTGAACCTCACTACCATCAAGAATCGGGTAAAGAGCTTGGTGCAGGACGGTTATTCCATCATTGCCGGAGATAAGAACCAGAGTTATACCATGGCAGGTTATCCTATCGGCTTCTTCTATGGCTACAAAGTGGAGGGAGTGTATCAGTCACAGGCGGATATTGACGCTTCCCCCAAGAATACACTGGCCGCAGTAACTCCGGGCGACTTGAAATTCGCCGATGTGGATGGTAATGGCGAGATTACTCCTGCCGACCGCACCCAGATCGGTGATCCTACCCCGGATGTAACCTATGGCATCTCCCTGGGTGTATCTTATAAAGGTTGGGAACTGGGCATCGACATGATGGGTCAGGGCGGCAATCAGATTTATCGTACCTGGGATAACTATAATTGGGCACAGTTTAATTACATGGATCAACGCATGGACCGCTGGCACGGAGAAGGTACTTCCAATACCCAACCGTTACTGAATACCAAACATGCCATCAACTTCGAGAACTCGGAATATTATGTAGAGAACGGCAGTTTCTTTCGCATCCGTAATGTGCAACTGGGCTACACCTTTGACAAAGCACTCATTTCCAAGATAGGGCTGAAAGCATTGAAGGCATATTTCAATATCCAAAACCTGAAAACCTGGAAACACAATACGGGCTATACGCCCGAGTTTGGCGGTTCTGCTATCGCTTTCGGGGTGGATAACGGCAGTTATCCGGTTCCTGCTATTTATACATTTGGACTCAATATAACATTCTAATTGATTATGAAACGAAATAAATATCTATTATCCATAGGGGTGATGGCAGGAATGCTTGCCCTGACCGGTTGTAATGATTTCCTAGACCGCAGTCCTCAGGGACAATTCACGGAAGATGATCATCCCGGTGCCTTGGCAGAGGGAAAGGTGTTCAATATCTACACCATGATGCGCAGTTTTGATATTACTGCGGGTACTCCGGCATTTGCCATCCACTGTTTCCGCTCCGAGGATTCGGAGAAGGGCAGTATCTCCAGTGACGGTTCGGAGCAGGCGGCTATGTACGATGATTTTCTGTACAATGCCAGCAATGGGCTGATTAAATCATACTGGAGCCAGAATTATGCTATTATTTATCAGTGTAATGATGTGCTTGATGCCATTGAAACAGGGCATCTGACCGGGGAAAACGATCTTTATAATAAAGGAGAAGCTTTGTTTTTCCGTGCCTATTGTTACTTCAATTTGGTGAGGGCCTTTGGCGAAGTGCCGTTGGTTACTTTTAAGGTAAATGAGGCTTCGGAGGCAAATGTGCCTAAAACGACTGTGGCAAAAATCTATGAACAGATAGACAAAGACTTGGATGATGCCGAAGACCTGCTTCCCGACCAGTGGCCGGTAGCCTACTTGGGGCGATTGACGTGGGGGGCAGCCCGTGCCCTGCATGCCCGTACCTATATGATGCGCAATGACTGGAAGAATATGTACAGCGCAGCTTCGGATGTGATGGGAAAGGGGATTTATAACCTGAATACTCCCTATGATAAGATATTCACGGATGAAGGCGAGAATAGTGGCGGTTCGATATTCGAACTGCAATGTACGGCTACGGCTGCTATGCCGCAGAGTGATAAGATAGGCAGTCAGTTTTGTGAAGTGCAGGGCGTGCGTGGTGCCGGACAGTGGGATCTGGGCTGGGGCTGGCACATGGCTACCGAATTGATGGCGGAAGCATTTGAACCCGGTGATCCGCGCAAGGATGCCACTTTGCTTTATTTCCGTCGTCAGGATACGGACCCGGTTACTCCCCAGAACACAAATAAGCCTTATGGGGAATCTCCTGTGTCACAGGCTATGGGGGCTTATTTTAATAAGAAAGCCTATACCAATCCCGCTTTGCGGCAAGAGTTCACGAATAAAGGGTATTGGGTGAATATTCGTCTGATACGTTACTCGGATGTGGTGTTGATGGCGGCTGAGGCTGCTAATGAGTTGGGGAATACAACGGAGGCTCAAAAAGATTTGGAGATGGTACGTGCCCGTGCTCGTGGAAATAATCCGGGGGTGTTGCCCGAGGTTACTTCTTTGGAACAAGGGGTATTGCGGGATGCTATTCGCCATGAACGCCGTGTGGAACTAGGTTTGGAGTTTGACCGCTTCTATGATTTGGTTCGTTGGGGCATTGCAGAGCAGGTGCTTCATGCGGCGGGAAAGAGTAATTATCAGCCAAAGAATGCGTTATTGCCTATTCCACAGGATGAAATAGATAAGTCGAAAGGGGTGCTGGTGCAGAATCCGGATTATCTGTAAAGGTGTAATTTCATTCAAAACGGGCTGGGAATGAATAGCATTGCCATCCACCGTAGGGGCAGATTGAATCTGCCCGATAACATCCGAATGGTGTATCTGTGGATGCATTCGGGCGGATTCAATCCGCCCCTACGGTGGAGGTTTACCTTAAACAATTCATTCAAAACCACCCCTAAACAATCATACTATAAACCCATAATATATGAACAAAATCTTCCATAGAATAAAGCAAGTAGCCCCATTATTAATGGTCGCCACCATGAGTGTCCAAGCGCAAAAGTCCCCCCGGGACATGGATCGCTTCATCACCAACCTGATGAATAAAATGACCCTCGAAGAGAAAATAGGTCAACTAAACCTCCCCGTCACCGGCGAAATAACCACCGGACAGGCAAAGAGCAGTGACATATCCGCCCGCATCAAGCGTGGCGAAGTAGGCGGACTCTTTAACTTGAAAGGAGTAGCCCGCATTAAAGACGTCCAACAACTGGCAGTAAAAGACTCCCGCCTGGGCATCCCCCTGCTCTTTGGCATGGACGTGATCCACGGCTACGAAACCATGTTTCCCATTCCCTTGGGACTATCCTGCACCTGGGACATGAAAGCCATTGAAGAATCCGCCCGCATCGCCGCCATCGAAGCCAGTGCCGACGGCATCTCATGGACTTTCAGCCCAATGGTAGACGTGAGCCGTGATCCCCGTTGGGGACGTGTATCCGAAGGAAACGGAGAAGACCCGTTCCTGGGCGCAGAAATAGCCAAAGCAATGGTGCGCGGCTACCAAGGCGACCACATGGAGCGCAATGACGAAATCATGGCATGTGTCAAGCATTTCGCCCTCTACGGCGCTCCCGAGGCAGGACGCGACTACAACACCGTGGACATGAGCCGCCAGCGTATGTTCAACGACTATATGCTCCCCTACCAAGCGGCAGTAGATGCCGGAGTAGGTAGTGTAATGGCCTCCTTCAACGAAGTGGACGGCATCCCCGCCACCGCAAATAAATGGCTGATGACCGATGTATTGCGTAAGCAATGGGGCTTCGGTGGTTTTGTGGTGACCGATTATACCGGAATCTACGAAATGATAGACCACGGCATCGGCAATTTGCAAGAAGTCGCCGCCCGTGCCCTCAATGCCGGGGTAGATATGGATATGGTGAGCGACGCCTTTGTAGGCACCCTGAAACAATCGGTGCAGGAAGGAAAAGTATCCATGCAGACCTTGGATAATGCCTGCCGCCTTATCTTGGAGGCCAAATATAAATTGGGACTGTTTGATAACCCTTATAAATATTGTGACTTAAAGCGTCCTGCCCGTGACATATTTACTCCCGAGCATCGCACAGCAGCACGCCGCATTGCCGCAGAAAGTTTTGTTCTGTTGAAGAACAGTACTGCCGTAGGGGCGGAAAACCTTCTGCCCGAAGCCACAGCGCAGCCCCTCCTTCCCTTAGAGATGAAAGGAAACATCGCCGTCATAGGCCCCTTAGCCGATACCCGCACCAACATGCCCGGCACATGGAGCGTAGCTGCCATACTGGATAAATCCCCTTCTTTAGTTGAAGGCCTGAAAGAAATGACCTCCGGAAAAGCAAACATCCTATACGCCAAAGGCAGTAACCTGATGAGCGATGCCGCCTACGAAGAACGGGCAACGATGTTCGGCCGCACCCTGCACCGCGATGCCCGTACCGATGCCCAATTATTACAAGAAGCATTGGCTGTAACCAAGAAATCCGATGTTATCATTGCCGCTCTGGGTGAATCCTCCGAAATGAGTGGCGAGAGCAGTAGCCGCACCTCACTGGATATTCCCGATGTGCAACGCACCCTGCTCCGGGAACTCTTGAAAACAGGCAAACCGGTTGTATTAGTCCTTTTCACCGGCCGCCCCCTCACACTGGAATGGGAGCAAGCCCATGTTCCCGCCATTCTGAACGTATGGTTTGGAGGCAGTGAAGCAGCTTACGCCATCGGTGATGTGCTCTTTGGAAACGTGAACCCCAGTGGAAAGCTTACCATGACTTTCCCCAAAAACGTAGGTCAGATACCTATTTACTATGCGCATAAGAATACAGGCCGTCCCCTTCACCCGGGCAAATGGTTCGAGAAATTCCGCAGCAACTATCTGGATGTGGACAATGAACCGCTTTACCCATTCGGCTACGGCCTTTCTTATACCACGTTCAGCTATAGCGACATCACACTGGATCGAACTGCCTTGCCCATGAACGGCTCCCTGACGGCAAAAGTCACCCTGACCAACACCGGAAATCGTGATGGGGCAGAAGTAGTCCAGCTATATATTCGTGACCGGGTAGCTACCAGCACCCGCCCCGTAAAGGAACTGAAAGGCTTTCAGAAAATATTCCTGAAAGCAGGGGAATCCCGTGAAGTATCTTTCCGGATCACTCCCGACCTATTGAAGTATTACAACTATGACTTGCAATATGTAGCCGAACCCGGTGACTTCGACCTCATGATAGGCACGGACAGCCGGCATGTGAAAACGGCAACATTCACGCTGCACTAACCTAAACCCAATGAAAAGATGAAGAAAATTTCCCTATGTGCAGCGGTGTTGCTGCTTTTCTCGCTGATGGCTTGTAAAAACAAGCCATCGGCACCGGCTTCTGCCCACATGCATCTGTCATCCTTTGCCGACACCCTTTCCATTACTGACGATGCACTGATGGACACCGTTCAGCGCCGCACCTTTCAATATTTCTGGGCAGGCGGAGAACCTTATAGCGGCATGGCACGCGAAAGATACCATATAGATAATGTGTATCCCGCAGGCGGTCCCGAAGTGGTGACTTCGGGTGGCAGCGGTTTTGGCATTATGGCTATCCTCTCCGGCATAGACCGTGGCTACGTCACCCGTGCGGAAGGCATGCAACGCATGGAGAAGATTGTGGCTTTTTTGGAAAAGGCCGACCGTTTTCATGGAGCCTATCCTCATTGGTGGAACGGAGAAACCGGAAAGGTATTGCCTTTCGGAGCAAAAGACAACGGTGGCGATTTGGTAGAAACCGCCTTTCTGATGCAAGGTCTGCTGGCTGTCCACCAATACTATGTAAACGGAACGCAAGAGGAAAAAGCATTGGCGGCGCGTATCGACCGCCTGTGGCGCGAAGTGGATTGGAACTTTTATCGCAAGGACGGTCAGAATGTACTTTACTGGCATTGGAGCCCTACGGACGGATGGGCAATGGACTTCCCCGTGCACGGATACAATGAGTGCATGATTATGTATATTCTTGCCGCTGCTTCTCCTACGCACAGTGTGCCTGCGGCAGTTTATAGTGAAGGCTGGGCACAGAATGGAGCCATCGTTTCCCCTCACACAGTGGAGGGAATCAAGTTGCATCTGCATTACCAAGGCACGGAGGCCGGACCTTTATTCTGGGCGCAATACTCTTTCCTGGGTCTGAATCCCCGTGGCTTGCGCGATAAATATTGCCCCAGTTATTTCAATGAAATGCGTAACCTTACTTTGGTGAACCGTGCCTATTGCATCCGCAATCCCAAGCATTATGTTGGTTTCGGTCCGGATTGTTGGGGGCTGACCGCCAGTTATTCAGTAGATGGATATGCTGCACATGCACCCAATGAACAGGAAGACCGGGGAGTTATTTCTCCTACTGCCGCTTTGTCTTCCATTGTCTATACGCCGGAGTATTCTTTGCAAGTGATGCGCCATCTGTATGCTATGGGGGATAAGGTATTTGGTCCATACGGATTTTACGATGCGTTCAGTGAAACAGGGCATTGGTATCCCAAACGCTATCTGGCTATTGACCAAGGACCTATTGCGGTGATGATTGAGAACTATCGTTCCGGCTTGCTATGGAATTTGTTCATGAGCCATCCCGATGTGCAGACGGGGTTGAAAAAGCTGGGATTTACTTATACCAAATAAAAAAAGGTATTCGGCTTTTATTAGTCGAATACCTTGAATTCATAGCCTTGTTCCAATAGCCATTCTATGGCTCGGGGCAAAGCATATTTCATGTTCTTTTCTGCCTTTATGGAATCGTGGAAGGTGATGATGGAACCGTTTCGCACATAGTGTTTTACTTTCCTCAGTACTTGCCTTCCGTTCAGTTTGTTGCTGTAATCGCGGGTAACCAAGTCCCACATCACAATCTGGTATCTGTGTCGCAGCACCATGTATTGCATCCAGCGCATATGTCCGTGTGGGGGGCGGAATAGGTTGGTGTGAATCAGTTCGTTGGCTTTGTCCGTGTTTGCCAGATAATTCTTGCTACGGTATTCAAATCCGCGGATATGGTTGAAAGTATGATTGCCCAGTCGGTGTCCACGCTCTACAATCATTTTGAACTCCTCCGGATGTTTGCGCACATTGTCGCCCACCAGGAAGAAGGTTGCCTTAATATTGTACTTGTCTAATAAATCGAGTACCCACGGCGTGATTTCGGGGATCGGCCCGTCATCGAAGGTGAGATAAACCGCTTTTACGTTCTTGTCCATTCGCCAAAAGGCGCGGGGATAGAGCCAACGGAGTATCAACGGGGGTTGTTCTATTAACATGAGCTTGTGTATTTAAAAGAAAGGATATGTCAAAGTAATTTTTGCTATCATTAACTGTAGGGGCAGATTGAATCTGCCCGACAACAATTAGCTTTGTGTATACGGGCGGATTCAATCCGCCCCTACTGTTGGTACTTAGTTCCTATATACTTTTGACACAATTCCTTCAATTACTGTTTTGTTACTTATTCTTTCCACCTACACGCTTATTGAATACATCATATAATTCTTCAAACTTCTTAGCGTAGTGGGCAGCCACATCCGAATTCTTCTTCTGTTCACCTTCACCCTGTATGCCACCGGCAGCACTAGAGCGGGCGAGGCTCTTGTTGATTTCATCCAAGATGTAGAAATTACGCAAGCAATCCTCATATGAACCTTGCAGGCGTTGGTCGTCCAGACTCAGATACCAGGCAATGTATTCCACAGCTTTGTTTGCCAAATCATTCAGGATAGCTTCGCCTTTTTCTTTTTCTCCCAGTGCCAGATAGTCGTCTGCCATCTCCTTGGAACTGCTCATAATGTAGTCGTGGGGCACGGTGGTGCTTGGAATCATTTCCGAGCAATAGTCAAGGGCTTTCAGCGCCTTATCCTTCTTGCCTTCCTTTATCAACTGGCTTGCCAGCTGGATGAACATACGGCGATGAGTCTGGCACATACGCATTACCGTTTCATCAATGTATATATCCGGGTTATTGATACCTCCGAATTTGAACTTGTTCATCAGGTTGTCATACATCTTTTCGGTGTCGATGCGCGCATTCAGTTCCGTAGTGTTGAACGGTGTAATGCGGTAAGCCAATCCTTCCTGCATAAAGTTGTTGCCCAAATTCAGGTGGTTGTCGGTTCCTACGGTGATTGCCATGTACAAGGGACGTTCCCAGTTGGCATTTGCCAGCATTTCCAGCATCATTAGTTCACTCTTGTACAGCATACGTTTGCCTTTCAGAGAGATACTCATGTAGTCGGGAATTTCGCCATGCAGTGAGTCGGGAATCATCATGCCCGAACGCTTGATGGCTTCCTTATCCAGCTTGATGACGATGCTGTCTGTAGGTATCAACTGCAAACCTTCCTTGGGTGAGCGTACCCAGTATTTCAGGATATTCTTCAATTCATATGGGTTGTCGCCAAATTCCTTGGCAGCTTCTTCCGGATTCTGCTTGTAGAAGTTGTTGATGCTTTCCATTACTTCCGGACGCACGGCTACTCCTTCATTGTGTCCCTGTACGTATTCCAAACGGCTCCAGTTGATAGGAACTGCCGGAGAGTCGTAAGCCTGGCGTTTCATCTGGTCGATGTACCAGTCGGTTTGCAGGTAACTGAGGTTACATACGCGCACATCGGTGCGGAAGCCTTCTGTTTCCTGATTGTACCACAAGGGGAAAGTATCATTGTCGCCGTTGGTGAAGATAATGGGGTTACCTTCTTCCTGTACGGTGCTCAGATAGTTCTGTCCGAAGTCGCGGCAGGTATAGCGTCCGCTACGGTCATGGTCATCCCAAGTCTGGCTCACCATTTGGACAGGAACCAGCAAACAGGCGAGGGATGCAAGGATAGCGGCAGGTTTCTCGCCTATCTTGCGTTGCAGCCATTGCGTGATGCCTGCCACACCCATACCGATCCAAATGGCAAATGCGTAGAATGAACCTGCATAAGCATAGTCTCGTTCACGGGGTTGCATCGGTGTTTGGTTCAAGTAGAGCACAATGGCAAGACCGGTCATGAAGAACAGGAAGAATACAATCCAGAATTGCTGGATGCCTACCGGTTCTTCTATTTCTTTTCCATCCGGAGTGGTGATGCGTCTCACCTTATAAGCCTGCCAGAACAGACCAATCAGACCTAATAATAAAGGTAAGCAGTAGAATACATTATGGCCTTTATTGTTTTTCAGGTCACTGGGCAACAGGCTTTGGTCGCCTACCAGGAATTTATCGACGAAAGGAATGCCGGTAATCCAGTTACCATGTTCTATTTCACCCTGACCCTGGATGTCATTCTGACGTCCGGCAAAGTTCCACATAAAGTATCTCCAGTACATATAATTGAGCTGGTAGATGAAGAAGAATTTGATGTTATCCCATTGTGTAGGGACTTTTACCATCATCATTTGTCCGCATTGGTCGTAAGGAACCTGTACACCTTGCACGCCTCCCAGCCAGTCTTCGTAGGCTTGGGCATGTGCATCGCTGTACATACGTGGGAAGAGCATATTTTGGGCATACTTGTAATCCGTCTTGTGGCGTACTACTTCGTAGCTGTCTTTTTCATCGGGAGATGCTTTTTCTTTACGCTGGTAAACGGGAGCGCCTTCCACTACATCATATACACAGCCGCCATCCACTTCTTTCAAAGCCGGTTTGGAGGCATACGTCTGTCCGTAGAACAAGGGGCGTGTACCGTACTGCTCACGACCCAGATATTCACCCAAGGTAAATATATCTTCCGGCGAGTTCTGGTCCATCGGAGTATTGGCAGTAGAACGGATGACAATCAGTGCGTAAGAAGAATATCCCACCATAATCATCATGACACACAGCAAGGAGGTATTCAGGGTGCGTGCGCTGATCTGATATTTTTTGTTCAGATCGGCAAACAGATAGATACCCAGTACTCCCAGGATGATAATGCCGATAATGGCACTGCCCCAGCCATATCCGTAGAACGGAATACCCAGCATGGCAATGGTAATGAGGAAAGCAATGTTCATGCGCTTGCGGCTCTTTTCCACATAGCTTTCGTAAACTCCCCAAATGATGGAAGCAGCCAACAGGATAATGTAAACTATCAAACCACTGTTGAAAGGCATACCCATGCCGTTTACAAACAATAATTCGAACCATCCTCCTACTTTTACTACACCCGGCACGATGCCATAAAGCACAGCAGCTACCAGCACCATAGAACCTGTGAGTGCCAACAGGCTGCCCTTCAAATTAGCTTCCGGGTTTTTCTTATAATAATATACCAGTACGATAGCCGGAATACACAGCAAGTTCAGCAAGTGCACACCTATGGAAAGTCCGGTGAGGTAGGCAATAAGGATAAGCCAGCGGTCACTGTGAGGTTCATTGGCAACGCTTTCCCATTTCAGGATAAGCCAGAATACCACTGCCGTAAAGAGGCTGGAGTAAGCATATACCTCGCCTTCTACTGCACTGAACCAGAATGTATCACTCCAAGTATAAGCCAAAGCTCCAACGAGTCCCGAACCCATGATGGTGATGAGTTTGCTCATCGTCATTTCATTATCGTCGGGGCATACTAATTTCTTAACCAGATGGGTGATTGTCCAAAAAAGGAATAAGATACAAGCAGCACTCATCAGGGCACTCATGGTATTTACCATTCTTGCCACCTGGCTGGGGTCACTTGTAAACTGGCTGAATAAATTTGCGGTAAGCATGAAGAAAGGTGCGCCGGGCGGGTGACCTACCTCTAACTTGTATCCAGTAGTGATAAACTCCGGGCAATCCCAGAAACTGGCTGTCGGCTCTATGGTCATGCAATAAGTGATAGCAGCGATGACAAAAGCAATCCAACCTACCAGGTTGTTGACTAATTTGTACTGTTTCATGAAAATACTGTTGTTTCGTTAACGTTCAATGGGCGCAAAGATAGTAAAGATATAGTTATTTGCCGCCTGAATCACTGTTATTTAGTGTTATGGAAGTAATAACTTGCATTTGTTTTCAATGTCTCATTTGAATACTTATCATTGTTTTTTAGTCTTTCTGATAAAAAATAGTGTAATATTAGTTCTTTTTCTTAATTTTAAAATATTATATTTGCGCCTATTAACTAAATATGACTGAGAAAGAATTAATCATACAGTTAAAAGAAGGGAATAAAACAGCATTTACTATCTTATATAAGATGTATCTAGCCAAAGTCTATAATTTTTCCCGCTTGTATCTATCTTCAGCTACAGAGGTCGAGGAAGTGGTACAAGAAGTGTTTGTGAAACTATGGGAAGTCCGTTCTTTCTTACGTGAAGATGATAGCTTTAAAGGATTTCTTTTTATTATAACCCGCAACTTAATTTTTAATCAATTCCGCAGAAGTTTTAATGAAAATGCTTATAAGCTCACTGTGTTGAGCAGTACTATGACGCATTATGACATAGAAGAAGAGTTAAGTGCGGCTGACTTGCAGGAGTTTATTCAAAAAATAGTTTTAGAGTTACCTCCCAGGCAACAAGAGGTATTTAATATGAGTCGCAAAGAGCATCTCAGCTATAAGGAGATTGCTATTAGATTGAATATCAGCCCTAAAACAGTGGAACGCCATATTAATGAAGCTATGAAATTCTTAAGAAAGAATATTCTGTTATATCTTGTTTTCTGCTTCTAATCAACATTTGCTTTTATTTTTTCAAGAAAAGAGTACCCTCTTTTGGGGGTGCATCGATAGTAGTGTGTATTTACTATAGATAAGGGTATTCTGTTTGAGGTAGTAAATAAGTTAAAGATGGGAACAAAAGAAGAAGATATTATCAAAAGGTTACTTGAAGGCAGCTTGAAGCCTCAAGAGCGTGAAAAAATAAATGAAAAGAGTTTTGTTAATGGGACTCTTTATCAACAATGGGAGAAAACGGAAGGTAAAACTGTCGACTCTATTAAAGAAGCAAGAATATTGAAAGGTATCATGCAGAAGGTGAATAAAAAAGAGAATTATATAGGGAACTATTCTATATATAGATATGGAATAGCTGCTATAATCGCTTTGTGTATGGTGATTTCTACCTTATTATATATAAAAAATCCCCGACAGGAAATTATTTATGTAATGAATACAGGTTATCAGTCTATTGATTCTGTAAAGTTGGCTGACGGAACAATGGTAGTGCTGAATGCAGGTAGCCGATTGACTTATCCCAAGGAATTTTCAGGTAAGAGTAGAGAAGTGGCACTGTCCGGACAGGCTTTTTTTAAAGTAAAGTCCGATAAGGAACATCCTTTTATTGTGAAAACGGCAAAGATGGATGTTACTGTTTTGGGAACGTCTTTTGAAGTCTTTAGTTATGATAATGATAAAAGTGCAGAAACAATTCTGCTGACAGGTAAAGTACGGATAGAAATGCCTGGTGACAAAGGGCAGACCAGAAGTACCTATATTTTGCACCCTGATGAGAAATTGACATATACAAAAAATGGGGAAGTGGTGCTTACAAAGGTTGATGCCGATTCTTATTCATCTTGGCGTGACGGAAAAAGAATGAATTTTAAGCATGAAACTTTAGAGATGATTTTACCTCGATTGGAAAAATGGTATGGCCAAAAGATTACATGCGATACTGAGATAGCCCGGCATTACCTGTTTACATTCGCTATACACAATGAATCGTTAGACTTGATACTGAACTATATATCGCATAGTGCACCATTGAAGTATAGGCTGGTTAGTAATGACCATTATGTTATAGAAGAGAAAAAGTAATATACTAATACCTTAAAAATACGATTATGAAAACCTAGAAAAACTATCTATTATGGATCTATGATTCTTAGCGAGGATGTTATTCTTTCCCTCAAATTTATTAAAGTTTAATCTAATAAGTAATTCTATTATTATGAAAAAATGTAACTTGCGATTATTCTATCCGCAAAAAGTGAGAAAGCATGTCTTTTGTGCTTTTATGGCTTGTATTGCATGTTCAATGCCTGTCAGTGCTTTTACTCAAGGAAGTACGCTTTCTCTGAAAAAGACAAATGTTTCCATGTATTCTGTAATGCAGGAAGTGGAACAGCAAAGTGAGTACACTTTCTTTTATAACGACAATCAGGTAAAGCTGAGTAAGAAAGTGTCTGTCAATGCTACAAATGCCTCTATAGAGCAGGTTTTGGACCAGATGTTCAAGGATTCCGGTTATACGTATAAAATAGTAAATAATCAGATCTTGGTATCTTTAGCTGGTGTTGAGAAGGTTGCCGAACGTCAACAACAGCAGACGAAAACTATAAAAGGGTGTGTGAAAGATGCCTTTGGAGAACCGATTATCGGGGCATCTGTATTCGAGAAAGGAGTACCTAATAATGGTACTGTTACCGATCTTGATGGCAATTTTTCGTTAACTATTTCAGGTAATGAGCTGCAAATCAGTTATATCGGTTATTTGCCACAGATCTTAAAGGTGAAATCGGGTGTTGCATCCTATAATGTGACATTGAAGGAAGACTCAAAGACACTGGATGAAGTGGTCGTGATAGGTTATGGAACGCAGAAGAAGGTAAACCTGACCGGTTCTGTAGCTTCCGTCAGTACAGATGAAATAAAGGATCGTGTGCAAACCAATGTCCTTTCGGCTGTTCAGGGAACAGTTCCCGGTGTAACCATTATCTCACGTCCGGGATCTACTCCGTCTATCAACTTCCGTGGTCGTGGTAACTTGGGAACTTCTGCTCCGCTTTATGTCATTGATGGTGCGATTGCGGACGCTACTGTGTTTTCTAATCTTGATCCTAATACGATAGAATCTATTTCATTCCTAAAAGATGCAGCTTCTTCTGCTATTTACGGTTCACGCGCTGCCTATGGTGTTGTGTTGGTAACAACTAAGGGAGGTAAAACAGAGAGAATGAATGTTTCTTATAGCGGTTATGTGGGTGTCAAGACTCCAACTTATTTACCGGATGTGCTTGATTCATGGGATTATGCCACTCTACTGAATGAAGCTAAATACAATGTCAATCCGGCAGGTGGTAAGAACCAGGCTTATACAGATGAAGAAATCGGGTGGTTCAGGGATGGTAGCAAACCTGATTATTATCCGAATACCAATTGGGCAGACTTAGTATTGGACAAACATGTCTTGACTACTCAGCACTCTTTGAATTTCAGTGGCGGTACCGATAAAGTACGTTTCTTTAGTGGTGTGGGCTATGTATGGAACGATAATTTTATGCCGGGTGTTACTGATGATCGTTATAATTTCAATATCAACCTTCAGAGTGACATAACTAAATGGTTGACATTGAAGACAGGAGTAAAATATATCCGCAACAGTTCTAATACGAAGAATGGTACTCCTTGGATGGCTAACTTCGTCTTAGTACCTTCTATTATGGTAGCCCGCCAGTCCAATGGAGAATGGGGTAGCATTGCCGGAGGTAAAGATGCAACCCAAACTTTTATGAATAGCAATCCGCTTCGTACACTCAGCTTTGACAATTGGAGTAAGAGTAGAACGGAAAACACGATGTACGATTTGGGATTTGACTTGAAGCCTGTCAATAACTTAGTTATTTCTGGTCAGCTAGACTATAAGAGGTATGAATACAAAAGCAAAAGTTATTCTGCCGAATATCCTGCTATCAAACATTTTGAGACAGGTAAAGAAATACCCGGTACCGGTAGTAGCAATCCCAATGCAATGACCATGCAATGGGTGAGCAATAGCAACTTGATGACAACTTTGACTGCCAAATATGATTTGAATTTGGGGCAGCATGCTATCAACTTCCTGGTTGGTACTTCATACGAACATTACAATTATGAGCGTTTGTATAGCAAACGTACCGATTTTGTCAGCGATGGCTTGGAAGATATTGAACAAGGTAACAATGTGTCAAAGGAACTTCCTGATGGAAGTGGTATTGTAGAGAGTAAAATGCTTTCTTACTTTGGGCGTTTGAATTATTCATATAAGAATCGTTATTTGTTTGAAGCTAATTTACGTGCAGATGCTTCTTCTCGTTTCCATAAGGATAATCGTTGGGGATGGTTCCCATCATTCTCTGCCGGATGGCGTATCAGTGAAGAGTCTTTCATGAAACCTGTTGACTGGATTAATAATTTAAAGTTAAGAGCATCATATGGTACTTTGGGTAATATCAATAACGTAGGTTATTATGACTATTTCGAGCTATTGACTAGTGGCGCCGATTATAATTTTAATGATGAAGCGGTGAAAGGTGTACTTGAAGCTCAAATCACTAATAAAACCTTAGGTTGGGAAACGGTAGCTTTGGCGGACATTGGTATTGATGCTGATTTCTTTGGTAATAAATTGAGCGTTACTGCCGATTACTATATAAAGAATACAAAGGACATTCTGTTGGGATATAATGTAGCCGTAGAAACCGGTATCTGGACACAGCCTGTTATGAACCTTGCAAAAGTACGTAATACAGGTTTTGAATTGGCTGCTACTTATCGTGATAAGATCGGTGATTTCTCTTATTCTATCAGTGGCAATATTGCAACCAATAATAATAAGATTAAGAGTCTTGCAGGCTCTGATAATATGATACAGAATGGCGGTGACGTTGTTCGTTATATATTGAAAGAAGGTGAAGCCATCGGCTCATATTATGGTTTGAAGACAGACGGGCTTTATACTCAGGAAGAGATTGATGCCGGTCATTATTATATGTATGGACGTAAGCCGAAAGCCGGTGACATTAAATATGTACCCCAACGTGAAGATGTGGAATGGGGAAGTAGCATTACAGATGATGACCGTACTATTATTGGAAAGGATGTGCCCGACTTTACTTACGGTGTGAACATTAATCTGCAATGGAAGAACTTTGAATTGTCTGCATTCGGACAAGGTGTTTCGGGAACAAGCGTTGCTTTTGAATCTGAGCAGGTATTTGCTTTCATGCTGAACTCCAATCCTAGAAAGTATCATTTGAGTCGTTGGAATGAAGATAATCCAAATCCGAATGCAGCATGTCCGCGTTTGTATGGTGGTACATCTATGGATGAGTACAACAAGCATTTCTCTGATTATGAGTTGTTTGATGCCGATTATTTCCGTATCAAGACAATCAGCCTGGGCTATATGATTCCTCAAACTGTAGTTACTAAATGGGGACTTTCTTCTTTGAAGTTCTTTGTTACCGGTGAGAATCTGTTTACATTCCGTGCAGACAAGGACATGAAGGACTTTGATCCCGAATCATCTACCGGCCGTGGCTTGGGTGCCTATGGGGCTAAATCTGTGGCTTTTGGTGTTAACGTATCATTCTAATTCAAAAAAACAAGGTTATGAAACTTAAGATAAAATATATCACATTGTCTGCACTGTTATGTGCATCTATGGTTTCCTGTGACTTGGACGTTGTTCCACCCTCTGATATATCTACGGAAACATTTTGGAAAAATGAGAAAGATGCTTGGAACGGTTTGAATGCATTGTACGCTGAGTTGCCCGGCATGGATATCTGGGACGAAATGTACACTGATAACGCTCACAGCCATAAACCATGGGAAGGCCCGTATGAACTGGTGCAAACCAATGGTATTACAGCCGGAAATGACTTCGGCTACGGTTATAGCACAGTCCGCATTGCCAATAACTTTATCCTGAATGTGGATAAATGCGATATGGCGGAAAGTTTGAAAGAACGTATGAAGGCAGAAGCTCGTTTCTTCCGTGCATGGCAATATCTGCAGCTGACAACGAAATTTGGTAAAGCATATATATTTACCGATGTTCCTGAATACAATATGCCTAATGTGGAGCGTGATCCGGTAGAAAAGGTACAGGCATTCATTTTGGATGAGTTGAATGAGATAGCTGAAGTGCTGCCCGATACTTATGATGGCAGTTACCTTTATGAATCCAGCCGCATCACTCGTGCCGCTGCATTGTCACTCCGTGCGCGTGCCGCTTTGTATTTTGGCAATTATGCTGAGGCGGAAACATCTGCAGGCAAAGTAATATCTGAAGGACACCATGCTTTGTTCCGTGTAACTTCACTGAATGCCGCCCAGCAGAAAGAAGCTGATGAAATGGATAAATACATTGATTTTGAGCAACTGAATATTGATAAGGATAAATTTGTAAAGGGATTGTTCAGCTACGAAACGCTGTGGCACAAGGACAATGCCAACCCTGGTAATCCTGAATATATTCTGACACGCGAATATATGGCTGATGATAATAATTGTGACTGGTCGCGTTATACCTATATCCGTCCCAGTCAGATGGGTTCCGGCTATTCCTCTTATGAACCGATGCAGGATTTAGTAGATGCTTACTGGAGTATTGATGGAAAAAGTATTCCTGAAATTCCTTCGGAAGAGGTACGCCGTGCAAAATTTGCAGATATGTGGATGAAATATTTTGCGACGAAGAATGGAAATACATATAAATCTGTAGCTCCGGGTACTTTCCGTGAAATAGTTCCCACATTGGATATCAAGTCTATTCCTTATATGCAGGAGTTTCGTAACCGTGACAGTCGCTTGTATGCTTCTATCCAGTTCCCGTTAAAAGGTTGGCAGGAAACAGATTTTTCCGGTGATTATTATTATATGTGGGATCCTTTTAAACCCGGCAATGACGGTAATGAATCATGGACAGGATACAGCTACCGCAAACTAGTTTCTTTGACTCCCTATCAAGGCTGGGAGAGCGTAGAAGATTATCCGGTAATCCGCTATGCAGAAGTATTGCTGACTTATGCTGAAGCGCGCATTCAGAACAAAGGTTGGGACAATGAAGTACAAAAAGCTTTGAATGATTTGCGTGACCGTTGTGGTATGCCGGATGTTCCGGTAAGTCTGTCAAAAGACGAAGCTATTGACTTTGTACGTAATGAACGTCGTATTGAACTGGCTGCCGAAGGACACCGTTTTGATGACATTCGTCGTTATGGTGTAGAATATTGTCGCAAAGTGATGAATGGCGAAACTTGTGCACCTTGTGGAGGTTTTGATGCAACGAAGCAGGAATGGCAGAAATATGTTGTCATAGACAAGGTGTGGGGAGACAGATTGATGCTGATGCCTCTTCCGACCAGTGCAATGGACTTGAATCCGCTATTGAGAGCAGACCAGAATCCGGGCTATTGATACCTTGATTAATCATATGTTATTATTTGGAAAAGAAATGAGAATTAAAAATCTATTTATCATGATGGCAGGGCTGGCACTGGTCAGCTTGCCTGCCCTTGCAACAACGAAACATGAGAAGACAGCCACAAAAGAATATTCACCTATCGAAGTGACTGTGCCCGAACGTCCTGCCGGACAACGTGATGTTCTTCTGTTGACTGCTCCTAAACTGGATACTGTTCGTGTAGGTTTTATCGGATTAGGCATGCGTGGTCCCGGTGCTGTTGCCCGTTTCACACATATTCCCGGCACTAAGATTGTAGCATTATGCGATCTTTATCCCGAACGTGTGGAGGCCTCACAGAAAACACTGGATAAAGCTGGTCTGCCTAGAGCTGCCGCTTACTCAGGTGATGAAAATGCGTGGAAAAAACTTTGTGAACGTGATGATATTGATCTTGTTTATATCGCAACCGACTGGAAACACCATGCACAAATGGGTGTTTACGCAATGGAACATGGCAAGCATGTAGCTATCGAAGTCCCTTCTGCCATGACTTTGGATGAGATTTGGGCATTAATCAATACTTCGGAAAGAACGCGCAAGCATTGTATGCAATTGGAAAACTGTGTATATGATTTCTTTGAACTGACTACCTTGAATATGGCTCAACAAGGCGTTTTTGGAGAGGTACTTCATGTAGAAGGTTCTTATATTCATAATCTGGAAGAGTTTTGGCCTTACTATTGGAATAATTGGCGTTTGGATTATAATAAAGAATTTCGTGGTGATGTATACGCCACTCACGGAATGGGTCCGGCTTGCCAGTTGCTCGATATTCATCGTGGCGATCGTATGAAGACCTTGGTAGCCATGGATACAAAGGCGGTAACCGGTCCAAAGTTAGTCAAGGAATTACGTCACGAAGAAGCTCCTGATTTTCAGAATGGTGACCATACCATGACCTTTATTCGTACAGAGAAGGGTAAGACTCTTCATATTCAGCACGACGTAATGAATCCCCGTCCTTATAGTCGCATGTATCAACTGACCGGGACAGAAGGTTTTGCCAGCAAATATCCTATTGAGGAATATTGCCTGCGCCCTGCACAGATGGATGCGACAGAAGTTCCCAATCATGAGAACCTGACCATGCATGAGTCTGTACCTCAGGAAGTGAAGGATGCATTGATGAAGAAATACAAACATCCTATTCACAAGGAGTTGGAGGAAACAGCAAAGAAGATAGGAGGTCATGGAGGTATGGACTTTATCATGGATTATCGCTTAGTCTACTGTTTGCGTAATGGTCTCCCATTGGATATGGATGTGTATGACTTGGCAGAATGGTGTTGTATGGGTGAATTGACACGGCTTTCTATTGAAAATGGTAGTGCTCCGGTAGCTGTTCCCGATTTTACTCGTGGGGGATGGAATAAAGTGAAAGGTTACCACCATGCTTTTGCCGAATAGGCAGGTATAATTAGTTTTTAAATATATTCTTTTTTTAAAGAGTAACAAGGGTAGAAAAACGAAAGGATGGCTAATGTAATCATATTAGTCATCCTTTTACTTTTTGTTTAAGTTCAATGTGTATTTATGAAATATGTTATTCGTCGTGGTGGTGGCATTTCAAAACACGGTGCGGCAGGTTACCATGTCCTAACAATTCAATAGGACATCCAAAATGTTCTTCCAGCCATTCTGCGGGGACTTCCGTGTCCGAATGATAGTCCAACGTCTCATTTACGCAAGCTATGGTCTTTACATTTTGCAGAACCGTTCCTATATCGTGGCTCACCAGGATGATAGCACGTTCCTTGTTGATTTCTTCCAGCAGGGAATATAGCTTGGCTTCAAACCTTTTGTCAATATAAGTATTCGGTTCATCCAGGATAACCACTTCGGGATTAGAAACAAGGGCACGTCCCAGCAGGGCACGTTGCAGCTGTCCGCCACTCAGTTCGCCGATGGCACGTTTTTCCAGTCCCTCCAGTCCCATGCGGGCAATGATTCGCTGTACCAGTTCGTGCTGTTCGGGAGAGTAACGGTGGAAAAGTGATTTCTCTTTGCTCAATCCGGAGAGCACCACTTCATACACCGAGATAGGAAATTTCTTGTCGATGGTATTGTATTGCGGGAGGTATCCCATAGGGATTTCGGGCACTTCTTTTCCGTTCTTATAGAAATGGATATTTCCGGATGCCGGTTTCAGTAATCCCAGGATTAGCTTGATCAATGTAGTCTTTCCACCACCGTTTGGGCCTATTACGCCTAGGAAATCACGTTCATATACGGTGAGGTTGACGTGGCTCAGCACTGTTTTCTCATCGTAGGAGGCGGAAATATCAGATAACTTGATTATTTCTTTCATGGCTTCTTCAAGGCTTTTGCTACATTTATCATTTCCTCCTGCCATTCATAGCTCAATGGATTGATGGGGATTACTTTTATTCCCAGTTCATCGGCTATCAGCTTGGCATTGCGGGTATCAAATTCTTGTTGTACAAAGATAACCCGTGCGTTGTCGCGACGGCAGGTTTCTATCAATTCCCTCAGCTGAGCCGGTGACGGCTCTTTACCTCCTTCTTCAATGCTGATTTGCTTGAGACCATAGTCGCGGGCAAAATAGCTGAGAGCAGGGTGGTAAATGAGGAAAGTACTGTCTGCATGTTGTAATAGCTCACGGACTTCTGCGTCTGTTTGTGCAATTACTTGTTGAAGGCTGTCCAGGCGCCCCTTATAATAAGGTGTATTTTCGTTGTCCAGTTCACACAAAGCGGCATAAATGTTATTGGCTATCACGGAAGCATTGCGTGCTGAGTTCCAGATATGTGGCTCGATGCCGCCCTCGTGGTGATGGTCACCGTGGTCATGCCCTTCTTCGTGGATGGGGTCGATGCCTTTGGAGGTATCGAATATTTTCAGATGGGGGGCATTGGTTGTGAGTTTGTCCATCCAAGCCTGTTCAAAACCGATATAACCGATGCGCAGGTAGGCTGTGCTCTTGTCTAGGCTGACCAGTTGCTGCGGGGTAGGGTCGTAGGTTTCCGGGCTGCTGCCTTTGGGCACCATGCTTGTTACCTTGAATTTGTCTCCGGCAATGGCTTCTGTGAAGTAGCGCAGAGGTTCCAAGGTAACGGTTAGGGTAGGTTGTCCTTCTCCTGATTGTTGCTGTTTGGAACCGCAGGCACTCAGGCAGAGCAATGCGGTGAATAAGATTATTATTTGTTTCATACTTCGTATTTATAAATTTATCATATAGCATGTAGGGGCGGATTGAATCCGCCCGAATGCGAAAAGCAAAGTGTCATCGGGCGGATTCAATCCGCCCCTACGGTGCATGTCATAAAACAAACTGTTTTCGGGCAGGTTTAGAACCTGCCCCTACAGTGTACGTTTCGTTGCCCGTAGTATTTCACGCTTGCCTCCCGGAGGGCCGGGGAGGCGTTCTACCAAGAATCCGGCGGCTTGCAACATTCTCCTTACCACTCCCTTGGCACAGTAAGTAGTGAGTATGCCTCCCTCATTCAACACCTTATATAAGGTATTAAAGAGAGACTGTTCCCACATCTCCGGTTGCTTTTCGGGAGCAAAAGCATCGAAATAGATAATATCGAAAGCAGCAGTATTATCGGCGGCAGTATTGTCATCGATAGCAGGAGTATCCATCTTCCCCTCTTGAGAGGGGACCGAGGGGTGTGTTAGAATACACTCACCTTCTCCACTCATCTCAGTAAAATCTCCTTCTACTTTATGCAATGTAAACCAAGGAGTAATCACCGCATCCTCTCCCCACGCTGCCGTATGGATCGCACGGTACTCCTCCTCATGCCCTTTCCCGATAATCCCCGGATAATCAAGTTTCCGCCATGTATCTTCCGCCAGCGGGTAGCGTTCTATACCAGTATAATGTACTTTCCGTTGGATTTCTTCTGCCGAAATCAGTGTCAGGAAAGCATTCAACCCTGTCCCCAGCCCTATTTCCAGAATACGCGGTTCCGGAACAGAAGAATGCTTCAATCCCATCTCAATAAAAATATGCTGTGACTCCGTCAATGCCCCTTTTACCGAATGATAATGTTCATCCAGCTCGGGTACATAGAGTGTGTAACTTCCGTCTGCCGTACGTTCCAGTTTCATTATCTTAATGCATTAAGGCAGAGGCTTCCAGTACGCCCCACACCAGTAAAACATAACGTAGTATCTTTCCGATGGTCATTGCAAATACCACAATCCATATATTGGCACGCATCATGCCCAATACAATAGAAATGGCACTTCCCAAGATAGGGATGAAAGCAAAGAATGCCATCCATGCCCCCCGTCCGTGCACAAACCTTTCGGCACGATCCATCTTTTCCTTCTTTACATGGAAATATTTCTCAATCCATTCCATATTTCCCAGGTGCCCCATCCAGTAGCAGGTCATGCCTCCGGCTACATTGCCGGCGGTGGCAGCAGCTATACTTATCACCGGGTCTAGGCCCAACGGCCCCACACAGGCTGCCAGTACAGCTTCCGAACTGAAAGGAAGAACACTTCCGGCAATAAAAGAGCCCAGAAAAAGTCCCCAGTATCCCCAGTCTATCAGGAATTGAAGAATTGCATCCATAAATTGTATATAGTTAAAGCTA
Source organism: uncultured Bacteroides sp. (assembly GCA_902388365.1). Classification (GTDB taxonomy): domain Bacteria; phylum Bacteroidota; class Bacteroidia; order Bacteroidales; family Bacteroidaceae; genus Phocaeicola. The sequence continues at coordinate 136,518 of CABMPB010000002.1, read as the reverse complement.
TTAGTATAACAAATGTAATGATGAAAAAGATGCCGGTAAAGCGATTGCGGGTTAAAGTAAATAAATGCCCTGTTAAAATAGAACCGGTTATAATCTGTATCTGCAACAATACATTAAAATGTTGGGGTTGCAAGATGCCCAACAGGTAAGTCCACACCTCCACCGCTATCAGGAAGAACAGGAATATGCGGGTACGTACCTTATCCAGATAAGATACATTAAAGTAGTGCACACTGCTTACCAAAGAAATCAGCGTCACCACTCCGCAGGAGATAAGTTGCTCCAATCCCAATGCATGGTAACTGATCGGTTGAAAATGGACCACTTCCAGCATAGGACGGTAGAAAAGATCCATTTGATCGTAATAAAAGGCATACCCGAAAAGAAACCAGTAAGGAACTGTCAGTCCGATTATTCCGGCAAAGAAACTTTTAAGGGATAAAGACCTGAAACTAATCATGCTCAAATAAAACAGAGGTACGAAATAAAGCAGTTGCGGAAACATCAGGCTTCCTATTCCGATAAAGAGGAAAGCATGGAAAATGCTTTCGGAAGCATTCGCAGATTCGTAACTTCTGAATAATTGGGAAACGGCGATTAAGAAGGCAAGAGGGACAAAAGTAGTCAGTTGCAGGGGATGCAGGAACAGGCATATCGTGGTGAGAAATACGTACAGGGAAACATGAGCCGCTGTTCGTGTCCGTATCAGGGCAAAGGCTGTATTTACTTCAATGAGCAGATATGCAGTCGCGGCACAGGTCAACAGGCTTATGGCATCCTGCCATTTGCCGGAAGTAAGCACCCAAAGGAACAGGCATACAAGGATGACAACGGGAAGGGTAAACCTTCCCGTTGCTACATCTATCTGAAACTTGTTTCTGCCTATCATCTTGCTGATTATAAGTCAAATCCTATGTCAGAGCGGAAATTTTTCTTTTCGAAGTTAATCTTCTTTGCGTTGGCAAATGACTGTGCCAATGCCTCTTCCTTGTTGGCACCGTATGAGCTGACGGCAATCACACGTCCGCCACTGGTTACCACTTGCCCGTCTTTCAAGGCAGTTCCGGCGTGGAACACAATGCTGTCTTTCACATCTTCCAGTCCACTGATGGCAAAGCCTTTTTCATAATGTTCGGGATAACCGCCCGATACCAGCATCACGCATACGGCAGAGCGAGGATCGGTTTCCAGCGTCTTTTCATTCAGATTGCCTGCCGCAACTCCTTCAAACAGTTCCACCAGGTCGCTCTTGATGCGGAGCATAACGCTTTCCGTTTCCGGGTCGCCCATGCGTACATTATATTCTATCACCATCGGTTCGCCTTTTACGTTGATCAGTCCAAGGAAGATGAAACCTTTATATTCGATACCTTCTTCTGCCAATCCTTCTACAGTGGGGCGGATGATGCGGTCTTCCACCTTCTGCATCCATTCTTTGGTGGCGAAAGGAACGGGAGAAACACTACCCATGCCGCCGGTATTCAGGCCTTTATCGCCTTCACCGATGCGTTTATAGTCTTTGGCTTCGGGCAGAATCTTGTAGTTCTTGCCGTCTGTCAGTACAAACACCGAACATTCTATGCCACTCAGAAATTCTTCGATAACCACTGTTGCAGAGGCATCGCCGAACATTCCACTCAGCATTTCCTTCAATTCTTTCTTTGCTTCTTCCAGTGTAGGAAGGATTAGAACACCTTTTCCGGCGCACAAGCCATCGGCTTTCAGCACGTAGGGAGCTTCCAGTGTTTCCAGGAAAGCAAGTCCTTCTTCCAGGTTGGCGGCAGTGATGCTCTTGTATCCGGCTGTGGGGATATTGTGGCGTTGCATGAAACCTTTGGCAAATTCCTTGCTGCCTTCCAGCACCGCACCTGCTTTTGAGGGGCCGATAACAGGGATATTCTTTAAGGCTTCATCGTTCTTAAAGTAGTCATATACTCCCTTTACCAATGGGTCTTCGGGACCTACCACTACCATATTTATGCCATTCTTTACTACAAACTCCTTAATAGCTGCAAAGTCATCCGCTTTGATAGCTACGTTTTCGCCTACGTTGCCGGTTCCGGCATTTCCCGGGGCGATATACAGTTTCTCAATTTTGGGACTTTGAGCAATCTTCCATGCCAGGGCGTGTTCACGTCCGCCTGAGCCTAATAGTAACAGTTTCATAATCTTATCTTTTTTATTTATCTTCTTTATTACATAGAATGTTATCTCGCGCAGCCTCCCCCTTTTTAAGGGGGATTTAAGGGGGATGTTCTCTCCGGTGCAGTTGGAAGCACTATGGTCAGATAGGGAACATCCCCCTTGCCCCCTTTGTAAGGGGGAGCTGCGCGTTTATTTTAAATGGTCTTCAAAATAGCGTGTGATGCGTTCATACAAATGTACGCGGTCCCGGCCGAACATATTGTGCCCGTCACCCGGATACATAAAGAAATCGGGTTGAGTTCCGGCATCAATGCAGGCGCGCAGGAAAGTAATGCTGTGCTGAGGCACACAAGTGGGGTCATTCGCTCCGATAATTATTTCCAAGCGGCCTTTCAAGTCTCCGGCTCTCAATTTCAGATTGGCTTTCTTGTAACCTTCGGGATTGCTTTGCGGTGTATCCATGTAACGCTCGCCATACATTATTTCATAGTATGCCCAATCAATTACGGGACCACCGGCTACACCTACCTTGAAGATGTCGTTATAAGTCAGCATCAGGTTTGTAGTCATGAAACCTCCGAAGCTCCAGCCATGTACGCCGATGCGGTTATCGTCTACATAACCCAATGATTTCAGGAAGTCCACGCCTTTTACCTGGTCTTTCATTTCTTCGGTTCCCAGTTGGCGGAATGTGCAGTTCTCAAATTCCAGTCCGCGATTGTCACTGCCCCGGTTGTCCACGGTCAGCATTACATAGCCCAGTTGCGCCATGTAGATGTCCCATCCGCGGGCATCATAGTTGCGGGTATTGTGAATCATCTGTGCGTGCGGGCCACCATATACATAGATTACTGCCGGATACTTCTTGTTCGGATCAAAGTTCACCGGTTTTATCAGGCGGTAATATAGGTCAGTCTTGCCGTCGGCAGCTTTGATGGTGCCTACGGTTATTTCGGGCATATTGTATGCTTCCATCGGGTTGGTGGCAGTCAGCAGGTTGATGCTCTTGCCTTTGCCGGAAGTGGGAACAATCTCGATGTTGCGGGGAATGGTGAAAGAAGTATAGTTATCTATCACATATTTGCCGCTGCCGGATAGCTGTACGCTGTGCATTCCGTCTTTATTGCCGATGAGGCGGCGCTTTCCGGTGTTTACATTTACAGCGTATGCATTGCTCTGCAAGGGAGAAACCTCTGTGCTCATGATAATGACCTCTTTGGTCTTTTCATTGAAACCGAGGATGCCTTGTACCACCCATTCGCCTTGGGTGAGTTGTTTGGTCTTGTAACCTTCCCGGTAAGATCCTCCGGCAGGTGCTTCATGCGATTCAGGATATACCGAGGTCTTTGTATCCATCAGGTAGAGATGGTTGTAACCGTCACGTTGGCTCTGATAGATGAACTTTGTGTGATCCCAAGGCAGGAAAGTCAAGGCATGTTGCGGCTCTACGTATTTGGGATGTACTTCTTCGTAGAGGGGATTACCGTTCAGCGGATCTCCTGTTTCTGCATCATAGCAACACAGTTTTGCTTCATTCTGATCGCGGTTCAGCTCTATCATATAAACACTCTTTTCATCAGGGCTCCAACTGATATTAGTGAAGTAACGGTCGGTAGGATCGCCTGCTTTCAGATAGATGGTCTTTCCTGTTGCCGGATTGTAAACGCCTACAGTCACTTTATGGCTGGTCATGCCTGCCATTGGGTATTTATCGGGTTCCAGTGTGGCAATTCGGGTAGAGGTATTTACTTGCGGGTAATCTGTTACCATGCTTTGATCCATGCGGTAGAAAGCCAGCAGATTTCCTTTCGGACTCCAGAACGTACCCTTGGAAATGCCGAATTCGTTGCGGTGTACACTTTGTCCGCATACAATGCCTTCCGGTTCGTTGGTCACTTGCACGGTTTTACCATCGGCAGTGGTTACAAACAGGTTGTTATCAATGGTGTAGGCCAGCGAACGGCTTCCTTTGTTCCAGTCTTGGTTGGCAGCCTTTGGGGCGATGGGCTGGTTCCACGCTATTTCTTTTTTATTCAGGTCTATCAATGCTTTATGGGTCGTTGTATTGACCAGCATCAGCTTTTCTGCATAAGGAAAAGATATGCTTCTGAAATGGTGAATCTTTCCCAACTTACCGGCAGCCAGCAAGTCGTTTACTTCCTGCAAGGTGATAAGTACACTCTCTTTTCCATTGGCAGGATCAATGGTTTTCACATCATCTATATCGCCTTTGATGCATACATCTCCCCACCATTGCAGGCCGTAAATATTCTGAGGAAGCAGGTTGTAATAGTTGTTTCCTCCCGGCATCAAGTCTTCCAATGTGAAACTTTTCTTTTCTTGAGCTACAACATTCATAGTAGAGATAAATGTTATTAATAAAAGCAGACTTTTTACTATACTATTCTTCATGGCTTATTTTGATTTAAGATGGAGGTGTGTCAAAACTAGAATTTTGCTATCGTTTTGCTGTAGGGGCAGATTGAATCTGCTCGATAACAGTATGCTTTATGTATTACTCCCAAGGTCGTAACCGCTGGTTCGGGCGGATTCAATCCGCCCCTACGGTGAAGCCTTTGATAGTTACTTCGGAAGTTCTACACACCTTCAAGTTTGTTTATCAATAAGTTAGCACTTTATTCTTCTTCTTTCTTGAAACGCGGCTTGAATTCTCTCCTTTCCTTGAACTCTCCATCTTTCCGGTCTCTAGCTTTGTAGTCACCGCGACCTTCGCGTCTGTCATCAAAGTTGCGACGTTCTCCACCTCCTCTGTATTCACTGCGTTCTTCCCGTCTGTCACCAAAGTTGCGTCGTTCTCCTCCGCCTCTGTATTCTCCGCGGCCTCCTTCGCGTCTGTCGTCAAAGTTGCGTCGTTCACGTCGTTCTCCGTATTCCACCTTTTCGGTGTTGCGGCGCGGCTTGAATTCCTGGTCGTTGTTTTCGCTACGGAACTCTTTGTATTTCCCGTCAAATAACTGGTATTTGCGGAACTCACATTCCAAAGCGCCATTGAACAGAGGTATTTTAACGGACGGTTTCAATCCTATCTGGTCAAAACATTCTTCGCGGTAGCTCAATATCCATGCGTCGTTTCCGCTGAAAGAGTGTTTCAGACGTTCACCGATCATTTGGTATAAGCCCAACAAGTCGTTGGTAGAGATACGCTCTCCGTAAGGAGGGTTGGTGATGATGATACTTTTTTCCTGCGGCTTTTCAAACTGCTGGAAAGGTTGTATTTTCAAGGTAATTTCTTTGCTCAGTCCGGCAGCCTTTACGTTGTGCGTGGCAATTTCATTGGCTTTCGGATTGTTGTCATATCCATATACTTTATGGGTAAACTCGCGCTCTTGCGAATCATCATTGTAGATGGTATCAAATAATTCCTGATCAAAATCGGGCCACTTTTCGAAAGCAAATTCTTTGCGGAATACCCCCGGAGCAATGTTGCGCGCTATCAGGGCGGCTTCGATAGGAATAGTTCCCGAACCGCACATAGGGTCTATCAGGTCACATTCACCTTTCCATCCGGTCATCAATACCATACCGGCAGCCAGTACCTCATTCAGCGGAGCTTCTACGGCTTCTTGGCGATAGCCGCGACGGTGAAGGGATTCGCCCGAACTGTCCAGTGACAGGGTACATTTATCTTCGGCAATGTGAATGTTCAGTGCCACATCCGGGTTGTTGATACGTACCGAAGGACGGTCGCCGGTCTTTTCGCGGAAATAGTCCACGATGGCATCTTTCACCTTGTAGGCTACAAACTTAGAGTGGCGGAATTCATTCGAGAATACCACGGCATCTACGGCAAAACTTTTATCTTTACTCAGATAGTCTTCCCATGCAATGGCTTTAATGGCTTCATAAACCTCGTCGGCATTTTTTGCCTCAAAATGTTTGATGGGTTTCAGGATGCGGATGGCGGTGCGCAGGCAAAAGTTTGCCTTATACATCATTTCTTTATCGCCTGTAAAGGCTACCATGCGTCTTCCTATTTCTATGTTGCTGGCTCCCAGCTCGGTGAGTTCTTTTGCCAGAACTTCTTCCAGTCCCTGGAAAGTCTTGGCGATTAGCTCGAATTCTTCCTTCATCTTTAAATGATAATTACGTAATTTCAATTGATGGGACAAATTTAGTGATTTTCCGTTTGCTAATCAATTATTTAAGGGATTAATCTTGCTGTGGGAACGAAATTACTTGTAGTTTCATTCTTTTGCCTGATTATCTTACTCCATACAACAACGAATGGTCTTTATACCCTTCATACCCTTCACCCATCCTTATACCCCCTATCACCAAGGCGTTTTTCGGTGAATGGTAGCCTTAAAATCCCCCTTCACCCTATTCACCCGTAAAAAACTTATTTGCAATTAAATTTTAGACTGTTATTAATTCTTGTCCCAGTAAATGTAATGCTTCTTTTATCTGCATTTTTCTTTGCTCACTAGGTCTCTTGACGCCATAGATGTATTTTGATAGCAAACTTTTATTAATTCCCATACTCCGTGCCACTTCCGATACATTCAGTTGAGGGAAACGTTTAAATATCATAGCAATTTCATTCTCATAATCGGGCTCCGATGTGTCAAAGAAACTAGATATATGAATATCCTCATCCAGTGACTTCCAACGAACATCATCACCAAACCTGCCAATCTTGAAATCAAGGCGTTCCTCATCGCTCGCTTCTTTCAACAAAGGAAATGCTTCTAACGGACGGCTGAAAGTTCTTCCTGCCTCCGTTTTCATATAAATGCGGTTAGCATCAAACCAAATGTCTTTTATTGTATCCATAACTTTCAGTTTTATAATTATTCAAAAAGTTCAAACAATGTAGGCATGTTTATGATGTTTATAATTTTGCATCACAAATATAGGGGTAAAAAATTAGACCAGCAAACAAAGGAGCAAAAAATGGCGGTGCTTCTAATGGATTCCCGAATAGAAGAATCACATTCTATCGGGATGCATTTTACTTCTTTTCGGGTCTATTTTTGCTTTTTCTATATATATCAATACCGTCTTACGATTATCAGACGAGCGTCTTACCTATATCAGATGATCGTTTTATAATGGTAAGACGAGCGTCTGATAATCGTAAAACGGTAATGATAACCGTACAAAACACAAAATATCAATGGAATAAAGCATAATAATGAATGGTCGCTAAAAGGTAATCCTCCGGAGGCAACCGGCAGGTGGGATATTAAAAGGAAAAAGCGGGGTAGGAAGGTGTATTTCTGAAAGATGGAGAGGTGAATGGGGTGAAGGGCTTGTTCCGACTTGCTATTCACCTATAATTAACTATCAATCAATAAGATAAGATACTGGTGAATAGGGTGGACCACAACTATTAATCTATTTAGTAATAACTGGGCTTTTCGGTGATTATTTAGAAACTATAGGCGCATTCTATCCCCATTACGTGCTTTTTTCTGTCACTCTCCGATTGATACAGATAGTATAAATCCATATTCCACCGGGAAGAAATCTGCCACTCGCCACCTGCCCGATAGCGGGTGCGTGACAGGTTAAAACCATCATTCAACTTATTGTAAAACTCGATTGCGGCATATGGAGAAATCTTTCCTTTATGGGGAGTATAAGCAATCTTCAGCTGTGAACGGAGATGGAAATCAGTCTTTTCTTTTTCCCATGTTTGTTGGAAACGCTCGCGCAATGAGAACTTTAGTTGCGACCATCGCGCTTCTCCTGTAACTCCCACATGATAGCGTTGGCGGATTTTCCAACCTTTTTCATTGCGGTAGCGATAGTGCAATTCGTAGCCTGCTCCCAGTTTCAGTGCAGGCAGTATGCGATACGAGCCATTGATTGTGGCCGCCCAGCGGTCTATCTCTTTGAGTTGCTCTTTGGTGCGGAACTCCATGCCTCCGTTCAGGGTGAAGTTTCTGGAAACTTTGTGTTCGGCATTCAGGCTGCTCCATACACTAAAATCATGATCCTGCGCTTGGGAAGGCAGGAAAAAGAAACAGCCCAGTAGGATGAGAACCAGGCTGTCTCTTACTTTATTTATGTTTTTCTTTTCATTCATGCATCTTTTGCTTTGGCATTCCATACCAACAGGGCCAACAATACCGATAAAATAGCGGCTCCAATCCAGAACCAGTTGATATAGGTAAAATCGTATGTGTCAACGCCGTTTACTACCGTTTTGTTCCCTTCAATCAAGATGCCACTCATCACGTCTTGCAGTCCGGCGCCAATGTAACTGGCAATACCTACCACACCTAGGGCAGCTCCCGAAGCATTGCGCGGGGCGATGTCTACTGCCATCAGTCCGCCCAGGAAGCAAATCAGCACTCCTATGCCCAGCCCGAACAAAACCATGGCCAGTGCATCCAGCCAGAAGTGTTCTCCGGGTACGAGCAGGAACAGGCAAAGCGCCAGTACATCCATTAATCCGAAAATCAGGGCAGGTATGTTACGACGGCCACCAAAGAACTTGTCCGAGATAACTCCCGAAAACATAGTCCCGATAATGCCGCATACCGAACTGATAGAAATAATGAGACTGGCATCCAGTGTGTTGTATCCTTTCTGTGCTTGCAGATAGAATACACCCCAACTGTTTACAGCGTAGCGGCTAATATACATAAAAGCACTGGATAATGCAAGGATCCAGATGGCAGGCATCATTAAAACTTGCTTTTGTGCCTTGTTGAAGTCGGTTTTATCGGTCTCCTGTTTTTCTTTATCGTCTGTAGGAATATTGATAGGAGGCAGGCCCTTGCTTTGCGGCGTATCATGGAAAAACTGCCATACCACTGCTGCTCCCAATAGCCCCACGAGTCCTGCTCCCAAGAAACCATACCGCCATCCGAAGGCGCTGACCACAGAAGCTACAATAATAAAGGTGAGTGCTTCGCCAATGTTATGGCTTGCCGACCAGAATCCATAATAAGAGCCACGTTCTTTATCTGTGAACCATCGGGACAGCCCTACCACACAGGAAGCCGCCCCCATGGATTGAAACCAACCGCTTATTCCCCACATCACGGCAAACAGAATAAAGGAATTGGTAAAGCCCAGTGCCAGATTAACCAATGCCGTAACCAGCAGACCTGTGGTCATGAAGCGATTGATATTGCTTCGGTCGGCAAGGAAACCGTTGGTAAACTTGCCTATGGCATAGGTGAAAAATAATACCGAACCGATAATACCTAGTTCTGTTTCCGAGAAAATCCCTTCTTCTACAATCGGTTTTTTCACTACGTTCAGGCTGAGGCGGCACACATAATACATGCCATATCCGAAGGTAGCCGAGAGGAAAGTGGACCATTGGAGTAGCCTTGTTCTCCGCTTGATAGAGGACAAAGATTCCTCTTTACAGGGCTTCGGTGAGGAAACCCTGTAAAAGTTAATCAAATGTTTCAGCATGTTTGTTCTCTATCTTTATTCGTGAAGCTTGCGGCTTTTCAGATAGTCTATCAGATAGGCCGGACGGTCGGTTTGGATGATGCGGCAGCCCAGGGTGTCAATCAGATAGCCATAACCGGCATCGGGACTTTGTAAAGACATGTCATCATCATGCCCGCCTGCCATTGTATCCCATAGGGTGTTGTACCAGATTAATGCTCTGCCGCTTAGACTTGTTCCTAACTTCTTGGGAAGCGGATTGGAATCTTTGACGTAAAGAAGCTCGAAGGCTACGGGCTGCATATCTTTGATAAAGGTTTCTATCTGTTGTTCTGCATCGGGCTTGTCCAGATCGACAATCGGCATATAGATTACATCATTCAGGTAAGCGCCGAATTGCTTTTGCACTTCACCGGCGGGTTTTCTGCCTTTCATGATGATTTGTTTGGTAGTGCCGGTTTTCTGCATCAGCTTGTATATTTGATCAAAGTAGAGGTCGGCTTGATCCAGGTTCAGCATGATCTTGCCTTTGGCATGCAGCAGGGCTTCTTCCAGAGTCGGTACATTGTGGATGGTGCGTATGTGGCAACCGTTTCTCAATTTCAGTTTACGGATAGAGTCCAAAGTGCATTCGGAGATCTTTCCTTTTCCTGTGGTGGTGCGGTCCAGGGTATGGTCGTGCATCAGGATCAGTTGTCCGTCGCTGGTGCGTTTTACGTCGAGTTCTACAATGTCCACCCCCATTTTGATGGCATTGTCGATGGCTTCCAATGAGTTTTCGGGAAAGTTGCGCCAGTCTCCACGATGGGCGACAACGATCACTGAGCTTTGGTCGCGGTTCATTAGTTTTTCACGGATTTGTGAAACACGGTCTTGTGCTGAAAGTTGCAGGACGGTGAGGGCTGCAAAGAGCAGTAAATATATCTTTTTCATTTTGTTTCTGTTTTTAATGGTTGATTATTCAAGGGTGTATCCTTCGTTCTGCCATCCGGTTTTATCATTCATATTCTCTATCTCTGTCTGGGGAACGGGGTAGAGTTGACGATAGCTTGCTACACCGGGGAATACATCCGAAAATTGCTTGGTGCGTACAATGTCGAACCAACGGTCGCATTCCAATGCCAGTTCCAGGCGGCGTTCCTTATATACGGCTTTTCTGAAAGCATCCTTGGTAGGCAGTTCTTCCACGGTCTTGCCTTGCAGGCCTGCATTCTCGCGTACAGCATTCAGTGCATCAAATGCTTCTTGTGTAGGTGCGGCTGAAGTCTCATTCAGTGCTTCGGCATACATCAACATCACTTCTGCACAACGCAAAACAGGGAAATCGGCACTTGTTTCGTTATTGGTTGCCGGTGCATTGAACTTGCCCGGGCGTTGACCGCTTCCCGTGGGGGCTACCAATGCTTTGCGGTTATCTGCATTGCTTTCAAACTCCGACGGTTCCAGTGAAATGATATTACCGTTGTCATTGTTGCGGTAACGGTTGTTCTGATGCACCGATTCGCCTACACCACCTTTCAGGTATTGTACAGCAAAGATAATATCCTTGCTGGTTTTCAAGTCGTTGGGGAAAGTCTGCGGCATGGGAACCAAGGCTAACTGTTTTCCCGCTTTAATAGCAGTGACTACCGGAGTCAGTTCCGTGATAACAGATTGGTAATTACCCATATACAGGTACACCTTTGCCAATAGAGCCTGTGCGGCATAGGAGGTCACCCGTCCTCTTTCTGCCTCCGGCCATGCAGCCGGTAATCCTTTTGCTGTGGTTAGGTCGTCTATAATCTGAGAGTAAATGTCGCTTATCTCGGCACGTTTGTTATTGCGGGCTTCCTCCACCGTTTGGGTATGGGTTATCAAAGGTACTTTACCCCACAGGCGTACCAGGTTGAAATAAGAAAGAGCGCGCATAAAGGCGGCTTGCCCTACAATCTTGGTACGTTGATCGGCAGACATTTCTACGTTCTCGGCATTTTGCAGGATAAGATTGCAACGATAAATGCTGGTATAGAGTGACAACCAGGCTCCCGACAGGTTGGAGTTGGCAGGAGTTTCGGTAAACACTTCTATCTGGTAGGTGATGCCGCCGCTGGCACCGGAATTGTCATTCTTCACGTTGTCACCGCGTACCTCCATCAGTGTCATGAACTTGGCTCCATACTGGTCGCTGGACTGAAATTCATCATAGGCACCGATTATCGCGCCTTCCAGGCCTTTCACGTCCGTATAGAATGTTTCTTCCGTGGGGAAGTCAATGGGTTTCAGGTCAATAAAACTTTCGCAACTGGAAAGTGTTCCTGCCAAAAGGGCTGCTAATAATATCTTTTTCATACATCAATGTTTTTAAGTTTAGAAAGTAAGATTTACACCGATAGAGGTGGTTCTTGCTAATGGATATACGCCATAGTCTTCACCATTGGTGGTTGCGTCCGTGCGGTTGGATACTTCGGGATTGTAGCCCTCGTATTTGGTGAAAGTGAATGGGTTCTGGATAGAGCAGTAGATACGTGCCGATTGCAGGTATGCTTTGCGAATCCAGCTTTGCGGCAAGGTGTATCCCAAAGAGATATTCTTGATTCTGAGGTAAGATCCGTCTTCCACATGCCAGGTGGAGGTGGTTCCGTTCTGTCCTTTGCTGACGCGGTTGGCGCGTACATTCATGCCGCTGCCCGGATCACTTTCAGACCTCCAACGGTTCAAGGCACCTTTGTAGTTATTCATGTTGCCTTCGTGGTTGTAGAAATAACGGCGGGAGAGGTTCAGGATCTCATTGCCGTAAACTCCTTGGAAGATAATGCCGAAATCAATGCCTTTCCAAGCCAGTGTGGTGCCGAATCCGTAAGTAAAATCGGGCATATAGTTACCAACGATGGCACGGTCGGTATCCGAAATGTCGAGTATGCCGTCACCGTTTACATCCTTAAACTTGAAATCGCCGGGTTTGGTATCGGCAAGACCGTAGTTGGTGGGCGAGTCTACATAGTGAAGGGCAGCGTCTACTTCGGCTTGATTCTTGAATACGCCTTCCACTACCGGCAAATAATAAGAACCGATAGGTTCGCCTACGCGGGTAATGAAATAGGCATTGCTGACAGAACCGGCAGAAATAATATCGGCATTGCCCGGTCCGAGCTCTTTGACTTCATTGATATTCTTCGAGATATTGAAATAGGCTGTCCAGGTAAAATCACCAAACTGGTGGTTGGTGGAGATGTTGAACTCAATACCTTTATTATTTACTTTACCTATGTTTTCCAGACGGGTGGCATAACCTGTTGTCATAGGTACAGGGACGTTCAATAGCAGATCGTAAGTATTACTGTTGTACAGGTCAAGTCCCAAAGTCAGTCTGTTCTTGAATAAAGAAGCATCGAAACCTACATTGACCTGTGCGGTCTTTTCCCATTTCAGACCGGGATTAGGCATACTGCTGGGAGCCGCGCCTTTTATCACTTCGGGGCTGGAGCCGCCTAACACATAGCTGTAATATCCCACTTCGCCTTGTGCTCCATAGTTAGGAATGCGGAAGTTACCCGTAAGACCATAACTGGCACGTATCTTTAAATCGTCAATGAAAGTCAGTGATTTCATGAACTTTTCTTCCGAGATGCGCCAACCTACGGATACAGAAGGGAAGTAACCCCAGCGATTGTCTTTTCCGAAACGGGAAGCGCCATCGGCACGTACAGCTCCTGTTACCATGTACTTACCTAAATAATTGTATTGCACACGTGCCAGTCCGGAGAGTAAAGCCCATTCTGAGGCGTGGGAGTTGCCACGGGTCACAGTACCTGCATTCAAGGTCGGGATGTTGTTGGTGATAAAGCCGTTGGCAAATGCATAGTTGCTTTCGTTGCGCTGGTATTGCATAGTCCAGCCTGCCATAGCCGAGAGTGAATGTCCGCCGAAGTCTTTATTAAAGTTCAACGTCTGCTCGAACAGCCAGTTGTATAGCTTGGATGTTTTAGAAGTCGCTTCGGGAACGGATTCCGGATTGCCTTGCGTATTGGATACCGGGATAGTTGACGGGCGGAAAGTATCTTCCGAATCACTATAAATATCCACACCAAAATTGGCGCGGTACTTTAAAGAAGGCAGGAAAGCGACTTCACCATATACATTACCGAAAATGCGGGATGCTTTGGTCTCGTCTTTCTGCAACATGGCCAGTGCCACCGGATTCCATACTTGTGTCTGGCTGTTTCCTCGCTTGATAGAGCCGTCGGGCATTACTGTTTCCGTATTGGGGCTCCATGCATTTTGGGCGAAGTTGAAACTGCCGTCTGCATTATAAACCGAGAAGATAGGTGAGCTGTGCAAGGCCGATGCAATGATACCGCCGCCATTGGAGTTATAGGCTCCATCGGAATTTACGGCATTATCAATGGTTACAGAAGGATTGAAGGACAGGCCGAATTTGAAAATACCTTCCGTAACGTCCAGGTTAAAGCGTGCACTGTAGCGGGTAAAGTCACTGTTGATAACCACACCGTCTTGTTGCAGGTAGTCAATGGAGGTATAATATTTTATCTTCTCCGAACCGCCGGATACGGATACCGAATGGTTTTGCATACCTGCCGTGCGGAAGATCTCATCTTGCCAGTCTGTATCTGTCAGTCCTTGCTTGCCTTCCAGGTAAGGAAGTATTTCTACCGGAACAATGGTATTATAGTCATTGCCGGTGTTTTGCAGACGCATTGCATTGTTATCGCCGATGTTGAAAGATAATGGTGTCTGGCCGTTTGCCATACGCTTGCGGTTAATGGATTCCATTTTGTCCGTGTAGGTATTGTTGCGTGCATCATTTACCAAGTCTGCGTATTCATAGGCGTTCAGCATATCAATCTTCTTTGATACGGTTTGCCAGCCGTAATATCCGTTATAGCTTACACTTGCTTTGCCTTTACTGCCTTTCTTGGTGGTAATTAATACTACGCCGTTAGAACCGCGTGAACCATAGATGGCTGCGGATGAGGCATCTTTCAATACTTCGATGCTTTCTACATCGTTCATATTAAAGGTATTCAACTGTTCTTTTGCCAAAGGCACACCATCTACTACATACAATGGAGAAGTACCGGCTGTGATGGTACCCGTTCCACGTACTTTAATCTGTAGGGAAGAACCCGGCGCACCTGTACCCTGCGAAACTTGCACACCCGGCATTTTGCCTGCCATTGCTTCCGCCATGGAACTGACCGGCTGACCTTTCAGGTCACTGGCTCGCACGCTGGCGATGGCTGTGGTTACATCTCTTTTTTTCTGTACGCCATAACCTACTACTACGACTTCTTCCAGTACTTCGGTGTCTTCGTGCAGTATGACTTTTGCCAGAACTTTATCTTTAGCCGGTACGTCCAGTGTCTTGTATCCGATATAAGATATAGAGACTGTAGAAGATTCGGGTACATCAGCTAATGAATACTTACCGTCAAGGTCGGAAATGGTTCCGTTGGTAGTTCCTTTTACCAAGATGCTTGCTCCGATAATCGGTTCCCCTTTATCATCTGTTACCATACCGCTGATTGTTTTGGTAGCACTGGCTTTGTTTCCCTGTTGAACGGGATTGGTGCTGACTGAGATCGTATTGTTGTTCCTATTGAAATATAACTTTGTCTGTGCGGTAATCTGATCTAAAACATTCTGTAATGTGGCATTCTTGGCGTCAATAGATACCAAGGGGACACTGTTGATGGTCTCCTGGTCATAGAAGAACTTCAGACCGGTTTGTCTGCTCAGTTGGTTAAAAACATTTTCCAGGCTCTCGTTCTGAACCTTCAGGTTGATGTTGTTTTCTTGCTGTGCCTGTGCGTAAAAAGGCATTAATGACAGGCATACGAATAGTAAAAAAGCTAAAAACGGATAGGCATTTCTACTTTTTCCTTTATGAGTAGGAATAATATTCATAAATTTGTGCGTTTTTAATGATTTTGACTTAAGTTGTTAAAACTTGGGGTAACACGTGAAAAGTTATTCTTCTGGGTCGAAGCAGTGAATAAGTATCCGGGTTACGGTAGGGGTGTCCCTGGGGGATTCCCCTATTTCTTTTTTATTCATCTAGGTATCTGGCTTCATACTTCTCTTTTTAGGTTAGACATTCAGGTTTCTTATTTATATAGTACTATTTCTTTTCCTTCTTTCTTGTATTTCACACCACTGACGTATTCAATGGAATGGAGCACGGATTCCAGACTCTTGTTATCGTGTTCTCCCGAAATCAGGTTTGTAAATTCATATCCCGGTGCAAAGGTGATGCGACAGTTGTAGACTCGTTCCAGTTCTCTGGCAACATCGCGTATGGGGGTACTGCTGAACCTTAAGGCGCCTTTGATCCACACGGCTACTTCGCGTTCCTCTTTCTTCTTGGTGTATTCTCCGGAAATGGTATTGATCAGTACCTGCTCTTGTGCGGTGAGGCGCATCATGGCTTCCGGCAGGTCTACTTGTACTTTTCCGCTTTCTACATTGACTGATACAATTTCGTCTTTGGGATAGGACTTCACATCAAAATGTGTGCCCAGTACGCGGACATCAAACTTCTGTGTGGTGACTATGAATGGCATATCTTCATTATGTGCCACCCGGAAATAGGCTTCTCCATCCAGTTCCACTTTTCGTTCCTTTCCTGTAAACTGGGCGGGGTAGCGCAGGGAAGAACAGGAGTTTAATACAATCCGGCTGCCATCGGGCAAGGTTACTTGTTTCTTTTCTCCATAGGAGGTGCTTGCCAGGCTGTATGTTATGCTTTGTTCATTGATGTAGCGGGAATAGTGCAAGCCACCTAAGACAAGGCAGACTATGGCAGCGATACCGGCAACGGCATAGGCTGTGCGGCGGAACCAGATTCGTTTGCCATGCTCTATCTTTCGGAGTAACAGGCGGGCTTCTTTTTTATATTTCTCGTGCTCGGTGCCGGTGGTTTGCCGATGATCAAAAGAAGCCTCCCATACTTCGGCGGATACTTCGTCAAGTAAATCTTGATTCTCTGCATCGCGAAGGCTGTCAAGTAGTTGTGACGCTTCGTCCCGGGTGTAAATATTATCCAGATAACGACGTAATTTTTGTTTTTCTTCTTTT
Source organism: uncultured Bacteroides sp. (assembly GCA_902388365.1). Taxonomy (GTDB): domain Bacteria; phylum Bacteroidota; class Bacteroidia; order Bacteroidales; family Bacteroidaceae; genus Phocaeicola. Next base: position 119,922 of record CABMPB010000002.1, on the reverse strand, counting down.
GTATTTTCCATGTTTTCTATTCAAAGTCGGGTTATTATTTCTAACCCTCACATAAGTAATACACAGATGTGTGGGAGAGCTAGGGTGTGTTTAACTTTTATTATAGATTCAAGCAGATCAAGATGAGCAGCATATCTGCATAAGTGTCTGAGTATTTGGCTAGAAAGGTGCGGATGGTGTGTAGGGATACAGATATATGTTCTTGGACGGTATTGACTGAGATTCCCAAGGTTTCGGCTATTTCCTTGTGGGACATTTGTGCTTCGCGGCTCATTTCAAATATTTCGCGTTGGCGGGGAGTCAGTTTTTCTAAGGCTTTGTTGATGATATTATGCAAATCGTTGGCGAAAATCTTTTCTTTGGTATCATCGGTGTAGTCAATGGCTTGTGCCAGAATATGTTCTTTCAGTGTATCTTCTTTATCCATAGCCCGTATTTGGTTCAGAATACGATTTCGTACAATCGTATATAAATAGGAGGAAAAAGAAGCATCCGGATTGATAAAGCGCCGCCCCTGCCAGATGATAGTGAAAGCATCCTGAAAAATATCTTCTGCAAACTCGCGGGACTTGACAAACTTCATGGCAAAGTACAACAAACGGTTCTTATAGGCTGCGTATAGCTCACAGAATGCCTCCTCGTCTCCATTAATGAGGCGAATAACCAGTTCCTGTTCGTCTATAAGAGTATCTGTTGTGTACATAGTTTTTTAAGTTTCGGTCACAAAGGTAAATCTCTGATGTTACAAATGTATGTATTTCTTTGGAATAAATTGAGAAATATGAGTAGCAATGTAACGAATGTGATTAAGTCTAAGCTTAAGAGAGTCCCATAATTATTATGAAACACACATCGTTACACCACTTTCTGCCCATTCTGCAAAGTGAGCATCTCTTTGGGCACCGATGCCTTTATCTTTTCAATCAGCATATTCAGCAATGCGTGTCGGATGAAGTCGGTACGTGTCACCATGTAAATCCTTCGTGTAGGGCGCGGCATGGCAAAGGGACGCACCAGCCGTTTCTGTTCTTCATTGAGTTGTAGTACGGCCAGTTCGGGAATAAATGTGATACCTTTGCCGCTTTCCACCATACGCATAAATGTCTCCATACTCCCCAACCGATAGGCAATCTGGCAAGATTGGGCGGATTCCAACTGGCAGAAACGCATTAGCTGGTCGCGAAAGCAATGCCCCTCATCCAACAACCATAGCTGTTCCCCACTCACTTCACTGGAACGGATCATTTCCTTTTTAAAGAGTGCATTATGTTTGGAAACGTATCCCAAAAAAGATTCGTAATAAAGAGGTATAGAGTGGAAATGCTCTCCTTCTGCCGCTCCGGCTATGAGGACAGCCTCCACTTCACCTGCTTTCAGCGCCTCCAGGCAATCCTGCGTTTTCATTTCCGTTACTCTGATGTCCAGAGATGTGTATTCTTCCATCAGTTCGGGAAAGAAACGGGGCAGCAGATAGGGGGCAATCGTAGGCAAGACACCTATGCGGAACACACCGCTCAGTGAGCGTGTTTCTTCTTTTACTATATCTTTAATTAGGTTGGTCTGGCGCAGGGCTATTCTGGCTTGTTCTATTACTTTCAGACCCGTCAGTGTGGGCTGGACAGGCTGGGTGGTGCGGTCAAACAGTTTGGCATTCAACTCATCTTCCAGTTTTTGTATCATGGCGCTCAGGGTAGGCTGCGTTACATTACAATGTTCGGCGGCCTTGGCAAAATGGCGGAACTCATCCACGGCAAGTATGTATTCTAATTGTTGCAGGTTCATAGGCTTTAGATGCTTGATAGATTTTGTCTATACAAAGATAGAAATTATCAGTTTGACACGCATCACTTTCCGCCTTATCTTTGCATCAGAGAAAAGAAAAAAATAGTAATCAACTTAAAAACATAAAATTATGAAGACTTTAGATTATATCAAATTAGACTCGGCAGCAGCCGCAAAGGTAGTAGAATCATTGCAACAATTATTGGCAGACTACCAAGTATTTTACGCTAATCTTCGCGGTTTCCACTGGAACATCAAGGGACACGGTTTCTTTGTGCTCCACGGCAAGTTCGAAGAATTGTATAACAATGCAGCCGAAAAGGTGGACGAACTGGCAGAACGTATCCTGATGTTGGGCGGCGTACCCAAAAACAAATACAGCGATTATCTCAAAGTGTCTAATATAAGAGAGGTAGAGGGAGTTACAAGTGGTGACGAAGCACTGAACAATATCCTGGAAACTTACAGCCATTTCATAGTAGAAGAACGTAAACTTTTGGCAGTCGCTTCACAGGCCGGCGATGAGGCTACTGTAGCTATCATGAGCGATTACCTGAAAGAACAGGAAAAGATGGTGTGGATGTTGTGTGCATATGCCTCAAAGTAACAATTGATTTGCTTTAGTTTAGGATGAGGGAGTGCCGGGTAATGCCGGTGCTCCCTTTCTGTGTTATTTTGTTCATCTATTTATGCCTTTCTTAAAATTATTCTTTTATCTTTGCAAGACAATATCACCGTTCAATCATGTTGAAGCCTTGCTTTGTCTTTATATTGATTTGGTTGCTTTGCTGCTCTGGCCGGGCGCAAACAGCTAAAGGTTCTGTTTTGGAGAGGGACAGCGCATTAGTGGCATATTATAAAAAATGCAAGGCAAACCTGAAATCTCCCGTAGCACTTGATATGTGCGATACCCTTCTTCAGATGGGGAAAGAAAAGAAAGATACCTATGTGCAGGTTATCTCCGAATGCCTCCGGCTGGATTATTATTACTATAGGAATGATGAAGCGAATATCATCAAGCACGTAGATATAGTAAAAGCCACGAGCCGAAGGCTTAATCACCTGAAATACTTTTATTTTTCATGGGGAAGCAGACTGATTACCTATTATGTAAAACAGCATAAAGTCAATCTGGCCATCTATGAAGCGAAGAAGATGTTGCAAAGTGCACAGAATGATAATTATTATCCCGGAGTGGCAGAATGCTATCATGTATTGGGGAAAATCTATGTCACACAATTGAATCCACAACTGGCCTATGAGAACTTTCAGAGAACGATAGATATTATTGAGAAATATCAAATACCCGAGATTAATCTGCCTACCATTTATGCTTCAATGGCACAATGTGCATTGGAACTGAAACGCTATGATGAGGCGGAAAGAGCTTTGGAAAAAGCGTTGCCGCTGGCGCATAGTCCCTATCAGAATTATACGGTAAGAAAAGGACTTGTCCTTTATTATTTGGAGATGAATGATCTGAAGAATGCGTGGAAATATCTTCAGGAGGTAGAGGAAATGTTTCAGAAGTACGAGGAACTGTCTGTGTATGTAGTTGGGCTATATTATATAAAGATAGAATATTACCGGGCAACGAAGCAGTATGACAAGGCGTTGGAGATGATTTATAATACCATGAACGATACCACTCCGCTTCGTTCCAAATATATGGATTATAGCTTGACGCAGAAATTGGGGAATATTTATTGGGATATGAATAATAAGGAGAAAGCGGCAGGATTCTATCGGGAGTATATAGAGGCTACGGATTCCATCCGGACCAGGGAGATTCAGAATTCGGCTACCGAGTTTTCTTCTATCATGGAAGTGGAGCAACTGAAGAATGAGAAAAATGAATTGCAGTTGAGTGTACAACAAGAACAGTTACAGATAACCCGGCTTGTTTTGGCTTTCCTGGTAGTGCTGGGAGCATTGGGCACATTCTTGTTCTTCCGTTTCTATAAACTGAATAAAAGGTTGAAGGAATCTGAAGCCATTGTAACCGAGCAGAATAAAGAATTGAAGGAATTTGCCGAAGAACTTGGTAAAGCCAAGGAACGTGCGGAGAATGCCAGCCTGATGAAGACGAATTTCATTCAGAATATGTCGCATGAAATTCGTACTCCGTTGAATTCTATTGTCGGTTTCTCACAGTTGTTGACCAGCTATTATGAGGATAATCAGGAAACGAAGGAGTTTTCTTCCATCATAGAAACCAATAGCAAGAACCTGTTGAGGCTGGTCAATGATGTGCTTGATATTTCTTATCTGGATCAGACGGATGAATTGCCCTATAACACAACGGTAGAGATGAATTGCTGTTGCCTGAATGTCATAGACTCAGTGAAAACGATGATAAAAGATGGAGTGGAATTTAAGTTTAATCCTCCATGTACTGAGTTGATGGTGAAAACAAACTCGGACAGGCTTTCCCAGATACTAACCCACTTGTTGCAGAATGCGGCAAAGTTTACGGAACAAGGCAGCATCACATTGGAATATGCCTTAAACGAATCGGAGCAACAAATTGTCTATCGGGTAACCGATACCGGAAAAGGTATTCCCAAAGACAAACAGGACTTTGTATTTGAGCGTTTTGCCAAGTTGGATGATTTCACACAGGGAACCGGGCTGGGATTGCCTATTTGCAGACTGGTAGCCGAAAAACTGGGCGGTTCACTCCTTATTGATGACAGCTACACACAGGGTTGCCGTTTTATATTAACCCTGCCCCTGGTGCGTGCCTGATAAAGAAGTTATTATTCATCCTTCGTCTTTCGCTGCACAATGCGTGCCCCTGCCGGTACATCTTCCGTTACCCAGATATTACCTCCCACGGTTGCCCCTTTCCCGATAGTGACGCGTCCCAGAATCGTGGCATTAGAATAAACTATGACATCATCTTCCAATATAGGATGGCGGGGGATCCCTTTGATAGGATTGCCGTTATCATCCAAAGGAAAACTTTTAGCACCTAAAGTCACTCCCTGGTATAGCTTGACATTGCTTCCTATAATGCTGGTAGCTCCTATCACCACACCGGTTCCGTGGTCAATGGTGAAGTGATCTCCTATCTGTGCTCCGGGATGAATATCAATTCCGGTTTCTGAGTGTGCCATTTCTGTGATGAAACGCGGAATCAATGGCACTCCCAGCACTAATAATTCGTGTGCAATGCGGTAGTTGCTGATAGCGCGGATAGCCGGATAGCAACTGATAATCTCGCCGAAACACGTGGCGGCAGGGTCTCCATAGTATGCTGCTTCCACATCGGTGGCAAGAATGCGGCGCAGTTCCGGCAGTTTGCTGATGAAGCGGGCTGCCAGTAGTGCGGCTGTCTCTCGGCAAGGTTCATTATCGTTTATGGCATGGTTGCTGTTCTCCTGTCCAAAGCAGAGTCCGGCTTGGATTTGCTCCGTCAGTAGGTTGAACAATGTTTCTACATTTACACCAATGTGGTAGTTGATGGTATGGCTATTGATGGTAGAGTTGCCAAAGTAGCCAGGGAAAATAATGGCACGTGCCAGTTCCACAATTTTGAATAATGACTTGGCGGATGGCAAAGGGTCTCCGTCCTTGTGTTGGTGGAATAAACCTTTATAAGATTGGCTGTCAGATAGTTCATCTACTGCCTGCGTCAGGATATGGGTGTAATTGAATGAAGTCATACACAGAATGTTTTAGAAGGACAAAAGTAAGGAAATTCCGTATTATTGCCAATAAATAGAAGGAATATTGGCTTTTATAGTTTATTTTTGCAGAAAAAGAGCAGAAGTCTATGGTAAATAAGAAAAATCCTTTTGCCTCTAAGGCAAAACAAGAAAGTAAAAAGAAGTCCGGCGGAAAGCGGGTGGGGAAGTCTAAGCCCGATAAGGCGAATAATCAGTTGAATAGGAGGGTGAAATAAACTAGGGCTTTCTCTCATGTGGAAGTTATAGACCAGAAAAGCATTACAACCAATATTTCTACGCAAGCAGAAGAAGCTTATAACTTTATATTGCGCCATATCAACCAAGGTGCAACAGTAGAGGGTGTTTATACAGTTCAGCGATGGGAATATCCCGTTAAAGCTATTAGAGAAGCAATTCGCAATGCAGTGGTACATCGAGACTATTCGCTTACGGGAAAAGACGTAAAGGTGGCTGTCTATGACGATATGATAGAGATTACAAGTCCTGGTCTTTTGTTGCCATCGATAGACTATGCAGCTATGGAGAGCCGGCAGAGTGACGCACGCAATAAAATAATAGCTCCTGTTTTTAAACGGCTTGGTATCATAGATCAATGGGGAAATGGATTAAAATTGATTGCCGACGAATTAAAAGAATATCCGAATATCGAACTGCGATGGAAAGAAGTTGGTTTGTCTTTCCAAGTACAGTTTGTGAAACTGGATTACATCGAAAGGCAAGAGCAGATTGAAAGCGTACAGCAAGAGTTGCAGCAAGAGTTGCAGCAAGAGTTGCAGCAAGAGTTACAGCAAGAGTTACAGCAAGAGTTACAAAAGTCAACTCTGTATTCGGAAGTGTTACGCTGTCTGGTGCATAATATTTTGTCAAGGCAGGATATTTCTATTGCATTAGGACAAAAGAAGGTATCAGGGCAACTCAATAAGGTTGTTCAGAAACTTGTTGCGGATCGCTTGATTGAAAGGACTATTCCTGATAAACCAAATCATCCTGCCCAAAAGTTTCAGTTAACAGAGTGGGGAAGGATATTCCTAAACTTACTTGATGACTAGAAGTGGTATTAATCAAGTACAGATTGGTTGATTGCCTTTTAAAAAGGAAAATTTTAATTCTCCATGTACTGGAGCTAATGGGAAAAAGAAATCCCGGCTTTCCTTTTTACTCTGATGAGGAAGAAGGAGCCGGGATCCACAAGTAAGAAAATTGAAAATGTTGAGTTGTTATCCTAAATTTAAAATCCACTCATAGAAATTTGTGCTGGACGGTGCGCGCAAGATATATTCATCATGATCATAACAAATAATGTGTTCATAAGGAATGTGTTCTATATTAATCTCCGCACGAGCTATCCATAACCATTCGTCTATGGTGTAACGGCTTAATGCAATCTGTCCTTTTACCATTTCACTTAAAAGGAAAGCCGATCGTTCGTAGGCATACCATTTATCGTTTTCACGATGGATATATTAGCCCTTGTTCTGTGTTGTTGGCTTCCCTTTCCAGTAATTTTATCACGTCTAAACGCATATTAATTTGTTTTGATTAGCACTATTTCTGTATCCGAACATAATGCGACAAACCAGCTCATGGCCAATAATTGGTTTAAATCAACCTCTATCTTTTCGGTCATTATTCCATAGAAAGGATGAAATTGCTTCTTCAACTTCACCATGCTTCCACAGGAATTTCTCAAAAGGGTTGCAGAACGGTGATAAGCGAACCATTTCCCATCTTCTTCATATAGGTAAACCTCTGATTTACCGAATGATTCTCTGTCCATTATTTCGAATATGTCCATAGTACTATTCTTAGATTATGTATATATTTCTAATTCACATCGCGTACACAACGGATTTTTCCCGCTTTATTATCGCCCTGCATACCAACATTCTGTGTAAGAATTCGCCAACCTATACGTTGTGGATATGGGCATCGGGTTCGGGCAAATACATAATCATACTTTTTACAATCATCTTCAGATAAGACCATCAGCGTCAGTTCCCGTAAGTTAGGTGCCCTCCATCGCGTTTCACCACTTGCTACTTTTAAATCTTGACATACTGTATAAGTTTCGTTGGTTACTACATCACGAAATGATGGCGTATAGGGCATCTCTTGTGGATATATTTCGAACCCTCCCTTATAAAATCTATTATTTCCCGAATTATAATCATGAACCCCTAATTCGCCGTTAGTTACTTTGGAGCGATCTTTAGACGCATCATTCAATTTGGAATATGAAATAATATACCTGTCTTTCTTATAAAAGTTATCATATCCCTCTTTTACTGTGCCAAGGTTTCTGACGCAGCGATAATGAATTGTCTTAATGTCGTTGTATCCCCATTTATTAGCTTGGTTAAATGTACTTGTAGAAGTTCCTTCTTCAGCCCATAATACCCGGAAGGATGTTGAATTCAGATACCCATCTCCACTCCCTCCTTTCTCTCCATCAAAGGTACTACTTGCATAATGTACTTCATCTCTTTTGGTGTCTATTGGTGATTTTAATGGATAATTAAATAATCTTGCATCCGCTAAAGCGGCTTCACCGATATAAAAAGCCTGACATTGACTAATTGAAGGGAGATACCATTTTATGTCTCCATCATCTATAGCATCAGTCCCTTTCTCATTTCTATTACGTTGCATACAGGCGATATATGCTTTTTGATAGGCAGTATTAAGACTTTCCTTTAGATTTTTATCCCCATTTATTATTTGTTCATTTTGCTGAACTGTTTTATAGCCATTGGACGAGGAATTTACAATAGTACTCCAATTCCTATTATTAAACAAATATTTTGTGTTATCCCAACCGAATTTTGAATCACAATAAACAAATAGGGCATCAGCATCTTGAAGTCCCCAAGGAAGTACACCAGTTTCATTTAATGTCTCAATACCATAAGCAATTACTTTCTCCGACTCAGGTTCTGTAGAATAGAAGGTTCTAATGGAACGCTGTGAAAGTATATAAGCTGCGCTGATAATGCTACTTTCTTCATCTTTACTATTCTGAGTGCTACATACCAAATACATTTTTCTATTTGGTTGATTGGCAAATGATTTCCATATATTGACACCTCCGTCTTCTAATGCTGATTTAGCAACAGGTAAGTCTTCTTCATCATAATAAAACTCATCTATGAAGCAGGTATAAGTCACCACATACTTATCTCCCTGTTTTGTGAATAAAGCTGGTATATCTGTTTCATTTGAGTCAATATATTTTGTGACAGCTTCCTCTAATTCTCCCAATAACATATCAATACTCATCAATGTAGCACCGCGATAATCTTGAAGATCAGCACTTGCATTGTTATTACGGGAAACTTTCACCCATGCTCTATCTTTTTCTTCGTCTATTCCGGGCATATTAGAATAAGGGGTTTGGACAACACAAAGAAACTTAGGTCCTGATAAGGTGTTTTTTCTGTATTTAGATACAAGGTCATTTAATTCAAAACTTAATAATACTGTTTCGTAATGGGCATCTAATTGGTAAATATTTGATCCAGTCTGAAAAATAACTTCACCTGTTGCCCCGGGAGAATTTTCAATATCTTGTTCTACTTCAACAATAATGTCATCTACTCCGTTCACAGTTATATTATAGGTGTATTTTGTGTTGCGATTACTGAAAAAATCTTTAGCTATATTATTGATATATCCTAAATGAACAGCATAAGTTACTGTTGCAGAAATTTCTTGTTCCCCTGTTAATCCTTCTGTTTGGGAAGCACTAGTACGTCCTTTAAATGTCCCGTTTACAACGATATAGGTTCCGTTATCAGGTGCATTGGTATAGTTTCTTCTTCCATATTGATCACATTCATGTTTGTCACCTTTTTCTTTTTCACGCTCGTTATAGTTAGAAATAGACTTTTTAGCAGGCTTTCTGTTTTCGGGTATATAAAAAGTGAAGGTGTTGTCAAAAATAGTATTATTACCTAACTGAGACAAAGTACTATAATAATCTTGTGCATTGTCTGAGGCATCCCAATTGCCATAAATATCTGTTTCTCTATCCGCTTTGTGCTCTATCAAAAAAGATTTGGCAGGTGCATTCACGCAATACCAGTTGGTTGCTTTGAATTCTGTACAATTAGTTCCTTTTTTGAAATTGAATTTTATTTCTGAATCTAGACGTCTTAATAGGATTGTTTGAATATCTTTCGTATCTTTTGTTACAGTATAATACTCTACGTCAGCTTTGTCTGTACATGTACCGGCCATCAGCCATGTAGATCCTGCACGTTGCAGGTTTTTGGCTGTAGATAAAACTGATAAAGTTAAATCCTTTAACTCCTGTCTATTGCCTATTCCGTCTAATATCGGCTTTAAATCTCCATATACTTCACTGTTGATGTTAGCGAATCCATAGATATACACTTGCCCTATGGGCATTCTTGTTGTAACATATCCATTATTTTTGTCATTATTTAATTCATAATATTCTCTTGACACAACTCCTTTCTCGTCAAACACTAATACATATAAATTCTGTACAGCTTTGTCTGCCACTCTGGAAGAAATAATTTTGTCTTGTTCAGGAGCTGATATTGTTAGTTTTATATCAACAAATCCTTTTTCATTAACAAAATTGTCATTAACTAGAATTTCGTCATTACACGATACTATCCATAAAGTTATCAGGAATAATAAAGTGTATCTTAAAGAATCAAATGTATGTAATTTATATTTTTTCATTTATTCTATCTCCATGAGTTTAATTAAAACCAATTTCAATATTCCCAGTTTGCCAATTGTCAACCATGTAATATAGCTTAATTTCTATATCTTCTGGTGCTACTGATGTTATATTAAATTTATAATAATGGTTACGGATAATGTCAAATGATTGCTCGGTTCCACTATAGTTTTTAAATTCAAGCGTGTACTCTTTATTATTTACTGTTAAATTTATTTGCGAAGGAGTAGATTCTTGGCTGGTATTGTCATACTCAGGAATATAAATAATGTAGGAAGTTTTATTCTTATCTTCCTTAAATGCCAACCTTTCATTTACAATACTCTTGTTTAAATTAAAAACAGTCTCTGTATTAAGATAGCTAGTCGTTTCCACCTTTTCATAGCCGGAAGGTAAACTAAATCCTTTTTTATTGTATTTATTCAGCATTACGTTATCTAAACTATATTTGCCTTCGTTTATTAGTTTTTCATCCAGTGTAACTTCTACTTTAGCCATGGCGCGAAGCAGGTAAATGGTCCCTAAATCTTCCGATGTACCGGGCAATAATTTTAAATCAGCATAAGTGGCAACTCCCCACATGGGAATTCTTTCGGCAGCATAATCAATAGAAGTCTCTTTCTGATATTGCAATCCGCTTAACTCTGTACCTTCAATTTCATTTGGACAGTTGGCAAAAACCATAATTCTCAGAGTTTGTGGTATCTGCTTCTTTACAATAGACAAACTGCCTGTAAAGTGATAAATGTTTTTATTCGTAGGATCTTGAGTTGTCAATATCTGCTCTACTTTTTTCCAGTAGGTAAGTTGACCATTGCCATCAACAGAATAAATCAGCACTTGAAGTCCATTTACATCTATCAGGTTGTCTTTATCATCGCCTATTTCGCTTGGAGTATATTCATTTCCCCAAGTCTCATCTGCCGAGCGTTCCAGTGACGATCCGTTCATTGCCAGCGTAAAGGTTACATTTACCTTTTCCGACAAGGCAGACTCGTCCGTCAGGTCACTGCTGCAGGAAGTAACCACGGCCAGCGCCGCTATATATATAATATGTGATAACCATTTCTTCATTTCATCTTCGTTATTAAGATTATTTCAAATCAACATCGTCCAGCACCACTTTCCATGAATTGATAATGATGGAAGAACTTGCCCAACGATTGTTTTCATCCAGGAAGAAAGTCATGTTGTATTCGTCTTGGCGATCCAAATACTCTTGGTCCGTCATTTCGCGATTATAGTAACCTTTCACTAGAAGCGCATAGTCTATCAGTGGGATAGAAAGCACTTTCTCGCCTTTTTCGTTGGTGATGGTCAGCACTGGCTTGTTCTCTACTACCAGGCGTCCTACGGTTAGTTCGGCTATTGCTACTCCCACAGAGGTGGTGGCGCGGCTGCCGTCCGTATGGTCCATATCGGCTGTTCCCGAATCGGTGCGCCATGCATAATAAGTCAGTTCCTCATCGTCCAGCAGCTTGTTGTCATAGTTCATGAATCCGTTCTCATCTTCTATGGTGAAGGTGAACTTGCTCACATCTACGTTTTCTCCTGAGAGGTGTTGCAGAATGATACGGACGTTGTTGGTATTCTTGGTCAGTTCCACTGTTATGACCTGCTGGGTGGCAGCGCGACTGAAGGATTGTTTCTGCACCTGACCGTGGAATAGGGGTTTCAGGTCTTCGTTTACATAGGCAGAACTATCGGCGGCACGGCTGATGTGTTCACGGTTCATTTTGCAGTTCAGGTCATTGATGGTAGAAACGCCTTGTTTCAAGATAGGAACGGCAAAAGATTCTTCACCTTCCAGTCCTCCCCAGGCTACCAGGTTATAGTCTCCCGGTTCCACTTCTACCTGCATACTGTATCCGTCTTCGCTTAATACATCACCTTGTTCCGTACTTTGGAAAGCGAATTTCCCATTTTCGTCGAATGCGTAAAGGGTAACTGATTTCACCTCGTTGGCAAAAGCATCAGCAAACTTCATGTTCTTGTCGTACTTAAACTTTACGCGGTACTCTGTGGAGCAGTCTACATTGTCTTCACCCAAGATCTTGTCGCATGAAGTCGTTGCCATGCTGAGAGCGGTGAGAAGTAGCATCCACATTTTCATTTCTTTGGTTTTAGCTAATACTTTCATATTTCTATTTTCTTACTTGTTTCTATATATGGGCTGCACACTTTGGTGGGGTGCAGAAGGAATTCTCTAGTTGGGTGGGAAACAGTTGCTGATGTTTCCGGGTCTGTATCTCTCTTGGCACCGATACAGGGAGTGCGTGTTTTTGTTTGGAGAGGGGATTGTGTGGGAAGCCTAAGCTTCCCACACAATGAGCTTTACATTGATTTTATATCTATGAATGGAAGAAATGCTTATTCTAAATCTACATCTTGAGAAACCATTTTCCAAAGAAGGATGTTAACCTGTGCTGCCAAATAAGAATTGTCGTCAGATGGCTTTTCAGGAATAATAGGCTCTGTAGGATCAACAACAGGAGTACCCAGACCTGAGATAGTTTTTAAAGTCAAAGCATATGCATGGTTACGAACAACGCCAACAGAACCAGTTCCATCTGCAGGGCCAATGTGTTCAATTGCTGTCCAAAAGTAACATTTGCCATCAGTGTACATCATAAATTCACCTTTATTGGTAAGAGCTGTCTTTGTATCATCAGAAACCTGAACTTCGTCCTTAAATTCTGCTTTTGCCATATAAGCTTTATTGCCGCTTGTACCTGCTTTTACGAATTCAATATCGCTTGCTTCTACATCAGAACGATCTTCCTTCTTTAAACCAGCTGCAAATTGAGTTTTCAAGTTATCTTCTGTATAATATTGGCCATTGTAAGAACAGAAAGTGCCGAGATCTCTATCTGTTTTTTTATCATGAATTTGAGCGACTACTAATAAATGTGTATAGTTTGGTTGTGTACGATCATAATTCGTAAGTGTATTTTCCAAACAATAATAATTATCATTTTTATTGTTAGTATTAGCTTCATTATATGATCTGAATGTCAAATCTTCAAGATTGGTAGTGGTGTAATTTACATCCTTTGCCCAAAATGAACGATTTGTACCCCATGCCCACTCAGCAGTTATATTTTCGTCTACATTTTTAAGGATATATGCCTCATTGTTGGTTCCATTCAAAATCCAACCTACTACTCTAGGTTCTAACATCACTTGTTCACCATTAATTGTTGTTTCTGTAGGTGTAACTGTTATATCGTTAGTCACTGTAACTTTAGAAAGTACTCTCTCTACATAAATATCTACAGGGGTGTTCTTTGCGGCTTCTGCGCTCTCTTTGATATGTCCACTAATTGGAGTAGCAACCTGAATAGTATTCTGGCCGTTTTTAAACACAGAATTGCTCATCACAAAATTGCCTTTTGCATTGTATCCATACTGACCAGCATCTGTTAATAGACTACTTAATGGTTGGTTCATGTTCAATTCTTCCGGAGCATTCAAGAATGCCACTACAGATGTGGGTTCAATACTAGCGTTGTTCAATACCAGAACAGCTTCTGATTTTTGTTTGTCTTTACTTAACTTCAATTCGTCATTGCCGATCTTTACATTAGTGATATGGTTTCCATTTGCATCAAAGAATACAAAAGTAGCATCGTTTACTGTGTTTTCTTCTGCTGTACCTACTTCATCACCACCTGCTGTAGCTCTTCCAAACGTGTTATTCGGATTAGTAATTGCAACGGCTACATAAGCTTCACCTTCCAAAGGTTGATTACCATTATTGTCGTCAACCAAATCATTGTTTGAACATGCTACCAATGCAGCGCATGCCATCATTCCTACTGCTAAACTCTTAATTTTCATAATTTCCTATTTTTATTTATTATAATGTTTTTGTAACGTCATTTCCGCTTTCATTCGACATTGCAAAGGTAAGTGGAAAAGGTGATTACCCTCAGTTGGTATATCTTTCAAAAATAATAGGAAGTTTTCTCGGATGCTGAAAGCCCCTTCCAGAAACGTTTTTAGGAAATTGAGTGATAGATTCTCACTGCTTTTGCGTGAAAAACCAACGATGTTTTAGGAGAGGGATAATGTTTTTTGTAGTCTGATATTTTCGTAATGTGGCTTTACCTTTCATTGCTTGAATGGAAGTGAATCATTTACCGCTATTTCATTTGGGTAGGTGAACTCTACCTTTATGGTGGATGTGTTTCTTAACCTGACGAATATGGGGCTCAATGGGTTATCTCTCTTTGGGCATCTCATACTTATTAAATAGTGTCCCCATACGGTCACACTCCTATTCTTGAACGTTCATGTTTGCTTAGCCACAGCTGTGACAAACATTAGTCACAGCCGTGATTAATTTTAACTACAGCCGTGACTATACTTAATCACAGCCGTGGCTAAGCAAATATGAACGTTCGGGAACAGAAGTACGACCCTATGATTATGCAATCTATACAGGCACAAAATGCTTGGATGTCCCAGTGCATAGCCATCAATTATGGTCTTTTATGCCGTATATGCCATAGAAAAAGCCGAAAAATGCATAGTTTGCAAAATAGTGTGAATTACCAATATTGCTCTGTAAATGAACATAATAGTACTAAATACGACCATTTTATCAGTGAGGGTATGAGGGTAACTTTTCATTCATGATTTATCTACCACCACTCATTTATCTCCCTATTATAGGGCGTTTGCGGAGATAGTGAGGGTATGAGGGTAAAAGTCTCCTAAACTTATTATTGTAAAACCTCGTTTGTCCTTAAAAAAAGTACGAAATGATTCTTTCTTAAAGAATAAGGAATACATATAAAAATTAAAATCCGGAATGGTCGCTACCATCCGGATTTTAAACTTACGCTTTTCACAAAGAGCAAGTTTCCTTCTAACATCTTTTATTGTACTGTTTCTAGGGAATAATGATTATTCTTTTCAGAATAATTTTTCGCTTTTATTGCTCTGTATCTTTATCTATTATAAACTCTGACATATATTCTTTGCTTTTTGGGCAATAAATATCTTCAGTAATATACCCTCAATTCTTGTTCTTTCTCACGTTGCAAATATAGCTCATGTTGTTTTAGTACAGCATAGGAAAAACTTTCTTTCTTCACAGGAATAGGCATTAATTTTATGTCATGCCGGAGTGGATGGGTGTAAATTCTATCAAAATGGGTGATAATCCTCTCACTGAACATTGGAAACATTTATTTTCAGTTTTAATTATAAAAAAATGCGCTGTTTAGCTCAACTTTTAAAAGCCTTTTCTTTATCTTTGTCCGAAATACTAACACGGTCTTAAAAATGAATGTTGCTATAATTAAATCTTTGTATATCGTACTGCTTTGTTTGGCATGTCTGAATATGAATGCTCAGGATTATTTCAGACAGGCAGATGTCTATGATATGCGTTTATTGAACCAGCAGTCGGGATTAAATAATAATACACTGACGGGCATCCATCAAGATGAGGATGGATTTATGTGGCTGGGTACGGACGTGGGGCTGAATCGTTACGATGGAATCCATTTTCACACTTATGATTGGGTGGGAGAAGAACCTGCTACCGTGGGAGCGATTATAGAAGATGCCGGGCATTTGCTATGGTTCAAGCTGGGAGGGCAGCATCAGATAGCCTGTTTTGATAAAACGAGAGGTTGCTATTTACCTCTTTCCTCGGATACACCGGAAATATTGGCAAATATCAAAGAAATAACGCGGGCGGGAGATAAACTTTATGTCTCTACCGGCAAAGGAATAGCTGCATTGGAGACTGTTCCTGACGATAAAGGCATTCAAGTTTCATTTCGTTTCCTGCCGGATACCCCTTCGGATATTGTGTGCCTGCGCAGCGACGAGAGTTCTATCTATGCGCTGACGGCCAGCCGGAATCTGTTTATTTATCATATAGATACCCGTAAACCGGAGTCAGTGAGCTGCAATGATCTGGATATTGCGGCAGATATTCCTATTGATGATATGTACACTTTCAATGGATACGTATGGATTTGTCCCCGCTGGTTGGGTGGTGTGTGTTATAGTCCGGCTACCGGACAATTCCTTAAAGTAATGTACACTAACGGGAAAAGCGGATACAATTCTACTTACATCCGCGACATTGCACAGATAGATACACATACGTTTATAGTAGCTGCACGTAGCGCGCTTTATAAACTTACTTTTGACAAGGACGATTTTATTTCCTCTCCTTACCATATTGAAGATCTTTCTCCCCAGTTGGAACGATATGCACCGGCTCTGGATAATGGTGTGACACAGATTTATTATGATAAGAATAATTTCGTATTGTGGGTAGGAACCTATGGACGCGGAGTGCTGAAACTGAATATGGGAAAAAGCCTGCTTCAGCGCATTCCCGTGGGAGGGGATAAAAAAGTTATTAAAGCCATTATGCAGGATGCAAATGGCTATGTATGGTTATCTACTGAGCAGAGTGGCATTTATAGAAGCGTCGCGCCCCAGGTTTCCACAGATATGCAGTTTGTCCGTTGGGAAAAGGTCACGGAGCATAATAATTACTGTATGTATAAGGACAAGAACGGCAGTTTATGGATGGGATGCCTGGAAGGAAATGTGCTTTGCATGAATCCTTTGTCCGGAGAAACGATTGCCTATCGTCCTGTGTTGGAAAATAATGAATCTGTCGGGGCAATCTCCAGTATTTATCTTAATACGCGCGGATTGTTGTGGCTTGTTTCCGATAAAGGACTTGCCATTTATGATTATAAGAATAATAAGATAGTAAATTGGATTGCGTATTCTGGCGAACTGGCTCCCGTCACTGCCATTTGTGAGGATGGAAACGGAATGATGTGGCTGGGAACCCGTAAGGGACTTGTTACATTGGATTATGAAAAAGGGAAAGTGGACATTACCGGAGGATATGAGGCGGAAAATGATTTGAAAACGGGAGAAGTGTTGGCATTGTATGTCAATAACTACAATCAGATCTTTGCTTCGTATGTGAATAAAATCCTCCAGATAGACGGAAAAGGGAAAAAAGTGGTGTCAACCTTGCTTCTAAAGAAGGATTTTGCAAACGGGCATATCAACTGTATGGTGGATGATGGCAATGGAAATACATGGTTGGGTACGAATGCAGGATTGATAACGATCAATAATAACAATTCGTCTTCTTACAATTATTCTTTTCCGGAGGATTATTATAAAGTGTGCTTGCTGAATAATGGTTATCTGTTGTGGGCAAGCTCGTCCGGTCTGGCTTATTTTGACCCTCGCCAGGTGAAACGGGAATCGGTGGAACGGAAACTCTATATATCAGATATAGATGTGAACTATAAGAAGGTAGAGATAGGCGAAGAAGTGAACGGACAGGTGATTCTGGAAAAGCCTTTCTATCAGACCGATCACTTGGAACTGAACCATCGGAATAATAACCTGGTGATTTATCTGAGCGACCTGAAATATGGAAATGCATCCAACCGTGTGGAATATCGCCTCCTTCCTAGAGACAGTGAATGGAAAAGCAGCAATTATAATCAGATTACTTTGAGTAACTTGACTCATGGTGACTTCCGTTTGGAAATAAGGCCGGTGAGTCCGTTGGAGGTAGATACGGCAGTAACTGTTCTCACCATTAGTGTGAGTGAATACTGGGCTGCCAGTGCATGGGCGGTGATGCTCTATATTTTGATAGGTGGCGCATTGTCATTATTAATATGGCAATACATTACCAATAAGAGGATGAGACGTCGCGCTTATCTTGCCGAAAAGGAGAAGCTGAAAGAGAAGCTTGAAGAAGAAAAATTGAAAAGAGAAGAAGACGAAAAGATAAATATGATGCGTGACCAGGTGAGGCTGGGATTGGCAAAGGAACTACGCACCCCATTGTCACTCATTATTGCTCCACTGAAAGAGATGATGGAGAAAAAGGATTTCCCGTCCTCACTGGTGCAAAAGGCTGAAATAGCCTATCGCAGTTCGATGGGCATACAGGATATATGTAATCAGTTGCTTGGCATTTATCAGTACCGCAGCAGTGATTACCAACTGAAAGTTGCGCCCTATGCGGTAGGGGAACTGGCGAACAGCGTGGTTCACTCTTTCTATGAACTTCTGAATTCTTGTCCCATTACCTTATTATATGATAAGGAAAAGCAGATTGATACGGAAATATGGGTGGATTATAGAAGGGTGGAGTTTATCCTGAAATGTATCTTCTCTAATGCTTATCGGCATATTTCGTATGCAGGTTCCATATGGTTTACCATCAACATTACGGAGATAGCCAATAAGAAGTACTGCACATTTATAGTCAAGGATGATGGTAAGAATGTGGTGGAAAAGTCTTCGGTGACTTACCTCAGCAAGTCTGATTATGATATTGGCGACAACCATAGTGAGCTTGCTGTGGATATTATGAAAGAGATGGCGCTGATGCATCATGGAGATATAAGGGTGGAACGCCGGAAAGATGAAGGAACCATCATCACTCTGTATATTCCATTGGGTAAGGAGCATTTTGAAAGGGATAAGAATGTGGAGTTTGTTGATCCGGTGAAGATCACTATTGATGAAAAAGCGGATACTGCCCTTGATATTTTGCTGGATGAAGCAAAGATTCCGGTAGAAGATGTGAAGCCTTTGCAGGATTCTTTCTCGGATAAGAAGCATACACTGCTTATTATTGAGGATCACCATGATATTCGGGTTTATCTGAAAATCTTGTTCTCGTCTACCTATAATATTCTCTTGGCTGAGAATGGGGCAGAAGGGTTGAGTGTGGCTCGCAAGGAACTGCCCGATTTGATTATTGCCGATGTAATGATGCCGGAAATGGATGGGTTTGAGTGTTGCCGCATTCTGAAAGAAGACTTGAATACTTGTCATATTCCTATTATTCTGCTGACTGCTCTGTCAGAAGAAGAGGATATGGTGAAGGGAATAGAACTGGGTGCGGACGAGTATATTTATAAACCGTTCAACCCGGATATTTTGCGCCTCAAAGTGAAGCGTTTGATAAAGAGCCGCATTGAGTTGAAACAGGCATATGCCAAGTTGTTAATGCCCTCTACTGCCGATGAGGATGGAGAGCAGGAAGTGGCAACAGAATTGAAAGCTGAAGATCCGTTTATTGAAGAAATCCTGGAGATTGCCAACCGGAATCTTCAGAATCCTAATTTCAGTGTGAAGTGGTTGGCGGAGGAACTGAATATGAGTCAGGCTACTCTTTATCGCAGAATTAAGCAATCTACAGATTTCTCTTTGGTGGAATTAATCAGAGGTGTGCGCCTGAAACGGGCGGCTGAGCTCTTGAAAACGAAGAAATATAGTGTGCAGGAGGTTGCAGAGATGGTGGGATACAATGATGCGCCTACATTCAGAAAGCATTTTGTAGATTTCTATGGGACGACTCCTTCTACTTTTAATAAACCTGCGGAGGGATAAAGGGGAAGGGATTGATTCAAAAGTAAGTTTCGTTATCGTTTGCTGTAGGGGCGGGGTTTGCCCGCCCGATAGCATTCTGAAAGTTATTCTAAGGTGTTACTAATGGTTGGTAGATGTATTCGGGCGGGCAAACCCCGCCCCTACAAAGGAATGATTTGTTTCTCTTATTTCTCCACCAGTGCAAAGTCCAACTGTTTCTTTTCCAAATTAGCTCGCGCTACCTTAATAGTAACCGGATCACCCAAACTGAACTTCTTATGATGGCGGCGTCCTGTCAAGCAATAATTCTTTTCGTCGAAATCATAATAATCATCGCCCAGGTCACGCATAGGCACCATGCCTTCGCATTTGTTTTCGTTGATTTCTACATAAAGTCCCCATTCGGTAACTCCCGAAATCACTCCTTCAAATTCCATGCCGAGGCGTTCGCTCATAAATTCCACCTGTTTGTATTTCACGGAAGAACGCTCTGCATTGGCAGCAATCTGTTCCATGGCAGAACTGTGGTCGCACAAATCTTCGTACTTTGTTTCTTGTGCCGTACGTCCTCCTGCCAGATAGCGGGTGAGCAGACGATGCACCATCATATCCGGGAAACGGCGGATAGGAGAGGTGAAATGGGTATAATAGTCAAAAGCCAGACCATAGTGGCCGATGTTGTGCGTAGAATAACGGGCCTTTTGCATGGCACGCAATGATACGGTTTCCACCAGATTCTGCTCTTTCTTGTTCTTTACCTCGTCCAGCAAGCGATTGATGGATTTTGAGACTTCCGCCTTGCTGCCCGAAGTGCGTATCTTGTAGCCGAAACGGTTGATGAACCAGTTCAGGTTTTCCAATTTGTCCGGATCGGGCAGGTCGTGGATACGGTATGGGAATACTTTTGCTTTCTTGTTCTTGGGCACTTTGCCTATCTGTTCGGCTACGGTGCGGTTGGCAAGCAGCATAAATTCTTCAATCAGTTTATTGGCTTCTTTGGATTCCTTGAAGTAAACGCTCAATGGTTTGCCTGTCTCGTCAATCTCAAATTTTACTTCTACACGGTCAAAGTCGATCGCTCCGGCGGCAAGTCTCTGCTTGCGCAGGATTTGTGCCAGCTTGTTCAGCTCCAGGATTTCGTCTTTGTAATCGCCTTCACCGGTCTCAATTACTTGTTGCGCTTCTTCGTATGTAAACCGGCGGTCACTCTTGATTACCGTATGCTTGATGCGTGAATCCTTTACTTCCCCTTTCTCATTCATATCGAAGATGACGGAGAAAGCCAGCTTTTCTTCGTTGGGACGGAGAGAACAGATAAAGTTACATAAGCGTTCAGGCAGCATCGGGATGGTGCGGTCTACCAAATAGACGGATGTGGCACGCTTCTCGGCTTCCTTGTCTATGGTTCCCCCTTCTTTTACATAGTGGGTTACATCGGCAATGTGCACGCCTACTTCCCACAGTCCCGCTTTGATGAGGCGGATGGAAAGGGCATCGTCAAAGTCTTTTGCATCTTTGGGGTCAATGGTGAAGGTGGTAACATGGCGGAAGTCCTCACGTTCTGCATAATCCGCTTCCGAGATCTCTGCCGGGATTTTCTCGGCGGCCGCTTCTACGTTCTTGGGATATATATAAGGTAAACCGTATTCGGCAAGGATGGCATGCATCTCTGTCGTATTTTCGCCGGCTTTACCCAGAATATCAATTACTTGTCCTATCGGGTTCTTTGCTTCTTGGGGCCATTCTATTACTTTTACGATGGCTTTGTCTCCGTTCTTTCCGCCTTTCAGCTTATCTTTCGGGATAAAGATGTCATTTGCCAAGTTGCGGTTTTCGGTTAGGAGGAAAGCATAGAACTTGTCTACTTTCAATGTTCCTACGAAGGTATCGTTAGCACGTTCCAGGATCTCTATCACTTCGCCTTCGGGAGTCTGCTTTTTGCGTTTGGCAAACAAGGCGATTTTTACTTTGTCATTGTTCATGGCATGTGCCGAGTTGCGCTCGGCTATGAAGATAGTTTCTCCGCCTTCATCGGGGATAAAGGAGTTTTTGCCGTTACTTTTACGCTGAAAAACACCTGTCATGATTAGCCCGTGGTCGTTCAGTTTATAGTGTCCTTTTTCAACTTCTTGCAGAAAATTATCTTCTACCATTTCGGCAATAATGTCGGCGCAAAGCATTTTGAGCGGATGTGTTGTCAAGTTGAGATGGCTTGATAACTGTTTCAGACTAAATGACTCGGTCGGTTTGGTGTGGAATAAGCTCATCAGTCGCTCAGACAATTCGCTTTTTTTCATGCGTTTCCCTGCTTTTTTTTCTTTCTTTTTAGCCATAAGGGGATTTATTAATGTATTATGTGCTACAAAGTAAACAAAATAATTGGTATGGCGGTTCAATAGCTGCATTAAATTTCGTTGAATATAAACGAAACATACTATCTTTGTGCAGTCAAATATAATAAATATGACTAAACTTGATAAGAGAACTAGGGAGAAAGAAATTTATAAAGTTACTCTATTGGGCAGCTTTGTCAATTTCTTGCTGGTCGTTTTGAAATTTCTTGCAGGGATAGCGGGGCATAGTGCGGCCATGCTGGCGGATGCCGTCCATTCTCTCTCCGATTTCATTACGGATATGGTGGTTGTTCTCTTTGTCCGTATTTCCAATAAACCCGAGGATAAAGGCCATGACTATGGGCATGGCAAGTATGAGACACTGGCTACAGCCTTGATTGGCATGGCATTGCTGGGAGTGGGACTTGGGATCTTGTGGAATGGGGCGAATGAGATACTTGCATTTTTGCGTGGGGAGCAACTTCGCTCGCCGGGGATGTTAGCGCTGGTAGCGGCAATTATTTCTATTTTGTTTAAGGAGATACTTTATCAATATACGGTGAGGGTGGGCGAGAAGTGTAATTCACAGGCGGTTGTGGCTAATGCCTGGCACCATCGGAGTGATGCATTGTCGTCTATTGGTACGGCTATAGGCATAGGCGGCGCTATATTGTTGGGGCCGAACTGGACGGTGCTGGATCCTATTGCGGCGGTAGTGGTCAGCTTTTTTATCATGCGGGTATCTATTAAATTGCTGATTCCTTGTGTCGATGAGTTGTTGGAGAAATCGCTTCCTGATAGTGTGGAACGTGAAATAGAACAGATCGTTCTTTCTTTTGATGGGGTGACGGAGCCGCATCACCTGCGTACCCGGCGGATTGGAAATAATTATGCCATCGAGATACATGTGCGTATGGATGGGAATATCCCTCTACATAAGGCGCATGAAACGGCAACAGCGATAGAACGGAAGTTGAAAGAGAGGTTTGGAGAAGATACCCATATAGGTATCCATGTGGAACCGGTAAAATAAAAGTTTTTAGTTATGTCTCCATCGACTGTAGGGGCGGATTGAGTCCGCCCGATAACATGAAGGATGTCTTTTATGGCCATTGTGGACGTATCCGGGCGGATTCAATCCGCCCCTACAGTCGATAGATGATTAATAAACTTGATTAAGAAAAGAAAATGGAAAAAAAAATATTAGTAACCGGTGCAAGCGGATTCATCGGCAGCTTCTTGGTAGAAGGCGGATTGAAAAGAGGGATGCAAGTATGGGCGGGAATGCGAAAGAGCAGTAGTCGCAAATATCTGAAAGATCCTCGCATTCAGTTTGCCGAACTGGACTTTGCACATCCTGATAAGCTGGCGGAACAACTATCTCTGCATAAAGAACAACACGGCGGTTGGGACTACATCATTCATTGTGCAGGTGTTACTAAATGCCTTAATAAAGAAGACTTTGACAA
This sequence comes from uncultured Bacteroides sp., assembly GCA_902388365.1. Lineage (GTDB taxonomy): Bacteria > Bacteroidota > Bacteroidia > Bacteroidales > Bacteroidaceae > Phocaeicola. The sequence continues at coordinate 96,539 of CABMPB010000002.1, read as the reverse complement.
AGGCAACTATATCTATACTTGTAATTTTGTAGAAGCTTTGAAAACCTTAGACATGGTTCCCGAACAATTTATATATGTCAGCTCACTTAGTATTTTCGGGCCGATACACGAAGACGATTATGCACCTATCAGTGAGCGTGATGCAGCTATGCCCAATACAGCCTACGGCGTTAGCAAACTGAAGTCGGAGCAGTATTTGCAATCAATGAAGGATTTTCCAACAGTTATCTTCCGCCCCACGGGAGTTTATGGTCCTCGTGAACGCGATTATTTCCTGATGGCACAATCCATTAAGCAGCATATAGACTTTGCAGCAGGCTTTAAAAGACAAGATCTCACATTTATTTATGTAAAAGATCTGGTACAGGCAGTTTACCTTTCCATAGAGCGCGGAGTGAAGCATCGTGCCTATTTTGTGAGTGATGGGAACGTTTATTCCAGCCGTACTTTTTCCGATTTAATACAAAAAGAACTTGGTAATCCGTGGGTTATACATATTAAATGCCCATTATTCGTTTTAAAAGTTGTATCTTTGCTCGCTGAAACCTTTGCGCGTTGCTTGGGAAAGACCAGTACGCTGAATGGTGATAAGTATAAAATAATGAAACAACGCAATTGGCAATGTGATATCTCTCCCTTGGTGAACGAACTGGGATACCGGCCTGAGTACCCATTAGAGAGGGGTGTGAAGGAAATCATTGCTTGGTATAAAGAAGAAGGATGGCTTTAAATTTATTTAAACGGGTAGACAGCGTAAAAGGATTGTTTGCCGTTGAGAGCATTAGTTTGATATACAATGCCCTCACCACTATAATGGTTTTGATATTATATCCTCGCATGGACCACCCCGGCACGATGCTTTTAGAGCGTGCGGGAATTGTGGTTATCACTTTTGCACTGATATACTTGTATCATAAATACCCTTGCAAGCTGACAGCCTTTATCCGAATGGCGGTGCAGATGGCTTTTCTGGCATACTGGTACCCCGATACATTCGAGTTTAACCGCCTGTTTCCCAATTTGGATAATTTCTTCGCTTCTGCCGAACAGTTTCTGTTCCGTTGCCAGCCCTCGGTAGAGTTTTGTGAACTTTGTCCTTCCATTTGGTTCAGCGAGCCGTTCAATATGGGATATTTCGCTTATTATCCGATGATTGGAATCGTGACGATCTATTATTTCCTGTTCCGCTTTGAGTGGTTCGAGAAAGCGTCTTTCGTATTGGTTACTTCGTTTTTCATTTATTACCTTATATATATATTGGTTCCTGTTGCCGGTCCGCAATTCTATTTCCCGGCTATCGGGATGGATAATGTGATGGCACAGCACTTTCCGGCTATCGGAGATTACTTTAATAACAATGCCATCTTGTTGCCCGGCCCCGGTTTTGATCATGGATTCTTTTTCAATTTGGTAGAGGCTTCGCAGGAAGTAGGTGAGCGTCCTACGGCTGCTTTTCCCAGTTCGCATGTGGGTATTTCTACTATTATAATGATTATGGCTTATCGGGTGAATAAGAAGTTGTGCTATGTCTTGGCACCATTCTATGTATTGCTATGCTGTGCAACGGTTTATATTCAGGCGCATTATCTGATTGATGTCATTGCCGGTTGGATTTCGGCAGTATGTATCTATATTCTTGCTACCTATATGTATAAGCGTTGGTTTGCCTCGGTGGTGTTCCAGCTTGTCCTGAAATAGGACACGAATCTTATAAAAGCGTACAAGGTGTTCATTTACGGACACCTTTTTTTATGGCTATTGGGCTGATTTCCAGTGAAAAGGCTTGTTGGCACGAATATTGTTTTTAAATTTGTGTCCAAACGTTGCAACGTTTGGTATAGGAAATGCGTCTAATAAATAAAAAATGTAAGTAATATGAGAAAATTAGTATCTACTTTAATGGCATTTGCGCTTGTATTGGTATCTACAACTGCATGTGCAGAGAGAATTACTCCCAGTAAGAACTACGTTACCAAGAAAGTAAATGTGGGCAGTTTCAATGGTATATCTACCAGTTCTTCGGTAGATGTGATTTATACCCAGACCTCGGGAAGTCAGAGCGTAGAGATTTATGCGCCGGACAATCTGGTGAATTATATTGATGTACGCGTAGAGGGCGGAGTGCTTAAAGTGGGTTTCAAATCGCCTAAGAATAATTTCTCAATCAATGGTAAGCACAAAAAAGAAGTACGGGTTTCTGCTCCGGCTGTGAATAGTCTGAGAGCTTCCAGCTCTGGTGATATTATTATAAAGAGTGGGTTGAAAACTAATGGAAAAGTTACTGTTAAGGCAAGTAGTAGCGGTGATGTGAAAGGTGGAAGCATTTCATGTGATGATTTTGTAGCAGGAGCCAGCAGTTCAGGTGATGTGGTTTTAGAAAAGGTGTCTTGTACTAATTTCTCTGCCAGTGCCAGTAGCTCCGGTGATGTATCAATAAAGAATCTTGCTGCTACCAATGTATCTGCTAATGCCAGTTCATCTGGTGATGTTATTTTAGCAGGGACTTGTGAGAATGCTACTTTCGGTGCATCAAGTAGTGGTGATGTGAAAGCAAAAGGTTTGAAAGCGGTGAATGTAACTGCCAGTGCCAGTTCTTCGGGTGATGTGGAATGCTATGTTACATGCGCGCTGAAGGCGAAAGCATCAAGTAGTGGCGAGGTTGCTTATAAAGGTAATCCTAAGAGTGTGGACTTTGCTCCGAAGAGGGGGTTGCGTAAGATTGACTAGGTTTGGATTTGGTTCATAACGGAATGGAAATGAATTGTTTAAGGTAAACCTCCACCGTAGGGGCTGATTGAATCCGCCCGAATGCATCCACAGATACACCGTTCGGGATGTTATCGGGCAGATTCAATCTGCCCCTACGGTGGACGGCAATGTTATTCATTCCCGTTCCGTTATGAGTTCCCCCCATAATTCCCCTTTATATAATCCAAAATACTAAAAAGCTCCTCCACCGTCTCCGCCCTTAGCATAGCAATACGTGTTTCCTTGAAATTAGGAATCCCCTTAAATAAAGGTGATGCAGCCAAATGCCGCCGTACATGAAGAATGCCACGACGCTCATCCAGCAAGTTGACACTATCCAATACTTCCTGCCGAAGTACATCCAACTTCCAATCAAAAGACAGAGCCGGAAGCTCTTCTCCTGTTTCTATATAATGCCTTACTTCCTTGAATATCCAAGGTCGACCGAAACTGGCACGCCCAATCATAATCGCATCCACTCCATATAGGTCAAAGCACTCTTTGGCACGCTGCGGAGTAGTTACATCGCCATTACCAATGATAGGAATACGCATCCGCGGATTCTTCTTCACCTCACCTATCAGCGTCCAGTCCGCTTCGCCGGTGTACATCTGTGCACGGGTACGTCCGTGAATGGTCAATGCCTCTATACCGCAATCCTGCAACTGTTCGGCAAGATCTACTATAATCTTATGATCGTTATCCCAACCCAGACGGGTTTTTACGGTCACGGGAATCTTCACCGCATCCACCACGGCACGGGTCATTTCCAGCATCAAGGGAATATTCTGCAACATACCTGCTCCCGCCCCTTTGCCTGCCACCCGCTTCACGGGGCAACCGAAGTTTATATCCAGTATATCGGGACGCGCCTCTTCCACTATCTTGGCGGCTTCCACCATTGTAGCTGTATCCTTTCCATAAATCTGGATGGCAACCGGACGTTCTTCATCATTGATATTCAGCTTCTGCATCGTTTTCCCTATCGAGCGTATCAAGGCATCGCTCGAAACAAACTCGGTGTACACCATGTCGGCGCCAAACTTTTTGCACATCAGGCGGAAAGCAGGATCGGTCACATCTTCCATCGGAGCAAGGAAAACGGGATGCTCTCCTAAGTCTATATTTCTGATTTTCATTGCTATACATTTAGTTTTTCACCACAAGTGACACGGATTAACACCGGTTTTTAATCTATAATCTGTGCAAATCTGTGTAATCTGTGGTGGAATTAGACTGCAAAAGTACGGAAAAAGTCCTACCTTTGCGCACACATAATCAAAAGAATAATGAAAGCTTCTATAAAAGACTTTGAAATAATGGCTCCTGTCGGCTCTCGTGAGTCGTTGGCGGCCGCCATACAGGCAGGTGCGGACTCCATTTACTTCGGTATAGAGAGTCTGAATATGCGTGCACGTTCTGCCAATACATTTACTATCAATGATTTGCGGGAAATAGCGCAGATTTGCGATGAGCACGATATAAAGAGTTACCTCACCATCAATACCATTATTTATGATGAAGACATTGCCTTGATGCGCACTATTGTAGATGCGGCGAAAGAGGCGGGCATCAGTGCGGTAATTGCTGCCGATGTAGCGGTGATGGCATATTGTAACGAGGTGGGACAGGAGGTGCACCTTTCTACCCAACTGAATATCAGTAATGCGGAAGCCTTGAAGTTTTATGCCCGCTTTGCCGATGTGGTGGTGCTGGCTCGCGAATTGAACCTAAAACAAGTGCGAGTGATTTTTGATACCATACAGGAGGAACAAATCAAGGGCCCGAAAGGCGACTTGGTACGTATTGAAATGTTCTGTCACGGAGCACTTTGTATGGCTGTATCCGGCAAGTGCTACCTCAGTCTGCATGAGATGAATGTTTCTGCCAATCGGGGGGCTTGTATGCAAATCTGCCGTCGTGCTTATGATGTGAAGGATAAGGAAAGCGATATTGAACTGGAAGTGGATAATAAATATATCATGTCTCCTAAAGACTTGAAAACCATTCACTTCATGGACGAAATGATAGAAGCTGGCGTGCGTGTATTCAAGATTGAAGGACGTGCACGTGGTCCTGAGTATGTGCGCACGGTGGTGGAATGTTATAAAGAAGCGATCCGTTCCTATCTGGAAGGTACTTTTACCGAAGAAAAGAAGCAGGTATGGGATGAACGCCTGAAGACGGTATTCAATCGCGGTTTTTGGAATGGCTACTACTTGGGACAGCGCTTGGGCGAATGGAGCAAGAATTATGGTTCGGAAGCTACGGAACGTAAGGTTTATGTGGGGAAGGGCATCAAGTTCTTCTCTAACATCGGTGTGGCGGAGTTCCTGGTAGAAGCCGCTGAAATGAAAGTAGGTGATAAACTATTGATAACGGGTCCCACTACCGGGGCGGTATTCTTGACCTTGGACGAAGCGCGGGTGGACTTGAAACCGGTAGATGTGGTGAAGAAAGGACAGCATGTATCATTCAAAGTGCCTGATAAAGTGCGTCCTAGCGATAAACTTTATAAGTTGGTTGCGCCCGAAGACTTAAGGAAAAGCTGAGTTCCAATGAACTTGGGTTCATGAGGCAAGTAAGTTAACTTACTTGCCTCATGAAGTTAACTTAGTTGGCCCACGAAGTTAATTTCATTAATGAAAAGATAAATGCAGGCTATTAGGGAGAGCTATATCGAACAGACATTAAAATAAGATTATCTCCCTAAATTTCCGAGAAAAGCAGTATCTTTGCACTCCATAACAAATAAGTACTTACACGCTATGAATATAGAACAAAAACTCACCGCGTCCATCATCAGCGCTCTTAAGACGTTGTACGGACAGGATGTACCGGAGAAAATGGTGCAACTGCAAAAGACAAAGAAAGAATTTGAAGGCCACATTACCCTTGTAGTTTTCCCTTTCTTGAAAATGAGTAAGAAAGGTCCTGAACAGACCGCACAGGAGATAGGAGAGTATCTGAAACAGACCGCTCCTGAACTGGTATCAGCTTACAATGCAGTGAAAGGTTTCCTTAACCTGACTATTGCCTCAGACTGCTGGATTGAACTTTTAAACTCTATCCAGGCCGATGCTGAATATGGCATCGAAAAGGCTACGGAAAATTCTCCGTTGGTGATGATTGAATATTCTTCGCCTAATACAAACAAACCCCTCCACTTGGGACACGTGCGCAACAACTTGCTGGGCAATGCACTGGCAAACGTGATGGCGGCAAATGGTAACAAAGTGGTGAAAACCAATATAGTAAACGATCGCGGCATCCATATCTGTAAGTCCATGCTGGCTTGGCAGAAGTATGGCAACGGTGAAACTCCCGAATCATCGGGCAAGAAAGGTGACCATCTGATTGGCGACTATTACGTGGCTTTTGACAAACATTATAAAGCAGAAGTAAAGGAACTGATGGCTAAGTATCAGGCAGAAGGCATGAACGAGGAAGAAGCCAAAGCAAAAGCGGAAGCCAATTCGCCTTTGATGCAGGAAGCCCGTGAAATGCTCCGCAAATGGGAAGCTAACGATCCGGAAATCCGCACACTGTGGAAGAAGATGAATGACTGGGTATATGCCGGTTTTGATGAAACTTACAAACAGATGGGCGTCAGCTTCGATAAAATATATTATGAATCAGAAACTTATCTGGAAGGCAAGGACAAGGTGATGGAAGGCTTGGAAAAAGGCTTTTTCTATCGTAAGGAAGACAATTCCGTATGGGCGGACCTGACTGCTGAAGGTTTGGATCACAAATTATTGCTCCGTGGTGACGGCACTTCTGTGTACATGACTCAGGATATAGGTACAGCCAAACTGCGTTTCCAGGATTATCCCATCAACAAGATGATTTATGTGGTAGGTAACGAACAGAACTATCACTTCCAGGTACTTTCTATCTTGCTGGATAAGTTGGGTTTTGAATGGGGAAAGGGACTGGTTCACTTCTCTTATGGCATGGTGGAATTGCCCGAAGGTAAGATGAAGAGCCGTGAAGGTACCGTGGTGGATGCCGACGACCTGATGGAAGGCATGATTGAAACAGCCAAAGAAACTTCGGCCGAGCTGGGTAAACTGGATGGTTTGACCAAGGAAGAAGCCGATAATATTGCCCGCATTGTCGGTTTGGGTGCTTTGAAATATTTCATATTGAAGGTGGATGCCCGTAAGAATATGACTTTCAATCCGAAAGAATCTATTGACTTTAATGGAAATACAGGCCCTTTCATTCAGTACACATACGCCCGCATTCAGTCTGTTTTGCGCAAAGCGGCCGAGGCAGGTATCGTGATTCCCGAGGCAATTCCTGCCGGATTGGAATTGAGCACCAAGGAAGAAGGGCTGATTCAGATGTTGGCTGATTTTAAGACGGTTGTAAAACAAGCCGGTACGGATTACAATCCTTCTATCATTGCCAATTATGCTTATGATTTGGTGAAGGAATACAATCAGTTCTACCATGATTTCAGCATTTTGCGTGAAGAAAACGAGACGTTGAAAGTCTTCCGTTTGGCATTGAGTGCAAATGTGGGTAAGATCGTGAAGACGGCAATGGGACTGTTGGGCATCGAGGTGCCCGAAAGAATGTAAGCAGCCCATGCGCTGAGTGTAACTTCTATACAGATGGGCAATAAGAAACAAAAATATTATGTAGTATGGAAAGGCGTCAATCCGGGAGTTTATGACTCCTGGACTGACTGCCAACTACAAATAAAAGGTTATGAGGGAGCACAATTCAAATCTTTTGAAACCAAAGAAGAGGCAGAACATGCCCTTGCTTCTTCTGCTTATCACTATATAGGCAGGACTGCCACTGTAAAGGCGGAAACTCACACACAACTGCCCGAGAATTTTGATATGAACTGTCTGGCTGTCGATGCGGCTTGTAGCGGAAATCCCGGCCCGATGGAGTATCGGGGTGTTTATCTGCTTACGGGGCAGGAAGTCTTTCATTTCGGTCCCGTTTATGGTACCAATAATATAGGTGAGTTTCTTGCTATTGTGCATGGATTGGCGTTGATGAAGCAAAAGAATATCAATATGCCCATTTATTCGGATAGCCGCAATGCTTTGAGTTGGGTAAAGCAAAAGAAATGTAAGACGAAACTGGAACGCACTCCGAAGACGGAGAAACTCTTTCAGATGATAGAACGGGCTGAAAATTGGCTGAAAGATAATAAATATACTACTCCTTTGCTAAAGTGGGAGACAGATCAGTGGGGAGAAGTTCCCGCAGACTTCGGACGAAAATAATCGTACATATAAAGAAGAAGATATGAAAAAGAGGATTGCTTATATCAGCCTGTACTTTTTTACGGTCTTACTGATATTTATTTTACAGAAGCCATTGTTCATGCTCTATAATGGTGCCATTGAAAAGGGAGTTGGGTTTACCGATTATTTGCAAGTAATGTATCATGGAGCCAGTCTGGATGCTGCTACGGCAGGATACCTCACAGCGCTTCCTTTTCTGTTGGTACTAATCAGCATTTGGTTTAAGAAATTCCCGTTGAAGAAATTGCTTTGGGGCTATTATGTGATAGTTGCCCTTCTTGTTTCCATTATTTTTGTGGTGGATATGGCACTATATACGTTTTGGGGTTTCAAGCTGGATGCTTCTATTTTCCTCTATCTTGACTCTCCCAAGGAAGCGCTGGCAAGTGTTTCCATCGGTTTCATTGCTTTAAGGGTATTGGCAATGTTATTGCTTGTTGCTTTGAATACCTGGATATTACTGAAGATCACTCCTTCTGTCCTTACTGCAACCCGCAAGAGATGGGCAGGTACGGGAATCATGCTTTTGCTGGGAGGTGTGCTTTTTGTTGTTATTCGTGGCGGAGTTACGGAGTCTACTTCAAATATAGGTCAGGTTTATTTCAGTAATGAGCAATTCTTGAATCATTCGGCGGTAAATCCCGATTTCAGTTTGTTGTCCTCGTTGGGGAAATCACAGGACTTTGCGTCTGAGTTTAATTTCTTTGATGAAGGAAAACGGGCTGAGCTGTTCAATGGTCTTTATCCCACTACGGACGGAGATAGCATTGTGGAAGTTCTGAATACGAAACGTCCCAATGTTCTGGTTATACTGATGGAAAGTTATGGTGCACGTTTCATAGCCCCGTTGGGAGGTATTCCAGATGTTGCCCCCAACTTTAATAAGCTGACGGAAGAAGGAGTCTTTTTTACCAACTGTTATGCCAATAGCTTCCGTACTGATCGCGGTACAGTTTGTACTTTCAGCGGCTACCTGGGACTTCCTACAGCTTCTGTCATGAAGATTCCCGCCAAGAGCCGCACATTGCCTTCCATTGCGGAGGAATTAGTGAAAGAAGGATATAAGACAGACTTTCTTTATGGTGGTGACATAAATTTTACCAATATGAAAAGTTACTTGTTGAGCAAAGGTTATCAGCATCTTACTGCCGATAAGGACTTTTCTTTGGCAGAACAAACTAGTAATGCGTGGGGAGTGAATGATGATATTACTTTTGAATACCTTTATAATCAGATAAAGGACAGAAAGGAAACTCCGTGGCATACGGCATTCCTTACTTTGAGCAGCCATGAACCGTTTGAGGTTCCTTATCATCGTTTGGACGAGAAGATACCAAATGCTTTTGCATTTACGGATGATTGTCTGGGTAAGTTTATAGATAAGTTGAAACAGACACCTGTGTGGAAAGACCTGTTAGTCATTTGTTTGCCCGATCACGGATTTTACTATCCGCGTGTGGGGTTAAACACTGCACCCAAGTTTTATCATATCCCAATGCTTTGGTTGGGCGGGGCAGTGAAGCAGCCTATGAAAATAGATAAGATAATGAACCAGGCAGATCTTGCCGCTACCTTGTTGGGACAATTGGGTTTGGATCATTCCTCTTTCAATTTCAGCCGCAATGTGCTGGGTAGTGACTATACATATCCTTTTGCTTTTTATAGTTTCAATAATGGTTTTTCATTCCGTGATAGTACAGGGGTAACCGTATTTGATAACAATTCGGAAAGTGTGTTGCTGGAAGAACCTGCCGGTAGTGAGGAACGTATCAATAAAGGGAAAGCTATCTTGCAAAGCGTTTATGATGATTTGGGGAGCCGATAGGACGAGCTATTGTACAAAATAATAGCAAAGAGATAGCGTTGCTTTTGTGGAAAATCGTATCTTTGAGAATTCTTAAAAACAATAACAATATAGAAGTATGATAAGACTATCTAAATCCGTTGTCGGTGCTCAGGAATCGGCGGCTGTGGCTCAGGTCATAGAAGGGTCTGGTTATTTGGGTATGGGAGAACCTGTCGGTCTTTTTGAAAAAGACCTGGAACAATATATAGGTGGCGGTTATCGTTGTATATGCGTAAATAGCGGAACGGCTGCCCTCCATTTAGCTATTCAGGCAGTTACCCGTCCGGGTGATGAGGTATTGGTTCCTTCATTCACTTTTGTATCTACTTATCAGGCAATAACAGGAGCAGGATGTATTCCTGTAAGTTGCGAGATTGATCCTGTAACCCTTACGCTCGATTTGAAAGATGCCGAGAAAAGAATAACTTCCAAGACTACGGCTATGCTTCCGGTGTATTATGCCAGCAATGTAGCCATGATTGATGAATATCAGAAGTTTGCAAAAGAACACCATCTGAGGCTGGTGGAAGATGCTGCCCATGCTTTTGGCTGTGTGCATAATCAGCGGAAAATCGGTTCTTTCGGCGATGTGGTTTGCTTCAGTTTTGATGGAATTAAGAATATAACTTCCGGTGAGGGTGGGGCTATTTTTACTAATGATCAGAAAGTAATAGAAGCTGTAAGTGATGCCCGCTTGTTGGGTGTATGCAAAGATTCGGAAAAACGATATAAAGGAGAAAGAAGCTGGGACTTTGATGTAGTAGATCAGGGTTACCGCTATCACATGAGTAATATTTTTGCTGCTATCGGCCGGGTACAGTTATCACGTTTTGAGTCGGAATTTGCACCCAAGCGTAAATATATTGCTCAAAAATATACTTCATTGCTATCAGGAAACAAAGATGTGCAATTGATTCCGATGGATTATTCTCAAATTGTACCTCATGTTTTCCCCGTTCTGGTGCAAAATGGTAAGCGGGATAAATTGATAGACTTATTTAAAGCCAATGAAGTACAGTTTGGCATACAGTATCGTCCCAATCACTTGTTGAGCTATTTCAAATCTCCTTATTCTTTGCCGATAACGGAGGAGGTGTACAGCAAGATTATTTCCATACCGATTCATCCGGAACTGAGTGATGGCGATCTTGAATTTATTTGTTCTATTATAAATAGTCTGTAAGCTTATGAAAGTAGTTATCTTGGCGGGTGGGTTTGGAACACGCTTATCAGAATATACCAAACTGGTACCTAAGCCGATGGTAGAGATTGGTGGTAAGCCTATTTTGTGGCATATCATGAATCACTATGCAAGATTCGGATACAAGGAATTCATTATTGCACTTGGCTATAAAGGAGAAGTGATTAAAAACTATTTTTTGCAATATTATGCCTTGAATAATGATTTTACCATTCGTTTATCCGATGGGCATATCAACTATATCAATGAGCGTCCACTTGACTGGGATGTTTCTTTGGTAGATACCGGATCACAATCTATGACAGGTGGACGTATTCTCCGTCTGAAAGAACTCATTGGGGAAGAGGATTTTATGGTGACTTATGGTGATGCTGTTTCTGATGTGAATATAAAAGACCTGGTAGATGATTATAAGAAATCAGGTCGTTTGGCTATGGTAACAGCTGTGCATCCCACTGCTCGCTTTGGTGAATTGCAGATAAACGATGATAGGTTGGTGAGTGAGTTTAAGGAGAAGCCTCAAATCAACCAAGGATGGATTAATGGAGGGTTCTTTGTTCTTAGCCACAAAGTCTTTGATTATATTCATGACGATTCCACGGTATTTGAGCAGGAGCCTTTGGAGAACCTGGCTCGTGATGGCGAACTGAAAACTCATTTGCACGAAGGATTCTGGCAATGTATGGATACTGCCCGTGACAGGGATTACTTAAATAAGTTATGGCATGACGGAAATGCTCCCTGGGTCCTATAATTAGGACTCAGAGCTAGTCTCTTTATATTCCCGATAGGGCATATTCAGATCCAAGTAATGGAAATTGTGCTGGCGCTGATGCTCTCCTTTCGGTATCTGCATATAGTCGCCATACATTTGCGTCAGATAATCATCATAGCGCTTGATACCTTGAACGGTTTCTCCCTCGAATACATAAGGAGTATATACACCATTAATTTCTTTACTCATCACACCACGCAAACCATCTGTATAATCGGCAGCCAATGTACATTGGTTATAATCATACTTATTAAGAAGTCGCCTGATGGAGCGTTGCAACTTTTCCATGGTGAACAACTTGCGGGTGAGCAAAGGAATCCATGAACTGGGACCGTGCCCGTGTTTATAGGGGTCGCGATGCACCAAGTAAAGAGCCTGTTTATAGAATTGGTATTGGGTGTACTGCCATCTGCGTGCTATTGGGTTTGAGGGAACAGCATCCAATGGAAAGACATCTACATAAATTCCTCCCAAATAACTGAGGTGGCGGCGTTCTATCAATGTCGTGCTCGAATCTTGTATTTTTCCGAAGGGTAAAGGATACTTCGGATCATTCTCTCCACATACAAATTCATAGGGCTGGGGTAACCATTCTTTGCAGTGTGCAATGAATTTCTCATAATCGGGACGTGGCATACCCACATCCATATCATCATCCCAAGGTATAAAACCTTTATGGCGGACTGCTCCAATCATAGTTCCAGCCATAATGCAATAACGTAATCCTTGTTCCTGACACATCTTGTCAAAAGCAAGTAAGATTTTTAACATGCGTAATTGTAGAGGACGAATGTCGTATGTAGCCATAATATACAATTTTTTGCAAATGTATGAATTAAAAGTGAAATGGTGAACGAAAAACAGTTTTCACTCGCTTATTTAACTTATCTTTGTGGCATTATTCTATGAATTAATTATAAAGTACAAGATATGATGTCGAATGTTCTAAAGAATGATTTTAATCACACGTACAATGGCTTATCTCCCGAAGAACGGGAGAAGTTGAATGGAGCTACTTTGCTGATAACCGGATGCGGAGGCTTTTTAGGTTACTATTTTATGCATTTTTTCCAAGATAAAGCTACCGCATTGGGCTTGAAGAAGGTCATCGCGCTGGATAACTTTATGTTGGGCTATCCTGCATGGGTGAAAAAACTGGAACAAGATCCTTTGTTTGATATTCAGAAGTTTGATATTATCACTGACAAAATAGAGGATGTAGAAGGAGCAGAGAATGCAGATTTTATTATTCACATGGCATCTATCGCCTCTCCTGTGTTCTACCGCCAATACCCTATTGAGACATTGGATGCGAATATTTGGGGACTTCGTTCATTGCTCGACTTTTATAAAGAGAAAAAGATTAAAGGATTCCTATTCTATTCATCTAGTGAACTGTATGGAAATCCGGATGCAGACCATGTTCCCACTTCCGAGGAATATTATGGATATGTTTGCGCTACCGGACCTCGTGCCTGCTATGATGAATCAAAACGTTTTGGCGAAACAATGTGTATGTTGTTTGCCCAAAAATATAATATGCCAATCGGCGTAGCCCGTCCGTTCAACAACTATGGTCCGGGTATGAGAATCAATGACAAGCGTGTACCGGCTGACTTTGCTCTGGCTATTAAGGAAAACCGGGATATTGAAATATTGTCCAATGGTTCACCCACCCGTACATTCTGCTATATTGCCGATTCTATCACTGGTTATCTCAAGATTCTGCTTCACGGTACTTATGACTATTTTAATATCGGTATAGAAAGTCCCGAAATCAGCATTTCACAGTTAGCAGAATATTATGTAGAGGCCGGTAAGGAAGTATTTGGTTACACAGGCAAGGTAGTGTATGCCACTTCAAATGACAAAGATTATTTGACTAATAACCCTCAACGCCGTTGCCCGAATATAGACAAAGCAAGACGTATATTGCATTACTCTCCGTCTATCCCTGTACACGAGGGCGTAAAGAGATTCTTAGGTTTCATTAAAGAAAGCAGCGAGGAGGAATACAAATGGTAATCACTGTTTTCGGCTTAGGATTTGTAGGCTTGACAACGGCATTGGGTTTTGCTGAATACGGACATACTGTATATGGAGTAGAGGTAAATGAGGCGCGGTTAAGCACTATCCGTGCCGGAAAATTGCCTTTCCTGGAAAAAGGGTTGGATGAGGCTTTGCTTCGCCATTTGGATAATCATTTCCACCCTGTTTCTTTATCAGAACTAGACAAGGTAATACCAGAAAGCGACTGTGTATATTATTGTGTAGGAACTCCTTATGGCAAGGATGGACAGGCTGATCTTACTTACCTGTTGGCGGCAATAGACCAGACTTTGGAACAGATAAACGATGATCGTTTCCGCGTGCTGGTTGTAAAATCGACTATACCTCCTTCAACAACGGAAAGTAAGATTGTGCCTTATGTAGAGAATAAGGGTTACAAGGTAGGAACTGAAATAGGTATAGCAAATAATCCGGAGTTCCTGCGTGAAGGCCATTGCTGGGACGATTTTATATATGCTGACCGTATTGTGCTTGGAGTAAGCGATTCCGGATCGGAAGAAATATTGCGTGAGCTGTATGTTTCTGTTAAAGTCCCGGTATTCTGTGTATCTCTCAATACCGGAGAATTTATCAAATACCTGTCGAATACATTGCTGGCTACATTAATCAGTTATTCTAATGAGATGTCTGTTATTGCAGATACCTTGGGGCATATAGATGTGGCTCAGGCATTCCGGATTCTTCATATGGACAAGAGATGGGGAGGATGTAATATGGCTTCGTATGCTTATCCGGGTTGTGGATATGGAGGATACTGTCTGCCTAAAGATACCAATGCTCTTTATGCTGTTGCAAAATCATCAGGATTTGATGCGCAGATTTTGAAAAATGTTATTTCAGTAAACGATAATATGCCCCAATTTATTGCTGATCGCATAGATAAGGCTGTGGAAGGGCGTAAAGAATTGAAATTGGCGGTTTTAGGATTGTCATTCAAACCGGAATCAGATGATGTGCGTGATGCTCCGAGTGCAAAGATTATTCGTCAACTTTCGTTGTTGGAATATACACATATTTGTGGGTATGACCCTGTGGCCAATGAGGAGTTCAAGGTACATTATCAAGACTTGCAAATCACTTATTATCAAGACTATGATAGGATCTTGGCTGAGGCTGACGTATTCATTATTGCTACGGCATGGCCGGAATTTAAGGATATTCATTCCCGTACAGAAAAGCTGGTTATTGACTGCCGTTATTTCTTGTAGAAAGAGTTTTTAGTGGCTTAATTGACTTTTTAGTTATGAAGAATAAACTGTTTATCTTCTTAGCATTGATTTGTGTTATCACCATTCTTCCTTTTCTGGGATTGACAGATTTCCACACTAAGGGGGAACCTCGTGAGGCTGTAGTTGCTTATTCTATGTTGGAGACCGGAAACTGGATTCTGCCGGTGAATAATGGAGGGGATATTGCTTATAAACCACCATTTTTCCATTGGTGTATTGCGGCTGTTTCTTCTATTACAGGTAAAGTGACCGAATATACTTCCCGTATGCCTTCTGCCTTGTCACTGATTGCTATGGTACTGGCTGGCTTTTTATTTTATGCAAAGCGTAGAGGAGCTTCTCTTGCTTTCCTGATGTCCGTCATTACATTATCCAATTTTGAGGTACATCGAGCCGGAATGAACTGTCGTGTTGATATGATGCTGACGGCTTTTATTGTTTTAGCTCTTTATCAGCTTTATAAATGGTGTGAACAGGGGCAGCGTGGCTTTCCATGGGTAGCAACTTTATTGATGGGATGTGCTACACTAACTAAAGGGCCTATAGGCATTATTTTGCCGTGTTTGGTAACTGGAGTTTATTTGCTGATACGGGGTACAAAGTTCTATAAAGCATTTTTTTCTATGCTATTGGTGGCGGTTGTTTCCTGTGTTTTGCCTGCTATTTGGTATACTGCGGCCTATCAACAGGGTGGGGATAATTTCGTTGCACTGGTGATGGAAGAGAACTTCGGGCGTTTTATGGGTAAGATGACTTATGAATCTCATGAAAATCCGGCTTATTATAATGTAATAACAGTTTTGACAGGTTATGCGCCTTACACTTTGCTGGTATTACTTTCTTTGTTCAGTTTGAAATATAAGAAAGTTACGGGTAAACCTCGTGAATGGTGGAACAAGTTCACTACTTATATCCGTGAGATGGATGATACGCGGTTATTCTCATTGCTCAGCATCGTTCTAATTTTTGTCTTTTATTGCATTCCGAAAAGCAAGCGAAGTGTGTATTTACTGCCTATTTATCCGTTCATCGCCTATTTTTTGGCGGAATATATTGTGTATTTGGTCAGAATCGGCTCTAAGGCAATCAAGATATATGGAGGCTTTTTGTCTATAGCGGGAATGTTGTTGCTTGTTACATTCCTTGCGGTAAAATGTGGATTGGTTCCCGATAGCATTTTTCACGGAAGACATGCTGCTCAGAATATTCTGTATTTGAATGCATTGGAGAATGTTTCTTTGAGCTTTGTACATTTGCTGTTGATAACTCTGCCTTTGTTTGCTGCGGCATATTTCTTTTGGATGCTGAAGGAAAAAGCTTCCGGACTAAGGATCATATATGGAGCTATTATAGTGACTTTCGTTATCTTTATGTCTTTGGATGGAGTTTATCAACCTACCATCCTTAATGTGAAGTCGGATAAAGATCTGGCAAAGGACATCCGGCAGATAGTGCCGGAAGGCAAAATATATTCTTATGTCAGCATAGAAATGCTTCGCTTCTACGTAGTGAACTTCTATAATAATGACCGTGTTGACTTATTTGAACGGGTAATGCCCAAAGAAGGGTACCTATTGGTAGGAGCCGGAGACTTTGATGAATTTAAGCCCCGGCATGAAAACGAATATACGTTTAAAGAAGTATATAAGAGTAAGAAGAGGGGATGTGATATTCACGATACGATCTATTTATATCATTTTACTAAGAAGTAAACCTGTTACAGGTTTACTTCTTTTTCTATGAAATAGCGCGGACGGCGTTTCACTTCTTTATAAATTTTGCCTACATATTCACCTATAATCCCGATTGCGGTCAGAACTGCTCCTCCAATAAACCATACGGAGATTAATAAGGAAGTCCATCCCGGAAATACGTGACCGCTGGCAAAGGAAGACAAGGCATAAATAATAGCAATTATAGATGCCAACATGAATATAAGTCCGGCAGTAGTTATTAATCGTAAAGGCTTGACCGAGAATGAAGTGATACCATCCAAGGCAAAGTTCAGCATCTTGGTAAACGGATATTTGGATTCGCCTGCAAAACGCTCTTTGCGGTCATAGTAAACGGAAGTGGAAGAATATCCCAGCATAGGCACTATCCCGCGTAGGAAAAGATTGCGTTCCGGGTAAGAAACCAATGCTTTCAATGCCCGTTTACTCATTAAACGAAAATCTGCGTGGTTATAAACAATCTCGCCCCCCATTGTTCTCATCAGTTTATAAAACAGTTGTGCCGTATGTTTCTTAAAGAAAGTATCGGTTTTCCGTTCTTTTCTTACTCCATATACAATGTCTATGCCTTTATTATAATAATCCACCATTTTAGAAATGGCATCCACATCATCCTGTAAGTCTGCATCAATGGATACGGCTGCATCATAATTACTGTTTGCCACCCATTCCAATCCCGCCCACAGTGCTTGTTGGTGTCCTACGTTGTGGGCTAGTTTTAGTGCCATGATGCAGGGGTTGAGCTCAGACAGCTGCTCTATCAGTGGCCAGGTTGCATCCTTACTGCCATCATCCACATACAATATTCTCCCGTCTGCTATGCTTCCCTCATTTTCCATTTGGGCAAGTACATCAGATAATTGTCGGGTAGTCTCTTTCAGCACTTCTTCCTCGTTATAGCAAGGAACAACAATGACAAGTTTCACGGTATTCATAGTTTTTTATGTTTAAATACAAACCGAACCAGCAAGAAATTAATAGGAATCGCTATGGCAAACACGGGTATAGGCGCCCAGGTTTTTGAGATTCCCATAAATAAAAATAAATTGAGCAAAGCCATATGCAACAGATAGTTGACTATATGAGCGCCTCCCATTCCTGTTAGCTTTTTCCATGAAGGAGTTGTTCTAAAGGTGAAGTAGGAAGTTAAATAGAAATTAGCAATGAAGCTGAGTACATACCCTGTTGTATAGGCCACATTGACATTGATATATGGCTGTAATAGATAATAGATGCCATAATGCAGTGCCGTAGCAACTATTCCCACTATGCCAAAACGCATAAATTCACTGACGACCGGTCTAGAGTTCATAAAATGTTATAAATTAGTGGGTTTATCTATGGTTTTATGTTCCTTTACCAAATACTCCGTACTCTGCAACATTGAAAAGCAATAATTCTTTAGTCGTTGAAAGGCCTCATTATCTTCTGCAACGTGCAGGGTACTCCCTGTTTGTTCATATCTAAACTCTTGTTTGTTGTCGGGAGAATATATATAGAGGTGAGTGGTATCTCTGGCGGCTATCAGATTATCTGCTGTATAAAACATACAGGGACGTTGTTCTTTTAGTAAATCAATACCTAGGTTGTTCTGGGTATAGCTAATATTTAGTAGTCCGAGCAAGGTGGGAGCTACATCTACTTGTCCACCGAAATTGTCCTTTATTTCGGGTTGAATATCTTTTCCGTAAATCATTAATGGAATATGATTATAGGATTGTGGAATTTCGCTTTCCGGAGAACCTACCAGTTTGCCATGATCTCCTAAAAGAACAAAGATCGTATTATCGAACCATGGTTGTTTCTCGGCTTCTGTCATAAACTGCCTGATGGACCAGTCTGCATATTCTACAATCTGATCTTCGGGCTTTTCGCTATGTGGCTTGAAGTAATCCGGTATCACATAAGGAGGGTGATTGCTGATAGAAAGGAGCACGGTGAAAAAAGGTTGTCCGCTTTCTGCTTTTTTATTTAAGATGGGCAAGGCATATTGATATAAAAAATCATCTTGTACTCCAAAGCTATTGACCACTTTTTCTGCCGGATAGTTCTCCTGGGCATAGATTTCGTCAAATCCGTTGGTGCGGAAGAAGGCATTCATATTATCATATTGTGACTCGTGAGTCATGAAAAATAAGTTCTGGTAACCATTGTCTTTTAATATGGTGGGCAGTCCCGAGTAAATAGGAATAACAGAACCTTTCATTGCATTGCGTTTCATGATAGCGGGAAATGAATATAGGGTGGCATACATGCCATGATTGGTATGTATACCTGCCGAGTAGAAATGGCTGAAACTGAGTGATTGTTGATAAAGGCTATCCAGGAAAGGAGTGAGTTGCTTGGTCGCTCCAAAGCTGTTCATCAAGTTGGCAGACATTGATTCCATAAAAATTAGAACCACATTCTTGGGGTTGGGTGATGTAGCTTGGTTTATTTTACGGGCGATAGGTGAAATATCTGCAATTCCTTCTCTGTGCAATAGTTTCTGTACATTAGCCACTGCTTCTTGTTCAGGCATCAGATGTAAATAACGGTTTTCCTTCCGGTTGTCATCCAATGTACTGGTCAATAAATTGAAAACAGGATTTACTCCAAGTTGATTTAGAAATGGATCTTCACAATAGTAGGCTTGGCTCACTTTAATAGGATTGTATCCCATTCTTCCCCGTATTCCGAATAGGCAAAGTCCCACACAAGCTGCTCCGGTGAGCAGTACTGAAATGCGGTTTGTTATATGGATTGTTGAAGATGCTTTCGTACTTTCGCGGTAAAAATAGGATGACAGGGTGAGAACTCCCCAGCCGAAAAGCAGGATAGAAGCTATCCCCAAAAATATAGGAAAGTAAAAAGAGGTTTCGCCGAATACCATGCCGGCTGTCGTGGCGCCATATCCGAACCAATTATAAATAGAAGAATTGATTGTTTTGAAGAAATATCCGAAATAAGGAATATTGGCGGCAGCTATAATGAAAGATAGAGAGTAAAAACAGATAAAATAAATGGCTGTTGATTTGAATAACCATTTGGCAGTATAGTTGAAAATACTGGCAATCCACAATACGACTAAGGGGAGTATCAATATGTAGCAAGCTATTACATTGTCAAACCATACTCCCCGGATAAATGCAACAGATTGCAAAGCTATATCATTTTGAATATTATCAGGAAACTGATATTCTGTAGAAATAAACAAGATAAATCGGAATATAAAGAAAAACAGTAAGGCCGCTACATGTATTGTCAGTAAATACAATAATGATAAACCAAAACGTTTTGTGAGTAGTTGCTTCATTTGAGTAGATTAAAAAAGTTATTTGTAATATGTTTGCAAAGATATATATTCTAATCGCACAAACCTTATTTTAAAATGAGTAGTTTTCTTTTTAGGCTATTCTTTGTGTGTGAAAGGGGAAATTTCTACCTTTGTGGAATATAAATAAGGAGTATGAGGATAGGATTTGATGGTAAACGCGCTGTTCAGAACTTTACGGGCTTAGGAAATTATAGCCGGTATATTATAGATATCTTATATCGTTTCTTACCCGGGAATGAGTATGTATTATATGCTCCTCGCAAGCGCTCAAGTAGAAATTTTGATGAACTCTTGCAGCGTTGTCCCCTTTTGAAAACAATCTATCCCGAAGGTTCATGGAAGCGTTTTAAATCATTGTGGCGTACATTTGGGCTTACTTCGCGTTTGGAGGATGATGGAATTGACATCTTTCATGGTCTTAGTAATGAATTGCCATTGAATATCCGAAAAGCAAAGAATGTAAAGAGTGTTGTGACTATACACGATTTGATATTTTTGCGTTATCCTGCTTATTATCATTGGATTGACCGGAAAATCTATACTTATAAATTTCGTAAAGCCTGTGAGAATGCTGATGTAGTTATAGCTATCAGTGAATGTACCAAGCGTGATATCATTTCTTATTTTCACATTCCGGAAGAAAAGATAAAGGTGGTGTATCAAGGGTGCGATGCGTCATTTACCCAGGTTGTAACTTCGGAAAAGAAACAAGAGGTCCGGGAAAAATATGATCTGCCGGAACATTACATTCTGAATGTGGGTAGTATAGAGGAACGCAAGAATGTACTTTTGGCAGTGAAATCTTTGCCTCATTTACCTCAGGAAATGCATTTGGTCATTGTGGGACGCAGGACTCCTTATACGGATGAAGTTGAAACTTTTATCCGTATTCATCATTTAGAGGATCGTGTGAAGATTTTAAGCGGAGTTCCTTTTATTGATTTACCGGCTATTTACCAGCAAGCGGAAATATTTGTTTATCCTTCTCGTTTTGAAGGCTTTGGTATTCCTATTATTGAGGCCATTCATTCGGGACTTCCTGTGGTTGCTGTAACAGGGTCATGTTTGGAAGAGGCTGGCGGACCTGATTCTATATATGTACATCCGGACGATGTTGAGGCGATGGTCGCTGCTTTGAAAAGGTTGTTGGGCAATATTGATTTGCGACAAAAGATGATAGAACGGGGTCGGACGTTCGTGTGTAGCTTCGCTGAGGAGAAGCAGGCACAGCAATTGATGGAGATTTATACCCTCTGTTTACGAGAGTGAATGTATATGTTGGATTTTTATAGCTTTACCGGATGCTTACGTTAATTCGTTTCTCCTAAAAATGTAAAGAAGCCAACCTATTATCTATGAATTAGTTGGCTTACCTTTTGTGATCTTATGAATCTTTCTAAGGAAAGAGTAAGTTTGAATCTATATGGATTTTTTGATCTCTTATTCATAATCATCTTTTTTGCCCCATAACTGGGCAAATGGTTCTTCTTGCATCTCTTGATATAAGTCTTTCAAGCTTTCTAAGTAACTAAATTGAGGAGAATAATTTAATTCTTGTTGTGTTTTAGAGATGTCGAAAGCGGCTTGTAATGAATCTTGTTCTTCAGGCCGATAAATAATTGGTGATTTCTTTTCTTTAGGAGAAAATACATCGATAATACCTTGTATTTGTTCTTCTAAAGTAACTTGCCATCCGTTTCCTACATTATAAATACCTCCTTGTATTGGTGATTCTAAACATAGTCTTACTAGATAGGTAAAATCTTTGATGTAGACCATTTCTTTTGCTCGTTTAGGATCTCCCCATATTTCTATAGGTTCTCCTTTTATTGCTTTATCTATTAAGATACGATAAGGCATTTTTTTTCGGATATAGTTTGCATAATGGAAAGGACTAGGATGATATTGGTATATAGTGAAAAAACGGAGTATAAATCTTCTGATTCCATATTGGTAATGGTAATGCTCAATTAGGTCTACGGCAGCATTTTTTGCAATAGTATATATACTATGATCACCGGTAGTAGGAAAAGAACGCTGGGTGTCTGCAGGAATAGCTTTTGTTGTATTATGATAATTGGAAACGTCAAAAGGTGTTTGAGGAAATATGATAACTTCTGCTTTGACTGATCTAATGTATTCCAACACATTCAAAGTCCCTTTTATAATACTATCTATTAATGAAGCTGGATTATATTCATATCTTGAGGGTAGTTCACCGGCAAGATGAACCACTCCATATATATTATGTGTGGGTAATATTTGCATACTTTCTTTGTTGCATATATCTACCGAATAATAAGTAGCTCCATGATCTTTGAAAAAATTATTGTCGTTTGCTCTGTGTCCTACAGCTATTACGGTAAAATTATATCGTAATAACTCCATGACTGTATATGCGCCTAGGTTGCCTGTTGCTCCAAATACTACAATTGTTTTTTTTTCCATATTAACTTAATATTTCTTCTTTGTATCTTTTGGTCATTAATCTCTCTGTGAAATCAATTTCTGGCATGATATCCTTATTGATAAAGCAATTTAAATGACTGATTATCATATCATAACCTGCCAAATGGCTAAACGCTATTCCTGCAGAGAAACGAGGATTGACATCGATCAGATAAAAGAGATCATCAACATACAAGAATTCCATATTTATACATCCATTGATATCTAGTTTGTTGCCTATATGCGAAACTTGTTTTTTTAATATTTCATTATTGGTCAATTGTACTGTTAGCCCCGCCCCGTTCTTGGTTCTTAGCAACTCTTTTCTAGGAATGGCAAAATCTTTGCATGTTTGTCTACACCGCACATAATCTACTGTGTAAATGGGACCTTTTAAATATTTCTGCAGAATATAGTTTTCTTTTGATTGTAATAAATCTAGTTCTTGAGCGGTATGAATGAGCATTAGTCCCTCACTACTTCTACCATTGCAAGGTTTTGCTATACAAGGGAGCGAATCTTCAGTAAAACTGTGATTGTCTGCTTGATAAGTCAGAATAGAAGGTACTTCTTTATCCTGTAAGAAGAATTGATATAATTGATACTTATTTCTTGCTATGGATAGGGTATATTCAGATTGAATACATAATAAAATACCCGATTCTTTGAATCGGCTTCTCCATAAACTTAATATATCTATTTCTATATCTGTTAAAGGTATAATAACATTGATTTGTTGCTCCATGCAGACTTGCATTAATGCGTTTATATATTTCTCATTTTGGGTAGCCAAAGGTACTTGGTAGACTTTACTACACAGACGGGAAGCGTAATGCCATTCGGCAGGATAGATATCGCACCCCGTTACTTGATGTCCTTGTTTTGTTAATGCTGAGATGACGCATTCTGCTGACATGGAACCGATAGCTGTAATCAGAATATTCATAGACTATAAAGATAATTGTATAAATTCATTAACACCCCATTTAGAACGTAATAGTTTAATATCTTGTTCTTTAGTTTGTATGTATATTGCTGGGAAATAAGAAATGAAGAGTGGTGAAAGGGTCATGGTATAAGCCCCGACTTTATCAAAAATAATTTGATCTCCCTCATTTAATTCTTCTTCATCTTCCAGTTGAAAGAATCGATCATTTTCCAAACAAGTGAATCCAACTAATTGTTGATTAGCAACAATTGGCATTTGCTGTCGCTTTCTTATTTCATAGAAATAAGACTTTTTATGGAATAATGGATCTATATGTATCCTGCTTCCATCTAAAACAACGATCTGTTTTTGGGCTGTTCTTTTGGTATCGACCACGGTGCAATGGTACGAGAAGCAGCCTGCTATTAAGCTAACACCCGGTTCAATGATTAGTTTTAATTTTTCTGGGGTATAACCATTAGTGGATAGTACACTGGAAATTTCTCTAATGTATTCTTTCCAACTGGGTTTATCAGGGATACCGCCATAAAATCCTCCACCAATGTCAAAATAGGTAATATCTGTAAGCTGATACTTGGCTACTATATTACAAAAAAGCTGAGTCAACCAACGGTAAATCTCTATGCTGCGTGTTCGAGTACTAGTATGTAGATGCAATCCACTGATATGTACATTGGGAATTTGTTTGAAGAAAAGAATAGCTTCTTCTAATTCTCCTGTTTCATAGGAAAAGCCAAAGCGGCTACCATCTATTCCTGCGTTGGACTCTCCTGGAAATAAATGCTCTAAATCTATATTAACGCGGATACCAATACTAACTCTGTCTGTGAGGTGCTGTTTTGCATAGTTTTGTATGTATCTAAGTTCTCTTTTGGAATCTATATTTAATATATTTCCTTCCTGTAGAATACGATTTATCCACGCCTCAGATTTTATAGGTCCGTTGCAAATAATCTGTTGATGATTGTAACCCATAATGGTGGCTAACTCATATTCGTCTATCGATACCACTTCGGCACAAATCTGGTGTTCAGACAGTATTTTCAATAATGGGGGAAAAGAATTGGTTTTAACTGAATAGCCTATTATCGTTTGTGGCCAATATGAACTAATAGCCTGATGTAAAGTCGCTATTTCATCTAGTAAAACCTTTTCATCTAAGAGAAAGAAAGGAGTTTCGAGTTTTCTATATACATTGTTGTTTATTTCCATTGAATTGCTGCTTTAATTTTTCTGTTCCAAAATCTAAATAACTCTTTCCGAATAGGCCAGTATAAATTTCTATAGCATTTAATAAGCTTGTATGATATTGGAATGTGAACCTTTGTGGGCGAATTATTACTTATTACTTCATGGTATAATTGCATATATTCTGTTTTTGTTTTCTCAAAGTTGAATTCCTTTAGAAATCTTTCTCGTGCATTTCTTCCTATTTCAATGCGTTTCTTTTTATCTCTGCATAGCATATCACAGATTTTCACCAATTCTTTTTTATTTTGAGCAATAAATCCACTTTTCCCATTCTCTATAAGTTCAGCAGGGGCGCTAGGTCCGTAATAAATAACAGGGATTTCAAACATCATCGCTTGTGAGATTACTCCGTCAATCGAGGAATAACCATTTTTAGGCAACTGATAGAGAAATATGTCAAATTCAGAGAGGGCTTTTATCCATTCTTTATAAGGTTGAGGAGGATATAAATATATATGTGCTTTTTCGTAGATACTTTTCTCATTCAATCTGCGTTGGTTACAACCATATACTCTAAATTCTTTGTTAGGAAAATCTATTTGTTTAAAAATCTCTGCAAAGTCAGATGGTATCTTATTGTCTGTACTCCCTCTGCCAAAGATAATTTGTTGGGTATTATTCTCATTTCTCTTTATTGCCTTGATTTCTTCATAAATACTAATTGGAGTACCAAAATAAATTCTTCTTTTTGAGGTATTAGGTAAGAAATGATATAAAGAGTCATTATAAGAAGCTGAGTCAATAAAGACTAAAGCTGCCGAATCAGTGATTTCTATATTAGTCAATAATAGATTCTGATAGGATGGTTTTTGGCAAATGGTTGTAATAACAGGTATGGTGATTCCTCTTTTTCTTCTCAGTTTTAACAAACTAGTAATTAGTTTCACTTTTTCTGCTTTAAACCAATGGATTAAATCATAATTATTTGTTATGCAAAAATCTAATATTTCGGTGGCATTTTTTATTACTGAAACTTTCTTATCTACCTCTTCGGTCCCCATTATACTACGACAGAAAATTTGATATTCTTCTAATTCCAAAGAATCAGCCATGGTGGTTAGAGTTCTTGAGGCTCCGCCTATAGGAATATAACGATCGATGATATATGCTACTTTCATTCTGTTTTCTCTATAGTTTTCTTATTGGGTTAGGGGATACTTATTTTTTTGCACATTTCTTTATAATAGTGATAATTCTATCTAAATCATCATCACTCAGTTCATGATGGATTGGAAGACATATAACAGAATTAGCTATTTCAGTGGCTATCGGCAAATTATTCGTTTGGGCAGATTCTAGTCCACGGTACGTGGAGAAACTGCTGATGAGTGGGTAAAAATATCGTCGTCCTAGTATGTTGTTCTTCTTCATGATTTCATATAATACATCGCGGCTCATCCCAAATTCTTTTGCTTTTATGAATATGGGGAAATATGAATAGTTATGTTTGACTCCAGGCATATCTTCCATGAAGGAGAGCCCGTCTATACCGCATAGCTCTTTTCGGTAGCGGATAGCTACTTGTTGACGGATTCTGATGGCCTGATCTACATCTTTTAGAGCCAGCAGTCCATAAGCAGCACGTACTTCATCCATTTTGCTATTAATACCGGGAGCTACCACTTCTGTTTCGCTGGCAAAACCAAAGTTCTTTAGATAGTCTATACGTTTTTTGGTTTCGGCATCTTTTACGATAAGTGCACCTCCTTCAATCGTATTATATACTTTGGTAGCATGAAAACTAAGAGTAGACATATCTCCGGCATCAAGTATCGATTTTCCATTTACTTCAACGCCAAATGCATGGGCCGCGTCGTATATAACCTTCAATCCATATTTGTTTGCTATTTCTTGGATTCGTTGGGTATCACATGGCTTTCCATATACATGTACTGGCATAATTGCAGTAGTGCGAGGAGTTATTGCTGCCTCTATTTTATCGGGATTTAAATTGCAAGTAGAGGGATCAATATCTACAAAAACGGGCTTGATGCCGTTCCACCAAAGCGCATGAGTAGTGGCTACAAAGCTGAACGGAGTTGTTATAACTTCACCATTGATTCTTAATGCTTGTAAGGCAATGATTAGGGGAAGTGTGCCATTAGTAAATAAACTAATATGAGAAACCTGTAGGTATTTGCACAAGGCTTCTTCTAATTTTTGGTGATAATGACCATTGTTGGTAATCCATTTGGAATCCCAAATATCCCTCAATTGTGGGATAAAATCCTCTAATGGGGGCAAGAGTGGAGACGTTACTGTTATTATTTTTTTTTCATGCATTATTCATTCTAGTTTTAGTTCCTCTTTGGTTAGTATGAATTTGAATACTATGTCTGTGTAATATTATCTTGTCTTCATTATGATGAATTTCAAATAGTACAACATGATATTATATTCTCAGAAGCAAAGTTACTGAAATATATTGTTTTGAGGATATATTTTGCAAGGAATATTGATTGGACTTGAGATTATAGGGTATATTAATTCTATTTTATTGTTCGGATGATGTTCAGATATGGGTATTATTTCAGTCTTATAGATGCCTATTGGACAATCGTTTTCGATTCCAGCGCTTTACAGCCATTAATATATTCTTTGGAATAACATTGTTAAATAGGGTTTTGGTGTATAAACTGACACATGCGTGTGTATAGGAAAAATACCATCTCCAAGTGTTGTTGATATTCCTGATTCTTGCGCATTCTTTCTTGACAGTTAGTTTGTTAATAGAAGAAATACCGTGTTCTGCTTCATAACAAACAATACTGATTGGCAGTTGTAAAAAAGCCTGATTGGAGGTTCGCTTATATAGATTATAAACAAAATGGTAATCAGCAGTAAGATGGTAATCGTTGCTGAATGGGTGTTGCTTCATTTCTTCTGCATCAATAAAAAAAGCTTGATGACAGGTGGGCATATGTTGCACTATTTGAGTTGGGGGCAATGCGTGATTTACAAATTGCCCGAATCTTTTAGATACTATTGTATCCCCATAAATCGCTTTTACACCAACTGGAATTTTTCGGTAAAAAACCTGTTTAATAACTTCGTCGTTATTAAAAAAATCTCCGGCGTTCATAAAATTAATCCATTTTCCTGTTGCCAATTGGATACCTTTATTCATTGCATCAAAGATGCCTTTATCTTGTTCTGAAATATGTAAAAAGTTAAATCCTTTTTCTATGAATTCAGGTTTGTACCTTAGAATGATATTGTTAGTGTTATCTATTGATTTTCCATCGATGATTATATATTCTATTGGTCTATAGCTTTGGCCAAGAACTGAACAAATGGTTTGTTCAATGGTTGCTTCTGCATTGTAACAAACTGTAATAATAGTGATTGGGTCCATTGTTATTGAAGATATTGGTCAATTCCTTTTTTACACTTTATTATTTTTAGTCTATTATTCTCATTGAAGATTACTTCATTGGCATTCATGTTTTTTTTGGTTTTTACAGCTTTGTGGTAAATATGGTACTCAATAGCTTTAAATTTTAGAAAGCGCTTTTGTATTCCTGACCTCCTTAAACGTAAGCACAAATCAATATCTTCAAAACCATATCCTACTATTCTTTCATCACAACCATTTACGGCATAAAGATCATCTTTCCAAAAAGAAATATTACATCCTCGTTCTTTTTTGTTTCTCTTATAATTGTAAAAAAGAGAGGTTAATAATGGAATTCTTATTGTATTTAATACCCGTCTTATACCCCAATTAAAATATGATAAGTTGTATTCTTTTTTTTCTAACAGTGTTTGGGATAACCTTTTAGTCATTTTGCCACGGCTTCCGGCTAAAAAGTACCCTCTTTTTGCTTCGCTGGCATGATCTTCTATGAAATGTGGATGCATAATAATGTCTCCATCAACTTCAATGATATAATCTCCTTTACATATTGCAAAAGCTTTATTACGGATGACAGAAAGTCTAAATCCTTTATCTTCGTGCCATACATGCTTTAACGGACAAGGGAAGTTTATACGCATCTTGTCTATTACTTCTTTGGTGTCAGGCAAAGAACCATCGTCAGCAATTATAACCTCTTCTGGTATCATCGTCTGCTTTGTGACACTTAGCAGACATAGATATAATGCCTCAGGCCAATTATAGGTTGAAATAACCAAACTTATTTTCATGTTTTTGTTTTCTCTAAATTTCATAAATAGCGTTTCGTACTGCTTCCTTACAATAGAAACCTTGGGATAATTTTGTACTAAGTTGATGTACTTTCTTCTTCATCTCCATGTATTGCTCTTTGCTCAGCGAACTTAATATCCCTTCCAGCTCCTCCAAAGAGTCAATGCATATCCCAATACCGTTTTTACGTACAAAGTCTGCCAAAGCTGCTTTGCTCCAAATAATGACAGGCAATTCACATCGAATATATAGGGATGTTTTATGCGGATTATTATATTGAAGATACTCTCCAAAGTTTCCGGTACAAGCAGAAACAGAGAATCCATCCCATACCAATCCAAAATCCCCTTGAGCGGTAGCTATCAAATCATCCGACTTGACGAATCCCATATATTTGAAATGTTCTTTCCCTTTTGCTTTATCTATTTCAAAGCCATTGCCATATAGATTGAAGCTGAAAGAATGGATAAACTCGCCCACTTCATACAAAAAGGTATTCTTTCGTAAATTCAAAGCTCCGGCATACAACACGCTGTAAGGCTTTTCCACGTCCGGTTTGGGAGTAGCTTGGGCTTCTGATAAATAGTCAAAAATCTCCAATACTCCCAGTTTTGCCTTACAGCCGTTATCCTCCAGCCACTTTTTCATTTTCTCGTTATGTGCTATCACATAATCGGCGTGATTCAGACGCTTTATCTCTTGTTCTACTGTTAACGCTTTACGGCGGAAGCTTCCCAGGTCATGGATCAGTACAATTACTTTTGCTCCTCTCAAATGAGCCATGTTGCAAACAAGAGTAAAATACTTCTTCAATGGGTATTGCAGCACTAAATTATCTCCTTTGCGTAAGCAGAAAGGGGATTTTAATACTCCGACCAATGTAAAGAGAAAAGCTAACACTTCATTCCTGTAAGTTGTTTGCTTTAAACCCACATTTTTGAAGGACATACCTTCCATAATCTGTTCAATGTCTGTCTTTGCCTTATTTCCGGCGCTGGACAGTCCTTTGTAATTGCGTGACAGGTAGCAGTTCATTGTTTATTCTTTAGTTTTGTTTTCTCCACAGAGCAAGGGCGGCAGCTACAGTGTCATCCATATCTGCATAAGCATATTGTGCCAAGCGACCACCGAATAATACTTCTTTTCGTTCAGCCGCCAGCTCCTTATATTTCCTTACCATTTCTGTATTCCGTTTATCATTTACCGGATAATAGGGTTCCTTTCCCGGTGCAAAATCATCCGGATATTCATAGGTGACCACTGTTGTGGGCTGCGTTCCATACTCAAAGTGCTTGTGCTCAATGACACGGGTGTAGGGAACATCGCGTTCTGTGTAGTTTACAACAGCATTTCCCTGAAAGTCTTCCATATCCAGTTGACGGGTATCAAATCGTAAACTTCTATATTCCAAATGTCCGCATTGGTAATCAAAGAATTGATCCAGGCATCCGGTGAATAGAATTTTGTCGGCCAATGCATCCAGTTCTTTACGATTATCAAAATAGTTGGTGTTCAAGCGAACTTCTATGCCTTCCAGCAGAGCGTCGATCAATACATTATAACCACCTTTGGGGATGCCTTGGTAGGCATCATTAAAATAGTTATTGTCATAGATAAAACGGAAGGGGATGCGTTTGATAATGAAAGCAGGCAGTTCTTTGGCAGAACGTCCCCATTGTTTTTCCGTATACCCCTTTATCAGGCAACGATAGATGTCCTTTCCACAAAGTTTGAGCGCCTGTTCTTCCAGGTTTGCCGGTTCGGTGATGTGAGCAAACTCTGCACGCTGTTCTTCTATCTTGGCTTTGGCTTCTGCAGGAGTTTTCACGCCCCATAGCTGATAGAAAGTATTCATATTGAAAGGAAGATTGTACAGTTTTCCTTCAAAGCAAGCCAAAGGAGAGTTGGTGTATCGGTTAAATTCTACAAAATTATTCACGTAGTCCCATACTTCTTTGTTGTCAGTATGGAAAATGTGTGCTCCATACTTATGTACATGTATGCCGTCTACGTCTTCACAATAGATGTTACCACCCCGGTGATTACGTTTGTCAATCACGAGGCAACGCTTGCCGGCCTTTTTCGCTTCGTGGGCAAATACAGCTCCGAATAAGCCGGCTCCCACTACTAAATAATCATATTTCTCCATAGTTATTTATTTTCTTCCTGTTGTCTTCTTTCAAATTCTTCTTTGGTACGCTTCCATCGGTTATGAGTCCATAACCAATATTGCGGTACGGCAGTTATCATTTGCTCCAAGTTCCGCATATACATATCTGTCAGTCCATAATCGGGCACAGACTTGGCATTATCTGCCAATTGCTTGAATTCACAATGATAATATCCTCTTTTTATCCGTTTTACATCGGCATAGTAAATCAGTGCATCTACCTGTTTTCCTATTCGCTCTGTTCCGATAAACACCGGAGTCTCGCGATGGAGGAACTGTGTCCAATGATGTATACTGTTCCATTTGGGCGTTTGGTCGGAGATGAAACCGATTATCGTTTTCTGCTTTACCCGTTTCAACTCTATAATCCGGCGGAGAGTTTCCTTCATCGGGATACACTCGCCACCAAATTGATTGCGCAGGCGCAGGAATAGCTTATCAAATGCCTTATTATACAACGGATGATAGATCTGTCCGCAAAGAACATCACCCGGAACCCAATAAGGAAGAGAGGCTATCCATTCCCAATTGCAATAATGCCCCAGATACACGAAACAGAAATTCTTGTTTTCCGATTCAAGTTTCTGAACAATTTCATCTATTCCCCCAAAAGTCATCCGCCTCTTTAATTGCTTCTTTGAAATAGAGAACAATTTAAGAGTCTCTATTATATAATCGCAGAAAAAGTGATAATACTGCTTCTCTATGCGAATTATTTTTTCTTTTGATTTCTCAGGAAAAGAATCTGTGAGGTTTTTCCTCACAATGCGGCGCCGGTAGCGGATGCAATAGTATAACGGGAAATAGAGTAAATCGGAAAAGAAATACAAGACAGGTAGTGGTAAGAGCGAAAGCAAATACCAAAAGAGAAAGACAATATAATATAAGATCTTCATTAGCAATTATTTTTTTATTCCTATCCATGACTGGAGTTTGCGCTTTCTGTGTCGTTTTTGTTCAAATTGCAGCAGATAACGAAATACTTCCAGTGCACATTCTCTGGGATTCCACCCTCTTGAAATGGCATATTGCATCACTATATAGCGCAAAAGGGCTTTGCTGTGTGTCAATCGTTTCAAGTTCTCCAGGCACTCCTTTTTAGTAGGCGATTTGAACTTGGAACGGTTGGTATCAATCAAGGTGAACTGATAACTGCCTTTATCATCCGTGTGATAAAGTATATTCGTCAGGTTCAGGTCACCATGCAGCACTCCTTTTTCGTGCAATCTTACCATATAGGCTGCCAGTTCATTGGCAGGTTGTCGGTCAAAATCCCGTTTTCGTAATAATTCGGATAGTGGAGGATAATCACAGTTCAATGATACAAAATAGCCGTCCAAAAATAGTCCATTCCTTTTTTGTTCTATGTAAGCTACCTCATGGGGAGTGTCAAACCCTCTTTCACGCAACATTCCTGCAAAAAGATAAGCTCTTTCGGTTTTGCTTTTCTTGAAAAAGGTATATACAATCCGTTGTATTACATTGGGACGCTTATATCTTTTAACAGTTAATACCTCGTTATTCACCCGATAGCGTTTTACTTTGTTCCTCTTGTCATACAGCAACTCTCCTTCGTGTTCAAACGATTTGGGAAGTTGTCTTATGAAGTCGGCAGTATTAGCGAAATCGGGATGAATCACTATCTTCATATATAATTCTTTCTTTTTTAATCAATTACACTTTCAATGCGCTCCACCACCATCTCCGGAGTGATTCCCTGCAAGCAGGCATAATCTTTTCTCAGGCAAGGCTTATTGCCAAATACCGAGCACGGTCGGCACGGCAACTCTACCTGTATGGCGTTAGCGGTTGACTGCTTCCAGCCCATAAATCCGGCATATGGATGCGTTGCACCCCAAATGGAAACAACAGGGATATTCACCAGCGATGCCAAATGCATATTGGCAGAATCCATAGACAACATCACATCCAGCTGGCTCATCAGCGTCAATTCCGAATTCAGCGTCAGCTTTCCGGCTGTAGAAATGACATTAGGGAACTTCTTCGCCCATTTTTCCAACACCTCTATTTCCTTTCGTCCACCACCAAACAAGAATATCTTGGTGTTTTTACGCGTGGAGAGCTGTTCTATTACCTGTTCCTCTTTAGATAACGGATAGATTTTTCCTACATGTGCGGCAAATGGCGCAATTCCTATCCATTTATCATTTCCTTTATTTCCTGTCAGCGGATTCATACATCTGATGTCCCCCTTCTTGTCTCCAAACAGGGAAACAAAATTCAATTGTATGGGATAGCCTATCTCTTGCAATACTTCTGCATAACGCTGAAAGGAAGACTTTTGGCATTCCATCACCTTATGCTTTGGGCGGACCAGCTTTCGTTTTCCGCTACGTCCTTTATCCAGATGCGCCACCTTTACGCCGGACAGTTTGAAACGCCAGCGCAGGTACTTGCTGCGAAGCACATCATGAAAATCGGCCACGGCATCAAATTTTTCTTCTTTCAAGTCGTTGTATAGCCACCCCAATCCCATTACGCCGGAATGTTCTCCTTTCAGGTCCACTCCACGGAAAAGGACATTATCGGGCAGTCCTTCGAACAATGGGGCAAGAGTATCCCGGCTCAACACCATAATTTGATGCTGAGGATACTGGGTAGCCAGTGAGTAGATAACCGGAATAGTCATTGCTACGTCACCGATTGCCGAAAAACGAATTACCAGAATTTTAGCCATATACTGCCAATAGCTTATTTCTTTCCGTAAAGTACAGGGTTCAACGCCGGGTCGTTATACATTTTCATTTGTTTGTACACCTTCATATACTTGCGTCCGGCTTCAATGTCTGTTATCAGTTGGTCTATGGCAGTAGACAAGTCTTTCTGCTGTTCCAGCAAAACCTTTAATTTGGTTTCACATTGCGCATGGTGTTCGGGTGTAGTGTCAGTGCGTTCCACTTCCTGGCGCATATGATATATTTTCAGTGCCAAGATGGAAAGACGGTCTATAGCCCATGCGGGACTTTCTGTATTGATAGTGGCATCTGCCTGTATCTTCACCTCTTTATATTTATCCAAAAAGTAGCTGTCTATCAACTCTACCAAGTCGGTGCGGTCCTGATTTGATTTGTCGATGCGTCTTTTCAGCTTCAAGGCTTCCACCGGATCAATATGGGGATCGCGGATAATATCTTCAAAATGCCATTGCACTGTGTCAATCCAATTTTTCAGATAAAGATAATACTCTATACTCTTTAACTCATAGGGGTTGTTGATAGGAGTATCCACATTATCCGTTTTGTGATAGTCAGTAATGACTTGAACAAAAATAGGGTTGCAAAGTTCTGTAAATGTCATAGCTATGTATTTTTATTATTATCGTTATAATAATTGAAAAGACAAATCTATGCAAAGTTTTCTAATCAACCAATTATTATTCGGTAAAAGTGCCTACCTTTGTTGCCTTGCAAGTTTTTTTGTGAAAAATGAAAGTAATTGTAGATAATAAAATACCCTATATCCATGCAGCTATTGAGCAAATAGCCGATGAAGTGGTTTATTTACCCGGCAGTGGTTTTACTGCCGCGGATGTGCGGGATGCCGATGCATTGGTAGTCCGTACCCGTACCCGTTGCAACCGGGAGTTATTGGAAGGCAGCAATGTGCGGTTCATTGCTACTGCCACCATTGGCTTTGACCATATAGATGTGGATTATTGCCGCGAGGCAGGTATTGCCTGGCAAAATTGTCCGGGTTGCAATGCCGGCAGTGTGGAACAATATCTGCATTCCGTTCTTTTATTGTTGAAGCGCCGGTGGGGAATGAAGCCGGAAGAAGCCTGCTTGGGCATTGTGGGAGTAGGACATGTGGGGAGCCGCATCCGGCAGATGGCCCAATCCCTGGGAATGCGGGTGTTGCTGAATGATCCTCCGCGTGCCGATAGGGGTGAAGAAGGTTTTGTAGATTTGTCCGTGCTGGCGCGTGAATGTGATATGATTACTTTTCACACCCCTTTGAACCGGAGTGGAAAATATAAAACTTTTCATTTGGCAGATGCCGGATTCTTTGCCGGTTTGCAGCGCAAACCTTTCATTGTCAATACTTCACGCGGTGAGGTGATAGAAACTTCGGCCTTGCTGGATGCACTGCATACGGAGAAAATAAAGGATGCGATTATTGATACCTGGGAGAATGAGCCGGATATTAATTTAGAACTGTTGCAGAAAGTATTTCTGGGAACTCCCCATATTGCCGGTTACTCGGCTGATGGAAAATCGAATGCTACCCGGATGGCTTTGGAAGCCCTTTGCCGTTTCTTTCATATAGATGCGGAGTTTGAGATCGTACCTCCTGCTTTGCCGCTCATGTCTTATTCTCCGGATGCGGAAGAAGCTTTCTTGCAGGTATATGATCCTACCCGCGATAGCGATGCGTTGAAGCAGCATCCCGGGGAGTTTGAACACTTGCGGGGAAACTATCCGTTGAGGCGGGAAGTCTCTTTCTGAACATATTGTGTTTTCACTTACCGTAGGGGGATGTCGAAACTAGAATTTGCTATCATTTAGCTGTAGGGGCAGATTGAATCTGCCCGATAACAGTTTGCTTTGTGCATTACTCCCAAGGTCGTGACCGCTGGTTAGGGCGGATTCAATCCGCCCCTACAGTAAATGTTTACCAAAAGTGGCTGGCAATACCATACAATTCTACTTCCTGTTACCATCCCCCTTCATTTCCTCTGCCACAATCTGTTCACAATCTTCAATGCTGTACCCTGATGCGGGTTCGCTCCAATACCATAAGGCGGGAGCCTGTTGTAATGTATCCATAATCAATTATTTTTTAGGTATATTGTTTAATGTAATTTCTGTTTCCGAGTGCTGGTTTCCTCCTAAGATACCCGTACCTCCCTCCACATTACTATATACACGGAGAGGTTCGGCAAAGCCAATATTTCCCAAACCACCTTCAAGAGTACTTCCCGATACTTTTTGCAAAGACAATAAATACAGGTAATAAGACTGGGAAAGTGAATAGATGGCAATCCTTCTTACCTCGCCTTCCTCCAATCCTACTGAACTCTCTTTTAGCTGAAGGGTATAGCTTTGTCCTTTTATACTTTGGTCGGTAAAAAGAGCACCGCCTCTTTTATTCAACCCATCAAAGTTTAAGCCGCCATCCAGTATATTATCTTGTTCTTTAAAAATCGGATCATAATAATCCACCCCATCTACCCATGACCAATAGGAGAGACCATAGACTCTGTCATCCCGGTACTCCAATACTCTGACAAAATAATAATTATCCTCATCGGGCAGGTCTGTAAAGGTGACTTCATAATATATCTCATCATAATCCGGATAAGTCCCTTCATACAGTCCTTCTCCTTTGCGGATATGGTATTGCACATCCTTTATCTGTACTTTCTTCGGAATGACGTCTTCGGCTGTTGCTGTCCCATATTCGGGCGTGGAGGCAATAATCTTTATCTTATCTCCCTCTGCAGGGATGGTAGTTGAGAAAAATAGCGTATCGGGGCGTTCCGGAGCCAAAGGATTAGGGCGGGTCTTCAGTTTCATCTGTTCTATAAAATGATCGTTTATATAGAGATCCACCTTCGCATGAGGAAGCCGCACATCAGGCATATTTTCCGCATAGAACCAAGTACGGGTAATGGATGCCATTACCACGGCATCAGGCGAAACCGTGCAGTTGATAACCATTTTGGGAGTAGTGCCATACTCGCTCAAATCTATTTCTTTGTAGCAGGATACAAATAACAGTCCGCAGATTAACAGGTATATGAGTTGTTTCATGGTCAGTTAAAATTTATAAGTATAGGATACGGATGGTATGATAGGAACCAGTCCCAGTTTTTCAAAATAACAATCGGGACCGTACCAATATCGTTTGTGTATATTGACCGGCGCCATATAGGAATAAGCGTTATATACGCTTATATTCCATATTCCCATCCTGCCGCTTTTCTTGGGGCGGTAGATGTTGATGCCTAAATCGAGCCGATGATAGGCAGGCAAACGGTAGTTATTACGCTGGGTATAATAATTCAATCCGGTCTCGTCCATAAAAGGAGGGACAAGCTCACTTCCCGGTGTAGGATAATGATTCTCGAAATATTGCGAATTGCCCACCGCCTGATAATTGTCGAAAGCTACGGTCAGGCGGTTGCCCGTCATGTAAGTCCAGCTTCCGGTCAACTCTACTTTGGGGCTCACTTTCCAGTTGGCTACAATATTGAACTTATGGCGGTTGTCAAACTTGGCGGGGAAGCGTTCACCTCCGTTTATCTCGGCAAACCGGCGGTCATTCCAGCTCAGAGTGTATCCCATCCAGCCTGTAACCTTTCCGGTTTCCTTCCGGGCAATGAACTCAATGCCGTAAGAACGACCTTTGCCTTGTGTCAGCTTGTCTTCCCAATCGGTGGTGGGGGGCAGGAACTGGTAATTGTCTTTGTAATCCATCAGATGTCTCATCCATTTATAATATCCCTCTACGGAGAATGAATAGTTCTTGTCACGGGTATCATAATAGGCTCCCAATGAAACCTGGTCACTCACCATGGGGCGGAGTTTCCGGCTGACCGGCATCCATGTATCGGTGGGCAGACTGATATAACTGTCGTTTATCTGATGGACATATTGGTTCATCCGGGCATAGGATGCCTTGAGACTCAGCCGGGAGGTGAGTCGGAAACAGGTAGAGAAGCGCGGCTCCAAAGAAGTATATGTCTGTCCGTCAATGCCATATACTCCGAAGCGAAGTCCGGCATTCAAGTGAAGTTTCCGGTTCACTTTCCAATCTTCTTCTATATATATTCCCAGTTCGTGTGCCGGCAATGTGGAGCCGGCGCTTTGTTCCGGTGTATTTATCAGCCCGTTGCTGAAATGGGATTTTATGTTTTCGGGATGAAACTGATGATAAATATAATTTGTCCCGAAATGCAGATGATGAGATGCCAAGGGGTGATAGTCAAAATTAGCTCGCACACTTACATCCTCAATGCCGTTTTGAACAATCTTTTTCTGTGTCACACGGCCGGCATCGCTTCCTTCCGAGAAATCACTTTGCAGGTTGGACGAGTAATGGGTATAGGCTGCATTCAGATTGCCGAACAGTTGATTGTTGAACACGTATGACCAACCGGCAAATGCCATCAGATTCCCCCAACGCAGTTTGCTTACATCTTTCTTCTCGTATTCGTTCTCTCCATTCCTTTTCTCTCCCCCTTTCAGGAAATCATTTCCCCAGTACAGTCCCGCATATCCACGGCTGCGCTCGCTGAACTGGTGATTGATTTTCAAGTTCAAGTCGGTGAAAGCATATCGGGCTATGATTTTATTGTCCCCGTTTCCCCGGGTAGAGTTCCATATGGCGAGTACGGGCATCGAAAGGACATCAATCCATGAACGGCGCAAGGCAAAGTTAAAAGAAGTCCGGTCTTTCACGATAGGCCCTTCCAGGTTAAAACTGCCCGAAGTAAGTCCCAGCATGGCACTTCCGTGATATTCTTTCATATTACCGTCTTTGGTATGCACGTCTACCACGCTGGACAGCCTTCCTCCGTAGCGGGCGGGGAAGGCGGATTTAAAAAAATCCACTTCCTTCACGGCTTCGGCATTGAAGGCTGAGAACAATCCGCCTATATGGTTCACCTGGTAAAGCGGATTCCCTTCTATCATATAAAGATTATCGTCTCCGTTGCCGCCGCGTACATACATTCCTGCCAGTCCAGCCATTCCCGCTGATACGCCGGGCAGTGTTTGCAAGGTTTTTATAATGTCGGCTTCGCCGAACAACACGGGAGTTTGCTTGATTACTTCCTTGTTTATACGGGTGTGTCCCATTTCCGGCACCTGAACCAGTGAGGAGGAGATGTGTTCTCCGGTCACCACTACTTCGGCAAGTTGTTGGCGGGTAGTCAGTAGCACGGGGAATATGGTATCTTTGTTCAAAGCCGGAAATGATTGTAGGAGGTTGTCGTAGCCTACATACGAAATATGCAGAGCCGCTTCCTTCCCTGCCTCCAATGCCAGGCTGAAAAAGCCATCCGCATTGCTGGTAGTCCCGCGTCGGCTTCTTGTGTCATAGATGGATGCGCCGATCAGCGACTCGGAAGAAGCCTTGTCTCGTACAAACCCGCTGATGATCACCTTTTGAGGCTTCTTCTTGAGAATAATGAATTTGCCTGAACGGGTATAAGTGACGGGTGAATCACGGAATAGCGTTTGCAGGCAGTCCGACAACGCTTTTCGGGTGATCTTGATATTCACCGGAGGCAGGTTCTTTATTAAAGAAGATTCGTAGGAAAAGTGGATGCCTGTCTGCCGTGTGATTTCTGCCAGTACTTCCCGGATGGGGGCTTGCTTCATATCTAGCGTAACGGGCGGATCACCGGGTTCTGCCGCCTTTGCCTTCATGCAGAATAACATGAGGCAAAGGAGCAGAGACAAAGAAAATTTAGAATGGAATTGCATCATTTCGTTATGTCTAGCTTTGTGTCAAGTGTTTGGTTGATAATATCAATAATTTCCTCTATCGGAGTCTGGTCAAAAGAGGCAGTCAAGTAATGCTCTTGTTGGGGAATGCCGCTGATATGTACGTTGTACACTTCTTCCAATTCTTTGACGACTTCCTTCAGGCGTGTTTCATTATATATCAGTTGGTGAGTCTTCCATGCGAAAGCATTCGTGTTACTTTCCGTTTCCACATTCATTTCACCGGCTTTGTTGATGGATGCGTGCATTCCTTGGGTCAGTATCGCTTCTTTTTCAGCTTGGTTGTAGAAGCGCACCTTGCCCGATTCCACGGTGGCGGAAGTACTTATTTTATCTGTTTTTACTTGAAAGCGCGTACCCAGTACCTGTACATTGGCTAGTTTGGTTTCTACCTTGAAGGGGCATTCCTCTTGATGCGTTACGGCAAAGAAAGCTTTTCCTTCCAGGGTTACTTTCCTGTCTGCTTTTCCATAAGCCAGACGGTCATAGCGCAGTGCCGAGCTTTCGGCGAGTGTGATGCGGGTGTTATCGGGAAGGGTTATTTCCTTTGCCTTTTGTGCAGATGCTGTGATGGTTACCCAGTCTTGTCTGTCGTAGTTCCACCACCAACTGAATCCAGCTATCAGGCAGACTGCGGCGGCAATGGCTGTCAACTTATACCATAGCCCGTATTTGTTTTCCCTTTTATCGATTTTCAGTTTCTCCCAGGCCTGTGTGGTGTTCAGCCTGCCTTCTTGATAGAAACGGGCGACAAAGCGGATGTCTTTTTCTTCTTTTTCCATGAATTATCTTTTTAATTTCACTCCTAAGACAAGGAAAAGGCGGAATACCCCCATCCGCTTTCCTTATTTTTTTGTTTTTGTGAGTTTGGGGGCAAAACAATATAGTTTTCTATCGTATATTGCCCTCACGGTCTAACTGCTAAAATGGTCGTATTTAATGCTATCGTACTCATTCACAGAATGATACTGGTAATTCGTGCTGTTTTGCAGACTATACATTTTTCGGCTTTTCTATGGCGCATCCGGCGTAAAAGGTCATAATTGATGGCTGTGCACTAGGACATCAAAGCATTTTGTGCCTGTATAGATTGTATAATCATAGGGTCGTACTCCTGTTTCCATCGGTTCATATTTGCTTATCCACAGCCGTGACTAAGTCTATTCACAGCTGTGACTAACTTTAATCACAGTTGTGAATAGACTTAGTCACAGCTGTGGTTAAGCAAACTTGTCAGGTCGTGAATGGGATTTCAAAAGGATGAGGAAACTGAATGGGATAAAAATAAGAGAACCATAGCTCTGTTGAGCTATGCGCATTAGTTTAAGAAAAGGAACGAATATATTTTTATGCTTGTTTCGCGTAGGGCTTTCAATGCCTTACTGATCTGATGCTCAACGGTTTTTACGGATAGGTTCAGTTCATTGGCTATTTCTTGATAGGTCAATCCGTCACGTTTGGAAAGCAGGAGAATCTTCCGCCGCTCGGTGGGCAGGCAGTCAATGGCAGTCCACAGGCGGGCATCGCGCTCTGACTGGAGGATACGTTCTTCTTCGGTTTGGTCTTCTATGTCGGGCATTTCGTTTTCGCAGGGCGCTTGCCGGTTGGCTATCAGAGTGAGGGAACGGTTGCGGACGGCCTGATACATATAGGCCTTTAAATTCTGAATATGCATGCCTTCGGCAAGCTTCTCCCAAACATCGGAAAAAGCCTGCTGGACAATATCCTCTGCATCATCTAGATTTTCCGTGTAGCGCAAGGCGTACATGTTCAAGGGTCTGTAGAGGCAGCGAAAGTGCTCTTCAAATTCTTTGGCAAATAGTTCCATTCTATATTCCTGTTCCTTTTTGATGCGAGCTTTACTTTTTCAGTATTCTTTCCAAGTAGTCGGCAGGCAATAAGTTTACGGTTTCGAACTTCCCTTTATAGAATACGCCCCAGTTATTGAAAACACAAGGCAATTCTTTTGCTTTTTGCAATGTATCTACTTTTATTAGGTTCACCGGAACTTGATGCGTGTCACAATACAGTTTTACTCTTTCTATATATGGGTGGATGTAGGGGCATTGCATATCATAATAGATGGTCAGCTCTTTACTTTCAATGCTTTCTCTTTTCGCGTTTTCGGCGAATTGGGGTTTTGTTCCATCCAGGGACAGTGCCAGTAATTCGTATCCATTGTCGGTGGCATCGACCACTTCAAAGCCGAACTTCTTGGCAAAGGACTGGTCGGAGAGCCACGATTTCTGTTTCTTTGCTCCAAGCATACAAATGCCGGACTTGCCCTTCTCTTTGGCGTCAGCCAGACAGTATTCCATCAGCGATTTACCATAGCCTTTTCCTTTGCAGTCGCCATAAACCCATAAGCAATATATATAGTAATAGTTGTCGCCCGTGATGGGAACCCAAGCGGTTTCAAGAGGAGCGTATTCAATGAAAACGGTAGCCTTTGCATTTAGCTTTCTAAAGACATGGCCTTCCTTTAGCCGGTCGGCAAGCCATTGCCGTTTGGCATCTATGCCCGGATGGAACTTTTTACTGCGGATGATGCAGCACAGGTGTTCATCGGCAAGGTTTTCTGCTGTGAGATTAATATAGTCGGTCATCATATATACTTTATGCCAAAATAGTTTCTTCAATCACCCTAGGGAAATGCTCATACTCCAACTGGTGTACGCGTGCTGCCAGTGCATCCGGGGTATCATCGGGCATTACCGGGCATGTGGCCTGGAAGATGGTGTTTCCTTCATCATACTGTTCATTAATATAATGTATGGTGATTCCACTTTCCTTTTCTCCGGCAGCAATCACCGCCTCGTGCACGCGCGCACCATACATTCCTTTTCCACCGAATTTGGGAAGAAGGGCGGGATGAATATTTACTATCTTGTTTGGATAATCATGCAAAATGGCATCGGGTACTTTCAGAAGGAAGCCTGCCAGCACGATAAAGTCAATATGATGGCGGTGGAGAACCTTGAGCGCTTCCCCATCGGCAAATCCCTGGGCTGTGATGACAAGTGAGGGAACACTCAGTCTATCAGCCCGCTCCAGTACGCCCGCCTGTGGCTTGTTGGTAATGACCAAGGCTACTTCCACTGTCTTTTTCTCTAAAAAATACCGAATAATCCTTTCGGCATTTGTACCTTCCCCTGAGGCCAGAATTGCGATTTTCTTCATTATTTCATCTGTTTTGGTGCACATAAAACAAAAAAATGTGCAAAATTCTGCATTTATTTGCCTGAATATTTGCTCAGCCCAAGAAATATTTATTCCTTTGCAACCGCAAAGAAAATAAAATAATTCAATTTATTAACTAAAAAATTAAAGTTATGTCTGAAATTGCATCAAGAGTAAAAGCTATTATCGTTGATAAATTAGGTGTAGAAGAATCAGAAGTTACTAACGAAGCAAGCTTCACTAACGATCTGGGCGCAGATTCATTGGATACTGTAGAACTGATTATGGAATTCGAAAAAGAATTCGGTATCTCTATTCCTGATGATCAGGCTGAGAAAATTGGTACAGTGGGCGACGCTGTTTCTTACATCGAAGCTAACGCTAAGTAATTATCCCTATTTTATAATATGGAATTAAAAAGAGTAGTAGTAACAGGTCTTGGTGCTCTTACTCCTGTAGGTAACAATGTTGAAGAAACATGGAGCAACCTACTGAAGGGTGTAAGCGGGGCAGGACCTATTACTCATTTCGATGCGTCTAAATTCAAGACTCATTTTGCATGCGAAGTAAAAAACTTCAATGGAACTGATTACATTGACCGTAAAGAGCTTCGTAAAATGGACCTGTACACACAGTATGCCATTGCAGCTGCTAAAGAAGCAGTAGAAGATTCTGAAATGGACCTCGAAAAAGAAGACTTGAATAGAATAGGTGTAATTTACGGTGTAGGTATCGGAGGTATTCATACTTTTGAAGAAGAAGTAGCTAACTATACTCTGAATAAAGATACACTGGGACCGAAATACAACCCGTTCTTCATCCCCAAGATGATAGCCGACATCGCATCGGGACAGATTTCTATCATGTATGGTTTCCATGGACCTAACTTCACAACAACTTCTGCTTGTGCATCTTCAACAAATGCCATTGCCGATGCGTTCAACTATATCCGTTTGGGTAAGGCGAACATCATCGTAGCAGGTGGTGCCGAGGCTGCTATCTTTGAAGCTGGTGTAGGTGGTTTCAATGCTATGCATGCTTTGTCTACCCGTAATGATGATCCTGAGCACGCATCTCGCCCGTTCAGTGCAAGCCGTGATGGTTTTGTGATGGGTGAAGGCGCAGGTTGCTTGATTCTGGAAGAGCTGGAACACGCTAAAGCACGCGGTGCCAAGATTTATGCTGAAGTTGCCGGTGTAGGCGCTTCTGCCGATGCTTATCACTTGACGGCTTCTCATCCCGAAGGTTTGGGAGCTAAGTTGGTGATGACAAATGCACTGGAAGATGCAGAATTGAAACCGGAAGATATTGATTATATCAATGTACACGGTACTTCAACTCCTGTAGGAGACGTGTCCGAAGTGAAGGCTATAAAGGATGTATTTGGAGACCACGCTTATAAACTGAATATCAGTTCTACTAAATCAATGACAGGTCACCTGCTGGGTGCTGCCGGTGCTGTAGAAGCGATTGCCAGTATATTGGCTGTGAAGAACGACATTGTTCCTCCTACCATTAACCATGAAGAAGGTGATAACGATGAGAACATTGATTATGACTTGAACTTCACGTTCAACGAAGCTCAGAAGCGTCCTGTAAACGCTGCATTGAGCAATACCTTCGGTTTTGGTGGACACAATGCATGTATAATCGTAAAAAAGTATGCTGAATAATCGTGTTTAGCAATATAACAAATAGGATAAGACTTCTTTTTCGAAAGGATAAGGAGTCTTATCTTCGTTTTTATAAGATACTGGGTTTTTATCCCAAGGATATCAGTATCTATGAACAGGCTTTGCTTCACAAATCATCGTCAGTGAAGTCTGATAAGGGGCGTTTGCTCAATAATGAACGTCTGGAATTCTTGGGAGATGCGATATTGGATGCGGTAGTGGCGGATATCGTATATAAGAAGTTTGAAGGAAAACGCGAAGGTTTCCTTACCAATACCCGTTCTAAGATAGTGCAGCGCGAAACCTTGAATCGCCTGGCTATAGAAATAGGTTTGGATAAACTGAT
Source organism: uncultured Bacteroides sp. (assembly GCA_902388365.1). Classification (GTDB taxonomy): domain Bacteria; phylum Bacteroidota; class Bacteroidia; order Bacteroidales; family Bacteroidaceae; genus Phocaeicola. The sequence goes on along the minus strand of CABMPB010000002.1, from coordinate 51,710 downwards.
AAAGTACACTGCCCGTCAGTCTTCCCACAACAGTTATATGTGTGGCAATGCTTTTGAAGCGTTGGTGGGTGCCATCTATTTGGATAGGGGGTATCGTGCCTGCAAGCATTTCATGGAGCATCGCATTATTGGCCCGTATATAAATCTGGAGAAGATCTCCCGCAAGGAGGTCAATTTCAAATCTAAATTGATAGAGTGGAGTCAGAAGAATCGTTTAGAGGTCACTTTTGAATTGGTTACCCAGTCGCATGACCGGGAATACAGTCCTACCTTTGAGAGTGAAGTGCTGATAGAAGGTATTTCGGGCGGACGGGGAACCGGTTATTCTAAAAAAGAATCCCAACAAATGGCAGCCCGCATAGCTTTGGGCAAGATTAAGAACGATGCCACATTCATAGAATTTATTTTTGCAACTAAGGCTGCCCGTGAGGTACTTCAAGAGATAATGCCTCAAAACGAAGTCGTTTCCCAAGAGGAAGTGAACCCTCAGGAAATAGTTGCTCAGACGGAAGAAGCAGTCTTTACTTCCATCCCTGTTACAGAAGAAATTGAAAAGTCAGAAGAAGTAGAACAGATTATCAGCGAGGCCGAAGAAGCTGCTTTTAAAGAGACAGTTTGATAATTTGTATCGGTTTTTTCCACTTTTGCCATTAAAAAAGCTCTTTGTTACATATCTTTCCTTATATTTGTACTCGTACAAGCATCTAGGATAAATTAAAAGAAGTGGGAGAGCAGGATCAAATTGATAGTAACCATCTTTTGCAGTTGCTGGAGATGGCCAATATGGGTTGGTGGAAGCTGGATAGCACGAACCAGACATATATATGTTCAGACTTTATAGTCCAATTATTCGGACTGAGTTCTAATAAAATTCCCTTTGAAGATTTTCAGAAGAACATCCACGAAGACTGTCGTGGGGCGCTACAGACCGCCCTGCTGGCTACGGATATAGAGATATACAAGCATACATTGCTGATGCATACCTGTTATGGTGCGCAGTGGATGGTGTGCTGCATTGCAGGCAAATACACCGATGAAAACGGGCACTCCATGCTTTGGGGGTATTTAAAGCAATTGCTTCCGGAAGACGAAAATCGGGTAGCGGAGCAATCGCGTCAGAAAATGAATAATTTACTTTATCAGCAGAATGCTATCTCACGTTCTTTGCTGTCTTTGGCCAAGACAGAGAATATGGACGAAGTGGTTAATGAAATCCTGAAGGATGTTTTGATTCAGTTTAATGGTGACCGGGTGTATATCTTCGAGTTTGACTTTAAGGAAGGTGTTCAGTCCTGTACTTATGAAGTGGTGAGTGATCCGCACTACATAGAACAGCAAAACCTGCAATCCATACCTATAGTTGAGGATTCTTGGTGGACATTGCAGCTACTTTCCGGCAATCCTATTATTTTGTCTTCTCTGGAAGACATGCTTCCGGAAGCGAGTTTTGACTATGAAGCGCTTTCGGTACAGGATATAAAGTCCATAATGGCTGTCCCTCTGATAGGCAGTGACCGGATATGGGGATATATAGGCGTGGATATGGTTCGGGACTACCGCAAATGGACGAATGATGATTATCAATGGTTTTCTTCGTTATCCAATATTATTTCCATCTGTATTGAGTTATACCAAAGCCGTGAGAAGGCACGTACTGATAAGCAGGAGATGGGTAATCTGTACCAGCATATGCCAATGGGATATGCGCGGATGAGGCTTTTGTATGGCTCTACCGGAAAGGTAATAGATTTCTTGTTTGAAGATACCAACGAAGCTTTTGAAAGGATTACCGGTTGGTCCAGGAGTTCTTTATTAGGTCAACTGGCCAGTGAGCTCGGTCTTTTAACGCAAAAGAAGTTGGATGATTTGAATCTGCTCCATACTTCGGGGAAAAGTATGGAAATAGATTTCCAGTTGAGCAACGGACGATATGTGCATAATATTGTATATACTCCTTTGCCCGATGTGGTAGTTGCACTCTTTGCGGATATGACTGAGTCGATCATGTCTCGTGAGATTCTGGATCGCAATGAAAAGATTCTGCGTAATATTTATATGAATATTCCTGTTGGTATAGAGTTATATGACAAAGAGGGTTATATGGTTGATATCAATAATAAGGATATTGAAATATTGGGTATAAAGGACCGGAAATATGCTTTAGGGCTGAATGTATTTGACAATCCGGTCATTCCTTCTCGGGTTTTTGATGCATTGAAGCGGCGGGAGTCTGTTGACTTTCATTTGAATTATGCCTTTAAAAAAATGAAAGGATATTATGAGACCGATAATCAAGGGACTATTGATTTGATTACCCGTGCTACTACATTGTATGATTCGAAAGGGGAGTTATTGAATTATCTGTTTATCAATATAGATAATACAGAAACTTCAAATGCTTTTTCCAAGATTCAGGAGTTCCAGGATATGTTCTCTGTGATTGCCGATTTTGCAGAGGTGGGGTTTGTATTTTGGAATCCTTTGAAAGAAGATGGTTTCGCTATAGATCAATGGTTTAAGAATTACAATGTTGACTCAGGCAGGGTGAGTGATGTTATTGGTATTTATTCTACCCTTCATCCGGAAGACAGGAAGATGATGCTTGATGTCATACAGTCGTTATGCAGTGGTAAGTTATCAAGATATTCGTCTGAGTTAAGAGTCTTGAATCCTGACGGGAGCTTTAAATGGTTGCGTAGTACGATGATTGTCAGGAGATATGAGCCGGAAGAGGATATTATTGATATTGTCGGCGTCAATTATAATATAACGGAATTAAAAGAAGTAGAGGACAAATTGATAAAGGCGAAAGAGAAGGCGGAAGAATCCGATAGGTTGAAGTCTGCATTCCTTGCTAATATGAGCCATGAAATTCGTACTCCGCTGAATGCTATTGTGGGATTCTCCGGTTTATTGGTAGATACGGATGACTTGGATGAAAAGAAGCAATATATGGCTATTGTAGAGGAAAATAATAACTTGTTGTTACAACTTATCTCTGACATTCTGGATCTGGCAAAGGTAGAAGCGGGCACTTTTGAAATGGTAGATGGGGATGTGGATACTAACCAGCTATGTATGGATATTGTTCAAGCTATGCAGATGAAGGCTCCGCAAGGGGTGGAACTGCGCTTCGAGCCGGGAGCAGATGATTTCCACTTTATCAGTGCGAAGAATAGAATACATCAGGTTATATCTAATTTTGTCAACAATGCCATAAAGTTTACTTCTGAAGGTTTTATTGCGATAGGGTATGTATTGCGACCGGATGAGATAGAATTTTATGTACAAGATACAGGTATAGGAATTGATCCGGAAATGCAGACTGAGATATTCGGGCGTTTTGTGAAACTAAATAGTTTTGTGCATGGCACAGGATTAGGACTTTCCATCTGCCAAAGTATAGTGCAGCAATTGGGGGGTAGGATAGGAGTCCAGTCGGAACCGGGTAAGGGTTCACGGTTTTGGTTTACCCATCCTTTGTCGGAAAAAAACTGTGTGCAAGAAGGTTTTCTCATAAAATAAGAGGGTGAATAGGAGCATCATTTTCCGTAGGGGCGGATTGAATCCGCCCGGATACACAACGTAAATTGTTATCGGGCAGATTCAATCTGCCCCTACAGAAAATGGATAGTATAAATTACTTTTGATACAGTCTTGTACGGCGTTATGTAATTTGTTTAAATCTCATCCGGCCAAGGGCAAGGCTTTCCTGTGGCTTTGAAACTGGGACGTTGCCCATCTACTTTGCGCAGGTATTCTCCTAATTCTTTTGAAAGGCGTTTTACAATATCCGGATGCTGACCGGCTACATCATTCTTTTCACTAATGTCTTCCGGAATATTGAATAATTCTTTTTTCCCTGTTTCATAGTAATATACCAGTTTCCAGTCATCTTTGCGGATGGAGCAATCCAGATTGATGCCGGGACCGTCATTTCCCCAGATATTGGGGAAGTTCCATACCAAGGCACGTCCTTTGGAAGGGTCTCCTGTTTCTTTCAGCAGGGGCATAAAGCTAATGCCGTCCATCGGGCTTGAGGTCTTGTAATCCTTAACTCCTGCCATTTCAAGAATGGTGGGATAGAAGTCTTCAATCATCAAATATTTGTCGCAGCGTGTATCCGGTTTCACTACTCCGGGCCAGCTTACAATCATCGGTTCGCGGATACCGCCTTCATATAAAGAGCCTTTTCCACTGTTCAAAGGATAATTCTGAGTATGGATTTCTCCGTCTCTCCATCCCGGTTCGGCGGCTAGCCCGCCATTGTCACTCATAAAAATGATGATTGTGTTATCGGCTTCGCCATTCTTTTCTACCCAGTCCATCAAGTCTCCCAAACTTTTATCCATTCCTTCGATGAGGGAGGCGTATGCAGCTTCTTTGTCACTTAATCCTTTTCGTACATATTTGGGGAAGAAGCGCATATCTTTGTCTACAGGTACATGAATGGCATAATGCGCCATATATAAATAGAAAGGCTGATTGTATTTCTTAGCCTTATCCAATGCTTTGATAGCCTCTTGCGTCAATGCTTCGGTTGCAAAGATGCCGGTTCCCCAGTAATTATCTAATCCGGGGATGGCCATTAGTGAGTAAGCCTTTCCATCGCGGGTGTGGCCGTAATTCTTCTCACTCAGATAAGTGGCGAGACCGCCGGCGGCATGTCCGGCAATATTGACTTCAAATCCCCAATGGGTGGGATTCTCTCCCGGAGTGTCAATGGAGCCGAAGTGTGCTTTGCCGCAATGGATGGTGTGATAGCCGCTTTCTCTTAATAACTCTACGAAAGAAGTACCCACGAATGTATGAGGGGTGCCTTTTACCTGGCTTACACCGTTGTAGTTCCAGTCCGGCAACTGGACGGTGGGGCTGGTGCGGTCAGTAGGTTTGTCTCTTTCCAAAGTCCAGTTGGTTACCCGGTGGCGGGCATTATTAGCTCCGGTTATCAGGCTGCAACGAGTGGCGGAACTGATGTTACAGGCATAGGCTTGTGTAAACATCATGCCTTTCTTTGCCAGACGTTCCATGTTGGGGGTTTCGTAGGCTTCGTTATAATGTGTTTTCTGTGTCCAGAAGGGTAGGGAAGTGTCTTGCCAGCCCATATCATCGACCATGAATAGGATAATATTGGGGCGTTGCTTGGTCTGTTCCGGGATTGTTTTTTCCCGAGCTTGGGTGGAGGCTCCTGCTACGGAGGCTAGAGCCAGGGATAATAATAGGTTTTTATTCATATGGTTTTTGTTTTATAAGTTATTTTTCAATTACAATCTTTTTAGGTCTGTCAATGGAAATATTTCTCAGTTCTTGTTTTCCGGATTTCTCTATCCATACTTTCAGTGTGCCTGTACATAGTACATTTAGTTCCAGACGGTTATCCGTTAAAGATCTGATTTGTACTGTAGCAGGAGATAGATACTTCTCCTGTATACCAATGACAGCCCAGCCTTTTCGTATAGGGCAGAGATGAAACAGTCGATCAGTGAATCCGGTTAATTCGAAGGTGCTACTGTCTGATAGCTCTTTTGCATCTTGTGATTCCCAGTTATAAAGCAATACACGTTCTTTGTGGTTGGGAGATGCTTGTTCGAAGCTGTTTCGAAGAGTGTAATCTTCTTTTTTGATGACAGTCTTGACGCACTGATATTGTGGTGAAACATTCAAGTTATAACAAATTAATGCCATTGCATCATTGCCTACGGGAGCTGCTACACGGTATGCTTTTCCACTCCATAAAGGATTGGTCAGGATAGATTCCGGCATAGGAACAGCGGGGGCTTCGGGACGGAATAGTTTCCCTTGTTCATCAATTAGAGGGAAGATGTTTGCTTTGATAAAGTCTTCAGGTGAGTCCGATAAGTAAACCGGTCCTCCGGAAATGGCTTTGGAACGTGCCATTAAAGCCCCACAAATGCTATCACTGGAATGAAACATATCATGGTCTGGCCATACAGTCTGTCCCAGCAATAAGGTGTTGGTATAGGATTGGAATAAGTGTGATTTTGCCATATCCTCATCGTACTTTTTATAGTCTATGCTGACGCGGGTACTGTTACTATATAAAGTATGATCAGTATTTACTACGTTCTGTGCCATGCAGTTCATTAATCCCATATTTTGTTGGTGTGTTTCCGCTTCCAGACTCCGGTTGCAATCGGTTGCCTGACGGATACTTTCATTGCTCCCCATATAGAGTGGTAATGTAAAAGCTTGATTATCTACTTTCAGAAAATCGAACCCATATTCTTTTAAGGTACTGACATAGTAGTGATAGAAGGTGCGGATATGTACACTGTCTTTGCCTGGCAGAAGGCAGGTATTATGTCTGTATAATGTTTGCCGGATAGTCTGTGGAAATTCATTTTCGGGCGATAATCCCATCCAGTACCCCGAAAGACTGTACCAAAGTCCTATCCACTTGATTTTATTATCCTTTTTGCGTGACATGATATTCTTCCACCCTGCTGGGAAACGCTGTCTGTCCGGTGTAAAGCTAGTCAGTTGTCTGTCCTTGTTGGCAAGATGTCCATCATCAATCAATACATATCTGATAGGAATGCCGGATGACTCTATAGCTTCCATATCACTTACTATTTTAGATTCGTCTATATCATAATGATAGTGTTCCCATGTGCACCAACCTAAATAGCGGAAAGCTTCAAAGTATTCTTTAGTTGTGCGACTCTTTAGATCGGAAATCTCTGTATTCTTCATCAGTGCCTTGTATGCCTGCCGGATGGTTGAATAAATACTCTTACCCTGATGGATTAGCAAAAGGGGGACCCGGGATTTCAGATAATCCTTTCCCAAGGTAGATACATAGAGTGTAATGGAGCCATTGGTATTTACTTGCAGCCAACTCAAGCTATTGCTGCCTGTTACCGCTTTAGCAAACAGATATTCTCCGTTTGACAATTCCAGTAGCAAAGCATCTCCCAAAGTGGATGGGGCTGCGTTGGAAGGTATCCCCGGGTAGTGGACATCAGTTAGTTCTTTTAAATCATTGAAAACCCAGGGAAGAAGCCGGTTTGTATTGTTTGGCCATTCAAAGTCTCCCGGACGGGAATCCCGGCTGAAAAAGATACCACGGACATATTCAGGTAACCGTATCGGATAAGCAATGGTTTGAGTCTGTTCGGGTGCAGACTTTTCGTATGGTATGGGAGAAGAAATAGAAATTAGATCAACCGTATCTGCCATTAGCAGGGCATTTGTGTCCTTGAATGATTTTCCTTTTTCATACGTATAGTCTATCTGTCCGAAAAGTTTCGGACAGATAGTGGTACAACAAATCAGGATACAGATGGGTAGGGTTCTGTTTTTCATGTTTCTTTATTTGATGGTTACGTTATAGGCACTAAAGTTGATAATTTCCGGTAAAGCAATGGATTTTGTTAGGGTCAGGCGCAATGCAGTAGCTTCTACCGGTTCGAATTTCTCGATGCGCTTATGCCCTACGGATTCGCCGGAACATACAGTTTGCCATTTTCCATTGATTTTTGCTTCAATTTGATATTGACGGATTCTTTCTCCTTTGGTTATGTCTTCCTGAATGATGCAGTAGTTCACCGGTTGCTTCTTGCCTAGATTCAAAGTAAGACTTTTCTTTTGACCTTTAGTTTCTGCCAATGGAGTACCAAAACGGCGGTTGATTTCTTTTCCCCATTCTTTCAGACGTTGTTCGTCGCCACTTGGGAGTAATCCGTCGGGATCAGGAGTAAGGCCCATAATTAGTGTGGCATTGCGTCCTACAGATTTTTCATACATATCCATCAGCGTTTCCAAAGGATATATATTGTTTTCATCATCTGGTTCCCAGAACCACTCATGGCGGCCATTGGCACCACGCAGCGGGCTGTCTGCCATAGCCGGTACCCAGTATTTTCCTTCAGGATCACCATGTTTTAATAATTCTATCTGATCTTTTTGTCCTTCAATGCGTTTATGGTGTGAACAGGGAGCGGGGAAAGTAGACCAGCAGGGATAGCCTACTGTTCCCGATTCCGAACCTCCCCAACGGAAATCCGCACGGTCTATATTGTGATAGAACAGGCAGTTGGGTTGGTACTTGTTGACAATAGGTTCTACATTAGGACCATCCCCCCGAGGATCATCTGCTCCACCATCAAACCAAATCATATATAAATCCCCATATCGGGTACAAAGTTCTTCTACCATTTTTTCGCAAAAGCGTTTGTACCATGCTTGTCGGTTGGCTGCAAATTCTCCGTCACCGGCTACCTTGAAGTTATGGATACCTAAAAGGGAATTCCATCGGATCCCTACATAGATACCCGGTTGGATGCCATATTTACGGCAGGAATTGACGAAATCGCGGACGATATCTCCTTTGCCGTCATGCCATTTTACGGCTTTCAGGCAATATGGGTTCACGTCACTTTGCCATAATCCAAAGCCTGTTTCATGAGTGGCTGTAAGTACGGCGAATTTGCAGCCTGCTGCTTTGGCTGCCAATATCCATTGGTCTGTATTTAGTTTTGTGGGGTTGAAGATGTTATAATCTTCAATGGGGTTGATGCGATTATTGCCTTGCCCGTAGCGGATACCGTCGAATACATGAAGGTCATAATGGAATACGGCTCCCATTTCTGCTTCATGCCATTTCAGTTGATGCGGTTTGGGTACAATGATTTCTTGTTGTGCAAAACTCAGCACACTGCTCATTAGGAGAATGATGGATATATATAATTTCTTCATGGGTTATAAATAATTAAAGAATGGATCTTCTGTCTTTTTTAGCCATACTTTTAGTTGGCCTTTTAATTGGTTTACCAGTTTGGGCTGCTGTGCAGCAATATTGTCTATTTGATAGGGATCTGATTTCCTGTCGAATAGAATAATATCATCTATCCTGCCGTCAGTTACGTGAATAGCAAATGTATGTGTGGCGGTACGTAGCCCTCTGTAGCCTGTTGTTTGGTTGGAAGGCTGGATGTAATAATAGGGTTGAACTATATTGGGGTTCTCTTTTCCGGATAGAAGGACAGAAGAAAGATTGAATGTCTGTACCTCTTCCGGTATTTGTTTTTGGAATCCCATTAAAGAAAGTAAGGTTGGATATAAGTCTGCAAAAGCCATCATGGTGCTAGTATCTGTTTTCGGCTTTATTTCTTCAGGCCATGAAACAATGAGGGGAATCCGCATGGATTCTTCATAGAAGATGTCTTTTCCGGCTTGATTGTGAGCACCCATACAAATGCCGTGATCAGAAGTGAATACGACAATTGTATTTTCGAATAATCCCAAACGTTTCAATTCATTGACTATACGGCCTACATTTTCATCTACTCCGGTCATGCAGGCATAATAGTTGCGGATATTGTTCCGGAAATAGTCACCCATCTCGGTACCCTTGGCAGGGATATCGGGACGGTTGGTACATAATTTTTCTACGTCCAGATCTTTATATATTTCCTTATATTTGTCGGGTACTAATTCATAACCGGTATGCGGGGGATTCATGGAAACTACCAGGGCAAATGGTTTCTTTCTGTCTATATGTTCGTTTAAAAATTCTATAGCTTTACCGGATTCGTACTCGGGACCCCATTGATTGACATAATAAAAACTATCTCTGGGAGCATCTGTATTCCAGTACATCGGTTTCAAATGGTAATCATAAGTGCCGTAGGCGATCCAGTAGTCGAAACCATGACGACGTTCTTTGGGGCACCATTCATTCCAGGCAATTGCTCCACGGTTATTGTAGGTATCCACGTATGGTTTGTATGGGGAGTCTAGATGCCATTTGCCGATATATCCGGTTTGATATCCGTTGGCTTTAAGCACATCACTCCAGCATCGTGCATCCTGTGGTAACTCTACTCCATAAGGGGCGTTTGCAGAATTACAGTTTCCTATTACCTTATTCTTATGCGGATACATGCCTGTCATCAACATGCCTCGTGCCGGTGAGGATACGGGATAGCTGCTGACGGCATTGGTGAAGTTTACACCTTCACTGGCTAATTGGTCTAAATAAGGTGTTTTTACAGGTTCTTTTCCAATACATCCCAAAGCATCACCCCTCCATTGGTCGGCCATAATAAAAACCAGATTAGGGGGATTCTGGGCTTGTAGATAGGTGGAAGCCAGTAAAGGAAAGGCTAAAAGTGTCTTTTTTATGAGTCGTTTCATGTCATTTGAATATAGTTTTGGCAAAGGGTGTGTTCAAAGGTACAATAAGAATGTATTGTAACCGCTTAAACCACACCCTTTTTGAGTTATTTTATCTAAAACCTATTGCAGGGCATATTGATTGGCTCCAACAGGCCAGCCCGGATTTTGGTAAACGACTGAAGTAGAAACATCTCCACCTTTTTCCGGAGTAGATAGACGGAATACATCATAAGATATAGGAGTCAGGTAGTTTGCTTCTTCAAAGTTGTAACCGCCGTTTGCAATAACCAGTTCGCTAGTGAAATGTGGACGTAAGTATTTGGAATCACTTACTACCAAGCCTGCTGTCAACTGTTTCACATAATAAGGCTCTTTCTGATATTCCTGCCAGTTAAACCCTTCTGTCTGATAGTTTTTCATTTTATCCAGCGAACGCCAGCGCAACAAATCATCTTTACGCATGCCTTCTGCTATAAATTCACAGCGGCGTTCACGACGGATATTGTATAACGTTTTGTCTACCATCTGACTTCCGGACCAAACTGCCAGATCGTTTTCTTTGCTTAAATCTGTACCGTCAATTGTCTTTTGGAAGTCTTCGGACACTCCGGCACGCTTTCTCAAAACTCTCCAGTATTTTTTACTATAATCATCCAGGTTCTTGTTTTTCATATAGTCAGCTTCCATATAATTAAGGTATGCTTCACTGGCACGGAATATCATATATGCCAAAGGTGAGTTATCTGCCGGGGCTACATTGCTGTCTCTCCATCCTTTACGTACCAGGTATCCTGTGGCTGTCCTGCTTAGGTTTTGATAGGCTTGCAACAAGTTGGCATAGACCATTCTTCCGTCTTGATCCATGTTTCCGCCTCTCCAAACCATATCACCCGGTTTGAATGTCGATTCTACGAGACGTAAATCACGGTTTTCCATTACATCAGGGATACTCTTGTCACCTTTGTATTGTGTGTTTTCCGGTGCATAGATGGGCAAGCCGTTTGTAGTCAGGAAAGTTTCTACCATTGAGCGTGTATAGCCTCCGCCAAGTCCGACGCAACCTTCACCGTTCTCATTATATATACTGTGATAGTTTCCTTCTACCAAGCTGTTCACTTTTGCATCTGCACTATACATACGCCATAATAATACCTCCTTGTTTGAGGAAAGATCATATTGATTGAACATATTCATATAATCTTCTATCTTATCTGATATTTGTACTGCTTCAGCTACTTCTTTGGCGGACGCCATTGCTTCAGTCAGGAAAAAATCTATTTCCGTGTTAAGGTTACCGTTGAATGTGCCTCCTGGCCATCCTGGTCCTCCTGGAACTCGTGCTGTTCCCTGGTGATAGGTTTCCCAACTCGCTTCGTATAAAGCTACGCGTGATTTAAATAGATAAGCACATTCTTTGTTCAGACGATGGTTGGTCAGATTATTGCTACGGGGAAGTAACCGGGCAATAGCTTCATCCAGGTCTTGCAAGATAAAACGGGCTACTTCATTACGCGGTTTGCGTTTATTCGCTTCTACGTTGGCTGCATAGTCATCTGCATTAAGTTCTGATTTAATGATAGGGAAGTCTCCGAATTTTCTCAGATATTCGAAATAGATATATGCCCGGAAGAAGTATATTTCACCAATATATTGTTGGGTTTCATGGGTATCTTCCAAATCTCCTTTTTGAATATTGTCTAAAGCGTAATATAGTAATCGGTTACAATCACGTAAATGCCCCTGTCGGTTATAACTTCCATCGGCAGCGACTTTGATACGTTGCGGCAGAAAGAAATCTTCCGGGTCTGTACCTGCTTGGTTGTCACTGGTTTGGTCATTAGTGAAAAGGTTGGTGTTGCTAAAGTCGGGCAATAACTCGTATTTCTTATTACAATAAGCCTGCAATTGGCTTGGTTCCGTGAAAAATCCTTCATTCACGTTGTCCGTCAATGGCTCTCTGTCCAGAAAATCACTGCATGAGCTTATGGCAAATGAGACAGCTATTATAGGGAATATGATGTATTTTAGTTTCATAATCATGATTTGTTTTAAGGTTTATAATGTAATATTGACTCCACATGACAAGGTATAGCTCAGTGGATAGCTCATACCATTTTGGTAAATCAATTCCGGATCAAAGTTCTTGCTCATCTTGGTTCCAGTCCATAAATTATCTCCAGAGAAGAATATGCGTACTTTTTCAAGATTAGCTTTTTGTATCCATGCTTTAGGCAAAGTGTAACCTATTTGTAAGTTTTTTAGGCGGATGTATGCCGCATTCTGCAAATAACGGCTTTGTACCTGTTGGTTCTGTTTACTTCCAATAATGGGACGCGGATAATAGGCGTTGAGATTTGCACCCATTTCATCACCTTCAGGACGGAAGTAATCCATATGTTCTTCATATCCGGTAGAGTCCCATTGCCCTCCGTTTACACCCCAGAAAATCATACCTTTAGAGTAGGCTGTTCTGTCATCACCTCCTACCCAAACATCACGTTTAGCTACGCCTTGGAACATCAGACTAATATCAAATCCTTTGTAATCGGCTCTTAAGGAGAAGCCAAAGCGGAAACGCGGAGTGTAATTACCAATAATGGTCAGGTCCTTTGGGTCAGTGGCAGATGTACCTTTTTCTATAGCAGGGTTGTCATCCAGGTTAGCATACATGATGTCACCTGCTTTCCAAATATTATTTCCTACATTGGGTAATTTGCTTTGATCGTGCTGGGCAATCCATGACTGCATTTCATCATCGGTCTTTGCCATACCTACTGTTTTAAAGCCCCATATTTCACCTAGTTTTTTACCTTTCCAATAATTTTCAATAGTGTTTCCGTCGGAATCTTTGGTATAGAATGTTTTATCCGGATTGGGATATTCGGTTACTTCTGTCTGTGCATCAGACAGATTGAATGAAGCATGATATCCTACTTTGCCGATTCTATCTTGCCAAGTTAGTTGTAGTTCCCAGCCTTTAGTTCGTAGAGAGGTATTATTCATTTTGGGTGCTGAGGCTCCTACCAGTGGAGTTATTTCTTCGGCAGGCCCTACCATGTCTTTGGTGTCACGGATGTAGTACTCAACATATCCATTCAGGCGATTGTTAAATGCTCCGAAGTCGAGTCCGACATTATAACTGGTGACACGTTCCCATGTCAGTAATGAACTGACAAGTCCGGGAGAAGATGCTATGTTTGATTTGTTGGCTAAGTCAAGCAACCAGCGTCCGCCGGCATCTACACTACCCACTGTGATATTTTGGATAGAATAGGTAGGATAATAGTTGTCTGTATTTTGGTTACCTAGGCTACCATAAGAGAAACGAAGTTTCAATAAGTTGACATATTCTTCTGCTGAACTCCAGAATGCTTCACGAGCGATATTCCAGCCTACAGATACCGAAGGGAATGTACCCCAGCGTTGGTCACCGCGAAAGCGTGAAGTACCGTCACGACGGATATTTCCTTCTAGTAAGTATCGCCCTTCGTAGTCATAATTCAAGCGTGCAAAATATCCCATTGTAGCCCATTCTTTCGATGAACCTTTCAAGTCACTTGTACCGGTAGCTGTATTGATACTGGGAACATTTTCGTTAATTACGTCATAGCGTTTGCCGATTAATTCATTGATGTAGTAATATTCGGTATTCATACCAACAGTGGCCTTGAAATTATGTTTACCCCAAGAATGCTCATAATCAGCGTACAATGAAGTTGTCATCATGGAAGTTTGTTGAGTTTGACTTTGTACGAAAGTTTTTCCAGCTACCAAGTCAGGGTCTCCACCCAGCCATGCTTCTTCCACAGGCTGATTGTCACGAGTATAAAGATATACCTTATTTACGTTATACTGGTGGCGATAGCTTTCTGTGCGCAAGGTAGCTTGTCCGTGAATGCCTAAACCTTTCAATGGCGTCAAATGGAAACCTCCAGAAGTGAAATAGGTATCTTTACTGCTATTGGAACGTCCTCCGGAAGTTAATTGCATTAATTTCGGATTGCGCGTGTAGTGTCCATTATTGTCATAAAGAGGCATCATAGGATATAATTTGGTTGTTTCTGCAAAAAAACGGTCGCCATAAAGTTTCATGAAAGTAGGCATTCCTATATCTGAGCGGATAAAACGGGCGTTAAAGTCCAGACTTAACCATTTGGTAACCTGTCCTGTTACTTTTCCGCTGATATTATAGCGTTTCTTATTTTCATTAGAATAATTCATTTGCCCGTCTTGAGATAGAAAAGCTCCTGATAGATAATATTTTACTTTCTCCCCGCCTCCGGAAATGCTTAGATTATGTTCTTGTCCGAAAGATGTCTTATCAATGAAATTTTTTGGCCAATTCTGATTGTCGTTGGAAGCAACGTTGAAAGGGAAAAAGTTATTTCCTTGTGAACCGCTAGGGTCCGAGGTATATTGGTATTCACCTGCCATATATTTCTGGATACGGTCTATCGTATCATCGCTGAAAATAAAGGTAGTACCGCTCCCTGAATTCTTCTGCGCTGCATTAAAATATTTGGCAAAGCGATAAGAATCAAGCATGTCGGGGATATTGGTAGGGCGAGACCATCTGAAGTTGTTTGAATATTGGATGGTAGCTTTTCCTGCTTCTCCGGATTTGGTGGTGATCAAAATTACACCGAATGGAGCACGTGAACCGTAAATGGCGGATGCAGCAGCATCTTTCAATACAGAAATATTAGCAATATCCTGCGGATTCAATGAGTTAATATCACCTTCGGCTCCATCAATTAAGACCAAAGGTGATGAACTTGAGCCTGTATTTAAGTTGCCTACGCCACGAATGTTCATGGTTGGATTTTCATCTAGTCGTCCACCTTTGTCATTCATGTCGATGTTTAATCCGGGCATTACCCCTTGAAGAGCTTGTGATACAGAAGTAACAGGACGTGATTCCAGCGTTTTTTTGTCAACAGTAGCAACTGCCCCGGTTAAGTTCACTTTCTTTTGTGTACCAAAACCTACAACAACAACTTCGTCCAGCGTTTGTGTATCTTCTGTTAATGAGATCTGATAAGAAGTCTGATTACCATTAACAACAACTTCTTGGGTAGTGTATCCGATAAAAGAAACTACCAGAACATTTCCCTTTGAAGCTTGGACTGTAAATTTCCCATCCAGGTCAGTAACAGTTCCGTTAGTGGTACCTTTGATAACCACACTAGCGCCGATAATGGGCTCGTTGAGTTTCTTGTCTGTGACTACCCCTGTGATACTGAGTTGCTGGGCGTATAAAAAAGTACAACTGCCGAGCAGTATCAAAAATAAGATTGAGATTTTTTTCATGTTTCTCTGTTTTTTAATTAGACATCAGGTTAATGCTTTGCAAATGTATGTTAATCAGAGGAATAGGTAAATGCATGTTTATTTCATTCAGCATACATGTTTAATGCAACTCCATATTTTTTCGTCATTTTTGGTTGTTATTTCTTTTTAATTTTATTCCTTTGCCCCCTATAATGAATTAAATATGAACCTTAAAATCTTATTTCTGCTCATAATTGTTGGACTGTGTATATTGATGCCGGACGCATGTTATGCCTTTTTGGAAAAGGATGTGCATCTGCTTAATATGCAAAATGGATTAGCGGATAACACTATATCGGCCGTTTATAAAGATAAAGAGGGGCTCGTTTGGTTTGGGACTAGAAATGGACTGAGTCGTTATGATGGAAGACAAATTACAAATTTTGAGCTTAAAAACGGCTATCCTGACATATCGAATATAAAGGAGATTTTTGATGGTATTCTGGCGTTTGTGAATGATGGGGTACTCTCTGCATTTGATCTGAAGGAAGAACAGTTTTTACCGGTGGTTTCTTCGTCAGGTGAGGCTATTGCATCTCGGGGACTATTGCAAAAGAATGATTCTTTAGTATGGGTTATCTCCGGAAATGAGTTACGTTTGATGAAGCGGTGTGTATCGAAAGAAAAGAAACTTCGGTTTCAAATGGAAAAAAGCTATTCGGGCTGGGGTAATCATGAGGACGCTTTAGTTGCGATGACATATTCTTCAGATGGTAAGAAGATTTGTTTGATTGATGAAAAAGGCAGGATTATATTATTGGATACAACAAATTTAAAGTCTCCTCGGATTATCGACCTTGGATATACAGAAAAAATATTAGTTAACTCTGTATTGTATGATGATGGCCGGATATGGATTTCTACAACTTCTAAAGGCATTATTTACTATAATGAGCGAACCGGAAAGATCAAAAATTTGACTTATGGAGTGAATCCGGCATCTGACAGGCTTTCTCATACAGATGTTTTCAGTGTAATCCGGTTGAACGAAAATAAATATTTGGCTGCAACATGGAATGGATATACGGTACTGACAATAGATAGAAATAATCAAGATGAGATATCAACGGAGGTTTATAGTAATACTTCTTCATTGATGCATCGTAATCTTGAAACGCGAATGATTTCTGCTTATTATGATTCGCATGGTATTCTTTGGATTGGTACAGATGGCGGGGGTGTCATTTGGTCTGATTTGCGTATGCAGTTTTATAACCGTTTTTATCAAGACAGACATAATGAAATTTGTTCTATAATAGCTGATGATGAGCATTATATTTGGCTGGCAACTTATCATAAAGGAATTATGCGGAGCCGGGAAGCTTTTGATGCCTCAGGAAAAATAGATTTCTTTCAAGTAGGTGGTCAAGACATAAAACAACAGCAAACAGTTTTGTGTGGTTTGAAAGATGAAAAAGGAGATTTATGGTTCGGAAATTTGGATGGCTCATTGACTTGTTATCATAAGGAAGATCACTCATTCAGTGTATTACAATTGATTACAGAAGATGGCATTACTAACAGAGCATCTGTCTGGGCTTTATTCCTTGATAGCAAAGGTCATTTCTGGATTGGTACACAAGAAGGACTTTTGTTATTTGACCGTGAGAATAACAGATGCAAGAAAATGCGGTTCAAAGTATCTCCATTAAGAGATGCGTCTCCTCTTTATATTCGTGCTATAACTGAAACTAATGATCATACTCTTTGGTTGGGGACTGCTAACTATGGCATATGTAAAGTGATTGATGGACAAGAACTTCAGACTGGCTATGAGAAAGAGTATGGTATGACTGAAAATTCAGTACGTTCATTATTGGCTTCATCCGATGGTAATTTGTATGTTGGATATATGACCGGTTTTGCTCTTTTCTCTCCTGCTCAAAATGCAATTATTCGTGTGTATACCACCCGGGATGGACTCTGTAGCAACTTTATCGGTTGTATGACCGAGGATGAAAGAGGACAGATATGGCTGGGTTCTAATTCGGGGATTTCCCGCTATAGTCGCCACCAACATTTATTTTATAATTACTATATAACAGGCAGCAATCGTTCTGCCCTGCATTTGGGGAATGTTTTGTTTTGGGGTAATAATAAGAATCTCACTTATTTCAATCCCAATGATATTAAGGCATTTGCCACTTCCGAAACAGTCGTTATCACAGGTATGGAGGTTAATAATAAACCTGTAGAAATAGGGAAAGAATTTAATGGGCAGACTATTCTTTCTCAAAGTATTTTCTATACATCCTTTGTCAGATTGAATCATGCCAATCGTGATTTTTCGCTTACGTTCAATAATCTTTCTTATTCCGAAGGTCAGCAGAAGTATAGCTATAGGCTTCGTCCCTATCAGCCAGATTGGCTTGTGGCAAATGGGGGAGAAAAAGTTTCATATGCCAATCTTCCTGCCGGAGAATATACATTTGAGGTGAAAAATATCTATCCGGATGAAAGAGAAAGTAAGATAACCTCTTTAAAAGTAGAAATCCTTCCTCATTGGAGTGAAACCTTCTTTTTTCGCTTTTGTATGATTGTGTTGGCAGCTGTAGCAATTTATATGGTTATTCATCGCATTAAATTGCGACAAAAAAGGCTGGAACATGAATTGCGGTTGGAGCATGAAATATTCACTGCTACTGTAGAGCGTGATAAGGAAAAGCAGATACGAATGGAACGGGAGAACTTTTTTACGAATGCGGCTCACGAACTACGTACTCCCTTGACCTTGATTTTATCTCCTTTACAAGAGTTGTTGGGTGCAGTTCAACCTTCAGATGCAATTTATAACAAACTTACTACTATGTATCGCAATGGAACGTCTTTGCAGACATTGGTTGATCATTTGCTCTATGTGCAGAAGATTGAGGCTGGTATGATTAAACTTCGAATTTCAAAAGTTGATATAGTAGTACTAGCAAAGCAAATAACAGATTCTTTCGGTGAATTGGCAGACGTTAAAGGATTCAATTTTACAGTTGAGTTATTGAAAGAGCCGCTTTTGTTATGGATAGATGTTGAGAAAGTGAGCTCGGCTATTCGTAATTTGTTATCTAATGCATTTAAATATACTTCTCCAAACGGAAATGTGACGTTAAAAATGGACCGTGTTGAAATAGATGATTTCTCGTTCTGTAGTATAATTGTATCAGATACCGGCAAAGGTATACCTGAGGAACTGCAAGGGCGAATTTTTGAATCATTTATTACGGGAGAAAATACCCCGTTGTTCTCTAATAAGGTAGGAATAGGCTTGCGCATAGTGAAGAATACAATGGATCTTCATCATGGTGCGGTGATTTTGGACAGCATTCCCGGGAAAGGTAGTACTTTTACTCTTCTTATTCCTGAAGGTAATGCGCATTTTTCTGAAGATCGGTATGAAATTATCGGTACTCCGGAAATGGAAGAACAGTCTCTTCCGCTTCTGACAGTACAAGTTGAAGATCGGGAAGAAAAGCCTTCGAATAGAAAAAATAGTCTTTTGATCATTGAAGACAATGAAGAAATACGGCATTATGTTTATACATTGTTCTGTAAAGATTACGCTGTGTATGAGGCTGCTGATGGTGAAGAAGGGGTCAGGATTGCTACAGACAAACTTCCCGATTTGATTATTTCCGATATAATGATGCCTGTGAAAGATGGGTTTACCTGTTGCCGGGAGTTGCGTGAACAGCCTAGAACTGCACATATTCCTATTTTGATGCTTACGGCAAAGGCAGAAGATGCAGATGTCTTGCATGCTTCCAGAATTGGTGTGGACGATTATATGATGAAACCGTTTAATCCTGAGATCCTGAAATCAAAAGTTCAGAGTCTGATAGTACAACGGGAACGGTTAAAGAGAATCTACACGAAAACATTGATGCTGAAGCAACAGGAAAATGTAGAGTTGACAGATGGAAATGCATCAAATGATTTTATCCAACAAATTATTCAAATCATTGAGGCTAATATATCCAATGAAAGCTTTAACGTGAAAATGCTTGCAGACCAACTGAATATGAGCCAACCTACACTCTATCGTAAACTAAAGCAACATAGCGAACTGGCCGCTATAGAAATAATCCGGAGTGTACGTATGAGTAAAGCTGCCTCTCTGATTATGGAGAACAGATATTCCATTCAGGAAATAGCCGAAATGGTGGGGTATAGTGATACACGCACACTCCGAAAGCACTTTAGCGAACAATTCGGAGTGTCGCCCTCTAAATATATGGATAAAGAATAATCATGTTTTAACCGAAGCAAATTCCCATCCGTTTGCCTTGAACAATCAAGTCATGGTCTTCATTAACCAATTTGAGCTTTCCGGCCACTTCTTCCAATGAGATGGAACCGATCTCGGCCCCTTGCAAAGATACCATACGTCCGAATTGTCCGGTTGCAATCAATTCGGTGGCATGTCCTCCCATGCGGGTAGCCAGGTTTCGGTCGTAAGGCGTAGGGGAACCTCCGCGCTGAATGTATCCCAATACGGTTTCACGAGTCTCGAATCCGGTTTCATATTCTATTTCCTGGGCTATATATTCGGCAGCTTTTTTACCGTCAACGGTTTGGATGCCTTCTGCTACTACTACGATGGAATAAGGTTTTCCCTTTTTTAAACGCTCAATGATTGTGTTGCCTATATTGTGGATATTATAAGGAAGTTCCGGGATAAGGATAACGTCGCCCCCTCCTGCCATGCCTGAATATAAAGCAATCCAGCCTGCTTTGTGTCCCATCACTTCAATAACCATGACGCGTTGGTGCGAACTGGCTGTAGAATGCAGGCGGTCAATAGCATCCGTGGCAATGGTTACGGCTGAGTCGAATCCGAATGAAACATCTGTTCCCCATACGTCATTGTCTATTGTCTTGGGCACGGAAACTACATTTACTCCTGTTTGCGCCAGCTTGGCAGCAGTTTTTTGTGTGCCGTTTCCACCTATACATACAATGCAGTCCAAGCCCAACTCATGAATATTCTTCAACATCAAGGCAGGTTTGTCTTCCGAAGCGGCTGATAGCCGTTTCTTGAAAGGCTTTTCTCTTGAAGTGCCCAGAATTGTCCCTCCCAGGTTCAGTAGGCCGGATAGCGATTTCTCCGTTAGTGGTTCTATATCCTTATCCAATAGTCCCCGGAACCCGCTATGAATTCCAAAAACTTCCATGCCGTAATGGTTAATCGCTGTTTTGCAAACTCCTCTAATTGTGGCGTTTATTCCGGGACAGTCTCCTCCTGATGTCAATATTCCTATTTTCATAGCCTCTGATATTAAGTTGGTAAGTGCCCGTAAAGATAACAAAAAATAAAAGTAATGCAGAAAACTATAAAAAAAATAATGTTATCAGCCATTATAATATAGAAATAAGCTATTTTTGCACGATATAACGAATTGTATATTAAGACAAATGAATTCGACCAGACTAATCAGTACGCTATTCAAGCCCAGACAAAAAGCTACAGCCTTATATGCAACTCAGGCTGAGGCGCTCCAAAATAAAGTATTCTGCCGATTGATGAAGGATGCAGCTGATACGGAGTGGGGATTGAAATATAGCTATAAAGACATAAAGAGTTATCAAGATTTTCAGCGTGTACCTATACAGACCTACGAAGAAATAAAACCCTATGTAGAACGCATGCGCCATGGGGAAAGTAATGTCTTGTGGCGAGGTGAAGTAAGATGGTTTGCAAAGTCTTCGGGAACGACTAATGATAAAAGTAAATTTATCCCCGTCAGCCGGGAAGGCCTTCATGATACTCACTATGCCGGAGGCGTAGATGCCGTTTCACTCTATTTGCAGCAAAATCCGGAAAGCCGTTTCTTTTCGGGAAAAGGGTTGATTCTGGGGGGAAGCCATGCACCTAACTATAATGTAAAACGTAGCCTGGTAGGTGACCTTTCTGCCATTCTGATAGAAAATGTGAATCCATTTGTGAATCTTATTCGCGTTCCCAAGAAAGAAATTGCTTTGTTGAGTGATTTTGAGGAGAAGATGGAAAAGATAGCCCGCAGTACCATGAATAAGGATGTGACCAATCTCTCGGGTGTTCCTTCATGGATGCTGGCAGTGGTGAAGCGCGTTATGGAAATTAAAGGAACTGATAATCTGGCGGAAGTATGGCCTAATTTGGAGATATTCTTCCACGGCGGAGTGGCTTTTACTCCTTATCGCGAACAATACAAGCAGATAATCCGGAGCGACAAGATGCACTATATGGAGACTTATAATGCCAGTGAAGGTTTCTTCGGGTTACAAAATGATTTCAGTGATCCCACTATGATGCTGATGATAGACTATGGCGTTTTTTATGAATTTATTCCTATGGAAGATGTAGGGATGGATAATCCACACATTGTTCCGTTGGCCGATGTGGAGCTGAATAAGAATTATGCAATGGTTATCAGCACATCTTGCGGATTATGGCGTTATATGATAGGTGATACAGTGAAGTTCACCAACAAACACCCCTATAAGTTTGTTATCACAGGGCGTACCAAGCATTTTATCAATGCTTTTGGCGAGGAATTGATGGTAGATAATGCCGAACAGGGATTGGCAATGGCTTGTGAAGCTACCGGTGCGCAGGTGATAGACTATTCTGCCGCACCTGTATTTATGGATGCGAATGCCAAATGTCGCCATCAGTGGTTGATAGAATTTGCCGTAATGCCGGATTCGTTAGAGAAATTTAGCAAAGTGCTTGACACTTCTTTACAACAAATTAACTCCGATTACGAAGCCAAACGTCACAAAAACATTACCTTGCAGCCGTTGGAAATAATCGTGGCAAGACAGGGGCTGTTCCACGATTGGCTAAAAGAAAAAGGCAAACTAGGAGGACAACACAAGGTGCCTAGACTGAGCAATACGCGTGATTATTTAGAAGAAATGCTAAGCTTGAACCAGTAAGAAAATGAATTGGAAAAAACATAAATTACCTGCTTTGTTGCTGTTGACAATCGTGGTGTACTCATGTGCAAGCATGGGTAATCCGGATGGTGGACCCTATGATGAAGACCCTCCAAAGTTTGTCAGAAGTACCCCTAAGCCTTATGAAATAAACAGTCAGGAGAAAAAGATAGCCATTGAATTCGATGAATTTATCAAACTGGAGAAAGTGGCAGAGAAGGTAGTGATTTCTCCTCCCCAGTTAGAGCAGCCGGACATTAAGGCCAGCGGCAGAAGGGTATTGGTTAATCTGGTAGATTCATTAAAACCGAATACCACTTATACCATTGATTTTGCTGATGCGATAACAGACAATAATGAAGGAAATCCGCTGGGTAATTTTGCATTCTCATTTTCTACGGGTAATGCGATTGATACATTAGAGGTGGCAGGAACCGTGCTGGGAGCTGCTGACTTGGAGCCGGTTAAGGGCATAATGGTAGGCTTGCATTCGGATTTGAGTGACAGTGCTTTTTATAAGAAGCCGTTTGACCGTGTGTCTCGTACCGATAGTCGCGGACATTTTATTATTCGGGGAATAGCCCCCGGAAAGTATCGCATCTATGCCTTGATGGATGGTAACCAGAATTATCTGTATGATTCAAAAACGGAGATGGTTGCTTTCAGTGACTCTATCATCATTCCCACCATGGAAGCAGCCATGCGACAGGATACCTTATGGAAAGATACGGTAACCATTGATACCATCAAGAGTGTGGGATACACCCGTTTCCTGCCCGATGATATTATCTTAAGAGCTTTTAAAGGCATCAATGAACGTCAATATCTGACCAAGAGTGAGCGTGATAAAGAGAACCATTTTATATTGTCTTTCAGTGCAAAGGCTGATACACTGCCTACACTAAAAGGATTGAACTTTGATGAAAAGGATGCTTTTATCATAGAAGCCACTCCCCGTAACGACTCTATTTGTTATTGGATCAAGGACTCACTGGTTTATCAGAAAGATACCTTGGAAGTACAGTTGGATTATTTATATACAGATACGTTGAACCAGCTTGTTCCCAAGACGGATACGCTTTATCTGGCAAATAAACTGACCCGAGAGCAACGTGAAAAATTGCAGAAGAAAGCAGACGAAGATAAAGAAAAAGAGCGCAAGAGGCGGGAAAAGAAGGGAGATACGATAAAAGTTGAACCTACCAAGTTCCTCACTATGAATGTGGATGCTCCATCAGCGTTTGATCTTTACCGGAATATATATTTAGCTTTTGAAGAACCCATAGCAAGCGTTGATACGGCAGCTATCCACATGGAGGTAAAAGTAGACAGCCTGTGGGAGCCGACTCCTTTCCTGTTCATGGCAGACTCGGTGATGCCCCGCCAATATCAGATATTGGCAGAATGGGAACCGGAAAAGGAATACCAGTTGTCTATTGATTCTATGGCATTTAAAGGAATATACGGATTGCACACTGATAAAGTGAAGCAAACGCTAAAGGTGAAGAAACTGGATGAATACGGCACCATTCTGCTGAATGTTAAAGGGGCTGCTCCTAATGCTATTGCCGAACTGTTGGATGGCAGTGGCAAGGTATTGCGCCAGCAACCGGTGACGGCGGAAGGAACTGCTGATTTCTATTTCCTGAATCCGAGTACAAAATATTATATCCGCCTGTTCAATGACCGTAATAACAATGGAATATGGGACACAGGAGATTATGATAAAAAGATTCAGCCCGAAGAAGTATTCTATTTCCCTAAAGTGTGGGAGATGAAAGCCAACTTCGAGTTTGAAGAAAACTGGGATGTGAATGCTATTCCGGTAGAAAAGCAAAAACTGGATGAAATAAAGAAGCAGAAGCCGGAAGAACAGAAAAAGATACAAGAGAGAAACAAAGAAAGAGCTAGAAAACTAGGCCGATGAAAAAAACTATTCTGATATTATTGTGCACTTGGTTTGCCATATGGACAGCCGGAGCGCAATGTGCGGCAAAAAATGAAGCTATCCAGGCCGGCGAACAACTGACGTATGATCTGAAGTTCAACTGGAAATTTATCTGGGTAGATGCCGGACAGGCAAAAATGGATATGCAAGCTATTACATACAATGGGAAACCTTGTTTTCGTAGTAGCCTGGTTTCTGTGAGCAATAAGAAAGTCGATTTCTTCTTCAAAATGCGTGATACTTTGACTTGTATCACCAGTAGCCGCTTGGAACCCGTGTATTTCCGTAAAGGGGCTGAAGAAGGAGACCGCTATACGGTGGACGAAGTGTGGTTCAGCTATAAAGATGGGAAATGCATTGCAGATCAGCGTAGGATGAGAAGGGACCGGGATACGGTAAGATCAAAAGACGTTAGTGATGTGTGTATTTTTGATATGTTGAGCATCTTGATGCAGGCACGTTCATTTGACCCCAGCCAGTATGCAGTGGGAGAAAAGATCTTGTTTTCTATGGCTACAGGTACAAAGGTAGAAGAACAGACTTTGATTTACCGTGGAAGAAAGAACTTTAAAGCCGAGAATGGTATAAAATATCGTTGTTTGGTATTCTCATTAGTAGAATATAAAAAAGGAAAAGAGAAGGAAGTAATCACATTCTATGTCACAGATGATAAGAATCATCTCCCTGTTCGTTTGGATTTATATCTTAATTTCGGTTCTGCAAAAGCATTCCTGAGAGAGATAAAGGGAAATCGGCATCCATTGACTTCGATTATTGAGAAATAGATAGCGTTATTGTCATAGGGGCGGATTGAATCCGCCCGAATGCGTCCATATACTCTGCAAGAATGTTATCGGGCAGATTCAATCTGCCCCTACAGTGGATGAAGCCATTAATCATCAAACAACTTTGCCTGTCTGGAAACCAGCCTGAGCGTTATATCCTGCTGCAATGCCGCTCTTATTTCCTCTCCCCCTTTATTCACTTTACAAAGAGAAATCCTGGGCCCCATAATCTTATCGATACGTATTTCACCTATCTTCTTCTCAATCAGATTTCCTTCTATCATCCCATCCTCTATCACATCAAAACGGATTCCTTCTTTGATAGGATCATCAAATCCTAAATTGATATAGACCGTTTTTACTTTCTTTCCATTGTCTGTTCCTGCTTTTAGCACAGTCCCATATACCTTGAAATAAGTTTCTACTAACTTCCTCATTTCGTAAGGGATATTCAGCAACGCATTCTCTAAGGCACTGAACTGGGTTGCATCTTTTCCGGAAGCAGAACCGGTTTCTTTATAGTTCTTTGTGCAGATAACAATGCCATCGCTGGTGCGAATCAAGTCCAGACGCAGAGTGAACTTCTCCTTGAAACTGTCTTCCCTGCTATGATATTTCCTGTGCGGACTTCCGTCATCCGTTGCTTCTCTTGCAATTAAGTCTCCTTTTAGCAGATAGGCAGCGCGGAAACGACAGGCATCTTCCAATAAACTCTCCCCGGGATTGGTATTAACGGATAAGGCATCTATCACTCCAACCCGGTTCGTGTTGCGTATCCCTTCCATAACGGCACTACGAATGGTAGTAATTACTCTATTAGGGACTTTAACTTCACTGTTAAATTCGTTTACATAAATACTATGCCTTTGCGCATGGATGTCGATGCACAAAAATAGTAAAATGCAGAACAAAAGGCTTTTATATTTCATAGTGATATGAATTTGTAAGGTTTGTAATGTAGTTCTTTACGAAAGTAAAAAAAAGGAAGCTTATTTCCAAGTAGATAGGGTTAATTTATTTGCGATATAAGATATTTTTGTTTGGAATGATATAAAGATTAACAGATAATGCGTATCTTTCGACTTTAAATCCAAATGGGAAAATAAATATGAAAGCATCTGGGGAAGATATCGCGAAATTGCAAAAGGTGGTATCCATGGCACGGCTTGGCTGGTGGGAAGCCGATTTTAATGAAGGAGTATATTATTGTTCTGAATTTCTTGCCGATTTATTAGGAATAGACGGAGACAAAATCTCATTTCGGGATTTTGGCAATCTGATATGTGAAGAATATCGGGAACGTGTTCTGGCAGAATTTAATTCTTTCAAGATGATGGATCTCTATGAACAAGTTTTCCCTATTCATACCAAGTATGGCATTACTTGGGTAAGCACCAAGGTAGGTGATAAGACCATTACCGATGATGGGCACGTCCGTGTGCTGGGAGTATTGCAATGCATATCCCGCCAGCGCATGAATACTCAGGAAAAGACAGTTGCCCGATTGAATGAACTGTTATATCAGTTGAACGGCATTTCATGCTCATTATTGGATTTCCTTCATTCCGATGATGTAACCGGAGTGATTAATAAAATCTTAGGGGATGTGCTTCATCAATTCCGGGGTGACCGTACATATATTGTTGAGTATGATAAGATTAATCATTTTCAAAGCTATACCCATGAGATAACGGAGGTAGGAATATTCCATAACAAGCAAACCTTTCAACAAGAGCCTATACGTTATGACAGGTGGTGGACACAACAAATGCTTTCGGGCACTCCTATTATCTTGTTTACTCCCGATGGACTTCCGGATGAAGCGGCAGATGAAAGGCAACTGTTATCCGACGAAAAAGTAAAGTCTGTCATGGCTGTTCCTTTAAATTCAAAGGATGGTGTATGGGGATATATGGGAATTGATATTATAAAAGAATATCGGGAGTGGACCAATGAGGATTATCAATGGTTTGCTTCGCTGGCCAATATCATCAGTATTTGTATGGAATTGCGTAGGGCCGAAGCGGAAGCGCGTTTTGAAAAACAGTATTTCCGGGACATCTACCGCAATATACCTGTGGGCATAGAATTTTATGACGGCAATGGGGTACTGGTGGATATCAATAAAAAGAATATGGATATGTATGGCATCAAACGTAAGGAAGATGTGCTGGGGGTGAATTTGTTTGATAACCCCATTATGTCGAAAGAATGGACGGAGATGCTGAAAAAAGGAACCCCTATAGACTTCTCATATAAATATGACTTTGCCCAGGTTGGGAATTTCTATATTACGGATAGAAAGGACAGCATAGACCTTATTTCCAAAGCAATTCCTATGTTTGATGCCATGGGGCAGTTGGTCAATATTCTGGTTGCCAACATTGATAACACGGAAACGATTGATGCTCATAACAAAATTCAAGAGTTTGAAGAATTTTTCACGTTGGTGGGCGATTATGCCAAGGTGGGCTATGCGCATTTTAATGCGTTGACTCGTGACGGCTATGCCATAAGTAGTTGGTATCGGAATGTAGGTGAGAAGGAAGGTACTCCACTTCCTCAAATTATCAGGATACATTCTCATTTTCATCCCGAAGACCGTGAATTGATATTGGCCTTTTTTGACCAGGTTCTGAAGCGGGAGGCAACCCATTTGCGGCATGATATGCGTATTCTTCGTGAAGATGGGCATTACACGTGGACGCGGGTCAATGTGCTGGTCAGAGACTTTCGGCCGGAAGATGGTATCATAGATATGGTCTGTATAAATTATGATATAACGGAGCTGAAAGAAACGGAGATGAAATTAATTAAGGCCAGGGATAATGCAGAGAATCTGGATCGATTAAAATCCGCTTTCCTTGCCAATATGAGCCATGAGATTCGTACACCTCTGAATGCGATTGTGGGATTCTCCGGTTTGTTGGTTGATACGGAGGATAAGGAGGAGCGTTCTCAATATATGTCTATCGTGCAAGAGAATACAGAATTGTTATTGCAGTTGATTTCTGATATTTTGGATCTGTCCAAGATTGAATCGGGTACTTTTGAAATAGTAAAAGGCAAGGTGGATGTGAATGTTTTGTGTAGCGAGATAGTCCGTTCCCTTAGCATGAAAGCTCCGGAGGGAGTAGAGCTTCGTTTTGATGACCATTTGCCGCAATGCATCATTTGTTCGGATAAGAACAGGTTGACACAGGTTATTTCAAACTTTATAAATAATGCGTTGAAGTTTACTTTCTCAGGTTTTATCTCCTTGAGTTATTGTGAGGTGGATGGGGAGTTCTTGAAGTTCTCTGTTCGCGATACGGGAACGGGTATTCCTGCCGATAAGGTAAATACGATCTTTGACCGTTTTGTGAAGTTGAATACTTTTGTTCATGGAACGGGGTTGGGATTGTCTATTTGTAAAAGTATAGTAGAACAAATGGGAGGAAGCATCGGAGTAGAATCTAAGGAAGGTGAAGGCTCTTGCTTCTGGTTTGTTATTCCTAAATAGGACAGAAAAGTATTTATCACACTGTAGGGGCGGATTGAATCCGCCCGAATACATCCACAAATACATCATTTGAATGCTATCGGGCGGATTTAATCCGCCCCTACAGTGAAGGTAAATACTAATATATTGGATCGTTTTTACTTATTCAATCGCCAAGTAAAACCGTCTTTTGTATCTTTCACCTCGAAACCGAGAGCAGCCAGTTCATCACGTATCTTGTCACTGGTAGCCCAGTCTTTATTGGCTTTCGCCTTCATACGTTGTTCCAGTAGCATATCAACCACCTTTCCATAAGCTTCTTCACGTGCCTCATTGTTGGCAGCTTCCTCTTTCAAGCCCAGAATATCATACATGAATAGCTGGAATACCCCTTTCAGTTCTTCCAGATCTTCGGCAGAGATCGTTGCTTTCTTGTCTAAAACCGTATTGATCATTCGGGCGCCATCAAACAGGTGGGCAATGACAATGGGTGAGTTCAAATCATCATTCATGGCTGTATAGCACTTTTCGCGCAACTCTTTTACGCCTTCTATGCCCGTAGTCTGTGCGGAAGGAGTAATGCGTTCCAGTCCCTTTGCAGCTTCTGTCAGGCGTTCCAATCCTTTTTCGGCGGCTTGCAATGCTTCGTTGCTGAAGTCCACCGTGCTGCGGTAATGCGCCTGAAGGATAAAGAAACGGATGGTCATAGGGCTGTATGCCTGTGTCAACAACTTGTGGCTGCCGTTAAAGAACTCGTCCAGATTGATAAAGTTGCCGTATGATTTACCCATCTTCTGTCCGTTGATGGTAATCATGTTATTGTGCATCCAGTAATGAACCATATCATCTCCTTGTGAAGCCACACTTTGCGCTATTTCACATTCGTGGTGCGGGAAAATCAAGTCCATTCCTCCTCCGTGTATGTCGAAGTGTTCACCCAGGTACTTCTTGCCCATAGCTGTACATTCGCAGTGCCAACCGGGGAAGCCATTGCTCCACGGGCTGGGCCAGCGCATGATGTGTTCGGGTTGCGCACACTTCCACAGGGCAAAGTCGGCGGGGTTATGCTTTTCGCTTTGTCCGTCCAGTTCGCGGGTGGTGTTCAGCACATCATCCAGGTTGCGGCCCGACAGTTTGCCATAATGATGATCCTTGTTATATTTGGCTACATCAAAATATACAGAACCTTCGCTTTCGTAAGCATATCCGTTTTTCAGGATTTCTTCTACCAGTTCTATTTGTTCGATGATGTGGCCGGATGCATGGGGCTCGATGCTGGGCGGAAGTACGTTCAGTGCTTCCATCGCCTTGTGATAGCGGTTTACATAATATTGCACCACTTCCATCGGTTCCAACTGTTCCAGGCGTGCCTTCTTGGCTATCTTGTCTTCACCTTCGTCGGCGTCATGTTCCAAATGGCCCACATCGGTGATGTTGCGCACATAGCGTACCTTGTATCCCAAGTGAGTGAGGTAACGATATAGCAAATCGAAAGTAATAGCAGGGCGTGCGTGTCCCAAATGGGCATCGCCATATACGGTGGGGCCGCATACATACATGCCCACGTGGGGTGCATGCAAGGGAACAAAAAGTTCTTTTGTACGGCTTAATGTATTGTAAATAGTCAGTTTATTCTCCATGATTCATTCTTTCTGTTTAAACTGCAAAGTTATAAATTAAAGTGCGTATTCGACTAATAATTAACAAAAAATCTGATTCATTTTATAACTGGATGGTTAATTCCGCCAATGGCGTATGCAATAATAAGTTTAGGCGACTTTTGCCCTTACAGTCTCACTGGGCAAAAGATACTAATGTTTCGCCCTCGTCATTAGTAATCTTTCGGCTTCATCGTTAGTAAGATGCAGGTGTTTTGTCCGGTCTGTATCTCGGTGAGATGCCTTCGGTTTCACACCGAGAAACACCTCGTAACACACCGCGATACTACAGTATCGCGGTGTGTTACGGAGCTTTTCGCGGTGTCTTATTGAGCGCGAAAAACAATGGCCATTGTTTTTCCAAACAACGGCGGTTGTTTCCTCAAACAATGGCGGGAGTTGTTAGGGACAGATTTATGATCCGTTTATGAAGGAATCATGGTACGCTCGTTCATGATAACTGTTTAATAAACAACTTGTTATCTGCTGATGAAGGATTTGAAGGAAAAAACGTTGATTTAATTAAAAGACTTGTTTCACCGCATATACCATCATGTTGGGACCAACTTATAGCATAATAAACGATAAAATGGTTGCATAGAGAAACAAACAATGAAGAATATGGATCGGGATAAAAAAAGAGGATGAATCATGTGCGACACATCCTCTTTTTCCAATGTAAGAACAAACGCTTACTTGGACTTCTTGCCCCAATACGTCTTGCTGTTGGCGTAGCCGGCGTAGACGATGGTATGGGTGCGCGGACTGGCTTCCCAGTCGGTTTCGCGTTGCAGGTAAAGTTCCACTCCGTTGGCGGTCAGAATCTGTTTACCGGCATCATAGCTCCAGGTTCCCCCTTTCCAAGTGCCGGCCGTGATGGTGTGGTCGGCGGCGAGGGTCATTGTTGCCGAAGTTTTCTGCTCTCCATATTTGTAACTGAGGTCGATGTGTTCCCAGTTGCCCACCAGTTCTTCTTCGGTGATGGCTACCTTGGGCACGGCTCCGTAGCGTTCGGGCATTACGAGAGGCCAACCGTCTTTTGTCCAGCGGATGCTGCGTACGTGGCCCATCATAATGGCGTTGCTATAGGCGTTGCCACCCACATTGACGGGGAAGCGGCCTTGTGAGGCATAGTACCAGTTGTCTTTGCCATCGTCGAAGATAGCGCAGTGGGAGATGCCTACCCAGCCGTAACCTTTGCTGAACTTATAGGGATGGGTCACTATGGGCAGTGCATCGGCACCGGCGGTCACGTCTTTGCCGTCAATGCCCACATAGGGACCGGTGATGTTCTTTGAGCGGACCACGCGGGTGTGGTAGGGTACATCGAGAGCATCGTAGGCCAGAAAGAGGTAGTAGTAGCCATCGCGGTAAACGACTTCGGGACCTTCGCTGGCTTGCCAGCGGTTACCTGCCTGGCGGGTGGCGATCAATTGACCATACTCGGCAGGTGCCTGGCCTGTAGCCCAAGGCTGACCCAAAGTTTCGGCAGGCTTGCCTGTTTCGCCATTGAGCTTGAGAGCGACTATGCCGCTATGCCATGAACCGTAGACCAACCAGTGCTCGCCTTCGGGAGTGATGATGTATGAGGGGTCGATG
Source organism: uncultured Bacteroides sp. (assembly GCA_902388365.1). GTDB lineage: Bacteria > Bacteroidota > Bacteroidia > Bacteroidales > Bacteroidaceae > Phocaeicola. The sequence goes on along the minus strand of CABMPB010000002.1, from coordinate 19,859 downwards.
GCATTCCATTTATAGTAGCAATTGGCCCAGTCATCCGGCTTTACGTTGAAGTTTAGTCCTTTGTCGGAAGCATTGGTGATGACGTAGCCTTTGTCCACCCAACCGTCGTTGTTGGCAGGGTCGCTGTTTTCCATCAGGCCGATGAAGGCGCGTTCCGACCAGGAATTGGCGCCGTTGAGGGTGCCGGGGCAGACGATGGAATAGTACATGCGATAGAGACCGTTCTTCACCTTGCGCACTACGGGAGCCCAATAGCCGAAGTCATTGGTGTTGGGACTGGCTTCGGCAAGCCCCATCTCCTTGCGGATTTCGTTGAGCTTGGGCACTACCCATTCGGGCAGGTTCTTCATGGTGCCGCCCAGGTATTCCCAGTTGACAAGGTCCTTGGAGCGACGGCCGTGGAAGTGACCGCCTGCCGTGTGGGCGTTGCCATAGGAAGCGTCGGTCTGATACATATAATAATAGCCGTCTTCGGCCAGCACTACCGAGGGGTCGTGTACGTTGGCAAGATTCCATTGGGAGCGTTTGCTCCAGTCGCTTATCGAGGTGTAGTCGTCGGCGTAGGCGGGGGCCACGTAGTTTTTGAGTGCATCGTCTATGCCCAGGCTTTCCGTGGTAGCGGTGAGCGCCTCCGAATAGATATAACGGCTGTCGCAGTAGACGTATGCACGGATATAGTAAGAGGTGCCGGAGATCAAGGGGGAGAGGGTGGCACTGAAATTATCATCGGCATCCACCACGTTGTCTTTGATGGTCGGCGCGGGGGCAGTGACACTGTAGCAGAAGCCCTTCTTGACAATCTGGTTCATATCACCCGTGACCGATGCGGTGACGGTCAGCGAGGTGGCTGTGGTTGCGGTTACTTTCGGAGTGCTTACGGTTGCCTCGTAGTGGTTTATATCTTCGTTGTCGTCGGAACAAGCAGCCAAGACGAGGAAAACCGGTAAGAACATCCACAGGGATAATAGCTTTTTCATCTGTTGATAGTTTAAAAGGGGGATGTGTCAAAACAAAAAATAGCTATCATTTTGCTGTAGGGGCAGATTGAATCTGCCCGATGACAGTTTACTTTGTGTATTTGGGCGGATTCAATCCGCCCCTACGGTGAACAATTTGATAGTTACTTTAGAGTTTTGACACATCCCCTTGTGTGATTAATGGTTCGGCTTAGAAGACAAGATGTCCGCCTTCAATCGTTAAAGCGAAGTTCAAGTCGTTCATATCCACGTTGTTGATACCTAAATAGTACTGGGCGTATGTGGTGCCTGAAGTGCCTTCCATTACAGCCTGGATGTCGGCGGTGCCATTGCCGCAATTAGTCACGTAGACTGTGACTTTGGCTCCGTTCATATCGGCAAGCCAAGTGGGCCAGTCGCCTTGTGTACCGTTTTGAACGAGACCGGCATTTCCATCGTATCCTGCACCCCATCCAAAGTTATCGGCGCGAACCACTGCATATTCGGCAAGGTCGGCTTTGCGGAGAATGACAGCGAAGTTGCTCCAGTTGTTAGCCATGCTGCTGTAGTTGGTGAAGCTGATTGACTTAGTCTCACCGGCAGGCACGTTGAAATCGTCCGAGAAGACAGTCCACCAGCCCGTTGTGTTGTCTTCGGCTCCTACAATGCCGGTTGAGTTGCTGACAGTGGAAACTGTAGACTCGGCAACCTTGACTGCTACTGTAGCAGTAGCCTCGTCGGCAGTAATGGTTACGGTCTGTGTACCGGCTTTGGCGGCAATGGCAGAGAAGGTGAGTTTGGCGTTGTCCATGACTCTTGTGCTTCCGTCGGCGTAAGTGGCAGTCACTTCCAACCCTGCGGGATTGAAGCTCATGGTACGGTCGGCCATTGCTTCGGTCGCAGCTGAAGCATAATAGTAATACTGTGTATGCGTAGGTTGAGCCGTCACTTGGATGGATACAATCTTTTCCACCACTTCAAACGTAGCATTGGCCACCACCGGTTGGTCGCAGTTCTCACCCTTGAAGGTCTTGTTGTAGATGGCTACCAGTGTCTTCGTGCCCAGTTCTTCTATATTGGGGATGGCGGTGAACTGGAGTTCTTCAGCGGTTACGGTCTTGGTCACTCCCTCTTCAAAGGTAACGATGGCAGTGATACCGGCTACGGCTTCTTCGATTGTTGTGCCTACGTTGACTTGGTCGGGTACATTTTGCAGTACCATCGAGAGCGGATTCTTGTCTTCGGCAGAAGTAAGGCCGCCGATAGGAACGATGTTCGATTGCAAGAAGTTGATGTAAGAGCCTTCAGGTACCAGGAAGCAGCGGATGTTGGTATTGCCCGCGTCTGCATTCAGATTGGGCAGCTTGTAGGGCTGTTCGTATGTCTTGGTGGCCGAAGCGTTCTGGATTTTGATAGAGAAGCCACTTTCACCGGTGCGGTCTACGGTGAGTGTCACCTTGCCGCCCAATTTCTGTACGGCTTCGTCCAGATTGTCAACGGGCGACAGCATCAGCGTGCTGGATGTGAATTTGAAAAAGAGATGGGATCCCCATTGAGAGTTGTAGGCCACAGAGTCGTTGGTGGTGTCGAAACGATAAGCGCCATATTCCGCGTATCCCTCACCTCCACGGTCGGCATCGTTGGTGATGACGAGGGCGAAGTTTTTATAATAGGTATTGTCGGCGGGATTGATGTTGAGGTTGAACACTCCATGCCACTTCTGACCATCGGGCACGACGTAATACTTGGAGAAAGCCGTCCAGAAACCGGAGGTGTAGTCTGTGTTACCAAAGGAGTAGACATCTTCCTGCATGCCTTCCAGTATTTCTTCTTCCGGATCTTTCTTCGAGTCTGCTATAGAGTCCACTTTCTCTGAGATCCAGTCGGGGGCGTTTACATTATACAGCTCGCCACCCTCGCAGCTTGACAATGCCATCAACCCTAAGGTGATGGAACAGCAAACGTATGCTAATTTTTTGAGTATTCTCATTGTCTTGAATTTTAATAGGTTTGTTTATTTGCTTAAGTCAACAACCGGACGAACCGTCCATCCATTTTCACTGAAATAAGTAGAGTTGTCCGTGCTGAAGTTGGCGGAGTTACCACTTAAATTGGGGTTCTTGTTTAACAACTGCTGTACGATGGGCAGGAATTCATGTCCCGGCAAGTAGGTGTCGAAAGAACTTTTCAGTTCGGGGTCGGTGGCAATATCGCTGTAGTTTACAGGATCTTTGGTTCCGGTTAAAGAACGGCGTACCACGCTGTGCTCCTTGAGCTGCTGCAAACGATCATTCTTGTGGAAGAATCCCCAGCGGATCAGGTCGAAGCCGCGACCGAACTCACAACCGAATTCCTTCGGACGCTCTACGTTGGCAATCTGCTCGAAAAGTTTGTCGGCTGTAGGGAAGTCGGCCAGTTTCAGGTCGGGCAAATCGGCGCGGTTGCGTACTTCGTTGATCCAGTCGATAGCTTGTTGTGTGGGGCCGTTGACCTCGTTTTCACACTCGGCGGCGCGGAGCAGCACGTCGGAATAGCGCATCAGACGCAGGTTGATTCCATCGTGCAAACCTGTAACAACGGTGCTGTAAAGGCCGGTGCGGAGGTTGGTGAACTTGGCGATGGGCAGACCGCCGTATGTGTTATTGGTCACGATGTTGTCAGTGGCTGTAAGCTTGTTCGTATAAGCTACATTGCCAAATTCAAAGTCTTCCCAATCAGATTCGTAAGTACCGATGGTCCAGTACAGGCGCGGGTCGAGTTTTCCGTTACTCGTACGCTCGGCTTTAAAGAGCTGGTAGAGCCAGGGAGAAGCCGAGATGTCGGCCCAACCGCCATAATTGCCGGGAGCAAAGTTGCTCTCGATGGCCGAGCCTTGGGTGGCATTCGGGCTGGTGTTCACCGGAGTCCACTCGTCATCGGTACCTTGTGATTCTAGGTCGAGGAACTGCACCTCAAAGAGGCTTTCCTTGTTGTTCTCATAGGCAGGCCCTTCACGGAAGTTGTCACCATAGTTGGCCATCAGTTCGTAGGTACCATATTTCTTGCCGATGATGTCTTTCAACACGGCGAGGGCGTCATTGAATTTGTGGCGTGTCATGAGTGTGCGGGCATAGTAGCCGGCTGCGGCACCACAGGTGGCACGTCCTTTTTCCCATTCACCGCCTTGGTCGCGTGAAGGCAGCAATTCCATGGCTTCCTTGAAGTCACTTTCCACTTGGTCTAGCACGGCATCATAGGTACTGTTGCCGGTATAAAGTCCGTCCAGCGAGGAGTAGGTGGCATAGTCTGTGATGAGGGGCGGGTTCTGGTAATAACCGGCCAGGTTGTAGTATGACAGACCGCGCAGGAAAAGTACTTGCCCTTTGATGCGTTTCATTTTCTCGGAAAGCTGGCTGTTGTCTTCGTCGCAACGGGAAATGGCAAAATTGCACACGTTGATGGTGTAGTACCATTCGCGCCAGGGCCACCAGGTGATGTCCGAGGTAACTTCTGCGTTCAGGTCATCAAAAGGCAGATACCATACTTGTGATGAATTCCAGGCTTCATCACCACGGCACACGTCGATGGTGTAGCCTACACGGGCGTAAGAACCTTCCATACGGATATGGTTGTAGGCGGCAATAACGCTCTCTTCCAACTCATCGGGATTGAAGCCGAATGTGTTTGAGGTTTGCTGGTTGGGATTCAACAGCTCCAAATTGTCATTGCAGGAAACCAATGTGCCCAATCCCAGGATGAGAGCCAATGAATATTTATTGAGTTTCATATTGTTATGTTTTTAGTGATTAGAAAGTGAAATGAACGCCACACATAAAGGTACGTGCAGTAGGATATGAACAGAAATTATATCCCGGTGTGAATGTACCTCCTGCATAGTCTACATTATAACCTTTGTAGCCGGTGAATGTGTGCAGGTTCTGTGCTGACACGTAGAGGCGTACATCGGATACGTATTTGCCAAACCATTCGTTGGGGAAGTTATAGCCCAGTTCTATGTTGGCAATTTTCCAGTAGGCTGCGTTTTGAATCTTGCGGTCGCTGAAAAGGTCGTTCCAAGCCAGGCTGGCACTGTTGGTAACATAGGTACGTGGCACGTTGGAAAGGTAGGTGCTGCCGTCTTCACTGAAGCGGTTGGCGTCGAGCATGGCTACATCCTTGTTACCCCAGCCGTAGCAGGAGTTCAGAGAGTTGTGGATGTCGTCGCTTACGTGATAGTTGAGTGCACCGAAGGTGGCGATACTCAGGTCGAAACGTTTGTATTCGAAGCGGGCGTTCAAACCGAAGTTGATCTTAGGCATACCGCTGCCCAATACCACCTGGTCGTAGGCATCTACCTTTCCGTCGGGTTTTCCGTCGGGGCCGCTTACGTCTTTATAGAGACAGTCGCCAATCTGGGCGCCTTCTTGTGTGGCGTGGTTGTCCAAGTCGGCCTTTGTGCGGGCGATGCCGTCATAAACCCATCCGTAGAACTTACCGATCTCTTGACCTACGTTGGTGATGTAGGCACCGGAGATGTATGAGTCGGTGCCGAAGCCCAATGAGGTTACGCGGTTGCGGATAGTACTCAGGTTAGCTGACACTTCATACTTGAAGTCGTGGTCGCGATTGCGGTAGGTAGTCGTGAATTCGAAACCCGAGTTGTTCATTGAAGCGGCGTTCATCGTTACGGTGGTGTTGGATACACCGGCTTGTTCGGGAACGGGAACGGCATACAGCAGGTCTTCACTGGTGTTCTTGTACCATTCGGCGGTGAACTCCAAACGGTTGTTGAACAAGGCGAGGTCGATACCTACGTTGTAGGTTTTCTTCTTTTCCCAAGAGAGGTTGTTGTCCACGAAAGTGGAAATGGCAGAACCGGTGATAGGCGTGTTGCCAAAGCTGTAAGTCATGTTGTTACGTGCCATTACAGCCTGATACATGTATTCACCGATGTTTTCATTTCCGAGTTCACCATAGCTGGCACGTACCTTGAACATGTTGACAACATCTCTGTTGAGGGGGAAGAAAGCTTCCTTGTCGAAACGCCAACCCACAGATACGGAGGGGAAAGTACCCCAACGGATATTCTTGGACAAGCGGGAGCTGCCATCTCGGCGTACGGTTGCCGAGAACAGGTAACGGTCATCGTAGTTATAGTTGATACGACCGATGTAAGAGAGGATGGTGTGTTTGTATTCAAAGCTTTCAGAGAAAGTGTTGGCGGCATTCTGGAGCTGCAGGAAGTAAGGCTCGGTGAAGTTGACGCCCCAGCCTGTCAACAGATCGGTGTTTTCTTCTTGGTAAGTCTGACCGGCCACCAGGTTAAAGTGGTGCTTGCCGACGGTGGCATCATAAGTCAGCACGTTTTCGATCAGAGCATCGGCATAAGAGCGTGCAGCCTTGGTGAGGCGTTCGTTGCTCTTGGCCAGATAGACACGGTTGCTCTGTACCCATGCTGGAATCCAGGTGAAGTCCTTGCAATGGGTTTTGCTGTAAGAGAGGTTGACTTTATAATTGAGCTTGTGGTTTTTGCTGTCAACGCCAATCATCTTCAAGAGGTCTACGTCGGCGGAAGCAGTTCCTACGAAGCGGTCCACGAGGGTGTTGCGCTTCAGCAGGTTATTGACCAGCAAGGGGTTGGAGGCCGAGATGTCACCATGTACGGTGTCGTAGTAAACTCCATAACCGTAAGAGTCATAGTTGAAGTTGTTGGCGATACCTACCAGATTGTCCAGTACCCAGGTGGAGTTGTCGTATGCTTTGATGGTGGGTTGCATCAGCAAAGTACCACGCAGCACGTTGGTCACGTCGCCATACAGGCCTTGAACGTACTCGGAAGCGTTTGACAAACCCATGTTGTCCTGATCGGAGTGAGAGTAAACAAGGCTGGTCTGGAACTTGATGAATTTGGTGTCCATCGTGTTGTTGACACGTGCCGTGTAACGTTCGTAGTTGGGACCGGCACCTTCCAGTGTACCTTTCTGGTTGTAGTAGTCCAATGAAACATTATAGGTGTTGTGGGCGCCACCACCGGAGAGGTTCACGTTGTGATTCTGACGGATACCCGTTTTGAACACTTCTTTGAACCAGTTGGTATTGGTATTGTCCTGGAAATGATATTTTCCGGTGGTACTGTCCAGCTTGTAGCCGCCGGGCAGCGGAGTGTTGGAGTTGGTACATGCTTGACCGATGTACTGGCTGTATTGGTCGGCATCCATTACGTCGTAGACATTGCTGGGGATATAGTCCATACCTACGTAGCCATTGTAGTCTACTTTCAGCGGTTGGTCTTTCTGACCACGTTTGGTAGTGATGATGACCACACCGTTGGCGGCACGCGAACCGTAGATGGCGGCAGCCGATGCATCTTTCAGGACTTGGATGGTTTCAATATCGTTTGAAGAAAAATCGCGGATGGAAGTGCCCATGGGAACGCCGTCGATTACATAAAGAGGAGAAGTATCACCGAAAGACCCGACACCGCGGATGCGGACGGTAGGGTCGGCCCCGGGTTGTCCGTCGGAGGTGACTTGTACGCCCGACACCTTGCCTTCCAGCATGGTGGAGATATTGGAATGGGAGGTCTGTTTCAAGGCTTCCGCATCTACTACGGCTACAGAACCGGTCAAGTCGGATTTCTTCTGTGTACCATAACCTATGACAACCACTTGTTCCAGCATCTGATTGTCGGGTTGCAGTTGGATAGCTTCGATGATGGCACGATTGCGAACAGCTACTTCACGATCCTTGTAGCCTACATAGCTTATGGAAAGGATCGTGTTCCCGGCAACCTCCAGTTGGAAGTTTCCGTCCACATCGGTAATGGTTCCGCCTTGTCCACCTTTAATTCTGACGGTAGCTCCTGTCAGGGGTTCACCTTGTTCATCGATAACTTGACCGCGAACCTTGATAGTCGGAGATTGCGCCACGGTAGCTATAACAGGTGTAGGATACACCATCATGCCACCCATAGCACACAGACTAAGCATTACGGAAAAAAATAAATGTTTCCTCATTTTTTTAAGTATTAAATTAGTAGATTAAATTGTTGCTGAATGTATTATATTAAGGTGTCGGATTGTGCAGCAATCCAAACATTGAATGTCCTAGGTAGCCAAACCAGAGACTTCATGAACGTACTGGAGTCATTTTTCATAATATTTAAGATTAAAATTAAACTTTAAAAGCATGGTCCTTTCTTAAAAGTTTGAGACCTGTTGCATGGCAAAAGTAAAGTTTGCACCACAAGCAGGGGTGGACAAACGGTTTTATAGGGTGGACAAATGAATAATAGGGACAAGAAATGCACTTATTCCGCTTGTGCTTATCGTTTTCGTCTTTTTGAGTCGGCGAGATACGCCATAGAGAAGGCTTTTTTCTATAAAAATCATGTAGCCGGACTACCTGGGAGGGGCTGCCCGGCTACATGGGGGAATGAGAGATAGATACAAATAAAACTCTCTAAAAGGAATTATTTCACAAGCAAAAAGCCTCCTTCCGCTTGTATTGTGATACTAAGTTCATTATTCTTTTTCAAAGTTATATTCTCTGTATAAGGATTTCGTTTTTTATCATCCTGATAGAGCATCACTTTATCTCCTTTATTACACATGGATAGATTCAATTTCAGCTTCAACGGCTCTTTTTGCGCGTTAATACCGGCTATATACCATTGATTGCCATGACGGCGTGCTAGTACTACATACTTTCCCGGATAGCCGTCAATGAACCTTGTCTCGTCCCATGTGGTAGGAACTTGCTTCATGAAATCCAGGCAGACTTGGGGAGCATCGGTCAGGTTGTTAGGTGCCAGGGCAAAGTTCTGGATGGGGTTTTGGAACAATACCGCGGTTGCCAGTTGGAATACATCTGTGGTCTTGCGTATACTTCCGCCGTCATTGTTGCGGTTGAGGCGTTTGTTGAGGAATGCGCCGCCGAACTCCATGCAACCGATGGTGTTACGGATAAATGGATGCAGGCAGGCGTTGAATGCTTCTTCATCGCAAAAATGTTGTTGGAAAATCAGGTTCTCGGATGCCAGTACGGCTTCGCTGCCTACATAATTAGGATACATACGTTCCCATCCGCGAGGAATGGTACAACCGTGGAAAATAACCATCAGTCCGTTGTCGTCCGCATCGCTCAGAATGGCTTCGTACAGGCGCATGGTTTCCTGTTTGTCACCTCCGAAGAAGTCTACCTTGATACCTTTCACTCCCAGACTGTGCAGCCATTTCATTTCCTTTTTACGGATAATGGGGTTGTCCATGTAATTGGTAGGACCTTGTACTATATCATTCCAGTAGCCGCTGGAACTATACCATAAAAATACGTCTACGTTCTTGCTGTGTGCATAGTCTATGAAGTCCTTCATCCGTTCACGGCCGATGTTGGTATCCCACCAGTTGTCTATCAGTACATATTCATAGCCCATGGCGGCGGCAAGGTCTACATATTTCTTTTGGTCATCGAAATTGATGCTTCCATCCTGCCAGAGTATCCAGCTCCAGGTGCCACGTCCCATTTTGTATGTATGTTCCGTTTGGTAGAGGGGTTCCACGACATCCCAGGGAATCGTTGTCTCTACAATAGGTTTCAGGTTATCGCCTACGGTAATGGTACGCCAGGGGGTGGAGCCGGGCAATGCAAGGCCGGGGGCCGTCGTGCCGTTGCCGTTGTTTTCTTCGGGCATGGGGAAAGCGATGGTATAGAGTCCGTCGGCGGTGGCATCGCTCAGGTGTGAGGCGCAGTATTTGCTGTCCACTCCGGTTTCGCTGATAAGCGCCCAGCCATTCTCTCCTACATGGAACAGGCAGGGGAACGTGTAACCGTGCTCGTATTGTGAACGTACATTCATAGGAGCATCGGCTTTGTATTCTTCCTCATAACTGGGCTTGGTACGTTTCCAACCTATCATGGCATCGCTCTGAGGGCATAGGAAAGTGGTGGTGAAAGATGGAAAATCAAAACCGGTCACTTCTTTTTCTATCACGATGCTTCCCGTATCGCCATATTTGGGCATTTCATAGCGGAAAGCAATGTCATGGTTGCTTACACGGAATACTACATCTATATCCTTTCTCTCTTTATTGGTAAAGGTACAAGTCAGTTCACTGGCTTGGTAATGTATTTGTGATTGCTTGATGCGGTCTTGCGTATAGGTCTTATCTATTTTGTTCTCTTTTTGTCCGGTGAAAGTCATATCCCGACTAAAGTCTCCTACATTGGCGACGAAACCTAAAGGTGAGTCTTCCAAGATAGCCTTGTCCTTATAGGTGACGGAATAAACGGGAACACCTTGTTTTACGGATACATTTACTTTTAAAAGAGCATCGGGTCCTGTCACTGTAGCTTGTTGGGCAAAAGCAGGCATTGCGGCAATGGCAAGCAGCCAAGTCATAAATTGTTTTTTCATGGGTATTAAATATACTATTAGTGTAAAGCAAAGGTAGTGCGTTTAAAAAGAAAAGAGCGTAGAAAAACGGAGCTTTTATGGTATACATTTCGTTCATTTCACACTCAGGAATGGGTTAACTTAACTGATTCCTTTTTCCATCATAGCGCTGGGAGTCATTTCAAAATGCTTTGTAAAACAGCGTGTGAAGTATTTGGGATCATTGAATCCCACTTCGTATGCTATTTCGGATATATTCATGTTGTGCGTCATCTGGTTGCGCTGAATCAGTTCCCGTGCAATATTCAGACGGTAGTTGCGCATGAACTGTCCGGCGGACTGTCCTGTCAGGTTCTGCATTTTTTTATTCATCAGGCTCTTGCTTACCCCCATTGCTTCGATGAAATCGCTTATTTCGTAATAAGGGTTCTTATAATTCTCTTTCACAATACGCATCGCTTTGTCCAGAAACTTCTTGTCGCTGGACTCTGTTTCGATGTTCAGCGCATCCACATCCATGCTGTATGAGAACTTCTCCTGAAAGCGTTTTCTGTTTTCCAGAATATTGGCAATGCGTGCCAACAGCAAAGTATCATCGAAAGGCTTCAACAAGTATTCGTCCACACCGATGCGGAAACTTTCAATGCGTGATTCATTGGAAGTCTTGGCGGTAAGCATTAAGAATGGAAGGTGTGAAATGGAGAAATCCGCTTTTACTCTGCGGGATAGTTCCATGCCGTCCATGATTGGCATCATCAGGTCACTGATGATAAAGTCTACATTTTGGGAGTGAAGTACTACCAGTGCTTCCTCGCCTTGGGATGCTTCTAATACATTATAATATTCAGCCAATATGGATCGGATATAGTCACGCATATCCTTATTGTCTTCTACTACTAGGATCGTCAGCTTTCCATTGCCCGCAGATTGTAATGACGCTTTGGGAGTAATCAGTTCTTCCGATTGTTCCGTTTGGGCAGGCAGGGCATTTGTATCTGCGTATTTCAGTGGTAACAGAATGCGGAAAGAACACCCTTTGCCATGATTGTTTTTAGTGCAGATGGTGCCTCCGTGTAACTGGACAATCCGTTTACATAAATAAAGTCCGATACCCGTACCGCTTTGTCCATAAACGGAGGAACGTGTATTATTTTGCGACTGATAGAAGCGGTTGAATACTTTATCTATATCCTCTTTGGGAATCCCGGCGCCGGTATCACGGATGCAGATAAACAATTTTTCGGTTTCATCTTGCCGTATAGTAGTGGCATAAACGGTAATTGTTCCTTGGGAGGGAGTGAATTTTAATGCATTGCTTATCAGGTTTACAATGACTTTATGCATGGCATCTTCATCATACATTATTTCGCAGGAAGGCAGCCGTAACCGACGTTCTATGGTTATTTCCCTTTCGGAAGCGTATGCATCAAAGGGGATCAGCAGGTCATTGATCAGTTTCAGGAAGTTGCCGGGATTACATACAATTTCCATCTTGCCCGATTCTACTTTGCGGAAATCCATTAACTGGTTGACCAGTGAAAGCAAATATTTGGAGTTACGTTCTACAAAGTGTAGCTGTTCTATAACCTGGGGGTTATAACTAAGCTTTAAGGCTCGCTCTATGGGGCCTACAATTAGTGTTAGCGGGGTACGGAATTCATGGGTGATATTGGTAAAGAAACTCAGTTTGTCAACTGTCAGCTCCTGTACCTTCTTGGACATTTGGATTAATTGTCCCTTTTGCTTGGTTATCTTTTCATTTTGCTGTTTCAATAACTCATTCTGGCGATATAATTCGCTTGCCTGGGTTGAGAGTAACTTCTTTTGTTCTTCCAGTTCTCGCGTCCGTTCTTCCACTTTGATATGGAGGATTTTCTGTTGTTCTTTCAATGCATTCAGCCTCCATACCAAGACTTTATATATAATAAAGGAGAGGATTACCAGTAAGGACAAGATAAACCAGATGGTTTTATAAAAGTATGGAGCCACAACTACGTGAAGTTCAGTTGTCTGATCCAGCCCATGTTTTCCGTCGGGAGCATATCTTAGTTCAAAGGTATAATTCCCGGGACGCAAGTTGGTATATGTGGCCAAACGCCGGTTGACAGGTACTTTTACCCATTTGTCATCAAATCCTTTCAAGCGATAGTAATAGGTGGCGAATGCAGGTGCATCATAATCCAATGCGACAAATTCCAGATTGAGAGACTTGTCGCGCTCATGCAGGTGCAGGGTATTGCCGTCCAGCAAGCGTTCTTCATTTGCCACGCGGATATGGGTGAATGCCACTGATACCTTTTCCCTCTTATTCATATCTATGACGGGTTTTACAACAGAAAGCCCTTCGATACTTCCCAAATACAAATCGTCGTTGGCTGCGCGGCACATTGCATTCCAATAGAATTGGTTGGATAACAGTCCGTCTTTTTCGGTATAATTTAAAAAACTGTTGTTTTTAGGGTCGAAGCGGGACAAACCATTGGTCGTTGTTATCCAGATGTATCCCTCTTTATCTTCGGACAGGCAGCGTACACTGTTGTTTGTCAGTCCGTCTTCCGTGGTAAAGGATTGGAAAATATACTCCTTGTTTTCGTTCAGGGAAGACTTATAGAAACCATATCCGTTACTGCCTACCCAGATGGTTCCATCCTTGGATTGGGTGATATAGGTTATTCTTTCTTTTAATTTAGATTCCGGTTCGTCCAGCTTGTTTCGCCAAAGTTGGTAGACCAGTTTGGGAGCTTTCAGGCTACTCAGGTCTATACGGCAGAGTCCTTCAGTCAGTCCCAGCCATAAATAGTTATCCCGGTCGATGTAATACCCCGTACAACCTTCAATGCCGCCGATATTCATTCCTTTGAACGGTTCGGTAACGGTCTGGGTCTTCAAGTCATATACATAGATATTGATGCTTGTACATACCCAGATGGCATGGTTCAGGCGATCATAGCAGATGCTTCCTACCAATCCCCATAAAAAGTCCCACACATCGCTGTGTTCTATATGATGGAATTGTTTGTTTAGGGGATTCTTCATGTCCACCCATCCTATTCCTCCTCCCCATGTGCCTATCCAGAGCCTCCCTTCGTCATCGGCGGTAAAGCAACTGACGGAATTATGGCTCAAATGTGCCGGGGCATCGGTGGTGTAATGGTCGAATGTATGGATGCCGGGAGCACGACGGTTCAGTCCTCCTTCTACCGTTCCTACCCATAAATTACCTGCCGGATCTTCATAAATGGCATTGACGGGATTCTTGGACAGGCTGCCGGGAAGTGTATGGTTGTGATAATAGTTTTGCACGAAAAGCATGCGTCGGCTCATCTTGTTCAGTCCTCCTACTTCGGTACCTATCCATGTGATGTCTCCATCAGTCAGCAGGCAGTTAACAAAATCGCAATTGAGCTTATTCCGTCCGCTTTGTCCCTCTCCTTCGCTTGCATCTTTGTTGATCCGTTCAAAATTATCGGTCAGGGCATTATACAGGTTGATTCCTTTCAAGGTGGCAACCAGCATGGTATGTTCGCCTGTTTCTGCAATGTCCGTGATAAAGTTCTGTGAGAGAGAGGTATTGTCATTCGGGTCATGCAGATAGAGTTTTATCAGCTCGGTATCCATGTTGTAGCGGAACAATCCTTGGGTACTTCCTATCCATATCTCGTTTTCTTTCCGGCGGATTACCTGTATGTAAATACCGGGCAGCTGCAATGCCGATGAAACCAATGCAGGTTCCTGAGGTTCCATTGTCGCCTCTTTTATTCTGTATATGCCGTCTTTGTAGTTTATCCACAGATAATCCTCCACTTCACAAATGGCTCGGACGGATTCTCCTGCCGGGAGTTCGCAGACTTTTAATATTTGCCTGACATCTCCTTGTTTGCCAAATGTAATTTTAAATAATTGATTTTCCGAGCAAACCCAGATATTACCTGCCTTACTGTGAAAGATGAAGTGGGCAGGCCGGTTGGAGAATGAGAGTAATTTTCCTTCCGCACTGGCAACCTGTACCATCTGCATTTCTTGTATATCCAGTATATCGATGCCCATATCACTGACAGCCCAGATACGTCCGAAATCATCCTCGCATATATTACTGATGAAATTACTTCGTAACTTGGTGCGTGTTGTTCCCATGTTGAAAGAAGTGAACTCGTAACCATCATAACGTGCTATTCCTTCGCCACGGGTAGCAATCCATAGAAATCCGCGGCTGTCTTTCAATAGGTCATCCACGAAGTTATGCGGCAATCCTGCATCCATCGTGATGGCTGTGAAATTATAGCGTTCAGACCATTTCCCTGTGATGCTTTCCGCCTGTATGTTCAAAGTTGACAGAAGGATGCACAGAACAAATAGTAAAGAATGGTTTTTCATGGTATATAGCTCATTAATGATGTAAAAGTGTACTATTGTTGAAGCAAAGATATACCTTTTCATTTTTCTTTGGAAACAAATAATTCGTTTTTATCCTCCTGTTGCACAAATGTCCACCCTTTAAAGAATATTGTCCACCTGCCCAGGCTTTATTCGCGGCTATATTTGCACATAGTTAAAATGGAAATGAATAACATGATCGCCGTAGGGGCGGGGTTTGCCCGCCCGAATGCATATGCGAATACACCATTCGGAATATTATCGGGCGGGCAAACCCCGCCCCTACGGTGAATGAACTTAAAATCAATAAGAACGAAATACTATGAAACAGCAACTCTCTCCGAAAGGACCGTTCATGAGAATAAGAAGGTTAATAATAAATAGGTTGGTTGGTTTAGGCCTGTTAGTTGTAGGCGCACTGGCATCATGCAGTGCACCTACGGCTTTCATGCCTGTTCCCACTCCCAATCCCTGGCCGGATGATTACTCGGCTGTTTCCTCTATGGAGAATTATACCCAATGGGGAACGTATAATGTACACGACCCTGCCTGTAAGAAGATAGGAAACACTTATTATATGTACTCCACCGATGCCATCTTTGCCGAAAATCGGAAAGAGGCGGAAGAAAAAGGCGTGCCTTTGGGCTTTATCCAAGTGCGTAAGTCAAAAGACTTGGTACATTGGGACTTTGCGGGATGGGCATTCCCCGAAATACCAGCTCCGGCAGTAGAATGGGTTCATAGCCAGGCAGACGGAAAAGGGGCTACGAATATTTGGGCTCCCTTCATTATGCCCTATCAGGATATTTATCGTTTGTATTATTGCGTATCGGCATTCGGTAGAAACACTTCTTATATAGGAATGGCGGAATCTGATTCTCCCGAAGGCCCTTGGACGCAGAAAGGATGTGTGGTAAAAACCGGCAAGGGAGATGCCATGAATGCCATAGACCCTTCTGTTATAGAAGATCCGAAGACCGGTAAATGGTGGATGCATTACGGGTCTTATTTCGGCGGTCTGTTTTGTGTGGAGCTGAATCCCCAAACAGGTCTCACCATGCAGCCCGATGACCACGGTCACCTGATTGCCCGCCGTGCCAATTACCGGAGGGATAATCTGGAAGCGCCGGATATAATGTATCATCCGGTACTTGACAAATACTACCTTTTCACATCCTATGATCCGTTGATGACTACTTATAATGTACGCGTAGCTTATTCCGATACCCCCGAAGGGGCTTTCCTTGATTTCTATGGTGAAGATATAAAAGACACCACCAATAATGTCCCCATCTTGACTGCCCCATACCGTTTTGAAAACCATCCGGGTTGGGCGGGGACAGCCCATTGCGGCATTATTGATGCCGGTGGGGGACGTTACTTTATGGCACACCAGGGACGTTTGTCACCCCAAAACCAGTTGATGGACTTGCATGTACGCGAAATGTTTTTTACAGAGAACGGCTGGCCGGTTGTTTCACCTGAGCGTTATGCCGGTACTGAACCGCGCTCTTTTACAAAGGAAGACTTAATAGGTGAGTGGGAAATCATCCGCATCATGGAACCGCCTTTGGAACGCAGCCTGGAAGCCGGACAGATACTGTGGGGCGAAGGTGATTTGCGCAAAGGGGAACAGGCATTATCTACCCGTATCACATTTAAGGCAGATGGAACAGCCGGAGATGCCGGGTGGGATTTTAATATCAAAAAGCAACTTCTTAATATCAAAACGTCCCAAGAAGATATAAACAATTTAATTATCTTTGCCGGACACGACTGGGAAAACGAAACAGAAACCGTTCTCTTTACCGGGCTGGACGCCAAGGGACACTCCGTATGGGGAAAGAGAATAAAATAAGAAAACTCAATAAATTTACTATCATGAAACTACACCGAACTCTATTTACTGCACTGGCATTTGCTGCCGGAGTGGCGCTACATGCACAAAATGCACACAATATGGTCGTGCAAACAAACAAGGTAGGGGCAGAGATCCAGCCTACGATGTATGGCTTGTTTTTTGAAGACATTAACTACGGAGCCGATGGCGGACTTTATGCCGAACTGATAAAGAACCGTTCCTTTGAGTTCCCTCAAAGTTTGATGGGATGGTCTACCTTCGGCAATGTGAAGCTGATGGACGATGGACCGTTTGAACGCAATCCGCACTATGTACGTCTGGGTGATTCCGGGCACAAGGAAAAACATACCGGCATTGAGAACGAAGGCTTCTTTGGCATTGGCGTAAAGGAAGGAGCCGAATATCGTTTCTCGGTGTGGGCGCGTGGCGAGAACCAGAAACTCCGCATCGAACTGATTAAGAATAACACGATGGGCGAGCATCAGGCTTTTGAGACAAAAGACCTTGTGGTTAACTCAAAGGACTGGAAGCAATACGAACTTATCCTGAAGTCTCCGGTCACAGAGCCGAAAGCACATCTCCGCATTTTCCTGGAAGGAAAAGGAACGGTAGATTTGGAACACGTTTCCTTGTTCCCCGTAGATACTTGGAAAGGACGCAAGAACGGTCTCCGCAAAGACTTGGTACAGGCATTGTATGACATCAAGCCCGGTGTATTCCGTTTCCCCGGAGGTTGCATCGTGGAAGGTACGGATGAGGCTACCCGCTATGAATGGAAAAATACGGTTGGCGCGGTAGAAAACCGTCCCTTGAACGAGAACCGTTGGCACTATACCTTTAAGCATCGCTTCTTCCCCGACTATTTCCAGACTTATGGATTGGGCTTCTTTGAATATTTCCAGTTATCAGAAGATATAGGTGCGGAACCGCTGCCTATCCTTAATTGCGGACTAATATGCCAGTTCCAGAATGATTCCGAACATCAAATCAGTCTTTCAAAACTTGATACATATATTCAGGATGCACTCGACCTGATAGAATTTGCCAACGGAGATGCTACCACCCCATGGGGTAAAGTCCGTGCAGATATGGGACATCCGGAATCATTCAACCTGAAATTCCTGGGCATCGGTAACGAACAGTGGGGGCCGGAATATCCTGAACGCTTGAAGAAATTCGTAGAGGTCTTGCGCAAAGCTCATCCCGAAATCAAGATTGTAGGTAGCTCAGGTCCTAACTCGGAAGGAAAAGACTTCGACTACTTGTGGCCGGAAATGAAGAACTTGAAAGTGGATTTGGTAGACGAACATTTCTATCGCCCCGAAAGCTGGTTCCTGGCACAAGGCAACCGTTATGACAACTACGACCGCAAAGGTCCGAAAGTCTTTGCCGGAGAATATGCCTGCCACGGGAAAGGCAAGAAGTGGAACCATTTTAATGCCGCATTGATGGAAGCTGCTTTCATGACCGGAATGGAGCGTAATGCAGATGTGGTACACATGGCTACTTATGCACCGCTTTTTGCCCATGTAGAAGGTTGGCAATGGCGTCCCGACATGATTTGGTTTGATAACTTGAACTCAGTCCGTACTTGCAGCTACTATGTGCAGCAGTTGTATGGCCACAACAAAGGTACGAATGTATTGCCTTTGACGATGGATAAAAAGCCTGTAAGCGGTCAGGAAGGACAAGACGGATTGTTTGCCAGTGCCGTATGGGATAAAGATGAGAAGGCATATATTGTGAAGATTGCCAATACATCGGATGTCCCTCAACCTGTGTCACTGACCTTTGCCGGACTGAAGAAGAACGATAAACTGGTAGAAGGCAAATGCATCACCCTCCAGTCTGCCGACCTGGATAAAGACAATACATTGGAGAACCCCAATGCCATCACTCCGAAGGAAAGTGCTGTTACTGTGGACGGCAATCTGCTGAATGTAGAGGTGGCACCCAAGACTTTCGTTCTTTATAAGTTTATCAAGACAAGCAATAAGTAAAAGATGAATCATTTCTTACTATCTCTGATAATGTGTTGGTTTGCAGCCGTTGCCCTTCCGGTAGCGGCTCAGACCGATACCACTTTTGTGGCAAAAGGGAATCCGGTTGTTTCCTATAAATACTTGGGTGATCCTGCCGCATTGGTGCACAATGGCACCCTTTATATCTATGCCGGACATGATGAATGCCCTCCTCCCCAGCAATACTATCTGATGAATGAATGGTGCATTCTGTCTACCAAAGACATGAAGACATTTACCGAGCATAGTTATAAGATGCAGGCAAAGAGTTTTGAATGGGCGAAAGGCGAGGCATGGGCCAGCCAGGTTATTGAACGTAACGGAAAGTTTTATTGGTATGTTACGGTAGAGCATAAGGACATTCCCGGTAAGTCTATCGGGGTAGCTGTGGCCGATTCTCCCGTAGGACCTTTTAAGGATGCCCGTGGTTCTGCCTTGATTACCAATGATATGACTACGGAATATACAAAGATAGCTTGGGATGATATTGATCCCACGGTATTTATTGACGATGACGGTCAGGCATACCTTATTTGGGGAAATACCCAATGCTACTATGCCAAGCTGAAAGAGAATATGACGGAGCTGGACGGTCCGATAGTCCCCATCAATCTTCCCCGCTACACCGAAGCTCCGTGGATACATAAGCGTGGTGACTGGTATTACCTTTCTTATGCTTCGGAGTTTCCGGAAAAGATTTGTTATGCCATGAGCAAAAGCATTACAGGTCCGTGGGAGTATAAGGGAGTACTGAATGAATTGGCAGGGAACTCAAACACAAACCATCAGGCCATTGTAGAGTTTAAGGGTGATTGGTATTTCATCTACCACAATGGCGCCATCAATCCTCATGGTTGCGGTTTCCGCCGTTCCCTCTGTATGGATAGGTTGTATTATAATCCGGATGGAACGATGAAACGGGTTATTATGACTACTGAAGGGGTACAGGAATAATTCCCTTTCTCTACATATCGCTAAAGTGATAAGTAAGATAGAAATATATCTTACCTATCTATTAATAATGTATTGTTCTGCAATCCTTGCTGAAAAAGTAGGAATGCAGAACAATATTTTTTCTACCGGCTTATTGTTTGATGATTGACGGGGATAATTTACAAGTTGGATAGAGGATTGAGTATGGTAAAATAAAGAATATGCCCATATGTAATCTGTTGATTACTAAATAAATATTCATATTTATGTGATATGCCCGATGTGAAAACAGATTGTTTGATTACTAGTATATTTAGGTATGGGTAAGTTCTTTGAGAACT
>CABMPB010000001.1 GCA_902388365.1 uncultured Bacteroides sp. | reverse complement strand
GAACACCTATATTTAAAACAATTTCAGAAGGATAAGAATACCTACCTTTTATTTACTAGGATTCCTTAGCCTGACGGCTATGGGGCAAACCCCGCCCCTACAGGTGAATATTCCTTATAGGAAGGAGTTTTTCTTTATTTATTCCAGCCCTTCCAGCATCCGCTTCAATACTACCGTAGCCGAGATTTCACGGTTGGCTGCTTCAGGAATTACCAGCGAAGTGGGAGCTTCGATCACATCATCCGTCACAATCATGTTTCGCCTTACCGGCAAGCAGTGCATAAAGAATGCATCATTGGTCACAGCCATGTGGACAGTGTCTACAGTCCAACTCATGTCCTTGCTCAATACTTTACCGTAATCGGCAGGCTGGGTTACGCCGGGGCATGCCCAGTTCTTGGCGTAAATAAAATCAGCACCTTCAAAGGCTTTCATCTGATTATATTCTACTTTAGCGCCACGTACAAATTTAGGATCAAGTTCGTAGCCTTCGGGATGAGTAATGACGAAATCCACATCAGCTTCGTTCATCCAGTCGGCAAACGAATTGGGGACTGCCTGCGGCAATGCACGCGGATGGGGGGCCCAGGTGAGGACTACTTTAGGGCGCTCAGCCTTTTTATATTCCTCTATGGTAATGAGGTCGGCAAATGCCTGCAAGGGGTGACCAGTGGCAGCTTCCATAGAGAAAACAGGACGGCCGGAGTATTTGATGAATTGGTTCAGAATCTTTTCGGTGTAGTCATCTTCGCGGTTCTCGAACTGTGCAAAGGAACGCACGCCGATGATGTCGCAATAGGATGCCATGACGGGGATAGCTTCCAATAGGTGCTCACTCTTGTCACCGTCCATAATAACGCCTCGTTCTGTTTCCAGTTTCCATGCGCCTTGGTTCACATCCAGAACAATGACGTCCATACCCAGGTTGCGGGCAGCTTTCTGGGTGCTGAGACGGGTGCGAAGACTGTTATTGAAAAAAATAAGAAGGCAGGTTTTGTGCTTTCCCAATGTTTCATACTTGTAGTGATCTTTCTTTATTTCGAAAGCTTCGGCAAGGGCAGATTTCAAATTACCCAAATCGTGGACGTTTGTAAAGTATCTCATAATTTACTTATTTATATGATGTTATTTCTATGTTTTTATTTTGGCACAGATCTGTTCGGCAGATTTGTAATCCAACGCTGTAGGGGCGGATTGCATCCGCCCGAATATACAAAGCAAACTGTTATCGGGCAGATTCAATCTGCCCCTACAGTGGATGGAAATGCTATACTGTCATTCCCTTATCTGTCCGTCTCCCTGTATAATCCATTTATACGTATTCAGTTCTTCCAACCCCATCGGTCCGCGGGCATGGAGTTTCTGAGTGCTGATACCTATTTCGGCTCCCAACCCGAACTCACCGCCATCAGTGAAGGAAGTAGGGACATTGACATAGACACAAGCGGCATCTACGGCTTTCATAAAGTAATCGGCACACTCCTTATTCTCAGTCACAATACATTCGCTATGTCCGGAACCGTATATAGCAATATGGGCTGCGGCAGCTTCTATAGTCATCACGGACGCTACCGCCATCTTATAATCCAGGAATTCCGTACCATAGATCGTATCATCAGTAGCCCGTTTCAGCAAATGAGCGGGATAAAAATCTTTTAGGTATTCATAGCATAAATCCTCTGCATATATTTCCACATTATCATGCTGCAACTCCACGCACAGAGTAGATAAATCACTAAGGCGCCCTATGTTGACCAGCAGGCAGTCCAGTGCATTGCACACGCTGACGCGGCGCGTCTTGGCATTTTTAATGATAGCAGCTCCTTTCGCTACATCACCGTCTTTATCAAAATAAACATGACACACCCCGGCGCCTGTTTCGATAACAGGAATGGTGGCATTGCAGCGAACAAAGTCTATCAATCCTTTTCCACCACGGGGAATAATCAAGTCCACATAGCCACGGGCATTCAGCAGTTCGGCAGTTGACTCACGTCCGGGCGGCAAAAGAGCAGCCAAATGGGGAGACATCCCGAACTTTAGCAACACTTCGTGAATGATAGAGACCAGTATGCGATTGGAGCAGTCGGCATCGCTTCCTCCTTTCAGGATGCAGGCATTCCCCGATTTAAAGCAAAGAGAGAATACGTCCAGCGTGACATTGGGGCGCGCCTCGTAAATAATCCCGATGACACCGAAAGGGACACTCACTTTGGTAAGTGTCATGCCGTTGGGGCGCGTGGCCTCACTCAGTATTCTCCCCACCGGAGAAGGCAGGAGGGCTACGTTTCGGATTCCTTCGGCTATGCCGTGAATACGGTCGGCGGTCAGCCGCAGGCGGTCGTACTTGGGATTGGAGGAATCCATCTTTGCCAAGTCCTTTGCATTTTCCGCCAATATTTGGTCGATACATGCTTCGGTTTCATCGGCCAAGGCACATAGTACTCTGTTTATTTCTTTTTCATCACAAAAAGCAAGAGATTTACTTGCCATCCGCACTTTCTTAAAAGTATCTTTTAAATCTTCCATTCTTTTCTAAAGCATTATTTCATTCCAAATACAGATAATCATAATGTACCATCGGCTTCTGTCCATGCTTGCCTATCAGGGTACGCGCTTCCTCCGAGTCGAATCCTACACGCCCCACTCCTACCTGCTTGCCACGGTGGTCTATGATCTTCACTATATCATCTTTTTCAAACTCTCCTTCTATGCGGACAATGCCTACCGGCAGCAAACTCACCGCTTTGCTCCCTTTCAACACTTTCACCGCTTGTTCGTTCAAATGCAATTCGCCTTTGGCGAAACCTTCGCTATGGGCAATCCATTTCTTTACGCTGGAAACCCCGTCTGCCGCAGGAATGAAGCGGGTGCAAACCGTTTCTTCGGGACGCTGCAACAGGTCTGTCAATATATTGTCTTTCTTGCCGTTGGCTATGATTACGGTGATGCCTTCATCCGCTACCTTGCGGGCAATAGTGGTCTTGGTCAACATTCCGCCACGTCCGAATCCCGATTTTTCGGTCTGGATATAATCCGACAAGTCTTTTCCCTGTTCCACTTCGCGGATAACCTGTGTACCGGGGGTAGAGGGAGAACCATTGTAGATGCCATCTATATTACTAAGGATAATCAATGCCTGCATATCCATCATAGAGGCTATCATGCCGGATAGTTCGTCATTGTCCGTAAACATCAGCTCGGTGACGGAAATGGTATCGTTCTCGTTGACAATGGGAATTACACCGTTTTCCAGCATCACCATCATACAATTGCGCTGATTGAGGTAATGACGGCGGGTTCCGAAACTCTCCTTGGTGGTAAGGACTTGCCCCACGGGAATGCCGTGATCGCGGAAAAGTTCGTAATAACGGTTTATCAGTTTAGCTTGCCCCACGGCTGAGAAAAGTTGCCGTTGGTCCACGCTGTCCAGCTTCTTGGAGGGCTTTATCTCGCTGCGTCCCGAAGCTACTGCTCCGGAGGAAATAAGGATCACTTCCACCCCGGCTTTGCGCAGTTCCGCCACCTGGTCTACCAGTGCCGACATACGCGTCACATCCAACGTGCCATCCTTGCGTGCCAGTACGTTACTGCCAATCTTTACTGCTATTCTTGTAAACTGATATGCCATTTCTTTTGTTATTTTAGAAGCACAAATATAGGTATTTAAATCAATCTGTAAGAGGAAACGAGCTAAAAATTAATCCTTATCGCATTTGTGCGCACGTATTTTTATTCCCATCTTTGCAAAATGAAAATATATAAAGATAATATTCAATAGGTAAGTGTATGACAAAAGCTATTTTTTTCGATATTGACGGCACATTAGTCTCATTTAAGACGCACCGGATACCTGCTTCTACGCGGGAAGCATTGAAGGAATTGCACAACAAGGGAATTAAGATTTTTATCGCTACCGGACGCCCTTGGTGCTTGATAGACAATCTGGATGGTTTGGATTTCAACGGATACATCACAGTCAATGGCAGTTATTGTTTTACTGCCGATCATCAGGATATATATAAAAGTTGCATCCCGCAAGAAGACATAAAGCGACTGATTAATTATCATCAGACCAACCCTACTCCTTTTGTATTTGTATATGATAACGAAATGTTTGTTACCTCGGTGAACGACAGGGTACAGGCTGTTTCAGATTTGATAGAGATTCCTGTCCCCAGAGTTGCTCCTATTGAGGAAGCTCTCGGAAAAGAAGTACTCCAAACAATGGGATACTTCACAGCCGACGAGGAAAAGGAAACGGATATTTTTGATAAAGTGCTGACACATTGCGAACCGATGCGCTGGTATCCCCTGTTTGCCGACATCATAGCGAGAGGAAACAGCAAAAGCACAGGGATAGACAAAGTGCTGGACTATTATGGCATTGACCTGAAGGACACCATGGCTTTTGGCGACGGCGGAAATGATGTGCCGATGTTGAAACATGTAGCGACAGGTGTAGCTATGGAGAATGCAGAGGAGCACGTGAAAGCAGTGGCGGATTATGTCACGACCTCGGTGGACGAGGACGGGATTGCTAATGCGTTAAAGCATTTTGGGCTGATCTGAGAAATATTTAAAGGAAAAGTTTTATCTTTACGCAAAATAATTATTAATCGCGAATCTTATGAAGAAAACCTATTCTATCCTTTGCGCTGTAGCATTAACCGGTTCATTTTTCGGATGTTCTACCACCCAACAGAAAACGACCGAAACAGACTATACGCAGTATGTAAACCCATTCATCGGAGCAGCAGATAACGGTCACACCTTTCCCGGTGCCTGCCGCCCCTTCGGCATGATACAGACCAGTCCGGTAACCGGTGCTGTGGGCTGGAGATATTGCTCGGAATATGTTTATAGTGACTCTCTGATCTGGGGATTCACTCAAACTCATCTCAACGGAACCGGTTGTATGGATTTGGGGGACATCTTGGTAATGCCTGTTACCGGGACACGTACCCGCGCCTGGGATGCCTACCGCAGCCATTTCCCAAAAGACAAGGAAGATGCCACCCCGGGATATTACACCGTGGAACTGACTGATCCCAATGTGAAAGCCGAACTGACTGCCTCCCCCCATGCAGCCCTGCACCGTTACACTTATCACAAAGCAGACTCGGCTTCCCTACTGATTGACCTTCAACACGGACCGACCTGGAATGAAAACCAATACCACTCCCAAGTACAAAGCTGCGAAGTGAATTGGGAGGATGCACAGACCTTGACAGGACATGTACGCAACAGCGTGTGGGTAAACCAAGATTACTTCTTTGTAATGAAATTCAATCGCCCGGTCATTGACTCCCTGTACTTGCCGATGGCTGAAACAGAAAAAGGGAAACGAATTATCGCTACCTTTGATATGAAACCGGAAGACGAGTTATTGATGAAAGTAGCCATGTCCACCACCAGCGTAGAGGGTGCGAAGAAGAACATGGAAGCCGAAATCACCGCTTGGGATTTTGATGCCGTAGAAGAAGCCGCCCGCAAGGACTGGAACAAGTACCTGAGCCGCATTGAAGTAACAGGAACAAACGATGAAATGGTTAATTTCTATACCAGTTTCTATCATGCCCTTATCCAGCCGAACCAAATTTCGGATGTAGACGGTATGTACCGCAATGCAGCCGATTCTGTAGTAAAAGCCGGAAATGGAACATTCTATTCTACCTTCTCTTTGTGGGACACATATCGTGCCGCCCACCCATTCTATACCTTAATGGTACCGGAAAAAGTGGATGGCTTTGTAAACTCATTGGTGGAACAATCCGAAGTACAAGGTTTCCTGCCTATCTGGGGATTGTGGGGAAAAGAAACTTACACAATGGTTGCCAATCACGGAGTATCGGTTATTGCCGAAGCCTATCGCAAAGGTTTTCGCGGATTTGATGCAGAACGCGCCTTCAATGCGATCAAGAAGACTCAGACTGTATCTCATAAATTGAAATCGGACTGGGAAACTTACATGAAATATGGCTATTTACCCACTGACTTGATTAAGACTGAATCCGTATCTTCCACCTTGGAATCAGTATATGATGACTATGCAGCAGCCGACATGGCAAAACGCATGGGCAAGAAAGAGGATGCCGCTTACTTTGCCAAACGTGCTGATTTTTATAAGAATCTGTTTGATAAGGAAACCCAGTTCATGCGTCCCCGTAATGCGGATGGTACTTGGAAAACTCCGTTCAATCCCAGCGACGTGGCTCATGCCGAAAGCTCCGGCGGCGACTATACGGAAGGTAACGCATGGCAATACACTTGGCATGTGCAACATGATGTACCCGGTTTGATTGAATTATTTGGCGGCGAGGAAGCCTTCCTGAACAAGCTGGATTCCGTATTCACCGTAAAACTGGAAACCACTCAGGCTGATGTAACCGGATTGATCGGTCAATATGCACATGGCAATGAACCGAGTCACCACATTACTTATTTATATACTTTGGCAGGACGTCCGGAACGTACCCAAGAACTGATTCGTGAGATTTTTGATACTCAATATCGTCCCGAACCGGATGGTCTTTGTGGTAACGATGATTGCGGACAGATGTCAGCATGGTATATGTTCTCGGCTATGGGCTTCTATCCGGTAGATCCGGTAAGTGGCAACTATGTATTCGGTGCTCCGCAGATGCCTAAGATTGTGCTGAATCTGGCTGATGGAAAGACCTTTACGATTATTGCGGAAGGATTGTCCAAAGAAAATAAATACATTGAAAGCATTACGCTGAATGGCGAACCTTATACTAAGAATTATATCTCACATGAGGATATCTTGAAGGGAGGAACGCTGGTTTATAAAATGAAAAAGTAATTTTTGCCGGAGATGTGTCAAAACTAGAATTTGCCATCGTTTTGCTGTAGGGGCGAATTGAATCCGCCCGATAATGAATTTCTGTATATATTCGGGCGGAAACATTCCGCCCCTACGGTAAACAGTTTGACAGTTGCTTCGGAGTTTTGACACTCCCCACTAATTATAAAGTAAATTCCCCCTCCAAACGAATATCATTGGAAGCTGCACCTACCATTACCTTGAAATCGCCGGGTTCTACCACCTGCTTCATCTCCATATTATAAATAGACAAATCTTCTTCTCTCAAAGTAAAAGTCACTATCCGGCTCTCCCCTTTCTGCAAATGAATACGCCGGAAAGCCTTCAGCAAAATAGGTGGTTGGGAAACAGAAACCACTTTATCCTGTATATACAACTGTACCACTTCCTCACCATCTCGTTCGCCTACATTGGTCACTGTGCAAGTCACCGTCTGAAGATCATCTTTCTTCTCCCCCTTTTCCAATTTTAATCCACTATAATCAAACTTTGTATAGCTTAATCCATACCCGAAAGCATAAAGCGGAGTTCCTTTTTCCTCTACATAGTCCCGTTGCCGCCCCTGTGAATAAAAGACAGGAAGTTGTCCTTCACTGCGAGGAACCGACACCGGTAAACGCCCGGCCGGATTGTAATCGCCAAACAATATATCAGCAATCGCTGCACCTCCTTGTTCGCCGGGATACCAGCAGGTCAACAATGCCTGTGCCTGTTCCGAAGCCAGATTCATATTCAAAGGACGTCCCTGTACATAAATAATAACCAATGGTGTACCCGTGGCAGCAACCGCCTCTATCAACTTTTCCTGATCGCCCAGCAAATGCAAAGTGCTGCGGTCGAAACCCTCTCCACAATCCATATCCGATAGAACCTGATCTTCATCGGCAGAAACCGCAGCAGCCCCCGTACCGATATATTTTGTCTTAAAATCCCGTGCACTGGAACCACCGACTACCAACACTGCCACCTCTGCTTCTTTCGCAGCCTTCACCGCAGCGGGAATATCACTGTTCTTTACATCACGAATGGCACAACCTTTCACATAAGTCACCTTAGTGGAAGGGGAAACCGCATTCTTTATTCCATCTAAAACGGTAACGATTTCCGACCGTTCCTGTGGTGCCGTATAGTCCCCCAACTGATTGTACATCATATCCGCATTGGGACCGATAACTGCTATACTTTTAATATTCTTATTCAAAGGCAGCACACCAACATTCTTCAGCAGCACAGTGCCTTCACGGGCAACTTCACGTGCCAACTCCTTGTGAGTAGCAGAACGTACTTGCTTACGCGCCAGTTCCGGAGACACATAAGGATTCTCAAACAATCCCATCCGGAATTTCAAGCGCAGGACACGTGCTACGGCTTTATCAAGATCTGCCTCAGTAAGCATACCTTCGGCTAATGCCTGTTGAAGATTCTTTCCATAGGCATTTCCTCCCAAGTCCATATCCACCCCGGCCTTCAATGCCAATACGGCAGCTTCCTTATTATCTTTTGCCACATGAGAACCCACAATGCCCTCAATACTGGTCAGATCGGAATAGACAAAACCGTTGAAGCCCCACTGTTTGCGTAAGACATCGTCCAACAGGTATTTATTGGCTGTGCAAGGAATACCGTCTATCGAGTTATAGGAAGTCATAATGGTTCCTGCACCGACCTCCACCGCTTTACGGAAAGGTGGTAAATATTCAGCAAACAACTGGCGCATACCTACATTGGCACGCCCTCCATTATGTCCGGCTTCGGGAACACCATAGGCGGCAAAATGCTTCAAGGTAGAAAAGAGGTGTTTTCCATCATTCTGAGCTTTCCCTTGCATCCCTTTCATAAAAGATACGCCCAAAACAGAAGTCAACACTGGATCTTCCCCAAAAGTTTCTTCCATGCGAGACCAACGTGGTTCACGGGCAATATCCAACACCGGGCCATAACCAATATTTGCTCCTTGCAGGCGGGCTTCCAATGCAATAGCTTCACCCATGCGGTACATCAATTCTTCATTCCATGTACTGGCTTGTGCCAGCGAAGTAGGGAAAACAGTAGTACCGATGGCCATATGTCCGTGCGGGCATTCTTCGGCAAACAGCACAGGGATGCCGAGGCGTGTTTCTTCTACAGCATATTTCTGCAAAGCATTCAGTGCTTCGGCAGCCAGTTCAGGATTCAGTCCGGTTTCCAAAGTTTTCTGTGTCCAGGGATCTGCACGCAGTACCGCCCAATACGAACCTATCGGGCTTTTACTCATCTGCTCTTTATAAAGCTGAGAAGGTACTACACCCTCTTTCGTTTTAGTATACATTTCCCATCCCAGTTGGCAACATAGTTGACCTATTTTTTCCTCTACTGTCATCCGGTTTAACAGGTCATTCACTCTGGCTTCGATGGGGGCAGACGCTTGTTTATATAGCACCCCGGATGGACGCTCATGTAATTGCTGATGTACAGGCCCTTGCAGTTGCTGGGCATTTATATACAAAGCAAAAGTCACTCCAAGCAAACATCCTAATAATCTTTTCATATCCTTCTTCATCAAATTAATTATTACTGCACCTGTCATGCAAAATGACAAATGCAGGAAAACATGTTCTCATAGTCTCTTTTTTCAGCGAAAAATTCGTGTTGTAAAAATAGACATTTTGTCGGCAAATGTACAAATTTAAAGATGCCTTTTTGGGTGTATCAATAGAAAAGGAAGAAACTATGAGAAGTGTTTTTGAAGACGATATACGGAATTTGGATTAATGCATGCGTCCCCCCAATAACCAAAAGCATATTTATTCCTTCAATTCCATGCAGTAATCTAAAAGTTCTATAATACTATGGGGATTGTTGAAATTCGTTTTATGCTCGTTTATATACTTTCTTATCATACTTTCCTTACCGGGGAATAACTTTAAAAGAGATTTCTCATTTTTGCATTTCGTAAACTTACCATTACGTTCCAGCCAATATTCATTTTCATTTAATATAGAATAGACATCGGCACTCTCATGTTTATATTCACTATTAGTCCAATAGTTAGTATTGATTGTTTCCACATTCGTTTGTAAAACTTGCCCATATGCTCCTTTTTTGCCCTTAAATTGTTTTTTCAGTACCCAATTAATATAAATTGTTCCATTTTTTGTAGGAACTGCTTCGAGAAATAGTGAACGACCAGCAGGAAAAAATTTACGAGAGTCAATATATATAGTATCTACTAATTCTATGCCAGTCATTACCATAATTTCTTCACCTTGTTTAAAAAGCATCTGGCGATTAGCGGCATCATAATTGAATAATGCTGATGTTTTCGCCTGATTTTTCATTAATACAATTCCGTTTTTGAAATCATCAAATAAGAATAACCGGGACTTTTGAGAGAATCCCACAGTTACCATACCATATAGGAAGAAAATGGTTATTAAGATTCTGTTCATCATTTTAGTTCTATTTTTTAGAGAAAAGGCGTGCTACAATTTCTTGGCACGCCTTTCCAACATATTATTCTATTTAAAAATTAGGACCTTCACCAAAATTAGGTGCTCCCTGATCATACCACAAACGTTCAGTATTCAATTGGTTTCCATCATATCCGATAGTAAAACCTTGATCCTTCAATGATTGATTGTATAAATTATACATTTGGTCTGTGGGAGAGCCTGCGAAGAATGGACAACGACGAGGAATTGGATAATAGCTACCATCCTTGTTAAAATCTTCATAAGGAAGAATTGTTGAATTCTTAATAGGTACCCCGCTACGCCGCATAGAAACAAACATTTCCTGTGGCATAAAAATGAAGTGCAAACGCTGTTGAATATATACTTTTTCCAAGTCAGTTTTTTTATCACCTGTCAACTGATAATTCGGTTGCAGCAGCAGATTATCCAACTCCCCATTTTTCAAATTAATAGTTACTTCATTAGGATCGAAAGCTGTGTCATAATAAGGAATATGATTCAACCCTGCTACTTTATCCCATGCTTTAACCGAACATTTAATACCCTCTGTAAAATATTCCTGTGCAGAGTTAGGCAAATTAGCACCGATTAACTTTAATTCTGCCAAGTACAAATTCACTTCAC
This sequence comes from uncultured Bacteroides sp., assembly GCA_902388365.1. Classification (GTDB taxonomy): domain Bacteria; phylum Bacteroidota; class Bacteroidia; order Bacteroidales; family Bacteroidaceae; genus Phocaeicola. The sequence continues at coordinate 628,823 of CABMPB010000001.1, read as the reverse complement.
CAGCTGAAAAATACATACCGTAGAACGGCATATCTTCCTTATCTTGAACGACAGATGCACCTGGAGCATCAGGATATGTATAATCTCTATTTCCTTCATACATTTCCATTTGCATATATGATACGGGAGTATAGGATTTTTCATTATCATTCAAGTAAATTTTATGCATTTTACCTGTCGGATCATAATAATCTGCCCACTGATCTTCCTTGCTGGCATCAATCGTTATAGGCAGCCCATGATAACGTACCCAAGGTTCACCTGGTGCTTTCCATCCTTTAAATACTTTTTTACCACCTATTACTTCATAATCAATTTTATCAGCAATGAAAGAAGGTATCTTGGCATCAGGAGAAGTTCCCTGTGCTTCTGCATCAAAGAATGCTTGAACAACTTTAGAGTTAAATTGATTCTTTTCAAAGAAGAAACGCACACGAGGATCTTTGTTATCAACCATAAAATTTATCAAAGTGCGGTTACCATATCCAGGTGATGGGTCTTCTTGTGAATGAAACCATTCTGAACCTTGATTATAAATAAAGTCATCATCAATGGTAGTGATCATACCTGCAGGACTGTTGGCCACTTCTTCTGCTATTTGCAAAGCCTTTGCCTTATTGATATTTAGCAAGCGAACAGCAATCTTCAGTTTTAATGAATTACAGAATTTAGCCCATTTTTTTGCATCTCCTTTATATACAAAATCTTGATTACCCAAAGTTACTTGATTAACAGTTTCTCCATTTAAGGTAACAGGATTAGTCAAGACTTTTATAGAGTTGTCAAGTTGAGCTAGAAAATCGGTAAATAATTCCTCCTGTGTATCATATTTAGGAGTTAACGTTCCTCCATAGCGTGCTCTATAAGCTTCACTGAAAGGCATTGATCCATACATATCCGTATCAGCAATTCCCATAAATACGACCAAAGGAACAGTCATAGCTTTGATATGTTGATAAGAAGCTTGTGATATTTCGTCCTTCTTACTAATTTGGTTCTCAATTTCCAGTGCAATTTTTACTACTCTTCCCACATTGCCGTTACCAGAACATTTTGCGGGACTATTCAATAAATATGCATTTGAAGCAGTAATCTGCCCCCATTGTGCCATATAAGTAAAATCATAGAACCATTGCCAATAGTCTGACGGAATAAATTCAGTCAATTCTTTTGTAAATAAATAACGCACATCAGGAGTGCCAATAACGGATGGATCTGTATTGACTTCAGCAAAGTCTTCCATACATGAACTCAATCCAATTGCCCCTAATAAGGCAGTTCCAAGTATATATTTAAATTTCATAATTATATTCTCTTTAATAGTTAGAATTCAGCATTGATAGTAAACATAAAGCTCGCAGTATAAGGATTGTATGAACGAATACGGAATTCGCCAGAACGGTTACCACGAACAGATTCCGGGTTTACATTATTGGGCAAAGAATTATATAGATAGCACAAATTACGTCCGCTCAATGAGCAACCTAAATTTCTTGCACCAACCTTAGCAGCAATAGTTTTGGGCAGTGTATAAGATAGAGTGATTTCACGTAAAGCTATATAACTCAACTTATGTACCCAATCGTCATTTACAACACCTGCTCCCCAATCATTCGTATACTGTGTCCAAACACCGGCATGAGTAGGTTCTAACCAGCCTTTTTCTACACAATCTTTATAGCTCATGCCACTAAGGTCACGTTTTACTCCGTCTAAGCAGACTGCCGTTGTGTTAGCCTGGAATACACCTTCGGGAATCATACCATCATGATATGTGATACCGTAGCTTTGAGACTGAGTACCGTCTTCATTCATCCATTTTGAGGTCCAAGTAATACCGCCATGTTCTGCATCTCGATATCTTAGAGATGTTCCAGTAGCTCCTGTTCCATTACCATAGCGGTTAGGATAGATAGCCACATAGCCACCGACACGTGCATCCAAAGCAACACGCAAAGATAGATTCTTCCATCTCAATGAGGTACTTAATGACGACAGAAAGTCCGGATTTACATCCCCAATTTCTTCTACCTCTCCAGACTGCTTGATGTATGCACCGCGAACTGATTGATTCCATTTCAACAAAGTGTTACCATTTTCATCTTTAGCAGGCATGATATTAGTCATCAATACACCATAAGCACCTCCCACTTTGGCTACCGAACCAATTTTATAGTCATACTCACCTACTTGTCCTTGTAATGCGATATAGTTTGCTACATCCGGATGAAGTTCTACAATTTTACTAGTATTTTTTGTAAATGTTACATCCAATCCCCATTCCCAATCTTTATTACGCCAAGGGATTGTTTTCAGCCCAATTTCCACACCTGAATTTTGAATGTTACCTGCATTGATTTTTTTCGACCCAATACCAGATACACTAGGAACAGATATACTCATAATTTGGTCTTTAGTATTTTCCTTATAGTAAGTCGCATCTAAGCCAATGCGATCATTCAGTACACGAAAGTCCAAACCGATTTCCCATGAAGTCTTACGTTCTGGTTTCAAGCTAGAATCATACAAAGTATTAGAAGAAAAATCATTTGTGTAAATGTTTCCACTGGCAGTCTTGATAGAACCAACACTGAATCCTTGGTTAATAGAATAGGGATCTGTATCATTACCTACCTGCGCCCAAGATGCACGGATTTTTGCCAAAGAAATCCAGTCCGGCATCTTAATTGTATTATTCATCAACCACGAACCACTAATAGAGGGATAGAAATAAGAATGATTACCAGTTGCATTTGAATACACTAATGCAGAAGACCAGTCATTACGTCCTGTTACGTCCACATATACCTGATCTTTCCATGAAGCATTAATTGCGAATACAGCAGATAGCATTCGTTTAGTTCCCTGAATTTTACCTGAATATTCAGCCGTATTCTTTGAATTTCCTATAAAGTATTGACCTGGAACTAATAAACCATCTTTGGTTTTTACATTCATAGATTGTTCTGTTTTATTATAATATTCACCGCGTGCAAAACCTCCAATGCTAAAGTCATTTAAATTTTTGTTGAAGGTAAAAGTAGCTGCAGTAGTGAACTGTTCTTTCATAAAACTTGAGATTTGATATTCTCCACCTTCCATAGCATAACCACTACCTAAACTTTTGCCTTCAAAGTTCTGAGTATATACATTCATGTTTGCTTCTGCTTTAAAGCGCACCCAGTCTGCTATCTTATAATTGATCTCAAATGTTGGACGTATGACATATTCTTTATATACCTTATCGTTTTCATTTAAGTTCCACCATAATGATTTTACAGTCCCGTTGACGTATCCATATTCATCTCCGTAATCTGTTTTGGCAATACCTCCATGAGTACCCTTATATTTGTTCTCCCACTGTTTAGGACTAACAAAATTAGGAATTGTTCCATATACAAAATATAGACCAACTTCTTGAGCCGCATTTCTTGGAGTTGAATGAGAAAAGCTAACAGAGCCTGCCACATCCAGTCTGTCTGTAATCTTATATGACCCTTTCAATAACATAGCATAACGTTCAAATGTATTGTTCGGAGTTGTAGAGTTCGCCTTTTTATAAGATAATGAACTATAATATGTCAACTTATCATTTCCACCATGGATTGCAACATTAGTATTTGTATTGAAACCCGTTTGGAAATAATCCTTCATACCATTTTTATATGGAGAATAAGTAGTCATAGTTCCATCATAGTTCTCCATGGGACGTCCATCATAAGCTGGTCCCCACATCATAGTTGTTCCAGGAGCTCCTTTAACAGTTGTAATACCATCACTATTGGTATAGAGCAAATCAGGAGCCCATGGATTACCATAAGCATCACGCCAACCTGGAGCATCTCCATATCCATAGGTATACTGAATATCCGGACAAGTAGTAACTACATCCCAGCCAAGTGTTTGCGAAAATGAGACACCTAGTCCTTGTCCTCCTTTGCCACTCTTGGTGGTAATAACGACAGCACCGTTTAGACCACGAGAACCATAAAGTGCCGTTGCAGCAGCACCTTTCAATACAGATACAGTTTCAAAATCATCGGGATTTAAGTTTTTCAATTCATTACCATAATCACTAGGATTGGCAGTCCAGTTCAAGTCATCATTACCAGAAACATTATTGTCAAGGATAACACCATCCACAACATAAATGGGCTGATTGTTGCCACTCAAAGTAGAAGCACCACGAATCTGGATCTTGGTGGCGCCAAACATACCACCATCTGACTGAGCAATTTCCACACCTGCTACTTTTCCCTGTAATGCGGCAACAGGAGAAATAGTGTTAGCTGACTTCAGTTCATCTCCTTTTACTTCAGTTACGGCATAACCCAATGCCTTTTCTGCACGTTTCATACCCAAGGCGGTTACTACCACTTCACCCAGCAACTGAGTATCATCTTTCAAAAGAACATCAAGCGGTTTTCCTGCCCATTTGATTTCTTGGGTTTGGTATCCCACGAAAGAAATGACAATAATATCTCCTTCTTTCACATTGCTCAGCGAGAAGTCCCCGTCAAGTCCGGTGATTGTACCATTCGTTGTACCTTTCACCACAACAGATGCACCGATCACTCCTTCTCCTGTAGCATCTTTGACGATTCCGGTACATGTCCCGTTTTGTTGTGTAATTTTCACGTCGGCTACACCGGGATTGGTAACCGCAAATGCTGCTCCGGTGGAAGCACCCATTAGGAACAGCATCATACTGACTGATTTGAGTCGTTTTAACATAACTGTGATTTTTTTAAGTTGATTGAAACTCAATAAGTCTGGTAGAGTAAGTTCTTCCAGAACTATGTTTTTCAATTTAATTTAGATTAACGGTGCAAATATATAATAAATTTAAAATATACAAGAGTAAATAGGAAAATATTTTTCATATTCCGCTTGATATTTAACGATATACCAAGTTTTAACAGAAGATTGATAGAGGAGGAGATACAGACTTTCTTATCATTATTTATGACTTAAGTGTAGGCATTTCCCCACTTTCTTTTAATGGAACTCTGTGATTAGTAGAATATAAGTAGCACCGATTTAAGTTTTGAGAACTTTTGGCTTGTCCAAAAAACAGAATGCAACACAGAGGAAAAATTAAAAGGATGAAACAGATAGAGCAAACCTTTGCTTTTTATGCTTTCTGCCGAGTAGAAGTCTAAATTATAGTATAACACTATCTCAGAGCTGCTTCTTTACTATACAATATAATAAGGTATATGACCATTCTCATTCTCACTTACAGTACTTCCGGCATGGTACTCCAGTAGTCCCAGTATGATACTGCAGTGTTCACAGGGCGATACTACAGTATCTCTAGGAGAACACTCGAGTTTCGCTTAATGAAACTAAGCAAAACTGAGGGAAGAGTGAAGCTGCTTCATGAAGGAAAGCTGAAGGAAAATGAAGGAAAGCTGAAGGAAACCTGAAAGAAACCTGAAAGAAACCTGAAAGAGATTTTTGCATAAACCTCCCTATTCATAGGCGTTTCAAAGAATTTGTGAAGGATTGAAGGAAAATTTGAGAAAAAACCCATAGAGTCTTTTCTCAAATGAATTTGCAATCAAAGATAGTATTGCTCTTTTCTATCTATATGCAGAATCTCTAAAGAGTAAAAGGGGATAGGATGCACTTATATCTATATCAGCAAAAGAAGGTTTGTGTAATTGTTAAATTTGCATTTGAAGAATGTATAGTATGGCAACTATCCGAAAAGAAAAAGTAAAAAGATGTATCGATTAACTTTTATTCAAATTAAGAGTCAAATAATATAAAACTTAAAACATTTTGAATGGAAAATAAGATACAAACTAATAGAATAAGTTCTTTTATCCGTTTTTTTATGGCTCATATGAGCTATAGAGGGGATGGATAAGTACTACTGAATATATCGGAATACAATCATATTTCATTCGGTTTATCCTTTCTATTATTTCTTATTTATCTCATTTACTTGAACTTATGTATTATACAAGATTCAACTTCCACATAGGATTTTTATTCAGATAGGATATACTACGATAGAAAATAAGTAGAAATAATCCGCTAAAAAGCGCCTCAGATGAATCAGAATAGAGATTGCTATTATTCCTTAGCTCTAAATATATAACTGATAATCAATGTGTTACATGATTATCCAGTTCTGGAAGAACTGGAAGGCTATAAGTGCCTGTTTTTCAATAAACAATTAAAAAAAGATCACAGTTATGTTGAAACGACTAAAATCAGTCAGTATGATGCTGCTCCTCATGGGAGCCTCTACCGGGGCAGCATTTGCGGTTACCAATCATGGTGTAACCGATGCTAAAATCACACAACAGAGTGGGGTATGTAAAGGCGTCGTGAAAGACGCCACTGGAGAGACTATCATTGGAGCGTCCGTAGTAGTAAAAGGAACTACGAATGGAACAATCACCGGTATTGACGGTGACTTTTCATTGAGCAATGTTAAAGAGGGAGATATTATTGTTATCTCTTTCGTAGGTTATCAGACCCAAGAAGTTAAATGGAATGGGCAATCTCTCAATGTAACCCTACTGGATGATACCCAGACTTTGGACGAAGTTGTAGTTACTGCAATGGGTATCAAGAAGGATGCCAAAAAGTTGGGTTATGCTGTTAGTTCTGTAGGTTCTGATGAACTGGTTAGAACAGGTGCTTCCAACTTTGCTTCGGCAATGTATGGTAAGGCTTCAGGTGTACGCATACAGGCAGCTCCTGGTAGCGGGACTTCTTCTGTTTCTATTTCGGTACGTGGCCTAAGTTCTATCACGGGTACCACTCAGCCGCTTATCATTATGGATGGTGTGCCCATTCACAATGGTGATGCCAACAATAAAGATTATTGGAGTAGCCAACGTGTAGAATCAAATGGTTTGGTAGACATCAATCCGGAAGATATTGAAAACATTTCAATCTTAAAAGGCGCAGCCGCTTCTGCACTTTATGGTTCAGAGGCTGCTAACGGTGTAGTAATGATTACGACCAAAAGCGGTAAAGGATCGAAAGGTGTAAATGTGGATTTCAGTGCCAATGTGAGCATGGAGAAAATTGCCTATATGCCTAAGATTCAGAAAGAATATGGCCCGGGTTACGATAATGCCTTGGTTGCCTCTAATGGTACTGATTATGAAAAACAGAACGGTGGCTTTTACCAACGTCAGGATATGAACGGCAATATGGTTCACTCAGTAAGAAATACCTATTACACTTGGGGACCTAAGTATGACGGACAAGATGTTTACTACTTTGACAACACGTATCGTCCATATAGTCCTATTGACCATAATCAGTGGAATGATATTTTCCGTACAGGTTGGAATCAAACATATAACTTGGCTGTCAGTTCAGCCGGCGAGAAGAACAATGTCCGTTTCTCTTATACCTATAATGACATTCAGTCTACACAGTTGAATTCTAACAACAACAAGCACAACTTTGCATTGAACGGATCAACAAACGTTACCAAGACTATCAAATTGGATTATTCTGCCAGCTATATGCGTCAGCACATTCAGAATCGTGCTTATCGTATCAACCAGCTAGTATGTAATTATGGTGGTATGTTTGGTGGATTCACTGATTTGGCTTATCTGCGTGACCATACAGTAACCAGTATGGGCTATATGAATGTAACAAACGGATCTGAAACTTTGACTCCGGATGAAGCATTTGCTTTCGGATGTCTTGGATCTTACAATTTGATTGACAGATATTTGTGGAATGTATTAAAGAAAGATCAGATTGAAAATAACAATCGTTTCATCGGAAGCGTAACTCCTAGTTGGAACATTACCGACTGGTTGACTTTGAGAGGTCGTATCTCCACCGATGTAACTTCCAATGAAATTGAAAACCAAGACCATACGGAAAAACCGAACAGCTTTAGCTCAAACGGAACTTACACCGGTGCTTATGGGTTGAGAAACAATAAATATGAAATTTATTATGGTGATATTATGTTGATGTTTGACAAGACATTTGCTGAAAAACATAATATTACAGCCAATATAGGTTGGTCTGGACGTCAGGAATCTTACTATGAATCCAATGTTTCAACCGATGGAGGTCTTTCCCAAGAAAACTGGTTCCACTTGAATGCTTCTACTTTGAAAGCCAAATCGGAGATGAGTAAACAGAATATGCAGAAAACTGCTATGTTTGCTACTGTATCTTATGGTTATGACTCTTGGGGTTACTTGGAAGGAACCGCACGTCAAGAAAAGATTTCAACACTGGCAAAAGGAAATAACTCTTTCTTTTATCCGTCTATCAATGGTAGCGTGATCTATACAGAGCTTTTGAAAGACAAAAAGCCATCTTGGTATGACTATGGTAAAGTCCGCGTCAGCTATGGTATTGTAGGTAATGCTCCGGCTATTTATTACGCAACTCAAGGTTATGAACAGGGTAACTTCTCCGGCTATGTATATAATACGATTGATACAGCATTAGGAAATAATGACATCAAGCCGGAAAAGAAATATGAGTTTGAAGTAGGATGGGAAAATAAATTCTTTGGAAACCGTTTGGGATTCGAACTCTCTTACTATTATAATGATGTAAAAGACCAGATTCTGAAAACAACAACAGCAGCTTCACAAGGTGGTAAAACCATGCTGATGAATGTGGGTGAACTAACCAATAGTGGTTTGGAAATCTCTGCATACGGTACTATTATTCAGAATAGAGACTGGAGATGGGATTTGCGTGGAAATGTTGCTTTCAATAAGAATAAGATTAAAAAATTGGCAGATGGTCTTGACCGTCTGGAACACTTGACAGTGGATAATGGCGCTGCTGTACTGGAATCACACGTAGGAGAGTCAATGGGTGACTGGTATGTTTATGGAACAGTGAAAGATGAGCATGGCAATAAAATTGTAGACAGCAATGGTCTTTACAAAGTAGATTATACAACTCGCCAAAAGGCAGGTAATGCTATGCCGAAATTAACCGGTGGTATTTCCAGCTCTTTGAGCTATAAGAGCTTCACGCTGGATGCAACGGTCGATTTCCGTATTGGGGGTAGTGTACTGAACTTACCTTATCAATATATGAGGGAAATTGGTAACTTGGAAGCAACATTAGCCAACCGTGATCCGAAACATGGCGGTTTGACTTACTATTGTGATGGCAATGACTTAACAGATCCAAGCAAGCGTCACCTGACTGACCAACCTGTTGGTTCTACTGTAAACGGTTGTACCGTATATGGTAATGGTGTAATTCAGCCGGGTGTGAAAGAAGACGGCTCTCGCAATGATATTATTGTTACTGCCGGTGAAACTAACTATAACCAATATGGTTGGGGATACTCTGGTAATATTACTTATGAAAATGCGATCCAGAAGAATACATATTTCAAACTTCGTGAAGTTAGCTTGAGTTACACACTTCCAAAGTCTCTGACCAAGAAGTTTGCTTGCAACAACTTATCAATATCTATTTATGGACGTAACTTATTCTACTTCTATAAGAGTTTGAAAGAATTTGACTCAGAGGCATCTGATGGTACATCTTGGATTTATCAGGCACAAGTTGGAGGCTCAACCGCAACAACCAGAACTTTCGGTGCTTCTTTGCGTGCTAGTTTCTAATGATTTTAACCGGATTAAAACCAATATTAAATAGTATAAAGATGAAAAAAATATATTCAATCATTCTAGGATGCGTAGCGGGTTTTGCCCTAGTATCTTGCTCTGACGACAGTTATACAAGCAAATACGATGATCCTAGTAAAACAAAAGTCGTATCCTGCGACAAGGTGTTGACAGGGGTTTTCAAGGCAGGTAATACCTGGCTGAATCCTATTTACTATCGCTATTATGTACAGTCTACTACTTCGGGCATGTTCTCTCAAGTTATTGGTTCCACCAATTCAAGAGGGCGGTATATGGGTGCCGGTACCGGGTACTACAATACTCGCTGGCAGGATTTCTATGATATGTTATCACAATACAGATTACTGGAGAAAACTTATAATGAATTGGATCCTGGTAACCAAGAATTAAATAAGCTTTATTTGATCATTGGTCGAAGTGTAATGCAGCAGCAGTTGAGTGAAATGTTGAGTTTGTTTGGAAGCTTACCATATAGCCAGGCTTCTACATTATGGTATACCGGCGACTATGCAGGTTCTAAACCGGCTTATGATAAAGACACTGATCTTTATAAGACTATTTTAGATGACCTGAAAGATGCTAATAACTATCTGCAAACCGGAAATATAAAATCGTCGACTATTGCCCAGCTTGCCATTCAGGATTTCGTAAACAAAGGAGATCTTACACTTTGGAGAAAATACATCAACTCTTTACGTTTGAGAGTTGCGTTGCATTTGGCATCTAATGGCGAACTGGCTGCTACTGCACAGGCTGCTATTCAGGAAATGTTAACTGACCCGGATACTTATCCGATGGTAGACAACAATAATGAAATGACTACTGTATCTCCGGATAATGACAAACTTAATTTCCAGGATGAGATAAACAGAGCTATTGAAAATTCAAGCTACAACCGTGCTTCTGGAGCTATGATGCGTGCCCTCAATGTATCTGCTGATGGTAGCTATGAGAATGCAGATCCACGTTTGCCGGTTTTGTATGATCCTAACCCGGATGATAAATATATCGGCTTGGATCCATCTGAAAGATTAAGTGATCAAGATGCAAATACCAGTTACATTTATCAGGGAAGCACAGCTAAGTATTATGCTGCTCTTGATACAGCGACCTTTACCCGTAACTCCGGTCTGCCGGGCTTATGGATGTCTGCTGCTGAAGTTTCTTTTGGAAAAGCTGAAGCTTATGCTATGGGGTGGGCTGGTTCTGTAAATGCAACTAAAGCCAAAGAAGCATTCATAGAAGGTATGATACAATCTACAGACTTTTATTACCAGCTGAATTCGACGGGGACTTACCGCAAGGCAATTAGCAAACCGTCAGATGCAGTGATTAGAGCTTATGCTGAAAGTCAATGGAATGAATCGAATATGCAAAAGTGTATTATCACTCAAAAATGGGTTAACTTTGGAATGTACAATGAGTTGGAAGCATGGAACTGTGTTCGCCGTACTGGATATCCTGAACTTCAGTTTAAGAGAGATCTAACGTCAGTAGACACTCCTATTGTTCCGAATCGTTTGAAGTATGCGAGTGATGAAGTGAATTATAATACAGCCAATTATAATGCAGCAACTAACAATGGTAGTACTGATACTTGGAGTGCTAAATTGTTTTGGATGAAAGATACTTGGTATACTGAAATAGCAGGAGAGTAATTTTTTAAAAGACTTTTCATGAAAGAGGGGATGGTTAAACATCTCCTCTTTATTCATTTTATAAAAGCGCAAGCTATATTTGCAAAGATGACAAAACAACCGTAACTTTACCCGAGAATTTGAAAAACGAATAAATATTGTTTTATGAACTACTTAAAGAAATTATTGGGATGTATAGCGTGTACAACTCTCGCGCTGAGTGTAAATGCGCAGGAACAAGTACAGGGCTTTGTACACAAGCAATCGGAGGCAACAGACTATGTATGGCCTACCGACCAACAAGTATTGGAAAAACTGGATAAGTGGCAGGACCAAAAGTTCGGTGTATTGTTTCATTGGGGGCTGTATTCTGTTCCCGGTATTGTAGAATCGTGGTCTATCTGCTCGGAAGACGTAGACTGGATTTCACGTAAGAAGAATCTTTCTTACGATGACTATAAGAAGTGGTATTGGGGCTTGAAAGATTCTTTGAACCCGGTAAACTTCAATCCCGAACAATGGGCGGATGTGATGCAGGATGCGGGAATGAAATACATGATTTTCACCACAAAGCATCATGATGGCTTCTGCACATTTGATTCTAAATATACTGATTTCTCGGTAGCCAACGGACCTTTCAAGAACAATCCACGCAAGAATGTAGCTTACCATGTATTTGATGCTTTTCGCCAAAAAGGATTCATGATGGGATGTTACTTCTCTAAGCCGGACTGGCATTGCGAATGGTTCTGGAATCCATATTTTGCCACTCCCAACCGTAATATTAATTACAAGAAAGACCGCCATCCCGAATGGTGGAGAAACTATCAGGAATTTACCAAGAATCAGTTGAATGAATTAATGACCGACTACGGAAGTTTCGATATTCTTTGGCTGGACGGCGGCTGGGTGAAAGGCGATGATATTGACTTGGACGGCATCTTAAAGAAAGCACGCCAAACGCACCCGGGTTTGATCTCCGTAGACCGTAGTATCCGTGGAAAGAATGAAAACTATCAGACTCCGGAACGTGGTATTCCCGAAACACAACTTGATTATCCTTGGGAAAGCTGCATTACTTTGAGCAATGACTGGGGTTGGGTGCCCAATGCTCCTTTCAAATCTCCGCAAAAGGTGATTAATATCCTGACTGAGATCACTGCCAAAGGTGGTTGTCTGTTATTGGGAGTAGGTCCTACCCCTGACGGTGTGATAGAAGATGAAGTAGTGAAACGCCTGCACGAAGTAGGTAACTGGATGAGAACGAATGGAAAGGCTATTTACAATACCCGTACCACCCCGGTATATCATGATGGTAATGTATGGTTTACTGCCGATAAAGACGGAAAGACCTTATATGCTATTTATGCATTGCCCGAAGGTGAGAATTTGCCTGAAACAATAGAATGGACCGGCAACATTCCCAGTGGCAAGATGACTTTGTTGAAGGGTAACAAGAGTCTGAAATATTCTCGTGATGGAGAAAAAGTAAAGGTTACATTGCCCAAAGGTCTTAAAAATGAACCGATTGCATTGCAATTTAAAATGAAAAAATAATGCTGTTAGCATTATAAGTAAGCAGAAATAGCTTCACCTTCTTTTAAAAAGGAGCTGAAGCTATTTCCGTTTATTAGCTTCTTTCCTCCCACCTGTGCTATAGTTACTCCTAAAGACTCTCAAATCTTAAATGACCTGTTTTAAAGGGTTTTGAGATATTATTATGTCAAAGTTCTAATGATTTATTTATTGCATTTTGCTTTATATATGCTATTGAGCTTATAATAAGGAAGATACGGTTATCTGAAGTGTCATGATAAATGCCGTTTCTATATGAATAGGTAAATGGTAGATTCTCGGTAGAAATCCCTGTCCTAAAACCAATCCAGATAAATCAGAATAGAGATTCTTTATTTTTTGTCGTTTTCAATGTACTATTGAAAATCAGCACATTACGCCATTCTCCAGTTCTGGAAGAACTAGAAGGGTGTAACTCCCTGATTTTCAATAAACAAATTAAAAAAATCACAGTTATGTTGAAACGACTAAAATCAGTCAGTATGATGCTGTTTCTAATGGGTGCCTCTACCGGAGCAGCATTTGCGATTACTAATCCCGGTGTGGCCGATGTGAAAATCACACAGCAGAATGGGGTATGTACAGGTGTGGTAAAAGATGCCACAGGTGAGACTATTATCGGAGCGTCCGTAGTAGTAAAAGGAACTACTAACGGCACAATCACCGGTCTTGACGGTGACTTCTCACTAAGTAATGTAAAGAAGGGAGATATTATTCAAGTTTCTTTTGTGGGATATATCACTCAGGAAATTGCCTGGGATGGAAAACCAATCAATATCACATTGAAAGATGATACCCAAACTTTGGATGAAGTGGTAGTAACTGCCCTCGGTATCAAACGTCAGTCCAGATCATTGGGTTACTCTACCACTCAGGTGGCAGGTGAAGAGTTTACTTTGGCCCGTGATCCCAACGTGGGTAACGCACTTTCCGGAAAGATTGCCGGTGTTAGTGTAGCAGGTAATGCTACCGGTTCAGGAGGTTCATCACGTGTTATTATCCGTGGTAATGCTTCTTTGACCGGAAACAACATGCCGCTTTATGTGGTGGATGGTGTTCCTTTTGATAATACAAACCAAGGTTCTGCCGGTCAATATGGCGGTATTGATATGGGTGACGGTTTGAATAATATCAATGCCGATGATATTGAAAACATTCAGGTATTGAAAGGCGCTGCTGCATCTGCACTTTACGGTTATCGCGGTGGTAACGGTGCTATCCTTATTACAACCAAAAGTGGTAAGAAGGGCAAAGGTATGAGTGTTGAAGTAAATAACAACTTGACATTCAATGCCATCTATGACCAGCGTGACTTCCAAAAAATATTCGGACAAGGTTCCGATGGAAAGCGTCCTATGGACAAGCAAGCGGCTATCGATTCTGATAGAAGCAACTGGGGTGAAGCCATGGATGGTGGAAATGCAGTTAACTTCTTGGGTCAGAATTACAAGTATTCATATATCGATAATTTCGATAACTTTTATCGCACAGGTGTTACCAACTCATCTTCTATCGCCATTTCCGGTTCTGACGAGAAAGTGACTTACCGTTTCGGTGTGACTAATAATATGGAAAAGAGTATTCTGCCTAACTCAAACAACCGCCAAGTGGGTATGAATATGAACACCACTTACGATATTCTCAAGAACTTGCATTTCAGTGTAAATGCCAACTATGTGTTCGAGAAATTTAAAGGCCGTTCCAATCTGTCTGATGCCAATGGTAATACCAATGCAGCGATTTTGTGGCATGCCAATTCATTCGATATCCGTTGGATGGAACGTGGCAGTGAAACAGCCGATTGGGGTACTACTGCCGATGGCAAAGAAATGCTTTCGGGAAACAGTGTTTACTTCAATAACCCTTACTGGTTGCAGTATCGCAAGACCAATGATGCCAGAAAGAACCGTCTGACCGGTGCCATGACTTTGAAGTGGGACATTCAAGACTGGTTGTACATACAGGGTGCAGTTCAGCGTGACGGTTACAACCTTGAGTTCAAGCAGGTTCAACCCATTGGCGCAGCTGCCGATCCTAATGGTTTCATGACTGAATATCAGAAGACCTATTATGAAATGAACTACAACTTCTTGCTCGGTTTTGACAAGACATTCAATGACTGGTCTGTAGGTGCCACCGTGGGTGGTAACAAGCAAATCAATACCATGAAGCAATATTACCCCACTAATGGTGGACGTCCTTTCGTGGTAGACGGTTTGTGGTCAGTAAACAACCTTGACCCCACAGATACACGTGCAGAAATAGGTTACTCACAGTATAAAGTAAACTCGCTTTATTTCACTGCCGACTTCGGATGGAAGAATCAGGTGTTCTTGAACGTAACAGGACGTAATGACTGGTTCTCTACCCTGTCACCGGACAATAACAGTTATTTCTATCCTTCTGTTACTGCATCATGGGTATTTACAGATACTTTCAAGACATCCGAATGGTTTACTTTTGGTAAAATCCGTGCTTCTTGGGCAATGGCATCCAACGGAACCAGTGCATATCAGAATATGATGACTTACAAAGTTCGTAATTATAAGATTAACGGTCAGCAGGTGGTTACCGTGAATAACAACACTTATCCTAATCCGGATTTGAAACCGGTAGAGATTACGGAAAAAGAAATCGGTTTGAACCTGTCATTCTTCCAAAGCCGTTTGAACTTCGATATGGCATACTATATAAAGGATACAAAGGATGATATTGCTCAGGTTTCTACTTCCAGTGCCAGTGGTTTCGGTTCTAGAATTATGAATGTGGGTAAGATACAGAATAAGGGATTTGAGTTCATGGTAGATGGTACTCCGATAAAGAATGCCAACTTTATGTGGAACACTACATTCAACTTTGCATTGAATGACTCAAAAGTAAAATTCCTGGGTGAAGGTGTAGAACGTCTGGCTATTGATGGTGCTACTTCTAACATCGGTTCTGTTGGTATCTATAATGTGGTTGGTTCATCTTATGGTGAAATCATCGGTTATAAATACAAACGTGACGACAAGGGCAACTTGCTGTTGAAAGACGGTATGCCGCAGAATAACGGTGAACAGGTAAGCCTTGGAAACGGTGTTTATAAGTATACCGGTGGATGGCATAATACCTTGAAATATAAGAATATCTCTTTGGCATTCTTGGTTGACTTCAAATTTGGCGCTAAATTGTTCTCGGGAACAAACTACATGGCATATAGTAATGGTATGCACAAAAATACATTGCAGGGACGTACCACAGAAGCTCCTAACCAAACTTATGTATTCCCGGGTATTGACGAAGCAACCGGTCAGCCTAACACAACGGCTGTAAGAGCTTACAGTTATTGGGGTAAAATTACAGATCAGAACATTGCAGAAGAATTTACTTATGATGCAAGTTTCGTGAAATTGCGCGAATTGTCTCTTAGCTATGAATTCCCTACAAGTGTCCTTTCTAAGTTGAAAGTAGTAAAGGGATTGCACGTATCATTAATCGCACGTAACCTTTGGACAATTATTAAGCATACCGACAACATTGATCCGGAAGCTGCATATAATAATGGTAACGGTCAAGGTCTTGAACTGAACGGTTATCCTTATACACGTAACATCGGTTTCAATGTTAATCTTAAATTCTAAACAAATAAGGACTTACTAATATGAAGAAATATATTAAAAATACATTTGCCGCACTGTCTTTGATGGCGGTGGCAACGAGTTGTGGTGACTTTGGCGATACTAATATCGACCCGGAGCACTTGAATGAAGGCAATGTGCCCTATGTAATGGTTTTCACCAATGCCCAACATCAGGCGTTAGGTTCTGACTGGGATGTTTGGCGTAACGGCTTGATCTATTTGTCTCAGTGGAATCAGCATATCGCTGCCGGCGGATGGTGGTGGAGCTATGGCATTAATGCTTATGAAAATAGTTATACTGCCTCTTACTGGGGATCGGTTTTAAGTGGCGGCGACCGTGGAGCTATCCGTGACATTCAGACTGTTATTGCTCAATGGAAGGATAATCCGGCTATGGAGCAGAATTATCAGATTGCCCGCATTGTCCGTTCATACATCTTCCATCGCCTGACTGACCTTCATGGGGATATTCCTTATAGCCAGGCCGGTCAACCCAAAGAGTTCTCTTATCCTAAATATGATAAGCAAGAAGATATTTATAATGATCTTTTAAAAGAATTAGATGAGGCTCAGGCTAACTTAGGCAGCGGAACAGCTTCTATGGGGGCGCAAGATCTTTATTATAATGGCGATGTGTCCAAATGGAAGAAGTTTGCCAACTCACTGATGTTGCGTGTTGCCATGCGTTTGACTAAAGTGAATGCAGCCAAAGCTCAGGAATATGCGGCAAAAGCATACAGCAATGGTGTTATAACTGAAACAGCTGATAACTGTCGTTTGAACCATGCCGGTGGCGTAACAACCAATGATTCCAGTGAACCTTACGCAAAGATTATCATACATGAGGATCCGGGAGTGGCTTATATCAACAAGACTTTTATTGATGCTTTGACATCAATGAATGATCCGCGTATTCCTTTGATTATGGCTGTTTATCCTGACACTTATGAAGCTAAGGATGTAGATCCTGCAGATCCTGCCCTCTCTGCACCGGAGAAACAAAAAGGTCTGATTGGTTTCTTTAGCATGGGACCTACTTCAAGTTATTCTATCAAGAAGTACTATCCTGAAGAATATACGGATGAGGTATTGTCGAATACAGCCAGTCCTAACTATTATAAAAAGACTCATTCACAGCCTAATCGTTCTACTTATGGGGATCCTACAGGACCTACATTTGTTTGTACGGCTGCACAAACTAACTTGTTGTTGGCAGAAGCAGCTTACCGTGGTTGGATTAACGGCAGTGCCGAAAGTTTCTATAATGCAGGTATTCGTTGTGCCATGGAGCAGTTCTCTCAATACCCCAGTGCGAATGCCAAAACCCTTTATAATACGTATTTGACAAGCAGTGCTGTCAATGATTATTTGACTGCTAATGCTTATAATTCATCAAAGGCTTTGGAACAAATCAATACACAGTATTGGATTACTTGCTTCTTTGATGAATACGAAACTTATGCAAACTGGCGTCGCTCCGGATATCCGGAATTGAAAGAAAGAGGTTCTGCTCATGATAATTGGAGCGACTTGGGTCAATATGGTCCTGATATCGTTCGTCGTTTCCCTTATCCGTCATCAGAACTTCAAATCAATTCTACCAATTATTTGGAGGCTTTGGGTAGAATGGGATTGACTAATGAAAATGATTTCAATAACACTCGTGTTTGGTGGGATGCTAAATAATAAGCATAGCCAATAGAATAGTGTAATATCTTGGTAAAGAAGACTGTCGGAGGTTCTTATGTGACTTTCGACAGTCTTTTTCATGAATATAAAATATGGATCGAGCCTATCTATTCACAAAGGGGATTATTATTGATAATGTATCTTTTTATTGTAGATAAACTTATTATGATTATAATAAATAAGCTATGAGTATGTATCTAAGAGGTATTGGCTTTTTCTCTGTCCGATGTTATCATTTATTTATTTAAAAGCAGTACTTATAGTAGAAATCAAGTAGAATATCTTTGTTCAAAACCGATTCAGATAGTTCAGAATAGAGGTTTATTGTTTTCTGTCGTTTTAATCTTGTCGTTGATAATCAATGTGTTATACTGTTTTACAGTTCTGGAAGAACTTACTCTACCAGACTTATTGAGTTTCAATCAACTTAAAAAAATCACAGTTATGTTAAAACGACTCAAATCAGTCAGTATGATGCTGTTCCTAATGGGTGCTTCCACCGGAGCAGCATTTGCGGTTACCAATCCCGGTGTAGCCGACGTGAAAATTACACAACAAAACGGGACATGTACCGGAATCGTCAAAGATGCTACAGGAGAAGGAGTGATCGGTGCATCTGTTGTGGTGAAAGGTACAACGAATGGTACAATCACCGGACTTGACGGGGACTTCTCGCTGAGCA
Organism: uncultured Bacteroides sp.; assembly: GCA_902388365.1. Classification (GTDB taxonomy): domain Bacteria; phylum Bacteroidota; class Bacteroidia; order Bacteroidales; family Bacteroidaceae; genus Phocaeicola. The sequence goes on along the minus strand of CABMPB010000001.1, from coordinate 609,995 downwards.
ATGTGAAAGAAGGAGATATTATTGTTATTTCTTTCGTGGGGTACGCCACACAGGAAATCAAATGGACGGGAAAACCGCTTGATATTCTTTTGAAAGACGATACTCAGTTACTGGGCGAAGTGGTAGTAACCGCTTTGGGTATGAAGCGTGAAGAAAAAGCATTGGGATATGCAGTAACCGAGGTTAAAGGTGATGCATTAAGAGCAGCCAATACAATTTCGCCGGTAGCAGCTTTACAAGGTAAAGTTGCAGGTGTGGAAATCAAGCAGTCAGACGGTGGTATCTTTGGTGCAACCAAAATCCAGATTCGCGGTGCTTCGACTTTGAATGGCAATAACCAACCTATCTATGTAGTAGATGGAGTTATCTTATCAAATGACATTTCTAGTGTTTCGGCATCTGAATATAGCGATGAAAGTAATACTAGAGCTAACGACTATGGTAACGAATTGAAAAACCTGAACCCTGATGACTTTGAAACTGTATCAGTATTGAAAGGTGCAGCTGCAACTGCTCTTTACGGTTCTCGCGGTTTGAATGGTGCTGTCGTTATCACAACCAAAGGCGGTAAAGGCGCAAAAGGATTTGGCGTTAGTGTATCTCAAACATTAGGTATAGACCATGCATTCAAGACTCCTGATATCCAAACAGAGTTTGGTCCGGGACGTATGCCGGGATGGGCTGATGACGATGGCAATGGTAGTATCTGGGATCCATATCAGTTTAAGACATCAAACGGAGAACACACTTACGTAGGAGTTCCCTCTTATGGTTATGGTCCGAGGTATGACGGTAGTCCAATCCGCAATTACGATGGTACAATGACTACTTACTCTCCACATAAAAATAATATGCTGGATATGTACCAGCTGGGATTCAACACCAATACCAATGTTACGGTCAGAGGTGCCACTGATAAAATGTCTTTCTACGCATCTGCATCTTACAAAAAGGCAAATTCAACCACTCCCAACAACACTTTTGAACGTTACTCTTTCTTATTGAAAGGCACCTATCAAATCAGTGATAGAGTAGACGTTGCAGGTTCTATGAACTTTGTAAATTCTAAACCTAGAAATGCTGCCAGAAACGTAGGTGAATATTTCGTGAACCCCAATATCGGTATGCTAGGTACTCATTTGGATACTAAATATTTTAGAGATAAATATTTGGGTGATCATGGTGGAGTAGCTTCTACTGCATATGGTGATTTATATGGACCGGTTCCGAGTAGTTATAAAAATTATTGGTTCGCAATTGACAATTTCGATACTTACCATAAGGAAACAGTTATTCGTCCGACATTGGAAATTAATGTGAAAATATTCGATTGGTTAAGATTCAAAGCTGATGCCAATATGAACTACTATTACGACCGTAGTGAAAAGAAACTACTAGGCCGTGGTTATGCTAATGATGATGATGGTATCAACTCTTCTAATTATGGCATGGCTCAGAGATCAAAAGAAGAATTCACCATAGGTGGAACTTTCACAGCAAACAAACAGATTAAGGACTTTTCTATCGGAGGTTTTGCACGCTTTGAATATTATAATAAATCTCAGGCAGACTGGTCAGTAGAAACCAATGGTGGTATGGTGGTACCCGGGCAATGGTTTGTTACCAACTCTAAACAAACTTCCAAATATTCAGCATCAATGAATCACACCAAACGCATGATGTCTGCTATTTTTGCCGTTAATATGGGATGGAAGAACCAACTTTATATGGATATTACCGGACGTAATGACTGGTCTTCTGCATTGGTTTATTCTACTGCCATGGGTAACCATTCTTATTTCTATCCGTCTATCTCGGGTTCATGGTTGATCAACGAAACGTTTAAGGATCAAATGCCTGCATGGATTTCCTTAGCTAAGTTGCGTGCATCATGGGCACAGGTAGGTAATGATACTGATCCTTATTACATTAACCAAACTTATGATTTCAAGACTTTGGAAAACCCACAAGGTGGTTCTAATGTATATGTCAATACTTTATTGGACGAAATTAAGAGTGCCAATTTGAAGCCGGAACGTAAAAATTCATGGGAAATTGGTTTGGATTTCCGCGTATTGAATAATCGCATCGCCCTCGACTTTACTTATTATAAGGAAAACACAACAGATCAGATTATGGCTATTGATCTTCCATCCATTTCAGGAGCAAAGAAACAGTTGATCAATGCCGGTAACATTCAGAACTCGGGTGTTGAAATCGCATTGAATACCATCCCTTTCAAAAATAAAGACTGGCAATGGGATTTAAACTTTACTTATACAAAGAACAGTAGTAAGATTGTTGAATTAAGTGATCTTTTAACTACTTCTTATTATAACTTGGTAGGTGACGTGAAAGGTGGTGATTACCACATTGGTTCTGTAGCACAAGTAGGAGGCGCTTATGGTGTTTTAATGTCTGATATAGCTCCGGCTTATAATGATAAAGGTGAAAAGCTGTTGACTTGGGATGATTCTTGGAGAGCTGCAACTGAAACTCCAAGTGGGACCGTGCAGGAAGTAGGTACATTGTCACCTGATTTCTTAGGATCTATTTCTACTACCTTATCTTATAAAAACTGGAGTTTGCATGTAGCAACAGATATGCGTTTTGGGGGAATGACTGCTATCTACTCTAACCTGTATGGTACTCAGGGCGGATGGCTGAAAAGTTCACTGAAAGGTCGTGAAGGGCATGGTGGTTTAACATGGACAAGCCAGTACGCAGAAAGCAGCGGTATTACTTACAAGGACGGTGTGATTCCTAGCGGTGTATTTAAAGAAGGTACTATAGCTACTTTTGTAGACGGTTCAAAACATGATGTAAGTGGAATGTCTTATGCACAGTTGATTTCCGAAGGTAAATTAGAACCTACACACGCCGGTGCATATAATATAAATCACACAGCATGGAACAATCCTTGGGGTAGTACTATAGATGATGTATGGTTCCACAAATTGAGTTATATTTCTTTGCGTGAGGTATCTTTATCATATCGTTTCCCACAAAATATTGCTCACAAGATTGGCGCACAAAATTTAAGTATGATGTTATCAGCACGTAACTTGGGCTACATTTACAATTCTTTGCCTAATAACATCAACCCTGAAAGTGGTCGTGGTAATGATGCCCGTGAATTCCGTATCCGTGGCTTCGAACCATATACTGCAAATTACATGATGACTATCAATGTGGACTTCTAAACTTGATTGTATTATTTAAATGAAAACGATTATGAAATATAAATATTTAGCAACAGCTGTCCTATTGTCCGGATTGACACTGTTCAGTTCTTGTAAAGATGAATTTTCCCAAATTAACACCAATCCGGGTGCAGTTTCTACTCCGAATGTGCGTTATTTGTTTGCGCAATGTATCACTACATTTCAACCTGCTGATTACTCTGCATGGTTCTATGGATATAAAGCAATGCCTTCATGGGCACAGATGAGTGTATTAAGTGGTGGTAATACCAGTAAGATGAATTTGAATGCATCTACTACCGGATGTGGCTATGCCATTCAAAATACACTTTTATATACCAATGAAATCAGATACCAAATAAGCCTGATGTCTGATGAGGATAAAAGTAAATATGAATACATTCAGTATTTATGTAACCCAATGTGTGTAATGCTTGGATTGGTAGATACAGATATGTATGGTTCACGTCAATATAGCGAAGCAATGGCTATACGCTATGGAGGCACCATGACTCCTAAATATGATACACAAGAAGAACTATTTGAACTTTGGTTGAAAGAATTGGATGAAACAATAAACTATATCAATGCTCATCCTAAAGGTAATATGCTAGGCAATCAAGACTTTATCTATAATGATGACTTGGGTAAATGGGCTAAGTTTGCAAACTCTTTGAAACTGAAGATTGCAGCACGTTTGTGGAATGTAAATAAAACACGTGCCCTACAAATAGTGAACGAAGCAGCTAAGAACCCGGCAGGTTTCGCTTCTGTTGCCGGCGTGGGAGGTGATGATTTCATTATCAATAAAGGTAAAACAGATAACAACTTTAACAATAGCCTTCCCGGAATGAATATAGGTCGTGATGCTGTTATTGAGTTTATGAAGAAGAATCGTGACCCTCGCTTGTTCAGTCTCTTCATGAAGAATGACTATAACTCACTTGTTATTCAAGCATTTTTCGATCAGAATCGTGAAAAATTTATTCCTTCATACATTATGGATCATGTTGATTATGAGGTAATAGATGGCAAGAAAACATTTACAGGCTGGAAAGCCCCGGGTGAACCATGGGTACGTTACTATGGAGTACCTTGCCAGAATGACATCAATGTGAAAGATGAATATGACGAATATTTTGACCATAAAGATGAAGCATTCTTTTTGTATAATGGTACAATAAAAGTACCTTATAGCCCTATTTCATCAACCAACACTTTCGCTATTAAGGGTAATTTCCAATATGAATTCCCTGACAAACCGGGTGCAACTCCTGTTAAGACCGATCAGCATGCTTGGTATGGCTTCTATTTCTCGGCAGGTGAAGTCAATCTGTTGTTGGCTGAGTTCAAATTATTAGGAGCAGATTTACCAAAGTCAGCTCAGGAATACATGACAGAAGGTGTGAGAGCATCCATGAAAGTGTACGATGCCGTAGCTGAAAAGAATGAGTTGCCTTACTATAAATCAGGTTATACTAACGATAAGTTTGACCAACCGATCAGCTTCAGCGATAACGACATCGAAGAATCGTTGAAACTGGATGCTTATCAATTGAATGGAACACAAACTGAAAACCTTGAAAAAGTATATATCCAGCAAATGATTCACTATATGATGTTACCTATGGATATGTTCTCAACAAGCCGTCGTTCAGGAGTACCTATGAAGAATAGTACGATTCTTCCTCGTGAGGATTTTGACCCGGCACTTGGTGACAGTTATATCATTCCAAGACGCTTCGCTGTTTCTGAGCCATTGCAGTCAGATCCTTTGTATCAGATAACTATTGATGCATATAAAGCACAAGGCTTTACATACAGTGGAGAAATGAAAGATGCTCCTGCAACTTTAGCTAAAGAGCGTGTATGGTACGATCAAAACGCCCCTGAATATGGAGCCGGACCGAAAATCAATTAATTAGTCAATATAAAGAGAAGAGGCAAAGAAAAATGCCTCTTTTCTTTTATTATACCTTTATATTTTATGAAAAGACTCATATACCTACTTATTCCGTTAGTATGTATGGTCAACATACATCTATCAATGGCTCAAAACCAGCAACGCATATATTTGTTTGAAAACTATACAGGCGGAACTGTACTATTAAAGAACAAAGCGCGCGTATCGGTTTCCTTAAACTATGATGCCGCTAATCAGAATATGATGTATATGGATGGCAGTAAAGAAATGATCTTGGATGAAGCGCAAGGAGTGGATACCGTATATATAGGAAAGCAAAAGTTTATTCCTAACAGCCAACATGGCTTCTTGGAAATGATAGGTTTAAAAAATGGCACCATATTCATCAATTGGAAATTAAAAAAGCTGTTGGTTGGTAAAAAAGGTGCATATGGACAAGTAATACAGGGAAATGTGGAAGTGATGGATGTAAATGTTATAAAACAGCAGGCAGGCGCTGTTCGAAGAGAGGATAATGTAGTAGATGTATATACTCAACTGAATGAAAATGAATATTATCTGCTCCGTAACGGTAAGTTTGTGAAATGTAAAAATGAGAAGTCCTTACTGAAATTATTCCCTGGAAAAGAAGAATTGATAAAGAAGTATATAAGCAAGCATCAATCAAGTTTCAACAATACCCATAGCATTATAGAACTTCTAGACTACTGTATGGGGATAACAAACTAAGTAATTTTCTTGCTCCTCGATTCAATTCATTAATATTAATAGCTTTAAACAAGAGGTTGTGTCAGCATTTTGGCACAACCTTATTTTATATAAAAGTTCGCTCTATATTTATTATATTTCTGTCAAACCAATCCTTTCAACCATATAGCCAGAAAGCGGTCATATACGATATATCCTTGCGTCTCTTTCAACACAAACTCCTTATCTTTCAATCCTTTCAATGCTACATTAATACTACTTGCACCCTTTAAATTATATTTTTTAATAAATCCAGAAGCATTTATTTCACTGACAGTTCCTTCTTTTGCTATCGCTTTCAACAATTGTATTTGATTGGAAGTCAAGAAATCAAAGTAGGTTTGGTAAGTATATTCTTCTTCTCGGATAATATCTTGAACAAGTGCATGTAACAAATCAACAGTAGGTACTTGTTGTGGCAATGAGAACAGTCTGTTCAGTAAATATTGCACATACCATGTATGTCCATTCACTGTTTGATATACTTCTTCAAAGATAGTTTCCGGCAATTCTTTTCCTCCTTCCCCAAATAGTTTTCTGGCAAAATCAAAATAGAGAACAGAAGGAATGGAAGTGAGAAAAAGTTTCTGTGTAGACTGATAGAAAGGTCTTTTAACGGAAAAGAAAATGGACTCCATCATGTGCTTTTTGCGGCCTGAAAAGATGAAATGTATTGTGGGGGTAAATTGAATATAAGATCGTAACAAACCTTCTACTCCTTTTTCCGGATATTCCATAATTTGCTGAAATTCATCAATAGCGATATAACATTCTTTTCCGGATTGATTGAGATAGGAAAAAATCTCTTTCAAAGTTTCTTCAGAGCGTTCCGGTACAAAGTCCAGAGTGACCGAAGGCATTCCGGTTATCTCATCTGCGCTTATGACCGGACGACAACTCTTGAAGAAAGAAAACAATGATTTCAAGGTAGTTTGCGAAAAGGAATCTAGTTTACCTAATACAGTACGCCCGAATAAAGATACAAACTCCTGCAAATTCTGAGTAGAAAATATATCCAAATAAAAGCAAACCGCGGACTTGTCATTATCTTGAATATAATGAAATGCATTCTTTATCAGTCCTGTTTTTCCCATGCGGCGAGGACTGATCAAGGTCATATTCCTACCATTTTTCAATGCAGAAATCAGATCTTCTGTTTCTTTTTCCCGGTCACAGAAATATTCTGGACCTTGATAACCAGTGATTAAAAAAGGATTAGCAGGTTTATTTTTCATTGCGTTATTTGCGTTACATAAAACATGTAACGCAAATAACGCAATAAAGTTTGAGAGTAACAAATAAAATAAATAATTTGATCTCAGATAGATGCAGCAGTTTATTGAAACAGGCTTTTTTTATTATCCCATAGATACATAAAATAAATTACTTTCAAACAAAGAACAAGGCGACAAACAGCATTAAGAAGCAAGAAAATATAGCTAAATTGTTAAATCACGCAGGTTATAATAAAATAATTTCGTTTAAACCCTTGATTATATTAAATATATTATATATTTGCGGCGTTAATCTTAGTTTAATTTAAAAAGCAGTTATCTTAAACTGATAGATTTTCTTGATTTTCAATAAACACTTTAAAAATCACAGCTATGTTAAAACGACTAAAGTCAGTCAGTATGATGCTGTTCCTAATGAGTGCCTCTACCGGAGCAGCTTACGCGGTTTCCAACCCTGGAGTAACCGATGTGAAAATCACACAACAAAGCGGAACATGTACCGGCATTGTAAAAGACGGTACAGGCGAAACTGTCATTGGTGCATCTGTGGTAGTGAAAGGCACTACCAATGGTACTATTACCGACTTCGATGGTAACTTTACTCTGAGCGACGTTAAGAATGGGGATATTATCCAAATCTCATTTGTAGGATATAAAACCCAAGAAATTAAGTACACAGGACAACCCCTCAATGTAATTCTGCAAGATGATACGGAAGTATTGGACGAAGTTGTGGTGGTAGGTTATGGTGGTTCGCAGAAACGTGCTGCATTGACAACTGCAATTTCCAAAATGGACAATCAGGTATTGAAGAATGCAGCCTACAGTAATGCCGGACAATCTTTGCAGGGTTCTGTAACCGGTCTTCGCGTTGTCAATACTACCGGTCAGCCGGGTAGTTCCCCCGACATCATTCTGCGCGGTGGTGCTACTATTACAGGTGAAAAGAGTTCTGCTCTTATTGTTGTAGACGGAATCGTGCGCAACAGCATGGCAGACATCAACCCTTCTGACATTGAATCTATCCAGGTGCTGAAAGATGCCGCTTCAACTGCTATCTATGGTGCACGTGCCAATGGTGGTGTTATTTTGGTTGAAACCAAGCGCGGCAAAGAAGGCAAAGTGGACGTTAACTATAAGTTTAAGATAGGTATGAACTTCTCCCGTAAAGGTTATGATTACCTGAATGCCGGAGATTATCTGTATTATACACGTTTGGGATTCAAAAATGCCAATCAAGCTGCTGCCGGTTATGGTGGCAGTTGGAACCCCGATACCCAGAACGGTTGCGGAACAACAAAGAATAACTATGATGTACGCTATCTGGAAGGAAACGAAAACCTTGTCAATGAAGGATGGCTCACGATGACCGATCCATATTCCGGCAAACAATTGGTTTACAAAGACTATTCCGGTCAGATGGAAGATGCCACATTCAACAATTCCGCAATGACTCAAGATCATTATTTAAGTATCAATGGAGGTAATGATAAAGCAACTTTCTCTACCAGCCTGGGATATTACAATGAAGATGGCCAAATCGTAGGAACCGGATATAAACGCTTTAGCGGTGCTCTCAACGGATCCTATAAATTATTCCCATTCCTTACTGTAAAGGGAGGTGCTACCTATACATGGTCTACTCAGCCCGAACTATGGATTGGTACTTATGAGTTCTTCTACAGAACCCGTGGTATGCGTCCCACTTGGAATCCTTGGAATGAAGATGGTAGCCCCAATTCGGCAGATTCAAACATTTCAGATGGTAATCCTGCATACTTCAGAGATAAATTGCTAAGTTCTAATGGTACCCGTAAATCAACATACAATTTAGGGTTTACATTGGACATTCTCCCCAAAAAACTAGTATTGAATGGAAATGCAGCATTGTATCATTATGATTACCAAAAAGAGAAGTTCAATAAAGCATATCAACTGGAGAACCAATCGGAAAATACAACCCGTGAAGCATCCATCAAAGAACAACGCTACACGCAAGAACAATTTAATTCGACCCTGACCTATACGGATACTTTTGCAGAAAAGCATAATCTGGAAGTAATGTTAGGCGGTGAATATTTCAACTACAGCCAATTTGATTTGGAAGCTGTGACTCAAAATTCACCTACTGATGATATTCCGACGTTGAACGCCGGTTCTACCCGCACTAAAACTACAACTTCGAAGACTGCCTATCGCATTCTTTCCGGCTTTGGACGTTTGAACTATAACTACAATATGAAGTATCTTTTGTCTATGGTATTCCGTTATGACGGTATCTCCCGTTTGAAAGATAATCGCTGGGGCTTCTTCCCGGGTGTTTCTTTAGGATGGAATGTGATGGAAGAAGAATTTTGGAAAGATTCAAAACTTTCTGATATATTCTCTAACCTGAAACCTCGTGTGAGCTATGGTGTTAATGGTAATGTAAACGGTCTGGGCAATTATGAAGTTTATGGTACATATGCTTTGACCGGCAATACATATGGTGGTGAAACCGGTATTTACAACAAGGAATTGGTAAACACCCAGTTGCGTTGGGAACAGAGCCAAACATTTGAAGCCGGTTTGGATATGGGCTTCTTTAATAATCGTTTAAGCTTTATCCTTGACTATTATAGTCGTACAACCAAAGACTTGTTGACAGATTTGGCCTTGCCTGGTTATACAGGATTTGACAAAATCAGAACCAATCTCGGCTCATTGCGCAACACCGGTTTTGAAATGGAAGTACGCGCTAATATCATCAAAAGCAAAGACTTTTCATGGGATCTTACAGCCAACTTATCTACTGTAGCCAATAAAATTGTGAAATTACCGGAAAATGGCGTTGCCAAGAATCGTGTAGGTGGTGATCAGGTATACGATCCGAAAAAAGGTGAATTAGTATGGGTAGGCGGACGCCAGGAAGGCGGTAAATTAGGTGAATTGATAGCTTATAAACAAAACCATATTTTCCGTGATTGGGACGACGTAAAACAAAATGCCAATATGCGTATTGATAATGTTGCCAATCTATATGGACCGGGGTTAGCAGACCAAATCAATCCCGCGACTAAAAAGACTTATAGAGAGTCAGATGGTTGGAAGCCTATCGAACCGGGTGACGTTTGTTGGGAAGATATGGATGGTAACCAAGTGATTGATTCACATGACCGCTATGTAGTAGGTAACATATTCCCGAACATTACCGGTGGTTTCTCTACAACACTTAACTACAAAGGCATTTCTCTGTATGCACGTTTCGACTATGCTCTAGGACACACACTGTACAATGACTTGAAAGCCCGCACATTAGGACAATATCAGGGAACATGGAACATCATTACAGATGTGAAGAATATGTGGACAGAAGAAAATCCGAATACGGATCTATCAAAATATTATTTTGGCGACCAAGTAATAAAGAAGAACATTACTCGTTCTAATAATGGTAGTACAGCTGCCAATAATAATAACTCAAACTATTATGAAAAGGCAGACTATCTGGCATTGCGTGAATTGACATTGAGCTATAATTTACCCAAGGCATGGACCAGCAAATGTTTCATTCAAGACGCTTCTGTCTATGTAACAGGTCAGAACTTATTCTACATCACCGGATATGAAGGAACTTCTCCGGAACCGGCTGTAAGTACCACATACGGTCAAGGTATCGATAACGGACGTTATCCTACTCCTAGAACAGTATTGTTTGGTTTATCATTAACATTCTAATTTTTAAGACATTGAAGATTATGAAAAAGTTTTTAGCATATATCATGGTTGGTGCAGCACTAACCGTTACCGGATGCGATTCTTTGGATTTGTCCCCCGACAGCAGCATCACGGATAGTAACTACTGGCAGAGTGATGCACAGTTCTCTGCTTTCAACATAGGATTGCATTCACAATTCCGCGAAAGAAGTTACAAATTCTTTCTATTGGGCGAACCTCGTGCCGATTATTATAAAGGGGAAACAGCTTTCGGTAGTGCCACACAAGGCAATGAACTCATGTGGCAGAATAACCTGAGTGCAATTAACCCGGGAGTCAGCAATTTTGCCGATCTGTATGGTCTTATTAATCAAGTGAATCTTATGATTAATAAAGGCGAGCAGAATACTACGCTGGATGCCAAGACCCGCAATTTCTATTTAGGACAAGCCTACGGCATGCGTGCTTACCTTTATCTCCACTTGTTGCGTTCATGGGGAAATGTCATTATTTGGACAGATTATACAGAAGGGTCATCACTGGACTTCAGTAATCTGAACAAATCAGCATCTCCGGCAGCAGATGTCATGCAATTAATCATTGACGATGTCACTGCATCCGAGGCAGCATTTGGAAGCAATTACAGTTTCAAAGGTGGCAACCAACGTTACTTTTGGTCAAAAGCCGCTACCATGATGGTGAAAGCCGAAGCATATATGTGGAGAGGCAAGCACATGGGAGGTGGAAATGCAGACTATACCACTGCCAAGAATGCCTTGATGGATATTCAAGCAAGTGGCAAGTTCAGCCTGCTGGAAAACTATACTGACGTATTCGCTTTTGACAATAAGAATAATGCAGAAATTATTTTTGCCATCCGCAATTCACGTGAGGACAGCTTTGTTATGTGGAAAGATAACAACTTTACCAACAATATGTTACCACAACAAAATCTTCTTTTCAGTTATGCAGATGAAAACGGAACCCCTATCAGTGAGTTAGGTGACAAAGTGCAGATAAACGGCGTATGCAGATATGCTATCAACCCTGATCTTTATTCAAAAGGATTCCATGATGCTGATACACGCAAACGTGGTACATTGCAGGCTGCCTTTGAAAAGAATGCCGATACCGGCGAGTTGACTTATGCAGGTGCATATCCTTGCAAGTACTTAGGTACATTACTGGCAGGTGCTGCCATTCGTTCCATGTACGATGATTATCCCATTTATCGCTATGCAGACTGTCTGTTGTTGTTGGCTCAAGCCAAAGCATTTTTAGGAGAAGATCCTGCTACGGAAATCAATGCAGTGCGTGAGCGTGCTTATGGTAAAGAATACTTTAAAGCAAACTACGCTACCCTGGCTTATCCTAATGATAATGACCCCGAATTGTACACTAACAATTCAATGCAGAAACCGGATAATGCAGGTGCTATGGAAGCCGTATTGAAAGAACGTATGCGTGAATTTATGGTAGAAGGCAAACGTTGGTACGACCTCCGCTTGGCAGGTGATGAATATGTACTTGCCCACACCACAGCAAATGAAGCGCGCTTATTATGGCCGATCGACGAAAATACATTGAATAAGAATAAAGCTGATGACAAGACCGGTCAACCGGGATTAGTTCAAACTCCAGGGTATAAGTGATGACTAAAGAGTAGAAAGATTGAATTACTCGTCAGATCTTATTCTGTACGAATGATAACTGTGAAAAGAGCGAGAATGCACCGTGAGGTACATTCTCGCTTACTTTTGCTATTAATAAACTGGTAAATTTTGAATGCTTTCTTAGTCCTAAAACACACCGAAGAAGTTTTTGTTTATTCTTCCATCTTAAAACTTTTCAAAATCTTTTCAGCATTAGCTTCCTCCCCTTCAGAATAGAGAATGGAAATATAAAAGCCACTCCCCGCAGCCTTGGTCATCAGACAAGCATAGAAGCAATGATCCGCCTCACAGATTCCGGTCAAATAAGAACCATAGAATTGTGGCAACTCAAATGCTTTTACTGCCGACTGGTCTTTTACTCCATCATCATTAGCATAATCCTTTAGGACACCACTTAGTTCCTCCTTTGTCATACCATCAGAATCCAAAGATTGGATCGTGATGTAGAACTTACTGTTGTTCAAGAGGAAAGTTTCTTCTGTATCCTCTTCCACCAGGATTCCTTTGGGAGCTTCGAAAGTCAATCCGTAGGCAGTCCATGTGATAGGGGCAAGAGCTTGAGCATTTACTGATAGGTATGCCAAGCACAGAAATGCAAGAAATAGAAGCTTTTTCATTTTTAGTTTTCGGATATGTTGATGAATAAATGTGTCGAAATATAAATAGAACGATCATTTCACCGTAGGGGCGGATTGAATCCGCCCGTATACATAAAGCAAACTGTTTTCGGGCAGATTCAATCTGCCCCTACAGCAAAATGATAGCTATTTTTATTTTAACCACCTCCCATTGGAAAGCCTGCTACATACATAGCCGGTTATTTATCCTTTTCGCGTATTTCCACACGACGAATCTTTCCACTGATCGTTTTCGGAAGTTCTTCCACAAATTCTATTACACGCGGATACTTATAAGGAGCAGTCACACGCTTCACGTGGTCTTGCAGTTCCTTTATCAATTCAGGCCCTTCCTTGCCTTTATAACTTGCAGCAAGAACGATGGTTGCCTTTACCACCTGACCACGAATTTCATCGGGTACACCGGTAATGGCACACTCCACTACAGCCGGATGGGTCATCAATGCGCTTTCTACCTCGAACGGGCCGATGCGGTAACCGGAACTCTTGATTACATCATCTGCACGGCCTACGAACCAGAAATATCCATCCTCATCACGCCAAGCTACGTCACCTGTGTAATAAATACCATCATGCCAAGCTTCATCCGTCAAGTTTTTATCACGGTAATATTCTTTAAACAATCCTAAAGGTTTACCCTTATCCGTGCGGATCACAATTTGCCCTTGTTCACCATCTTCTGCCGAACGTCCGTCCGGAGTCAACAAGTCAATATCATATTGCGGATTGGGTACTCCCATACTACCGGGTTTCGGGTCCATCCAAGGGAAAGTTGCCAAAGTCAGCGTAGTTTCGGTCTGACCGAAACCTTCCATCAGACGGATGCCTGTCAATTCCTTGAAAGTTTCATAAACAGAGAAATTTAATGCCTCGCCAGCCGTGGTGCAATATTCCAATGAAGAAAGATCGAATTGAGAGAAATCTTCACGGATCAAGAAGCGGTAAATGGTGGGAGGGGCACACAAGGAAGTGATATGATAATCCTGAATCTTCTTCAGTATTTCATAAGGAGTGAACTTCTCGTGGTCATAAACAAAAATATTTGCTCCTGCAATCATCTGTCCGTACAGTTTTCCCCACACGGCTTTTCCCCAACCGGTATCGGCAATAGTGAGGTGCAGGCTGTCCTTGTGCAGGTTGTGCCAGTAGCTTGCCGTTACAATGTGGCCCAAAGGATACGTAAAATCATGCGCCACCATCTTCGGTTCGCCTGTGGTGCCCGAAGTGAAATACATTAATGAAATATCATCATTCGTATTGGGATGCTCGGGCTTTACAAAGGGGGCAGCATTCTCAATGCCTTTATGGAAATCCTCGAAACCTTCCGGTATCTCCGGTCCTACGCTGACTAGCTTCTCAACAGAAGGAGAATCGGGCATTGCATCTATAATATGTTTAGTGATTACGTCCTCGCCTGCCGCTACAATCATCTTTATATCAGCAGCCTTGCAACGATACACAATGTCTTTCTTTGTCAGCAGATGAGTAGCCGGAATAACCACTGCGCCCAGTTTATGCAGAGCAATAATGGAATACCAAAACTCATAACGGCGCTTCAACACAAGCATCACCATATCTCCGTGCCCGATGCCCAGGCTTTGGAAATAAGAAGCCGTCATGTCAGTGTATTTCTTCAGTTCCGCATAAGTGTACTGATGGTGTTCACCTTTGTCATTCGTCCACAACAATGCGTTCTTATCAGGTTCCTCAGCCGCCCATGCATCTACTATATCATAACCGAAATTAAAGTTTTCGGGGACTTTTATCTTCAAATTCTTTATAAAATCCTCTTGCGAGGTAAAGCTATTCTGCTCAAGAAATTTTTCTACCATAACTCTTACAAATTACATAATTACTGCCAGGAATTTCACGGTTTTGCCATCCAATGCCTTCATGCCGTGAGGAATGGAAGAATCAAAATAAAGGCTGTCTCCCGGATTCAAGATCAGTTCTTTTCCGTTCATGTTCAGCAACATGCGACCTTCTATCACCAGATTGAATTCTTGCCCTTCGTGCGAATTGAAGTAAATCGGGGTATCTTCAGGCTTGGGTTCAACGGTAACTATAAACGGATCAACCTTGCGCCCGCGGAAGCCCGATGCCAAGGACTGGTACTTATAAACTTTAGTGCGTTCAACGGACACACCTGCGCCGCAACGGGTCAGGAAATAAGAACTCATTTTGGGTTCTTCACCAAACATCAGCACGTCCAGTGCAATGCCATATTTGCGGGCAATCTTTTGCAAAGCGCTGACAGAAATATCTTTCTCACCGCTTTCCATACCCAAATATTCGTCCACGGAGAGTTGGCAGCTTTCGGCCACTTCTTCGGGAGTCAGCTCCAACACGTCTCTTAATCCCTGGAGACGTTCAGCAATTTGTTTTATCTGGTCACTCATAATCTTAAGATTTTATGCTTCAAAGATAGTGAAGATTTGAGAAATCCCAGCAAACTTTTAAAAAGTTTCGGTGAAAACTATCTAAAGGACACAAAAGCTGCACAAAGTAACTTATAATGAGCAAAGAATAAGCATTTATATGGCAGAAGGCGTTCCGGATAGTTTCAAATGAAAGTATTAAGGAGAGGGAGGCATTTTTCTAATGAAGCTCTAATGATTTTCTAATACCACTCTAATAAAACTCTAACGAAGAGTTCAGAGAGCGCTCCCTACCTTTGCAGCGTAAAAAGATGAAGGAGTCAATAACCAGTAAAAAGAAAGAATTATGTTGTGGAAGAAAAAAAAATGTCAGCCCAGGTCAGACTTCAATACTGAGAAAGTATTTCTGGCAGCATCACAACCATTAGAATCGGTATACTCTTATTTTCAGACACTAGAGATCGGGCTGACTGAAAAACAAGTGGAGAAACGCCAAAGCCTTTATGGTAAGAATGAAATTGTACACGAACAGAAGAAAAATCCTATTGCGACATTCGTCAAAGCATTTATCAACCCGTTTATCGGCGTACTGACGGTATTGGTAATTATTTCTTTTGTACTTGACGTCCTGCTGGCATCACCCGGAGAACAGGAATGGACTTCTATTATCATCGTCACCACCATGATTGTATTCAGTGCCATCCTTCGGTTCTTTCAGGAATGGAAAGCGAATGCATCCAGCGAAGCATTGCTAAAGATGGTTACAAATACCTGTTGCGTGAAGCGTGCAGGCAATACAGAATATGAAATAAGCATTGACGAACTGGTTCCCGGAGACATAGTGATGCTTGCCGCAGGCGACATGATACCTGCCGACATCCGCATCATTGAAGCTAAAGACCTGTTTGTCAGCCAGTCCACACTGACAGGAGAATCAGATGCAGTGGAGAAGCATCCGCAGGTAATAGGAGGAAAATATAGAAAAGGAAGCGTGGTGGAACTGGATAACATATGCTACATGGGATCAAATGTAATCAGCGGCTCCGCCAAAGGAATAGCCTTTGCCACAGGAAATAATACTTACTTGGGAACTATCGCCAAGAGCATTGTGGGACATCGTGCTGCAACGGCATTCGATAAAGGTATCAGCAAAGTAAGCTTCCTGCTCATCCGGTTTATGCTGATTATGGTTCCCTTCGTATTCTTTGTAAACGGATTGACAAAAGGCAACTGGCTGGATGCCTTCATTTTTGCCATTTCCATTGCCGTAGGATTAACTCCCGAAATGCTTCCCATGATTGTCACAGCCAACCTTTCCAAAGGGGCACTAGCCATGTCGAAGAAGAAAACCATTGTAAAAGACTTGAACGCCATTCAGAACTTTGGCGCCATGAATATTCTTTGCACGGACAAGACCGGAACGCTGACTTGCGACCAGATTGTCCTGGAACGTCATATCAATGCAGACGGAAGTGAGGACAAGGAAAGGAGGATTCTGCGCCACGCCTATTTCAATAGTTTTTTTCAGACCGGATTGAAGAATTTGATGGATAGGGCGATCTTGTCTCATGTAAAAGAGCTGTCTTTGGAGTATCTGAAAGATGATTACAAGAAGGTGGATGAAATTCCATTCGACTTCACCCGCCGCCGGATGTCCGTTGTGGTAGAAGACCAACAAGGCAAACGGCAAATCATAACAAAGGGCGCGGTAGAAGAAATGTTGGAAATCTGCTCCCATGCCGAGTTTAAAGGCAAGGTACATCCGCTCACCGAAGATCTGAAAGCGCAAGCCAAGCGTATCAGCGAGGAAATGAACCATCAAGGAATGCGCGTATTGGCATTAGCTCACAAAAGTTTTCTGGAAAAGGAGAATAATTTTGCCATAGAAGATGAACGGGAGATGGTGTTGATCGGTTATTTGGCTTTCCTTGATCCGCCTAAGCAGTCGGCGGCAGAAGCGATCAAGCAACTGCATGAGTATGGAGTGGAAGTAAAAGTGTTGTCGGGAGATAATGATGCGGTGGTAAAAACGATTGCGCGGCAGGTGGGCATTGATACGGGGACGGCTATTACAGGCACGGAACTTGCCCGGATGAATGAAGAAGAAAAGATGGAAGCGGTACAGAAAGCAACCGTTTTCTCCAAACTCACGCCGATGCAGAAAGTAGATATTATTAGGCTGCTGCAAAGTCAGGATAACACGGTGGGATTCTTGGGAGACGGAATTAATGATGCTGCCGCCCTGCGTCAGTCGGACATTGGAATTTCTGTAGATTCGGCGGTGGATATTGCCAAGGAAAGTGCGGATATTATTCTGCTTGAAAAGGATTTGATGGTACTGGAAGACGGGGTGTTGGAAGGCAGGAAAACTTTTGGGAACATTAATAAATATATTAAGATGACTGCCAGTTCCAACTTTGGAAATATGTTTAGTGTGTTGGCTGCCAGTGCTTTTCTGCCTTTCCTGCCCATGTTGCCTATACATTTGCTGATACAGAACTTGCTGTATGATGTTTCGCAGACTACGATTCCGTTTGACCGCATGGATGCGGAGTATTTGAGAAAACCGCGCAAATGGGATGCTTCCGATCTGAGCCGATTTATGATTTATATCGGGCCGATTAGTTCTATCTTTGATATCACGACGTATTTGGTGATGTGGTATGTATTTAGTGCCAATGCTCCGGAACATCAGTCGTTGTTTCAGTCGGGTTGGTTTATTGAGGGATTGTTGTCGCAGACGTTAATTGTGCACATGATTCGTACGCGGAAGATTCCGTTTATTCAGAGTCGTGCTTCTTGGCCGGTGATGACTTTGACGTTTTTGATTATGGGTGTGGGGATTTGTATTCCGTTTACGTCTTTCGGGGCTTCGATTGGATTGCAGACGTTGCCGATGGAGTATTTTTGGTGGCTTATTGGTACGCTGCTCTGTTATTGCACGCTGACGCAGTTGGTGAAGGTGTGGTATATTAAGAAATTTACACGGTGGCTATAAAGTGAAGTAGATATGGTGACTGGGAGCGTTGTTTTATTTATAATTTATGCATTGGCCTGTTATTGCATTATGAAGATGGAAAATAAGGGGCGGTGGAGGCGCAAAAGGAAATAGTTGCGTTTCAAAAATTAATTTAGGATGGGATGGAAATGACTAGCATTGCGTCCACCGTAGGGGCAGATTGAATCTGCCCAATAACATCCCCAATGGTGTATCTGTGGATGTATTCGGGCGGATTCAATCCGCCCCTACGGTGGATATTTACCTTAAACTATTGATTCATAACTATCTAAATATGTACCAACTTCACCACATAAGTCGTCCCCTCCCCTTGCTGGGAATGCACCTCAATAGTTCCTTGATGAAGCATGATGATTTTCTTCGTCAATGCCATTCCTATCCCGTGTCCCTGAGTAAATCCCTTATTTTCACCTCTATAAAAAGGAGTGAACAAGTTCATTTTATCTTCATCGGATATACCAATCCCATTGTCCGAGAAACGAATGATGGAATGCTCCTCCCAAAAAGAAATCTGCACCATGGAAGTCTTCCCGGCAGAGAACTTGCAATTATTCTCCATCAGATTCACAAAAGCAGTAGTAAGCAAATAATTATTCCCCATCACCGTAATCACCGAATCATCTTCCGCCTCCTGCTCAAAGATCAATTCCACCTTGTATGACGGATTGGCGCGAATCACCAATGCACGCGCATCCAGCAATAATTCGTCTAGGCGGACTTCCTCCATCTTGATCTGTTCCGGCAGATAATCAGTCTTTGCCAGGTTAAGAAGCCCCTCAATCAGCTTTACCACCCGATGGGAATCATTTAATGCATTGTTGATAGCTGTTTCATACTCTGAAAGCGTGCGTTCTTTCAGCACAGCTAATTCCAACTCCGCTATCAATGCCGCCATGGGCGTACGCAACTCATGCGATACATTACTGACAAACATCTTTTGTGCCTTGAACGCTTCTTCTAATCTATTTAGCATTTGATTGAAAGCAATGCTCAGTTCCCCCAGTTCATCATGCTCGTTTCCTACGGGAAGCCTCTTGGATATTTGTACGGCAGTGATACTTTCCGCTTCTTTTACGATATTGGATACAGGCGTCAATGCACTTCGCGCAAGCAGGTAGCCCACCACGGTGAGAATGGTAAGCCCTATGATGGAAAGAATAATCAGCACATCTTCCAGCGCCTTTTGATTCTCGTAACCATATCCGTCATAGGCAGCGGCTGTCACTATGTAATCTTTGCCTTGAAAATTATAAAGCATGCCGATAGCTTGAAATTCGCCTTCATAAAACTCGATGGATTGCTCCTTCAAGATGCGTTGAATCATCTCCGGAGTTTCTTTTACGATGTCGTTACGGTAAGCATCATGATAAAGGATTTCAAAAGAAGGCGTATAGACCGCTACCTCTACTTCATTGATAAATGCCTTGTTGTTGAGGTAAATGGACTGCATGGTTTTGGCGTCCACCTGGTTCTTTAGGAAAAGATGCGCTTTGGTGACGCCCTCCTGCTTCAAGTCGCGGAAGAAAGTTTCGCTCCGGTTATGTTCCACAAACAAATAGATGGTGAGCATGAACAGCAGGAAAATTACTGCCGTGACACAGGTATAACGCAGGGTCAGTTTGGTTCTTATTTTCATGGCTTGTCCGTAAAGATGAAACCCATGCCTGCACGGGTGTGGATGAGTTTGGTGTCATAGTCGCGGTCTATCTTTTTCCTCAGATAGTTGATGTATACGTCTATAAAATTGGTTCCCGTGTCAAAATGCGTGCTCCACACCTTGTCGGCTATCTCTATTCGGGTCAACACGCGCTCGGCGTTCTCTGCCATGTACACTAGCAGGTCGTATTCCTTGGGAGAGAGTTTGATTTTGTTTCCGTTGCGATATACGTCCTTGCTTTTCAGGTTAATGTGTAAATCGGAGTATGACAATTCTTCAATGAGTGGTTTCATTTCCCTTACTGCCCGTTTCAGCAGGACATTGATGCGGGCGTTCAGTTCTCTGAAGTCAAATGGCTTCACCATGTAATCATCGGCTCCTGCGTCAAAGCCTTCCAGTTTATCGTCGGTAGATCCTAAGGCGGTGAGCATCAGAATGGGAATGGCGGGATTGATCTTTCGTATTTCTTTGCTCAGTTCGAAGCCGTCCATCTTGGGCAAAACTATATCTGAGATAACTAAATCAAATTCATCACTTTTAAAGAGCCGCAGGCCCATAGCGCCGTCAAAGGCTGCTATTACTTGGTAACCCGATTCTTCCAATCCTCTCTTTAATAGTTCCGCTACTCTTTGTTCATCCTCAATAATTAATATCTTGTGCATAAGGTTCTTTTTATGGGGTTATAGGAACAAAGTTAGCTGATCCTTCTTATTTCTATATATAATAAGGTATAATTTAACAGTTTAATGCAAATTGAATAGGGATAATTGCCTATTGCCG
Organism: uncultured Bacteroides sp.; assembly: GCA_902388365.1. GTDB lineage: Bacteria > Bacteroidota > Bacteroidia > Bacteroidales > Bacteroidaceae > Phocaeicola. Next base: position 589,045 of record CABMPB010000001.1, on the reverse strand, counting down.
GAATTGATTTTACTGATTTAGGATATTGTTGCGCAGCTTCCCCCTTTTGAAGCGACTCTTTCTACACAAGTGTTTCAATATTTTCAATAACGTTTTAATTCACTGTAGGGGCGGGGTTTGCCCGCCCGAAAATGATTTACTTTATGCATTCGGGCGGATTCAATCCGCCCCTACGGTAAGTGTTAATGAGATGTGTGGAAAGAGTAGCTTCAAAAGGGGGAGGCTGCACCATAGTGCCCCAAATTAATTACATTTATAGGCATAATTGCCAATCGTCTTAGTCTTTATTGAATATATTTGGCTTGTATTACTAAAATTCGTTCAAAAAAAATTGCCATAGTCGTAACTTTCTGTAAATTTGTCTTCTGTTAACGTGATAACTTTATTGGGGGTATTTTTTAACTGTTTTTGTGTCCGTTTATGTCCAATGAAGTCCATCTAATCTATTAGTCGAAGTATATTACCTATGAAAAAAAGACCGGAAAAAGAAATGAGTTACATAAAGAGGCTTTTATCCCTATGCGTATTGGGATTATTCTTTATTCTGACCAGTCATGCCGTGCCCGATTATACCCTCCGTAAATATAAGGTGGAAAACGGAGTGAGCCACAACACAGCTTATTGCGCCCTGCAAGATAGCTGCGGATTAATCTGGATAGGCACGGGCAATGGTTTGAACTGCTATGATGGGAACTCATTCCGGGTTTACTTCATACAACATTCCATGATAAACAGCAACCGCATCCTCTCCCTGGCCGAACTGAATGCACGCACATTGCTGGTGGGCACAAACAGTGGCATCTGCCTGTACGACAAGCAGAAAGACGGGCTTGAACCCTTGCCCCTGGTTACGGAATACGGAGTTTCCATCAGTTGTGAAGTCAATCGGATTGTGAAGGACAAGGAAGGGAAAATCTGGATCGCCACACTGGGACAAGGGTTCTTCATTTGGGACCCGAAGACCAATCAAGTGACACAAAACAGTTCCTACAGCTCTTTTATTGTCGATATGTGCATAGCCGATGATGTGGTGTACATCGCCACGCTGCAAAACGGATGGATCACAACGGATTTAAACGGAAACTGCAACTATACCCAGATGGTTGCCAAGACGGAAAGCAATACGATGTCCGATATATCAAGTTTGTTTGTGGACGAGGGCATGGTGTGGATAGGAAACACCGGCGGCGATATATTCTCTTATCAAGCGGCAGATGGGAAATTGCTAAACCATTTTTATCTTTCCACCAAACGCCAGGAAGCCATACTCTGCTTCCAAAAGATGGAAAACGGCCGCTTATTGATAGGTAGCAGTGATGGCGCCTATATACTCCATCCGCAAGAAGGGAAATTTGAATCGGCGGACTATTTAACGGGAGAGAATATAGGGAACAGCCATTTCAACGCTATCCTTCAGGACAATGAGAAAGGGTTGTGGCTACTGACGGAGCAGGACGGCATCAATTATCTGGCGTGGCACACCCATCACTTTGAACGCTTCACCTACGAGCCACGCGAGGATGCAGGAAAAGGAGAAAGCATCATTGGTCCGCTATGCGAGGACGGAATGGGCGGAGTTTGGGTAGGCACGCGCTACGGACTGTGGAAACTGAACAATAATGAATACACATTGAAGCATATACCCGTCACTACAGACAAGGCATTGCAAATAGAGGTAACCGCCCTGTTACAATCCAAAGGGAAGCTGTGGATAGGAACAAACAGCAACGGATTGGCTGTAATGGACATCGCCTCGCAAAAAGTGCAATGGTACCGGCATTCGCAACAGCAATCTAACACCATAGGCAGTGATGCCATACTGACGGTGTATCAAACGCTGGGCGGCGACATATATATAGGTACGAAACGGGGACTTTCGCGCTATATTCCCCAAACCGATGACTTCCTCACCGTAACCACCATCGGAATGATGACCGAAGTTTCTGATTTACATGAAGATACTTACGGATACCTGTGGGTGGCAACCAGCAATAGCGGAGTTTTCCGTTGCCACATCACCAGTGGGGAATGGAAGCATTTCCAAGCCTCATCCGATGGCAAAGGACTGCCCATTAATTCCGTCATTTCGCTATTGGAAGGACGCGACGGGAAAATGTGGTTTGCCACCGACGGCGGAGGGCTTTGTTACTATGACCGGAAGACAGATAGTTTTTCTCAGTTGGAAATAGAAGGCAAGTCCCCTATTCCCAATGTAATTCATGCCATTCAGGAAGATAATCAGGGAGATTTGTGGCTATCAAGTTACTGGGGGCTGATGCGCATCAATACGTCTACGTTGCAGATCTCGGTTTACACGGTTTCAGACGGTTTGCAGAGTAATCAGTTTTGCCAGCGCTCTTCCCTGTTCACACAGCAGGGATGGCTGTTCTTTGGCAGCATCAATGGGCTGAGTGCGTGTCGTCCGGAACAATTTTGGCAAAATCAGTATATTCCTCCCGTTATCATTTCCGATATTAATTTCCCTTATATCAACGATGCCAATGTGGCACAGGCTTTAAAAGGTTCAGGAGGCCCGCTTATCCAGCAAAGGCAGATTGTGCTACCGTGGAATAACAATAGCTTCGGCATTTCCTTTGCGGCGCTCAGTTACAGTGATCCTTCACGCAACCAGTATAAATACATCTTGCACGGGATAGACCGCGAATGGATTAAGCAAACAGAACATACCACTGCCCATTATACCGATTTGCCTCCCGGCAAATACGAGTTTGAAGTGAAAGGCTCCAATAATAATGGTATATGGAATGAACAGAGCCATCATTTTACCATTATCATCACACCTCCCTGGTGGTTATCGGGCTGGGCATATGCGGCTTATTTCTGTCTATGTGCCTTGCTAGTTTATCTGTCGGCATGGAAGTGGAACCAATGGGTAAAGCAAAAATATCAGAACCGGATGGAACAGTTCCGCGTGATGCAGGAAAAAGAAACCTACCGTTCCAAAGTGGGGTTCTTTATTAACTTGGTGCACGAAATCCGTACACCGCTTAGCTTGATACGCCTCCCCCTGGAACAGTTATTGGAACAACCCGACCTGAAGGAGCAGGAAGAAAAGACTTACCTCAACACCATACGTTACAATGTGGACTATCTGCTGGGCGTGACGAATGAATTGCTCGATTTCCAAAAGATGGAAAACGAGGGAGTGAACTTTAACCTGCATAAATGCGACATCACCCAACTGGTGCGCAACATAGCGGAACAATTCTCAGAGAACCTTCATTTAAAAGGAAAAGAACTGGAGATTCTTCTTCCCGAAGAAGGGTTACAGGCAGTAACCGATGCCGGCAAAGTAAGTAAGGTAATTGTGAACTTCCTGAGCAATGCGATGAAGTATGCGCGGCAACATATCTGCATAAAATTGGTTTATGATAAGGAGATGTTCCACCTATCGGTCAGCGATGACGGTCCGGGCATAGTGCCGGAGGAACGTTCCCGTATCTTTACCGCATTTTATCAGATTAATAACGAGCATCAGATGCCGGGAACGGGAATCGGGCTTGCTTTCTCCAGGACTTTGGCAGAAGGGCTGAATGGTAAATTAGAGTTGACGGAAAGTGAATGGGGTGGCTCCTGCTTTACCATCTCCTTGCCCATCGGGGAATTAAACACCTCATCGGAAATGGTTTCGCTGATGGATAATAATGAAAGTATTCCCGAAAATGCAGAGTTGAACGGCCGCAAGTTCACCATATTGCTGGTGGAGGACAACCAGGACTTATTGAACATGACTTCTTCCATGCTTAACAAATGGTTCATCGTTTTAAAAGCGGAAAATGGTCAAGAAGCACTGGAAGCCTTACGGAAGAACACGGTAGATATAATTATTAGTGACGTAATGATGCCGGTAATGGATGGAATAGAATTGTCCCGTCAAGTGAAATCGAATATAGAATGGTCGCACATACCTATTATATTGTTGACCGCCAAGACCAGTCTGGAAGCCAAAACAGCGGGTATAGAGTGCGGGGCGGATGTTTATATAGAAAAGCCTTTCACCATCCGGCAACTGAAAGCGCAAATAGAGAACTTGTTGCAATTGCGATTGGCTTATCACAAGGTAATGCAGAACCTAAATATCAGCACCAGTGCAAAGAGTGCCCCGGAACAGGGAAATACGATCTTATCCCAGCGCGATTATGAATTAATCAGCCAGATAAAGACGATCATCGAACAGCAAATGGCAGAACCGGACTTTTCCATTGATACATTGGCGGATGCATTGAACATGAGCCGTTCCAATTTCTATCGCAAGATAAAGGCACTGTCGGGTATGCCTCCCAATGATTACTTGAAAGTGGTCCGTCTGAATCGTGCCGCCGAATTGTTGCGGCAGGGGTATAGGGCGACAGAAGTTTCCGAGTTAGTGGGATTTGGTTCGGCTTCCTATTTCACGAAGTGTTTCAAGGAGCATTTCGGGGTGTTGCCTAAAGACTTTGTTTCTTAAAAAAGAAGGAATAAAAAAAAGAGGCTTAAAAGTTAGTTTGGCAATAGTCTTGCCATTAACTTTCAGGTCTCTTTCTCTATTTCTAAATTATATTCGATGAAACTATCCTAAAAAACAACCCTCTTACCTTATATCCCTCAACCTATTTCTTTACTAAAACTAAACAAAGACATAAAAATCCACTACTAATAGTTCATTTTCACAGTTTGGATAAGATTGATATTCATCTTATTCTTTTGGTTTCTTTTGCATTGCAAAGAAAAGGGATTCTTCTTAAATGAGTCGGGAAATACTATTCAAATAATGCGAATAACTAGCCATATTGGAGTGAAGGATGGAATGTATAAGCGTTATTCTTATCGAATAAAAGATTATACCTATTGCAGAAATGAAAGTGTAGATTAGTCGAAGGTATTCCCATCCCCTCTTGAGCTACTCTTTCTACGCATCTCGTTAACATCCACCGTAGGGGCGGATTGAATCCGCCCGAACCAACGGTCACGACCTTGGGAGTAATGCATAAAGTAAATCGTTTTCGGGCAGATTCAATCTGCCCCTACGGTGGATGAAAGCGTTACTGAAAATATTAACGGAGATGTGTAGAAAGAGTAGCTCTTGAGAGGGGATGAGAATACCTTCGACTAATCTATATCTTGTAATCCGGAACTTTTCAATAGATGACCAATTGTAAATACATTGAGATAATCTTTGATGCAATCCCCCTCCGCCTTCAACTAGTAATTCCTATTCAAGAAATAGCAAAATCTGTTCACCTACCCCTGTTTGTATAGCAGTCCATAGAAAAGAACAGCTTTTACTTTTTATTGAATATCTATTTTCACCTCCTTTGTTACAGACCGATTACTTTTGTCCTTGTCCTCAAATGGACAAACTCAAAAAATGGATATGCTAACTTTAAAACAATCACAAGCCTATGCAGAAAGAATAGAATCATCAACTGGTCCTACTGTAAAAGAGTTCTCTTGTCACAGCATGTGTACTTTCACAAAGAGGTCTCTAAAACCTAATTTTATACTAATCAATTAAATCTATTAATTATGAGTGAAAACATTAAAAACGCATTGCCTAAAGCAATGATTTTGATCGCTTTTCTATGTTGCAGCTTATCAATGATGGCCCAGGGAAAAAGCGTAACGGGAACCGTTACCGACCCAAATGGCGAAGCTATCATTGGAGCCAGCGTACTGGTAAAGGGAAGTACTAACGGTACAATTACCGACTTTGAGGGAAACTTTACGTTGCAAAACGTAAACGACAATGCAGTATTGCAGATTTCGTATATAGGATATGTTACTCAAGATATCCCCGTAAAAGGAAAGAATACAGTGAGAGTGATCTTGAAAGAAGACACCGAAACACTGGATGAAGTTGTAGTAGTGGGATATGGTACTCAGAAGAAAGTGACCCTGACGGGTGCCGTTTCCGCAGTTAAGTCCGACGACATCATTGCCACCAAGAACGAGAATGCCCAGAATATGCTGACCGGTAAGGTAGCCGGTCTACGTGTGGTTCAGAAAAGTGCCGAACCGGGTGCATTCAACAATAACTTCGACATCCGCGGTATGGGCGCTCCATTGATCATTATCGACGGCATTCCCCGCGACAACCTCAGCCGCATCGACCCCAACGACATCGAAAGCCTTTCCGTTTTGAAAGATGCATCGGCTGCCATCTATGGTGTGCGTGCAGCAAACGGTGTGGTATTGATTACTACCAAGTCCGGTAAATCTGAAAAGACCGAATTGAATTATTCCGGTAACATCGGTTGGCAGATGCCAAGCGGTCTGCCTCATGTAGTAGATGCAGTGGACTGGATGACTTTATGGAACGAAAAGAAAATGAAGAATGTAGACGGCGGTTCCCTTCGTTTCAGCGACGATGATTTCGCACCTTACTTGAACGGAACAAAGAAATCTACCGACTGGTATGACGCCGTTATCCGCAAGACAGCTCCCCAAACACAGCACAACATCAGTGCTACCGGAGGTAACGAAAAGACTCATTTCTATATGAGTGCAGGTTATCAGGGACAGGAAGGTATCTTTAAGAGTGGCGACTTTGACTATGAACGTTTCAACTTGCGCTCAAACATCACTACCCAACTTACTAAATACTTAAAGGTGGACCTGAACGTAACCGGAATTATGGACAAACAAGAACGTCCGTGGGAAAGCGCCGATATGATAATCCGTTCTTTGTGGCGCTCAGCCCCTATCCAGTCCATTTATGCCAATGACAACCCCGAATACCTGCAACAAGGTTTGGTAGACGGTAGTAACCCGGTTGCCATGATGAACAAAGACATTACAGGTTATAACCAATGGAACAGAAAATGGTTCCAGTCTTCTGTTTCCGCCACTTATGATGTTCCCGGAGTAAAAGGATTATCTGCCAAAGCAGTATTCAGCTATGACTTCAATATGGAAGACAATAAGAAGTACCAGAAGTCATACAACCAATACAACTATCAGGAAGTGGACAACACCTATCGTCCCAACGTAAGAAACAACCCCAGCAAACTGACTCGTGAATATTACAGAAAAGAATCATTGCTGTATCAGTTCTCTTTGAACTATACCAATACCTTCAACCAGGCGCACAATGTTAATGCATTGATCTTGTGGGAAGGTTCTAAAAGAACCGGTGACAACTTCTACGCATTGCGCGAACTGGGCTTGGATTTAGACCAGTTGTTTGCAGGTAACACTACCAATCAGGTGGGTTATATGAATACCGATGGCGGTGCCTTGTATGACAAAGCAAACTTAGGTTTGGTAGGTAAATTCGGTTACGATTACAAATCAAAATACCTGGCTGAGTTCAGCTTCCGTTACGATGGTTCTTCCATGTTTATGTCCGGCGAGCAATGGGGCTTCTTCCCTGCCGCTTCAGTGGGCTGGCGTTTCTCTGAAGAAAACTTTTGGAAAGATTCCAAGCTTTCTTTCATCACCAATGCCAAGCTGCGTGCCTCTTATGGCAAGATGGGTGATGACAGCGCATCCAGCTATCAGTTTATTACCGGTTACTACTACCCTGCCGGCGGCGAAAATAACAAACTTCCCGGCGGACACGTATTCGACGGTACTTATGTAAACTCTGCCAGCAATAAAGGTATTGCCAACCGCAACATCACTTGGTATATCGCAAAAACGTTCGATGTAGGTATTGACTTGGAAGGTTGGAACGGATTAATAGGTCTGTCGGCCGATTACTTCAGACGTTCCAGAAGCGGTCTGTTGGCAACCCGCACAGGCAGTTTGCCTTCGGAAGTGGGTGCCGACCTTCCACAAGAAAACCTGAACAGCGACCTGACACAAGGTATAGAGTTGGAATTGAACCACAGAAACCATATCGGCGAGTTCTCATACACCGCCAAAGGTATCTTTGCCATGACCCGCATCAAGAAAAAACACGTTGAAAGAGCACGTTCCGGTAACTCCTACGAAAACTGGAGAAACAATGAGAACAATCGCTACCAAGGTATCTGGTGGGGCTACGGAGACAACGGACGCTATACTTCTTATGAAGACATAGCCAACAGTGACATTTACGTAGGCCGCGACAGATTGCCGGGCGACTATATCTATGTAGACTGGGACGGCGACGGACAAATAACCGACCACGACCGTTACCCTATTGCCATGCGTGGTGATGGCCCGCTGATCAACTTCAGCTTGGACTTAGGCGCACAATACAAAGGATTCGATCTGAACGTCCTTTTCCAAGGTGCAGCCAAAGTATATTGTGCTTACGGCGAACAGCTTCGCGAACCGTTGTGGGGTAGCGATTACTCCAATGCCATGACCCAGTTTATGGACCGCTGGCATCCGGTTGATCCCAAAGCAGATCCATACGATCCCAATACACAATGGGTATCCGGCCACTATGCTTACACGAGTTCATTGCCCGAATTCGATTCATTCTTCAGCATCCACAATGCCGCTTACCTGCGTATGAAAAGCATCGAACTGGGTTACACCTTGCCCGAAAAATGGACTGCCAAAGTAGGTATCCGTAATATGCGAGTTTATGTAAACGGTTACAACCTGCTCACCTTCACCGGTTTGAAGGACGTAGACCCCGAACATACAAATGATGGTGAAGGATATAATTATCCTTTGAATAAGACTGTATCTGTTGGTGTTAACATTAAATTCTAAGAACATGATTAAGAAATATATATTTGCATTCGCATTGGCATCCTTCTCGTTAAGTTCTTGCCTTGACTTGGATGTTGCTCCCATGAACATTGTGCAGGATAAAGACATCTTTACTTCCGAAAATGGCGTATTAAGCTATATGGCACGTATCTACAGCCAACTTCCGGTAGAAGATTTCCGTTACTCGGGAGCCCGTGGATTCAACCACTTCTGGATTATCGACCCTGTGCCCATGCTTACCGGCGAAGCAATCGGCCGTGACTGGTGTAGCGCCCATTCGGAAGATTTCGATTATTATGCCGATGATGCCAATCCAACCGGCAACGGTTATAAGCTGATTCGCGACATCAACTATTTCCTTGAAACTTTGCCTTCTTATGAAAGCTATTTCTCTACGGAGCAAGTGAATACATGGAAAGGGGAAGCCCTGTTTGCCCGTGGTTTTGCTTACTTTGCTTTGGCAAAACGCTATGGCGGTGTACCTCTGGTAAATACAGTATTAAAGTATCCCGAACAGAGCATTGACGATTTGAAAATTCCCCGTTCCTCGGAAGAAGCCGTTTACAATCAAGTATATCAAGACTTGACCGATGCCTTCAACCTGTTGCCGGAGAAAGCTCAACGCGGACGCGCTACCCGCTATGCCGCTGCCGCACTCAACTCGCGCGCCATGCTGTTTGCAGGTTCTATCGCCAAATTCAATAAGAACTCCAACCTGGTGGACCAAGACGGTAACCGCCTTGTCGGTATCGATGCCAGCAAAGCAAAAGATTTCTATCAGAAAAGCTATGATGAAGCCAAGAAAGTGGAAGGCCACCACAGCCTGTACATGAAGAACTGGAAAGAAGGCGACAAAGAAGCGCAATACCAAAACTTTGTGAACGCATTCTTTGATGAAAGCAGCGAAGAAAACATCTTCGTGAAAGAATATGCTTATCCTAACTCCGTGCACGGATATGACGCTTACTGCGTTCCCCGCCAGGCAATGGGAGCCAACGGTTATGCCACTTTGGTAAACCCCACACTGGACTTTGTTGAAATGTTCGACGGACTGCCCAAAGATGCTAACGGACATCTGCAAAACTTCGATGAGAAGGGACATTATAAGATGTATGACAAAACCATGGACTTGTTTGCCAACGCCGAGCCCCGCCTGCGTGCAACCGTAATCCTGCCGGGTGACGACTTCAAAGGAGAATCCATCTCCATCTATCGCGGTATCTATACCAAGGCAGATGCAGCCAACGGAATCTCTCACATCATTCCCGACGGTGCTACCGAGAAATACGAGAACATTCCCGAATGCAAAGATTACATCGTCAGTTCTCCCAACCCGGACAACCAGACCGTTTATACTTTGCCCGACGGAACCAGGATGAATGCAGCCGGATTAAGCGGCCCTTTCGCTTCGGATGCCGGTGCAGGAGCCATGTCAGGTTTCTCCGTTCGCAAATGGTTGAATCCCGATATGCCTAAATCAGCCGTATTGGAAAACAACTCTACCCAGACCTGGATCGAGATACGTTATGCCGAAGTCTTGTTGAACCGTGCCGAAGCCGCTTACGAACTAGCCGAACTGGGAGCAGGAGCCAACTACAAGGAAGACGCATACCAATGCATCAACCAGATCAGACACCGTGCAGGCGCCGACTTGCTGGCTTCTTCTGCCGAACTGAACGATTTCTCTATCATCCAGCGTGAAAGAAGAAAAGAATTGGCATTCGAGAACAAGACTTGGTGGGACTTGAAGCGTTGGAGAGTGATTGAAAAAGAACAGCAATCCACCCTGTGGAGAATCCTGATGCCTTTCTATGCAGCACACGCCGGCAAGTACTTCTTCGACGTAAGAACCGATGAAGACAACAGCCACCGCTTTACTTTCGATACCCGTTGGTATTACAAGAACTTCCCGAACAGTTCTATCGAAAAGAATCCGTTGTTGTTGCAAAACCCTGGTTATTAATTACTAAAACGAAACAATTATGAAAAAGATAACATATTACTTATCATGCCTTGTATTGCTGCTGATGGCAAATGCATGTGTGGATGTCGATAACTATGACGCACCGGCAGAAACCATCGTGGGCAGAATCATCGACAAGAAGAACCAAAAGCCGATGCAGACTGAAGTGGGAGACGGCGGCGTGCGCCTGAAACTATTGGAAATGAGTTGGAGCGATAACCCCACTCCTTATTATACTACCGTGAAACAGGATGGAACGTACCAGAATACCAAGATATTCAAAGGCAACTACATCATTGAAGCCTTGGGCGCTTTCGTTCCTACTTATATCGTCGGTTCCGATGGCAAAGTGGTAAAAGACGAGCGTTGGAAAGGCGACATCAAAGGTACGGTGAACATTGATTTTGAGATAGAACCGTTCCTCAATGTGGAATGGGTAGGCGAACCGACAGCCAATGCCGACGGAACAGTTTCAGCAAGCGTAAAGATTACCAGAGGTACGGACAATGCGGACTATCAAAAGAATCTGGCGGATGTTTATCTGTTCATCAATTCTTCCAGCCCGTATGTAGGTGATAATAATAAGGATTCCCGTTACTCTGTTCGCCTGGACGATAGCATTATGAATGATTGCCTAGGCCAAACAGTAACGCTTACTACTCCTAAGTTGCCGGGAAACCGCAAGTATTATGTTCGCGTAGGTGCACGTATCGACCATGAAATAGATGGTAGAAAACGCTACAACTACAATGAACCGAAAGGGGTGATGGTAAACTAAGAAGTACCATCTTATCAATAAATTCATCAACCGTAGGGGCGGAATGCTTCCGCCCGAATACATAAAGCGAACTATTTTCGGGCGGATTCAATCCGCCCCTACGGCTAACAACAACAAATATTACCATGAGAAACAAAGTTCTGATTTTTATCGTTTTATCCTCGTTGTGCTCCATCTTCACCACCGTGACCGGACAAACAGCGAGCAAGGAAAAGCCCTACACCGGCAAAGACGCAACCATTGCCATAGACGCCTTCCATCAGACATTCTACAATCCCGAAATGAAACTCTACGCCATCTCCTCCGACGGAAAAGGCAGAGCAGCCATCTGGGTGCAGGCCATCTACTGGGACATGATAATGAACGCATACAAACGCACCAAAGCACCCAAATACCGCAAACTGATAGACGAAATCTACCAGGGAGGCTACGAACAATACGACAAATATAACTGGAACAACAAAATAGAATGGTTCATCTACGACGACATGATGTGGTGGATCATCTCACTGGCACGCGCCTACGAAACCACCGGCGATCCCAAATACCTTGCCGACGCCTCAGCCGGATTCTACCACGTATGGAAAGAATCCCATGACCCCCAGCGCGGCGGACTGTGGTGGAGCTTTGCCCACGACGCAAAGATGGCATGCATCAACTACCCCACCATCGTGGGAAGCATGACCCTATACAACATCACCAAGAAAGAAGACTACCTGGAAAAAGCAAAAGACACCTACGCATGGTCGCGCAACGTATTCTTCGACAAGAAGGACGGACGCGTAGCCGACAATATGCACTACCATTTCCAGCGCCAAAACGGAATGGATATAGACTGGACTACCCAACTCTATAACCAGGGAACATTTATCGGCTCCGCCGTAATGCTCTACAAAGCAACCCAAGACAAGGCATATTTGGACGACGCCCTCCTCGCCACCGAATACGTACGCCAGCACATGTGCGACGAGAACGGCATGCTGGAATTTAAGAACGGCGTGGAACAGGGAATCTATGCCGCCATCTTCGCCCAATACGTCATCCGCCTGATTGAAGACTGCAACCAACCCCAATACCTGGACTGGCTGCGCAACAACATCAACACTGCCTGGCAAAACAGGGACAAGGCACGCAACATTACCTTCAAAGATGCCGCCCGCCCCTGCCCCACCGGAGTGATGGAAAGCTATGACGCCAGCGCCTGTCCGGCACTGATGCAAGTAATACCCGCTAAATAAGAAAACCGTAAAAGAATCCAGATAATGAAAACAAGCAGAATATTATTCACCTTTGCCCTGTCCGCCTGCTTCTGCAACCTCTCTGCACAGAAACAGCAGGAAGCAAAGACAATCTTCCAGACCTCCGAGCCGTGGAAGACGGAAACCGACATCCGCGCCGACGGCGTAATGGTGTATGGCACGGTGGACAAACCCGGAGTCACCTTTGAAGAACGTATGCAGTCATGGAAAGAACGCGGCTACAAAGTGCAGTTCATGACCGGAGTTGCCTGGGGAGACTACGCCGACTACTTCCTGGGTTGGTGGGACAAGAGCAAAGAACACATGAAAGAAGGACAACGTGACCGCGACGGACGCGAAATAGGCCACGGCTACCTCACCCCCTACATCGTCCCCACCGAAAGTTTCATCCGCTACATGCAGGAAACCCAGATAAAACGCGTCATAGATGCCGGAATCACTTCCATCTACCTGGAAGAACCCGAGTTCTGGGCACACGCCGGATACAGCGATGCCTTCCGCAACGAATGGCAAAAATACTATAACTTCCCGTGGCGCGCCCAGCACGACTCGCCCGAAAATACCTATCTGTCCAACAAGCTGAAGTACCACCTGTACTACAATGCCTTGGATAAAATCTTCACCTACGCCAAGGAATACGGCAAGTCCAAAGGCCTGGAAGTGAAGTGCTACGTCCCCACCCACTCCCTGGTGAACTATACTTCGTGGCAGATTGTCAGCCCCGAAGCCAGCCTCGCCTCACTGGACTGTGTAGACGGCTACATAGCACAAGTATGGACAGGAACCGCCCGCGAACCGGTCTTCTACAACGGCGTAAAGAAAGAACGCGTCTTCGAGAACGCCTTCCTGGAATACGGCTGCATGAAGTCAATGACCGACCCGCTGAACCGCGAAATGTATTTCCTGACCGACCCCATCGAGGACCGCGCCAAGGACTGGACCGATTATAAAATAAACTATCAGGCAACCTTCGCCGCCCAACTGATGTACCCCATGGTAGACACCTACGAGGTAATGCCTTGGCCGGACCGCATCTATCAGGGACTTTACCGCATTGCCGGGACCGACCAGCGGGAACGCATCCCCCGTTCCTACTCCACCCAGATGCAGGTGATGATCAACACCCTGAACGACATCAAGACATCTCCCAAACAAATAAACGGCACCAAGGGAATAGGCGTACTGATGGCAAACTCCATGATGTTCCAGCGCTTCCCCACCCATGCCGGATATGATGACCCTCAATTCTCCAGCTTCTACGGACAGACCTTGCCGTTGCTGAAAAGGGGCATCCCGGTGGACATTGTACACATGGAGAACACCCCCTTTGCACAAACATTCAAGGACCTGAAAGTGCTGGTGATGTCCTACTCCAACATGAAACCGCTGGATGCCAAGTATCACGGCTACATAGCAGACTGGGTAAAGAACGGCGGCGCACTGATCTATTGCGGTGAGGACATCGACCCCTACCAGACCGTACTGGAATGGTGGAACACCAACGGCAACCAATACAATGCCCCTTCCGAACACCTGTTCGAGCAAATGGGCATGGAACGCAAACCGTCTGCCGGAACCTATGCCTATGGCAAAGGAACGGTAACCGTTATCCGCGAAGATCCGAAGCAGTTTGTATTGAAAACCAACAACGATATAAACTATTTTGAAACCGTAGAGAAGGCTTATAAGAAGGTAACGAAGAAAGCGGTAGAAACGAAAAACAACTTTGTGGTAGAGCGTGGCCCGTACACCATTGCAGCCGTATTGGACGAAAGTGTATCGCATGAACCTCTCCATCTGAAAGGAATGTTTATCGACCTCTTTGACAAAGACCTGCCCGTGATGACCGAAAAGGTGATCAATCCGGGTGAACAGGGCTATCTGTATAATATAAAGAATGTAGCCGCCGGCACAAAAGCCAAAGTACTGTGTGGCGCATCCCGCATATATGATGAGAAAGTGGGAGCACGCTCCTACTCATTCGTAGCCAAGAGTCCGCTGAATACAACAAATGTTTCGCGCATCCTATTGCCGAAAGCGCCTGTAACGGTGCAGGTTAATGGAACGAATGTGCAGAATATACAGGAGTTGTGGGATCAGCAGTCAAAGACTCTCCGCCTCGGGTTTGAGAATAACCCGGATGGAGTTAGTGTAAACATACAGTGGTGATACCTGTTTTGAACGTTCAAGTTTGCTTAGTCACGGCTGTGGTTAAGGCTAATCACAGGTGTGACTAAGTTTAATCACGGCTGTGACTAATGTTAATCACAGCCGTGGCGAAGCAAACTTGAAAGGACAAGAAAGGTATCTTGACCGGTTGTTGATGATATATCACCGTAGGGGCAGGGTTTGCCTGCCCGTATACACAAAGCAAACTGTCATCGGGCGGGCAAACCCCGCCCCTACAGGAAACGCCAACCAAAGTTAACGCCAACCAAGGTGAACACCAACCGTAGGGGCAGATTGAATCTGCCCGATAACAGTTCGCTTTGTGTATACGGGCGGATTCAATCCGCCCCTACAGTGGAGGGCAACCCAGTGAATGGCAACCCAGTGAATGACAACCCAGTAAATGACAACCCAATGGAGGGCAACTCAGTAAATAACAGCCCAGTGGAGGATAACCCAGTGAATATCAACCCAATGTATAGCAACAACAACGCACCGAAATACAAGAAACATAAATAAAAGAACAAAAACAAGATCGAATCATGAAACATTCCTTATCAACCCTTTTATTGGGAGCCGCAGCCCTATTATCCGGCTGCGCATCCGCCCCCAAGACAGAGCACATCAAGAATGACCTCCGGGTATCCGCCTACCCGCTGGTCACCATCGACCCTTACACCAGCGCATGGTCCTTTACCGACCACCTGTATGACGCCCCGGTGAAACACTGGACAGGCAAAGATTTCTCCCTCATCGGCGTAGCCCGCGTAGACGGACAAGCCTACCGCTTCATGGGCGACGAAGAACTGGAACTGCTCCCCGTAGTAAAGACCTCGGAACAAGGAAACTGGATAGGCAAGTACACCACCGTGAAACCTGCCGCCGGATGGGAAAAAGCAGGCTTCAATGAAACCGGATGGAAAGAAGGCCCCGCCGCCTTCGGCACACGCGAGAACGAGCACACCGCCAAGACCCAATGGAGCGAGGAATTCATCTGGGTGCGCCGCCACGCCGACCTGGACGAAGACCTGCAAGGCAAAAACATCTATCTGGAATACTCGCATGACGATGATGTAATGATCTACATCAACGGCATCAAAGTAGTAGACACAGGCAACGCCTGCAAAAAGCACCAACTGGTGAAACTATCCGATGAAGTAGTGGCTACCCTAAAGAAAGGCGAAAACCTGATAGCCGCCTACTGCCACAACCGCGGAGCCAACGGCTTGCTGGACTTCGGCTTACTGGCAGAACAGGACGACACCCGCTTCTTTACCCAAACCGCCACACAGAAGTCAGTAGACGTGCAGGCAATGAACACCATCTATCAATTCACCTGCGGCCCGGTAGACCTGAACCTTACCTTCACCGCACCCATGTTTATGGATGATCTGGACTTATTGTCACGCCCCGTGAACTACATGACTTACCAAGTAACCGCCAACGACGGCAAGGAGCACAACGTGCAACTCTACTTTGAAGCCGCTCCGCAATGGGCGCTCGATCTGCCTCATCAGGAATCAGTAAGCGACACCTTTACCAAAGGAGAACTGACCTATGCCAAAACAGGCAGCTACAACCAGCACGTGCTGAACAAACAAGGCGACGACGTGCGCATAGACTGGGGCTACTTCTACATGGCAGCCAATAAGGAGAATACTTCCTCCATAGCCGGAAACGGCATAGAACTGCGCAAGAGCTTCCTGGACGGAAAGACAGAAGCCTCTAAGACCAAGGGCTATGACAAGCTGGTACTGGTAACCGACCTGGGCGGAACCAAGAACGCCAACGGCCACGTGTTGCTGGGTTATGACGACTTATTCTCTGTGCAATACTTTGGCGAGAACCTGCGCCCGTACTGGAACCGCAAGAACAATGAAACGATCTTCTCTCAATTTGAGAAAGCCGAAAAGGAATACTCTGCATTGATGCAGAAGTCAGCCGAATTTGACGTTCAACTGATGAAGGATGCCACCCGCGTAGGCGGACGCGAGTATGCCGAACTATGTGCCGCCGCCTATCGCCAATGCCTTGCCGCCCACAAACTGATGGAAGCCCCCAACGGCGAACTGTTCTATCCTTCCAAGGAAAACTTCAGCAACGGTTCCATCGGCACGGTAGACTTGTCTTATCCTTCCGCTCCTATCTTCTTGATCTATAACCCGGATCTGGCAAAAGGCCTGATCAACCACATCTTCTTCTACAGCGAAAGCGGAAAATGGACGAAACCTTTTGCTGCCCATGACATAGGTACATACCCATTGGCAAACGGACAGACTTACGGAGGCGATATGCCGGTAGAAGAATCGGGCAATATCCTCATCATGGCTGCTGCCATTGCCGCCGTGGAAGGTAACGCAGACTATGCCGCCCAGCACTGGGAAACGCTGACTACATGGACCAACTACCTGACAGAGCACGGACTTGATCCCGAAAACCAACTTTGCACCGACGACTTTGCCGGACACTTTGCCCACAACACCAACTTGTCTGTCAAAGCCATCCTGGGCATCGCCTCTTATGCTTACCTGGCAGATATGATGGGCAAGAAAGACATTGCAGCAGAATACAAACAGAAGGCCAAAGACATGGCCGTGGAATGGGAAAAGATGGCAAACGACGGCGACCACTACCGCCTCACCTTTGACAAGCCGGGCACTTGGAGCCAGAAGTACAACCTGATATGGAACAAGCTGCTGAAGATGGGCATCTTCCCCGACAGCATTGCCCAAAAGGAAATAGCTTACTACCTGACCAAGCAGAACAAATACGGCTTGCCGCTGGATAACCGCGAAACTTACACCAAGACCGACTGGATTATGTGGACGGCAACCTTGGCAAACGATAAGGAAA
This sequence comes from uncultured Bacteroides sp., assembly GCA_902388365.1. Taxonomy (GTDB): domain Bacteria; phylum Bacteroidota; class Bacteroidia; order Bacteroidales; family Bacteroidaceae; genus Phocaeicola. Next base: position 571,374 of record CABMPB010000001.1, on the reverse strand, counting down.
CATTCCAAAAGTTCATCGCCCCGATTCACTTGTTCGTGAATGAAACGACAGACCGCGTGCCTATGTCCGACTGGGTATTTACCGATACTCCCAAGCAGAGAGGCTTCCAGGCACGCTCGGTAGTAGGCGGTTACTACATCAAGATGTTAGAAGAAAAACTGAATAAATAAGAAACTCAATACCATGAAGAAACTAGCATTAATCGCTACTTGCTTACTTAGCACATGGGCAATGACTGTAAATGCTGTGACCGAACCAGTGGATTATGTCAATCCACTGGTGGGCTCACAGTCCAAACATTCCTTGTCCACCGGTAACACGTATCCTGCCATCGCCCTGCCTTGGGGGATGAACTTCTGGACAGCACAGACAGGAACCATGGGCGACGGATGGGCATACACTTATGATGCCGACAAGATCCGTGGCTTCAAGCAAACCCACCAACCCAGCCCGTGGATTAACGACTACGGACAGTTCTCCATCATGCCTGTGACCGGCAAGACGGTGTTTGACCAAGACGAACGCGCCAGTTGGTTTTCGCACAAGGCGGAAGTGGTGAAACCTTACTATTACAAGGTGTACTTGGCAGACCATGATGTGGTGACGGAACTGGCGCCCACCAGCCGTGCGGCACTGTTCCGCTTTACTTTCCCCGAGAACAAGGAATCTTATGTAGTGGTCGATGCTTTCGACAACGGCTCTTACATAAAGGTAATTCCCGAAGAAAACAAGATTATAGGTTACACCACCAAGAACAACGGCGGAGTACCCGAAAACTTTAAGAACTACTTTGTTGTAGTCTTTGACAAACCTTTCACTTATAAGGCTACCGCTACCAACGGCAAGATAAAAACCGGGAAGCTGGAAAGCAAAGATAACCATGTGGGAAGCATCATCGGCTTCTCTACCCGCCGGGGTGAACAGGTTCATGCCCGTGTCGCCTCGTCTTTTATCAGCTTTGAGCAGGCGGAACAGAACCTGAAAGAGCTGGGCAGCCGTTCCCTAGAAGAAGTAGCTGCCGACGGTCGCCGCGAATGGAACGACATCTTGGGACGCATCGAAGTGGAAGATACGAACAAGGATAAGTTACGTACTTTCTACTCTTGCCTTTACCGTTCCGTGTTATTCCCCCGCAGCTTCTACGAGCTGGATGCACAGGGAAATGCGGTGCACTACAGCCCTTACAATGGTGAGGTGTTGCCGGGATATATGTTTACCGATACCGGCTTTTGGGATACTTTCCGTTGCCTGTTCCCCTTCCTGAACCTGATGTATCCGTCTATGAACGAGAAGATGCAGGAGGGATTGGTGAATGCGTACAAGGAAAGCGGCTTCCTGCCCGAATGGGCCAGCCCCGGACACCGTGGTTGCATGGTGGGAAACAATTCCGCTTCCATCGTAGCCGATGCTTACCTGAAAGGATTGCGCGGATATGATGTGGAAACATTGTGGGAAGCCGTGAACAAGGATGCCAACAGTGTGCATCCGCAGGTTCCCTCTACCGGACGTTTGGGCTATGAATATTACAACAAGCTGGGCTATGTTCCTTACAATGTAGGCATTAATGAAAGCGCCGCACGCACACTGGAATATGCTTTTGATGACTGGAGCATCTATAAATTAGGTCAGGCTTTGGGCAAATCTAAAAAAGAATTAGCTATATTTGCCAAGCGGGCGCTGAACTATAAGAACCTGTTCGACCCCGAACACAAACTGATGCGTGGCAAGAACGAGGATGGCAACTTCCAGTCTCCGTTCAATCCGTTGAAGTGGGGCGACGCCTTTACGGAAGGAAATAGCTGGCACTACACTTGGTCGGTATTCCATGATCCGCAAGGGTTGATAGACCTGATGGGCGGCAAGGCTGCTTTTAACGAGATGATGGATTCGGTGTTTATCCTTCCGCCGGTATTCGATGAAAGTTATTATGGCAGCGTGATTCATGAAATCCGCGAAATGCAGATTATGAACATGGGTAACTATGCACACGGCAACCAGCCCATTCAGCACATGATTTACCTGTATAACTATTCGGGCGAACCATGGAAAGCACAATACTGGATTCGTGAAGTGATGGACCGTATGTACAATGCCAATCCCGACGGATATTGTGGTGACGAGGACAACGGACAGACTTCGGCATGGTATGTATTCTCGGCTATGGGATTCTATCCGGTTTGCCCGGGAACGGATGAATATGTATTGGGTACTCCTTACTTCAAGCAAATGAAACTGAACCTGGAGAACGGCAATACCATCACCATCAACGCCCCGGAGAACAGTGACGGGAACCGTTACATAGACGCACTGACCGTGAACGGCAACCGGCGCACGCAGAATTATTTGAATCACAGTGAACTGTTGAAGGGGGCCGTCATCGACATAAAGATGGCAAAGCAACCCAATACACAACGCGGAGTCAACGCAAGTGACTTCCCGTACTCATTCTCAAACGAATTGAAAAAATAAAAGACCATGAAAAGACAAACCATCATCACAGCCTGTGCCCTGGCGGCGGCTTTGCTGGCAGCGCCTTCCGCTTTTGCCACCTCGCTGCACGAAAGCGGGTATGCCGTATGCGCCCCAGACGCCATCCAAAAGGATAACCGCCCGGCTCCATCCCAGCGTTTATTCCGTTCCAAGGCTGTAGAAGCGCAAATCAAACGGATGCAGCAACTGCTGAAGAATGAGAAACTGGCTTGGATGTTTACCAACTGTTTCCCCAATACGCTGGACACTACCGTGCATTTCCGCACGGACAAGAAGGATGGCAAGCCCGATACCTTTGTCTACACCGGAGATATTCATGCCATGTGGCTGCGCGACTCGGGTGCACAGGTATGGCCTTACGTGCAACTGGCGAATGAAGATGCCGAACTGAAAACCATGCTGGCGGGAGTTATCAACCGCCAGTTCAAACTGATCAATGTAGACCCGTTTGCCAATGCATTCAATGACGGCCCTATCCCCGACGGGCATTGGAAAACCGACCTTACCGACATGAACGATGAAGTGCATGAACGCAAATGGGAAATAGATTCATTATGTTATCCCTTGCGACTGGCCTATCATTACTGGAAAACCACAGGAGATGCAAGCATCTTTGATGCGGAATGGTTGAAAGCCATTCAGAATATACTGAAGACTTTCCGCGACCAGCAACGCCGGGACGGACGGGGTTCGTACCACTTTCAGCGCGTAACCGAGCGTGCACTGGATACCATGACCAATGACGGTTGGGGAAACCCCGTGAAACCGGTGGGACTGATTGCTTCTTCTTTCCGCCCTTCGGATGATGCAACCACGTTCCAGTTCCTGGTTCCTTCCAACTTCTTTGCCGTTTCTTCCTTGCGCAAGGCTGCTGAAATCCTTACGGCGGTAAACAAGCGTCAGGACCTGGCAAAAGAATGTACGGATCTGGCACAGGAAGTGGAAACCGCATTGAAGAAATATGCCACTTACCAGCATCCCAAGTATGGAACGATCTATGCTTTCGAGGTAGACGGGTTTGGCAATCATATGTTGATGGACGACGCCAATGTGCCCAGCCTCATCGCCATGCCCTATCTGGGAGATGTGGATGTAAACGATCCTGTTTATCAGAATACCCGCCGCTTTGTATGGAGCGAGGATAATCCTTATTTCTTTAAAGGCAAAGCCGGAGAAGGAATAGGCGGGCCGCACATCGGTTATGATATGATATGGCCCATGAGCATTATGATGAAGGCTTTCACCAGCCAGAATGACGATGAGATAAAGACTTGCATCAAGATGCTGATGGATACGGAAGCAGGGACAGGCTTTATGCACGAGTCCTTCCACAAAGATAATCCTGAGAAGTTTACCCGCGAATGGTTTGCATGGCAGAACACTTTGTTTGGCGAACTGATTCTGAAATTGGTGAACGAAGGAAAGACAGACCTGTTGAACAGTATCCAATAATCATCATGAACAAGAGAAAAGCTAAATTGTCCGGTGCCGTTATCATATCGGCACTGGCATTGGCTTCTTGTGTTTCATCGGGCGGGCATTTGCAGGCCGAAGCAGTAAAACGTCCCAACACACAGGAGAGCAATACGAACTATACATCGAACCGTGCGCCGTTGCAACCGCTGCACTTCATCAAACTTCCGGTGGGAAGCGTGCAACCCAAAGGCTGGGTGCGCCGCTATCTGGAACTGCAACGCGACGGGCTCACCGGACACTTGGGAGAAATAAGCGCATGGCTGGAAAAGGACAACAATGCATGGCTCACCAACGGTGGCGACCACGGCTGGGAAGAAGTTCCTTACTGGCTGAAAGGTTATGGAGACCTGGCTTATATACTGAATGATCCGAGAATGATAGCCGAAACGGAAACATGGATAGAAGGCGCACTTGCCAGCCGGCAACCCGACGGGTACTTTGGTCCCGTGAATATGCGAAACGGCAAACGGGAGCTGTGGGCGCAAATGATTATGCTGTGGTGCTTGCAGTCCTACTATGAATACTCGCAGGACGAACGGGTGATAAACCTGATGACCAACTACTTTAAATGGCAGTTGACCGTTCCCGACGACCAGTTCCTGGAAGATTACTGGGAAAACAGCCGTGGTGGTGACAACCTGCTGAGCGTCTACTGGCTATACAACCACACGGGAGATCAATTCCTGCTGGAACTGGCCGAGAAGATCCATCGCAACACAGCGGACTGGACACAACCCAGTTCCCTGCCCAACTGGCACAATGTGAACATTGCCCAGTGCTTCCGCGAACCCGCTACTTACTATATGCTGACGGGCGATTCCGCCATGCTGAAAGCATCTTATAATGTCCACAACCTTATCCGCCGCACCTTCGGGCAAGTACCGGGCGGCATGTTTGGCGCCGACGAGAATGCCCGCATGGGATACATCGACCCGCGCCAGGGAGTGGAAACCTGCGGAATGGTGGAGCAAATGGCTTCGGATGAAATTATGCTGTCCATGACGGGCGATCCCTTCTGGGCGGAGCATTGCGAGGACGTGGCTTTCAACAGTTATCCGGCTGCCGTGATGCCGGACTTCAAGGCATTGCGCTACATCACCAGTCCCAACCATACCATCAGCGACTCCAAGAATCATCGTCCGGACATTGACAATCAAGGTCCTTTCCTTTCGATGAATCCTTTCAGCAGCCGTTGCTGCCAGCATAACCATGCACAAGGCTGGCCTTATTATGCCGAGCATCTGGTAATGGCAACCGCAGACAATGGTCTGGCAACGGTGCTTTATGCCGCCAATGAAACAACGGCAAAGGTAGCCGATAACCAACAAGTGACACTGAAAGAGGAAACGCACTATCCGTTTGACGAGAAAGTAACACTTACGCTAGAGACGAAAAAGCCTGTCAACTTCCCGCTTTATCTGCGTATTCCTTCGTGGACGGATGGAAAAGCAACGGTCACCGTGAACGGACAAACGGTTGCCGCTCCTATGATGGAAGGCGCGCACTATGTGTGCCTGCAACGCGAATGGCAATCGGGGGATCGGGTGGAACTTACCTTGCCTATGTCTTTGAGTATGCGCACTTGGCAGGTAAATAAAAACAGTGTCAGCATAGACTATGGCCCGCTTACTCTTTCCCTGAAAATAAAGGAACATTATGTAGAGCGTGACAGTCGTGAAACGGCTATCGGGGATTCCCGTTGGCAGGAGGGTGCGGATGCTACCCAATGGCCTACTACGGAGATCTATGCGGATAGTCCCTGGAACTATGCATTGGTATTGCCGGATGCTTCATCATTAAAGCAATGGAAAGTAGAACGCAAGGCATGGCCGGCCGATGATTTCCCGTTCACCAGTGAATCCGTTCCTTTTGAGATAAAAGCCAAAGGACGTCGTGTTTCTTCTTGGCAGCCTAGTGAAACAGGGTTGTGTGGGGTATTGCCCGATGAAGATGCGGTCACAGGAGAATGTGAAGACATTACGCTGATCCCTATGGGGGCAGCACGGTTACGTATTTCTGCATTTCCACATACGGATCATTAATAGTAAATGACTCAAAAGTAAATCAGCCTATCTGTTCAGAATAACGAATGGATAGGCTGATATCCATTCCCTCCCCTCTTATATCATTCATAGAACAGAACAAGCATTCAGCAAACTCATCATGAGCTACTAAAAACTTTTTTTATTTCCGCCGGTTATTTGCCCTATATTTGCAATTATAGCATGTATAAATCAATTTATCTCTTAGAGTGGCAATGTTATTACATAAGCGGTATTTCAATCATATGGGGGGGTATCTCTCTCATTAAATTCATTTTTGGTTCTCAACATGAAAAAAACAAACGTTATTATTTGTTTGTCATTTTTATATCCGTTAACTTTGTATGATAACGCAGGTATATCATGATTCTATATTGCCCGTTTCCATTTAAATAAAAGCTGAAAAGCATTCTATATAAACAGTATTAATTAAAATCTAAATAGTCATGAGAAGAAAAATCGCTATTACTCTCCTCTGTGCAGGGACGGCACTACTGCTGGCAGCTTGTGGAGCTAAAGACGACAGTAACACCGACCATCCCGACCAAGGGCAGATTACCCTTACCACAGACTGGACGGAACGTACTGCCGGAATAGACATTCCGACAAACTACACGGTGACGGTTGGCGAATACTCGGCCACCGTAAGCAATGCCACCAACACGCTTGATCACCTATTTGACCCGGATACTTATCACCTCCGCGTTTACAACACGCCGGAGCATATTTCCATCAACGAAGCCACGGTTACCGTTGCCCAAGCATCGGGCAATGTGGATGGTGTAGGGCAATTCGTGCAGGAAATGCCGGGCTGGTTGTTCACCTCCACGCAGGATGCCGCAATAGAGGCAGATACTGACTATGAATTGACTGCCGCCATGCAGCAACAAATACGCCAACTGACGCTCTTTATCGAGCCGACGGGAGGAACGACCGATAGGATAGAACGTATCGAGGGTCATCTGTCCGGGGCTGCCTCAATGATGAACATGGACGACGGCACCCACGGCACACCACTGAATGTGGCGCTATCCTTCGCTAAGGTTGCCGACGGCGCCAACGCCGGGAAATGGACGGCCACCGTGCGGCTGCTTGGCGTAGCAGGCACCGGACAGAAGTTACACGCTCAAATCTTCTTCGAGGACGATACCCCGAAACCGGTGTCGCTCACTGATGCCGACGGCAACGAGGGCTGCGACTTGACCGAAGCGCTTGCCGACTTCAACAAGGACAAGAAAACCCCACTTGCCTTGGGCGGCAAGATAGTGGAAACCCCAACAAGCACGGGATTTACCGCAACCTTTACCGACTGGACACCCGTCAAGGGCGGTTCTGTGGTGGCCAACTAAGCCGTACGAGAGAGAACAATATCAATCGACAACAATAAATAATAGACAGATATGAGAACAAAAAGGATGATTACACACAGAGGATGGCAGCGTTTTCTTGCAACCCTGCCTTTACGCCTTCTGCTGCTCGCGGCGCTTCCGGCCCTTATGCTGACTGCGTGCAGCACTGACGACCTCGCCCCGGACAACACCTCCGGCGCCACCACTTCCGCAGACGAAGAAGGGAAGATAATATTCGACATCAGCATTGCCCCGCCCGACGACGACGGGCTGCAGACCCGCGTAGCGACCGGCACCAACTTCAAGAGTGAATGGGAAGAAGGCGACGAGGTAGGCGTTTTTTCCGTTTTAGCCAATCCGGCCTCCACTAACGATATTATTCCCAGGCCGGGCCATCTCAGAAACGTGAAGCTGACCTATACAAAAGAAAAAGGATGGGTGGGCGATATCTATTGGCCGCCCTTTGCTGCCACTACTCGAGATACTGCTGTAGTTTTCTTCGCGTACTACCCCTATGATGCGGCGGCAACCGACCCCACCAACATCGCTTTCGCGGTGAAAACCGATCAAAGCAACAAGACCGACGGGAAACCAAACTACAACCTTTCCGATCTGCTATATGGGGAGAGTACACGTTATTACAAAAGAGTCAATAAGCCAACAGTCAAGCTGAACTTCGTCCACGCACTATCCTTAGTGCAGGTGAACGTACCCGTGGAAACAACGCTGAAGGGCAGCGGACCGAACGACGAGCTGGAGGTGAGCCTAATAGCGCGACCGAAGGTGAAGTTAAACATGCACACAGTCGGAGCCATAAATCTCAAAGCGTTGCTTGCCAACAACGACAACGACCCGGTAGCCATCCGGATGCAGCGCGTGGAAGACCCTACCAATACAACGAGCTACACCTACCGTGCGCTTATCCCGGTACAGAAATTCGCCAAGGGTAGCCGCATTTTCCGGCTAAACCACGAGGGACGGCAGCTCTTTATCGATGCGCCGCTGAAGGATGATGTTTCATTGGAGTGGAAAATGGTGGCAAAATTCACCCGCACGATGCCTCTCTCCGCCCTGCAAACGGTACGCATCCCGGCGGGAAGGTTCCAGATGGGTAGCCCGGAGGGTGAGGCTGATCGCGAAAATAACGAGACGCAACACTGGGTAAATCTGTCGAAAGGCTTCCGGATGTGTCAGTACGAGATTACCTGCGCCCAATTCGCGGAGTTTCTGAATGCCGTGGGAGTCGAGCATTTAAGTACTTCATATATGGGTGATAATTATACACAAGCTAAGTATAAAGATAAACTCTTGCTATCTGTCGGTGAAACTTATAATTATACAGTGCAGTGGATTAAAGGAAAATGGGCAGCCCCATCCGGTGCAGAAAATTTCCCCGTCAACTATGTTTCATGGTATGGAGCAGACGAATACGCCCGCTGGGTGGGTGGCTCGCTCCCCACCGAGGCGCAATGGGAATACGCCTGCCGCGCCGGGACGGAAACGCCCTGGTCGTTCGGCGACGATGCTTCAAAAATTGGCGAATACGCTTGGTACATTTTGAATTCAAATAATATTTATCACGATGTCGGCACGAAGATGCCCAACAAGTGGGAATTATACGATATGCACGGTAATGTAGGTGAATGGTGTCTGGACTACGCGACGGGTAACACACCTGCGGGCTATGGTTCCGATGATGCTACTGACCCGGTAAATAACGACCCGACGAATTATCATATTCTACGTGGTGGCTACCATAGTAGTGCTGCGGAATATTGTCGTTCCGCCAGACGCATAGGGCAAGAAGTCGATGTCCCTGGAGCAAATTGCGGTTTCCGCGTCATCTTCCCCGATAAATAAGTAATAATCCCTAAAAAACGAAACGATATGACAACCATATTAGCATTCAAACAGACCGCCCGACGCGCCACGCGCGTTGCCCTCGCCCTCATAGCGGGTGCGGCACTGCTGTGCTCCTGCACCCAAGAGGACGCACCGGATGACGGCGACCGCATCCCCGTCACTTTCAGCGCCGACATCGAGTCGGCGGCTGTTAACCGTACTGTCGGCGGTGGTGACACATGGACATCTTCCGACCACATCGGCATCATCATGACTAAGGAAGGCACCAATATCTATACCAGCGGCGGCAATGGCATTCTGGCCGACAACATTGAGTACGTTATCGGCAACATCGGTACGGACAGGGGCCGATCCACCGCCACCTTCACCCCCGCCAGCGGGAATCCGACATACTACCCCCATACGGGCAAAGTGGACTTCTACGCCTATTATCCTCACACCGCGAAGGGCAATAACGGCGAAAAGTTGAACAATGATTATAATTACACAATAGACCTCAAGGACCAAAGCAATCCGGCGACCATCGATCTGCTCTATGCCGACAAGAAGAGCGTCACCCACAGCCGCACTCCCATCGAACTTTCTTTCAGACATGTATTCGCTAAAGTCACCCTTAACGTCAAGGCAGGCGACGGCGTAGCCGCTGCCGACATTGCCGCGTTGAAGTCTGAGGACGTGAAAATGCAATTCCCCAATACGGGATCGGTAGAAGTGCAACTTTGGAATCAAGGTGAAACAAAGACCAGTAAACCGGCAGTATTCCCACAAGTGCCTGCCTACAAGGAGAGCACCGCCTCTGATGAAGCCGATGCCACTTTCTCGGTTATCGTCTGTCCCAATAATGACGAGAAAACCCCCGTCAGGTTTACCATTGGCGATAAGACGTACATGGTTACCCTTGATCCCACAGTTCCCACGGGGCATTGGCAATCCGGGAATAACTATGTTTATCCGGTAATCGTCAAGCGGACGGGCATCGAGGTAGGCGAATTCTCTATCATTAATTGGGACGGAGAGGACGACAAAGGCTCGGGTACGACGGAAAAGTCAGATGTGGTATATATCCATGCGGGTACGTTCCTCATGGGTTCCTCGGACGGCTCGAACATCGGCGACACCGACGGTAGCGGGCTGAACACCACCCCGGCTGAGACGAATCGAGACCAGGGAGAAGTACAACATAAGGTAACCCTGACGAAAGGTTTCTATATGTCAAAATATCAGATAACGAACGCGCAGTTTGCCGCCTTCCTCAATGCCATCGGCGTGACCCAGGACGGGAAGTGTCCCGCCAAAGACAGCTACTCCGCTGCACAGCATCCCGGGCAGGTGCTGGTGACGGATTGTAACGAGCCATACAATGGCGAAACATACCCGTGGGGCGTAGAGTGGAACAACAGTCAATGGGTACCGAAGAAGGGCTACTCCGACTATCCCGCCATCTACGTGACCTGGTATGGCGCCGACGAGTATGCCCATTGGCAGGGCGGCTCGCTGCCCACCGAGGCGCAGTGGGAATACGCCTGCCGAGCCGGAAGCACGACTGCCTACACGGGCGGGAACGACGTGGCTAATGGATTGGGCGATTACGGCTGGTACGCGAGTAATTCACAAAAGAAGACACACCCTGTCGGCACGAAGCTGCCCAACGCTTGGGGTCTGTATGACATGCACGGTAATGTCTGGGAGTGGTGTCTCGATGGCTGGACCAAATTTTATAGCCCTGACCCGGTCGAAGACCCCCTTATTCCAACTACCGAGATTGGCACCCGCATGATGCGCGGGGGAGCGAACGGTGCATACGAAGGATACTGCCGTTCTGCCAGCCACAATAGCAAATCCCCCGGCGACGGCGGTATTCTGGACGGTTTTCGCATCGTCTTTAACGAGTAAGCCTACAGCACGAGAAACAGAAACAAGAGATCCGAAATAAACAATTTAATGAATTAAATAAAGAAAGAAAATAAATATGAAAACTCCAAAGACCTTATCATCAGTAGCCATTGCCTTTGCCACAGTGTTGGCGTTGGCATCATGTAACCAGAGTGACGACATCACGCCGGACGGCCCGCAGGCTGTACAATTCACCGCCGGCATTGGCGAACAAACAGTAGCTACCCCGCAAAACCGTGCGGCGGGCACCGAGTGGCACGTAGGTGACGCCATCGGCATCTTCATGGTGAAGAACAAGGAAACGGCTATTGCCTCGACATATGCCGGCAACAAGAGGTTCACCACCGAAAGGGGCAATCTCTTTCTACCCGAATCGGGCCATGAGATCTATTATCCGCTGGACGCGGACAACCATGTGGACTTCTATGCCTACTATCCTTACACCACCACGGAAGGGCTTAATATAGACAGCAAGATTGACGTCAGCACCGCCGACCAGTCCAAACAGCGAGAATTCGATATGATGTGGGCTATGGCCAACAACAACGGGCAAGGTTACAACAAGAACGCCCATGATAACGTCCCACTTGTGTTCGCCCATTGTCTCGCCCGCATCACAATGAATTGTAAGTTTGATCCCAGCTCGGGTATCATTGTTTTCGACGAAGCAGCAAAAGTCACAATCAAAGGCATGAACACCGCCACCATCTTTGCCGTGAAAGACGGAACCATCGGCACAGCAACGACAGAGGCTGACATTGTTGCCCGCAAATCCGCTACCACCAGCGGCTACGCTGGTACCTTCGATGCCATCATCGTCCCTGCCAAGTATGCTGCCAAGTCTGTGACGGTGGAGTTTTATGTCAATAGTGAAATTTACACCTGGATAATGGACGCCACGGAATTTGAGCCCGGAAACGACTATGTCTATGATGTAATTATCACCCGCACCGGCGTAAGAGCTACGGGAAGCATCAATCCGTGGAATACAATAACTGAAGGCACGGTGTGGGCAGAATAGAGCTACCGTGAATATTCCTCTCTCTCGTTTCTCTTCCACTTATTCGGGTGGAAGGGAAACCGGGTGGAGGACCTACATCTTAAAACTCACTACAGATTGAGATAATCGTGCAGTAGATTGTCTACCACTTAGCAAAGAATATTTTAGGATTGATATTCAGAGATACCCATCCCCAATCTTGCCAGCTCTTATGATAACCGCCTTTTACAGCATCCATCCTTCCTGTTCCCAGCATGAAAGAATATCCGGCAGAGAACTTCACATCTTTCATTATAGACCAATCTACCTGAGTATCAATTTCAGAGCCTAAACTTTTATCCAGCTTTTCCTTGCCAACCATCGGATCTTTTGCTGCACTGAAGTAATGGTAATTTGCCTGCAAAGCAACCTTGGGAGATGCTTTGAATGCAGCACCGATGCGATTGTCCCACAAACCGGGAGACGAGATGCCGTTCTTCCAGGCAGAAGCATAGAAATAATCCATTGCTCCATAGAATTTATGATGAGTTCCATACAGGGGATCAAATGCTTTGTTCTTATCGCCTTTACCATCATTGCCACTCAGATAATCGCTACCGATAGTTATCGTCCAAGCCTTATCGACCTTATAGGCGGCAACCACACTCCACATATAGGCAGAGGTGCTTTGCGATTCCATGGTTGCCGGATTCGGTTTGCTCTTTCCCGATTGATAATAGAATGCTCCGGTCAGGTTCCAGTTTCCGGGATTATAGGTGAGGTAAGTACCCATGGTCTGCATATAGCGGGTCTTTGCCTTTTCCACGCTGCCTGCTTCCCAACCCAGGTTCATAAACAGCAATGATGCGCCGAAAGGAGTTTTCTTTGCCTGGTAGTGATACCACAAGGTTTGCATACTTTTATAAGGTTGCGCAATGGCGGCATTATAGTAAGTGCCTCCATTGGTCTTTTCATCATTTTGGTTGAATGCCAAGATCAAGTGAAGTTGGTTCCGGGCATTTTGGTAACCCAGTTTCAAAGCGTCATGGTAACGACCTGCCACATTCCAGTCCAGTCCGCCAAGGATGCGCTCGTCATCATAAGAAAGTGTTTGGCGTCCCAGTTGGGCGAAGAAACCGTCTTGGGATTCCAGTTTTGCCCAAGCCTCGTTCATAATGAATCGCCCGTTTTTGTCTATTTGGGGGTCTTGTCCCCATACGCCGACGTGCTGCATAGAAACTTTCATGCTCAAACCTGTACGTTTGTACTCCATGGAAAGGCGGGCACGGTTGTTGATAAAGGAAGCGGCGGAAGCTCCTTCGTCGCGAGGTGTCAAGGCTCCGTTACGATACTCTGCACGCGGACGGATCTGGGCAGACATGGAAAACTCATTTTCTTTATTGTCATCCTGCGCATAGGTCAGGGCGGGGAACAGGCAGAAGCCTGCAAGGAATAAGCTAAAGTGTTTCATCGTTCTATTGTTTTTAAATTAGGTCGTTATTATTTACCTGTAGGGGCAGATTGAATCTGCCCGAAAACAATTTGCTTTATGCATACGGGCGGATTCAATCCGCCCCTACAGTGGATAATTAGATAGTTACATTCGTGTTTTGACACCCAGCCCAAACGGGTTATGGTTATCCTATATTATAAGTATGCACACTCACTCCCTGGGCAGACGGCAGATAATTAATGCCATACCAACACATTTGGAGCAAGACAAAAGACACCAACAGAATAATCAAAGACTTTCGATAAGCCGATGGCCTATCCAAACGGAAGTGAATATAGACCAGATAGCCGAACCAAGTGGCAGCCGCCCAAGTCTCCTTGGGGTCCCACGCCCAGTAATGCCCCCATGCCTCCTTTGCCCAAACGGCTCCGAACAGCATTCCCAGGGTCATAAAAGCCAAACCTACATAGACCAGATTATCACATAAATCGAGTTCCTGCCTGTCGGGAGCTTTCTTTTTCAGCCAAAGCAGATACACCGCCATAACAGCCGCCGCACCCAGCATGGCATAAGCAAACATATATACAATAACATGAGGGGCAAACCAAGGACTTTGCAATGCCGGCATCAAGGTCTTGTTATGTATCTCGGGTTTAAACAGGTTAATACAAATAAAGACCAGGGACAAGATAAAGCTGAAACTCAAAATCCATTTATACTTCCAACGGGTATAAGTGATGAGCCCTGCCAACGGCAAGAAAAAAGAGTACCATAAACGCGTCTCACCCATAGTACGCATAGGCGGACGTTCCAACGAAATCCACATTGCCACAATAAAGCTAAAGAATACAGCCAGTCCCAGCAATGTAAATCCATAGACCCATGCCGCACGTCTCTCCTTCCAGGCAGCACCTGCACCGATTCCCCAACAAAGCAAAGCAACTATGGCAAAAAACACAAAATAATCCCAACTCATACGCGTTCCTCCTTTCTTCTTCTCCCCGGTTGTGCAGTGGTGAACAGGCCTACTGCTCCTAATATCATCATACCAATACCTATATATACATAAGGCAACCAAGGGTCACGCACCAGTTCAAAGACGCTGACGTTGCTCCATCGCCCTTTTGTTTCATCATAACTCAACTGATATATTTTCCAGCCATCCAGTTCAAAAGGCTTGTTTACTTCTATCGTGCCTTCTTTCTGCAAACCGCTTTCCGTGTATAACACGACATCGGATGCAAAACGCTGAGGTTCACGTTCCGGCATCACCAGGCTGATGCGATCATTCAGTCGTAATGCTTTGTAAGGGAACATAAAGCTGCCGCAACTTACCCATCCTTCTTTCTGCTCGTTGGTTTTAGGATTGAAGGCTTTCAAGTAGACGGCATAGGTAGATCCCATGGAAAGGAAAGCTGTAAATTTCAACGTATCTTCCGTTGCCACAGAGGCAGCTTCGGGAATGGATTGGGAGATGGTCAGTTTCCAGTCCAACAACTCCCCTTCCTGTACTCCTTCCTCCAGTAAGAGATGACCGGGTGCACCTTCGGGCAATGCCTTGCCGGTTTCATTATCTATCATCATTAGCTTGGGGGGATATTCGTCGATGGTAAAGTCCTTCAATTCGATGGCTAAGGGAAGTTCGATGATTTGCTGGGTGGTTTCATCCTGTGCGCGCCATTCGGCATTACCTAGGGAGGTGGTCATACGCAAGCGTTGCATATCTGCATTGCCCAGTGTGGCAGCAACCAGTGCTACGAATAAACCGATATGATTGAGCAGAAAAGGGATTCTGCGCCAACGGAACGGGAAGCCTGCGCGAAGGATGGTCAGTCCCAATACCAAGGTCATCCAGATATAGAGTAATACGAAGGGCCAGGAAGAAAGCATTTGGGAGAATCCCAATAATCCTTCCAGACCATTCAGGGGGTGATGGGATGGGATTTGCTTAATCAATCCCATCAGTACGGTCATTCCTACTACCCAGCACAGGGAAGAAACCGCTGCCGGATAATGGCTGAGCCAACTGAAAAGATATACTTTCTTACGGAAAGCATGCATCACGCCCAACAAGACCAGAAAGGATAATAAAACAATGACATTGATGGGGAAAGCTACCCAGTCCCACTCTATCTTGCCTACGGTGGCTTGTAGCAGGAAACCGGTTATAAGTAAACCGGTTCCTATCATGAAGCCCTCTCTATATTTCCATGGTTTATTCCACATATTCAGTTTTGTTTATTCAGTAGGATGGGGTCAAAAGTAATTTTTGTTATCCTTTTGCTGTAGGGGCGGATTGAATCCGCCCGATAACAGTTTGCTCTATGTATACGGGCGGATTCAATCCGCCCCTACAGCTAATGATTTGAAGCTACCTTTGAATTTTGGCACAATCCCCATACGCCGCCACAAATCTACAAACAATTTATAACTTCGCCATACGTCCGTTAGCTTTTGCCTTTTCCAGCCAGCCCGGAACCGCTTCTTTCAGGAATTTATCCTTCGCCGCTTTCTCGGCAGGAATATCCAGCCCAATGTATTCTTGCGCCTTTTCCTTGGTAGAAAGATCCGGCATAGGAACATTATCGGTATATCCGTGAACAGCCAATACCTTAGATATAGCCAAACGAGCCTGCAAAGCCTTATCCAAGCCATGTCCCAGGATACGCTGAATTTCTTGCGGCGCATGGAAAGCACCACCATGGGAAGCCACACCGAAATCCCATCTCCATTGTGCCTGACGGATCAGCTTCAATGCTTCTTCCATCTGCTTATCAGTAGCTCCCTTATCCCATGCAAACTTAGCCTCGATATGGGCTTTTGCCAACTCCTGTTCCAGTCTGCCACGTATTTCATTCGCTTTGCGCTGACGCTCGTAGACATTATTACGCAAAGTTTCTTCACTCTCGCGGTGGCAAGTCTGGCAAGTACGGTCAATCATTGCCAACGGGCTTTGGATATGATGGTCACTGAACTTCATGCCGCCTTCACTCTTGTAAGGCATATGGCAATCGGCGCACGACACACCGCGCTGTGCATGGATACCCATCTGGGAAATCTCATAATCGGGATGCTGTGCTTTCAAGATACGTGCACGGCTCAACTTATGTGTATAATCTGCAAAGTCAGCCTCATCATAATATTCTTCCATAGCCTCCACCGTGAAACCTTTGTCCCAAGGGAAAGTCAGGTATTTGCCATCTCCCTTGAAGTAATATTCCACATGGCACTGTGCACATACCAAGGAACGCATTTCCTGCGGAGTCGCTTTGGTAATGTCCTTGCCCTGACGCTGGAAAGCCTCAATCAATGCCGGGCGGCTGATATGAAGATTCATATGCTCCGGTTCGTGGCAATCGGCACAGCCGATAGGATTCACGATTTCACTGCCGAATGCAGCCCATTTGTTATTATAGAAAGAATCAACTCCGATAGCTTCCATCATGCGGGGAACATCGGGGCTTTTACAAGTCCAGCAGGTAGAGGGCTGAGGTCCCTCGGTGTCACTCATCGGAGCACCGGTGCGAAGGCTTGCCGTAATATCCTCGATGGCGTGCATATGTCCACGGGGAGTGGAGTAGTCCTTAGAAAAGGCATATCCTGCCCACAGAATCACCATTTCGGGACGCTTTTCCAACACATCCACCGCTATGTTTCCATTGAACTCACTCTCAAAATCGGTCTTTGCCGTTTCAGTCCAAGTCTGGTACTCACGCGGATAATTCTCTCCAAAGATAGGATTACGGGCTTCAATGCCTGTTATCTCCACCTTTTTATTATTAAAGACACTTGCCAGTTCCGCCCTGCGTTCCATAAGTGACGAAACGACCAGTCCCAACACAAAAACAACGACCATTGAGCCACCGAACAACAGCCATCCTTGCCAAGATTTTAATTTCTTTTCCATTGTATGTTTTCCTTTGATTATTATTTCTTTTTCATTCTTTGCAACCATTCGGGTACGGGTGATGCCGGATAAGGCACTAAGGCAGCAGGAGTAGCCGATAAGCTGTTAGACCCGCCATGCGGCACATCGCGATGACAGTCCCAACAAGCTTTTCCCTCTCCCACTTGCGCCATCATATAGTTTATCTTTCCGGTCTTTACAAATTCCGTATTCAGCTGCGTGTGGCAACGGATGCAATTATTCATAATCACATTCGCACTTTCGTCATTCGCCTGTATCACCTGCGGCTCGCTATGCGTAAGGAAAGCAGCCACATGGCGCATACCGTCCATTCCTTTAAAAGTCCATTTCTTCACCGGATTCTCATGCGGCACATGGCAATCATTGCAAGTGGCATTCCTGCTGTGCGAACTGTGGAACCACGTAGCATAATAAGGCGCCATGATATGGCAATTGACGCAAGCCGCCGGGTCGTCACCCAGATAGGTATGGGCGCGTAGCAAATAAAGGAACAAGCCTCCACCTCCTACTACAATTCCGCACAGGACAACGGTAAACACCTTCCACTTGCGGGAAGGGAGAAGTTTATTGATGAGTGTCGATATCTTCATAGTGTTCAATTTTTCACAAAAATAAAGAGTTCGCCTCACTAAAAGTGTAATCATGATTACAACTAGAGATATTATTGAAAAAATCTTTTGCAGATAAAATAAATGTTGATTTATTCCGCTATCTTTGTTCGCAGATACCTAATGCTAGCATGGAAAAAATTGTTTGTACCGAAGAACATAAAGAACTAATATTCCAAATCCCCCTGTTCCGGGATTTGCCGCAAAATGTAAAGTCAACCTTACTGGACCGGTTGGACTATCAGGTATTTCATGTCGAAAAGAAAGACGAGATAGCAAGGCAAGGCACGCCGTGCAAACGCCTGTATGTGTTGCTGAAAGGCAAACTGAGGGCTGATATTATTGACGGTTCGGGCAATGAGGTGATGATAGAGTATATCATTGCTCCGCGCGCTTTTGCCACTCCGCATTTATTTAATACGGTAGATAATCGGTTGCCGGTTACCTTTACCGCTTTAGAGGAAAGCGTATTGTTCACAGCCTCCAAAGAATCCACGTTCAAGTTGATTAGTGAAGAACCGAGCATTTTGCGCAGTTTCCTGTGCATCACCGGGAATTGCAATAAATGTACCGTATCCCGATTAAACGTACTGGCACATAAGAATGTACGCGACAGGTTTGTAGCTTATCTATTTGAGCATAAACGCCCCGGCTCCTCCTTGGTACAGGTGGTGCACAACCAAGTGCAACTGGCAGAGTATCTGAATGTGACGCGTCCCGCCCTGTCAAAGGAAATAAATAAGATGGTAAAGGAAGGCATGATAAAGGTAGAAGGAAAAACCGTGGAACTACTGAGAGGGAATTACCCGGAAACTTATCTATTATAAAAAAACAAATCCGGCAAAGTTTGTTTGCCGGAATACGTTTTCATTGTTATTTGTTTTTCTTTTCAGCTTTAGAGCAGCATTTCTTGGCATCTGCCTTCTTGCATTCTTTCTTAGCACACTTGCAATCCTTGCATTCAGCTTTCTTGCACTCTGCATTCTTGCAAGTTGCTTTGTCACACTTCTTCTGGCACTGCTCTGTCTTTGTGCATTTCTTTGTCTTCGTATCTTGCGCGTTAGCAGTCGAGAAAGTTGCCATTGCAGCAATGAAAGCTGCACACATCATAAGTTTTTTCATTCCAATTTGTTTTTAGGTTAATACTACTTTGTAATCTTTACAGTGGCAAAGAAAGTCTTTTGCAATGGAAGTTGTTTCTGTCGTTTTGCTTTTATAACATAAAGATTGTAAAAAGAAAACAGGCGCTTACTTGCTTGATTTTAAAAATAAATAGTATTTTTGCCACAAGAGATAAAATACGATATGGGGAATGTTATGAATCTATCTATGAAAATAGCTTTGGCAGGAATGCTCTTTTTCTGCCAAACAATAGCGGGACAGACTAATCCTTATAAGATAGACGATCAACTGTATGCTTACTACCAGCGTTGCAATCAAGTAATCAAAGCCCCGAAAGTAATGTTGATGGCTGATACGCTCTTTCAGATGGCAACCGGGAAAGGAGACGTCAAAGCACAATGCCTCGCCAAAAACCTGAAAGCCGACTATTATTACTACACCAATAATATAGACTCACTGCTGACCGAAAAAGAAAAGGTAGCCAACTTTGCACGTAAAACTCCCTATAAACAATATGTATTCGGGGCATGGAACCGCATCATAATCTACTATCTGCGCCATAGAGAATATGATAGTGCCATACAGGAACTAAAGAAATATCAGGATGAAGCTATCCGATTGAATAATTCTTATGGTATCGGACAAAGTTATATCCTGATGGGTGATGTTTATTTCCAGCAAAAGATGAACAATATAGCCATCAAGCAATATAGGCAGGCTGCCGATTTCTATCAATCAAACGGAAAGGAAAATGAACTTTATTATCCATATTATACCATCAGTGCTTGCTATACGAATATAAGACAGTATGAGGAAGCCGAAGAATATGCCTTGAAATCCTTAACACTGGCTCCTAATGAGCAGGCTAAAGTAAGTTCTTACCTGGGATTGCTACGCATTTATATCAAAACAAATAATCTCAAGAAAGCGGAAGAAGTAAAGAATATCTTAGTGGAATACAATTCCAGAGATATGATAAAAGGAGGAAGTAAGCAAAATTATTATATCGTCCTAGGCACTTATTACTGTGAAACCCAAAATTTCCCCCAAGCCATACTATACAGTGATTCTATCATTGACAGGCAATCAAGGACAGACCTGAAAAGTGCAATTTATGCCAAGTGCGGAGATTTTGAGAAAGCATATACTTTTCGACTGGAAAATAGCATCTTGTATGACTCTTTAACCGAAGCAAACAATGCAGAAATACTGGCTTCCTACAACGCCCGTTTCAATAATCAGAAACTGGAACTGGAAAAAAACCGCCTCTCCCTGCTAAATACAGAAATGCGCCTGAAACAGTTGCAAGACCGGGAACGAATGATCCTGATAGAAAAGGAAAGAACGGATATCGAGCTAAAGAACCGTGACCTGCAACTGGAACAGCAACGCACCGCCAACCAACTGGAAAAGACCGAAAGCCAGAAACAACGCTTGGAGCTAATGCACAAACAGGAAGAACTGGAACGAGTAGAAATAGAAGCAGAAGCAAACGAGCGCAAAACCATAGGTACAATCTGCATATTGGCATTAATAACCGGATTCTCCATCTTCTATGCCTTTACCCGCAGACAAAATGCCATACGATTACAAGTAGAGAAAGATGCAGCCGAAGAAGCGCGCCGCCAAGCAGAAAAAGCAGATAGGTTAAAGTCCGCTTTCCTGCAAAACCTGAGCCATGAGATTCGTACTCCGCTGAATGCAATCGTAGGATTCAATGATTTACTGAATGGCGGTGCAGTGGAGTTTAGCCCGGAGGAACGGCAAGAGTTTCTGAACCACTTACATACGAATACCGATCTATTGCTCACTTTGGTCAATGATGTTTTAGACCTTAGCAAGTTGGAAAGTGGCAATTATAACATTTCCCTGACAAATGTTTCTCTGCCGGAACTTTGCCAATCTACCTTAGCAGGAATTGCCCATCGCGTTGCAGAAGGAGTAAAACTGGAATTAAAGCAACCGGAGACGGCAACTATAATTACTACCGATGCCCAACGCTTGCAACAGATACTGACCAATCTTTTGGTGAATGCCTGCAAATATACTCCGGAAGGCAGTATCACCTTGGCATACGAGATAGAAAATGATAAAATCATCTTCTCCGTTACAGATACCGGGTGCGGTATTAACGAAGAGAAAGCGGAACAGATCTTCCAACGCTTTGAGAAACTGGATAGTTTCAAACCGGGTTTCGGACTGGGACTGAGCATTTGTCGCAGCCTGACCCAATTATTGGGAGGTAAGATTTATCTGGATACAAAGTATGCCGGAGGGGCAAGGTTTGTTGTGGAGTTCCCGTTATAAATGCTTTCATCCACCGTAGGGGCAGATTGAATCTGCCCGAAAACGATTTACTTTATGCATTACTCCCAAGGTCGTGACCGCTGGTTCGGGCGGATTCAATCCGCCCCTACGGGATATGTTAACAGATGTGTAGAAAGAGTAGCTCTCAAGAGGGGATGAAGTTACTATTGCTTTTTAGCTCTCATTGTTTCTACAAAGTCCCGAATAAGAGGAAACATATCTTCCGCAGTATCTACCTCATAGCAAATGGTTTCCATGGGGCACCAACCTGTCTTTGTACGGTTCTGAATACGAGGTACTACCTGCACGCAGTCTACCGGGATGCCTGCCCGACGCAATACCGTCAAGGCAGGTTCACTAATAAGATCCGTATAAATCTGCTGCACACCGCCCAATACCATTAAAGCGGCGGCAGCTTTTCCAATTACTTTATCTGCTATTTGCGCCCCTTTCAAGAAAGCCGGGTCTTGATTCAGCAAATCATATAAATCCGCCACTCCACGCTGGGTGAAGGTGCGGATCTCCTCGTTCCGAATCACACAGGAATATCCGCCTTCATGCAATAGTTTGATTATTTCTTCCATTTTCTATTCTTTCTATATTTAATTACACCACACGATGCATCTCATGCCCTTCCACATAGATAGCACTAAACGGACGCGACGGGCATAGATTCTCGCATGCTCCACAACCTATGCAACGTTCCGTATTCACTACCGGTATTTTCAAGGATGCCTCATCATTGGCATCTTTAGGCACCATCTGAATGGCTCCCGTAGGACAGTGACGGGCACAGTTTCCGCAACTTACATTATCCGCATTCACAATGCAATTCTGGGCAATCCATACTGCATGACCGATCTGAGTTGCCAATTTCTCCGCAAGATCAGTCAGATGGATAGCATCCGTAGGACATACCTCGGCACATTTCGCACATTCGGGACGGCAGTATCCACGCTCATAAGACATCTCCGGTTGCATCAAAGTTTTCAGTTCATTAGAGGGACGAAGTACCTGATTGGGACATGCCGACACACATAACTGGCACGCCGTGCAATGCTGTGCAAAGTGCCGCCTGCTTAAAGCTCCGGCAGGAAGAATAGGAACAGCGCGATTGGGAATCTTCTTATCAACAATGGTAGCCAAACCACCATCTACTTTCTTCTCTTGCGCTTTCAATAAAGTACCGGCAGCAAACAAGGCTGAAACAGTAAGGAAACTACGGCGTGTATTATCCACATTTCCGGAAGCGCCCGCAGCCTGCCGGGGTTGGGAAGAAGCCGCCTTTACAGTAGTATCTTGTTTTTTCAAAAGCATCTGTCCGGGCACATACCTGATAGCCCCCTGACGGCATTTACCAATACAATCCATGCAAGTCACACAACGGGAATAATCTATTTCATGTGCCTTTGCATTAATGCAGGAAGACTTGCAGTTACGGGCACAAAGTCCGCAACCATTGCATTTGGAAGTATCAATGACAGGCTTGAAATAAGAATACCGGGACAAGAATCCCAGCACCGTGCCCACCGGACAAACGGTATTGCAATATGTTCTTCCGCTACGCCATGCCAATACAAACAATATCACAACAGTTCCCACAGCAATAGCAAGAGTAGAAACACCTTTCATCCAAACATCCACCGAATAAAACGCATAACTGTCAGCTTGCTCGGCATAATGGGCAAACAGATTATTCCCCCACTGATAAACAGGAGCAAACAAAGTGGAAGCAATACGCCCATAGGAACTATAAGGAGCCAGCAAATTTGCCAACGGCGTCAGTCCTGCAACAAGAGCAACCACAAAAACAGCCAGCATCCCATATCTGAGCCACGAAAGCGCCGGTGAGTAACGGAAACGGTTCTTCTTTACCTTTCCCGAAATCTTGGAAATAATATCTTGAAACACCCCCAACGGGCAAATAACCGAACAATAAATACGTCCGAAAACCAAAGTCAACAAGACGAGAGCTATCACCACACCCACATTCAAAGCCAGCAATGCGGGCAGGAATTGTATTTTTGCCATCCATCCGAACCAACTGTGCAATGTCCCCGTAAAGTCGAGAAACAGCAGAGTGATCATAGTAAAGAACAGAATAGCAGCAATTATTCTTATTTTACGTAACATAAAGCATTAGTTATTATCGTACTCAATGAATTTCTATTATAAAGTCCCTTGCTTTAATTGTTCCACATACTCATCTATGCGAACCAACTGTTTCGGAATGTCAATGCTCTGGGGACAGTGAGGATTACATTGCCCGCATCCGGTGCAATGGCTTGCCTGACGAAGTTTGGGCACGCTGCGGTCATACCCGACAAGGAAAGCGCGCCGCGCCTCACTGTAATTCTTGTCCTGACTGCTTTTGGGAACATTTCCCTCATTCACACATTTATTATAATGTACCAATATAGCCGGAATATCCAATCCGTAAGGGCAAGGCATACAATACTTGCAGTCATTGCACGGTATGGTAGGGAACTTCAGCATCAACTGCGCCGTTTCTTCCAGGAAATCTTTTTCTTCATCGGTCAGCGGTTCCAGCGGGGAGTAAGTACGGAGATTATCTTGCAGATGCTCCATATAGGTCATGCCACTCAGCACACACAGCACATCGGGATAAGAGCCTGCAAATCGGAATGCCCAGGAAGCCACACTGTTTTCAGGGCGGCGCTGTTTCAGGCGTGCCACCAAGTGGTCATTCAGCTTGGACAAGCGACCACCCAGCAAAGGTTCCATAATGACAACAGGAATATTGCGTTTCTCCAGCTCTGCATACAAATACTCCGCATTCACATTCCTGCCCGATGCGTGACGCCAATCGGCATAGTTCATCTGTATCTGCACAAAATCCCATTTCACATCCAGCGACAACAGATAATCAAACACGTCTGTATATCCATGGAACGACCACCCCAGGTTACGGATACGTCCCGCTTCCCGTTCTTTCAGCAAAAAGTCCAGGACGCCGTTATCAATATAGCGGTCGTTGAAAGTCTTTATTCCCTCTCCCCCACCGATGGAGTGAAGCAGATAATAATCCAGATAATCGGTCTGCAATTCTTTCAGCGACTGATGGTACATCTTGATGGAATTTTCGCGGGTATAATTCTGGAAGTTCGACATCTTAGTCGCGATCAACAGTTTCTCACGGGGATGGCGTTTCAAAGCCACGCCGGTAGCCCTTTCCGAAAAGCCCTGGCAATACACCGGAGATGTGTCGAAATAGTTCACCCCATGGGCAATGGCATAATCTACCAATTCATTGACCGCATCCTGGTCTATCACATTCCCGTCGGCATCGGGAGCCGGTTTCAGCGGCCAGCGCATACAACCATATCCCAACAAAGAGACTTTGTCTCCTGTGGGCGATGTGCGATAAGTCATTTTGTCCGTAGGAACTTCCCCCAATGCCGCCGCTTCCGAAGAAGCAGGCTTGCCATCCGAAGAACATCCATACAATGCCGCCGTAGATGCAGCAGCACTTACGCCTACAATTTTCAGGAAATCCCTCCGATTCATTTCCCTGTTTTTGTTCTCATCCATAACCTTATTATACTTAACCTTGTATTTATTGTTTTTCATTTTCCAGCCATCGCTATGGCTTGATTATCAGTTGATACAAAGTTATTAGAATCTCGCTATTTTTTGTCACAGACTATAAAGAATTTAACCTATTTTGTAGTCTTGTTCCTCACAGCCAATGCTTTCCTCTCTCTCTTTGTTTCACTGACGATACAAAGTTAACTTATTTGACCTGACTTTCAATTACACAAATTACGGTTCTTGTTACCCTGATTACTGTTTTTAAAGACTTTTGCAACTCACAATTTTAATCTATTCTGATTTGATACTCTTCACAGGATTCTCATTGGCAATCTTCCAAGTCCTGCTAAGGACACAACCGATGATGATGCCCAGCACCAAGATGGCTACCAATATGTAATAAGGTATGACGGAATCTATCGTTGTGGCAAACTGTTCCATCCACAGGCCGCCCACATACCAGGCACCCCATGTGCCTATCACCACGGCAGGCAGGGAAATCCACAAAATATTTCCGGTCATCATCTCCAATATGGTAGAAGCCTCGGCGCCGTTCACCTTGCGAATGGCTATCTCTTTGCTGCGGCGTTGAAGTTCATCATTGACATATCCTATCAGACCCATCAGCGTAATAAAGAGGATAGTGAGGGCAGCCAGCAGCGTGGCATTACGAAACACACGGACTGCATTATAATCGTTTTTCATGCTTTGCTCCAATCCGAAGAATTCGACGGTCTGGTCGGGGAAGGCTTCGGCAGCCTCACGGTTCAGTTTCTGAAGATTCTCGCCAAAAGGCTCTTTCAGACGGATATAAATAAGATTACCCAAATCGTGTGGATGATGGTGCAGAATAAAAGGTTTCTGTTCCTCATAGAACCCCTCAATATTGAAATCTTTCAGCACACCCACTACTTTGACGGTTCCTTCTTCCGTCCTTACATTCCGGCCCAGCACATCCTTTCCCCAGCGCATACGGCGTACAAATTCCTCATTGACAGCCACTTCGCCGGATTCACGCGGCACACGCCCTTGCAAGACGGACATTCCCATAAAGACAACGTAGTTTTCTATGGCATAGTCGTAACGGCTGGAAAAGAGATCGACACCCGCCTCATCCGGTATCATTTCCCCACTATAACCGTTGGAAGGATAACTCTCTGCCGAGGTCAATGCTTCCACATAAGGAAGCCCTTCATAGAAATGGCGGGCGGCAAGGCTTGCTTCGGGTCCCCTAGCGTTATTGACACCGATGGCTACTCGCTGGGGATTGTATCCGGAGTCTTTATTGATGACATAGTGATATTGCAGCATCACCACACACATCAATCCACCTATAAAGGCGACTCCTGCAAACTGGATAAACAGCAACGGACGCTTCCAACCTTTTTTCCCTTCGGTATAACGGCGGAATACTTGAGTGACAGGTATCCGCGAGAAGATGTGTCCCGGCAATACGCCTCCGATAAGGAACAGCACCAGCGTCACACCCAACGGTACCCAGATGCGTTCCGCCGCAAACAACACTTCCAGTTTGGCAGATGCCGTATCTTCTACAAACTCACTGAAATTAAGCATCAAGAAACCCATCAGCAACAAAGCTATCAGAATGACAATAGCGGTTTCCCACATAAACATGCCAAACACTGTACCTGACCCCGCTCCGCTACATTTGTGCACTCCAATGGATTTGGCACGGCGGCTCAGTGAAGAAATGGAGATCAGTACATAGTTTAGTGCCGTGATAAACAGGATGGCTATACCTAGAATAAGCATGATATTGCGCATCCGTTTCACCGCGTCATAACCACGGTAAGTATCACGAATGGGCTTTGCAATTACGGTTATCCCAAACTTTGCATCCCTGGGAGCATGTTGCTGCACCACCACATCAATGCGTTTGTTTAGTTCATCCAAATCAATATCGCGTTTCAGACGGATGTATTCTTTCCAACTGTCACCACCGTTCCACGAATAATTTCCCCAACCGCGGCTCCATACGGTAGGCAGTGAAATGACAGCTTCCGGACGCATGGTGCAATTGTCGGGCAAAGTGGTATATACCCCTTTTACCGTCAGATCTATTTCTTTATTATAACTGATAACTTTCCCTACAGGATTTTCACCACCAAACATCTTGTCAGCCAGACGTTTGCTCAGGAAGACAACATCTTTCTGCACCAAATCGCTCAGCGGATTGCCCTTCAACACTTCAATACCCATCGTTTGGAAAAAGAGGGAATCTGCCACAACTTTGGGTTCATTAAAACGGGCATTGCCATTATAGAGGGGAGCTGATACCATCCATTGTCCGGTACTGGCAGCAGATTCTATAACATCCGGCATCGCCTCCAACACTCCGCCTGCCACTTTACCGACAATCCGTTCAGCCGGCGGCATGTCTTCACCGTTCACCGTCCATACATTCCAAAGCTGGTAAAGATGTTCATTTTCCTGAAAGCAAGTATCAAAACTCTGCTCATAAACCACACGAGAAAAAAGCAGGATGCTCATGGTCAGCCCCAAGCCCAGCGAAATGATTTTAATAACATTGGAGCCGCGTCCGTGTATCAGTGTTTGAATGACGTAATAAAGTTGTTTCATATTTCGTTTTTCTTAATTATTCTATCTCAAGCTACAAAGATACTAAAACCATGCCAAACGCGTAACATACTGATTTACAGCAAACTTATAACAACTTATTATTTACCTTCTGTCTAATAATCATACATCATTGTCTAATAATTAGACAGACTGGAAAAACAAAATGATAGTTCTACTATTCAATTCCCTTGGAATCCGCCTTATTTTACTATCTTTGCAACATCACCCATATAAAACTATTTATTATGAAACACATTCTTCTGGCAGCTTGTGCAGTTGCCATACTAAGCGGTTGCGGTTCGCAGGGAAAGCAGGCGGACGCTACCGGAAATCCATTCCTTACGGAATACACCACCCCCTTCCAGGTTCCTCCTTTTGACAAGATCAAGATGGAACACTACAAACCCGCCTTTCTGCAAGGCATGGAAGAACAGCAGAAAGAGATTGATGCTATAGTAAACAATCCCGAACCCGCCACTTTCCAAAACACCATTGCCGCACTGGATCAAAGTGGGGCATTACTCCGCAAAGTGCGCACCGTATTCTCCGGACTAAAGAGCGCCAACACCAACGACGAGATGGATGCACTGAGCCGCGAACTCTCTCCGTTGCAATCCAAGCATAGCGATGACATCAAGTTGAACGAGAAACTTTTCGCCCGCATCAAAGCCGTGTATGAAAATCCCGGCGAGCTGGACAAAGAGCAAAAGAAGTTGCTGGAAGAAACCTATAAAGACTTTGTGCGCGGAGGCGCCAACCTGGATGCCGAAAGCCAAAAGAAGCTGCGTGAACTGAATAGTGAAATCTCCATGCTCCAACTTACCTTCGGGCAGAATATGCAAAAGGAAACCAATGCCTTCCAACTGATTGTGGAGAAAGAAGAAGACTTGGCAGGACTGCCCGAAAACCTGATTGCCGGTGCTGCCGAAACAGCCAAAGAGGCAGGCATGGAAGGCAAATGGATCTTCACCCTGCATAACCCCAGCGTAATGCCTTTCCTGCAATATGCCGACAACCGCGACCTGCGCGAAAAGATATTCAAAGGATACATAAACAGGGGAAATAACGGCAATGCCCATGACAACAACGAAGTGGTGCGCAAACTAATCAAGGCGCGTCTGGAAAAAGCCCGACTGATGGGTTACGAAAACTACGCTTCCTTTACCCTGGAAGAACGTATGGCAAAAACGCCCGATGCCGTATATAAATTGTTGAACCAGATATGGACTCCCGCCCTGGCAAAAGCCAAAGAAGAACTGGCAGACATCAACGCCGAAATAAAGAAAGACGGAAAAACATTCACTGCCGAAGGTTGGGACTGGCGCTATTACGCAGACCGTGCCAAGAAAGCAAAATTCGATTTGGATGAAAACCAGGTACGTCCTTACCTGAAACTGGAAAATGTGCGCGACGGCGTATTCTATGTTGCCAACAGACTCTATGGCATCACCTTCACCCAGTTAGATAATCTTCCCCTCCCTCACCCCGATGCACAGGCATTTGAGTGCAAGGACAAAGACGGCTCACACCTGGGCGTGCTCTACATGGACTTCTTCCCGCGCGCCAGCAAGAAAGGCGGCGCATGGTGCGGCACTTACCGTTCACAGACTTACAAGGACGGCAAGAAGGTGGCTCCCGTAGTTACCATCGTGTGCAACTTCACCAAACCGGCAGCCGGACAACCCGCTTTGCTCAGTGCAGATGAAGCCAATACGTTGTTCCACGAATTTGGACACGCATTGCACAATCTGTTTAAGGACGTACATTATTATGGCGTGGCAAGTGTTCCTCGCGACTTTGTGGAACTGCCGTCACAGATAGATGAACACTGGGCATTTGAACCGGAAGTATTGAATGTATATGCCAAACATTACCAGACCGGTGAAGTGATCCCCACCGAATTGGTTGAGAGAATGGATAAGAGCGGCAAATACGGACAAGGTTTCGTCACTACCGAATATCTGGCCGCTTCCCTGCTGGATATGGACTATCATGTATTGAAAGAAGTTCCCGATGATATGAATGTTATGCAGTTTGAGGCAGAAACATTGGGAAAACGCGGATTGCTGAAACAGATTCCTTCGCGTTACCGCACTACCTATTTCAACCACACCATGGGTGGAGGTTACACAGCCGGTTATTACAGCTACATCTGGGCAGAGGTGCTGGATTGTGATGCCTACGAGGCATACAAGGAAACCGGTGATATATTCAACCAGGAAGTAGCAGGTAAGTTCCGCAAATATATCCTCACTCCCGGCAGCATTGATGATGCAATGGATATGTATGTTAACTTCCGTGGCAAAGAGCCCGGCATTGATCCGTTGTTGGAAAACAGAGGATTGAAGTAAGTAATATCCTTATCAGGATATCAAAGGGTCTAATAGATAATATGACACCGCGAAAATCTTTTTTCACGGTGTCATATTGTTTTTTCGCGGTGTCAAAAAGGCATTAACACACTGCCTTATTCTTTATCAAATCCTATTGTTTTCATTAACTCATTATACTCTTTCTCCTCCCGGCACAAAGGTTTATACCATGTATATCTCAGGATAATCGTAGTTGCAATGAGTATAGCCACGGAAATCACCAGCCCGAAGTTGCCACGCACCACCAGGTACATAGGAACAATAGTCAGGCAGCATTGCCACACAATACCGATGGCTACATTGAACGCATCCCGCTTGAAATTCTTGTTCCGCGTCACCTGCGGATAACGCGCTATCGCCTTCCCGGCCACCGGTTTCCACCAGCCCCACGGACGCACACGGATATAGAAACGAATCAATGTTTCATCATCCGTGGGAGGAGCCGAATACGTTCCGGCAATACATCCTATCAGGGAAATGCCAAACAATACCGGGAAGAAATAAAGCATCCACGCATCGGGAACCGTGAACTTCATCACAATAGCGGCCACCACTCCGGCGGTCATTCCCCAGAAATAGCCTTCGCCATTGAATCTCCACCAGTGCCATTTCAATACATTGGCAGCAATATATCCGCCGAACAAAGCTCCTACGATCCATTGGAATATCTCATTGATGTCTTTCAGGAAGAATCCCATCACCGTACTGATAATCACTACCAGCACAGAAATCAAATAACTGGCACGGATCTGTGTCTTGACAGAAGCTTTCGGATTGATATATTTCAGATAAATATCATTCACCACATACGCCGGGGCCGCATTGACCGTAGATGCAAAAGTAGACATGAATGCCGACAGCAAACCGGCCAGCAGCAATCCTGCCAAACCCACAGGCACATACTTCGTAATAAGATGAGGGAGAATCGTTTCAAAATCCGTATTCGTAGCCGTGAGCTGAGTCAATCCGCCATCTACTTTAAAGAAATAAATAGCCAGCAAAGCAAACCCCATAATCATCAGGTAACGGGGAATCAGCAGGATAACCGGCACGGAACCACTCATCAAAGCCGCTTCCTTGGGAGATTTGCACGAAAGGATTTTCTGCATGTCATAGTTGGGAGCAGGCCCTGCCATGCTCATAAAGATTCCTTTCAGCAAGGCCATCATCACAAAGATACCAATCAGGCTGTAAGGTTCATTCGCCATACGCTCGGTGAGCAAAGTCATTTTCTCGCTCCAATCAATATCCAGCGTCCAGCCAAAGAAAGGGGAATCCCAGCCCTGCGGAACAAATGACTGAATCATTTCGGGAGTCACCATGTTCATACCGATCACTGCTATAACGACACCCGCTATGGTCATGATAAGGAATTGCACCACATCCGTCCACACGATACTGAGCATACCGCCCAGCATGACATAAAACGTAGCAATGGCAGTAAAGAAGATGCCATAGAAATGGGGTACATACTGCAAAGGAATATCAAACGGCACATAAGGAGACACCGCACTCCACGGAAAGAAAATCTCCATGAATTTGCCGATGCCGATAAAGCCGTAACTCAGGAAACCGAGTACGCTCAACAAGGCAAATATGATAACGATGGTGTGCGACAGTGTAGCTCCCTTTCCTTTTCCGAAGCGGGTCTTTATCCATTCGGCCCCCGTAAGCACATTGCTCCGGCGAAGCCATATGGATAGATAAACCATCAGGAAAATCTGGTTGAATACGGGCCACAGCCAGGGAATCCACAGACTCTTGAAGCCATAGGCAAAAGCCCAATAGACCATCAGCATGGTTCCGGTTATATCAAACATGCCCGAAGCATTGGACAGCCCCAGCATATAGAAAGGGAGCGATTTGCCCCCTAAGAAATAAGAATCCATATTCTTTGCAGCTCTTTTCTTCAAGAAAAGCCCGATAGCCACAATGATCATCAGGTAAGCGCAAATAATAAGAATATCTATGCTATGTAATTTCATAGTTTATCGTTTGGGTATTTATTTAAAGACCTGCATCATGGGACGGCCTATCCATACCTGAGGCTGCTTCAAGCCAAAGATATAAGCGATGGTGGAAGCACAGTCAAACTGCATCATGCTTTCTTCAAAAGCTCCGCCTTTCTTTATATTCTTTCCGGCAATGATGAATGGAGTTTCCATTTCCTGCATGGTCTTTCCACCGTGTCCCTTGTTGATGCCACCGTGGTCGGCTGTAATGATAATAATACTTTTGTCATAGATGCCGGCGGCTTTTATGGCATCCACTATTTGTCCGATGTATCCATCCAGTTCTTTCAGTTTTGCATAATAGGCGGGAGTATCGTGTCCGTCGGCATGGCCCACGTGGTCGGGATTGTCAAAACAGATGGTTACCAGGTTCGGCTTCTTTTCTGTGATGTATTTGCATGACATTTCGCAAAGTCCGGTGGGGTACTTGTTATAATCAGGAGCTTGGGCATGATAATTCAATGCCAAAGTATCTACCAGGTATTTAATGCCGTCCCATTCATACAACGCACCTATTTCGGCTTTGGGGTCGGCTTTGCGCAGTTCATTGAATACGGTTGGGAAAATGCCATGTTCATTCAGCACGCGCGAAGGAAGTTCGGGAGTCTTTGATCCCCACTCGGTATATCCGTGCAGTTCGGGACCGGCACCCATAAACATAGATGCCCAGTTCACGGCACTTGATGAAGGCAATACACTCCGTTTTTTCAATGTATAGCATCCGGCATCCATCAATGCCTTTACATTCGGCATGTCCGCCTTTTCCACGCTGTATGCACCCCAGCCGTCAAGACCGATCAGGAATACATGTTCGGCTTTCCATTTTCCGGCAAAGCAAAAATTAGTCACTGTAAAGAAAGCTATCAGAATAGCGAGAATACGATGTTTTTTCATAATATTATGTCTTTAGTTATATGTTATTTTAATGTTACACTTACCGGGTAATGATCGGATACTCCTTCCACCGGAGACACCTCGGCAAGAATGCAACGTTCCATCAACGAAGGCGACAGCAAAATATAATCCAATCTTTCACGCAATAAAGGTAAGCGTTTATCTTCTATTTTCCAATTATAAAGGTAAGCAGATGGAAAACTCATACGTGCACTTGCCGGATGCACCAGCCTTCCGATAGCATCTTCCATGCCCGCAGCCAGAAAAGTTGAGATTACGGAGAAGTCAAAACGTCCGTTCCGCAAGTTGCGATATTCACGTTGGGAAGCATCCCAGCCCTGCATATTCTTTAATAACATATCATGCCCGGCTATCTCGTCGGCATCCAGTGGAGAGTGCGCATTCAAATCTCCCGCCACAAAATAATCCTTTAATCCTTTTTCTTTTATATAGCTTACTATCCGGTTTGCTTCTTTTAGGCGATACTTCCATTCGAAAGGACTCAGATGAGTAGCGATCACATCTATACCCTGTGTCTGCACATGCATCATACCATGCCAAAATCCTTCCAGTTGTTTCGATATAATGCTTATCGGTTGTTTTGAAAATACTCCTACAGGATAACCTTCTTCTTTAAGAAGGGCGGTATGTGGATACCCACATACCTGCCCCAACGTTACCAAATCCTTTTCCTTAAAATCAACCAGCTCTGTTAAAACGACTATATCGGCCGACTGCCCTTTTGTCCAATCAACGAAAAGGGCACGTCGTGTTGTGTCTTTCTCAAATCCGTTCCATATATTATAGGAAATGATTTTCAGCCGTTTCGCATTCTGTCCCTGCAAAGCGGAGGGACAAAGCGAAACCAGAAACATTATAATTAACCCTAAAACTTTATTCATCTTTTCAAAAAGGCCAGGTTCTTATCAATCAATTCATTAATCGCAGCTACCGATGCAGCCGAGCGCAACCCGTCGGCAGGGGTATGCAGGCAGTAGTCTGTCAATATATCAATGGTAGATGTGGCTACATGCATACGTGTGTCACTGGAAGCATAGTAAATATACACGGTGCCGTCTTCATCGGCAATCCATCCATTGGAAAACAATACGTTTGAAACGTCCCCAATCCTTTCTTCTCCCAAAGGGGCAAGGAGGTAACCTCCCGGTTCGGCTATCAGGCGGCACGGTTCGTCCAGCGCCGTCATATACAGATAGAGCACATACCGCAATCCGGCAGCGCAGGCGCGCACCCCATGTGCCAAGTGCAACCAGCCCTTCGGCGTTTTAATAGGATGAGGTCCTTCCCCGTTCTTCACCTCTTTAATGGTGTGATAGTAACGGCGATTGATGATGATTTCTTCCTTTACTTCCGCATGGGTTATATCTTCTATCAGCGCCCAACCTATTCCTCCTCCGTTTCCCGCATTTATGAAATCATCTTGCGGACGGGTGTAAAGGGCATATTTACCATCGACAAATTCCGGATGCAGTACCACATTCCGTTGCTGATGGTCTGATTTTAAATCGGGCAGACGTTCCCAATTCACCAAATCTTTGGTTCGCACAATGCCCGCCTTTGCCACAGCAGAGGACAGATCGCCTGCCGGTGCCGCATCATCATGTCTTTCGCTACAGAATATGCCGTATATCCAGCCGTCTTGGTGGGCGGTAAGCCGCATATCATATACATTGGTTTCTGCCGGATTCAAATCGGGCAATGCCACAGGACGCTCCCAAAAGCGGAAGTTGTCTATTCCGTTCGGACTTTCGGCAATGGCAAAAAATGATTTGCGGTCTACGCCTTCTACACGGACTACCATCAGGTATTTGCCGTTCCATTTGATGGCTCCCGAATTCATGGTTGCATTAAAGCCGATACGCTCCAGGCAATAAGGATTGGTTTCGGGGTTGAAGTCGTAACGCCATTCCAAAGGGATGTGGTTACGGGTAAGTACCGGATGGATGTAGCGGCGGATGATGCCGTTTGTTTCTTCCAACATTTCGTTAGGATGTTGCAACAACACTTCATGTTGTTGACGCAATGCTATTAATTGCTCTTCAAAGCATTCGTTCATATTTTGTTACCTTAAATCGTTATCATCAATTAATCTTTTACAACTAAAGCGGCAGTATTTCCAGACTTGAGTCAATAGTATTTCATATATGACATACTCTATATGATTTAGTTTCCTTATGGAGAAATATATTTACATATTATCCGGATAAAGCGACATACGATAGACACGTTGGAAAATTACATCTTCCAATTCTAATTCAAATATCACTTTCTGCGTTTTGGGGTCTACTTCTGTTACCCGTGCACCATAATTACCATTACTAAGTATGTTCATCATTCCCGGACAAACCAACCGATTACCTGTTTGTTCCAAGTATTGCACGCCGGAACGAGCGGGAGTGAAATATGCAGAACCACGTTCCTTTCCGTATTGCCAAACTTGGCGCACAGTACGGTTTACTTCGTCCACCTCGTATTCCACGCCACAAGTATAAATGGCATTTCTGTCCGTAAAGTCAAGTTTGAAGTTCCGTCCATATCCATTATTGAAATAGAAGATATGTCCATTAGGCAACGAGACAGCTGAATGACATCCCCAAGGCCATTCAAAATCATCACAATTCTTTGTTCCATCTATCACTTCGGGGTCAGTAATAGGAGTCCCGTCAGCATGAAGAGGATTCAACAGCAACTTCAGGTATCTGTCCCGCCAATACCCATGAGCTGAAATAATCCATTCAATACCTCCGGCTTTATTAAACTTGAATATGCCTTGATAACGGGCTGTAGCCAGATAGTCATCGCCCCACTCCACAACACCATTATTATGTGCCCAATTGGTTGCACTCTGTCCGAAAGGATCTGATGTTACACTGTAATCGGTCATGCCATAGCGAGCTGAATCCAACATATTCACTAAATCCCATTCTTTTAGCACTTCCCCTTTTTCCGGATCCATCATAATTATAAAATCATTGACCCTCACATCTTCTCCAGTTGCAATCTTAGCTGAAGTCTTACTAACCGTAGCCAATATATGTCCTTTTTTATCTTGCGATATAGCATGATGTACAGTATATCCCCTTTCCAACATATCCCAATTATGAATAGTATTTCCCAATATATCCACCTCCACCATTCGATGATGATTCCCGTCACCGGTCATATAGTGACCATTTTGCATCCGTATCAGTCCGCATCCAATGCCAATGTAGCGATGTTCATCGGACTTTTCCCAATCGATAAGCCAACGAATCTCCCCATCGGCATCTATCATATAAGGTATGGATGTGTCCGTTTCGTCCTGTCCCGGAGAATTTACCAAATTCATTCCAGGTTCCATCCGTTCATAATCGGCAACCATCACTCTGATATCTTTAGGCAAACGTCTGTTTTTCAACACTTCTGTATGAATGTTCAAGTTAGAACGGGCACGCTCATTTCCTTGCAGGTCTGTATAAACCAAAGTGACTTGATTATCATAATTCGGATAAAGTCCCAAGACCGGAATAGTTTGTTTCAGCCCCACCTCTTTAAAAGTATATTCAATATCAGGCGTATGTTTTCCCGGTTTACTATGTACAATGAGTTTGATACGTCCCAACACAGGCAATTTCACCACCACATTAGCCGACAATGGATTACAACCGGAAGGATTGACTGTAGAACTCAATATCAAATTATCAATCGAAGTACCTAAGGCAGGTATGACATAAGTGCTTCCATTGATAAACGTCAAAGTTGATTTCCAGTTTTCCATATCCATGTCCACACTTTGTACCAGCTCCGCCGGAAGGGTTACTCTATTGGTTTCAAACATAAAAACATACTGATTGTCCTCCTTGGAAACAGACTTCAACAAATCATTTTCTTTCATTTGATTTTGTATATCCTGCATCGCTTGGGTACAATCCTGATTTTCATCGCTACATGACAAAAGCATCCATGTCATAACTAGCAAAGAGCATAAGTAAAGTCCAATCTTTTCCATACGGTTTTTGTTATTTAAGAGAGGGAGAAACCGACATCTTGATGAGATAGTCTCTCCCCCATTCATTCCAGCTGCCTTAAGGCATTATTATCTCCATTCCGGCTTTTGCTCCAAATTCAAATTGGCATCCACTTCTGACTGAGGTATCGGGAAATACAAGAATTTAGCCTCAAAATGGTCAAATCCTTGTGTATCCGAAACGCGGTCTGTCAGTTCATATCCCACCAATACCTTATCACCATTTTCATCTTCTTCATAAAGCAATTTATAATGTTCAGAATCGGTTTTGCGTTCATGCATAATAGCTCCCAACTTAACAGGATCATTTCCGTACCAACGAACCATATCATCCCAACGTATATTCTCTCCGGCAAATTCCAACAATTTCTGTTTCTGAAGTTCTGCCATGATAGCTTCTTTTCCACTCAAGGCCTTTTCGGGCAAACCAGCACGCACACGAATACGATTAATATCCTTCATAGCTCCACTTTCATCATTGGTTTCCAAACAGGCTTCCGCATGAAGCAACAACACTTCCGCAAAACGCATGATACGTAAGTTATTAATACGACCTGGATTATTAGAATACATCGTACATCCGGTAGGACACCACCAAACCGCAAACTTCTTCATCAAGAAACGTCCCTTAACTCCATCAATAGTTGGATAAGCAGGTGCATATCCTTGCTTGGCAATACCATACTTACCATCTCCTTCGGGAAGGGCAGTCCACCTAAACATATCATCGAATTCTACTTTATCACCATAGAATTTTTCATCCGGCTTCACATCACCAAAATCAGAGTACTTGAAGAAACAAGTAGTGTACATACGCTTGTCCCATTTGGAATCTGAGCCAGCCGGACGCGGTTCAGACACAAATTCTTTCATCAAATATGGAGAAGGCTGCATTTTATACCATCCTCCACCGATGTTTTCCCCTTTCAAGGTCGGACCAAAATAATGAGCCAAGTTATTCCCCATAAATGAATCATCGCTGGTACCATTTCCCCAAGAGTCACCCGGATTACCTTTGGCATCGTAATTGATTTCCCAAATAGATTCGGCATTGAATTCCGTATCATCACGGAAGTTATCCTCGTACTTCTGAGTCAAATCGTAACCATAACCGGTCATGATGGATTCAAGTTCAGTTTTAGCAGCCTGATAATCCCCTTTCCAAATATAAGCCTTACCCAACATGGCAATAGCCGCACCTTGAGTTACCCGACCATTTTCATCACTCGGACGAAGTTTGGGCAAACGCTGTTTTGCCTCCTTAAAGTCAGAAATAGCTTGTTCAAGTACATCATCCCCACTAGACAACCCATGAGTTTCCGGATCGGCATCTTGTGGAAGTGTACGAATTACCGCATCACGATAATCGGTACGCAGACGGAAATACCAGAATCCACGCAGGAAATAGGCCTCGCCTATCATCTGTTCACGTTTTGTCTGATCCATTTCAACATTTGGTGCACGATATATGAATTCATTCGCCATCTGAATGCCTTCATAAATGTTTCCCCAACTCAAATCTTTAGTATTTGTTGTATTGACAAACGACAAATATTCCCAAATGTACGGTTCTTCACCACGAGTAGGATATAAATCATCACCACGCATCTGAAGGTGCATGATACCTTCCAGCCCACCATAATACCCACTGGTCATACGGCGGAAAGGGTTATAAACTGCAGACAGTCCTTTCATAACATTCGACTCGGATGTCCAAAAGGTGGCAGGAGTCTGATGATTAGGATCAATCTCATTCAGAAAATCATCACTACAAGATGAGAGCAACATCGGGGTCAAAGCCAATGCGGCTATATATTTTATAAAATTCTTTTTCATTTTCTGTAATATTAGTTTTTCCTGATTAGAAATTCACTTGTAAACCAAATGTAATGGTACGTGCCATTGGATAACGGCCGTCGTCACAACCACGGGTCATCACACCCGAACCTCCTGATGTGCCTGCGCCATCGGCATCCACCATACCCAAATCAGGAGTATATCCTTTATAATCGGTAATGGTAAAGAGATTTTCCATAGCTGTGTAAAGGCGTACATTCTGCAAACCAGCTTTAGATACCCATACTTTAGGAAGCGTATAACCTAATTCCAAAGTTTTCAAGCGCAAGAATGAACCATTTTCCAACCAACGGTCAGTATAACCCCAGTTAGTGCCATTAGGATCACTGGTACCAAATAGACAACGGGGGATGTTAGTATGATTGTTTTCTGTCCAACTATTCATACGCTCAGCATATTGGTTTCCGGTTCCCTCATTGTAAACCGTGGTGTAATATTGAGCATTATATATTTTATTGCCAAAGTTTCCATCAAAGAACATATTCAAATCCAATCCTTTCCATTCAGCGCCCAAGTTTACACCCAAGTTTACTTTCGGGAAAGCAGAACCTACATCCTGACGGTCATTATTATCAATCTTACCATCTTTATTATAATCCACGAAGCGCAAATCACCCGGTTGTGCATTAGGCTGAATCTTGTTACCATCCTTATCTACATACGCATCAATTTCTTGCTGACTTTGGAATACTCCATCGGTCTTTATCAAATTGAAATAACCTATGGGATGACCGGTCTTGGCATAAGTGATCGTTCCTTTAGCATGAGGATTGAATCCCTGCCATTCATCACGGCTTCCGTTTACTTTCGTCAGCTCATTTTTAATAAAGGTAGCATTGACACCTACATGATAATACAAATCGCCTACATTATTACGGTGATTCAGCGAGATTTCAAATCCTTTGTTTTCCACTGTACCTGCATTGACAGTAGGATTACCGCTCAAACCAAAACTTAAAGACTGTGGCATAGATAACAGCATATCTTCTGTCTTCTGAACAAAATAATCGGCACTGACACTGAACTTATTATTCAGAAAAGCAAAATCCAAACCGATGTTCAATGTCTTGGTCTTTTCCCAAGTAACATTTACCGGAGATGTCCATTCCTTACCGGTAATAGCACCTTCCCACAGTCCTGTCCCCATTATGTTGTTCATCCCTTTATAAACAACAGACTGGGTAGCATAATTGCCAATGCCACTTAAATTACCCAACACACCATAGCTGGCACGCACTTTCAATTCGTTCATAACCGGCTTGATATTTTCAAAGAAATCCTCATTCATCACATTCCAACCCAAAGATGCAGAAGGGAATGTACCCCAACGGTTACCATCGGCAAATTTGGAAGAGCCGTCCCGGCGAATAGAAGCTGACAACATATATCGATCAGCATACGAATACATCACACGGCCAAACATAGAAATCATAGTATTGGCCCAAGCACTGCCCGATGTACTTTGTGAAGAAACCGAACCGGCATCAATTACTGAAAATCCTTCAGGAAAATCCTTACGTCCCGCACCAAAACCACGGGCGTTGTTACGCTGTGCAGAATAGCCCACCAAGGCCGATACAGTATGCTTTCCAAACGTATTATCATAATTAATGGTATTTTCCACCAACCAGTCATTTTCCCAATTTGTACTTTCGGACAAGTCGGCTTGATCCTTTTGCGAAGTAGAACTAAAATAGTAAGGAGAACAATATGAATAATTACGTCTTGTATATTTATTAATACCTACATTAAATTTGTACTTCAATCCTTTCAAACCTAAATCCACTTCCGCATAACCATTCAACAGGATATCGATACCGTGTTTCTGATAATCGTTAGCTTCTGTCCATCCTACCGGATTGTCACCTCTAGTCCATTCCGGTGCAACGCCCCATCCACCATTCTCATCATAAGCATTCCACATAGGCACTGCAGTCAAAGCAGCGGTATAGGACACGTCTTCGTATTTCTTTTTGTAGAACTTCATCATGACCGTAGACCCCATACGCAGATGATTATTAAAGAAAGAGAATGTGTTTTTGGAACGGATATTCCATGCTTCGTAACCGGTAGTATTCACGATACCATCCTGATTAAGATAACTTCCCGACACATTGTAAGTAGAAGTTTTGTTACCACCAGACACATTCAAGCTAACTTTACTCACCATAGCCGATTTATAAAGTTCTTTCTGCCAGTCCGTGCCTCTTCCTCCGTTCCAGTTCAGCAGTCCTTCAGCTGAACTAAAACCGGTAGCTTTTGCCAAGTCGCGAAGCTGGTTACCATCCATTACATCAATATATTTGGCAACCATCTGCACACCGGTATAGGCATCAACCGATACACGAGTCGGAGTTTCTATACGTCCGCCCTTGGTAGTAACCAATACCACGCCATTAGCAGCACGCGAACCATAGATCGCAGCAGCAGAAGCATCCTTCAATACTTCGATAGATTGGATGTCGGCAGGATCTACCATATTAATGTCACCATACACACCATCAATCACATAAAGTGGACTAGTGGCACTCAACGAACTGATACCACGGACATTGATGTTCAAGCCTTCACCCGGTTGACCATTGGCTGCCGATACTGTAACACCGGCAATTCGTCCCTGCAAAGCAGCCGAAGCACTACGTGCCACACTAGCCTGCAATTCTTTTCCTGACACAGAAGCAACTGCACCGGTCAAGTGGCTCTTTTTTACAGTACCGTAACCGATAACTACAACTTCATCCAGCAATTCTCCTTCTTGCAGTTTCACATTAATAACACTACG
Organism: uncultured Bacteroides sp.; assembly: GCA_902388365.1. Taxonomy (GTDB): domain Bacteria; phylum Bacteroidota; class Bacteroidia; order Bacteroidales; family Bacteroidaceae; genus Phocaeicola. The sequence goes on along the minus strand of CABMPB010000001.1, from coordinate 529,767 downwards.
GCTATCAATCTTAACTGTCTGTTCTTGATAACCTACATAAGAGAATTTTAGAGATTGGCCAGAACTTGCCTGAATACTGTATTTACCATCAAAATCGGTAATTACACCATTCGTAGTCCCAACCACTACCACTGCCGCACCAATCAACGGATTGTTATCGGCATCCGTCACTGTACCTGTAACGGTCATTTGCTGCGCATACGCGCATATACCAAATATGCACAGCATTAAAGTTAATGTAATTTGTTTCATAAAATGTATTAGAATTTAATTAAATAATACTCTCCATTTTTTTAATATTGGAACCATTAAAAATAAATTATTTGTAGCTTTAAAACATAACATCAATTTCTATTTTGCTCCGCATGAGTAGAGAACAAGAAATTATACAAAGAACATTCCTGTTCATATCCATTATAATAAAAATGGATATTAGTTACATGATATAATGAAGGCTTCATTTGCGGTATATTTATATCGATTCTTTCATCCATAAATGAAGAAGGCAATTCAAAATATGCCGTAATACTTCCATTAGCAAGAATAGGTACAGATATAAGAGCTCCTTTATCCAAATCTTTTAAAGTAATAGGAATTTTCACAGTAGAGTTACCTAAAGATATGCTCATAAGGCTTGGTTGAAAAACAATATTATTTTCACCATTATTCTTAATTATACATCGAAGATAAAAATGATCACTTACTAAATAATGCCCTGTACTCATCATTAAATAGCGGTCTGCATTCTCATAAGGCCCTTCTAAAGCTGTAGCAACATAATTAGGATTGACTCTCAAGGTAGAAGCTGTTACAGAACAAGCTGTTGCCCCATTTATATTGACCAACTCATCATCATAACTTGTACAACCGACAAACGCTAACGAAAAAATAATTAATAGAAATAAAGTTCTCATTGTTCTCATAATATTTTTATTTTTAAGGTTAACTTTTATGTTGCAAAAGTGACGATTTCCTCAACTATAAACAAATACAATCCAAGCATTAGGTGATGAAATCTTATCAATATGGAGAAGAAGTGTTATTTAACAAAGGAAGCAGATTTAATTCTGATTAGTAGTGATTCATCGATTGCCTAATAAGAGGGTGTATTGCCCGAACCTTGGTGTAAAAACGCAATAGCCTTCATCACCCATCGCAGCCTACTGTGTTGACCATCGCAACCGACTTCATGAAACAACATTGCAACAAGAATATAAATCGAACGTTTAAAGAGCTATTATATATATTATTAGTGTATATCTTTACCCCAATTACTCCTTCACTCATTAGGTAGGTATATTCTTACAGATATTATTTCCGCAGATCTATGAAATTAGCTTATTTATGAAATCAACTTAGCTTCACAAAAAAAAGCCTTATCAACCATATAACAAAGGAGAGACCGCCAAGAAGTTATTATCGGCAATCTCTCCCTTTATATTTTAATATCACTATTTTAACTCGGTCAACCCAATGTGGATAAATACCTCATTCGAAAAAACAATTAATTATTGCACAATACCAGTATAAGAAACCACACTCCTAGCCGGCAAGGTTAGCAAATAACCGTTTTCTGTAGGTTGAACAGCCTCAACAGCTTCCCATTTACGAGTAGCATCTGTCACGTAACCTTGCAAATTACCAATGATTTGGGCACCATCTAATGCCAACAAAATAGTAACTTCATTATCGGAAGGGTTTATAGCAACGGCTGTATATGACTTATCATATTTATATCCTGAAACCATATAACCCAATTCCGAATTATATTGTGCAGAAATACGTTTACTACCTACAGGAATATAACGAGAAAAATTACCGAACACTTCACAACGTTTAGTCACTTCATAATTTACACGGTTCTTTTCAATATTAATCAACCCTTCAGTAGTTCCACCATCGGGTAATGCACCAGCCCACCATACGATAGCGCCAACATTAGCTTCACACAAATAACGATGGAATTTCTTTGCCCATTTTAAACCACTTGTCATACCTGCATCATATTTTTCTTCAGGATCACTAATCTCAGTCAACCATACAGGAACGCCTTTCGACTCAGCCTTATCAAAAGGTTCGATACTCGGGTCTTTTTTTGTTACAGGGTCTATATATCCATGTCCGGCAGCAATAATTGGGAAATTTGTTATACGGTAATTGAGGTTCAGAATATCACGCACATAGTTCTTACTACCCATTACGAACCCTAAAATTGCCGACCACTGAGCATTTTCTCCGAATATAATCTTTGTACCGGGATGTGTTTGCTTTAACTTCGGACCTAAATTATTCACAATAAACGGACCAAGAGTTGTAGTCCCAGGCAACCAAAGACAAGAACTCCAATCAGCAGCATATTCAGGTTCGTTAGCTGGAGAAATAGCATAAACAGGAAGTCCAATGCTTTCATAAGCATCACAAAAATCTGATAAATAATTAGCAAATTCTTGATAAGAGCTACGTTTTAATGAACCTTTTGAAGTGCTTCCATTACTTTTCATACGAGCAGGAGCCGACCATGTTGAAAAGATCAACTTATCTACATTATACTCTTGCTTAGCTTTTTTGGCAATCCACAACTGACCGTTTCTCTGCGCAATAGCTTCAGCATCTTCATTACCTTGGGCGCTAAAATCAGTATCAAAAAACGGATCATCAAGAGATAAGTCTATATCAGCATCAATATTAAAAGTTGATTCGTCATAATGAGGAAAGACCTCGCCTCGCAAGATACTCAATCGTAATCCATCTTGACCGAATAAGACATCCATCACTTCATTGCGTTTGCGGTGAGCATACAAATAATCCGACCACCCGGCTTGCGCTACTCCAAAGCCATCAATAGTTTGTTCCTCAGTATTCCATTGAAGGACAACATCTGCACCGGATGCACTCCTGGAAAGTACGGTACCTTGCCCCATTGGGATAACTTCATTACTATCCGTACAAGACAACAGGCTTGACATGGAAGCCATAACAGCAAATAAAAAACCAAACTTTTTCATTTAATCAGATTTTAAGAGTTAGAAATAGGTTTATTTTACACGATAAAGATAGGTCATTTTAATAATATGGGACAAATACTATCTAATCACAAACCAATGAATTTCAATCAATCATGGCAAAACCGGATAAACGGCATCAGACACTCGCGAACAAGTATCAAGCCCTTCCACAGTAACTTCATCTAAAAAGAACCAGGAAGGATGACCTGCACCAAAATGCCAACCGGGGCACACTTTCTGGTTCTCAATCTCAACCTTTATATAACGCGCCTCCACTGGCATATCAACCGAACATTTCGCACTATGATACAATGTTCTCGGATTACGTTCTTCGGCTATACAATGTTCGCCAAAAGGAAAGTATGTATTGTCATCTACTGAATAGAAATAAGTCACCCTTTTAGGAAATAATGACCATTGACCTACTTGATGAATAAAATCACAACTAATAGAGCTCACTTTCTTTATCTCCTTCATGTCCATAATAAAAATACCATCATCTCCTTCCCAGCCTATCCAACCAGGTTCTTTCGATGAATCGCCTGCCAGATATTCATCAGTCAAAGCTTTTTCGGCCGTTGAACGAAAACGCTCGGCAGGAGGATTAATCCAAGTTATATCGGCTCCTTTCGCCAAGTTCTTATTACGACCGGGGAAATAACGTTCTGCATACAGACGACAATAATCTTGTGGGGTATTATAACGTTCATTCAACGCAGGTACATGAAAATAAGAAGTACGTTTGTCGAATAAATTCAATTTTGCCCTCAGTTCTTCCACCGTATATTTTTTCTCGATACGTGCCATCTCCAAATCTGAATATTGCAAAGGAAGGCGTGCCATATGCACCCGATTTATTAATTCTTCATCACCTGCAACAGCAGCCTCAGCCTGATCAAACAATTCATTATAACGCTTACGGCAAGTCTCATTCAACATTCCGTCCTTATGAGAAACCGGGGTATCATAAATCCATAAGTCAGCTTTACTACCTAACAACGCACCTTCCAACAGTTTCTCATATTGATAAATAAAAGGAGAAGCAGCACCATAATAACCATCCATAAAACTACGCATCAAAGAGTCTGCATTCAACTCAGGATTCCACATTAATTTGCTCACCATATAAGTACGCATTTCAGAAAAGTCACCACCTAAAGAACCAGCAACCTGAGAAAAATGCATAGTGGCATGGTTCTTCTTGAACAACTGAATATTCTTTTGAAGAACAGGGAAATTAGGGAAAGGAACTAAATAATTATCAAAGTTGATTCCATAATCCCAAACAAAAAGGTTATCACTTATTTGTGCCCAGCCTTCTAAAGCCTCCACAAATTTTCGTCCGGAAACATTATCCGTTAAAGGTACTTCCCGACGGCAATCAATATTGCATAACATGATATTGACATTAGGCAATGGCTTTATATGTTTAGGAGGCTGCATGGTATATTGATAAGCCAAGGTGGAGAACTCCTTATCAGGAAAACGCTTTGCCAGTTTATTGATAAAATGTATCAGACTACCGGTTGGCCCTCCTTCTTGCTCGTCAAGTGCACGACAGGAAGGACAAGTGCAATAAGTATCATTCCCATCATTCTGACTAACAGAAATCATCTTTACCCCAGGATTTGCTTTAAAAATAGAATCGACCCGATGGATTACAATCTCAAATACATCGGGATTGGTCAGGCACAACTGACTGGCACTCCCCGGACGGCGAACACCGTTTATTAATGAATAATATTCAGGATGGGATTTTCCATACTCCGATACCGGTAATAATTTACTAAAAGTATGTACCCAATAGCCACTAACAAAAGCATCTTGGGGATCTTCCAACCGGAACCATAATTTATAAACAGGATCTTTGTGAAGCGCATAATTCTGGCTCTGCCTATAACGGAAAGCCGGATTTTCGACACAATTTAATTGAGGAACGGTCAACGTAGAAGTTTTTGATAAGGTATAAGCATTAGCAGCATAATAGGATACTCCAAAATACTTTTCAAGCAAAGTCACCACTCCATAGATACTCCCTTTGTCCCCTCCACTGCTAATGAACAACTTTCCTTTATCCGTAACAAGACGAAAACCGTCTTCTGTAAGTCCGTCTGTGTTACCTTTTCCTATCACAATATCACCGGTGCGCGGACTTGAGGCAATAACTATAGGCAAACGGGCATCAGTAATACGTTGTACAAAATCTTGCAACAACTGGGCAGCACGTTGATCAATAGGATTATTTTCCGCCAAGATACGTGCTACCGGCTTACCTTCTTTGACAAGCTGAACCTGAGCCTCAAGCCCTGTACAAAAGAATAGTAATAATGAAATAAAACAAAGGTTTTTCCAACTCTTCTCCATAACTGTTTTATTTAAATTAGAAATTCAGATACTTAAGATTATGATTTGGCAAAATCGCTATACACTCCATCTCTATCAACCAAGCAGAACGACATACATGCGCATGCACATAATGCACAGGTACGCCGGGCATCTTTCCTCCTAATAGAGAACGCACTACCGGATAGTCCGAGAAGTCACGCAAATAAACTATCGCTTGTGCCATATCGGCGGAAGTGGCTCCGCCTTCCTCTAACAATTTCTCTACATTCTCCCACATACGCATGGTCTGCCGTGCCACATTCCCCACGTGGACCACCTTGCCATTACAATCAATACTAGCTGTTCCACTAATATAAATCTGCTTGCGATCACCATATTCCACGCAAACACCTCTTTCAAAAGCGACTCCGTAAATATGAGTGGGGCTTAAATGAGTGGGAGCATAAAGGTATTTTATCTGCTCCTTCCTCAACCCTTGCACAGCATAGGCATCCATCGAAACCTTTACCTCTGCAGATGATTGCCGCCCCTGAATGCCGGTACTGGTAATATAATGTGTCTGCGGAGTCAATCCCCAACCATCGAAACAATCATTGCGCGCCTTCACTACTCCGGCATAGTTAGTGTCAATATCATGCACAAAAAGCCAGGTGCGCAAACAATGTTGCGCCACATTCATAGAGTGCCTTTCCAGTTCTTGCTGATAGTTCCCGAACAAATGAGACATTTGCTCCTCCGAGTCCCCTTTGGGAGTATATTGGTTAGCCCACCAATGATGAACATAGGCATCATTCACTTTACCCCGTTGCAGATAAAGCCATACTGCCACTTTACTGCCATCCAATGGTGGTTGTTGCACAATGGACAAAGCATCTTCCCCATTACTTTCCATAGCCTGCAAGGCCTCGCACTGATTTGCCGCATCACTCAGGAAATAACGTTTCAGCACCACACGGCTCCCGGTTATCTTTTCTTCCTGTAAGAACAAATGGACTGCCGCCGCCAATTCCTCCAACTGACGGGGATATATTAAGAAAGTATCAGTAACATGAGCACAAGCATGTATCTCCTCCACTCCGTCTTCCTGACAAAAGAAAGAAGCCTCTATACAAACATAATGCTGTGGATAGTCATATTTCCGGGTTTTCATATGATCAGATTCTAATGGTTATGCCGCAAATAACGTAATTTAGTTTGAAAAGGACAAGGGAGAAAGATGAAGTTGACAGGAAAGTATTAGCAGTTGATAATATAATATTAACCTGCTTTTTCCCTTTTGCCTACCTTTGTTTTTATAAAACAAAGAAGCAATGAAAAACACAAACCGATATACTTTAGGGATCATGCTGGCAGGAGGAATACTCTGTTTCGCATTCTTTTTCCGATTTTATCCATACCACCTTTTACACCGCGAGCAGATGTTGCTGTTCATCTATTCGGCGGAGCAAATTGCCGATTACTTGAAACAACCCGCCGCATTATCATGTCTGGGTGGTGATTTTCTGACACAGTTCTTTCATTATAATGGTATAGGAGCTGCTATCGTGGCAATACTGATGATATTATTGGGAATACTCACCTATATCACTTGCCGCAAATGGACACGTGGCTGGATAGCCGCAACGATTGCCACATTGGTATTCGTGTGGGAAAGCCTTCGGTTTTGCGACATCAACTACCCGCTTTCCGGAACAGTTTCATTACTTGGAGGAATCTCCCTGTTTCTGCTGGCCGACAAGCTAAAAGAGAAATGGAGTTTTACCATCGGAAGCCTTTGCGGCATTATACTCAGTTATTGGCTGTTGGGGTACGGAATGCTGGTGTTTGCATTACTCACTCTGCTATCCGCCCTCACTCGGAAAAGGAATTATGCAAACGCTTGCCTGATTGTAATTTCAGCAATATCACTGCCACCGATAGCAGCCAATCATTACTTAATGATGCCTGCACAGGCGTATGCCTATCCGGCTACTAACTGGTGGGGAATGCCCGACTTTAAAAACGAGCGAATACTGGGACTGAACACCGAAGACTATTTTGGGAACTGGGAGAAAGTTAACGAACTGGCTCACGACGGTGCACAAGGCAGCAGCATATCCGTGTGCAACAATCTGGCAAATGCCATGCAAGGCAAACTGACGGAAAGGCTGATGAATTATTATCAACCCGCCGCACTGGGATTGTTTATGCCCATCAGTGAAGAATCAACCTACCTCTCCACACAACTGGCGGCTGAGGTATGGTTCCAATTAGGAGATATGACCATGGCTGAACATGCAGCCATTTTAAGTATGATATTTTCCCCACGGAATAAAAGTGCACGCATGGTGCAACGGCTGGCAGAAATCAACCTGATAAACGGTGATGAGGCCGCCGCCCGAAAATACCTCTACCTTCTTTCAAAGACACTGGCCTACAGGCAATGGGCAAAGGAACGCACACCCGGACATGAAAGTAACGAAATAAAAGAATGGCTGAAACAAAAACGTTCTTTCCTGCCCCAGAAAGATACTGTGCGTATGTCCTCCACCGATATAGTAAAGTCTCTCCACCTGTTGCTTGATACAAATCCGGCCAACCTGATGGCGCGTGACTATCTGCTCTGTTTCCATTTGCTGATGAAGGATCTTCCGTCTTTTATAAAGGATTATCACCAATATTATCATGGAACGCCTAATCGTCTTTATGCCGAAGCACTGTTAATTAACTTCTATCAAAAACACGCCACAGGCAATGAAATCAAAGAAACAGGGATGAATCCCGCCATCATACAGGAATTTAACGAATACAATTATCTGTATAAACAGTATGAAGGCAATCCTTCTGCATTGGAAAACAAATTCAGAAATACCTATTGGTTCTATTATCAATATACACAATTTCAATAAAAAGAACTATGAATAAATATCTTAACCCTTATATTCTCTTTGTCCTCTTTGTTGCAGGAATGGCAGCTTGTACTCCAAGACCTGAACATGTAACAGCCACCATGGGCAATGCCCCGATATATCCCGATTATACGGATGTAACTATACCTTATAATATAGCTCCTCTCAATTTTATGATAGAAGAAGCTGACGGTTTACAGGTTATTGTACGCGGAGAAACGGACAGCCTGGTGGTATCAGGCACAAACAAGGCTTGTTTTCCCATAACCCAATGGAAAAAGCTGCTACAAAGAGAGAAAGGGAATAAATTAAGCGTAAAAGTGATAGCAAGAATGGATGGCAAATGGCTGGACTATCCCACTTTTACATGGCAAGTCGTTCCCGAACCGCTGGATAGCTATATGAGTTATCGCTTGATAGAACCGGGTTATGAGGTATGGAACAAACTACAAATATGCGAAAGGAATCTGGAAAACTTTGACGAGAAAGTGATAGCTGATAATAATCTAACCGGAGGCAACTGCATGAACTGCCACACTTACGGCAAACAAAATGGTAACCTCTCCATGTTTCATTTGCGTGGCAAAGGTGGCGGCACTATCTTGAATCGCTACGGCAAACTACGCAAACTGGTTCTGAAAAATGATTCTATGATTTCAGCAGCAGTCTATGGGGATTTCCACCCATCGGGACGCTATGCCGTGTTTTCTTCCAACATTATTATTCCGGCATTCCATGCACAAGGAAACAAAAGACTGGAAGTGTATGATACCCAATCCAATCTTGCTATTGCCGATTTCGATAAAAACCGTATGATCCTGTCTCCATTAACCAACAATCCGAAAGTATTGGAAACATTCCCTACTTTCTCTCCGGACGGGAAATGGATTTATTTCTGTTCGGCTCCCCAAGTGGCATTGCCGGATAGCATCAAGCAACTGCATTACTCCTTGTGCCGCATTGGTTTTAATCCCGAAAGCGGGATATGGGGAGAGAAAGTAGATACACTTTGGAATGCTCGCGAAGAACAAGGTTCGGCCTGTTTTCCCAAAGCATCTCCCGACGGCAAATATTTGTTATTTACCCGGGCGGATTATGGGACTTTTCCTATCTGGCATCAAGAAACGGATTTATATATGCTGCATTTAACTACAGGAAGGGTAGATACATTGGCGAAAGTCAATTCCAATCGCTCGGATACATACCACAGCTGGGCATCCAACAGCCATTGGTTTGTCTTTGCCAGCAAACGGGGAGACGGACAATACGGAAAACCTTACTTTGCCTATGTAGACCAGGATGAAAAGGCACACAAACCTTTTGTTCTTCCACAAAAAGATCCGGAACACTATGTACAGACCTTCAAATCATATAATATTCCGGAGCTTTCAACCAGCCCATTGCCTTTTGATGCGCTTGCCATCAAGCAGATTTATCAGAAAGCGGAAGCTGAGACATTTAAATAAAAGTATTAGCGATTGACGATATAATATTAACCCATTACCTCCTTTTTTCCCTACCTTTGCAATATAAAAAGAATATTATGAAGAAGCATTGGATATACACCAGTTCAATAATTATCTTGCTCGCCGCAGTCGCTTACGGGTGTAGCAACACCCGCCAAACAATAGAATATCGCGGAATATGCATAGATGATGCGAATGGCGAACAAGGATTATACAATCCGGGACGAGGTTTCCGACTGGAAGTGGCAGTAGATGTAAAGGAACAAAAAGAAAATCCGACAGAAGAACTGATTCACTTATCCGGCAAATATGCTGCGGATAGCGTTTCCTTGGCACAAAGTTATTTCTACCTTACTTATTTAGTAGGTCAGGAACTGACACCGGAGCACTTCCAAACCATGCAACAATACTTTGACGAACTACAAAAACAGGGTAAGAAAGCAGTACTGCGCTTTGCCTACGAAAAAGATTTTGCAGGAAGGGCACCCATTGGCCCCACTCTGGAACAAGCCTTATCGCATTTGGAGCAATTAAAACCTTTTCTGGAAAAGAATAAAGATTTGATTTTGGTAGTGCAGGCAGGAGTAATAGGTGCATGGGGAGAATGGCACAGTTCTGTTCATGGACTGGAAAATTCTAAAGAAGCCATGATTGCCGTGTTAGAGAAATTACTGGCAGTCATTCCCCAAGACAAGCAAGTTCAGGTACGCGTCCCGGATTTCAAGAATCTGCTAAAAGACAAACCCGAACTCTACAAAAGACTTTCTTTCCATGACGATTTTATCGTTATCCGCCCGGACAAATGGGACGGAGACATGCACGAAGGCACTGCCAACTTCAACCAGATAGTCAACGAATCACCTTACTTGGTAGTGGATGGAGAACTGCCTTGGGGATTTTGGAGTGTAGGTGCTGACCCGGACAGTCCTTCTGCCGGTTGGATTATTGATGGTATGCAGGTAGCCAGACGTTTGTTCTTGCAACATTTCACCTCATTGAGTATTATACACAATTACAAAGAGCAACATGCAAACCGGAGGTTTGATGAGAATAATCCGCCGGAATATTCGATGGTGGTATGGAAGAAAACCTTCATAAACGAAGATACATTAAGAAAATACCGGATGCCTGCATCCAACGGCTATTTCACCAAGAAGAATGGCGAACAGGTAGAAAGAAATGTATTTGATTACATAAGGGATCACTTGGGATACCGCATAGAATTACAAAAGCTGGATATACCTGCCAAGCTCCATTCAGGAAAAGAAAACCTACTGAAACTAGAACTTGTGAACAGAGGATTTGCCACTGTATTCGGCAAACATCCTGTATATTATGTATTAATAGATCCGGAAGGAAATGTGACCGAACTCCCCATAGAAGCAAACCCGGAAGACTGGCAACCTTTCCAACCCGGTGACAGTACCCATACTCCGCTTTTGCATACGGTGGAAGGAAACATTTCATTATCTGACGAATACCCCCCAGGAACTTATAAACTTGGTTTATGGATTCCCGACGGAGGAAAAGATTTGAAATATAATGCCCGGTATGCCATCCGTTGCGCAAATGGAAATACAACATGGTGGTTATCCGGAGATAACCAATACGGAGTGAATTTGCTAACTTCCATTGAGGTAGAATAAGACGTTCTAAACGATCGTCTTATTCTTGCGATATATCATACTCTCTCAAAGAAATAAGTACCAATAGACAATCAAAGCTTTTTTATGTCCTCTATAGACAAGCCAGAAGCCTGAGCTATAGTATCTATGGGCAAACCAAGAGCTTTCAGATTACGAGCCATCGATTTTCTCTCTTCTTCACGCCCCTTTTCCAATCCTTCTTTCAATCCTTCCTGACGTCCTTCTTTCAACCCTTCCTGATGGCCTTCTTTCAACCCTTCTTCACGTCCTTCCTGACGTCCTTCTTCACGCCCTTCTTCACGTCCTTCCATTTTAGCTGTCCCCAACACATCATTTTGTATCATTATTGTATCCACATGACGGTCATAAGCAGCTCGTTCAGCAGGTTCCATATTATAATAAATCAACTTTTTGCGTGCTTCCGCCAGTCCCGGAGCTTGGGTATCGGGACGAATACAGCCGGTCTTAAGATAATCTATCCATTCCTCCAATGGAGTTATAGCTACTTTATTAAACTCATTCACCCGGATAAGAAAATATTCCGGAAATATTTCAGAGGGAAGTTTGCGAACAATAGCATCCTTCTCCTTTGTAGTCACCTGAAGATAGTCGTTAGTATGTACACCTACAAAAGTATTTTGCCCATGATAGAGATAATCATTCCCTTGACCAATGTCGAAGTAAAGAATACTGATGGAATATATTTTCTTCACATCCGAATAAAGACTACCCAATTCGATATGCTCCGTTATGGCTTTAGCCACACCATAAAGGATACGTTCCAAGTAATAAAGTTCACGGGTATTCTGTATTTCGACTATGATTATTTCATCCTTACTATTACGTGCCTTAATATCTACCCGATTAAATTTATCGTCTTCGCACTGCTGGTTACTCTCGCTCTCCAATATTTCTACGATGCGAATTTCCTCACCAAGAAGCACGGTAAGGAAACCTTCCAGCACACCAAAGTTAGCTTTATTCCTCAGCAAACGCTTGGCAGCCCAATCAAAACGGATATACTTGTCTCTCTGTTCCATAAACAAAACTGATTTGTTACAAAGATACGAAAAGTTATTTTCTTTTCTGATATTTATCTGGAATTTCCTGCCCCTATGGTTTTAAAAGATTTCCCAATAAAAAATTAAACTATCGTCTTATTCTTCCGATAATTATCACGAAACTCACTGGGCGTAACCCCCTTCTTCTTTTTAAAAATACGATTGAAGTTAGAAAGATTATTGAACCCGCAGTCATAACCTATTTCGGCAATAGACTGAGAGGAGTCAATGAGTGCGCGTGCAGCAGCTCCCAAACGAATGTCCGTCAGGAAATCAATAAAACTTTTTGAGGTATGTTGCTTGATAAAGCGGCAGAAAGAAGCCTCACTCATATTGACCAAATCCGCCACAGTTGACAGACGAATCGTTTCGGCATAATGCTGGCTCAGATAGTCCATCACTTTGTTGAGTTTCTTATTGCCTCCACCTTTTTCTTCCGTCGTTGCAACAAATTGGCGGCTGGATAATTCGCGCATCCCCTTATCAACAGACAACTCATGAAGAATAATCAATAGCTTTACCAATGAATAGAAACTATCATTCTCACAAGTCAACGTTTTCAATAAAGGTCGGACTTTCGCCATCGTTTCACGGCTGAATACCACTCCTTTCTCTGCATGACGGAAAAGTTGCTGAATGCTAATCATCTGGTTCTTATTCAAGAAAGCCTCCGTCAACAAATCCGAATGAAATTGAATCGTGATCTCATGAATCGTTTGCGACTTGTTATTATGGTCCATCCAGGCATGTTCCAGTTTGGGATTAGTGATCAGCACCAATTCCTCCTCATCTATTTCTTCTATGGAATCGCCTACAATGCGTTGCGCACCCTTCGCATTCTCAATATAATTAAGTTCACACTCCGGATGTATATGGATGGGAAAGTTGAAGTTAGATTTCTGTCTTTCAATTAAAATAAAGCAATCTTTATCGGACAAAGGGGATACTTCCTTAAATAACTCTGCGTTTATCATTTTCATTCACATTAGATTTGTTAAGGCTTACAAAGATAATAGGAAAAAGCAAAAACGCACAAGGATTTCCAAAAAACATTCGTAATGATACGCTTACTACATTACTAACATCAAAGGCATGACATTACTAATGTCTGCCCCATAACATTAGTAATGTGAGACCCGTAACATTAGTAATGTTTCGGCTGCATCATCTGTATCTTTCTTACTGCTCTATTCCTCTTCGTCGCCTTCCAACGGCACAATATAAGTAGACATCAAGGAATTGAATGCCTCTTGAAATTTATCCCAATCCTTGGGACGGACATAACCTATCAACGCATAACTGCCCGGACCACCCGGATTACTGAGCCATGCTGCAAGTTCCGTACCTTCATCATTCTTTGATTGTATCAACTCTATTCCCTTAAATCCATCCGGATATTGAAATAATTTTTTCGTATTTTTCTTCATAGCAATAATTTTTCTACAAAAGAACAACTTATATTTTTATATTAATAATTTTTTCGACAAAAAGATTCTTGTTTCTTGAAAATAGCAGGGACAACCTCGTGCAGAAAAGGGAAACTTAATGTTCCTGACCATTCAAACTAATTTTTCGTATAGGCACATTAATCAAAATGAATATTCGCATTGGATTGCCGCTGTACAGTAACCGTCGGGACACTGTACAGTAACTGCCGAGATGCACTAGTGCATCTCACCATCTCCTCTAGTGCGCACTACCACCTTCTCCTTTTACCCTGTCAATTATTCCAAAAAGAAATACTATCTTTGCCGCACATATCAGGAGACAACTGCCCCCGAAAAAGAAAAGAAATGGAATACAACAGAACCTATCACATCAATCGGGGCGAATACCTGAGCGATGCATTGCTACATGCAGGAATAAAATTTATCCCTACCAACTGTGTTATCAACAAATGTCTGCCCGGCATAGGAGCCACGCACTTTGAACTGACTTCTCCCCGGCGGTCTATCATCATAGAACCGAATGTTCCCGTTATTGAGAGCAAAGCCAAGAAACACGAACACTGCCTGGCAGTAATGCAAGGAGTGACCACAGAAAAAGTAGCACACTTTCTGGAAGAAAATCGCAAACGGAATTACAAACTGCTGACCACTCCCGAAAGTTTCCCCAAAATAAAAGAAGCCATGAAGCAACTGGATATAGATATGTATGCCGAATGCTTCCTGCTGTTTGACGAGTGCGAGAAAATAATACAGGATGTCAACTTTCGCGACAGCATTATCCTGCCTATGGATGATTTCTTCCGCTTTCGCTACAAAGCGCTGATCTCAGCAACCCCGATTATAGCCAATGACCACCGCTTCGACGATTTTTATAAGGTATTGATTCAGCCGGACTATGATTTCCAACTGAAACTGAATGTAATCAGTACCAATAATATCACGCAAGCACTCTCCGAATGCGTGCAAAGCAAACGGGAAAAGATCTGTATCTTTTGCAACAGTATCGATTCCATCAACTCCTTCTTCCGCCTGATACCCGAATTGCAGAACAGTTGTACTTATTGCAGTAAAGACGGCATGGAGAAACTATTCCTGGGACGCCGACGCGAGAAATCAATATTTATCAACGAGTTAAAGCGATATAATTTCTTTACATCCCGATTTTTCTCGGCAGTAGATATTGACTGCGAACCGCCTCACGTCATTCTTATTTCGGACGTATGCGGTGCTTCGCAATCCGTTATCGATCCCAAGACAGAGGCCATCCAGATAGCGGGACGTTTCCGAAAAGGAATCAGAAGCCTCACCCATATCACAGGCATAGATCCCGAACTGGAATACCAAAGCCGGGAAGAAATAGACAACTGGCTGAATGGCGCCGAGGAAATATACCGCCAATGGAATAAGTTACTGGAAGCCTCTACCAACGACGGAAAACGTACCTTGCTGCGCGAAGCGATAGCGGACAACAGCTACACCCGTTTTCTGAATGATGCCAAGCAACCCGAACCGTTCATTATAGCCAATTACTACGAAGAACAATCTGTGAAGCAACTTTATACGGATGTGCGATTATTATTGAACGCATACCAGCAGACAAAGTATTTCAAAGTGACACATACCGAAAAGACGTATGACGTAAGTGACAAGGAACGCCTTGCCATCCAGCGTATCATTTCCCGAAAAGACCGGTATGAATGGTTACTCCATAAATTCGAATCCCTGGAACATCTGAAGAAGAATGCGGACAAGAAAATACAGCAAAGGTATCTGCAACTCATTACCAGCCTGTTGGCTTCGGAAGGGGATCATAACCTTTATATATGCTACAACCGGTTTGGAGCAGACCGTGTGCGGGAATTGGGATTGAAAGACAAGGCTATCCGCGACTCCCTGGGCACGGTGCATTCCTCCGTTGCCAAACACAGCAATAAAGCCAAAGCCATGTTTGCCCGGCAGTTTGAGGTAGGAAAGGAATATACCCCGACCGAGATAAAAAGTACGATAGGAAAAATATATAAGGAACTGAATATATTCAACGGACGCGGAATGACTGCCAAAGAAGTGGAGAGATTCGCTAAAGTAGAGGAATGCAGGCGGCACAATAACCGAACTTTCAAGATCATTGAGCTTTTGTAAAAAACATGCTGAAAAAAGCGCGTCAAATTTGCAAAGAACAAAAGGAGAAGTCATGTTACAACTTTTCAAGAATCGCCGTTCTGAGGCTTTTGAGAAAACAAAGAAAGAGGTAAATTACTGATAATGAGCGCTGCGTCAAATTTGTAATTTACCCCTTAAAAAACAAATACACTATTTACCGTAAGTCTCTACCAAAAACTCATCCAAATAAGCACCACGCATATTCGTCTTATAGAACTTACCTTCCTTGTCCAGCAATAGGCAGGTAGGTACACCGAAGATGTTATACTTCTCTTTCACAGCACCTTCCAGTCCGTCGGGGTTGCGAAGTTGTGTCCACACCATTCCTTCTTCCTTCATTGCTTTCTGCCAATCGGCTTCCTTGGCATCTACGGAAATACTGATGATTTCGAAGTCCTTATACTTATTATGTACCTTCACCAAATGAGGTATTTCACCACGGCAAGGACCGCACCAGCTAGCCCAGAACTCCAACATCACATATTTATCTTTGGGAACCAAAGAAGAAAGCATCACTCTTTCCCCTTTCGCGTTCAGCAATTCCACATCAATGTAGGGCTCACCTATGGCCAGTTTACGAGTGGTAGCCGCTACTGTTTTCAATTCCTCCAATTGCTTGGTACCCGCCCACGGACCTTCCAATATGCCCAGCAATTCATCTATCTCGGCAGAACTGGGGGTAGCGGTATATCCATTAATGATATAAGAAGCCTGATCAAAAGCAACCACAGAAGAAGGATTCTCGCGGATAAACTTCCAAGTGGCATCTTTCACCTGCTTGGCAAAAGGCGCTTCGGCTTTCACTATTTCAATGCCACGCTCCGTTGCATCCTTACCATCCATTTCGGGGATAATATACTCTTTGGAATATTGCTCGCCCAGTTTGTTCAACTCTTTGGAAGGTTCACTGATAGAGGCATTTAGTTTCTCTGACATATCTTGGGCCACAGAACCTTTAATGACCGGTTTGCCCCTACGTGCCGGATTATAGTAGTAAGCAGGCAGAGTAGCTACATCACCCTCGAAAGTAATATCACTATTCTCCAAGTAGAAATTGACTCTAAACATTTTATTCCGATAGTCAGGTTCTTCGGCGTTCGGTTCATTGGTATCAATAATGAGGGAATACAAAGCCGGAGCATCCACTTTTCCTTGCAAAGTGAACTTACCGTCCTTTACTATTGCACTGTCCAACTTCAAGGGAGGAACGACTTGTTCGTCGGCCAACATCACGCGGGCACCTTCGGCGTCACCTTGCAATGTACCTTGAATGGTGTAACCTTCTGTCTTCTTTTCCTGGCAGCCCATCAGGCACAATGCACAAAGCATAAATAAGAATACTTTTTTCATAATTGTTTTATTTAGATTGATATTCGGGATTCTGTACTAACAACTTATTACCGGCTATTGCCGCTCTGGGAATCGGAAGAAGAAGCTGGTTGAATGCAGGTAGCTTCGCTTTCTCAGCTTCTGTCCAGCTTTCAAATCCACCTTCGCGGTGATAGCGCACCAAGTCAAACCATTCTTCTCCGTTTTCAATATTGAGTTCCATCAGTTTGTTCTTCAACACCATGCCCAGCACATCGCCATCGGTTATATTGTCCACATAGTCTTCGGCATAACCTGAGCGGTCGCACAACGGACGCATCAACTCACGGGCTGCATCATAATGCCCCAAGCGGACTTCGGCTTCCGCCTTTATATAGTAAACTTCCGGCAGACGCATAAAATAATAGGAATTAAGGTCTCTATAGCCATCCAAATTGGGATATTTGTTCGTTTTATTTATGTTGGAAACACCTACATAGGTGGCTTCATAACGGGGATCTTTCTCTCCATTAGGACCAAATGGTTGTCCCAGAATAGTCAATAACCGTCCCGGTTGCGTGTTGTTCCAGTTAGAACTTACCAATTCGGAAGATGCCTGACTCACATTGGGGGCAAACAGCATTTCCGGAGAATTAAACTGAGAGATAAACACAGAAAGGAAATCTCCTTCCAATCCATATCCGCTACCTTCGGCCTCGTCAATGACCTGCCCTGCCCACTCGGCAGCATTTTCATAGTCCCCCTTAGTCAGATAAACACGCGCCATTAAAGCTTTGGCAAATAAGGCACTGGTGAGGCAATGCGTATCCTGATAAGCCGGAGCATTGAGGGAAGCAAATTCCAGATCGTCCTGAATCAGTTTATAGCAATCCGAAACTTTGGAACGGGCTTTAGGTTCATTGCTACGCACCGGATCTTCATAAAGGACAATGCCGTACTCCGAATTGGTATTATAATACTCACCAAACAGGCGCAACAAGTGGATATTCATCAGTGCACGCAGGCAACGGGCTTCACCCAGCATTTCATTTTTACGCGCTTCCGGCAAATCGGAAGGATTGCTCTTATTCAAATTGGCGATAAATGAATTTGCTGAGTTTATCACATAGTAATAGCCTCTGTACACATTCTGGGCACCTACATTATCTACCGTAATAGCCGTTTCATTTTTGCTGTTTCCCAAGAATTCCCTACCGCCGGATACGTTGGCATTATTGAATGTACCTGCCCATACGCACATACAGGTGCGGAAAATACAAACATCAAAACTGCGCAAACTGCCATAGACTCCATTCAAGGCTATTTGGGCAGTGCCGGCATCAATAATTGCAGTTTCGTCATCCACCACGTGTTCCGGCTTTATTTCATCGATGCTCCCCAGCAGGTCGCAAGACTGAATAGTACCTGCAACAAACAACAGGGAAAGAACTTTATATATTAGCTTCATCATTTGTTTCTATTTTAAGAGGTAATTAAAATTGTACTTTCAGCCCCAAAGAGAAGGTGCGGCTCATGGGATAAGGGTCGGTGGAAGAACTCATTTGAGTCACTACCGTTCCTATGGCTTCCGGGTCCAGACCGGGCCAGTCGGTAATGGTAAACAAGTTGGTTACCGTAGCAAACACGGATGCATTCTTCACTCCCCATTTCGTGGTAAGGGCCTGGGGCAGATTATAAGAAAGCGTTATGTTTTTCATACGCAGGTAAGAGGTCTTGAACACATAGCGGTCACTGGCAGTATAGTTATAACTGTTATATCCCATAAATACCAGTTGTGCATAGTGCGCATCCCTGTTGTCGGGACTCCATGTGTTGCCATAGAGTTCGCGCAACACGCTCTGTCCCAATGATCCTGTCATATCACCCAACAAGTTACTATAAAGAGCTTCGCCTCCACATTGGTACTGGAACAGGAAAGAGAGGGACAGATCCTTATAAGTCAACGTATTGAGCCATCCTCCAAAACATTTCGGTTCCGGGTTGGCTATCACTACACGGTCATAGGTATCTATCATGCCGTTGCCATCGGTATCTTCCATAATATAGTCTCCCACTCCGGTATTGCTTTGATAGATTCCCGTAGGAGACTTCGCATCCAGCGCTTCCAGTTCGCTCAAGTCCTGGCAGATTCCTTTTACTTTGTATCCTTTCAAGGTTCCGGCAGGCATTCCTTCTATGTATGCATCTTGCATATAGGTACTGATGCTGGCACCGTTCAGACGCTTTATTTTGTTACGGTTGGCGGCTATATTGAAGTTGGTATTCCATCTGAAATCCTTGTTGCGGATAATGTCTCCTCCGATATTAAATTCCACGCCATTATTGGTCATATCAATGATATTGTCATAATAATTGGTAAATCCCGATTCCAAGATGTGGGGAGCCGGAGTCAGAGCGCCATCTGTATAGCGATGGTATACATCCAAGCTACCTGTGAGGCGGTTATTGAAGAAACTAAAGTCAAGACCCGCATTGTATTCGGTAGTCATTTCCCAACGCACACCGGTATTGGGCAGCAAATCCTGCAAAGTAATGCTAGAGTTACCCATATACTTATCCGACCCTAAAAAGAATTGCTTGTAAGAGAAATCGGCTACATTGGTAGAACCTGTCTTACCCCAGCTAAGGCGTAATTTCAAATCATCAATCTGGTTTATTCCTTTCAGAAACTTTTCATTGTTTATTCTCCAACCCAGCGACACGGCAGGGAACACTCCCCACTGATTGGCAGGAGCAAACTTGGAAGAAGCATCGGCACGAAGGCTGGCTTCTACCAGGTAACGGCTGTCGTAGTCATAAGTGGCACGCCCGTAAACCGAGTTCAACCCGCTGCGCGAATAAGAATCGGAATACAGCAGTACCAAGCTGGCAGATCCCGGATTGTTCAACACTTCATCGTTGGGGAAGCCTTGATACATATTACTATTAGAGTTCATCCAGTAACGGTCGCCGCCATAACCCGCCATCACGGTGATGGCATGCTTGTCTATATTCAGATTATAGTCGGCACGGAAGTTGATGGAAGTGGTTGTCACCCGGCTATCATAGGTAGATAAAGAGGAAGGAGTCATTTCCACCAGTCCGAAATCGGGCATTTCTGTCTTCAACTGCGTCTTTGTGGGATTAAAGTAACTGCTCTTGAAAGCATAGCGGGAGATATTGATGTCCGCACGCAACTTCAACCCTTTCAACGGAGTGAATTCTGCATAAGCATTTCCCAGGAACTGGTCGTTTACATATTCTGCTTTACGCTGCAACTGGGCTACGGGGTTGGCGTCATAAATATAAACTCCGCCTCCGCCATAATTTGCTGCGGATACATCAAGCCAGTTGAAGTTACCATTATCATCGCGCACTGCCACATCCGGACGTGCCTGCCAAGTACCGCTGGTCTCTCCCATAAACGCTTCCTGCGAACCGCTCTTACGATTGGAATAGGAATAGTTCAAGGTGGCTCCCATGGATATGTATTTGTTTATCTCGGTATCCAGTGACAAACGGCCTCCGTAACGCTCCAACTTGTCATTCAGCAATAGTCCTTCTTGGTTTAGTCCGTTGAAAGAGAATGAATAATTGGTTTTCTCGGAACCTCCGCGTACAGCTACATTATACTGGTGGGTGGCGGCATTTTTATTTCTCACCTCCTGCGCCCAGTCCGTATTGGCTTTTCCATACAGAGAGTCATCGGGACCATCATAGGACAGGGATATAGGATTATAATAGTCGTCGTATTGCACACCCACTTTGCCATACATTTGCATGATGTCTGTGTAATACATTGCATCGGACATACCCATATTTGCCGCATTCACCGTATTCTTCAGAATCGTATTCTGCAAAGACTTGAACTCGGAAGTGTTCAATGGATCATAGTTCTTTACGGGATTGCCCACAGAGAAAGTATAGCCTGCCTCAACGCTTACTTTTTCGCCTTTCCGCCCCCCTTTGGTCTTGACGATAATAACGCCGTTTGCACCACGCGATCCATAAATGGCTGTGGCAGCGGCATCTTTCAATACATCAATGCTTTCTATATCACTGGGAGCAATATTCATTAAAGGATTC
Organism: uncultured Bacteroides sp.; assembly: GCA_902388365.1. GTDB lineage: Bacteria > Bacteroidota > Bacteroidia > Bacteroidales > Bacteroidaceae > Phocaeicola. The sequence goes on along the minus strand of CABMPB010000001.1, from coordinate 508,353 downwards.
AAAGAGTTGCTTTCCATAAACATGGGGACTCCGTCTATAACATACAGGGGCATATTGTTATCTTGTCCGGTCACCATATTGGGATAGGGAGAGGTAATACCACGCACACTGATCTTTATTGCCGCGCCCGGCTCGCCGCTGGTTGTGGTAGCCAGCACACCTTTAATAGTACCTGCCAACATATTATCCATAGTGACCGAGGTGGCGGAAAGCCGCTCCATCTCTTTCTTGTCCATAGAGGCGATGGAGCTGGTGAGGCTCTTTTTATTCTTGCTGCCGTAACCAATTACAACGACGTCATCCAAGGCGATGTCGTCCGACTCCAATACTACATTGTGAATGGCGGCACCGGTATAGGTATATACCTGCGTCTTCATGCCCACAAACGAATAGATGATTCTTTGCCCTTTCTTGTCGGGGAGTTTGAAATGATAGTGACCGTCAATATCCGTCACTGTTCCATACGTAGTGCCTTCCAATAAAACTGAAACTCCCGGAAGTTCTATTCCGTCTTTGTCGGTCACTTTTCCTTCTAAAACGGCCTCTTTATTCTGCTCTATAGAATACACAGAAACCCCATTTGTTTTGTCCACCTCACCGTATGCTACGGCTGCCTTTGAGAAAGAAAGGCAAGCAAACAGAATAAATGCAACACAATAATTCCATTTTCTCATATAAGCTGGTTTAAAATTTCTATTCCCCTATTCTGAATCTGGATATTCAGGTATTTTAATATTCAATGAAACAATACAAATATATGAATTATACTACAAAGTTCCGTCGTTTTTACGCAATTAATATTGAATTAAAACAATTTGATAGCCATTTTGTTCATTTTATAAGGAAGAAAGATTAGAAAACGATCAAAATAACACAGGGAGAGGAAGTTTAAGAAAGGACAAAAAAGGATAAGACACCGCAAAAAACTTTTTTCGCGGTGTCTTATCCTTTTTTCGCGGTGTCTAATTACCCATAAGACACCGTGATATTTCAGTTTACTTCAGGCAAGCCTTCATGGCATTAATCACGGCAGAAGTGAAACCGTCGTGATCTAATTCATTAATGCCTTTGATAGTCATTCCGCCGGGAGTGCATACCTTATCTATTTCCACACTGGGATGGGTATCGTTATTCAGAATCAGCGAAGCCGCACCTTTTACGGACTGAGCCACCATCTTCTGTGCATTTTTAGGATAGATGCCCAACTCGATGCCTGCCTGCATAGCAGCCTGGATGTATTTCAAAACATAAGCAATGCCGCAAGAAGTCAACGCAGTAGTTGCCGCCATCTGGCTTTCGGGTATCAGCATCGCCATTCCCAACTCATTGAAAATATCCAGCATCAGTTGTTCCTGTTCCTTGCTGGCGTTAAGGCTGGAAATCAGTGTCATACTTTCCAATTGGGAAATAGCTGTGTTGGGAATCACACGGAAAACAGTCTGTTCCGGACCCACGCTCTTTACGATCTGTTCAAAGGTAACGCCTCCGGCAATAGATACCAACACTTGTTGCGGTTTCAAATGAACGACGCTCAACACTTGGTCTACCAACCACGGTTTCACTGCCAGTATCACGATGTCGGCTTCCTTAATTGCTTCCGGATTCTCTGTTGTCACATGAATATCCGGGTAATCAGCCTTCAAAGTTTCCAAACTTCCACTGAACGGATCAGCTACCGTTACATCACTCGCCGGGATAATTGTGCCTTGGGCAAGGCCGCGAGCAATGGCTCCTCCCATATTTCCTGCACCGATAATTGCTACTTTCATATTATTAAAAGATTTAGTCTGTAGTAGGTACAAAGATAAACGGAAAAAGTGAAAATACCGACCGATAAGGATGGTATTTTCACTTTCATATATAAAAACAAATTCTTTTAAATCAAAAGAGTTTCTTGAAGCGTGCCAAGAACTCATCAGCCTCTGCCATAGTAAGGCAAAGCGGAGGCAACAGACGGATCACATTGGTTCCGCTGACACCTGTAAATACTTTCTGCTCAAACAGTAAACGCTGACGCAATTCCTTAACCGGTTCTTCAAATTCCATACCGATCATCAAACCTTCGCCACGCACTTCTTTTATTTGCGGGAACTTCTTCAGTTCTGCCAGTAGATATGCACCTACTTTCGCTGCATTCTCTACCAGATTCTCCTTTTTCATCACGTCCAGAACCGCAATAGCAGCCGAGCAAGCCAAGTGGTTGCCGCCAAACGTAGTACCCAGTTGCCCATACACCGGTTTGAATTTGGGATTGATCAACACACCTCCCATCGGGAAGCCGTTGCCTATTCCTTTCGCCATAGTAATCACGTCCGGACGGATACCTGCATGTTGATGGGCAAAGAACTTGCCGCTACGTCCGTAGCCCGACTGGATTTCATCCAAAATCAGGACAGCATCAGCTTCCTCGCAGGCCTTGCTCAGTTCCTGCATAAATTTTGCATCAGGAATCTGAATGCCTCCTACTCCCTGAATACCTTCTATGATTACTGCACATACATCGCCTTTTGCCAGTTCCGCTTTGGCAGCTTCTATGTCGTTCAAAGGTAAATAAGTAACGTGACCGTTATCATTGATCGGAGCGATGATCTTCGGGTTATTGGTAACCTCCACTGCCAGTGAGGTACGACCGTGGAACGCTTTGCAGAAAGAAAGCACTCGTTTGCGGCCATTATAGAAAGAGGCCAGTTTCAGAGCGTTTTCATTGGCTTCAGCACCACTGTTGATAAGAAACAGTTGATAGTCATCGTAACCTGAAATTTCACCCAATCGGTCTGCCACTTCCTGCTGCAACTTGTTGATCACTGAGTTGGAATAGAATCCCAACTGTGCTACCTGGTTGCTTATCATCTCTACATAATGCGGATGCGCATGACCGATAGAGATAACCGCATGACCGCCATACAGGTCGAGGTACTCCGTACCTTTCTCATCCCATACATGGCAACCTTTTCCTTTGACAATGTTGATGTCAAAAAGGGGATATACATCGAATAACTTCATAATTCTTCTTTTTTAGAATGCAGACGGTTTAAGGCGTAAGCCTACGGTTTCTTCCAGATTGAACATGAGGTTCATGTTGTGGACAGCCTGTCCGCTGGCACCTTTCAACAAGTTGTCAATGCAGGAGATGACCAGCAACTTATCGCCGTGTTTCTCCAAATGAATCAAGCACTTGTTGGTGTTTACCACCTGCTTTAAGTCTATATTCTTGTCTACGATATGAACAAAGGAATCTTCGGCATAGTAGTCTTCATACATCTTTACCAGTTCTTCCAGTTCCACCTTGCACTTGATAACCAAAGTGGCAAAGATGCCGCGCGGAAAATCACCACGGTAAGGGATGAAATCTATTTCCGCATCAAAACTGTTCTGCAACTGCTTCAATGACTGCTTTATTTCGGGCACATGCTGGTGTGAGAATGGTTTATAAATACTCATATTATTGTTACGCCAGCTAAAGTGACTAGTTGCTCCCGGCTTCACTCCTGCTCCTGTGCTTCCAGTAATGGCATTCACCATCACATCCTCATTCAGCAACAGATGCTTTGCCAACGGCAACAATCCCAACTGGATGCAAGTGGCGAAACAACCCGGATTTGCCACGTGCTTGCTCTTGCAGATGGCACGGCGGTTCAGTTCCGGCAGACCATAAATAAAGTCATGCTCGTCGCTCTTGATACGATAATCCATGCTGAGGTCGATGATCTTCAAATCTTCGGGCACATTGTGGCTATCCATAAATTTCTTCGTATCGCCATGGGCAGTGCAGAAGAACAATACATCAATCTCATCCAAAGGAAGCGCATCGGTAAATACCAAGTCGGTTTCACCATACAGTCCTTCGTGTACGTCGGTAATCTTATTGCCGGCGTTACTGCTACTATTTATGAATTTTATGTCTACATCGGGGTGATTGATCAGCAGACGGATCAATTCGCCTGCCGTGTAACCTGCCCCACCGATAATTCCTACTTTAATCATATTTATTAAATTGAGAATTAAAAATTGAGAATTAAGAAATAGGAACTGGCATCCATCTTTCATTTCTCAATTTTTAATTTTTAATTTTTAATTTAATCAGATTTCTTCGTCCTTGTGGTTAGTATAGTAAACACGCAATGGTGTGGAAGTTACTTTGATAAAGCCTTTGGCATCTTCTGCCGTCCAGCCTTTCTGCATTTCACCGTATTCGCCGAATTTAGTCTTTACCAAATCATCCTTAGACTCAACACCCACTGTAGAGAATGAAAGCGGACGGAGTTCCAAAATAGCCGTACCGTTTACATTACGCTGAGATTCCTGCAACATGGCCTCAATGTCTCGCATTACCGGTTCCAGGTACTGGCTTTCGTGCAAGAACATGCCATACCAGTTGGCAACCTGGTCTTTCCAGTACTGCTGCCATTTGCTCAATGTATATTTTTCGAGGAACTTGTGTGCACCGATAATCAGCATAGGAGCAGCAGCTTCAAAGCCTACACGACCCTTGATGCCGATAATGGTATCGCCTACATGCATATCACGTCCGATGCCGTATGCTGCACCGATTTCTTCTACTTTCTGAATAGCCTTGATAGGATCATCAAACTTTTCATCATTGACAGCCTTCAACTCACCTTTTTCAAAAGTAAGGCGGAGTTGTTCGCTACCTTCCTTGGTTACTTGTTTCAAGTAAGCCGATTCGGGCAATCCTTGTGCAGAGTCCAGAATTTCACCGCCACAGATGGAAGTTCCCCAGATACCTACATTATAAGAATATTTCAGTTTGGTGAAGTCTGCTGCAAAGCCATGTTCGTTCAGGTAATCTATTTCCTGCTGACGGCTCAATGCCATATCACGGGTAAGCGTAATGATTTCAACTCCCGGAGCCAATACCAGGAAAGTCATATCAAAACGCACTTGGTCGTTACCTGCACCGGTGGAACCGTGTGCAATGGCATCCGCACCTATTTCATTGGCATAACGAGCGATAGCCAATCCCTGGAAGATACGTTCCGAACTAACAGAAATAGGATAAGTACCGTTACGAAGAACGTTACCGAATACCATATATTTCAAGCTCTTTTCATAGTATTCCTGAGTCACGTCCAGTGTTACATATTTCACTGCACCCAGTTTGTAAGCGTTTTCTTCGTTCTGCTTCAGTTGTTCTTCGCTGAAACCACCGGTGTTTGCACATGCTGCATACACTTCATACCCTTTTTCTTTAGCCAGATACATTACAGTGAATGAGGTATCAAGACCACCACTGAATGCAACTACTACTTTTTTCTTCTTTTCTTCCATAATGGTATTATTTTAATTGAGAATTAAAAATTGAGAATTGAGAAATAAATGCACTGAGGCGCAGCTATCTTCTATTTTTTAATTTTTAATTCCTAATTCTTAATTTATTAAATTGTATCATCTTCATGCAAAGCCGGATCGTAGAGCATTGCCGTGCAAATACAGAACTTGCGGTTCTTTGCCACCAATATATCATGATTGGTACACCCTGCGCAACCCTTCCAGAAAGATTCATCATCCGTCAACTCATTAAAAGTAACGGGGACATATCCCAGTTCGGTATTCATCTTCATCACTGCCGCGCCACTGGTCAAGCTGAATATCTTCGCCTTGGGCCATCGCAAGCGTGCCAAGCGGAATGAAGCCGCCTTTATGCGCTTTGCCAGTCCCAACCCGCGATAATCGGGATGTACTATCAAACCCGAAGTGGCCACATACTGCTTGTTTCCCCATGACTCAATGTAGGTAAACCCTGCAAATTCATCTCCACACAAAGCGATTATTGCTTTTCCTTCTTTCATTTTTGTTGCCACATATTCATGTGTGCGTTCTGCGATGCCCGTTCCGCGTACCTTAGCTGCTTCCCTGATGGTATCTAGAATCTTATCTACGTAAACTTCATGTGAGGCATCAGCTACCATCACATCAACTTGTTTAGCATCCATTTCCTTCTTCTATCTAATATTATTTTATGATATATTCGGTATAATCAGCGAAAGCGCATTCCTCACTCCCGCCCTGGTGCAGCCTTCACGAATAACAAGCATAATCGTATCATCTCCTGCAATCGTACCTAATATTTCGTCAAAGTTCCTGTTATCAATATCATAAGCCAGGCTGCTTGCATATCCGGGACGGGTCTTGATTACTGCCAGATTGGAGGAAAACTCAATGGATATAAATCCGGTATGCATCAACAGTTCGCTTGCCGAATGCTGTTCGGTCATACGTTTGTACATTGTATTATTAGGCAATACATATACATAATTTCCATTCATACTGGCCGCCTTCGCCACCTTCAACTGTTTCAAGTCGCGTGACAAAGTCGCTTGCGTCAATTGGAATCCTTCTTTTGACAATTCCTGCAATAATTCTTCCTGACTACCTATCTCTTTGCTCGAAATAATAATTTTAATGGCATCAAGTCTACTATTCTTGCTCTTCATACTGCATAATTATTCTGATTCGGCTGCAAAATTACGCATTATATTGGAATATAGATACAAAAAACCGAATATTTTTATGCATATATGCAAAAAAAGGGGTAAATGCGGCTATCTTTATACACAGATGAAACAGGCTCCACTCAATAAGGATAAGTAAAAGTCACGGTAGGCCCGCCCTTTGCCAGTGCATCCACCTTATAATAACCTCCAAAATAATGGATAAAATGAGCATTGATTTCATTACGGATCATTGCCGTCTTATTCTCGAAACGCTCTCTTGCCAACGGGGTGTTTACAACCGAAACCTGTAGCTGCGATTTCTCTTTCAACCGCTTCACAGTCATAGTCACATGATAAAACTCCGTATCCATAGTAGAAACTACCAGGCTATTCAATAATAACAAGAAGCGTGCCCTGTCCGTATGAATCTCCTGTTCGTCGATTTCTGTCCGTAACTCCACTTGCGTGCAATTTTGCTCGGTAACTTTTCCCATTGCTATCGCCTCGTGGCAAAGACTGATAAACTCACACTTCTCTGTAGTATATTTTATCTTACCTGATTCCAAACGTGATAATTCCAGGATATTATTCACATACTCCAAAAGTTGGGCGGCATTCTCCTGAATAATTTTATTATAAACACTCTTGCTTTCATCATCCAGATTATCGGCATCTGCCAGAATCTCGGCAAAACCGACAACCGCATTCAGCGGAGTACGAATATCGTGACTGATTTCCAGCTTCAAACGTTCCTTTGCCTGATTGTCCGCATTGGACAAGGCAGCAGCCTCAGCCGCCGCTTTTTCTGCCTGCGCTATCTTCCGGGACAGATATTTGGTATAGACATAGAATAAAAGCATCATTACCAACAGCACGGCAAGGATAATAGCCCCACGCATATAATTGGTATTGGCAATCTTCTGCTTCTCCAGCAACAGTTCATCTATATGATAAATCTCTTTCACCTGCTTCAACTGGTTCACCGAAAATGTATAATTCAAGGAATCCTGCTTATGGAGCAAGTATTTCAGGTTATCAATACCCGCATCCCAGTCGCCCTTATCCCGCAAAAGCAATGATTTATAATAGGTAAGTACTTCAAAAGTAGCCACATGATTCTGTTCTACATAAGGCGCCACGCTATCTGTCAAAGCAATGCCCTTATCATACTCTCCGGTACGGCCAAAAATTTGCAATTCCATCAACTTCACATTCAGCCAATAAACGGAATCGACGGCAGAAGTGAACAAGGCTTTTGCCTTTTCTACATAAGCAGTTGCCTTGGGGAAGTCCTTCACATTCATATAATAACGTACATACTTTGTCTGGCAATCCACCATCACATCCCGCCAGTTATCAGCCGTCTTGGGATCTTTGGCAATGGCACCGTTCAGCAATCCGTCCATCCGTTTCAGGTACATGAGCAATAAATCACCTTTCCTCATATCGCCATATCTGCTGACCAAGCGGGACAAAATATCAATGTGCAAGCTCAATTTTGTCTGACGGTTGCACAAACGATAACCTTTCAAGAGAACCTCCAATGATTCTTCTTCGCGTTTGGACACCGAATATGCACAGCCTAAGCTGTTATAAGCCGCCACCATTCCATTATTACTATTACGTTCTTCGGATTCTTTCAAGACTTCCTTTGCCGTATATTCCGCCTTTTCTATCAACTGTTTGGAAGAATAAACACGGCTGACGGCAGCTTTCTGTTCCAGATAATAATCATACTTCCCTATCCGGGGAGCCAGTTCCTTCAACTTATCCACCCAGTAAACCAAGCTATCCAAGTCATGCTTCTTATCGTAACAGGTAGCCAGATAGTATGCTCCCATATTCTCATAAAAAACATTTTTCTGTTTCACCGCCTCATCATAAAGGAAAGTGGCGAAATAGATATTACAGGGGGGATACTGATGGTGATAGGCAATATCCAACAGCCGTGACAGGCGGGAAGTATCCGCAGGCATTTGCTCCACCTCTTTCAATATACTATCCCGAAAAGCAATAGCCCCCTCCTCTTTCTGCGCCAAGGCAAAAAGACAGGAGAAAGTACAAAGCAGATATGTCAAGACTATAAATTTCTTCATTCTATCTATTATAATAAGGTGGACTTATACTTAAAAGGATGGGTAAAGCAAAACCTTGCCCCCTGCGTATATGTTTCGTCAATCCAAATCTTACCGCCTACATATTTCACAATCAACTGGCAGATGGAAAGTCCCAATCCGGTGCCTTGTACAAACTCATCCAGCTTTTCAAAACGCTCGAATATCTTTTTCTGCTTTTCCAGCGGAATGCCGCAACCGGTGTCCGTCACCGAGAACAAAGCCGTTTGTTCATCCGATTGCTCCAGTTTCAGCACGATGGAACCTTCCTTCGTAAACTTGGTGGCATTCACCAACAAATTAATGAGTACCTGCCGTAAACGTGAATCATCCGTTTCCAGCACCAGTGAAGGCAATTCCGTATCAAACCGCAACTCCACATCCAGTTTATAAGAGGCCCTGATGGTTTCAACCACGTCATTGCATACCTTCACAGCATCATATTCTTTTATGTTAAACTGGATATTATCTTCTTCAAAGTCCGATAAATCGAGTATATCATTGATCAGTTTAAGCAACTGCTGGGAATTGACCCGGATAATATCCGATGCCTCCTTACGGCCTTCTTCGTCCATTCCCATGTCTTCTTCCGAGGCCAGCACGGTGGAGAAACCGACAATCGCATTCAGCGGAGTACGCACCTCATGACTCATATTAGACAAGAACAGGTTCTTCTTACGAATGGCATTCTCAGCTTTCAGCCTCATCTCCTCCTGCCTCTTTTTAGATTCCCTCAGACGGAAGATCTTCTTCCACCCAAAGAAAGTGAGGCACAACAAAACAAGTCCGCAAACCACCACCCCCACCGCGAAATAACGGATGGACAGATTACGGTTCTGCTCATTCTGATATGCCAACTGGTCTGCCTGGAAACGTGTGCGAAGCTCGTCAATCTCTTTGGGATAACTCTCTTTAAACACAGCATGGATATAAGAATAAATATCCGAGTACAAATTAAAGGCCTCCCGCTTCTTGTCCATCTTTGCCAAGAGATCCGCTTTGTTGTGCATCACATCCACATACAATCCGCTGTTTCTTTTGGGGCGCTGGGTTTGGGAGAAACGGTCAAAAGCATCCAATGCTTTCTCATAGTCACCTTTTAAAGTATAATAAGAGGATTCAGTCACCAAAAGATGCTGGATAACTCCCTCCGGCAACTGGGGGAACAGCTTCCATGCCTGTTGCAAATACTGATACGCCTCATCTACCGCCCCCGTCTGAAGGCAATAATACGCATTATAATTCAACAACACTCCTTGTTCCGTGGGAGAAGCCTTTGCCGACGAATACTTATTAAACCGTTGGAGATATCCGTTTGCTTCTTCAAACTCTTTCAGGTGCAGGCAGTTATCAATAAGTTTCACCAGAATAATCTTGGTCAGCACCTTGTTATCCGTAGGATCTTTTAGCAAGGTCAAAGACTCCTTCAATGCATTGTTAGACTCCTCCAACCTGTCCATATAGCTATACACATCGCCCATGGCATTCAATGACAATGCCAGTCCGTATGAATCTCCCAAAGCTTTCGCCTTGGAATACATTAAATCGCTATGGGCAATTGCCACACGACTTTCTCCCCGAAGGATGCGGGAATGAATCATGATTCTTTTTAATTCAAAATAATCGGTATAATCACCGGTAGCTTCCAGCTCGGCAACCAAGCTGTCGCCATAAACCGCCAGACTGTCTTCTTCCGAATAATGAAGGTAGCCGAAAGAATCGCGGAAGGATTGAATGATTTCTTTTTGCTGAGTGAATTTGCGGGAAGCAGACGTATTGTTTCCTAAAGCCGGTGTCTGGCTGCTTATCACCATACACAGTACGCCCCAAATTACATATAGTATCATTTTCCCCATTCTAGATATACTTATTACTTCGCCCAACGGGGGACGAAGATATTGATATTCTAGCATTTTGCCAAGTTTCTTTAAAAAAAAGTGAAGATAATATGTTTTACGGCAGGTACAACCAAATCGAACAGTTATAATATCAAAATAACAAGGCGGGCTTTGCCAAAATAGATTATTTTTGCAACACTATTAATTCCTTAAAATCAAAAACAGAAACATGGAACACACTTATTTCTTTGCGGTAGACCTGGGAGCCACCAGCGGACGTACCATCCTGGGCTGCCTGGGAGAAGGCAAAATGGAGTTGAAAGAACTGACCCGTTTCCCCAATCATATTATAGAAACCGGAGGACATTGTTACTGGGACATTTATGCACTGTACAATGAAATCATCAAAGGGCTGAAAGTAGTAGCAAAAGAAAATATCAAAATCCAATCCATCGGTATCGATACCTGGGGAGTAGATTTTGTATTCGTAGGCAAGGACGGTGAACTGCTGCGCAATCCTTATTGCTACCGCGACCCGCACACCGTAGGCGCACCCGAAGAATATTTCACCCACATCCCCCGTGAACGCGTATATGACATTACCGGCATCCAGATTATGAACTTCAACTCCCTGTTCCAGTTATCCACCCTGCACCGCAATCATTGCTCGGCACTGGAAGCGGCGGACAAGATTCTGTTCATGCCCGATGCATTGGGCTATATGCTCACGGGTAAGATGGTAACGGAATATACCATCGCATCTACTTCGCAGATGTTGAACCCGCGCACCAAGCGCTTTGAAAAGGAGTTGCTGGATGTAGTGGGAGTAAAAGAAGAACAATTCGGACGCTTCGTCTTCCCGGGAGAACAGATCGGAGTGCTGACCGAAGATATACAAAAGATTACAGGCCTGGGGGCTATCCCCGTCATCTCCGTTGCCGGACATGACACTGCTTCTGCCGTAGCTGCCGTACCGGCACAGAATGAGAAGTTTGCTTATCTGAGTTCCGGCACATGGAGCCTGATGGGTATCGAAGTGAAAGATGCCATTATTAATAAGGAAAGCTTTGAGCAGAACTTCACCAACGAAGGCGGCGTAGAAGGTACCACCCGATTCCTGAAGAATATCTGTGGAATGTGGCTGTTGGAGCGTTGCCGCAAAGAATGGGATGCTACCCATAACTACTCTTATGCCGAGTTGATAGATGCCGCATTGGCAGTTCCCGCATTCCGTAGCGTTATCAATCCGGATGCTCCGTGCTTTGCCAATCCGGTATCCATGATTCAGGCCATTGCACACTATTGCAAGGAAACGAATCAGCCTGTGCCCGAAAGTTACGGGGAGATTACCCGTTGCATCTTTGACAGCCTTGCCTTGCGTTACAAGCAGATATTCGGAGTGTTGCAACAGATGGCTCCGTTCCCTATCGAGAAACTTCACATCATAGGTGGAGGTTCGCGCAATAATCTGCTGAATCAGTTTACTTGCAATGCAGTAGGCGTGCCCGTGGTGGCAGGGCCCAGTGAGGGAACGGCTATCGGTAACATTATGTTGCAGGCAAAAGCCGGTGGACTGGTAAACGATATTGCCGCCATGCGCCGGCTTATCAGTACTTCCATTGAAACGGTTGCTTTCGAGCCTCAGCAGGCTGAGGAATGGGAAGAAGCCTATAAAAAGTATTTAGCCCATTACAGGGAAGACATTTGATCGTCATTATAATATAGATAGTTTCACACCGGGAAACAAACTGTTTCATGCTTTGAAACAAAGTGTTTCAAGCAGTGGAACAAAGTGTTTCATACTGTTGAAACATTAGTTTCGTACTGTTGAAACTCCAGTACCAATAGCATGGTACTCCAGTACTGACAGCATGATACTCCGGTACCCACAGCATGGTACCGGGTGAAACAAGCATTAAAGATTCATTATATAAAGGTTAGTATAAATTTATTCATTAAACAAAGTAATATCATGAAAGAAGAATTGATTAAGAAAGCGTATGAGATTGCAAAAGAGCGCTATGCCGCTGTAGGTATTGATACCGAAAAGGTAATGGAAACCATGCAAAACTTCCATCTGTCACTGCACTGCTGGCAAGCAGATGATGTAGCAGGCTTCGAAGTACAGGCAGGTTCATTGACCGGTGGCATCCAGGCCACAGGTAATTATCCCGGCAAAGCCCGCAACATAGACGAACTGCGCGCCGACATCTTGAAAGCCGCTTCTTACATCCCCGGTACCCACCGTCTGAACCTGCACGAAATCTATGGTGACTTCCAAGGCAAAGTGGTAGACCGCGACCAAGTGGAACCCGAACATTTCAAAAGCTGGATAGAATGGGGTAAAGAAAACAATATGAAGCTGGACTTCAACTCTACTTCTTTCTCTCATCCCAAAAGTGGCGACCTGTCATTGTCTAATCCCGACGAAGGTATCCGTAACTTCTGGATTGAACACACCAAGCGTTGCCGTGCCGTAGCCGAAGAAATGGGTAAAGCACAGGGCGATCCCTGTATTATGAACCTGTGGGTGCACGATGGCAGCAAGGACATCACCGTAAACCGCATGAAGTATCGCGCTCTGCTGAAAGACTCTCTGGATCAGATCTTTGCTACAGAATATAAGAACATGAAGGACTGCATCGAATCAAAAGTATTCGGTATCGGACTGGAAAGCTACACAGTAGGTTCCAACGACTTCTACATCGGCTATGGCTCTAAGAATAACAAGATGATTACATTGGATACCGGTCACTTCCACCCCACGGAAAGTGTAGCGGACAAGGTTTCTTCCCTGTTGCTGTTCGTTCCCGAATTGATGTTGCACGTAAGCCGTCCGGTACGTTGGGACTCAGACCATGTAACCATTATGGATGATCCTACCCTGGAACTGTTCAGCGAAATTGTTCGTTGCAATGCTTTGGATCGCGTACACTATGGTCTGGACTATTTTGATGCTTCCATCAATCGTATCGGTGCATACGTTATCGGTAGCCGCGCTGCACAGAAATGTATGGTACGTGCATTGCTGGAACCTATTGCCAAACTGCGCGAATACGAAGCAAACGGACAGGGATTCCAACGTCTGGCCCTGCTGGAAGAAGCCAAAGGATTGCCTTGGAATGCAGTATGGGATATGTTCTGCCTGAAGAACAATGTACCCGTAGGCGAAGAATTCATTGCAGAAGTAGAAAAGTACGAAGCAGAGGTAACTTCTAAACGCTAACCGGCAACATCATCCACTGTAGGGGCGGGGTTCGCCCGCCCGGAAACATAGCGTAGCTGTATGCATCCAGGCAGGCAAACCCTGCCCCTACGGTGGACGACAACAAACAAACAAAGAAAAAACAATGGAAATTATTATCGGATTAATAATCATCGCCATCGGAAGTTTCTGCCAATCCAGCTCCTACGTCCCCATTAAAAAGGTAAAGGAATGGAGTTGGGAAAGTTTCTGGCTGATACAAGGTGTATTCGCCTGGCTGGTATTCCCTTTGTTGGGAGCATTACTGGGCGTCCCCCAAGGCAGCAGCCTGTTTGACCTTTGGGGAGCAGGAGGTGCTCCGATGAGCATCTTTTATGGTGTATTATGGGGAGTAGGCGGATTGACTTTCGGCCTTTCCATGCGCTACCTGGGCGTAGCTTTGGGACAAAGCATCGCACTCGGCACCTGTGCCGGCTTCGGAACTCTGTTCCCAGCCATCTTTGCCGGAACAAACCTGTTTGAAGGCAACGGACTGATCCTGTTACTGGGTGTATGCATCACCTTGTCGGGTATAGCCATCATCGGCTACGCCGGAAGCCTCCGCGCCAAGAACATGAGCGAAGAAGAAAAACGCGCCGCCGTAAAAGATTTCGCTTTGACCAAAGGATTGCTGGTAGCCCTGCTGGCAGGTGTAATGAGCGCTTGCTTCGCCTTGGGTCTGGATGCCGGAACTCCTATCAAAGAAGCTGCATTGGCAGGCGGAGTAGAAGGACTCTATGCAGGACTTCCCGTTATCTTCCTGGTGACACTGGGCGGATTCGTGACCAATGCCGTGTACTGTCTGCAACAAAACGTAGCCAACAAGACCATGGGCGATTATGCCAAAGGCAACGTATGGGGCAACAACCTGATATTCTGTGCCTTGGCAGGCGTATTGTGGTATATGCAGTTCTTCGGACTGGAAATGGGAAAGAGCTTCCTCACCGAAAGTCCCGTGTTACTGGCTTTCTCATGGTGCATCCTGATGGCTCTGAACGTGACCTTCAGCAACGTATGGGGCATTTTGTTGAAAGAATGGAAAGGGGTATCTACTAAAACGATAGCCGTTTTGATAACCGGACTGGTAGTTCTGATCTTTTCTCTCATATTTCCCAATTTATTTTAAAAGAATTACTATATTTGTGGTCAAAGGCTGTGTCAAAACAAAAATTGGCTATCATTTTGCTGTAGGGGCAGATTGAATCTGCCCGATAATAGTTCGCTTTGTGCATTTGGGCGGATTCAATCCGCCCCTACAACAAAATGATAGTTGCTTCGGAGTTTTGACACAGCCCCCGAATGACAAAACCGGATGAATAATCTAATAAAACAAAGATATGAAATCAATCTTAGACAACCGCCCCGAACTGGCTCGCGAAGTAAATAAAGTGGCTGAAGTAGCCGGATACCTGTGGCAAAAAGGATGGGCCGAACGTAACGGAGGCAACATCACCGTAAACATCACCGAATATGTAGACGATGAAATCCGCCAAATGCCCGCCATCAGCGAAGTAAAACAAATCGGCGTAACATTGCCTTACCTGAAAGGCTGCTACTTCTATTGCAAAGGAACCAACCTGCGTATGCGCGACTTGGCACGTTGGCCGATGGAAAACGGTTCTATCATCCGCATCCTGGATGATTGCGCAAGTTATGTAATCATTGCCGACAAACCGGTTCAACCCACTTCGGAAGTTCCTTCCCACCTCAGTGTACACAATGACCTGATCAGTAAAGGTTCTCCTTACAAAGCATCGGTACACACCCACCCCATTGAACTGATCGCCTTGTCTCACAACAAGAAATTCATGGAAAAGGATGTTGCCACCAACTTGCTTTGGAGTATGATTCCCGAAACAAAGGCATTCTGTCCGCGCGGATTGGGTATGATTCCTTATGAATTGCCCAGCTCGGTAGCATTGGCAGAAGCTACGATCAAGGAATTGTCGGATTATGACGTAGTGATGTGGGAAAAGCATGGTGTATTTGCCGTAGACAAAGACGTGATGGCTGCATTCGATCAGATTGATGTGTTGAACAAATCAGCATTGATCTATATCGCTGCCAAGAATATGGGCTTTGAACCCGACGGCATGAGCCAGGAACAGATGAAGGAAATGAGCGTGGCTTTTAATTTACCTAAATAATTAAGACTTAGAGCTACGGACCAGCAGCATTTCCACTCCACCGTAGGGGCAGGGTTTGCCTGCCCGAATACACAAAGTGAACTGTTTCCGGGCGGGCAAACCCCGCCCCTACAGCAGAAGGATAGCAAAAAACACTTTTTCAGTGCTCTTGTTGGAACCCGCCCCTACGGTGAGATGACTTGATGAACGAAGAAACATCAAGTCATCTTTCTTTTTATCCCCTCCCAATATCCTATTTGCCTGAAAATTAATGCATAATTCCTGCCTTCAAGAAGATATTCTTCCTATATTTGCAACAAAATCTAAATCTCATTCAGAAAATGACACGCTACTTGAAGAATATGGAGAAAGAGATCATTATCAGTAACAAATTGACGGAAATCTCAAGAGTCAGTCAATTCGTTGAAGAAATAGGAATGTCATTAAGACTCCCGTCTGAGTTGACAATGAGCATCAACCTAGCCATAGAGGAAGTGATTGACAACATCATTAAACACGGCTACCCCGAAGGACAATCCAGCGAAATAATCCTCAGAGTAAGCTTCGCTCCCGAAGAACTTACTTTCCTGATCATAGACGAAGGAGTCCCTTTCAATATGGATATGCATAAAGAACACGAAAATTCCATTGCACTGGAACAACAACTGACCGAAGGATTAGGCCTTTACCTCATCCGCCGCACCATGGATACAGTGTCCTACACCACCATCGCTTCACAAAACTACTTGGCACTGACCAAGAAAATAAGCAATACATTCCAGCCGGAAGTAACCATGAAACTTAACAAATGCAAGATTGAAGATATTACGATCCTTGCCATCGAAGGAAGACTGGATACAGTCAATGCCCACAAATTTCAAGCAGCCGTGCAAGAACTGCTTCAAGAACCTGTGCTGAACGTGATCATAAACTGTGAAGGAATGAATTACATCAGCAGTTCCGGTCTGCGAGGCCTCATCTTGCTGCAAAAGAATATGGCTAAACGCTCGGGTAACCTGATACTGGAAGCCATGAAGCCCGAAATACGAAAGATATTTGAATTGACCGGGTGTGCTACCTTGTTTACCATACGATAGAAATGAAGCAAGCACACTATTTATATATTATACTGATTGTCTTTTTATTTTCTGTAACAGGAAGGGCACAATCCCTCGTCTTGACTCCCAAATGGACGGCGCAAGCACAGTTTGCAGGCTACTATGTGGCAGACCGGATGGGGTTTTACAAGGACGAAGAACTGGATGTGCACATTGAACACCCCTCTACCTCCGAAAGTTCATTCTCCCTATTGCAAAGCGGTAAGTCGCAAGTGGTCGTAATGAACCTCTCTTTTGCCCTGACCACCTGCGCGGATGGAGCACAACTGGTGAATATCATGCAAACTTCACAGGAAAACAGCCTGATACTGGTCAGCCATTCACCGTTGCATGGAGCCGCCTCCCTGCAAGGGAAAAAGATAGCTATATGGAACCATCTGAGCGAAGACCTGTTGGGACGGATTGCCGGTCACAACAACCTGAATATAGAATGGATACGCTTCAACAGCGGAGTGAACCTGTTTCTATCCAAAGCCGTAGACATCTGCCTGGTAGGAAGTTACAATGAATTTCCCCAGCTGGAAGAATGCGGAATGCAGATGGATTCTACGCATATATTCCGCCTTGCCGCCCACGGTTACAATGTGCCCGAAGACGGATTGTATGTAACCAAAGACTTCTACAACCGGCATCCCGACTTAATAAAGAAGCTGGTACGTGCCAGCATCAAAGGTTGGGAATGGGCCAGTGAGCATAGAGAAAAGACACTGGATATTGTCATGGACATTGTCCGCCAAAACAATATAGGCACCAACCGCTACCATCAGCGAAAAATGCTGGAAGAAATTCTCCGCCTGCAAATAGACCAAAGCAAAGGAGAACGAACCTACCATCTGAGTCGGGAAGGTTTTGATTGTGCTGTACGTAACCTGCTGAATGATGCGGAGAAAGAAAAGATTCCGTATCATGAGTTTGTCAAATAATAAAGAATAATCGTATGGTACGCCCATTCTTTCACTCATTTGCCACCCGGTTGAGCATTTATGTGCTCTCGTTCACTCTTATTGTGTTCACCGTTGTCATGGTTTCTTATTATTCTTATAGCGAAAAGAAACTCACCGAATATGCCGTGGACTATACCCACGGACAATTAACAACGGTTGCCACACAGATCAATAGCTTGCTGCAAAGGGTAGAGACTACACTCACCCAATCGACATGGATTGTTGAGAAAGAGCTTGCACAGCCGGATTCACTTTGCCACATCATTAGCTCCATAGTGGAAAATGAGGAATTGATTGTGGGTAGCGGCATTGCTTTCGAGCCCTATTACTATATGGAGAAAGGAAAATACTTCATGCTGTATGCTTCCCGTGAAGGAGAGCAAATCAGCACCCAAGTGCTGGGAAGCCAACAATATGACTATCCATGCATGGACTGGTACTTGATTCCTAAACTGAAAAAACAAAATTATTGGAGCGAACCTTACTATGACAAAGGAGGCGGCAATGAGATTATGAGTACGTACTCCATGCCTCTATATAATAAGGAAGGAGAAGTATATGCTATCTTCACCGCCAACATCTCCCTCTCGCACTTCACGGATATGGTGGGAAAACTAAAACTTTACGCTTCCAGTTATACTTACTTGGTGAGCCGTTACGGCAGCTTCCTCACGCACGTCAAGCGGGAAAAGATTCTGAATGAAACCATCTTCTCAGAAGGCTTTGAGGACAAGATTCCCCAGCAGGAATTTATAGGCCACGAAATGCTTGCCGGGCATACGGGAACTTTACGCTTTAACAATAAGGGGGTGGACTCATACGCATTCTATACCAGCATCCCCAACAATGGATGGTCTGTATGTACCGTTTATCCCAGCGAAGTGATTTTGAGTGACTTGCACGAAACGGCAATCATCATTACTTGCTTGTCCCTGGCAAGCATCATCATCCTGTTCTTCCTTATTAATTTCATAATCTACCGGCAAGCGCGTCCGCTTAAAGAGTTTTCGAAGTCGGCACGCGCCATCGCTACGGGGCAGTTTGATATTGAGTTGCCCGAGATCACCTCCCAGGATGAAATTAAAGACTTGCATGATTCCCTGGTCTATATGCAGCACTCGCTATCCACTTACGTGGAAGAATTGCGCCACACCACTGCCGCCAAAGAACGGATAGAAAGCGAGCTCTCCATTGCACGGGAGATACAGATGGGGATGATCCCTAAAATATTCCCTCCTTTTCCCGAGCGAAAAGATGTGGATTTGCAAGCAGTGCTATATCCTGCAAAAGAAGTAGGCGGAGATCTTTACGACTTCTTTATTGAAGATGAAATGCTTTATTTCATTATCGGTGATGTTTCGGGCAAGGGAGTTCCCGCCTCTTTGTTCATGGCAATCACCCGTAGCCTGTTTCGCACACTTTCATCCAAAGTGCTCTCACCGGCGGCTATCTTGTCGTCCATGAACAGTTCGATCTCCGAAACCAATGAATCCGCGATGTTTGTCACTTTAATAGTCGGCATACTCGATCTGCACACGGGGAAATTAAAGCTGTGCAATGCCGGGCATAATGCTCCTGTTTTAGTAAAACCGGATGGAAGTGCTTCCTTCCTGGAACTAAAGAACAACCTGTTTGCCGGCATAGTGGCAGATTATGAATTTACCAATGAGGAATTTATCTTGGAAAAAGGAAGTAAATTATTCCTTTATACCGATGGCGTGACCGAAGCAGAGAATGAATACCAGGAACTATATAGCGATGAACGCTTGCTGAATATAGTACAGGAAAACAGTAGGCAGAATGTGCGCCAACTGGTAGATACCGTTACAGATTCCATAAAGGCATACGCCGGAAAAGCCGAGCAAAGCGATGATTTGACTGTACTTGTGATACATTATGAACCAACTAACATCCCTTAAATCAGTAAAGATATGACCATAGAGAAAGAACTAAAAATAGTCAATGATATAGAAGAACTTTCTTATCTTGCCGAATTTGTAGAAGAAATCTGCGAAAGCCTGTCGTTGTCTCCGGAAACGACCATGAATATCAATCTGGCTTTGGAGGAAGCGGTAGTCAATGTAATTATGTATGCATATCCTCCATTAGAGGAACATAACATTTTATTAAAAGCGACTCTTACGGACCAGCAACTCATTTTCTTGCTGACAGACAACGGTCTTTCCTTCGATCCCACCCAAATGGAGGATGCCGACATCACATCTTCCATTGAAGAACGGCCGATTGGCGGACTGGGTATTTTCCTGATCCGCAGCATTATGAATGAAGTTTCTTATCAGCGATTGGATGGGCAGAACCAACTGACCATGAAGAAGAATATAGAAAAATAAATTGGGGTGTATCAAAACTCCAAAGCAGCTATTATATGGTTCACCGTAGGGGCGGATTGAATCCGCCCAAATGCACAAAGCAAACTATTATCGGGCAGATTCAATCTGCCCCTACAACTAAACGATAGCAAATTGTAGTTTTGACACAGACTCAATAGTTTATGCCTGTTTGTTCCAACGCTTCAAAGAAGGAAAGAACTCTCTCATTCCCGCAATAGCTTGTTCTTTAGTAAACTTTACTTCCGAATCTTTATTAAATTCATCGACGAATGCAGCACAATGCTGGATCATTTCTTCCATAGTGCATTCCTGAGCAAAATGCCCATCAGTATAGCAATAGCAGCAATAATCCTCGTTCAAAGTACCATCTGCATTCTTTCCATGCTGGGCATCCTCTTTCATGGGCATCCCACAACTCTGACAAAACTTATCTTCCATAAAAATCAAGTTATTAATTTATATTCTTTAATTCCCGGCATCCGTTTCTATTTCTATCGAATCCCTACTTTGCAAATATAAGGAAAAAATACAGATTAGGAAATTCCACCTTATTTATTTCATAAAGATGTATGGGGAACTCCAACAAGATGTATTGATTGTTTTAACAAACTCCCTTGATTGTTTCAGGAAGTTATTTTAAAGAGCTCCTTTCTCCTTTTCCCTCGTTCTAATTTCCCCTTTCATTTCTTCCCTGAACTTCTCTACTTCCTCGGTGTGAAATTGACAATTACATTGTTCTTGTTCTGTTTCCTGCTTCATTATCTTATGCAGGAAAACAGCCTTTCCACTATATGCAGTACAGAATTTACAGAGATGCAAATGAACTTTAAGCTGCCATCTCTCCAACGGAGATAAAGGGACGTGTAATCTCTTTTCTATCAAGAATGTTGCCTTCTTGCACGATAGGACAAATATGTGTATAAAGTCTTTCAGCATTACCTTATCTATTATTATTAAACCAATGTATATCAATGCATTCTCTCAGTTGAAGACGGCTGCGTTGCAGTATCTTCCAATAATTGTTCGCCGTAAGATTCAGCTCTTTGCAAATCTCCACAGCTTTCCGCCCCTGCAAATAACATTGCCTTACCGCCATATGCCATTGCTCGGGCAAACGCTCCATACATTTATCAAAGGTGAGGCAAAAGTTCTCATCGTTGAGCAAAGCACCCGGCGAACGTTCCTCTTGTTCCCAAGAATTCAACACATCGGTTTCTTTCCACTCGCCATGTTTATCAAAAACAGATTCAAAGTTAAGCGGAACGCCTCCTTCACTGTAACGCTTCTTATAAACATCGGCTACCTTGTGGTGCAGGATGCTTGTTAACCAAGTAAGAGGAGAACTTTTTCCTTGAAAGGATTCCCTGCCTTTATAAGCGGAAAGGAAGACTTCCTGAACCACATCTTTAGCGTCTTCTTTATCGGATAGCAGGTAATAGGCGCGGTCCAACAAGGCTTTAGAGTAATCATCTATCCATTTTTCCAGCTCGAAAGCAGGTCGAGGAGTATCGGTTTGTTGCATACTATTTTATTTAAATGTTGCAATATAAGTATTCAGGGTGCAGCGCATTGACCCACACCCTGAATATCTTCTTTTGCGAAGATACTGTTTTATTTATTTAATGGTTACTTTTACCACCTTATTTGTGGCAGGAACAGGAAACATATTATCTACTTTCATTATGGGCTGGTCTTCCATTTCCGGCATTCCGGTAAAGAGGCCTTGTGCATTTCCGGCTCCGGGGTATTGGTTGACTGCCGTGCCATCATCAAAAAGCCCGGTTTGTGCGGTGACATCACCCGTGAAAGTTGCCGGAATAACTGCATCATTGGCATAGAACCAGTCATTGGAGTAACCAAACATGGTGGCATAAGCAATGTGGTCATTTTCGGTTGCTTCAAATTGTACTTCCGCTTCTTCATTGGGGGCTATGGGGGCATTGCCTGCTATATATACCTTCTTTACATTCGGCATTTTCTCCAAAGAAGCTTTCAAGACGGAACCGTCACCCATCTGTGCCAGATTCTTTAATCCCATTCCGGCATCTTTCTTGCCCAATTCATAAATAGGATTTACATCACCGGTGTAAACCACAACCACAGCAGGAGATATACCTGTGATAATACCCGTATTGGCAGAAATCTTTTTATTCAAAGGCTCATTATCTCCCATCTGTGCGATAGCGGTGATCTCTGCATTTGACTTTTTACCTGCTTCATAGAAAGGCATCTCATTCAGTAACTTTCCGCCGAAAACGTTGGATATAGCCCAGACGCCCGGTGAAAAAGGAGTTTCATGCATGCTACTACCTCCCGAGGTATTGGTGATAGTCAGTTTGAATTCGGAAGAACCGGCAGTGTAGCCCAGTTCCAGTTTCATCAGTTTGGAAGCATCCACTTCGGGGACCATCATTATATTGGCATTTTCCTTTTCATCGGTCATTCCTACTTTTGTACCGTTATCCCATAATTTTATCTGCGAGGATACGTCTCCTGTCATGGCTACACCTTTGTCGTCATAAAGTTTGATGCCGGGATTTTCGGGAGCAAAAAACCAATCTTTGGATGCCCCATACATCGTGGCAAACATCAATGCTTGTCCTTTACCTGCGTGGAATGTAAAACTGATACTTTGACCCGGTAACACTACGGGGGCATTTACTTCCTCGTTTCCCATTCCTACAAATGTTCCGCTCTCTACAAAGTCTTTCGGTTCCAATACATTTTGGAAAGAGATTGTTGAAGTTGTGGTTGGTACCATCATTTCTTCTTCATCATCATTACTACAGGAAACCAAGGCTGTGGAAACCAATGCGATTGCTGCTACTGCAAATAGATACTTTTTCATTTTCGTTATTTATTTAATTGTTAATACTATAAGTCGTGTTATTTCTTTTCCAAAAGGGGAAGATAATCAGCATATCCTTCTTCTTTCATCTTCATTTTGGGGATAAATCTCAGAGATGCGCTGTTGATGCAGTAGCGCAATCCGCCTTTATCTGCCGGACCATCATTGAATACGTGTCCCAAGTGTGCGTTTCCTGTTTTGCTACGTATTTCTATCCGTCTCATTCCGTGAGAGTTGTCTGCCTTTTCCATGACCAGGCTTTTATCTATCGGTTTCGAGAAGCTGGGCCATCCGCAACCGGAATCAAATTTGTCTGTAGAGATGAATAAGGGTTCTCCGGTAGTGATGTCCACATAAATACCTTCGCGTTTTTCATTCCAATATTCATTTTTAAATGCTCTTTCCGTAGCATTCTTTTGGGTTACTGCATACTGCTCGGCAGTCAGTTTGGAACGCAGTGTCATATCATCCGGCTTTTGGTACTTCATTTCGGGCATAGACATAGTTTCATCAGTGGCTTTCTTCCTATTTGCTTTTCGGGCAAAGTCGAATAAATCCGGGCTAATGTGGCAATAACCATTCGGGTGCTTGCCTAGATAATCCTGATGATAGTCTTCGGCCTCATAGAAATTACTTAACGGCTTTACTTCGACAACAATCGGTTTTAAATACTTTTTAGCCAAGGTTGCTACAGTTTCTTTTATCATAGGCAGATCAGCAGCATTCGTATAATATATTCCGGTACGATATTGCGAGCCGCGGTCGTTACCTTGTTTATTGAGACTTGTCGGGTCTATGGTTTTAAAGTATAATTTGATTAATAACTTTAAATCGACTTGTTGCGGATTATAGTTTACCTTGACAGTTTCGGCAAACCCGGTATTGTCCTTGCAAACCTGCTCATAAGTGGGGTTCTTGATGCTCATTTTTCCATTGGCATACCCCACTTGGGTAGCAGTAACGCCATTGATTTGTTTCATAAAATGTTCTGTTCCCCAGAAACATCCTCCGGCAAAATAGATTTCACTTTCAGTATTCATCTTTGTCATTTTAGAAGGTTGGTTACTCATTGGCTTTTGTGCGGTTGCTATTCCGCTTGCCAACAACAATGTGATAATTACAATTAGATTCTTCATATGTTCTTTCGTTTTTAATTTAAATAAAGGGATAAGTTCCTGCTTTTGGTCATAGAATCAGGACTTTACTAGTTTATAGGGTGAGGGAGTAAGATACATAAATCCCAATCCCAACATCGGAATATCCTTCAGTATCATAAAGTTAGTGGTTAATACTCCATCCACCACATTCCACATGCCGGGAGTAGTGAACAGAAAACTGAATGTTATAAGAAATGTCGC
The DNA here is from genome assembly GCA_902388365.1 of uncultured Bacteroides sp. GTDB lineage: Bacteria > Bacteroidota > Bacteroidia > Bacteroidales > Bacteroidaceae > Phocaeicola. Next base: position 483,957 of record CABMPB010000001.1, on the reverse strand, counting down.
TATCAAACAAAGACCGGCAAATGGTCTTAACACATCATACTTCAAGCTAAAAAGCAACAGCAATCCTGTGATAATCTCAATGACTCCAAAAAGATTGGAAACCTGCTGCACATCCATCACATTATATAACCAGAATAACAGGAAATGGTTTTCTACCAAAGGCTTGATACCGGCGGCTTCGGTGGGAGTGAATTTAAAGAAGCCGATCCATAACATAATCACAACAATGCCTAAAAGCGAGATGTAATATCCTATACGTGAAAGTGGAGGTAATGCGTTAGTAATGCAATTAATAATTGATTTCATATTCATTTTTATTGGGGTTTATAATCTATTGATTTTACTTCTTTTGATTAGTTAGTCAGCCGGTCTTCAAAATACTGACAAGAAAAGAATAGTTTTTTTCTACTTTTGAGAGGATATGCTGATAACATACTGATTATCTATTAGATAGAAAACAAAAAAAGTTTCATGGCATTCCTTAACAGGACATAATCCGATAAGGATTTGATAACTTTGAGAAGTGGAAATAGCACAATAGATGAAACAGCTTATACAAGTTGCCCCGGATAAATAAAGAATTTAGCAAATGAAATCACATTCTTTGAAGGATAGACTAAGGCTATCCCACCATTTTTGATATAAACAGAAGATTTATCAATGGCAAATAATCTTTCAAATGTACTCTCAACAATTTTAAAGCTTGCTGAATACGATAATCTATAGTTTTGGGAGAAACATCCAGTATCTCTGCTATATCCTTATAACTCATCCCTTTAAAACGATGCATGACAAACGCTGCCCGGTAAGATGCCGGTAATGAACTTACAGCTTCTTCAATCCTTTTTGTCAGTTCAGCTATCTGATAATAGTTTATATCTTCCGGAAGTTCTTGATACTTGGTATAAAACATCGCTTCGGCACGATTCACAACTTCTTTTTTAGTTATCAAATTCAGCGCCCTATGATAAGTCATCTTAAAAAGGTATTGATTCAAAGAAGATTCAATCACTAATTCTTCGCGCTTCTCCCACATCCAAAGCATTATTTCCTGAACGATTTCTTCTGCATCTTCCAAATCGACAAACCGATGCGCATAAGCACATAACATGGGATAGTATTTTCTAAACAGACAGTCAAAAGCCTTTTGCTCTCCCTCCTGGAGAGCTTTTAATAAAGCCATATCCTCAATGTTCCTGTCTGTTTTCATCACATTTATTTGAAGTTATATACTGCAAAGATAAGTTTTTAAGACGTTATTCCATGATTAAAATCACTTTTTCGAAAAAAAAATCATTTTTTGTTTAGGAATCTTTTTCCGGCTCTTGTCTTAATTATAAATGAGCCCGAAAATGACAAAAGAAGATAATAAATATAACGATATAGAGAATCTGCTGCCTCGTTTCTGCGAGGGAATGACAACAGAGGAAGAATCATTATTGGTAGAAGAATGGATAAAGGAGGATGAAGCCAATCTAAAGATTATAGATCAAACTCATGCACTTTATCTGGCTGCCGACACATTGCATGTGATGCAAAGCGTCAATACAGAAAAAGCATTGAAAAAGGTAAAAGGCAAAGTAAACAGGAAGAAAATCTCCGGGTGGGAATGGACACAACGAGTAGCTGCGGTGATGTCCATCCCACTTTTAATTGGTATTTTGTTGATGTATATGAGCAAAGATGAGCATAAAGAAATAGCACAGATGCTTGAAATAAAGACAAATCCGGGAATGACAACTTCCGTTGTGTTGCCTGATAGCACCGTTGTGCATCTGAATTCAGAATCTTCCCTGCGCTATCCATCTTCATTTAATGGAGACAGCCGCAGTGTGGAACTGGTTGGAGAAGCTTTTTTTGACGTAACCAAAGATGTAAACAAACGCTTTATCATTTCCACATTGAATCATTCCCAAATAGAAGTATATGGAACCAGTTTCAATGTAGAAGCCTATGCAAAGGATAATCAGGTATCCGCAACCTTAGTCAATGGAAAAATAGGTTTCCTTTTTGAGGATAAGGCAGGAATCACAAAGAAAATAAACCTGAGTCCTAATCATAAACTTGTATATACTCCCACAACAGGAGAGGCCAATGTATATGAAACTTCGTGTGAAACGGAGATTGCCTGGAAAGAAGGTAAGATTGTTTTCAATAACACATCCATGAAAGACATACTCCACATGCTGGGTAAAAGATATAATGTGGAATTTGTAGTAAAGAACAAGAACTTAAAAGAATATGCTTTTACAGGTTCCTTTACCACCCAACGATTGGAACGTATCCTGGAATTCTTTAAAATCTCATCTAAAATTAATTGGCGTTATTTGGATAGTAAGGAAATTACGGATGAAAAGCAAAGAATAGAAATATATTAGATACCCTTATGTTAAACCTTAGAATAATATTATGAAACAGAAACGTGCACCTTAAAACAAAAAAACATGCGAAGATGTTGGCTCAACTTCGCATGAAAAAATGAGATCTTTTTTAACGCTTGTTTGGCGACAAGCTAAGATAACTTTTTTATTAACCTCAGTCTTTACAAAATTATGCAAAATCCTTTTAGCATCCAATTATTTTGGATGATAAAGTCGTTATGGCTATCCTTTAACAAAATCCCGTTGTTTATGAGACTATGTGTTTTATTTCTAGCCTGCTCATTGAGCTTGACTTATGCAGCAGACACGTATGCGCAAAAGACAAAAATAAGTATTGATGCCAGCAATCAAACAGTTGAAACAGTATTAAAGCAGATTAAGGCGAAAACAGGCTTTGATTTCTTTTTCAACAATAAACACGTGGACTTGAACCGCCGCGTATCCGTATCCGCTAATCAAGGAAATGTGTTTGAAGTGCTGGAGAAAGTTTTTGCCGGTACCAATGTTACTTATTCGGTCCTTGACAAGAAAATCATTCTTTCTACAGAAGGACAAAATGCTGTTCAACAAACTCAGGTAAAAGTAACCGGTAAAGTGCTTGACGCAAACGGCGAACCTATTATCGGAGCTACTGTACTGGAAAAAGGTACAACTAATGGTATTGTTACAGATATGGACGGTAACTTTACACTCTCTGTCAGCTCGGATAAAGCGGAAATTGAAATCTCTTATATCGGATATAAGACTCAAACACTGAGACCGCAAGCCGGAAAACTGCTCACCATCAAACTGAATGAAGATACTGAAGTATTGGATGAAGTAGTGGTGGTAGGCTATGGTACAATGAAGAAAAAGGACTTGACCGGTGCAGTTGCTTCTGTGAAAATGGATGACGCTCCCGTGGGGACTGTTTCTACTATCAGCCACGCTTTGGCAGGTAAAGCAGCCGGTCTGCAAGTAAATATGGTCAGTGCACAACCCGGTAGTGGTTCCAACTTCCGTATCCGTGGTGCCGCTTCTGTAAAAGCCGGTAATGATCCCTTGGTTATTATCGACGGATTCCCGGTAAGCCCCACAGATCCTGAAAAGATGAAGACCGGTAAATATGATGCAGGTAGTTCAGATAATATTCTTGCTTCTATCAACCCTAATGATATTGAATCCATTGAGGTATTAAAAGATGCAAGTTCTACAGCTATTTATGGAGCACGCGCAGGTAATGGTGTGATTATCATCACTACCAAGAAAGGCAAAACCGGTGCTCCTAAAGTAACTTATTCGGGAACAGCCACAGTACAAACTTTAGCCGGTGATTATGATATGTTGAGCGCTAAAGACTTTATGCTACAGTCCAACCGATATGCCAAAGAAGAATGGATGAGATCAAATGGCATCGGAGTATATGGCGGCAAGAGCGAAGGTGAAGCGTCATCAGCCTACAAACCTTATTATACAGATGCCCAAATCAATGCACCTGCCAATAACACTGACTGGTTTGATGAAATCACCCGCACAGGCTTCCAGACTCAGCACAATGTTTCTGTAACCGGTGGTACCGATATGACAAAATATTTGGTATCAGGTAACTTCTTCAAACAGAATGGTGTAGTGAAGACTAATGATATGGAACGCTATACCGGACGTATCAACCTGGAACAGAAAGTAAGCCAATACGTCAATATTGGTGTTAACATGACTTTGTCCAGAAATCAAACGAATAATGTTCCTTTGGGTTCAGGACAGAATGAGAACGCAAGTATCATGGTTGCAGCAGCTCAATTCAACCCGCTATTGCCTATCAGAGATGAGAATGGCGATTATATATTGAACTCACAAGCTGCTTTCTTGCCCAACCCGGTATCACTATTGGAAATTACCGATAAAACGGTCAAAGAAAGATTATTGGCTACTGCCTTTGTTGAAGTTAAACCCATTCAGGATTTAACACTGAAAGCTAACTTCGGTATAGACCGCAACTATCAGAAACGCAGTGTCTATATGCCGAAAACAACACTGTATGGCCAGAAGAAAGGTGGCCAGGCAGATATTGCCCAATATGACAAGTCAGACTATTTGATGGAACTTACCGCTAACTATACCAAGAGACTGGGAGATCATAATTTCAATGCCTTGGTAGGTTACTCATTCCAACGCTTTACAGATGAATCTTTATCGGGTGGCAATAGCCAGTTCCTTATTGATGGATTCTTATATAATAACTTGGGAGCAGGTTCTTACCCCAAACCGTCTGTAGGTTCTTCTGCTTCTAAAGATGAAATGGCTTCTTTCTTCGGTCGTATAAACTATTCATACAAAGACCGTTACTTATTGACAGCAACAATGCGTGCCGATGGTGCTTCCAACTTTGCCAAGAACAACCGCTGGGGTTACTTCCCTTCAGTTGCTTTGGGATGGAGATTTACAGAAGAAGAATTTGTGAAACCGTTGACCTCTGTACTTTCTAACGGTAAACTCCGCGTAAGCTACGGACAAACCGGTAACTCTAACATCGGTAACCGTGCAATCAGCTATTACAAAACAGGTAATAACAATGAATTCGGAGGTACCGAATCCGTAGGTGTATACCTGAGCCAAATGGGTAATCCTAATTTGAAATGGGAAACAACCACAGAATGGAACATCGGTGTTGACCTGGGCTTCTTCAATAACCGCGTGAATGTAACTGCCGAGTATTTCCATAAAATTGTTTCAGACCTGTTGAGCGAACGTTCTTTGCTTACCTTCAATGAAGCTGAAAAGATTGCAGCAAATATTGGCAAGACCCAGAGCCAAGGTTTTGAATTGACTATCAATACTACCAACTTCAGCTCTAAGAACTTTAGCTGGAATACCGACTTCACTTTCTCATTCTACCGGGATAAATGGAATACCCGCGACGATAGCTGGAAACCTGCCGCTTATTCACAATATAACGCACCGATCCGCTATAAATACGGTTATCTGTCCGATGGTTTGATTCAAGCCGGAGAAAGTGTAGCTTGGATGCCGGGCGCATTGCCGGGACAGGTGAAGATTAAAGATATAGACGGGTATGTATATAATGAAGACGGTTCCATTAAGGTAGACAAGCATGGCATTCCTTTGAAATCCGGAAAACCTGATGGTAAGCTGGATGATGCCGACAAGGTAATTTATGGCAGTGAAGACCCGGGTTACCTGCTAGGTTTGAACAATACTTTCCGCTATAAAAACTTTGATTTCAATATCTATTTCTACGGACAATTCAATGTATTGAATACCGGTTCTTATAAAGATCTATGGTTGACCGGTTCGGATGGTATGACAGGTATTGTAAATATGTACCGTGGTTACAATATGCCTACCAGCGCCGCAGATGTATGGACACATGATAATCAGTCAGCTTCCCGTCCGGGATATTTCCAAGACAAGAGTACTTGGGGAATCGGTGACTACTATTTACAGAAAAGCTGGTTTGTACGTTGCCGCAACATCACTGTGGGCTACACCATTCCGATGAAGAAGATACTGTCCAATATCCGTGTCTATGCAGACATCAACAATCCGTTTACCATCACTCCGTATGATGGACTCGACCTTGAAACCGACAACTCCGTTTGGGCTTATCCTAATGTGAGAAGCTTCAGTTTGGGATTGGATATTACATTTTGATAACCTATAAAGATAAGAATGAAATGAAAAAGATATTGTCAATATTTTCTATAGCACTAGTTGCAGCTGCATTCTGTCCTTCCTGCACCAATTTGGAATCAGAAATGTATGATGTAATTAACCCGGGAATTTTCCCCACTAACGAAGAAGATGCAAAGTCACTGGTTACTTCTGCTGCCTATGCCCCTTTCCGTTCTGACTGGTATAGCGGATTATATGCCTCTTCACAGGGAGGTATCCATGTCATAAGTGATATGACTACCGATATTGGAGACTGCCAATGGAATGATGCCGTATGGCCGGATATGATTCAAATGAATTTCACCGCCAATTCCGGCGGTCTGACCACAACATATAAGACTTATATCCGCGATATAAGTAAAATGACACTGACCATGGACCGCATTGCCAACGTGCCGATGAACGAAAGTACAAAGGCTCAATTAAACGGCGAACTACATTGCGGCCGCGGATGGTTAGCCTACATCTTATATGATATGTACGGCCCTATCCAAATTGCTTCTTTGGACTTGCTGAATAACCCGTTGGCTGATGAAGTTGCTCCCCGTGTTTCACAAGAAGAAATGGTGAAGTTTATAGAAGACGATTTGCATGCCGCCATTGCCGTTCTGCCGGCTACCTACTCGGTAAGCAATAAAAATTACGGCCGTTTCACTAAAGGATTGGCTTATACCGTACTGATGAAACTGTATATCCATGAAAAGAATTGGGCAAAGGCTATAGAATGTGGACGCGAACTGATGAAAGCCGAATACGGATATAAATTGATGGATAATTACAAAGATATCTTCACACTGGAAAATGAAGGCAATGCCGAAACAATCTGGGCATGCGTATGCAGCCGCAGTGTAAATCAGCAGATGTGGCTGGCACATGTTCTCTCCAGTGAATATCCTACTCACAATCCCAATATTCAGAAATGGGGTGGTTACCGTGTTCTTTGGGATTTCTATCGCACATTTGATCCGGCGGACAAACGTCTGGAAGTATTAGTAGGTGACTTTGTAGACGAAGATGGCAAGCGCTATAACGAACAGAATCCCGGTTCTGTATTGGTAAAAGGTGCAATGCCTGTGAAATATGGGGAAGATCCTGATGCAACAGGTGAAGAAAGCCAGATTGACTGGATTGTATATCGCTATGCAGACGTACTGACTTTATTGTCCGAAGCTATTACCCGTCAAAACAATGCAGTGACCCAAGAAGCTGTAGAGTTGCTGAATATGGTACATACACGTGCCGGATTGCCCGCTTATACTACTGCCGATTTTGCAGGAGTTGATGATCTGCTGGAAGCTCTATTGACAGAACGCGGTCATGAATTATGGTTTGAAGGAGTTCGCCGCTCGGATTTGATTCGTTATGGAAGGTATATCGAATATGCCCGCAAATACAAGAAATCGCCGACAGCTCAGGATTATATGAACCTGATGCCTTTACCCCAAAGCGTTATTGATGAAAGTAAAGGAAAGATTATTCAGAATCCCGGATACTAATTAAAACCAAGAGGGTGTGCCAATTTACTAATCTACTAATAATCTTGACACACCCTCTTTTTTATTTATACCCAAGAACCTTTTGCACCTAATTCAAAATCATTATGAAACAGCGTTTGTTAGCCTTAGACGTACTCCGTGGATTAACCATAGGAGGCATGATTCTAGTGAATAGCCCCGGAACATGGAGTTATGTCTATCCACCTCTACTACATTCTCGCTGGAATGGCCTGACACTGGCAGATGTTATCTTTCCATTGTTTATGTTCATGATGGGAATGTCCATGTATATTTCACTTAAAAAGTTTTCTTTCAGCCTGCATCGGGAACTATTCCTTAAAATCATCCGCCGCACTTTCCTTATATTCATTATCGGCACAGGCATTTATGCCACCTCTACTTTTCTAGAGGCATTAAGGGAAGCATCCCTCCAGCCGGAATTAATGGAAAATCCGTGGCAAGCGGCGTTTTCATCCCTGGCTCATGTACGTATTCTAGGAGTTCTACAAAGGTTGGCATTATGTTATGGCATAGGCTCTTTACTGGTTACTACCATCCGGCATCGCTATATTCCTTATCTGATAGCAGCCTTATTAATAGGATATTATGTGATTCTGCTGGCAGGAAACGGCTTTGTATATGGTCCCGAAAATATTCTCTCCCATGCAGACAAGCTGGTTTTAGGAACCTCACATATGTATAATGACCGGGGAATAGACCCGGAAGGCGTACTCAGCACCATTCCATCCATTGCGCAAGTCCTGATAGGTTTCTGCTTTGGAAAAATCTGTATGGAAACGCCTGATATGAAAGATAAATTGAACCGTTTATTCCTTTATGGAAGTATTTGCCTTATCCTGGGATTTTTGTTGCAAGACATCTGCCCGCTGAACAAGAAGGTGTGGTCTCCTACTTTCGTAATGGTCACTTGCGGATTTTCCGTTCTCCTGTTATCCATCTTGCTGTGGTATATTGATGTGACCAAGAGATACCGGAAGACACAGGCTTTTGAAATATTTGGGGTAAATCCGCTGTTTTGCTATGTACTTAGCGAGATATTGTATATATTAGCTGACAACTTACCTCTGAAAGAACAGAATATGCACGACATCATTTACGCCGGTCTCTCCGGGTGGCTGGGCGATAATGCCTTCACCTCTTTTGTGTATGCATTTCTTTTTGTAGGAGTAGTGTGGCTGGTTGGAGCCTTTTTATATAAAAAGAGAATCTATATCAAGATATAAAGATTATTATAAGAACAGATTACTGAAACGATATCATGAAAAAAAGTTGTTTAATTATAGGAACCTTGTTATGGGGAATGAGTGCGTTTGCACAAACTACAATATGGAAACGTAGCGGATGGGAATGCCGCATTTCCGATAAAGGAACGTTGGAACAGATTATATTCAAAGGCAGCCAGCGAAATGACACCATTCCCTTTTTCCGCGAAAAAGGAAATGCAGGCCCCAGTTTCTATGCCAATTTGGGGAAAGAAGATATTAACGCAGAATGGATTCCCGACGGATACCGTTCCTATCGGGCAACCATAGAGGATGTGGAATGCCGCCTCACCTACAAAGAATGGAAAGGCCAGCCCGCTATGGAAATAACCTTGGAAAATAAAGGGCACGTACCCTTCCAACCTATAAAAGCAGGTTTAAAATTGGGAATAGATACCTATATGGACAAATACCCCGATTGGTTCGGCAAGTATTTCCCTACCCTGATGATGAATGAGAAAACCCACTTCTATGGTTATCTCCAAACTCCGTCAGGGCATACGTTGGGGATTGTTTCACCACAGCCCGTAGCTTCGTGGAGTGTGGACTACAACTTGGGTTACCAAGACCCCGCTCCCCACTGGTTTATGGGTCACCGCATCGAATCGCTGAATCTTGATTTGATGAATACCCTCCCCCTTCCCGCCCATTGTCCACAAGACCTGTGGAGGCTGAAACAAGGAGAGTCAAAGACATGGACGATTGCATTTATTGACATCAAGACTCCGGGAGAGTTTGAAGGAACCATTCACAAAGTAGCAAACGTACCTATGATCCGTATGAATCAAACGGCTTTTCAGCCCAAGGAAACCGCTGTATTCGAAGTACTTGCCACTTCTCCGGTCATTGAAGTCATTAATGATAAAGGCGAACAACAACCGGTCACCATAAAAGGGAAATCCGGAAACATAAAGGAAGTATCGTGCCTGCTTCCCGCCACAGGACTTTATACGGTAAAGGTCACAGACGGGGGCAAGCAATCGGAAGGGGTACTTTCCGCCCGCGCCTCTTGGGAGTGGACTATGGAACAAGCCCGGACAGGAGCCTTAAAATATCATCAGAAAGCAACTTCACACATTGAAAGCTGGTATGGTTTCCATTCCTCTTTTATCGCTGCCAAATATTTTCCTGAAAAGAAACAGGACGAGGCTTTACGCAGCCGTTTCGATTATCTGTTCGGGCTTCTGCACGACCAGGCAAAGATGATACCGTTGTATCATGCTTCACGCATCCAGAATACATCCGGCACCATAGGTTTGCTTGTCGATAAATATGAAGCATACCATGATATAGAAGATCTTAAAAAAGCATCCCGATTGGCTGATTGGTTGACGAACACCTGGCAACGCAAAGACGGAGCATACGTCAATCATAACACCGTATATACCAGTGTGATATACGTTGCAAAGAGCATGCTGGAACTTACTTTGGCAGAACGTGAACTAGGCAAACAGGATGCCACATGGAAAGAAGCGGCCGATCGCCACTATGCTTCCGCCAAGCGTGCCATAGATCAACTGGTAGCCTCACAAGGAGACTTTGAAACAGAAGGCGAATTGACTTTTGAAGACGGCATGATTTCCTGCTCTGCCCTCCAGATAGGAATGCTGGCTTTGATGCAGCCGGATGAAAAGGAGCGCAAGCATTACACGGATGCCATGTTGCAAATACTGAACAGCCATGATTGCCTCACCCAACTACGTGTCCCCGATGCCCGCCGCCGTGGAGGAACCATGCGCTACTGGGAAGCCCAATATGACGTGCAGATGCTTCCCAATATGTTCAACTCTCCCCACGGATGGAGTGGTTGGCGCGCATACGCCACTTATTATGCTTATTTACTAACTGGCGAAGAACGCTGGTTGAAAGAAACGTATAATGCCATGGGAGCTTTCTCCAACCTGATTGATTATCGCACCGGCGACTTGCGTTGGGCATTCGTTGTCGATCCCTATCTGAAAGTGAAACAGGCATGCAGTGCAGACACCCATGTCACTGCCGACTCCCTGAGTTTCGGCAACCCGCACCCCGAATTGTATGATACCCGCGAGTTTGTAATCGGTGAGCAATACGTCAACATGATTAGTGACTGGCAGACCGTAAATACACAAGATAATGATGTGCACGAACTCTTTAAATGCATCGGCGAGGCTATGTTGACCAACGCTTTTATTGTAGAACGCGCCAATGGCGAAATAATAGGTTATAATTGCCACGTTACCCGCCAAGGCAACAAACTGACGGTGAAAGCAGACGAGAAACAAATCACCCACTTACACTGCAACTTGAAGAAACCCTATACCGTGTCATTCAACGGCAAGACCCACGAACTGGCTCCCAATTATCTGGGCTGGGCTTTCGGAAAAGATATTTATTTATCATCCAACCAATCATATTAACCTACTAAATAATAGACATGAAAACAATCTCTCTCATCTGCATGCTTTGCCTCACGATGCTCGTCCATGCCGCCTCCCCCGTACAGGGCTTGCTGGAACGCATTGACAAAGGCGCTTCGCGAAAGTTTATCATCGAACAAGTCAAGTCACCCACCGATTTCTTCGAGCTGGATCAGAAAGGCGACAAAGTAGTAATCCGCGGAAACAACTCCGTAAGTATAGCCACCGGACTGAACTGGTATTTGAAATATTACGCCGGCATCCAACTGTCTTGGAACGGAATGACGGCACGGCTGCCGGATACCCTTCCTGCCGTTCCCCAAAAAGTGCGCCACGAAACAGATCTCACTTATCGTTATGACTTCAATTATTGCACCTATTCCTATACCATGGCCTTTTGGGACTGGGAGCGCTGGGAACAGGAGATAGATTGGATGGCCTTGCATGGCATCAACCTGCCTTTGGCAATGATAGGAACCGATGTGGTGTGGCACAATGTACTGGCTAAACTGGGATATACCAAGGAAGAAATTAATGAATTCATTGCCGGTCCTGCTTTTCAGGGATGGTGGCTGATGAACAACTTGGAAGGTTGGGGCGGTCCCAATCCTGACAGTTGGTACAAACAAAGAGAAGTATTACAAAAGAAGATACTGAAACGTATGCGCGAATATGGCATCCATCCCGTATTGCCGGGATATTCGGGCATGGTTCCCCACAACGCCAAAGAGCACCTGGGACTGAATGTATCCGATCCCGGATTATGGTGCGGCTACCGCCGTCCTGCTTTCTTGCAGCCCACCGATCCCCGCTTTGGAGAAATAGCCGACCTTTATTATAAAGAAATGACCCGCCTTTACGGCAAAGCGGACTTTTATAGCATGGATCCCTTCCACGAAGGAGGAAATGTAGCGGGAGTGGACTTGAATGCTGCCGGACAAGCCATTTGGGCAGCCATGAAAAAGGCGAATCCCAAAGCGGTATGGGTAGCCCAAGCATGGCAAGCCAATCCCCGGCAAAAGATGATTGAGAACCTGCCTGCCGGAGATTTAATCGTTCTGGATCTCTTTGCCGAAAGCCGTCCCCAATGGGGTGATCCCTCATCTACATGGTATCGCAAAGAAGGTTTTGGCAAGCACGACTGGCTTTATTGCATGCTGCTGAACTATGGCGGAAACGTAGGTCTGCATGGAAAGATGAAACACGTCATTGACGAATTTTATAAAGCAAAAACCAGTCCTTTCGGCAAAACATTGAAAGGTGTAGGTATGACCATGGAAGGTTCTGAAAACAATCCGGTGATGTTCGAACTCCTGTGTGAGCTTCCTTGGCGTCCGGCACTGTTCGATAAGGATGAGTGGTTGAAAGACTATACCGTAGCCCGCTATGGCAAAGCCGATGCAGCCGTTCAGGAGGCTTGGCTATTATTAAGCAATACCATTTATAATTGTCCGGCCGAGAATACGCAGCAAGGCACTCATGAATCCGTATTCTGCGCCCGTCCGGGATACCATGTTTATGAGGTATCCAGTTGGAGTGAAATGAAGAAATACTATGAACCCGAGGACATTATCCGTGCTGCCGGCATCATGCTCTCGGCTGCCGATCGCTTTAAAGGGAACAATAATTTTGAATATGATTTGATTGATATTGTTCGTCAGGCTGTAGCCGAAAAAGGCCGCTTGGTTTATCCTATTCTGACAGATGCTTACAAGGCAGGTGAAAAGGAGTTATTCGCTTCCGCTTCCCAACGCTTCCTTGAATTGATCTTATTGCAAGACCGCCTGCTGGCTACCCGTCCCGAGTTTAAAGTAGGCAGATGGATAGAGAGTGCACGCCGCTTAGGTACGACTCCCCAAGAAAAGGACTTGTATGAATGGAATGCCCGTGTGCAAATCACCACCTGGGGCAACCGCACGGCAGCCGATAATGGCGGACTGCGCGACTACGCCCATAAAGAATGGAACGGACTGTTGCGTGACTTCTACTACAACCGCTGGAAGGTATGGATAGACCAACAGGTAGCCCAGTTAAACGGAGCTCCCGTAAAGGAAATAGATTTCTATGCCATTGAGGAACCATGGACACTGCAAACGAATCCTTACTCTGCACAAACGGAAGGTGATGCCATAGCAGTTGCCAAAGAGGTGTTTGCGGAGATTACGAAGTAACAAGACATCTATTCTAGCTGAAGCGGTGTCAAAGCTAGAATAGTCTATCATTTCGCTGTAGGGGCGGAGTTTGCCCCATAGCCGTCAAGCTAAGTTTTATATGGTTAAGACATCGCGCAGCCTCCCCCTTTTTGAAGGGGGCAAGGGGGATGTTCTCTTTGGAATGATGGTGTATCGTACTACAGAAAGAACCGTGCCAAGGAGAACATCCCCCTTAGATCCCCCTTAAAAAGGGGGAGGCTGGCGCAATGGTTTAACCATGTTTTCCTTAGCTTGACGGCTATGAGGAAAACTCTGTCCCTACTGGTGAACGATCTGAATACAAACACTCAATCTTCATTTTTCAATATAATTTTTCTTCCTATTCTACCCTCACGGTCTCACTTTCCCCGCTAACGCCCTGTAACAGGGAGCAAACGAGTGGTGGTGGCAAAAATAAAGCGAAGACAGTTACCCTCACGGTCTCACCATGCATCTCCATAGTATGTTTTCCGTTCCTCATCCGTTTGCAATACCATTCACTACCTGACAAAATACGATTCACAACCTGACAACTTTGCTTAGTCACAGCCGTGACTAAGTCTAAGCACAACTGTGACAAACTCTAATCACAGCCGTGACTATGGTTAGTCACGGCTGTGACGAAGCAAAGTTATCAGGTAGTGAACAGGAACATCACTGTATGATGAATGAACAACCAATGTCCATGCAAATATCTTCTGCCCGATGCAAATATTCACTCACCAACCCCATTTTATGGCATTCATACGAGGTAGAAAGCCTTAAAATGCAGGAATTCTCAACAAATTGATTTATATTGCAGAGAGCACTTATTACGCTGTAAATAAGATAGATAGTATAGTTATGCCACTTTTCTACGAGTGAGATCGTGAGGGTAAAGAAAACATTTCATTTTTGCCACCACCACCCATTTGCCCCCTATTACAGGGCGTCAGCAGAGAAAGTGAGACCGTGAGGGTAATATACGATAGAAAACCACATTGTTTTATCTGAACTAACAATAGCCTCTTGTCGGAATTAAACAGGAAGTGTCATCGCGCAGGCTCCTTCATAGCAGAATCCACGTCAATATATAGCTATTTAATCATTGCCTCATACTCTTTAATCCGATCCTCACAACAACGCTTAGTCAGTTCTCCCAGCAATTTGACTTTTGGCAACAATGCTTCAATATCTTCCCGGGTGACTATGAACTCCATGCTATATCGGGATTGAATATAAGAATCGATTAATAATTGGGATAGACGTTTTTCTTCTTCCGTATCCCGTGGAAAAGCAGCTGCAATATCCAGATAAAAAGCTTTTGCCTTACCGGACAGACTATCCAAATTATGTTCTTTAGAGGTATAAAGAGTACAAGTTAAAATAACACCCAAATAGTAGTTCTCACAAGCCTGATGCAATAAAAAAGAAGCCTTTTTATAGAGTTCCTGACTAAAATAAAAATTAGCCCCTAAAAGAAATTCATTAGCACTGGAATATTTATCGTCAAAATATTCTTGCGCCATATCTCTGATTTCCTTATAATTAAGTTTCCTACGACGAGCTAATTTATAGTTGCCGCTATCATAAAGCATCACCCCATCTTTCTTGATGTCCGTATAAAAGTATCTGCCTCTATCAATAGCCCTATTCAAATCCTGAATACTTTCATTAATGAACTGAATGCTAGGAGAAACAGCAAGATTTTTATATTGATAAAAACGGTCGCTCGCCTTATGCAAGATATGACCAATTATATAACCAGGATACCCACGCTTGGTCACCACCAAAATATCATAATCGCTCATAAAACAAGTCCGTACCCCATACTCCACCCGCTGGTCATAATCCACATAAGTATTACGCGCATAACTCCCGTAGAGAATTATCATCTCACAATCAGGAAGCTCTTCAAGCACATAGCGGACAATGCTCTTCAGCTCTTCCTGCTTCTTCTTTGGAAGATAAGCTATGGATTTTTTCATTTCTATTTTCTTTTTCTACGAAGGTATTCATTTGGATAGCTTCTCTTTATGTCTTCTTCCATGCTACTCTATTTCTTTAATCCGTTCCACTTGCTTATTCAGGAAATAATCAGCATAAGGAAAATAGTCTCCTGTTTCATAAAAGGCAATCAGTCCCTTCCTGTAATTCAGTATATCGGCATCTTTTGAAGAATAGACAGGGATAATATCAGCATTCATCAATGCAATACTTTCCATCATTCGCGAGGTACGTTTATTGCCATCAATGAAAGGTTGCAACCTGGCAATGTTACAATGAAGATAAACAGCCCGTTCCAACGGATTTACATACAGTTCCTGCTGATAAAGTATTTCATTCAATTTAGCCCGGATGTCGCGTAAATCCTTTGGCGGAATATATGCTGTGCCACTGATGCGAACAGCCCTTGTCCTTAGAGAGCCCGATTCTTCATCGGAAACCAAGCCCGTAGATATAGATTGATATACCCTGAATAAAGTACGTTCATCAATCATTTCCTGATTCTTCCCTTTATTGATATACTCCAATTCGGAAATGAAAATATTATATAGGTTCTTCAGCATCTTGGCATCCTCATACTTTTTTTCGGAAGTAATTCCATCTTTGAGTAATACCTCTGTTTCCACATAAGTATAAGTATTGCCTTCAATCTTACCTGAGTAGTAACACCACACCACTGCCAAATCTTTTATTTCATTAGAGTGCAAGTCCGATAGCTTTGCTAAAGGATGGTTCAAAATAAATTGCGCTTTTTCTTGCTGTTCTTTATTAAATATCTGCTCCATAATCATAAAACATTTGTAATCACAAAGATAAGAAATAAAATTTAGCTCTAATAATAATAGAAACAAACATTCTTATTAACCTTATTAATATTAGCAAGTTATTTGAGGAGCAGTTCAATCCAACCCACCTAGCACTTCTTGCATCGCAAACAGCATGTACAAGGGTAAATTTACCAGATTTCCATTCTGCTCATACGGCAATAAACTAGTACGGAACAAATATTTAGGATGATACTTTTCACCGTAACTTTTCAAACTTTTTGCATGGACATTATTTCCTGCTTTCGTTTCTAACGGATAAGCATCCAGCCCATCCGAAAAGATAAAATCAACTTCTGCCATAGCACCCGAAGACCAATAATAAGAAGCATTTAATTGAGGGAACAAAGACAGTTCCTGTAACACAAACTGTTCTGTCAACGCTCCTTTAAATTCTTCAAAAATACGACAGGCTTCCAAAATTACTTTGGGAGATAATCCACTCATTACCCGCAATAAACCTACATCAAGCAGATAAACCTTGAAAGATTGCAAATCCTCATAGGCTTTCAAAGGCAAATCGGGCTTTGAGAGCCTATAGACACGGCGAATCAGACCGGTATCCGAGAGCCACATCAATGTATCCTCATATTCACGGGCGCGTGCCCCTTCGCGTACCAAGCCATAAATAAACTTTTTATTTTCTTTTGCCAACTGTGAAGGAATGCTTTGCCATACATATCTGATTTTTGCAATCAAGGTGGATGGAGCATGTTTGGAAAAGTCATCTTCATAAGCACTTAATAATTGCTTCTGCACCTCTTCCACTTCAAAATAATCACGTACATCCAACCAGCGTTGCACAGCGGCAGGCATTCCTCCGATCACAAAATAACTTTTTAGATAGTCTTGCAGTTTCTCGGCAAAGGGAGCAACCTCTAAATTACCTTTTAATATATAGTCAACCAACATATCCTCACCATTCGCCATCAGAAACTCCTGAAAGGATAAAGGCTGCAAAGTCAAGAACTCCACTTTTCCAACCGGAAATGAGGTTCCTTGATGCAATGCCACTCCTAAAAGGGAACCTGCACAACAAATGGCATACTCCGGGGCTTCCTCGGCAAAATATTTCAGAGAAGTAAGCGCACGGGGTACTTCCTGCACTTCATCAAAGATTATCAAAGTTTTCTCCGGCTGTATCACTTTTCCATGGAATACCGATAGTTGTTCTATGATACGCTGAGGACTGATTGAGCCTTCAAATATTTGGTTAATAGGTTGACTGCGCTCAAAGTTGATATAACAGACTTCATCAAAATGCTCTGCGCCAAACTCTTTAAGCAACCATGTTTTACCAACCTGGCGCGCTCCTTGAAGAATTAAAGGCTTTCGTCCTGCCTTATTTTTCCATTTTAATAAGTCTTTTATCAATAACCTTTTCATCGTTTTTTCCTTTTTATGCAAATCTACTCATAATCAACTTATTCCGCAAGCAAAATCACATTTTTCGAAGGATAGATAGACACTTTTATCACATTTTCAAAAGGAGCAAACCTAACTTTCATCACATTTTCAAAAGGACAATCATGTCTATTCATCACATTTTCCTAATGACTAACTATGAAATCGCCCTTCTACACACAGTCTTCTGTCATTGATACCCCTTATTCTGCACCAACCGTTTATTCATATCCAATACATTTCCCGGAATAGGAAACACCGTGGTATATCCGTTCCCTTCGTTCCGCAACTGAGGCCGGTTGCTATATGCACGGGTAAACATTCCGAAGCGGATAAGATCCTGCCTACGCCATCCTTCCCAAGCAAACTCCATCAGCCTCTCATCCAATAAAGTTTCCAGTATTGCCGGGCGCGCAGCCGCACCTACCCTATTCCGCACCTGTGCCAATTCCGCATCCCCATTTTCCCCGTTGCGGACTTTAGCCTCACTTTTCATCAACAATACATCTGCATAACGAAACAATACAATATCATTCTCCATTAGTTTGCCGTCTTTTGTTGCATTGGTATCTATGGCATATTTCTTCATTCTTGCTCCCGCCGTCTTTTCATAAGGCGTATCGGATATATCCACCGCTACCTCCCACGGATGATACTCCAGTATCGTTCCATCATCCAGCCGGATCACGTTTCCTTTCAAGTCATAAACCACCCCTGCAAAGTAACATTTATCAAAACGAGGATCAACCTCCTCCGTATCATAGCCAAAGACACGCAATGCATCTATGGTGGCACTGGAACCATTCTCCCCACTCAGCCCGTAGGCCTTGGCATGATTATAATGACGGGAACGGAATAAGTATTGCATCTGATTGGTGTATAAAGTCTTATTCATCGGAATAGTAAAGATATTCTCTACCGAAGGCTCATTAAACACAGCAAAGTTTGTCTCATACTGCCCTTCCAGCCGATACCCCATTGCAGTGATACGGTCACAATAAACAACTACTGTCTGCCAAGCATTGACCTGCCGACCGTCTAGCGTAAAATAAATATCCCTGCCATCGGGACGCACCCCGTCCGTCCAGTCATTATCCGTATAGACTTCAGCGTTCAAAGCCAACTTTGCAAGCAGGAAATAAACCACCGGACGGGTGATACGTCCATAATAATCTCCCGACTGGTTGCTATGGTTCTCAGTAAGCAGCGGCGCCACCTCCTGCAACTCCCTGACTATAAAATCAAAGACATCTTTCCGTTCACTCTGCACCACATCTTTCATACTTGGAGAAGAAGAAAGCACCAACGGCACACGCCCGAACAAGTCCATCAGATAATAATAATACATGGCACGCATAGCACGTACCTCTGCCAGGTAGGCAGGAAGTTCCGGATAACTGTGCGTTTCCTGAAACTTCTGAATCTGTTCTATGGATTCATTGCTCAGCATGACTACTTTATAAAGATACTCCCATGTAGCCTGAATGGCATCATTATTCACTCCCCATTGATGGAGGTAGAGCCCTTGCCAGAATCCGCCATCATACCAGTCGCCGCCACGGGTAGGCATAATGGCCTCATCGGTAGTGAAAGTATTCAAGTCATACACCCCGCGTCCTGTCCCTTGCAGTCCCTGGCTATCAGAGAAGCCACCTATATTATTATAGAGTGATGCCACTGCATTCAGATATAAATCGGGCAAGGTACGATAAGCATTTCCCGAATCTATCCCATCGCGGGGATCTTCTTTCAGAAAGCCATCACACGCAGAAAACAGCGGAAAGCAACATACCGCTATCCATATATATAGAATCCGATACTTTTTCATGATACTTCTCTTTAGAAATTAATACTCAATCCTAGCGTATAAGTCCGCGCCAACGGATAATTCCGCTTATCGTCCAGTCCCAGTGTGTTATTCACCGTAGAACTGTTTATCATGGGCGAAACACCCGAATACCCCGTAATGGTAGCCAAATTATTCACCGTAAGAGTGAGGCGCAAACTCTGAATATACTTCTTCACGCCCCGTAGAGGCACATTCCAACCTGCCGTAATGTAGTCAAAATTGATATAATCTCCCCGTTCCAGCCAATAATCGGTTGCCGTCTGGTCTTTGATATTCGTTTGGGGAGCAGCCTTCATTACATTATAATCGGGGAAGATACGCATATTCATATAGGTGAGCGAGGTGCCATTGTATATCTTGTGACCGAAAGCACCATTTATCTGCACCGAAAGATCGAAATCCTTATAACGGAAACTAATGTTGGAACCGACAATGGCTTTCGGCACCGCCTGTCCTGCTATATAGCGGTCTTCACCATCTTCCAGACTCACGCCTCCTCCGTTCAAATCGGCAATGCCATATCTATAACCGTCCGTTCCATCCGGAACTAGTCCGGTACTCTTGGGAAGATAAAACACGCCAAGCGGCTGTCCTACAATCTGATATACAATATGGTTATAACCTCCGTGAAAACCTGCTCCGTCCAGGCTGGCAAGGCTCTTGTATTCGGGCGCACCGATATATTCCCCGTTATACATACCTCCTAAAGAGAGTAGTTTATTTTGCTGGAAAGATACATTGGCATTGATATTCAGTTCCATATCTTTAGTTTTCAGAGGCGTTACTCCCACGGCAATCTCTACTCCGCAGTTCCGCATCGAGCCGATATTGGCAACCAACGTGTTATAAGCAAAAGGCGGCACACTGACATTGTACATATAAAGCATATCAGTGGTCTTGGAGCGATAATAATTGACTGAGAATAATAACCGGTTAGCGAATAAAGCCAAGTCGAGTCCAGCATTGAAGTTATGCTTCACCTCCCATTTCAAATCGGGATTCACATTGCGCAAAGTCCCCAAGGAAACCACTTGCGAGCTTCCCACCGGCACCACTCCGTTGGGACGCGCCAGCCGGAGGGTAGTATAAGAATCAATCCCACTCTGATTTCCCGCCAAGCCATAACCGATACGGATCTTCAGATTGTTCACCTGCGGGAATTGTTTCATAAAATCCTCTTGGGTGACATTCCAAGCTGCCGAAACCGAAGGAAAAAATCCCCATTTGTGGTTACTGCCAAATTTGGAAGAAGCATCTGCACGTGCATTCAGCGTCAAGACATAACGATCTGCATACGTGTAGTTCACACGCCCCATAAAAGAGACCAACCGGGTACGTTCATAATAGGAATTTGTTCCCTCCCAAGGACGCAAAGCGCCTGCCTGCAAATTATCGTACCCAAACAAATCGGAACTGAAATTGGTAACCGTCGTATAAAAACCGGTAAACTTCTCCTCCTGCACTTCTGCCAAAGCCAGCATATCTATAAAGTGGTGCTTCAAATGCTTCTGATAGGTCAGCATCCCGTTTCCTACCAGCGACTCCGACTTTCGCAAACCACGGTAGGCTTGTCCGTGTGCCCATACACTGATAGGCAGGTATTGAGAGTTCTCCACCGTATTATAAGTATAGGAACCAAAAAGCTGCAACTTCAAATCAGGAGTAAAGTTCACCTTCAACTTGGCATACGTGCTGATATGTGAAGCGGATTCCTTGTCCTTTACCTCCATCCATGCCAAAGGATTGGTGATCTGGCTTGCATTGGTCACTCCATCCCAAGAACCGTCTGCATTTTTATGATTAGGATAGGTAGGATTGAAAGTTGCCGCCGAGTAAAAGGTCTTTTGTTCATCCACCAGGTTACGGTTATTCTGCACCGAGCCGAACATACCGACATCACACTGGATAAATCCATCAAATAAACTTTGAGTCATGTTCATATTGGAAGTGAAATTAGTCAACTTCTCGTTGACTATCACCCCTTCCCTGCTCATCAGTCCCAATGATACGCGATAACTGGATTCCTCCCTTCCGCCGTAAAAGGCAACATGATGGTCTTGCTGGAATCCCGTCTGCTGTATTTCTTTCTGGAAATCAGTGTTATTCCCCAGATCTACAATCGATATTCCCCGCTCCTGCACTACATGGCGATACTCGTCCGCCGACAGCATTTTGACGTTTTTATAAACCGAAGCTATGCCAAAGCTACCATTATAGGCCACCCGCGTTTTTCCTTTTACTCCTTTCTTGGTAGTAATCTCAATAACACCCGATGCGCCACGCGAACCATATTGTGCAGTTTCCGATGCATCTTTCAGGATAGTAAAGCTCTCAATGTCTGTGGGATAGATAGAAGTAAGCATCGTTATATCCCCAAACACCCCATCAACAATAATCAACGGATCATTGCCGCTGGTCAGGGAAGTGGTGCCACGCAGACGCACGGCATCCAGCGCCGCCGTACCATTGGCAGCCCTTTGCATAGTCAATCCCGGCACCTTACCATAAATAGCTTCCAGTGGATTAGTTACCTGATCCACTTTTAATTGTTTTCCCGTGATTTTCTCTACCAGAGAAGATACGTTCTTCCGGTGTCCTACGGTATATCCGATGGTAACCAATGAATCCGGAAGTTCATCCGGCACCTCCTGGGCACACACATAAACAGGCATCCACAAGGCAAAAAGGCTGCATAAGACGATTAATTTGTGACATTGTTTCATTGTCTTGTTTGTTAGAAAGGTTAACACTTCTACCTATATAACAAACGAAACAGAAAAATTCCTTTCAAAATAACCGGCAAAAGCCCGGTAAAGCCTCGTTTACGCTTTATTTATCTATAAAGCAAGCACCAAGTTCGTCATCTATTTCCAATATTTTTCCACCATATTCACCCTTATAGATACTGATCCCAAATTTGTCGCCCAGGTTCTTCCTTAATAATGTACGAAAGAAATTAGCTTCCATTTCTGTATCTGCAACTACATGGTGTATGCCGTTCTTTCCAAATTTGAACTCCACAAAAGGAATATCAGCCGTCCTTTCCTCTAATATATAGCGGGTTAATTCAAACGACGCATGTGGACGGACACCGGCTTTCTCAGCATAAGCAATAGCGCCGAAAATCAAATTATGTGCATCTGTATAGTCTACTTTTACCACATTCTCAGATTGGCTGATCTGTTCCATCATCTCCTTAAAGTCCCATTCGGGCTGGCTGAACTGGTAATAAGACATAACAACTCCACGGCAATAAGTATCTACGATATAGTGTCCATACGTATAATTCCCCTGTGGATGCTGACGTGCTACAATCACATTGGCACAGCCTACCTTTTCCCAGTCTCCGCTTCTATAACAAGCGACTATAGGAAGTGACCTCACTTTTTCTCTGATATAACCTTCAGGTGATAGTATCTGTGGCTTCGCCTGCGTTTTCTTTTTATTAGCCATATAATAGTTTTTTAGCTGTTTGCAATAAAAGTGTTATTTCAAGGGGTAAACTTAAACAGACTTTACCACATATGCAATAATATTCCATAAAAAAATAATTGTAAAGGAAGATTCGTACCATGAATCATCGTACTAATCTTCCTTTGTCAACATCAATTAAACCCGTTTAAAGCTATTCATTCCTCGAATTCTTTCAATTCTGCCAAGCCTTGTTCAATGGATTTTATCCTGGCGTTATGTTTCTTCAGTTGGATAAGACTAAAGACTAACCCAACCGACAGACAAACAATGAAAGTTGTCAGTGCATACACATTAGTATATATATTTTCTATGATCAGAAATACGATCAGAAAAGCAAAAGCTAAGATAGCTCCCCACACTCTCCCATACCAACGATACTGTTTATACTTCAGAATCAGTCGGCTCAATTCATTTAACCGGGCCGCTTCCAAATTAAATTTCGACAAACAATAGACTATCAGTACCTGAAATGCAATGGCAGAACACAATAACACTTCTCCCATGATAAAAGACGGCCATTTGAGAAAGTCACCCAAAAACATATTACCCGGAAATATGATAAGCCCGATAATCAAAGTTGTTATCAATCCTGCCAGCTCAGAGCTATATACTTTCTCATAAGCCGATTGAGTCCGCGTAGTGATCATTTCTTTAATGATCCGTTGATTCAATATTTCATTCTGTGCCAGGCGTTCGTTCAACACGTTCCAACCTGCTTTCATTTCTTCTAAATCCATACTATCATTCATTTTAGCGATTAGACATTTCTTTCAATTTCTCTTTAATCCGACTGAGCTTTACGGCCACATTGTTCTTAGTGATTCCCATTATATCAGCGATTTCCTGATAACTGCGTTCTTCCAACCAAAGCAAAATCAGCGCGCGTTCCAATTTCCCCAGTTTATTTATCATTCGATAAAGCTCATGGAGCTGCGAAGTCTTTTCTTCCTCATCGGCAAAGGCATATTCCAAATCGACAGTTATCGGTACCACCTGCGGTCTGGAATTGGATTTGCGGAAAAAGGAAATGCAGGTATTCAGGGCAATCCGATAAATCCATGTGGATGCCTTACACTCGCCCCGGAAGCGGGAAAAGGATTTCCATAGATTGATTACCACCTCCTGATACAAGTCACTTAAGTTATCTGCACTTGTAGCATAAATATAGCAGACCTTATAAATTACCTGCCTATACTCTTCTACAAAAGCGATGAACTGTTTTTCTAATTCCTGTGTGTCCATATTCAACTCTTTCTTTTTACTTCATCAGTCGCAAGTAAATGAAAATAATTACATTCCGAAAGAATTAAATGGTTTTAGTATCTTATATTTTTTTCAGAACATGGAACTGTCTTTTTCGCTATCTTTGGCAAAAGGCAAAATCACTAAACCTATGGAGAGATGAAAGCAAATAAATTATTCATTTTGGCAGGCTTGATTGTGTTAGGGAGCATAACCAGTCCCGCAACGGCGCAATCCAAAAAGGAAAAGAAGCAGAAGACCGAACAGGCTGTCCGCCGGGCTATTGATGTGAAGGATTATAAAATTAACGTGAACCAGGTTACACCGATGAAAGGAGGAAGCAAACACCTTACTTCCAATTATTCGGTAGAGGTGAGGAATGATTCCATCTACTCTTACTTGCCCTACTTTGGAGTGGCATACAATATTCCGTATGGCGGTGGAAAAGGATTGAACTTTAATGCTCCTATATCAGAATACACTACTGAGTATAGCAAGAAAGGGAATGCAAAAATCACTCTCAAGTTACGCAATGATGAAGATAACTACATCTATAATATTACCGTTTATCCTAATGGGATGAGCGACATACAGGTTACTCCCACCAACCGGCAATCGATTTCTTTTTCGGGAGAAATGGACATAAAGAAGAAAGAATAATAAACATAAGAGAAGGGTGTCAAAACAAAAATTGGCTATCATTTTGCTGTAGGGGCAGATTGAATCTGCCCGATAATAGTTTGCTTTGTGCATACGGGCGGATTCAATCCGCCCCTACGGTGAACTATTTGATAGTTGCTTTAGAGTTTTGACACATCCCCTTCATTTAAAATCACAACTATTATTTCCTTAATTGACTAAAGAACTCCTCAATCGCTTCTTTATTAACAAATACCCCTTTCGATCCGGCTACTTCTACTGTGTCCATTAAGAGTGCCAGACCTTTATATCCATTCTCATCTTTCGCCAAGACTTCCTGCTGATAATAATCAGCAGTCTGATGTAACTCGCTATCTTCGGGTAATTTCTCAAACTTACCGAGATAATAATTGCCATCAAAGAAATTATGAGTTGACTCCGTTAAATTGAACCGGCTGGATTCAGGCGTATAAAAGACATTTTCACTAATAAAAGTACTATCCGGATAGCCACCCCACGAATCTGAAGTGATCATGGTACGGTCTATATCCATTACCGGTTTACGGTTTACATGGATGATATTGCGCGTTATATGGCTGTCTTTCACAGGGCCTGCCAAATGAATAGCCGGTGAGAACATTCCGGCACGCGTCGGTTTGGGGCGTACACCATCTCCTATACTGATGTTATAACGAACCATAGTTCCTAGGTTTCCTGCATTGAAAGATTGATCGGCACCACCATCATTGCAAACCAGTACCAACCCGCCATAATTATCGTGACTGTAATTATATTGAATAACAGTTCCCGTACAATTCCAGTCCGAATCAAATCCCTGTGCATCCCAAGGTGCTTTGTGATCGCTTACTTCATTAAATTGTACTAAGGTATTGTCACAGCTCCAAGGCCAGATGCCGGCAGCAGCTTCTGTTTCGGGCAACACATCCGGACAATTACGCATCACATTATATTCTATCAATGTACTATCGCAACCAATAGGCACAATACCGTCACCCGGTACTTCTTCTATCAAGTTGCCGCGTATCACGGTGTGCTTGCTGGGATGCCAATTCTGGCGGCTGCTATACCCCGCCCAAATCATGGCATTACGGGTGCAGCGCAATATGTGGCAATTCTCTATCGTTAACCCATCGAAAACTGAAACTTTTTCTTTACCACCATTTACTATATAGATGCCACACCCGCCGCCTTTTTCCTTCACCAATGATCCGTTTACATCGCGTACCGTCACATTATTGACTACGATATGACGGGAAACCCCATAATCGGTACTTTCCACTTTCAATCCTGAACGGTAAGGAAGTGGTTCCTTGCCTGTATTCACTATTTCCAGATTCTGAAATGTCACATAGTCCGAATTATAGATACGTGCCGCATACATGGAAGTATCATATCCCACAATGCAAGGCTTTTGCTCTCCTTCCCCGTAAGCATCTACATAGATGCGGTTCTCCGGTGTGCCCTGCCCCGATACTTCCAATTCACCGGTAAAGATCTCGCCCCGTTTCAGCAAGACTTTTTCTCCCGGTTGCAGTTTCACATCCTCCAGGTTGGCAAAAGTTTTCCATGCCTTATCCGGTGATAAGCCGGAGTTTGCATCATCGCCTGTCGTAGCATCCAGATAATAACAAGCAGGATCTCCTCCCGAGCAGCCGAGCAACAGGAAGGAAAATAAAAGAAAGATAATCGTATTCTTCATTCTGTGTTTTATTTTAAGAGGATTTCTTTGTCATCCAACCAATATGTATGGATGACAAAGATAACCTATTATTTATAAAGCTCTTACTTCCATAAATCGTGTTGTACCAACTTTTTATTAGTATCCAACTCAGATGTAGGCAATGGCCATACATAGTCTCTTTCGCCATTGAACTTACGGGCTTCATAAGCCAGTTTGTAAACAGTACGTTCTTTTTCAATATTGGCTACTGCCTTGTCCAGTTCCTTCCAGCGATAAAGATCAAATAGTCTCAATCCTTCAAACGCCAGTTCCACACGGCGCTCATGCTTGATAACTTCCAGCAGTTCATCTTTAGAAAGAGTAGTACCTTCCACTTCTTCCACAGTAGGCATATTTACATCGGCACGCTGCCTTACCTGATTGACCAAAGCAGTCACATCACTATATACATAGCCGCCTTTCTGTACCATTGCCTCAGCTAAAGAGAGCAAAACTTCAGCATAGCGTACTACATAAAAGTCCTGTCCGTTGTCCCAAGAGTTAGCCGTATCTGTAGGATCAAAATATTTATAAACATACACTGTAGACAGGGAAGCGGCGGCTCCACCATATACATTGCTATAAGGATTGGAAGCCGAAGCATCTATCCCTCCCCTACCATTCCACAGCATGCCGGGAACAAATAAAGTGGCATACAGACGTGGGTCACGATCGGCAAAGTGAGCCGGATTCGGTTTACCCACATCCAGTCCTCCATCAGCTGTCAATTCAGCAATCTTGGTATCGGTAGTCGGTTTACCATCTTTACAGTAGTAGGCATCTGCCAAATCAATAGTACCATTCATTGCTTCCAGCGGAGTATTCCAATGCGCATTAAAAGCTGCTCCCTCACCCACACCGGGACCTTCATAACGGACAGCAAAAATTATTTCAGAAGATGTTTCTCCGCTTTGAGTAAACAACTTGGCATAGCTGGGGTCCAGCGAATATCCCAAACCTTGCACCTGCTTGTAGGCTGATATCGCTTCATCCCATTTTTCGTTATACAAAGCTGCACGCCCCAGCAAAGAAAGAGCTGCTCCTTTCGTTATACGTCCACGTGCAGATGCTTCCGTAGGAAGAACTTCGGCCGCATCTTTCAAATCTGTAAGAATATTGCTCACAATAGTAGCACGATCAGTCTTTTCGCATTCAGCCTGGTCAATGGTCAAAGGAGCTGTCAGGAAAGGAACATCCTGATAAGTCATCGTCAGATTAATGTACATCAGCGCACGGATGGTTTTGGCCTCAGCCAAGTAAATAGCTTTCTGGCTGGCATCCATATCCACTCTGTCTATATTGGCAATCAGCACATTGCAGCGACTGATCACTTCATAACAATCTTTCCAATAACTGCCTATAACAGAAGAACTGGGAGTATGGATACCCATAGCCATATCATAGCCTTCCATCCAACCACTCCAATTGAAGTGACCTCCATTATCTGATATACAGTCCATATACAACGGGCCCAGAGAATATTGGTCGGAGTTATAGAGTTGATTGCTTTGCAAAGCATCATAGCAAGATGCCAATGCCATCAGTGCATCATCCGGTGTCTGCCAAAAGGTGTTGGACGAAGATTCTGTCAATGAGTCCCTCTGCAAAAAGCTGTCAGAACAAGAAGTCAGCAAAGCCCCTGACAATAGAGCCAGCCCTATAAATTTATTAATTGATTTCATAGTCGTTGCTTTTAAAATTTAACGTTAACACCAAATGAATAAGTTCTCGTATTAGGATGCACATCGTTACGGGCATCTGTACTCAACTTTTCAGGATCATAGTCGTCCAGTGGAGTAAAGGTGAGCAAGTTAGTGCCTGCCAAGTACAGTCTTACACTCTGCACACCCAGTTTGGTCAGGAATTCTTTTTGTCTGAATGTATAACCTACCTCCAGATTCTTCAAGCGAAGATAATCACCTTTAGTCAACCAGAATGAAGAATAGTTATTATTGATAGTACCACCCAAACGCGGCATGCTACCATTCGGATTGCTTTCCGACCATCTGTCCAACCAACGACTGGTCTTGTTACCGCCATTAGAGATGGTTGTTTCATCCCAGTTATAACGATATACACCAGCAATTCCCTGCCAGAAAGTATTCACATCAAAATCTTTATAAGAGAATCCAAAATTGAAAGAATATTGCAATTTCGGGAATGGGTTACCAATAATTGTACGGTCGGCATCATTGATGTTACCATTATTATCTATATCCTCATACATGATGTCACCTAATTGCGGCTCTTGATTGTTTTGCAGAATCTTCTGACCGTTTGCATTTACTCGATCCAAATCGGCCTGAGTGCGATAGATACCGATAGCTTTCAATCCATAATAAGAGCCAATGGCCTCGCCCTCACGATTGATGGTATTGTTACTAATATCTTCCACACCTTTCATATCGGTAATTTCATTCTTCACACCCGAAAGTGAGAAACCTGCCTGCCATGCCCAGTCATCCTGCTGGTCGAAGTAATTGGCTGCTAATTCCCAACCACGGTTGCGAACCTTTCCTGCATTCTGATAAGGAGCTGCCAGAGAACCCAAGAAAATACCCGGCATAGCCAATTTCATAAGAATATCTGAAGTATTCTTCTCATACCAGTCGAAAGTTACATTAATCTTTCCACCCCAGAAAGCAGCATCCAGACCGAAGTCGGTAATGGTAGTTGTTTCCCATTTGATGTTTTCATTAGGAATCTTAGAGGTCTTCATACCGATTTGTTTGTTATCGCCGAAGTAATAGCTTCCGCTAGCCGCCAAAGTTGCTGCATAGGCATAGTTACCGATTTCCTGATTACCCAATTTACCCCAACTGCCACGCAATTTCAAAGAATGAAGGAACTTCACATTTTCCATAAACTTCTCGTTAGTCATAATCCATGCACCCGAGAATGAAGGGAAAGTTGCATAGCGATGTGCCTTAGGCATACGTGAAGAACCATCATGGCGAATATTCATCTCTACCAAATAACGACCTGCATAGTTGTAATTCAAGCGTCCGAAGAATGATTGCAAAGAGCTTTCTTCTGCTGATCCGGTTACATGATCGTTCATTGTACCTCCGTCCATTTCATAAATATTATCGGTGGCAAATCCTTGTTTGGATGCTTCGTTCTTGTCCCAACGGGTAGCCTGAATGGAGTGACCTGCCAACAAATTGACTGTGTGCTTTCCTATAGAGAAGTCGTAGGTCAGGATGTTTTCATTAATATAGGTAGTTTCCAGATAATGATAGTCCGTCAGGCTATTAGTACCTACTGTAGTCAATGCATTGCCCTCAGCATCATATCTGATGGTATTCTTCGGATTGAAAGTAGTTACGTCATTCATATAGTATTTATATGCCAGACTGGAACGGAACTTCAATCCTTTATATAAGTCGATTTCACCGAAGAACTTGCCGTCAAAACGATAATGCTTGTTATCCTTGTATCCGGTATTCAAGGCTTCAACGGGATTTTTAAATACTGACTGGGAGAAGTTGGGGTTGCCATCCAGGAATCCATAATGTCCGTTGGCATAACGTACAGGGACAGTAGGACGGGTGAACCAAGTAAGATAACGCATCAAACCTCCATTATCCGTATTTGTTACGTTAGTAGAGGGTTCGTCAATGCTCTGACGGCTACCGGACAAATTCAATCCCAGTTTTACAATACCGAGTTGTGCATCCAGGTTAGAACGGAAATTGAAACGTTGATTCGCTGTTTCGCGCAAGATACCATCCTGCTGGAAATACTGAGTAGAGATCATATAATGCACAGCTTTGCTACCACCATTTACAGACAAATGGTGCTGGTGCATGGCTGCCGTACGGAACATTTCATCGGCCCAGTTGGTATTGGCAAAATGATCGGGATCCGAACCGTCCTGTAACTTTTGCAACATATCATCCGTATAGGCTTTGGAAGGCCAACATTCATTATACATCTTCGCCCATTCGTAAGAATTTACATAGTCGGGCAATACAGTAGCTTCCTGCAAGGCAATACTACCGGAATAAGTAATGGTAGGTTTTTGTTCGCCACCCCGCTTGGTAGTAACCAAAATTACACCATTGGCAGCACGCACACCATAGATAGAAGCCGAAGCGGCATCTTTCAGAACAGAAACACTTTCAATATCATCGGCAGGTATTTCTGAAATCTGGCTTACCGAACTTTCCACACCGTCTATCAAGACCATCGGGTCATTGTGTTCAAAGGTTCCCACGCCACGAATACGAATCTGAGGACTGTCATGTCCTGCCTGGGCACCATTGTTGGTCAGCATTACGCCCGGCAAACGTCCCTGAAGCATATTGGCCGTATTGGCTACCGGCATGGAAGCCACATCTTTAAAGTTAACGGCGGCAACAGACCCTGTCAAATTCTCTTTCTTCTGTACACCGTAACCCACGACCACTACTTCGTCTATCATTTCCGTATCTTCTTTCAGATTTACGTTCAAAACCATATTATCTCTCGAAATACGAAACTCCTGGTTGGAATATCCAATGAAAGAAATAATGATGGTAGAATTAGGAGTTACCGAGAGGTTGAAATTACCGTCTAAATCTGTGACCGTTCCATTGGTAGTGCCTTTCTCTACCAAACTGGCACCAATAACCGGTTCGCCTGTGGCATCTTTTACAACTCCGGAAACTTTAAACTTGTCTGCTTGGAGACTTGAGGCGCTTACATTCATCGTTTGGATGAAGAAGCAGAAACACAGAAGCAGACTTAGAGTCCACCATGCTCTGGTTTCGGTGAGCGTTTTCATGTTCATAAGACTTTTAATTAAGGTATAACAAATAAAAATAATTCGTTTTATTTGCCAGCAAAAGTAAGATGAACAAGAGAGAAAGAGGGGGAATTATTACCGAAAAAGGGCTGTTTATTCGCTATAGAGCCTATTTTCGGTAATAATCAGCCATCATACTTCATCATATACTCCGTAGGAGAAAGTCCGAACTTTTTCTTGAAGCAAGAGCTGAAATATTTAGGATCATTGAAGCCTACGGCATACGCCAGATCAGCAATGCGGATTTTCTTTTTCTCGTCTATCAGCCGGCAAGCTGCCTGCAAGCGCACATTGCTGATAAATGCCGAGGGGGTCAGTCCGGTCAATAGTTTCAATTTATCCGCCAGTGTGGTACGTGCCATCCCCATCTCCGCCATAAATTGTGCATGTTCAAAATCGCAATCACCAAGATGGGCATTCACGCAATCCACCGCTTTCTGAATAAAGGCCTCATCCATGGAAGTATAATTCAATTCCTTGGCTTCAAAAACCAATTGTTTACGGAAGTCCACTCCCATGCGTTTCCGTTTCTTCAGCAGATTATCTATTTTAGCCAATAATACCGACAAACGGAGTGGTTTACAGATATAACCGTCCGCACCGGACTCATAACCATCTATCCTGTCTTCATCACTGGTTTTGGCTGTTAACAAGATTAATGGGATATGACAGGTTTCAAACTTAGTTTTCACTTCACGGCACAGTGCCATACCGTCCATTTCGGGCATCATCACATCAGAAACAATCAAATCCACTTCTTCCTGCTCTAATACCCGGAGCGCGTCTTTCCCATTACGGGCTTGCAATATATTGTATTTGCCTTGCAACAGGCGCACCATCAAAGCCAACAGGTCATCATTATCTTCCACCAATAAAATAAGTGGCATATCCGGAACACTTTCCTCTGTCATCTTGTCGGAAGGGGATTCTTCCGCCTTTTCATCAACAGAAAGGATATTATAATCCACTGTTTCCGTTCCTTCATCTATTTCCTCCGCTTCAAATGCCGAATAGAGAACAGGAAGTTCCACAATAAAAGTATTTCCCTGTTCTTTATCACTAACCACCCTGATCGTACCATGATGCAACACCACCAGGTCTTTGGTCAACGATAAACCGATTCCTGTACCTATGGTATGGAACTTACGGTATTCACCTTCATAGAACCGCTCAAACAGATGGGCCAGCCTTTCCTTGGGAATGACTTCTCCGGGATTATTCACACTAAAAGTAAAAAGCCCCTTTTCCTCATCATATTCCTGGCGCACCGTTATGGTTCCTCCCTCCTGAGTATATTTGGCAGCATTGGAAAGTAAATTATACATGATCTTATCCAACTTATCCACATCAAAGTATCCCGAATACTCATTGTCCGCCTGTTCAAACCGGATAGCAAGTTTCTGTTTCTTCACCAAAGGAGCAAAAGCAGTTACTGACTTTTTCAGGAACCGACTGATATTACCATAAGACACTTTCAGACGGATCTTTCCATTCTCCACTTTACGAAATTCAAGAATCTGTTGAATCAGACGTATTAACCGCACAGTATTATCGGCTATCACTCCACTCACTTGGGAGTCGGAAGCCTGTTCTTGTTTCAGTTCATCCACCGCTGCCGAGATGATAGAAAGCGGAGTCAATAATTCATGTGTAATATTGGTAAAGAACTGTAGTTTGGCATGATTCACTTCCTCCATTTTCTGCCGTTCTATCTTTCCCATCTCAATGGCTTGTTTCATGCGGATACGATTTCTCACCACCCTGTACACATACCATGACAAAGAGAAAAGCAAAAATGCATAAATGCAATAAGCCCACCAGGAACGCCAGGGAGGAGGAAGAATCGTCACCTTCAGTTGCCGCACCTCCGGAGACCAGATTCCATTTTGGTCAGCCCCTTTTACATAGAAGGTATATGTACCGGCAGGTAGATTATTGTAGTAAGCAAACCGACGACTGGCATCTGCTGAAATCCAGTTCTTATCATATCCTTTCAGCTTATACAAATAACGGTTCAATTCCGGATTGATATAGTTCAGAATAGAAAAATCAATGCTGAAGTTGTTTTCCCGATAAGATAATACGATAGCCTGAGTATAATCAATAGCCCTATTCGCCGCTATATTTTTTTGTTCCTGATGGGATAAGTGACGCAAAGAAACATTGTGTATCTTTATATCCGTAATGACCACGGAAGAGTTAACCGGATGATGTGTCTGCTTATCCGGATAAAAACCATTCAGCCCACGGAAACCTCCAAAAATCAATTCCCCGTCTTTTCCTTTAAAACAAGAATTACGGTTGAATATATTATCCTGTAATCCGTCTTCTACCGTGTAAGTCTGTACTGCCGGAGCTTTCCCGTCCAAAGGCATATCAATGTGATACATTTCCGAATTGGTAGTAAGCCATAAAGTCTTATCATTATCCTCCAGCATGCTGAATACTACATCTCCATTCAGGAAGTAGTCGTTCATTACCGACACAAAGCGATCTTCTTTCCGGTCATACAAATCCAGCCCGTTGCCGTTTGTACCTGCCCAAACTCGATTGTAGCTATCTACACATACGCACATCGTGCCAATAGTAGACAGCGAACCATCTTCCGGAGTATAGAATTTTATCTTATATTCTTTATCAGAGGTATCTATTCTCCATATCCCCTTGTTACTGGTAGCAACCCAAATAAAACCATCCTTATCCTCTGCTATTTTAAAGATGGAAACTTGGGGTATCGCCTGATTGGTATGTGGAATAAGCTCATTCAGAGAATACAATTTATCATTGGTATCCAAAACAAATATACCGGAACGGGTGCCAATCCATAAATTGCCTTTTGAATCTTCAAACAATGAATAAATACACATCTCCTCCATAGTAGGATTGGCACTTACATCCAAGACCCGTGCCTTACCGGTTTGTTCATT
This sequence comes from uncultured Bacteroides sp., assembly GCA_902388365.1. Taxonomy (GTDB): domain Bacteria; phylum Bacteroidota; class Bacteroidia; order Bacteroidales; family Bacteroidaceae; genus Phocaeicola. The sequence continues at coordinate 449,659 of CABMPB010000001.1, read as the reverse complement.
ATAAAGCCATATCCAGTCATCCCAAGTGGCAAAACAAAGTTCACCTGTCTTTTTACGATAAATAATATCATTGACCGTCGAGGTATATTTCATATTCTTCAATACGGGATGTTCCGTATATGGAATAATCTCCTGTTTTTCCTTATCATAATACACTAACCCGAATCCCATAATGCCCATCCATAATTTTCCATTGTCCTCCTGATATATGCTGCGGACTGAGCTGGTAGGGCAATACTTTCGCAAACAATCCAAAGGATCGTAATTGAAACGGGACTTTCCGGTGTGTACCGTGCAGACTCCCCCGCCCAGCATACCGATCCACATCAGCCCGTCGTCACTGCATATCAAGGCATTTACCTCATTAAAAGGCAAGTCATATTGTTGGTTACCGGGCATGAAATTAGTAAAGGTTCCACCATTCTTTTCATCCTCCAGAATAGAAACTCCGCTACGCGAACCCACCCACAACTTCTTTGACGTTTTATCCTGAGCGATGGCATAAATTATATCATCCAGTAAAGAAAGGTCATCTCCCTCCCTATGGGTAAAACTTTGAAAAGAGAAATGTTCCGGATCATAAGGGTTAATCAGCTTCACCAAACCATAACGCCAAGTTCCTACCCATATATTTTCCGCTTCATCTTGAAATATAACATGTGATGAGTTAGCCGGATTTATTCCCGAATAAGTATAAAAATGATCTTCCTGAGGGTTGTAATGCAACAACCCCTGATTCCACGTACCTATCCAGATATGTCCCAGATGATCTTCCAACATGGATTTTACATCTACATTCTGCACCAAGTCAAAAGTACGGCTACCGGCTTTTCTCAAGAAAAGCCCCTTACTGCCTCCTACCCACAAGTCTCCGTTACGGGCACAAACAATGGCCTCTATATTAGCAACTTGAATAATGGGACTTACTATTTTTTCTATTTCATCTGTAGGTTTATGCAGAACGTAAAGCCCATTGTGCGTACCGATCCACAAATTATTCTCATTATCTTCAGTCACCATGTTTACAAAGCTATCAATAGAATGCCCGCGGTTTATCCCATTGGGCTTGTACATCACGATGGAATAACCATCATAACGCAATAAGCCGTTATAAGTCGAGATCCAGATATACCCGTCACGGTCCTGATAGAATTTGCGCACCTCATTTGTCGGGAAATTGACAGAAGTAGTAATAGGCTTAAAATGAAATACATTCTTCTTATTGCCAGCCAATAGCAATATAGGAAAGGAAAGAAGACATATCAATAACATTAAGTGTTTATCATAACAACGCATACAATGACGTTTTGATTGTATTTAAGAATTTAGACTGCAATATTCGCAAAAAAATGTAATACAAACAAATATTATTAAGAATACTTCCTTCCCGGAATCACAAAATAAACCTGTTCATTGTGCCGGGCATTCATGCTTTTCTTCTTTTTGCAAAGCAAAAGAAGCGCATTATATCGCAAAAAATAGTATATTTGCCAACAAGTGTGACCTAACTAAAAATAGAAAAACATGCATTACAACGACCAAGGCGCTGACTTTAAATATTTAATCGTCAATGAACGGGACAAGCGTTTCGGCTTGTCGGTGACCACTGTCGGATTTCAGGCTATAAAAGCCGGAAGTGTTTATCCGCCACGCAACCACCCGGATGCTTACTATTTTACAGCCCAGAAAGGACGTATCCTGCATGAATACCAGTTGGTGTACATCACTAAGGGACGGGGAACTTTCGCCAGCGACAGCACTCCATCCACGGACATATCCAAGGGACAAATATTGTTTCTATTCCCCGGACAATGGCACACCTATGCCCCATTGCAAAAAACGGGATGGAACGAGTATTACATTGGCTTTGAAGGGCCCATCATTGACAATTTGGTAAAGAACAGCTTCATTTCAAAAGAAAACCAGATTCTGGATATCGGCATTAATGAAGAATTGGCTACGCTTTTTGCCCGTGCATTGGAAGTAGCGGAAGCAGACAAGACAGCGGCACAACAATATCTGTCCGGCATTGTTCTGCATATCATGGGAGCCGTGCTTGCCATTTCGCAGAACAAACGCTATGAAGTGGACAATGCGGCGCAAAAGATAGAAAGCGCCAAAATCATTATGCACGAAAATGTATATAAGGATATAGATCCCGAAGAACTTGCTATGAAACTGGGCATCAGTTATTCCTGGTTCCGCAAGGTATTCAAAGAATATACGGGCTATGCTCCTGCCAAGTATTTTCAGGAATTGAAGCTGCGCAAGGCAAAGCAACTGTTAATTGAAAGTTCCATGTCCGTAAAAGAGATTTGCTATGAGTTGAATTACACTTCTACCGAGCATTTTTTCTCTGTATTCAAGAAAAGAACCAATTTCACCCCCACCGAATATCGCAACTTCGGACGGGGAGTGAAAGAAAAAGAGAATGAAAACGAATAAACAAAAGATGAAAAGATTTACCATAAACATGGCTGCTGTGGCGGCCTTTTCCATTATAATTGCTTCGCCGGCATTGGTGAGCAGCAGTTGTGCTACTCCGAAAGCGGAACAGGAAGATACAACGATTGTACGAGAAGATCCGGGAATAACGGCATTGAAATACAGTAGTCCAGAAGTACCTGCCAACATTGAGTTCTGCGGAAAAGTGATTGATCTGACCCGCTTTGACCGTCATGAACGGATGGACCGTGAGCTACTGGCATTCACCTATATGCACAGCACTTCCTTACAAATGTTGAAAAAGGCAAACCGATATTTCCCCATCGTAGAACCTATATTGAAAGAGAATGACATCCCCGATGATTTCAAATACCTGATGGTGATAGAAAGCAATATGAACCCCACTGCCCGTTCTTCTGCCGGAGCCGCCGGACTATGGCAATTCATGCAAGGCACCGGACGGGACTATGGGCTGGAAGTAAACAGCAACATAGATGAGCGTTACCATATAGAAAAAGCAACCCATGCCGCTTGCCGCTACTTGAAAGATGCTTATGCCAAATATCACGACTGGGTGGCTGTTGCCGCTTCCTACAATGCAGGCCAGGCACGCATTGCCAGCCAGTTGGCAAAGCAGGATGTGGACGATTCACTGGACTTGCAGTTGGTAGAGGAAACAGCCCGTTATGTATATCGCATCCTTGCTGCCAAGCAAATGTTCAGCAATCCTGCCGCATTCGGTTTCCGTTTGCGGGCATCCGATCTGTATCCGCCTATTCCCTATACGGAAGTAACAGTAACCAAAAACATTAACGACCTGGCACGGTTTGCACGCAGCAAAGGCATCACGCTGGCTATACTGAAGAATATGAATCCTTGGTTGCGAGAAACTTCCCTGTCCAATCATAGCGGATGGACTTATGTACTAAAGATCCCTACAAAAGAAGGAATGACGTACCATCCGCAGGCAACCGTGCCTCATGATAAGCGTTGGGTAGTGGACTAATCAATTTATTATGGAATCCCCTTTCAACCGGGCTCCGCAATATTTGCAATAAGCCGCATTCTCCTCATGCCCGTCCCTGCCACAGTGCGGGCATTTCATGGCATCCCTGCGCTTGTGTTCCCTGATCATGGAGGCGGAAACAATACCTGTGGGTACTGCTATGATGGTATAACCCATCAGCATGACCACTGCCGAAAGGAAACGCCCCAAGGGGGTCTCAGGGGTAATATCGCCATAGCCCACGGTGGTCATGGTCACTATCGCCCAATAAATGCTATTCGGAATATTGTTGAAGGCGGTATCAGGGCGCTGCCCTTCAATCATGTACATCAACGTGCCGATGGAAGTAACCAGAATAAGCACAAACAGGAAAAAGACAATGATCTTCCTGCTGCTATACACCAATGAGTGTAGCAACAGGTTGCCCTCATCCAGATAGTTGAAAAGCTTGAATACACGGAACACGCGGATCAACCGGAAAGTGCGGATTACCAGCAGATAACGCGCCGTCCCGAAAAACCATCCTATATATAAAGGTAGAGTAGCCAGCAAATCAATAATGCCGAAGAAGCTCAAAGCATACTTACGCGGCCGGGGAGAGCAATAAAGCCTCAACACATATTCCAGCGTAAAGAAGAAAGTGAAAACATACTCGGACATCCGTAGGTAAGGGCCGATAATAGGGTCCCAACTCCGGATGCTTTCAGCAATCACCACCAAGATGCTTAGTACTATAAATCCAATCAACGCCACATCGAATAATTTTCCCATCGGTGTGTCGCTTTCGAAAATAATCACATAAATCTTATGCTTTAGTTTCTTATTATGCAGTAAACCCTGCCATTTAGCCCAAATATGTTTTAGAAATGCCATAATTTTTGAGGATAGATACAAATCATTCACAATTATAACAAATATTGCCCGATTTATAGCCTATTGCCAAACATTATTTTCACTATATTTGCACAAAACCAATTAATAATAGCATGAAAAAACAACTTATGACAGGCCTGTTCACAGTCCTTGCCCTCACGGCAGGCGCACAGACCTTCCAGGAATGGCGCAATCCGGAAATCAATGCCGTGAACCGCGCACCAATGCACACTAACTACTTCGCTTTTGAAAATGCAGACGCAGCCCGAAAAGCTGTGAAAGAACAATCTGCAAACTACATGACACTGAACGGTACATGGAAATTCAACTGGGTGAAAGATGCCGACTCCCGCCCTACCGATTTTTGGAAAACCGGTTTCAATGACAAAGGCTGGGACGACCTGCAAGTGCCCGCCGTATGGGAACTGAACGGATATGGCGACCCGATATATGTAAACGTGGGCTACGCATGGCGCAACCAGTTCAAGAACAATCCTCCCGAAGTGCCGACAGAAAACAACCATGTAGGCTCTTATCGCCGCGAAATCACAGTTCCCGCTTCATGGAACGGAAAGGACATTATCGCCCACTTCGGTTCCGTTACTTCCAATATGTATTTATGGGTAAACGGACGCTTTGTAGGCTATAGTGAAGACAGCAAACTGGAAGCAGAATTTGACCTGACTCCGTATCTGAAACCCGGACAAAAGAACTTGATTGCATTCCAAGTATTCCGTTGGTGTGACGGTACGTATCTGGAAGACCAGGACTTCTTCCGTTTCAGCGGCGTAGGACGTGATTGTTTCCTGTATGCCCGCAACAAGAAACGTATTCAGGACATCCGCGTCACTCCGGACCTGGATGCAGCTTATCAAAACGGTAGCCTGGCTATCAACCTGCAATTGAAAGGCAGCGGCAAAGTAGACCTGGAACTGGTAGACGCCCAAGGTAAGCAAGTAGCAACCGCTACAGCCACTAAACCGAGCTTAGTAACCATGAACGTGGAAAACCCGAAAAAGTGGAGTGCCGAAACTCCTTATTTATATACGCTGCGTGCCAGTATGCAAGGCAGCAACGAAGTGATCCCCGTAAAAGTAGGTTTCCGCAAGATTGAACTGAAAGGCGATCAGATTTTGGTTAATGGAAAGGCAGTGCTCTTTAAAGGTGCAGACCGCCACGAACTGGATCCGGACGGAGGTTATGTAGTATCTCCCGAACGCATGATACAGGATATTCAGATCATGAAACAGTTCAATATCAATGCTGTACGCACCTGCCACTACCCCGACAACAACCTGTGGTATGACTTGTGCGACCAATATGGTATTTATGTGGTAGCCGAAGCAAACGTAGAGTCTCACGGAATGGGATACGGCGACCAAACTCTGGCAAAGAATCCGAAATACAAACTGGCTCACATGGAACGCAATCAGCGCAATGTACAACGCGGTTTCAACCATCCCAGCATCATCTTCTGGTCACTGGGTAACGAAGCGGGTGACGGTCCTAACTTTGAGCAATGTTATAAATGGATCAAGGCAGAAGATCCCAGCCGTGCTTGCCAGTATGAGCAAGCCCGCCAGCAAGACCATACCGACATTTTCTGTCCGATGTACTATGGCTATGAAGGTATGGAGAAATACGGCCAGCGCACCGATGCCACCAAACCGCTTATCCAATGTGAATATGCCCACGCTATGGGTAACTCCGAAGGTGGTTTCAAAGAATACTGGGACATCATCCGCAAGTATCCCAACCTGCAAGGTGGTTTCATTTGGGACTTTGTAGACCAGTCTGTCCGCTGGAAAGGAAAAGACGGCGTTCAAATCTACGCATACGGTGGTGACTTCAACCGCTTCGATGCCTCAGATAATAACTTCTGTGACAATGGGCTTATCAGCCCGGACCGTGTTCCCAATCCGCATATGTATGAAGTGGGACATTTCTATCAGAACATCTGGACTACTCCTGCCGACTTGAGCAAAGGCGAAGTGAACGTGTACAATGAGAACTTCTTCCGCGACCTCTCCGCTTACTATCTGGAATGGGAAATGCTGGCAAACGGAAAAGCAGTACGCACCGGCCGCATAGACGATTTGAAGGTTGCTCCGCAGGAAACTGCCAAAGTTGCGCTGAATATCGGCAAGACTTGTACTTGCAAGGAATGGTTGCTGAACGTGACTTATAAACTAAAGAACCGTGAAGGCTTATTGCCCGCAGGCCATGCAGTAGCCAAGAATCAGTTGGTACTGAATGCCTACAAGGCTCCTGCCATGGATCTGAAGAACGCAGAGACAACCAATGTTGCCACCGTAGTTCCGCAAATCATAGACAACCAATATCATTACCTGATTGTAAAAGGCAATAACTTTGTAGCCGAATTTGGCAAACAGAATGGTTTCCTGAGCAAATATGCAGTAAACGGACTGGAAATGCTGAAAGAAGGTGCCGCCCTTACTCCTAACTTCTGGCGTGCTCCGACTGACAATGATTACGGTGCAGGCCTGCAAAACAGATATGCAGCATGGAAGAACCCTGAATTGAAACTGGTTTCCCTGACTTCAAAGACCGAAAACGACCAAGTAGTAGTCAATGCCGAATATGACATGAAGGATGTTTCTGCCAAGTTGTACCTCACGTATGTTATCAACAACGCAGGCGCTATCAAGGTTACTCAGAAAATGACGGCTGATAAGAATGCAAAAGTATCTCCGATGTTCCGCTTCGGTATGCAAATGCAGATGCCTAAGAGTTTTGAGGCGATAGAATATTATGGCCGCGGTCCGGTAGAAAACTACAGTGACCGTAACCATTGCACAGACTTGGGCATTTATCGCCAGAGTGTGGATGAACAATTCTACTCGTACATCCGTCCGCAGGAAACCGGAACGAAGACTGACATCCGTTGGTGGAAACAGTTGAATGCAGGTGGCAACGGACTGAAAGTGGTAGGTGATGCACCGTTCTCTGCATCGGCTCTGCATTATACTATTTGTTCTTTGGATGATGGTGCGCAAAAAGATCAACGCCACTCACCCGAAGTAAAGAAGGCAGATCTTACCAACCTGTGCATTGACAAGGCACAAATGGGACTGGGCTGTGTTAATAGCTGGGGAGCAATGCCTTTGCCACAATATATGTTGCCTTATGGAGATTATGAGTTTACATTCATTCTTACTCCGGTGAAACATAGTGTGGAGGTAGAATAAGAGGGAAATTAAGTCACCCTTAGCTAACATCCACTGTAGGGGCAGAATATTTTCTGCCCGATAACATAAAGAGTATATCAAAACTCTAAAGCAAGTCCACCGTAGGGGCGGATTGAATCCGCCCGAATGCACAAAGCAAACTGTTATCGGGCGGATTCAATCCGCCCCTACAGTGGATGAAAACATTCAGCACAGACATCAAACAAAAAAAGTTCTTTCTCACCGTACCCGATTCCCCTCTCCGGTTGTATTACTCATAAAGACCCAATAAACAAAAACAAAATGAAACAGAACAACTACCGGAAAGCAGGCTGGGTAATCATACTAATTATAGCTATCGCCCTCCCCCTCCATGCACAAACCACCAAACGGTTCTCTATCGAATTGAACGACCGACCGTTACCCACCGCATTAAAACTCGTAGAAAAAGAAGGAGGAAAGAATATCATCTTCTCCTACAACGAAACGGAAAGCTACCGGGTAACAGCCTCCATCCGGCAAAAGACCGAAACGGAAGCCATCAACATCCTTCTGAACAGCACCCCCTTCATCTGCAAAGAACGCGAAGAATACTTTGTCATACAGAAAAAAGGAAAAGAAGCCCGCACCTCCGAAATACGCGGACGAGTAGTAAACGAAAAGAACGAACCCCTTGCCTACTCCAACGTATTATTGCTGGCTGCCAATGACTCCACTTTTGTAAACGGATGTGTCAGCCGCACGGACGGCAGTTTCCTGATTATAGCGGAAAAAGGCGGCACACCCTATATATTAAAAGCCTCCTACATAGGATACAAGACAGAAGTGCAAACCTGCCACCCCAACTCCATACTCCGTCTGACTCCCGACACACAACTGATGCAAGAAGTAACCGTCACCGCCCGGCGTCCACTGATAGAAGTCGGTCCCAACGGATTAAAAGCCAATGTAACAGGCACCTCACTTGCCAAAATGGGATCGGCCGCCGAAATGCTATCCCATCTCCCTTTTGTGACCACTGGCAATGGCGGTTATAGCGTACTGGGATGCGGTTCCCCCGTGATATACATTAATAGCCGGAAAGTGCGTGATGCAGCAGAACTAGACCGCCTCCGCGCCAATGAAATAATATCCGCGGAAGTCATTACCACTCCCGGAGCAGAATATGCCTCAAGCGTAGCCGCCGTCATCCGCCTCCGCACTATCCGCCAGCGAGGGCAAGGCTTGAGCGGCAACTTCAACACAACTTATTCACAAGGACATTCTGCCAACGCCAATGAATACATGGCATTGAATTACCGCACCGGCGGACTGGACATCTTTGTAAAAGGATACATGGCACAACAAAATTCGTATGGAGAAACCACAAACATGAATCGCATAGAAGGTTCTGCCGTGTGGGAAACCAATAAAAGCGACGTGCAAATCAATAAGAACCAACGTTTCTCCGGCGAACTGGGATTCAACTATGAACCGAATGAACACCACTCTTTCGGTATGCGCTATATGCCCGAAACCAGAATAGGAAATGCAGACAGAAACTCATACGGTCAAACCATCACTACCCGTAACGGCGAAGAAGCCGACCGGGTAAACTTTACAACGTCAGAACAGACACATACGGGTTGGGATCAGGCAGTAAACGCCTATTATGTGGGCGAAGTGGGTAAATGGAATATTGATTTCAACGCCGATTATCTATTCAAGCGCTCGCATTCCGATCAAAATGCCATTAATAATGACGATGCCCCCGTGCTATCAAACAGCCGTATGCGCAGCTACCTCTATGCAGCCAAGCTGGTGGCAAGCACCCCCTTATGGAAAGGGCATTTCTCATTCGGTACGGAAGAAACTTTCACCAACCGCCATGACCTGTTCACCCAAAACGGTTTCTCCGCCGATGCCGATGACAACATCAAACAATCCGTATATGCCGTATTTGCCGATTACTCAAGATCCATTCACCATTGGAAACTGAATGCAGGAATACGTTATGAGCACCAACAGACAGATTATTATGAAAAAGGAATAAGGAAAGACGCGCAAAGCCCTTCCTATAATGATATTATCCCCGTATTGGCAGCCAGTTGGTCACACAACGGCAAGAGTTTCAGCCTCTCTTACCGGATGAAGAAAAACAATCCCGACTATAGTTTGTTGACCAACTCCATCAGCTATCGCAGTAAATACGAGTATTCTCAAGGTAACCCATTGCTGGAAGCGCAAAAGACACATAGATTCTCAGCCAGCGCCTCTTGGAATTGGATATATGTCTCAACCTATTTCAGCCGCATTCTCAATATGCCCGTCAATATGATTATGCCATACAACGAAGATACACATCCGGGCGTACTACTGTTTACCGCACTGACCATTCCTACGACCAATAATTACGGTATCAGCATCAACGCCTCTCCCAAACTGGGTTATTGGGAACCGCAGCTCAATGTAAACATGGCTTTTCTGGATATGAATGCGGAAAAGATAGGCATCACCAGACACCGGAATCAGCCGCGATTCTATTTTAACCTGGATAATAATTTCAACCTTCCCAAAGGTTGGTTCTTCAATATAGAAGGATACCTCTCAACTGCTGCCCGGCAAGGATCTTTTGTAACGCGCACCGAGGGACAACTCAATGCGCGTCTCTCTAAATCCTTCTTGCAGGAATCGCTGACAGTGGCACTCACAGCCAATGACATTCTTAGGACAGGATATTTCCATTTCGATTTATACGGCATAGACGCTTATATGGAAAACCGTATTTACCGGGACTTCCAGCGTGTGGGCATCCAAGTTTCCTACAAGTTCAATGCCACCAAGAGCAAATATAGAGGAACCGGAGCCGGACAGAGTGAAAAGAACCGATTGTAACGCCGGAGGGAAGAAAGAATTTTCCGTACCTTTGTCCGCGGAAGGCAAAGAAATATGAATATTCTGTTTAGGAAAAGATATAATAAAGAAGCACACTTTGAACAACTGTTCATGGAGATGTACCCGCGCCTCGTCCGCTATGCCACTACCTTGATGGGCGATGCGGACGAGGCAAAAGACATAGTAAGTGAAACGATGGAACAAGCTTGGAAAGAGTTCGACAAACTGGAAACGGACACCCGCAGCGCATGGATGTATGCCGCCGTCCGCAATGGTTGCCTCAACCGCCTGAAACACTTGAACGTGGAGCAACAGCATATCAACTCCCTTATTGAGGCTACGCGGACGGATATGAGCAACAACTATCGGGAACACGAAGCACTGCTGCAACAAGCAGAATGTATAGCCCGCAGCTTGCCCGAACCGACTTGTACCATTCTAAGACTTTGTTATTGGGAGAAGAAAACTTATCAGCAGGTAGCGGGTGAGTTGGGCATCAGTCCCGACACCGTGAAGAAACATATATCAAAAGCATTGCGCACCCTGCGCGAAGCAATGCTGCAAAAGGAGGAGATATAATGGAAAACGAAAAGAACAACCGGCAGGCAAACAGCCGCAGCAACAAGATGGAAACCACCGATACGAATGACCATAGACTGGAAAGTCTTTTTGGTGAAGCATTGGGAGACACTGCTACCCGGGATGAAACACAAGCGGCATGGCAGGCATTTACACTCCGCCGTCGTGCAGCCGGACGCCGACTCATTTATGGTTCGGTAGCCGCCATTGCTGCCGCCGTCACTTTTATTTTATTCCTTTGGCCGCTACATACCGGCGAGCCTTTGCAGGAAGTAGAAGTCTTCACCTCCATAGAAGCCTCCCAAGAAATAACCTTCAGTGAGGCGGGAGAAAGAATGATTGTCACCACTCCCCCCGCCACTACCACCACCTTACAGCTAAGTGACGGTACAAAAGTATTACTGAGCGCAAACAGCCGCTTGGAGTATTTGAAAGACTTTTCGGACACACTTCGCAGCGTATCACTGGTGGGAGAAGCCCGTTTTGAGGTTGCCAAAGATGCCGCCCGCCCGTTCATTGTCAACACCGAGCAGGTACAAACACGGGTACTGGGTACGACATTCTACATAAAGGCTTACCGCAACTACCGCCCTAATATCACTTTATACGAAGGGCGGGTGCACGTCAACAGTACCGACTTGAAACAGAACCAAAACATGAATCCCGGGGAACAGGTTTCCATGGACAAGGCAGGCAAGCTCCTCTTGACCAAGGTGGATACCGGGAAGCAAATGGATCTGAGCGAGAATGTATTCTCTTTTGATAACTCGGACTTAATGCAAGCCATGCAGGAAATAGGGAACTGGTATAATATCAGTGTAGTCTTCCGTTCACGCCCGTTACTGGATGAACGCATCTACTTTCACATAAACAGGCAACTTCCGGTCCATGCCGTGCTGGATGCGCTGAATGATTTGAATATTGCGCATTTCTCGGTGAAAGATAATAAGATTGTGGTTTCGGCACATCCGTAATTACTCCCAATATCCTCGTGTAAAATCAGGAATCTCCACCGGTACACTGCCCTGCCGCACAGACTGTTCGCTCAGTTCCGTTATGCAAGACCATTCGGCTGCATCATATACATCTTGATCCAGCGGCAGACCATTCCTCAAACAATGAATGAGCCGGTAGTCCATGATATAATTCATTTCATTCGGCATATTCTTCCGGCGGGCCTCTTCACCGATGGAAGCCGTAAAAGGATGTTTGTAACACTCCATTACCTTTTCAAACGCTTCTCCCGCTAGAGGTTCTTTCCCGTAATCATCCAGCAAAAGACAGGGAACAGGATACTTCTGCATAAAGCCCTTTGTGCCGCAAATAGTTTGATGGCGGCTATACGGACGCGGAGTTGTCACATCATACTGCAATAAAATGGTTTTCCCTTTCACCGTATGAATCAGCGTAGTATTTACATCCCCCATCTCATACACCTGTCCGGCTTCCTGCGAGTGCCTGCCGAACACCTGTCCGGCATAAGCAGACAAACCGGCCTGGCGGGACGACATGGACACCAAATACTCCATCCGGTCTCCCCGATGAATATTCATCCATTGGCAGACAGGACCCAAACCATGCGTAGGATATGGATTTCCGGTATGTTGCTGACTATAGAGCTTCATCCAGTTATTGTGATAGCCACCCGCCGTTTCATCAGCAAAATAATGCTTGCGGAGATCGTGGATATAGGCCCCCTCGGCATGGGTGATTTCTCCCAACACTCCTTGCTGCACCATGTTCAACGTAGTCAGGGCAAAAGCATCATAACAACAATTCTCCAACATCATGCAATGGCGGCGAGTCGCTTCGGCTGTATCTACCAGTCGCCAGCAATCGGCAACACTCATGGCGGCAGGGACTTCCAGTGCCACATGGCGCCCTTGCTGCATGGCATAAACGGCAATATCGGTATGCGTCAGCCAATCCGTACAAATATAAATAAGGTCTATCTCTTTACATTCGCACATCTTGCGCCACATCCCTTCCTCCGAATAGTTCTCGGCTTGGGGACGGCCGAATTCATTCAATATATGTTCTGCCCGTTCTACATTTTCTCTCCGTAGATCGCAAAGCGCTTTCACCTCAATACCTTCCAGGTGCATATATCTTTCAAGCGCCAGAATACCCCTCTTACCCAATCCGATAAAACCGATTCGGACGATGGGTATAGGAGGGCAGGTTAAGTTTAATACGTTTGGCAGTTTCATAAATTGCTGTATTTATGGGACAAAGATAAAGAGAAAAATCGAGAGGCAGGGAAGTGTTTCTAAATAATTTGCCGGTAGATCGGTTTTCCTGTTTCGGAACATAAGTTGTTTTGATTGCCAACCTAAGCCTTTTTGTCCTTAAGACTAAGGCTTTTATTACTATTACCTACTACAGTCTTCAACAGCCGGCTGTACAGCCCACTATAGGCGGCTATACAGCCCGTTATGGGCGGCTATACGGCCCACTGTAGGAGACTGTAGTAAGTAATAGTACAAAAACGGTTAGTCATTAGGAAGAAAAGACTTAGCTAAAGGGAAGAAATTGCTTATGGACCGTTCCATAATTGGATGGAGTCTGCTAAAAGAGCTACTCTTTTTACACATCTTTTTAACATATCATTTTCCGTAGGGGCAGATCCATGTGTCTGCCCGAGAACAGTTCACTTTATGCTTTCGGGCGGACACACGGGTCCGCCCCTACGAGTTGGATGAAAGCGTTACTGAAAATGTTAACGGAGATGTATAGAAAGAGTAGCTCTCAAGAGGGGATGGAGTTACTACAGACTTACATCGAAGCACGCGCTTAAATAATAGAAGTACGTTTCGTAAATTCTATGATTTCAGGGATATAACCAAACGCCAACCCTGTCACCGTATCGGCACAACCATAATAAACGGCTACCCTTCCGGTTGCAGGATCATGCAAAGCCGCGCATGGGAAACATACATTGGGCACATCACCCATACACTCATATGGAGTTTGCGGTGTCAATAAGTAAGGGCCGGAACGGAACTTCACTTTCCAAGGTTCATCCAAGTCCAGCAAAGCAGAACCGAATGCATATACATACCCGTTGCAGGAACGAAGCACACCGTGGTAGAACAGTAACCAACCTTCACTGGTCTCAATAGGAATAGGACCGGCTCCAATCTTCAGACACTGCCATGCACTCACCTCAAACGGAGCAGGAGACATGACGTGACGATGACGTCCCCAAAACTCCAAGTCGGGAGATTCGCTATAATAAATATCTCCGAAAGGCGTATGGCCATTGTCACTGGGACGGCTCAACATGGCAAAGTTGCCATTGATCTTGCGGGGAAACAACACTCCATTGCGGTTGAAAGGCAGGAAAGCATTCTCTACCTGATGGAATGTCTTGAAATCTGTAGTCCATGCCACACCGATAGTAGGCTGACCTTTGTAGCCGTTGCACCAAGTCACATAGTAACGGTCGTCTATAAAGCAAACACGCGGATCGTAACCATATACCCACTCTCCTATTTCGGGAATATCACACTGGAACTGCAATTTCTCAGGGTTAATGTCCCAATGAACGGCATCCTTGCTGAATCCCACATGGAGCGCCATACGGCGGTTCGTATCGTCGCAACGGAACACTCCTGCATAGCCTTCGCCAAACGGAACCACTGCACTATTGAATATACTGTTGGATGTAGGCAACAAATCACGCGGTATAATCGGATTGGCGCTACATCTCCACATTACGTTTTTGCAACCTTCGGGACGTTCTTCCCAAGGCATACCGGGCAACGGATTGCCCACAATCTTTAAGTCACTCATATCTATTTATTTATTGTTAGGTTTTCATTTACTTACTGTCCTCGTGCGTAAACGGCACAAACCAGGTCATGAGGAACGCCGGAATGGTAGCCACCAGCACAAAGATGAAAAAGACTTTATAGCCCAATGCATCACTGACGTAGCCCGACATCATGCCGGGAACCATTACACCCAGGTTCATAATGCCCGATGCAAAAGCATAATGCGCCATCTGGTGCGGACCGGCAGCTACTTGCTGCATCATAAACAAGGTCAATCCCACAAAGCCGAAGCCGTATCCAAAGTATTCCAGTACAATGGCGCCACCGATAAGCGGTGCACTCTGAGGCTGGAAAACGGCAAGCAAGGTATAGGCCATAAAAGGAAGATTGAACACGCAACACAATGAGAACAAGGTCTTTTTCAGCCCACGGGCGGAAATGTAATAACCACCCAGCAATGAACCCAGTACGAAAGCTGCCGCCCCGAAGGTTCCATAATATATTCCGATCTGCTGCTCCGTCAGTCCCAAGCCTCCCACATCGCGTCCGGCTTTCAGGAACAAAGGTACGATTTTCATCACAAACCCTTCGGCAAAACGATATAAAATGATGAAGCAGATATAGTAAAGAATATGTTTCTTAGTAAAGAAGTTGCGGATCACACTCCACAGTTCGGTCATGCTCTCCGAGAAAGACGTTACGGAACGGGCATGTTTGCCGGAGGGCAACATACGGGTGTGATAAAGTCCGAGTGAAAACATGACTACTCCCAAGACGATCATGATAACAGTCCATGAGTAAAGCACGGCATCCTCTGCCGGGCCGTCATAGGCATCTTTCAACGCACCTGCCAGATAGACCAGTACCCCTGTACCTATAATCTTGGCTACATTGTAGAAAGCGCCCTGCCAACCGATGTATTTTGCCTGTTCCTGTGCATTGAGTTCATCCATGTAGACTCCGTCGCAAGCCACATCGTGGGTGGCACCGCTGAATGCAACGACGGCGAACAGGGCGATAGTGACGGCAAAGAAAGAAGGGAGATGGAGGGAGAGGGCTATCAGTCCGAAAGTGATTCCCGATACCATTTGGGTGAGGACTACGAAGAATTTCTTGGTACGATACATTTCAAGCAAGGGACTCCAAAGGGGTTTCAGTGTCCAGGGAAGCATGATGAGGGAAGTCCAGAAGGCGATCTTTGCGTCGCTTACTCCCAGGCCTTTGTACATCAGGACGGCTACCATGTTGAGGACTACGAAAGGAAGTCCCATGCCGAAGTAGGCGGTGGGGACCCAAAGGACAGGGTTACGTTTTTTAGTTGTAGTTGGTGTTTCGCTTGTTTTCATTTATTTCGGTTTTAGGGTTATAATTATCAAGATTAGTTTTCACAAAGGTGTGTCGAAACTAAAAGACGGCTGCCATTTAGCCGTAGGGGCAGATTGAATCTGCCCGATAACAGTTTGCTTTGTGCATACGGGCGGATTCAATCCGCCCCTACGGTGAACAATTTGATCGTTGCTTTAGAGTCTTGATACACCGCCGTAGGAGATTACTCAGCCACAGGCACAAAGCTCACCGCCTGTCCGCCACCCTTTGCCATTACTACGGATAGGGTATCGGCTGCTGCTACTTCTTTCTCCGTTATCTGATAAGAAGTGGGATTCGTTTTCCAATCGGCATCTTCTCCATCGGCATAAATCACGGCATGATATTTCTTATCTTTCTCCAAGAAATTCAAGGGGATAGTGAGCGTACGTGCTTCCTCATTCGTGCTGGCTCCCAGGAAATAGTTATCTTTGGCTTTCCGCACCACAGCAATAAATTCTCCCGGCTCGCCCTGCAAAGCCTGTGACCAGTCGCAATCCGCATCAAAGTCACGGAAGAACTGAAAGGCAGGATGGCCTTCATAGTTCTCAATCATGTCCGAAGCCATTTGCAACGGTGAGTAGATTATCACCCAGTTGGCTATCTGCTTGGCCAATGTAGTGTTTACGCGGCTGTTGCCTTTGTCCAGATCATTCCATTTCTTGCGGCGGGGGGAGTTGCGGGTCTTCTCATAAAGGATATCGAAAGTACCCGGCGTATAGTCCATCGGGCCACCCAGCAGACGGGTGAACGGCAATAACTCATGATGACTGGGGGGATTTCCTTCGCTCCATCCGTTCCACTCCATGCCGCGTGCACCTTCGCGCGTCATCATATTGGGATACGTGCGGCGGATGCCGGTATCTTTTATCGGTTCGTGCGCATCAATGGTAGTGTGATAACGGGCAGCCGTCTGCACCACCTTGCGATAATGGCGTACATTGAACTGACCATGATGGTTGTGTCCACCCGGCAGGCCTCCGGCGTAACCGGTCTTCACGCTGTGTATTCCTAAATCGGCATACCATTTGTAAGCATCGTCCAGTTGACGTTCATAGTTAAAGATATTACCTCCCGTTTCGTGGTGACCGATGATTTCTACTCCTTTTTCCTTGGCATAGCGTGCCACTTCCTTCATGTCAAAGTCGGCGTATGGCTTGGTATAGTCAAAGTTCTGCATGCCTCCCCAGCTTTCCCATCCTTCGTTCCAGCCTTCAAACATCACGGCTTCTATATGATTGGCGGCAGCAAAATCAATATATCGTTTGGCGTTGGCGGTTGTTGCACCGTGACGTTCATCCATCGTCCACGTTTCAACGCCCAAATGCATTCCCCACCAAATACCTACATATTTCATCGGGCGTACCCAGCTCAAGTCTCCTTCCAAAGCGCAAGGTTCATTCAAGTTCAGGATCAGTCCCGAATTGATCAGTCCTACTGCTGTAGGGGCTATCTGGATGCTGCGCCACGGGGTAGTGAATGTTCCTCCGGCAAAACGGGCTTTCACGCCATCGGGCCAAGGGGCAAGGTCTGATTTAAAGCTGCAACCTTCGGTATGTTTCAAGGTCATTTCCGGAAAGTCGGTCAGAGCCGCTTCGTGAATGCTGGCATATACCCCATTCTCCGTTTTGAAAGTCATAGGAGTGTTGGCATTGTCCACTTTGCTGATGGGCAGGGTGCGATATAGCAATTCGTAGGTTTCAAAGCTGGCGGGAATAGACCACGATGTTCCGTCCTGCGCCAAGTTGAAAGCGGTAAGTTCATCCATTACGAAAACGCTATCCACTTGCGGCACTTGGTATTCGTAACGAAAGCCTAAGCCATCATCGAATACGCGGAAGCGAAGGGTCAGCAAGGTATTTGCGGGATCTTTCAGCTGCACTGCCATTTCATTATAATGGTTGCGGATGGATTTGTTCTCTCCCCACGGTTGTGTCCAGGTTTCGTCTGCTGAGGTGAACTCGGTGTTCTCTATCTTAAAACCTTTGGAAAGGTTTACTCCGTCCCGGCCTTCAAAGCCCATAACGGAGGGGGTGATAAAAGCTGACCCGCCTACGGTAACACCGTAGGTCATGTCCCCTCCCTCGGAGAGATTAAATACTAGTTTGATATTGCCATCCGGCGATGTTATTTCTGTGGGATGATGGGTGCATCCACACAACACGGCTAACAAGAATAATACACAATAACTGTATGTCTTCATAATATTAAATTGATTAATGATACAAATATAAAACAATTAAGTAAGGTATTGCACTTATCGGAAGATGAAATTTATTTCAAAAGTAAGATAGAATATTTGAAAGGCTTGCATATCCATTATGTTAGTGCAGCAAAATAAGGATATAAGAAAGCCGCCGATATTATCATGATGATATACCGACGGCAAAACTAATTAATAATGAAAGAAATGGAAATCAGAATTCTAAGTCAGCCAACTGCGGATTATGATCGGACAGTAAGGCTTCCGGCACTTCAGCCGGTATATCACAACTCTTTACATTAATCTGAGGAGTAACAAATATAAAATCTATCTTTTCACAATCTTCTGCCGGAATACGGGCAAAGTCATGGAAAGTATAGTTCACGCCTGTTACGCTTCCGGCTATCTTATAAGCATCCTTCATCACAAACTCATTGGTAGTGATGGTTTTATAAGCATCACTTTGATCGTTCACATTAAAGTCTCCTGTAACAATGGCAGGACGGTCACCCACTATTTCCTTTATCTTCCTGATGATAAGCAAAGCGCTCTGACGACGAGCTTCCTCACCTATATGGTCAAAGTGAGTATTGACAGCCATAAATATCTTTCCTGTAGCCTTTTCTTTGAACTTTGCCCAAGTGGCAATGCGTACACATACGGCATCCCAGCCCATCATTCCCACACTGTCAGGATTCTCGGCAAGCCAAAAAGTATTGGAGTCAAGAACCTCATATTTATCCATGCGATAGAACAGCGGTGCATACTCACCTGCTTCTTTACCATCATCGCGCCCCACTCCGATACCCTCATACTCAGGCAACCCTGCACGAAGGTCAAGAAACTGGTTATGCAAGACTTCCTGCATACCGACTATATCCACTTGATTCTCCTTGATAAACCGGCAAACACGATCTTTGCGGTATTGCCAATTGTTCAGACTGTCCTGCGGATTGTCATAGCGGATGTTGAAGGTGGCCCAACGAACATCCGTTTTCTGCTCTTTTGCACAGCCGCCCAAAAAAAGGACGGCTGCCAATAAAAATAAGATTTGCTTCATTTTGTTTCTTTTATATGTTTTCCAGAATACAAAGATAGCATTTTCTAACGGAAGTTGTTCGGAGTATGCCACTCGCCGCTATCATTCATCGTGTCCGCTACATCCCACCATAGACGAGTACCTTGATTCACACCTGCCGGTTTCTTTGGATTGCGAGCTTCACTGTTGGGATAGTTGATACGCTTGATCAGTTTACCCGAAGCGACTTCCCCGTTAGAGTTATTTCCATTAATCGGAGTCAACAAATAACGTGGATAATCAGTACGGCGGACTTCTGCCCATCCTTCATTTCCATTCGGGAATACAGCAATCCACTTTTGGGTGATGATCTGTTCCAGTTGTTCTTCTTTGCTTCCACCGGTGAATGCTTTGACACCACTCAGGTGATTAATGTATTCATTAGCCTTGTCAGCATCAATTCCATAGTAGTCCATGGAAGCCTTAACACCTGCCTTGTACAGACTTTCGGCAGTTTCACTGACCAGTGACGGCCAGCGTAATGCAGCTTCCGCTTTCAGGAACAAACTTTCCGAATAACCCATCCATACTATTTCACGAGCCTGATTCCACCAATAATCTTTGTTCATGGCATCTGATGACAAGATACAACGGTTAGCAGAATAAACATTGAGGTAAGAACCGCCTACATTTGTTTCACCATTCATCACACCATTGAAGTCTCTTTTCAGATTCTCGGTGGGGAGAGGATTAGTGGTCAATGAATCAAACGGAGTGGGACGGAACCACAAAATCTCGCAACGAGGATCAAGGTAACAGTCGGCAGAATTGGTGTTGAAAGAAGTTTTACCATCAGCCGTAGCAGTTTCTTTCAAAGCCTGATTCTTGTAAGCCCATTCCATCTCTTTCGCCAACACGGCATTACCCGTCCAACTGAATAACAGGGCATAGATATTTTCGTTACCGCCCGAAATGTATTGCCGTTTCGGTGTCTGCTTCATGTTGTCGTCTTGACTTTGCATCAAACCTGCCTCATCTTCCAAAGCAGCTTTTGCCTGTGCCTGAGCCAATGCCGGATCAACGTTTGAAACGCGCAAAGCCAAGCGCAAACGCAATGTGTTGGCAAAACGACGCCATTTGTCCACATCACCTTTATAACACTTATCATTATCTCCCAAGTCATATTGGCTGGTTGCAGGAACATTTGCTTTACGCAAGTTTGTAGTGGCCTGATCCAGCAATTGGAAGATAATGCCATAAACCTCTTTTTGCGGTGTATAAGTTACATTCTCTTCGGGAGGCATGGCTCCTTTTACATAATAATCTACCGGTATATCTCCGTAAGTATCAGTCTGCATAGATAGCAGGAAAGCATAATAAATGCGGGTGATATAGAAAGCCGTATGATAATATTCTTTGTTACAGAAATGGAATGTCTTTATCAACTGGCTGTATTCAGAGGCACTACGGTCATCGTAGAAATGTTTCCAACGATTGGCCGACCATCCGTCCGTATAAGAATAGGTAGGTGCCTGATTTACAAAGCTGCCCACATTGACACCCCAATAACCGGCATAGACATCATGTGTCAGATTGGTTGTTACTTGGTAATCGTTATAGGGACCTTCGTAAGAAAAATTAGCAAAGATACTTCCTATAGCACCTTCCATACCTTTCAAACTAGCCAAAGCATTCTCAGTTAAAGTATAGTCGATGTCTATTCCATCAGCCGATACATTTTCCACAGTCGGATCATAAATCGGCGCATAAGGATTTGTATTCAATTCCTCAAAATCATGACATCCTGCCAAAGCCAACAGTGAGCATAAGGCTACGGATTTATATAATTTGATTTTCATAATCAGTTTTTCCTTTTAATTAATTAGAAACCTAGGTTGATAGAAACGCCGAAAGTACGTGTAACGGGCAGTGATGCATAGTCGATGGCTTGTGAGAACATCGTAGTGTCATAACCGCCTTCGGGGCTTGTACCCGGAGTATGTTTCAGCAGATAGCACAGGTTACGTGCCACAAATGAAACATTCAATGAGTTGATCGGAGTCTTCTTCAGCATGGAAGAGGGGAACGAATAACCCAGTGACAATTCTTTCAGCTTGATGAACGAAGCATCATAAAGGAAGTCTTCGGCTTGCAATGCGCCATAATAATCTGAGGCGGAAACTTGTTTCGTGTTAACCGCACCCGATTCGGTCACGCCGGGGAATACCATCTTGTAATTATTTTCTTCACCACGATTCTCGGTACGTTTGGACAAACCATTTCCGGTAGCCAGCATCTCAGAATAAGAGAAGATGTCACCGCCAAACTTCATATCAAACAGTGCAGAGAGGGTAATCCCTTTATAAGTAAAGGTGGGAGATACAGACATGGTCAGCTTAGGCTGAATGTTACCAATCGGCTTGTTTATATATTCCGATTCATCTGTTACAGTCATAGGCAAGCCATTATCACCTACGATAATATCACCGTTCTCATTACGTTTGTAAAGTGAAGTGGCGTAAATCTCGCCCAACTTGTGTCCGGCGCGTGTACCTACTTTTACAGGGAAGTTTCCATCACCGTTGAAGAACATATAGTTAACATTAGATGACGGATCAAGTTCTTTCACTTTGGATACGTTGTGTGCCATGTTTACATTTAAATCAAAAGTAAAGTCTTTGCTTTCCACAATAGTAGAGTATAACATCAATTCCACGCCCTGGTTGGTAACCATACCTGCATTCACCCATTGTCCGCCACTCCATGGAGCAGCTGCGGGCACTTTCATAATCTGATTCTTGGTCTTGCTGTAATAGTAAGTAAAGTCAAAGCCCAAGCGGTTGTTCAGGAACTTCATATCCAAACCGGCTTCATAAGATGTAGCAATTTCGGGCTTCAACTGGTCGTTCATCTTCACATTGTCTTTGGTGGGGGTGAGGACACCATTGTCAAATTTGAAAGAGTAAGTATTATACAGCTGATAAGGGCTTGTATCCTTACCTACCTGTGCGGCAGACAGACGTACTTTGGCAAAGGTCACCCAGCTAGGCAAGGGCTTTTCGATAGAACGCATAAAGTCTGATAACACAAAACTGAGGTTGGCAGAAGGATAGAAGAATGAATTGTTTTGCTTGGGAAGAGTAGACGACCAGTCGTTACGTGCAGTCAAGTCCAGTGACAGGTATTCTTTCCATGCCATCTGTACAGAGCCGAACACTGAGTTCATGGCGCGTTTGTAACCGTTTTCATTACCGGTTCTCAGCAAGTTGGCTACATTCAGCATCCAGTTTCCTTTGTCTATCATGTTACCCACTCCTACTCCTAAAGTTTCAGAACGCTGGTACATGAAGTTAGCGCCTGCATTAAAGCCCAAGCGGAAATTATCGGTCAGTTGACGGTCACCCATCAAGATAAACTCGGCATTCGATTCGAAGAAGTTTTCTTCGCTGCGATCCATTACATCGTTGGTAATCATGGAAGTATTGGTTTCACCGTTGATACCGTCACCTGCGTTAGTGCTCTCCACCCGTGTGCGATAATAGTCGAATGCATATTTGGCTGAGAGATGCAACCAGTCGGTAAAGTTGATCTTCATGCCGTAGTATCCGAAAGCACGCCAACGTTCATCCGAGTTCTGGCGTTGGTGCATTACATAATATGGGTTACGGGTGCTTGCAGTAGGGCCTGTCCAGTTTACATGTACATGAGATGCATCCGAATATTGCTTCAAGTCGTCCAAACGTACATTATTAGGAATCTTCATCAACTGGGCAATTGCACCATAATCACCATACAACGGGCGATTTTCGGCTTTTGTACGCGAGAGGGAGATCTTTCCGTCCATAGAGAACCATTTGTTCAGTTCAGATCCTGCATTCAGGTCGGCATTCACACGACTCAGGCTTTCGGTAGGGAATACACCGTCATTACCGGAATAGCCGAAAGATGTACGGAAGTGCGATTTCTCCGTACCGTTACTGATAGCCACATTGTGGGTATGCGAAAAGCCGGTATCAAAGTAATCTTTCAACTTGTTGCCATAGTTAGAATAAGCATAAGTTTCTCCGTTCCAGCCTTCCTTCATGCTTCCGTCTAAAACAGGGCCCCAACTTCCACTGTCGGCTTTGTCATACACGGCTGTATTGGCATCTTTTGTATCAATATGGCCTTGTCCGTAACGGCGTTGCATATCCAGCGTCTCACCGATTACCGTCCAAGTGAAGTTACCGCTATAGCGGACTCCGAAACCATCTTTCTTAGTACCTTTCTTGGTAGTGATCAGGATAACACCGTTACCGGCACGTGAACCATAGAGGGCTGCCGCATTCGGGCCTTTCAATACTGAGATGCTTTCAATATCATCCGGATTGATGTCCATGGAAGCACTACCACGGTCAACTCCGCCATAACGGGAAGCATCCGAAGTGCCGTTATCACTGAACGGAACACCGTCTACCACCCACAACGGCTGGTTGTTGTCTGTCAATGAGGAGTTACCACGAATAGTGATTTTCGTAGAACCGCCCAGGCCTGTAGCCGAGGTATTCATCTGAAGACCTGCCACTTTACCTTGCAAAGCACTGGTTACAGACGGGTCGCCTGTCTTATTTAATTGGTCGCTCTTTAATTCCTGAACAGCATAACCCAACATTTTCTTTTCACGCTTGATACCCAAAGCGGTTACTACCACTTCACCTATTTGCTGGGTATCTTCTTGCATGGTTACGTCCAAGACACTCTTAGCATCGGGCTTCAGAGTTGCCGAACGGTAACCAATGTACGAGAATACCACTTCCCCATTAGCAGGAACGGACAATGAATAGTTTCCATCAAAGTCGGTGATAGTACCGGCTGTAGGGTTTCCTTTCACCTGAACATTTACACCGATCAGTGCTTCGCCTGCTGCATCTACTACTGTTCCGGTGATGGTACGTTCCTGTCCTGATTGCTGAGGAGTTTGAGTGGTTTCGGGCGCTGACAGATAGACAATATTATCTTCTATCTTGTAAGTGATTCCTTTGTCTTTCAATGCGGCATCCAGTACGGACTGCAAGGAACCGTTCTTCACATCAATGGCATTTACCGGTGTTTCGGCCAGCTTGTCGTCATAGAAGAACTGATAGTTAGACTGTGATTTAATGTTCTTGATTACTGCTCCAAGAGTGGTCTTGGGGGTAGAAAGAACGATTTGTGCGCGTGTCCATTGGATGGGTGCGGCTACAAACAAAAGAATCAAAAGCGCCCTGAGTAATTTGGGCTTTCTCATTAATTGATTGCCTTTCATGATTTATTAAATTAGTTAACACTGACTTGTTTTATCTCCAGTGAAGGGAATTATCATCCCTTTTCAAGAGTAAAAACAGGTGGTGGAAAGAAAACACTTACTCAATTTCGTGCTTTTTTTCTAAATATCAAGAAAAAGTAAGAGGAAAAGCAAAAAGGAATAAGAGAGAATGCGATATCACAAGAAAGATTCTATAAAAAAAATGTTTCCATTCACGTAATTTGTCTTCTAAAATATTTTCTTTAAATTTGCCCTATTATTTTTAGATCGTACACAATATTCCAGTTGAGTACTCTTTAAAAAAAATCGCACGGGATAAATAACAATCAAAATGAAAGGGATAAAATGAAAGAAATGATTAAGAAGGCGTTGCCTACTGATTTATGGCCTTCTATTCGTAAACGAATGATTATATTCAAGCATGCACGGGTAGGAAGGATATGCAGGACTATGATAGACAATTACTACGATGACAAGATGGTGAAATACCAGCTTGTTGCTAAACAACAAGATCTAAATTCTGATGTTATCTGGCAATATTGGGGACAAGGATTTCACACTGAAAATTTACCTGAGATAGTCCGTTTGTGCATGGACTCAGTAGAGAAATATAAAGGCAAGCATAAAATCATAAGAATTTCAGATGATAACATATCCGATTATATAGATCTACCCGACTTTGTAATAAGAAAAAAGAACGATTTCCCAAGAGCCATTTTCTCAGATCTGCTACGGGTGTCACTATTAAAAGCCTATGGTGGAGTTTGGTTGGATGCCACGATTCTACTTACAGGTCAGCTTCCCGAAAGGTATTTTAAAAGTGACTTTTTTATGTTTCAACGTGACGATAAAGAGGTGAACAAAGATTATTGGGAAAAGTCTTACGCATATTATTGGGGATGGTACCCGGGCTTTAAGGTAAGAGTTCTGAATAGTGTTATATTTGCCAAAAAAGGCAGTGAAGTAATGAGTTTTCTTTCCAACGTTTTGCTTCATCTCTGGGAAAAGAAGACAAAAGTTCCCGACTATTTTTTCTTCCAAATATTATTTCATGAATTAATCAATAAATACCCGGATCTTAATTGCCCTATTGAGAGTGATTGTCCCCCTCACTATATTCAACAAATGTTATCAGAAGAATCGCCGTTGGATTCGTTTAAAGAGGTAAGTACAAAATATGGCATCCACAAACTAACTTATAAAGATAATGGAAAGGAATTTGCAAGTAAATTAAGAAAAATGCAAGAGCTACAAGATTAAATGAAACAGACCTGCAATAGTATATAAAAACAGCCTCCCCTAGTTATTCTAAAGGAGGCTGAGTTTTAGCTATGTGGAACTATTATTTCACAATCTCATCTTTTGAAAATGAATAAGGCAAATCACTTTCTTGTGTTCCACGTTGCATATTGGGACGGGCGGACATCTTGTAATTTATAGTGCCCCCTTGTAACATATCACCATGTTTCAGATAATTCTTGGTATATACATTTCCATTGAAAAGCATTTCATCCACATATCTGTTGGCATCGCTATTATCCGGTGCATTGATAACCAAATCCTTTCCATTCTCGAAATGCAAAGTTGCCTTCTTGAACAACGGAGCACCCAGAATGTACTCATCCGTACCCGGACATACAGGGTAGAAACCTAGTGCCGAGAATACATACCATGCAGAAGTCTGACCGTTGTCCTCGTCACCACAATATCCGTCAGGTCCCGGAGTGTACATGCGGTTCATTACCTCGCGCAACCAATATTGTGCTTTCCACGGCTGACCGGCATAGTCATACATATAAATCATGTGCTGAATGGGCTGGTTGCCATGTGCATAGTTACCCATATTCATTACCGTCATTTCGCGGATTTCGTGAATTACCTGTCCGTAGTAACTATCATCGAATACAGGGGGAACTGCAAATACAGAGTCCAACATAGTAACAAACATATCCTTGCCGCCCATCAGGTCAATCAATCCCTGAGGATCATGGAATACCGACCATGAATAGTGCCAGCTATTTCCTTCGGTAAAGTCGCCTCCCCATTTCAATGGTGAGAAGTTAGGAGCAAACTTGCCATCCTGTTGCTTGCCACGCATCAATTTACTTTCTGCATCAAACAAGTTCTTATAGTTCATAGCACGTTTTTCAAAGAGCTTGATTTCTTTCTTTGGGCGCTTCAATTCTTTTGCCAGTTGCAGGATGCACCAGTCATCATATGCATATTCCAAGGTGCGGGCAGCATTCTCGTTTATCTTCACATCACAAGGCACATAACCCAGTTTGTTGTAGTATTCATATCCCAAACGTCCGGTAGAAGAAACCTCCGGATGCACTGCTTCCGTGCCGTGAATCAAACCTTTATACAGCGTTTCCACATCTTCTACACGCACACCTTTCATATAGGCATCTACCAAAATAGAAGCTGAGTTATTGCCCACCATGCAACCACGGTGACCGGGGCTTGCCCATTCGGGGAAGAAACCGCTTTCCTTATAGGTATTAACCAAACCCTCCTGAATTTCCTTGTTTACAGACGGATACATCAGGTTGAGGAACGGGAACAAGCAACGGAAAGTATCCCAGAAACCGGTATCGGTGTACATGTATCCGGGCAATGTTTCACCATTGTAAGGGCTATAGTGAATAGGTTCTCCATTCGCATCCAGTTCATAGAATTTACGTGGGAAAAGCAATGAACGATAGAGGCAAGAATAGAATGTGCGATATTGATCCAGTGTTCCGCCTTCTACTTCTATTTTGCCCAAAACATTATTCCAGGCATCTTTGCCTTTCTGTGTCAGCGTTTCAAAGCTATCACCACCCAGTTCCTTCAAGTTCTGCACAGCCTGTTCAGGGCTGATGAAAGAAGAAGCAACACGTGCATGAACGATTTCACCTTTCTTGGTTTTAAAGCCGATCACGGCTCCGGTGTGAAAATTGGTTTGTTCCAATGCACCCTCTTTCAGGGTAACGGGCACACTTCCATCCGGTTTCTCAGGCTGAACATCATTAGAGAAAGTAGCCTTATAAGTAAACGATTTGTCAAATTCAATCACAAAATAGTTTTTGAAATTGGCAGGAACGCCACCGCTGTTGCGGGTGGTGTAACCGATGATCTTATTTTCTTCGGGAATCACCTTGATGAATGAACCGCGGTCAAAGGCATCAACTACTACATACGAATCATTTTCGGGGAAAGTGAAACGGAACATAGCGGCACGTTCTGTGGGAACCATTTCGGTTACTACATCATGCTCTGCCAGATACACCTTATAATAATAAGGTTTTGCTATCTCTGCCTTGTGAGAGAACCAGCTGGCACGCTTGTTTTCTTCAAACTCCGGTTTGCCTGTGACGGGCATGATGGAGAACTGTCCATAGTCATTGATCCACGGGCTGGGCTGATGCGTCTGCTTAAAGCCACGGATCTTGTTGGCTGTGTAGACGTATTGCCATCCGTCACCCATCTTTCCGGTCTGGGGAGTCCAGAAGTTCATACCCCAAGGCCGTGCTATGGCAGGATAGGTATTCCCTGTGGAAAGTTCAAAAGTAGACTGCGTACCTACTAACGGACTTACATAGTCTGCATAGTCTTTTGCTTGCGCAAATAGCGTGAGGCATAGAGCTACGGCTGATAGAAATAGTTTTTTCATGATACTGTTATTTGGGTTAAATTATTATTACCGTTATTACTTTAGATAGAGGGTTCTTTCAATGTATGAGTCAAAGCTATTCTCATCCCCTCTTGAGAGGGGTAGGGGTGTGTGAATGGCATCAACTTATGTATTCGTGAATGTAATCTAACACACCCCCTACCCCCTCTCAAGAGGGGATGAAGTTACATTTGACTGATGTTTTCTCACTTCTGAGCCTTTCCCCATTCAGTTGGAACAGGACTCATCGTTACTTCCATCGTTCCTCCGCGTACAATGTCATTATGAGTGAAGAAAGGAACATCCAGCGGTTTTCCGTTCAACTTCACTGATTCAATATATTTGTTCTCTTTCGAGTTATTGACGGTACGGATAACGAAAGTCTTACGGTCAGGCAGATTAATCGTTACCTCATCAAATAACGGACGACCGATGGAATAAACCGGCTTACCCGGACATACCTGATAGAATCCCATTGAGTTCAGAATATACCATGCAGACATCTGACCGCAATCTTCATTACCCGACAGCCCATCGGGAGCATTGAAATACTGGCCATACAATACGCTGTCTGCCAATTCCTGTGTGCGCCAGGGGCGGTCTACATAGTTATACATATGGATAATATGATGGCTGGGCTCATTGCCATGCGCATACTGTCCTATCAACCCGGTAATGTCTGCCGAAGTAACGTCTCCTTCCAGTTCGGAAGGCGCATTGAACAAAGAATCCAACTTTCCTACAAAAGCCTCTTCTCCCCCCATCAGTTTCACCAGTCCCGGAATATCATGAGGAACGAACCAAGTCCATTGCCATGCAGTTCCTTCGCAATAGTCATCACTGCGATGGTTGGAGGCACGCGGATTAAAAGGAGTACGCCATTCACCTTTGCTATCCAGTCCGCGCATAAAGCGGGTTTCCGGATCAAAATAGAACTCGTAAGCATCAGCAAAACGGGCATATTTTTCTTTTGTCTCGGTATCGCCCAGGCTATCTGCCAGTACAGAAATACACCAATCATCGTATGCATATTCCAATGCTTTTGCCACAGATTCATTTTCGCGGTCGCAAGGGATATAGCCAAGGGTATTTTTATAATAACGCGCTTTAGGCATTACATAAGGAATCAGCCATGCGGGAGCTACAATGCCGGTAGTATCATACTCAGCGGCACGCAAACAGGCCTTATACGCTTCCTGCACATCAAAATCACGATAACCTTTCACATATGCGTCGGTGATAAGTGATGCAGCATGATAACCAATCATCGTTCCCGTATAATTTGCAGCACAATCCCATTTGGGGAAAATACCGCCTTCCTGGTGTTTCTTGATCAGGGAACGGATATAAGTTTCATTGGTATGCGGATCGATGATAGTGAGCAACGGGTGCAATGCACGGAAAGTATCCCAAATAGAGAAGATGGTATAAACCGGGTGGTTCACATCCGTAGAATGCACTTTCAGATCCATGCCCAGATAGCGTCCATCTACATCGGTAAACAGGTTAGGGCTGAGGAATGCATGATACATGGCTGTGTAGAAAATGGTGCGTTGGTTTTCATCCGTTGTTTGCACATCAATCTTTGACAGGCACTCATTCCATTTCTTTTTAGCCTCGGCACGCACTCCGTCAAAGTTCCAGCCGGGCATTTCCGCCTGCAAGTTCTTGTATGCGCCATCGCCGTCAACAGAAGAAATGGAGAATTTAGCCAGAACTTGTTCATCCTTAGCCGTTTCAAAATGGAGCAACATTTTGCATACAGGTATTTCCTTGCCATTCTCTGTTATAGTATCCGTGTAAAGCGTATGGGTAAACGGTTTTGAGAACACAGCATAGAAATAAAGGTCTTGCTGATATGCCCAATATGCACTGCGCTTGTATCCGCGCAACACCGTATCATTGACCGCTTCTATTTCCATTCGCTGATTGATTTGCTGCTGGATGTTATAATCCATATCCAGAATAAAACCCGCTTCTTTACTTTCGGGGAAGGTATAACGGTGCATTGCGGCACGCTCTGTAGCTGTTAGTTCAGCTTTCACTCCGTATGTATCCAGGAACACAGAGTAGTATCCGGGCTCCGCCTGCTCCTTCTCATGCGAGAATGCCGAAGCGAAAGGACGCTTCTGGCTTTCCGTACCCAGGAACTCAGTACGTTGTTCGCCCACGGTAGGCATCAACAGGAAGTCGCCAAAGTCGGCACATCCGGTGCCACTCAGGCGGGTATGTGCAAAGCCGTTGATGGTAGAATCGTCATAATAATATCCCGAACAGGAGTCCCAACCATCAATACGCGTATCAGGCCCCGGCTGTATCATGCCATGCGGAACCATTGCCCCCGGATGGGTATGTCCGTGCCCACCTGTCCCTATAAAAGGGTTGACATAAAGGGTATAATCATTCACTTCAAGATTGTCCTGGGTACATGCGTTGAGACACAATAACCCTACCAGACAGTTGCTTAAGAGCATGTTGAATTTCATAGTTCTTTCTTTTTAAATATTATTTGGTTACCGATGAAATAAATATATTATTGTCATCTACTTTCTTATAACTAAAAGGAATAGAGTTGCGCAAAGAGTTCAAAACGGACTCTATACTGTCTTTCTTCTTCAATACTCCGGAATAGGTCTTGGTACTATCCACATCCGGCGACAAGATAATCTTTACGCCATAAAACCGTTCCAAGGCCGACGCTATCTGGAATATGGATGACTTCTCAAACGGAATCAAGTCATTGTGCCACACTATTTCCATTTTGGCATCAACCTGCTTCACCTGCATCTTGCCTGTAACTCTATTCAAGACAGCCTTCTGCCCCGGCGATAAGGTTATCATACCTTTATCCTGTTTGTCCTTCACCTCTACTTCACCCTCTATCAATGTAGTTTCGGCAATGCTATTGTCCGGACGGCACTTGATATTGAAGGATGTTCCCAAGACTTTCACATCCATTGCCCGGCTCTTTACCGTAAAAGGTTTCTCGTGGTTACGCGCCACTTCAAAATAAGCCTCTCCTTCCAGATATACATGCCTTTCTTTTCCTTCAAAGTTCCGGGGATACTTCAGGATGGAAGATTGATTGAGCCACACCTTTGTTCCATCCGGCAACAACATCTCGCGCACTTGTCCGTGAGCCGCCGATGCCATAACCAGTTCTTCGCTCTTTTCCTGAGATAAATAATAGGCAAAGCCTGCCGCCATCAGTAACACCGCCGCTATGGCAGCCGCATAGCGCAATGTACTCCTCAGTTTGAATACCTTTTGTGTCTTTTGTTTCTCCTGTTCCAATCTCTTACCCAACCTGCGCTCGGCCTTTGCTACCAAGTCTTCCGTATCTACGGGGAACTTACCCAACTGGTAGACTTCCTCCATGCGAAACAGTTCTTTGGCATTCCTGTCAGACTCTTTCATCCATTCATTAATAAGAACGAAATCCTCCTCCGAGCATCGGTTTTCCAAATACCTAATGATAATATCTTCGTTAAGTTTACTCATCTTCTTTCCCTATTCATATAGAAAACAGTTCAACTCATAAAAACACTTAGCAGTTCTGCCGAAAATATGACTGAAGACAGCAACAAATGGCTGAGACGTTCACGCAGGAACTTCAAAGCCTTGTACATATGTGCCTCCACGGTACGCAAGGAAATATTCAGTGCATCGGCTATTTCCTTATTCTTCATATCATGAAGATAACTCAGTTTAAAGACCTCCTTACATTTATCAGGCAATTCATTGATGGCATCAAAAATTTCCCGACGCAACTCCTGATTCTCTATTTTCTTAATCACCTCTGCATGGTCCGGCTGGTAGAACTGCAATTTCCGTTCATAGATTTCGGTCATTGCCGCACTATAGTTATTCTCTATAGCCTGATGCTTCAGCAGATTGATAGCCTTGGTATATACAGAACGATAGAGGAAAGCCAGTATCTGCTCTCCGATGACTATCGAGTCCCTACGCCGCCACAACTCCACAAAGACATCTTGCACTACATCTTCCGCCTCTTCGGTTCCTACCAGACGGGTTGCATAGAACAGTAGCTTGGGATAGCATTGACGAAAGACGGCCTTATAGGTCGCATCAAGTTCCTCGTTCATGTATGATTCCAATCAAATAGATTATCTATACCATATTTTACCGGGCTCCGGTCCCATTTCAAATTCCACGGTAGCCCCTTCCATAATTTGCTTGTGAGTGACGAAACTCTTATCATAGGGCTGACCGTTCACCTTTACAGACTGAATATAAATATTCTCACGGCTTACACCGGGAGCCAGCACTGTGAAAGTCTTTCCATTATCCAGACGCATATGCATTTCGGGGAACAACGGAGTACCTATTTCATATTCGCCACTGACAGGATTCACCGGATAGAAGCCCATAGCGCTAAACACGTACCATGCCGACATTTGTCCGCAATCTTCGTTTCCACACAGTCCGGCAGGAGCATTGAAATAAAGATCATGCATCACTTGTGCCGCATATTTCTGGGTTTTCCAAGGTTGACGTACCTTATTATATAGATAAATCACATGATGGCTAGGCTCATTGCCATGCGCATATTGTCCTATCATACCGGTACTGAAAAGAGGCAGGTCTTTATTGCTTGCCGGAATATAGGTGAACATACTATCCAGCTTTTCTGCAAAACGGTCTTTGCCGCCTGCCAAAGTTATCAAGCCCTTAATATCCTGCTGAACAGACCAGAAATAGTGCCAGCCATTGCTTTCACAAATATGAGCCGTATAATCATCCGGACTGAAATTCTGAATGAATATGCCTTTATCATCTATGGGCTGCATAAAGCCCGACGCAGGATTATACACATTCTTATAATTCTGAGAACGCTTGTAAAATTCATCTGCCAACTGAGTCTTGCCCATCTTCTGAGCCATCTGGGCGATGCAGTAATCATCAAATGCATACTCCAAAGTTTTGGATAAGGACCAGTTTTCGGCATTATACTCGTCGTTCATATTATAAGGTATATATCCCAACTTCTTGTATGCCCCGATACCCCGGTAATTATCCAGATTGGCAGTAGCCACACAAGCCTCCAATGCTTTTTCAGCATCAAAATTACCAATTCCTTTCAGGTAAGCATCTACAATGACCGGCACTGCATGATAGCCAATCATCATATCGGTTTCACTTCCCCAGAAGTTCCATACCGGCAAGCGACCATTCTGTTCATAGAAAGCGATGAAAGACTTCACCATATCATTGACACGTTCCGGTTCCGTATAAGTGAGCAACGGATGTGCAGCACGGAAAGTATCCCATAACGAGAAAGTTCCATAATTCACCCAACCGTCCGTTTGGTGAATCTTCTTGTCCGGCCCATAGTACGAACCATCCACATCGCTATAAATAGTAGGGGCAATCATGGTGTGATACAAAGCTGTGTAA
This sequence comes from uncultured Bacteroides sp., assembly GCA_902388365.1. GTDB lineage: Bacteria > Bacteroidota > Bacteroidia > Bacteroidales > Bacteroidaceae > Phocaeicola. The sequence goes on along the minus strand of CABMPB010000001.1, from coordinate 415,975 downwards.
AAGTTCACCTTGTCATCCCGGTTATCTCCTGTTATCTCTATCTTGCCCAACTGACGATTCCAGTTATCTTTTGCTTCGGCAAGATATTTGTCAAAATCATTGTGAGAAGCCTCAGCAGCCAGATTCTTGGCAGCGCCTTCCATGCTTACGCCTGAAAGGGCAGTACTCAGAACAATCTGTTCACCCTCCGTAGTGTCAAAATTGAAACGGGCAATGTAAGCAGTACCCACTCTTTTCCCTTTCAACTGAATAGCAGTGGTATCTATATCTACCGATGCAAACGGTTTGGAGAAACGAGTACGGAAATATACATGCTGGTCGCGCGCCCAACCATCAGAGAAACGATACCCCTGAATGGTGCATGAGTCTACGATCTCAATATAAGAATCATTGGTAAAGTCCCAGTTCATGGCTTTCTTCAAGTTCAGGAAGATAGCCGATTCACCTTTTGGAAAAGTATAACGCTGGATGCCGCAACGCTCTGTGGCAGTGAGTTCCACATTAATATTATAGTCTTTCAGCAACACACGGTAATAGCCAGCCGAAGCCTCTTCATCTGCATGCGAGAATTTTGAATAGATGCCTAGCGGAGCCTCTGCCTCCTGATAAGGCAAGGTAACAGGCATGAAAGAAATATCATATAAATCTCCGGCTCCCGTACCCGAAAGATGGGTATGGCTGAATCCGGCAATGGTGCTGTCGGGGTAAAAGTAACCGGAAATGCGATCCCAACCCGGCAAACCATTATCGGGACTAAGTTGTACCATTCCGAAAGGTGCTTGTGCCCCCGGATAAGTATTTCCGGTAAAGTCTGTACCAATAAACGGATTTACCAATTGAGTATAATCAGTTGCAGGCTGTGTCTGCTTATTAGATACGCATGATCCAAATAGGGCCAAAATAATTAATAGTGAAAGAATAGGTGTCTTCATATACGCATGAGGTTTTTCATTATTACTTCGTTACAAAAATACACATTATAGTAATATGAACAACCTTTTGACAAAAAACACTTAGCTTTTATTCGTTATTTTTTCGCATTCAGATAATAAAGCAAGGTTTCTTTCATCTTTTTATCCGAAGTCACAATCAAAAATTCAGAGCCGTTTTTATCATACAGAAAGCAATAATTCCGATAAATGGAGATACCCCTCATATCTTCCCAAGGAATGGTGCGCTTTAATTCGGGCTTATCATAAATGAGACCTTCCGGAGTCATCTCTATCCATGTCTGCCCTTTGATGCTCCGTTTATATATCTTATTCAGACGCATAGGGAGCATAATCAAAATATAGATCAGACATAAAAACCAGATTAACAACGGGCTGAAAAGGCTTTGTTCTTCGGGTACAATATAATGCCCGGTGCACAACGCAATACAAATATAAATGACGAACAACAACGAAAAGCTGAAATGGTGAATATCCCACAATTTATAGAAAGCATATCTTTTCAGGCTTATATCATAATCGCAAACCACAATTCCGGGATCGCGGGCCAGCGTGCTTTTAGGGATTCTGTATATATGCAATAACTGAATACCGCGCTTCACCCCATAGCCAAACAGTAATACCAATACACCCAGGTTTATCACCACCCACCACCATAACTGTTCATTGGCAAGTGCAGGTTGTCCGGTGAGCAACATAGAAGCTAAAGTAATACCTGCCACCAACAACAGTATGCTACAAACTATCGTCAAGATCCATCCTTTTGTTTTCATGATTCCTATTCTTTTTTATTCCGTGAGGTGACAAAGATAGAAGATTATGGCTACATAACAAATACAGAAGTAACCTATTATTAATCATAGACCATAGAATACATAAAATCGTCCGAAGTAACAGGGATTTAGTTGCCCCAAACAAGATTCATTAAATTTAAAGTGCGGTTTTGATAGGAACTTAGAAGTTTTTTCGTATGTTTGTCGCAATCTTTAATGAAAAACACATTTTTATCAATGAAAAAGAGCGATATTCTGTTCCTTTTGTTTGTGGTAGCTCTGTTTCTGCCATTTTTTGTCAGTGATGCCATCTATGAATGGTATAAGTCTTTTAATGCCGCACACGGCATGGTGATGAGCTTTATAAAGTTTGGCATTTTATCGACCTTGGGTGAAATGATCGGGCTACGCATCAGCACGGGAGTGTATTACAACAGGACTTTCGGTATCATTCCGCGAATGGTGGTGTGGGGACTGTTGGGAATGGGTATCAATATGGCTATGATTATCTTTTCTAAGGGAACTCCCATGTTTTTGGAATATATGGGAATGGGACACGCTTCCACCTTGATGAACGGAGATTTTTGTTTTGCCAAATTCCTTGTAGCATTGGCTATTTCCGTGGCAATGAATTCTATTTTTGCTCCGGTGTTTATGACACTGCATAAGATTACAGATACGCATATCGGTAATTGCGGAGGCTCTGTCAAGGCGCTTGTCACTCCTATCCCTATGACACGCATATTTACCGGACTGAATTGGGCGGTGCTATGGAGTTTTGTATTCAAGAAAACGATTCCTTTGTTCTGGTATCCGGCACATACCATTACCTTTTTGCTTCCGCCGGATATGAGGGTTTTGTTTGCCGCTTTCCTTGGCATTGTGCTGGGAGTGTTGCTGGCTGTTGCGGCTAGAAAGAAATAAAATAGGTAACAACCGCCGTATCTTTCCAATACTTTCTCTACCTTTGCAAGATAAGTATGTCTGACCAATTATAATATGGAACAACAACAATCGTCTTATAAAGAAAGAGAACGTATAGACCTTCGTGAGCCCCGGCGTTTCAAGGTAACCATCTTCAATGATGACTTTACTACAATGGAATTTGTAGTAAAGATACTAACTGCCGTCTTTTTTAAATCAATGACAGAAGCAGAAGCGCTAATGATGCAGGTGCACAAAAGCGAATCGGCGGTAGTAGGTATCTATACCTACGACATTGCCCAATCGAAAGTACAGAAAGCCACCCGCATGGCCCGGAATGAAGGTTTCCCCCTCCGCCTCACCGTAACACCGGAGGAAGAATAAAAATAAAGGAAAGAAATATGGATATACAAAATACCGAATCAGTAAACTACGCATTCGCCTCCGCACAAACCCAAGCAATACACTATCGGCACGAATTTATTATGCCCGAACACTTGCTAAGTGCATTGCTGGAGCAAGTCCCATTCAAGAATGCACTGGCAGAATGTTTCTGTGATGAGGAAGAACTTGCCCTTACCGTTTCTCATTATCTGGAAGAAGAAGTAGAGTGCGTTCCGCAAGGCATAGAATATGAACCGGAAGTATCAGCACAGCTTAACGAGCTGCTGCAACATGCCTTTTTAGTTATCAACTATTCCAGTGCCGAAGAAATGGATGTTCCACATTTGGTACAAGGAATGCTTCATTTGGAAGATTCATGGGCATGCCATCTGCTGAAAGCTGCTTTGGGCGAGGAAATGCCGGATTTTCTCAGTGCGCTTATCTCGCACTATGAGGATATGAATCAGGAGGAAGAAGACGAACAAACGTCCGGACAAGAGAAAAGCGAGCCTTGGCGCAACTACGTAACTTGCCTCAACGAGAACCTGCAAGATCATAATCCGCTGATAGGCCGGGATGCAGAGTTGGAACGAACCATTCAAGTGCTCTGCCGCAAAGAGAAAAACAATCCGCTGCATGTGGGTGAACCGGGCGTGGGCAAAACCTCGCTGGCATACGGTCTGGCTGCCCGCATTGAAGCAGGCAACGTGCCCGAGCGCCTTCTGAATAGCCGCATCTATGAACTGGATTTAGGCAACCTGATTGCCGGTACACAATATCGCGGAGAATTTGAGAAACGGTTAAAAACCATTATGGAAGGTGTGCGCAGTGAAGGACATGCCATTGTTTACATTGACGAGATACACAACCTGGTAGGTGCAGGCCGGACGGGAGATGGTTCAATGGATGCCTCCAACTTGCTTAAACCTTATCTGGAAAGCGGAGAGATCCGGTTTATCGGCTCCACCACTTATGAGGAGTTTAACCGCTACTTTTCGCGCAGCAAAGGAATGGTGCGACGCTTCCAGCAAATTGACATACCGGAACCAAGCATAGACGAAACCATACATATAGTGGAAGGACTGAAAGAAAAATATGAAACTTTTCATGGAGTGACTTATGAAGACGGAGTGATACCATACGCCGTAACAGCCAGCGCACGGTATATCAGTGACCGTTTTCTGCCCGATAAAGCTATCGACCTGGTGGACGAAGCAGGTGCCTACCGCGAAACCCATCCCACAAACTCTGAAAAGCAAACAGTAGATAAAGCATTGATTACCGATGTATTGGCACGTATCTGTAAAGTGGATGTGCTTGCCATGAAAGAAGAGGATAATGCCTCACTGGAAACCTTGCATGAACGTATCAGTGCAAAAATATATGGTCAGGAAGAAGCTGTACGCCAGGTAGTGGAAGCCGTGCAGATGTCTAAAGCCGGACTGCTGGATGAAAACAAACCATTGGCAAGCCTGCTCTTTGTAGGTCCAACCGGAGTAGGAAAGACAGAAGTAGCCAAAGTCTTGGCTTCCGAACTGGGCATCGCCCTGCAACGTTTCGACATGAGCGAATATACGGAAAAACATACGGTAGCCAAACTGATCGGTTCACCTGCCGGATATGTAGGCTATGAAGACGGCGGACTGCTGACCGATGCTATCCGCAAGACTCCCAACTGTGTATTGCTGCTGGATGAAATAGAAAAAGCGCATCCCGATGTCTTTAACATTTTGCTGCAAGTTATGGACTACGCCGTACTGACAGACAACAAAGGACGTAAAGCGGATTTTCGCCATGTGGTACTGATTATGACTTCCAATGCCGGTGCGCAGTTTGCACGACAAGCCTCCATAGGTTTCGGCAGCCGGGTAACTGCCGGTGAAACGATGTTGAAACAGGTGAAGAAAACATTTAAGCCCGAATTTATCAACCGATTGTCCGCAGCAGTCGTTTTCCATGATATGGATTATGGAATGGCTTCTCTCATTCTGGATAAAAAACTGGGCGAACTGAGAAACAAACTGGCTGCACGCCATGTAGAAATGGAATTAAGTGCGGAAGCACACGACCGGTTACTGAAACTGGGCTTTACCCAAGAATATGGCGCAAGGGAAATGGACAGGGTAATAGCCTCGCACCTGAAACCGTTGTTGATGCGCGAAATACTATTCGGAACATTGAAGACCGGTGGAAAAGTACAGGTGCAGGTAGCCAAAGAGCAACTGGAACTGCAATTCATTAAAGAATAAGGCGAATACTGACTATGGTTTTTCAACTAACTAAAAGACTTGTTTTCCCCGATCCTCGTCATGGCGATCCGGACGGGCTACTGGCAGTAGGTGGAGATCTTTCCATAGACCGCCTTCTCCTTGCTTACTCCAACGGCATATTCCCTTGGTACGCCTTTCGGGAGAAGCAAATACAATGGTGGTGTCCGCTAAAACGCTTTGTGATTTTCCCAAGCGAAATCCACATTTCCCACTCCATGCGCACACTGATGAATAAAGGCCGGTACAATGCTAGTTTCAACCGGGAATTTCCCGAAGTGATACGGAAATGCAGCGACCTGCGGGTGGAGCAGGAAGGTGCATGGCTTGGCGAAGATATGATAAAAGCCTATACCCATCTGCACGAACAAGGTTTTGCTGCCAGTGTGGAGGTATGGGATGGAGAAGACTTGGTTGGTGGGCTCTACGGAGTAACTTTAGGCCGTTGTTTCTTTGGTGAAAGTATGTTTTCATTAGTCCCCAGCGCTTCTAAATTGGCACTGATTCATTTGGCACAAACCTTTCAGGCGCTTGGGGGTACATTGATAGATTGCCAGTTTGAAACACCCCATTTAAAGTCAATGGGTGGAAAGTATATTGATTATGAAGAATATATGGGACATGTACAAGAGCCTTTCGGACCTTTATAGATACCGTACTTATATCTAAATTATCGGCAAGTTCTTAATTCAAAATCCGTTCTTATGCTTCATATTTTGCCGATATCGGCAAGTTATGAAGTATAAGATTAGTAGGAAAAAAAGATTTTGTACTTATTGATTAGGCAATTATCTTTCTTTTTCCTACATTTGCCCCATCACTCTAAAAACAACACGATTGTTCAACTCATGAAACACCAACTCTGTATATAGCTACACTCCACGAATAGCACCTTCAACTACAGCTATTCGGCTATTTTGACGGGTCTTATCCAGATTCGTCACAGAGATTAACACCTATATTTTTAATGTATGAGGCTGTGTCAAAACAAAAATTGGCTATCATTTTGTTGTAGGGGCAGATTGAATCTGCCCGATTATAGTTTACTTTGCGCATTCGGGCGGATTCAATCCGCCCCTACGGTGAATAAATTGATAGTTGCTTCGGAGTTATGACACACCCCCATCTATATCATATTGAACAATGAATTATACATATAAACAAATCTGGCTCATCAACTTTCCGGTAATGATGAGCGTATTAATGGAGCAATTAATCAATATTACCGATGCCATCTTCCTAGGCCATGTGGGCGAAGTAGAACTTGGAGCATCTGCATTGGCAGGCATTTATTATTTAGCAGTCTATATGCTTGGCTTCGGATTCAGTATCGGATTGCAAGTAATGATTGCCCGAAGAAACGGAGAGAAGAATTATGCAGAAACGGGACGGACATTCTTCCAAGGATTGTTCTTCCTGTCGGGACTGTCCATAGTGCTTTGCTTATCATTGCATGCCCTCTCTCCTTTCATTCTAAGACAGTTGATAACTTCTCAGGAAATCTATCAGGCAGTGACACATTATCTAAATTGGCGCAGTTTCGGACTTCTATTTTCCTTCCCGTTTCTGGCTTTCCGTTCTTTCTTTGTTGGAATTACAAAGACCAAGGCATTGTCTTGGGCAGCGATTACAGCCGTCTGCATCAATATTCCATTCAATTATTTATTAATATTTACTTTCAACTTAGGAATATCAGGAGCAGCCATAGCTTCATCACTGGCAGAGCTGGGTTCTCTCCTGCTTCTTCTTTTGTATATGTGGAGAAAAGTAGACAAGAAGCAATATGGATTACAAATAATATATGACGGTCAATTACTTAAAAGATTATTTTACCTATCGGTATGGAGCATGCTTCATTCCTTTATCAGCATGGCGCCATGGTTCCTGTTTTTCGTAGCTATTGAACATTTAGGAAAGATGGAACTGGCGGTTTCCAATATTACCCGCAGTGTCTCTACCCTGTTCTTTGTTATCGTAAGTTCTTTAGGAGCTACCAATGGTTCCTTGGTCAGTAATCTGATTGGAGCCGGACAACGCAAAGAGGTCTTTCCCATCTGTTGCAAAATAATCAAAATGGGATATGCCATCGGTTTTCCATTAGTAGGGTTAGCACTGATAAGCAAGTTCCGGATTATAGGTTTCTATACCAATAACGAATTATTAGTTCAACAAACGGTTGCCCCTTTCATCGTAATGCTATTCAATTATGTATTTGCCGTACCGGGATATGTGTATATCAGTGCCGTCACGGGAATAGGAAAAACAAAAATTGCATTTATATTCCAAACGATTACGATAATAGTATATTTAGCCTACCTATATTGGTTAAGCAATGGCGTACATGCCCCTTTGGCAGCATATATGACAACCGAATACTTGTTCGTTATCATGCTAGGAATTCAATCTGTTATCTATTTAAAGAAGAAGCATTTTTAACAGCATACATGAATCATATACCGCCACGGCAAAGGCAACGGTTCGCCAAGTATAAATAGTTATCCACAGCTATATGAACATTGAGTAATTTTCTCTACATTTGCATTCTCACTAAAAGAAAACAATGTATGAATATTCTCGATGTAGCCCAGCGAAACCAAAAGAAAGCGTGGAAAATTATAGAAGCTACCAACATCATCCCGATTTGGGAAGGTGTTGGTGCAAAAATAAATCTGGTCGGTTCCCTGAGTACAGGATTACTGATGAAGCATAGAGATATTGATTTCCATATCTATTCATCCCCCCTTAACTTAGCCGATAGTTTCCAAGCAATGGCAAGGCTGGCAGAAAACACATCTATCAAGAAGATAGAATGTGCCAACCTGCTACACACCATCGAGGAATGCGTAGAATGGCATGCCTGGTATCAGGATGATGAAAATGAGCTATGGCAAATTGATATGATTCATATCAAAGGAGGCTCCCGATATGACGGATATTTTGAAAAAGTAGCCGAGCGAATCTCGGCAGTGATGACCGGAGAAATGCGGGAAGCCATATTGAGATTGAAGTATGAAACACCCGAGGACGAGAAAATAATCGGAGTAGAATATTACCATGCAGTCATCGGAGGAGGAGTGCGAAACTACGCAGAGTTTGAAGAATGGAGAAAACAGCATCCGGTTACGGGAGTTGTAGAATGGATGCCTTAATCCAATATGAACATAACTGCAAATGTATCAAGAATACTTGCCTGACGCATGTCTTTCGCATCTGATAGAAGTCTATTGGGTAGCCGATGGCAGGGTGGAACATCCTGTGCAACAACGGATTCTTCCGGATGGTTGCGTAGATATTGTCTTTGATTTCGGCTATAAGAATACCAGCGGGAAGCTCCAAACTGGACTCCCCAAGCTAGTCGGCACAATGACCTCCTTGATCGAATTCACCTATCATCCCGGACAGATACAAATGATGGGTATTCGTTTTGCCCCGGGCGGAATTACAGCATTTACCACAATACCTATTTTTGAAATTACCAACCAAGATATAGACCTTCCACTTTCCGAAACTCTATTTGACAACAGTTTCTATGAACAGCTACCGGATATGGATTGTATGCAAAAGCGGATTACCTATATCAATCAATATTTTCTAAAGCATTTGCATAAACTATATATTCCGGACAAACAAATAAAACATGCGGTTTCTCTTATACAAAACAGCTATGGACAATTATCCGTCAAACGACTTGCAGAAGAATCCTGTCTGGGTGAACGTCATTTTGAACGCAGATTTAAAACAGCAATAGGCGTATCCCCCAAAACATTCAGCAATGTAATACGTTTCCAGTCCACCCTGCGTTATCTGGAAACCCATCCCCAAGAAAGCCTGTTCTCTGCATCCATAGCATGCGGCTATCACGACCTGTCACACATGAACAAAGAGTTTCGCCGCTTGGGAAATATTTCTCCGTCAGAACTATAAAGTCGTTTTTTTACAAGGATGCTTTAGGGATCAGAACCTATCTTTGCAAATAAAACAAAGAATAACTATAAATAAAAAAGAGATACCATGAAATTCAATGATCTATCAATTACATTTCACACCGACAAGATAAAAGAGTGTGTTGATTTTTACAGTAAATACTTTCAAGCCAAAGTAGTCTTTGATGCCGACTGGTATGTATCAATCCGCATGGAAAGCGACCATCCTATGTTTCTTTCATTTCAAGGATGTTACGGAGAAATGAAGCGAAACACCTTTGCCGGAGGAATTACCCTTAATCTGATGGTGGAGGACGTGGATGCCTGCTACAAACAGATTCAACAGACCGAAGTTCCGCTTGTAGAAGAAATAGCCGACCATGAATGGGGCGACCGTGCATTCAGCCTGTATGATCCTATAGGCAATCTGCTGTATATCTACTCCGTACGACCGCTACACGAGAAATATAAAAATGCTGTAAAAGAATAACAAAAACCTATTGCTATTAGCACACAATAAAAAAAATGCCTATCTTGGACAACCCTATCCGAAATAGGCATTCTATTTTTGTAATACTAAACAACTAAAAGCGAACCCGTATGCTAGAACTACCCGAAGTGCTTACACTAAGCAAACAGATTAATGACACCCTGTGTGGAAAAACAATCACACAAGTATTTAATGCTACCAAGCCGCATAAATTCACATTTTATAATAGTGACCCGTTGGAATACGGCAAATTACTCATCGGAAAAACGATTCTTTCTTCTCAGGGATACGGCATGTTTGTCGATTTCCTGCTATCGGATAATATTACAATGAATATAGGCGACGGAGTTAGTGCCCGCTATTATCATCCGGAGGAAAAGATTCCTGCCAATTACCAACTATTGCTCACTTTTGATGATGACTCATTCCTTGTTTTTACCGTTGCCATGTATGGCTTTATCAATGTTTACGCCAACAACATCATCGACAACAAATATTACCAAATAAGTAAGGAAAGTATCTGCCCATTAAGTGAAGAATATACTATAAACCGGTTTGAGCAACTATTCGCCGATGCTAAAAAGACATTGACAGCCAAAGCATTACTGGCCACCGAGCAACGGATTCCAGGTGTAGGCAATGGAGTTACCCAGGACATCCTGTTCAATGCACAAGTACATCCCAAACAAAAAGTTCTGGCAATGCCGGATGCAAAGAAACAAGCCCTGTTCAATTCCCTAAAAGAAACCTTGATGAATATGACCCTTGCAGGCGGACGAGATACTCAAACCGATCTTTATGGTAACAATGGTGGTTACCAAACGATTCTATCTGCCAAGACATGGAAGAATCCTTGTCCCCGTTGCGGCAGCAGAATAGTAAAAGAAGCATATTTGGGCGGCTCGGTTTACTACTGTCCGGAATGCCAAGTTTGGACTCAGGCGTGATTTTTGCTCAAGACTCAAGTTTGCACAACAGAGTTTTTATTTTCTACTACCACTACTACCACGCTTATCCCTCAAACCCCGATAAATAAGACGTTTGTGCAGGTGGTGGTAGTAGAATGAAAGGAGAGGTAAAAACAGGTACTACCACCACTAATTTACACTTTATCCTATATAAAGTTGCAAGTTCTGCAAGAAAATAGTAACTTTGATCATTGATATGCAGCATATGGCCTAATGATTAAAGCTATCCCATATACTGTTTATGTCATCACCTTATACTGTTTCAACCAGTTTCAAATAGTCGGAACTACAGTTTCACCCTATTGGAACTACAGTTTCACACCGTTGAAACCAAAGTTGCATCCTGTTGGAACTAAAGTTTCAACCTTTTGAAACTCATTGAAACTCCTTATCTTTGTAATGTGCTATTCCACTCTATTCCCTTCAACATCTATAAAGAAAGTATTATGTACTGGTTTAGTTAACAACTTCGCTTGTTATACCTAAGTTAGTTTACTCAATGTATTTCAAGACCTAAATAAGTTTACTTATTCCATATATTATTCTTATATACGTTGTGACATACTAAAAAAACTGAATTGGATAAGAAAAGGGGAATAAATAAGGCAAACAATTTTTATTGACTCTCTTTTTGTATTAATTTTGTACATACGAATACTAAAAGGATACGATTGAGATGAAAAATATATATATTGTTTTTATAACCAGCCTGTTTCTTGTTTTCTTCGCACCCGGTATATGCTGCTGTGCGGAGTCCTTTGCAGACGTCCCCTCCCTGCCCGACAGCCTCATTACCGATGACAATGTTTATGATTACACCTTCTCCGACTTTGACAAAGCGGAACGTATCATGCAGGAATTGCGGAAACGAAAGAAACTGCCGGATTTTAAACTTGACGTAACGGAAGGCGACCTCTACTTCAACACAGGACAATACTACCGGGCGCTGAAATTCTATAAACGTGCCTTGGATAATGATTCCGTGCGACTGGATGACAACCGCACGATGGAACAGATTCATCGCATGATTTCTTGCTATGACTGCCTGCACAATGAAAACAAGAAAGCGCAGTATGTGGATATGCTGATGAAGAAAGCGGAACAATGCGGCAATAAAGAAATGCAGTCCGTAGCCATGTTCAATATGGGGAAGATGCTTTATTATCAAGGAAATAAGGATAAAGGATACGAGTATATGCAACGTGCAGCCTACCTGATGGAGCAGACGGACTATAAATATAAGTACGATAACCTGCGCTATAATTACAACACCTTGCTCACCTTTCAGGAACTGGACCGACGGAACGAGGAAGCGCTCCGCACGCTTGAAGCCCTGCAAAAAGTGGTGACAGAACAGACCGGCAGCGAAACCCCGATAGAAGGACTGAGCGAGAAAGAGAAAAAAGCAATGTTCGCCCATTACGCAGTAGTTCTTTTCAGACTGGGACACACGCGGGAAGCGGAAGACTATTACAATAAATTTCTCTCTACCGCCCAAGAATATGACCGGGATAATTACCTGATTATGCCTTACCTGTTCGACCGCCGGATGTATGACAAGGTGATAGCTATGAACTCCGCCCGTGAAAAGAAACTTTCGGTACAAGGTGACACAGTGACCTACCACATGACCACCATCAAGAGATCCTTGGGACAGGCATATGAGGAAAAAGGCGATTACCGCACAGCCGCACGCTATTTTCGCGAACTGGCCGTGCTGCGCGACAGTATCAAGAACCGTGAACAAAAGAGTGCGGCACTGGAACTCGCCACACTCTATGAAACGCACGAAAAGGACATGATCATCCAGCAACAGGATTCCGACGCCCGCATCCGCAACCTTTGGTTGGTACTGGTGGCAAGCATAGCTGCCTTGCTGATAATCATCCTATTTTTCGGCATCCGCTACTACCGGAAGATGAGGTTTAAGAACAGTGCCTTGGTGAAGAATATCAATGACCTGCTGCATTACAAGGAAGAACTCTATCAAGTAAAAAATACCAATTTCGCATTGCAGGAGAAAGTCCGTGCATTAACTGATAACTTGAAATCCCTACAAGCACCGCAGGAAGAACCGCCTCTTGACATAGCAATAGCAGAAGAAATGGCAACGGATGAGATGGAGCCGGAATCAGAAACGAGTGCCGAAACGGATGCCGAAACCTGCGATGAGCGTTACGGCAAAGAATTGTATGAACAGATGGAGCATCTCATCATCAGCGAACAACTCTACCTCGACTCGTCATTCAGCGTTGACAAGGCAAGAAAACTGATCGAAATCCCCCGTAACCGATTCTCATCATTCATGATACGATATGCGGGAGAGCGTTTCCCTAAATACCTGAACAAATTGCGACTGTATCATGCCGCCCGTTTGTTGCAAGAAAACCCTGACTACAGCGTAGAAATTGTGGCGCGTGAAAGCGGCATTCCTGCCCTTCGTTCCTTCCATCGGCTCTTTTTAGAGGAGTTCGGTGTCACTCCAACGGAATACCGCAAGAAGAGTAAGGGTGCTGATAATAAGCCTTTTACATAATCGGTGCAAAATTGGCACATCAAGATGCAAAATTGGCACATCAAATCTTTTGTGTTTTCACAACCTTTCTTTAGCTTTGGACCGCAAAATAATAAATCAACGCGTTCCAATGAAAACAAGCTGCATTGACATATTTAACAATTATTACTTGCATGTTAGAAATCATTTTCTAACGCACAATACAGACGCTTCTTATAATAAAAAACATGAAATAAACAAGCTCCCCTACTTTGTTTATTTCTACTATTATTATATCCCTTTTTCTATTCATTTTTACCTGTATCCCGGTGTCAGTCCGTACCGGGCAAATTATGAAATATGATTTTAATTATGAAATTGGCGATACCTGCCCGGTATTGCCTCCCCTGGTTGTGCCGTCACCGGGAGCATTTAACCGACTGCACATTACATGGGTATGAAAATTCACCTGATACAAAGAAGAACGAAATATTTATGGATAAAAAAAACATTCGCAAAGAGAAACGCGCAAACCAAAAAATAAAATTGACCGGAATCTACAGGTCATTTACCTTTGCACATACCGCCCTGCTATTGGCAATATGCGCGAAGGATGAATAGTACAACACCCTGCACCCAAGAGACGAGGTAAACCACTTGAGTAACATATATAATAACAAAAACAGTATAAATATGAATAAGATTATCAGCATGCTTCTGCTAGCATTCTTTTTTACGCTTTGCAGTTGCAACCGTGAAGACCTGGACGATATCCGGGCGGCACAGAGCGAGATGGAAGCCCGTCTGTCGGCCCTCGAAGCCTGGCAGAAGACAGTGAATACCGACATCCTGCATCTACAGACGGTGGTTTCCTCCCTAGAGGCTAACGACTATGTACTGTCCGTCACCACTCTTTCCGATGGTTCGGGCTATGTCATCAACTTCTCCAAGAGTGGTGCAGTTACCATCAAGCACGGGGCTAAAGGCGAAACCGGAGATAAAGGGGACAAGGGAGATACCGGCGACAAGGGTGATAAAGGTGATACCGGCTCTGCTCCTGTTGTGAGTGTGTCGCAGGACAGCGACGGTGTTTTCTACTGGACGCTAGATGGTGAATGGCTGACCGATGCCGAAGGGCATAAGCTCCGCGTCACGGGCGAGGACGGCAAGGACGGTGCCTCCGGTACGGCGGGCAAAGACGCCATCGCTCCCCAAGTCCGTATCAACAGCACAAGCAATGAATGGGAAATCTCTACCGACGGTGGAAACACTTGGACAAGTACAGGTGTACCGGCTACGGGTGACACCGGTGCTACCGGTCCTGCGGGCGCTACCGGTGACTCTTGGATAAGTGGCATCAGCTACAGCAGTGATGGCGAGAACTGGAGCGATACTTCCTCCTCGGACAGCAAGTATGTGAAGTTCACCCTGACCAAGGGCGGCGGTGAACTTGTATTCCCCACACAGGCATGGGCGAAGGCGGTGGAAACACAGCTTGCAACACTTACCGGACAGATACAGGCATTCAGCAACCTAATAAGTGGCAAGCGCTTTATCACGAAGATTGAAGAAGTAAGCGAAAGCGGTGGCAGCGGTCGGAAAGGTCAGAAGATTACCTACGTCGTGGCCAAAGCTGACGGCAGCACGGACAAAGAATATACTTTCATCGTTTATGACGGTGAGAAGGGTGCTGACGGCACTACTCCCGCAGCTCCCGTTATCGGCGTGACTAAAGAGGGCGATAATTACTACTGGACTGTTAACGGCGAAAAGCTGACTGATGCCAGCGGCAAACCCATTCAGGCCAATGGTCAGGACGGCAAAGACGGTGCTGCGGGTGCACCCGGGACTAATGCCCCAGCCCCCCAGCTACAATTAGGCAGCGCTCTTAGTGGCGTATCAACAGACGCTGCGGGGAACCGTATCGAAGACAGTTCCTATTACTTGAGTGTTAACGGTAGTGAACCTTGGTATAAAGTGAGTGGTCCTAAGGGTGACACCGGCGTTCAAGGTCCGACAGGCGAAAAGGGCGACCCGGGCGATTCCTTCTTCCAAAACGTGGAGGGTAAGGACGCCAGTGGCAACCTACTGGATGTCATTACCTTTACCCTGGCAAGCAAAGACGGAAATGGGAATAACCTTACCTTTGAGGTGCTTCGCTACAAGGCCTTCTTTATTGGCGATGACAACAATGACGGCAACACCACATACCTTCTGGATGGTCTCGAGACCGAAATTCCTTTAACCCTTCCCAGTGATTATACACCGGAGAACTATCCTGCACTTGTGGGCCAGCTGCTGATGACGGGTGACGATACTTCCATAGTTACCACCCGCAGTTCCAACGGTGACCCGTGGAAGGTGGAGATGAAACTTGAAAAGAGCAACGATGGTACATATACTGCCAAGGCCATAGTAACCGTTCCTAGTTCTACTACAACGGAAGGCGATACCCGCTTGCTTCGCATCAGTCTTATCACCAAGAATGGCGGTGAAACTACCGCTGCCCGTGTCTTAAAATTCTCATTAATGGGTGGTTATTACTACAGCGATGGCACTTATTCTCGCCTAACGTCTCAACCGGGCAGTAGCGCTGTTCCCATTGGTGTCATCTTCTATTTGGGTGATGTGGCGAAGGACGACGAGCAATTAAAGAAGGTAATAGGCGATACTTCCACAGGAATTCACGGTTTGGTGGTTGCTTTGAAGGATGCCCCGAACGGCACAGACGAAACTAATAAAATCGCTTGGGGACCTGCTGGTGCATCAATAGGAAACAATAATATGGGTGATGATTACATCAGCATTTCTGCTACTAGACCTACAGATGGAGGAGAGGCTGCGAGAAACAGCACGGCCAATAAAATGCTGGGATATAACAATACACTGATTATCAGAAACTACAACAAAAATAACAGTGCACCAGTTACCGCCCTCACCGCAATCGACAATAACATAGGTGATGGAAAGACTTATCCAACCCCTCCCGCAAATACTAGCGGCTGGTATCTTCCCTCTATCAGGGAACTTTGCACCCTGCGCCACGGGGAGTCAGCTCTCATTACGGGTACCGGTAACCGACCGGAAGGAAGTGTAGATAATTATCTTCCCGTAAACGCCGCCTTGAAAAAGTTGAATGAGACGATATCAGGCTCTGCCAGTGAATTTCAGTCAACGTATAATGAAGCACGGTACTTCTCCTCGTCGGAGTGGTGGGCTAATAGTAATGATGCCATACTAGGCGTAGATTTCAGTAGGAAAGGTAATGTGTCGGGTCTAGGGAAAACCGGGAAGCACTATATACGCCCCATCCTTGCTTTTTAAGGGTGCCATAAGTTCGTAATCGTTTGTATAATCGTGTGTGACGACACCAAAGATGGAGACAGATCCTCCGTTATCTGCTTGCAGGAGCCAGGTAGCAAACCGTAATATACTGCTTTGTTCAAGAGGCAAGGCAGTGAACGATACTTTAAAAGCCTCAGTCCTCGTCATTACATCTTATAAATACTCCTTGATAAGCCTAATGCTTGTCAGGGAGTATTTCTATGCCCTTGCTTTATGAAAAATGTTTCAATCCTTTGTACTACCTTCTTAAAGAACGATTCGGGGGGGGGATATCTCATATTATTCTTCGAACAGTTTATCCAAAAAGCGTCTGCCTTGCGAGTAAAAGCACTGATAATAAATCTTTTACATAATCGGTGCAAAATTGGCACATCAAGATGCAATATTGGCACATCAAATCTTTTGTATTGTCACAACCTTTCTTTAGCTTTGAGGCATACAAACAATTTTAAAATAACTGATTATGCCATTCTGGAAAAAAGTATTTAATAAGAAAGACGCGGTTTACTATCCCCAAGCCATCGTGCAGGGCAAACCGGTAGAAACGGAAGTTATCGCCCGAGACCTGGCGAGAATCTCCACAGTCAGCAACTCCGATGTCCAAGCCGTATTGGGCGACCTCGCAGGCGTAATGCACACCCGCATGGCACAAGGCAAAAGCGTCCATATCAAGGGCTTGGGCTACTTCCGCTATGTGCTGAACACGCAGGGTGTGAAAGACCTCGAGGACTTCAACTTCGACAAGCAGGTGAAAGCTGTCCGCATCGAGTTCATCCCCGAACGCAGCAAACTGAGCAACGGCATGTACACCCGTGCCCTCGTGGATAGCGACGCACTGGAATGGATTGAGCTCTCGCCCGACACCGAAGATACAATCCCCGGCGGCCCCGACAACGATGGCGATTGGTAAAACCCGCTGGGATAACCCCGGCGCAAACCTGATTAGAACAGTTCCGGTTTCCGCAAGGCAGCACTTCCCGGAAACCATCCCCTCAAGCAAAACCATGCGGCGCAAACCGCAGGCCATTAGAACCTTGCAGATTTAACATCTTAAAAACATGTACTGTTATGATTAGAAAAGCATTCAAAGTAGGTGACACTATCACCATCCGCCGTACCTCACACGCCGGTACGGGTTATCGCTACGCACTGGTCCGCCTCAGTGGAGGAGTTGCCTTGATAGACGAAAACATAGAATCCGAAACCGAAGGCAAGCCCGGCAGCATGGCCGTGCAGTCCTTTACTTTCCAGTTCCTGCACCCGGGACAGGCCGAAATACAATTTGCCTATTACCGTGACGTAAAGGAAGTACTCTATGAAGATGTGTTCCCCTACACCGTAGTCACTGCCGAAGCTGCCGCAGCCGATGCCCTGAAAGTGGGTGGATGGGGCGAATACGAACCGCTGACCGAGGAGGAAAAAACAATCTTCCAAACCTGCATGACGCTGAAAGGCGTGGACTACATCCCCTTGCTGGTAGCTAAGCAACTGGTGGCAGGATACAACTATTGCTACTTCTGCATGACCCGCAGCGTCACTCTCGAACCCAAGTTCGGCTTTGCCAAAGTAACCATCTATGCCCCGGTGAAAGGCGAACCAATGCTGGAAAGTATTGTGGAATTTTGATGCAACTCACCGGCGGCTTCCCAAGCCGCCGGTAAGGCAACTTTAAATATAAGATAGCATGAAGAATAAAACGAAAATCAAAGAAGTCTATCTGAATGAATACAGCAGGGGCTTTGCCGAATTGAAGGACAACTGCTGGAATTACAGCATCATCGCCCGCAACCCCGATGCGGACGTATTCACCAACGAATACTATGCCGGATACATTCAGGGAAAACTCCAAGGAGAGGAAGCCATCAAGGCAGCCCGCAACAATACGTGGAACAACACCTATCTGTGTGACACCTCAGAGCCAAATAGTAAATTCCCTAAAAACTTCGATCCATCGAAAGAAGAATTGAGTGAAGCAGGAAAATATTTGCATAATAACTATATCGCTCTTCTCAACTGGATAAAAGAGAATGAGGAAAAAGAGGAAGTTGCCCGTCATATCAAAAGACTGGTGATGCGTATGCGTGGTATATATGAAGGTGCTATTACACAAAGTAACACTCCGAAAGATATATTCCCCCTTAGTTTGAGTACCGATTGCACGGAGTTCAAGCTGGCATACGGAGATGCTCCGCTCACCTTTGGCGACATTTATTTCATTAATGCCCAGTCCGACTTGTTCGATGCTCTTGCATCTTCTTCCAAAGAAGCCTGTCGCGGCCTGCACAAGCCCGACCACTGCTCTGCCTTCGTGAAACGCACCGCAGACGGTGATATCTACTGGACGCACAATACTTGGGCAGGTTTCCTCTGCCAGTCCCACACCATCAGTTACGCTATTGGCGGTAAATCCGGCGATGAGTTTGTCACGCAGAATTCCTATTGTCCGGGACAGTTCGGCAGCAACATGGACTTCGGTTTCAACGGCCATGGCATCTGTTTCAACGAAACCACCCATCGTTATGGTTATACGGAAGTAAAAAAGGAGGGCATCTGGATATGCTGGCGTGCCGCTGCTGCCGAGATGTTTGCCAAAAGCATCGACGACTTCTACCGCCATCTCACCATCGACAATACAGGCACTTACCAGAACGGCTATATGCTAATAGACGTAAACACCAACGAAACGGCACTGATTGAAATGAGCTACCAGCGTTTCGTGCTGTTCCGTTCCGACGGAAAGGAATTAAAAGTGATAGACTCTATCTTGGGTGAAGATACGGACGGCATGAGTTATGACCAACATCTGATTAGTCCTGATTACATCCTCGGTGTCAATTACCCCATATCCAAAAATGTTGCCTACGACCTCAAGTCGACGGACAACCGCCCCATGCGGCGCATACAGTTCTTCAACCAGATAGAACAAGTGAAGGATATGGAAACAGCGAAAGACCTGATTACCTATGTGGACAACGAGAATCCGCTTTCCATCTATGGTCGTTGGGATTTGGGCAAAGGCATTACAGAATATCCCAAGACCATACCGGACGGAGCTGTGGATGCTAAAGTCTATTCCGCAAACAAAGTGAAGGAATTGTTGAAAGATCTCAATTATGTTCCGAATGCGAGAGGAGGCAAAACAGCTTTCTGGATGCTCTACGGCACCCCGCAGATCGACGGCAAACCGTTCATCTGGTCAGAATCACAATGGGCGGAATATAAGAAAGGGCAGGACAAGGATATGGTTCCCGACAGGCTAGAAGGGGGCTGGAATGAGACTAAACTCTTTATGGACTGATAAATATCAACTATTGACAAGGAGAAACACAGTTTGAATTGTCCCGGTTTCCATAGGGTAATCTTATGGAAACCTTCTTTTTAAGCAAGAATGGGGGTAGAATTCCATTGTTTCCAAAATATAAGCGCTATGAAAAATAAAAACATATCATTGATATTTCAGCTAATCCTGCTGTCCGTCATAACTCCCACTATAGTATGGGGGCAGGCTGATTCGGCACGTGTCAGTGCCTATTTCGAACAGATAAGGCAAGATGAAAACCGTCTCCGCCAATTCTTTGCAGAAATGCCCAAAGGAGGTGACTTGCACAACCATATGACCGGTTCCGTATATGCGGAAACCTATTTTGACCTTGCTACGCAAGACAGCCTGTGGGTGGACATGGCAGACGGACACCTCTACATGCCCAAAGACAGTGCAAAAGGAAAAGAAATGGTGCGGCTCACCCCGAACATGCCCAATCTGCATAATATCCGCATGATGCTAATAGACAAATGGTCTATCCGAAATTTTGATCCGGGCAAGTTCTCATTGGGTGCCGATGAATATTTCTTCGGTACCTTCGGACTATTCAACGCTGTGGCAGGACGTCACAATGTGGAACTGATGCGTGAATTACGGAAACGGGCAGACAGGGAAAAGGTGCAATATCTGGAAGTAATGCTCACCTCTCCCGGTATCAACCGTGCACTGATAGACAACCTTTGCGGCAGTGGCTTTTTCAACAAATACAATGAGCAGCTGGAGAACGCCATCCGCCGGGAACCGGAAAAAACGGAGAAAATCTTATCCGGAATCTTCAAGGAGTGGAATAATGCTTCGGGAATGAATAGCTGGGTGAACAAATATGTAGCCTACATTGACAGCATAGACCGGGAAAGTACGCTTCCTTCGGGATATGCCAATGCTCCGGTATGCTTTTACCAAGGATATGCCAGCCGCAATTCGGACCCTTTGGTTGTTTTTGCCCAACTCTATGTCTCATTCAAAGGATGTCTGCAAAAAGGAAGCAAACTGGTGGGAGTGAATATAGTGTCGGCAGAAAATGGGGAAACCTCAATGGAAGACTATACCGCCCATATGAAAATGTTTCGTTATCTGAACAAGGTGCTGGGAGGCAAGGTGAACACTTCCCTGCATGCAGGAGAACTGACTTTGGGACTGGTAAAACCGGAGAACATGAACAGTCACATCCGTGAAGCAGTCTTTGTAGCCGGCGCAAAACGTATCGGACATGGGGTTGATGTCGCCTTTGAATCAAATAGCACTTCACTGCTGGACGAGATGAGGAAAAGGCAAGTGGTCATAGAAATAAACCTGACCAGCAATGAGTTTATTCTGGGTGTAAAAAACGATGCGCATCCCTTCATGCTCTATCGCCAGGCAGGAGTACCTATTGTCATTTCTACAGACGATCCCGGCATATTGCGCACAAACCTGACACAGCAATATGTGCTGCTCACCCTACGCTATGGCATCGGATACTACGAGATTAAACAACTGGTACGCAATAGCATACGGTTTGGCTTTATGCCCGACGTTCAGAAACGGATGCTTTTGAATAAGCTGGAAAACAGTTTCGCTACTTTTGAACAAAACTGGAGTAAAAACATCAAAACCATTCAAAACTGGAAAAGTAAGTAGGGAATGAAACTTTATTATTTGCCCGCAAAACACCGAAACTCAATACATTAAACAGCATTTCATTTGCTTCTTTACCTTTTAAAAGAGGGGGATAAAAAACGAATCCCTGAAATACATTGTATTTCAGGGATTTGCTGCATTTCTTAGAGTCTTGTTAGTGGTATCACCAGGAATCGAACCGGGGACACAAGGATTTTCAGTCCTTTGCTCTACCAACTGAGCTATGATACCGTTATTTCTCTTTTGCGATGGCAAAGGTAGGCATATTTTTTGAACCTGCAAAATTTTCGCAAATTTTCTGCAAAAAACTTTTGCGATTAAAATATTTGCTTTACCTTTGCACTCGCAAAACAAAAGCGGAATGTAGCGCAGTTGGTAGCGCACTACGTTCGGGACGTAGGGGTCGGGCGTTCGAGTCGCCTCATTCCGACTTTAAGCAAGTAAAGCCACTGATATTCAGTGGCTTTATTCTTTTTAAAGAACTATACCGGGACAAATACGAGACATCAAAATCCTTAAAACCACATACCAATTCATCATTACCCAATGGAAAGAGTCTCATATTTTCTCAGAATCCTATCTGCAACATCGCCCAAATCTCATTTACCGCAGCACTCCTCTCATAATTAAAATGCACATAGTTCAGCATAACACGAGTCTTTGCCGTGATATGATAAGCCCCTCCCACCGTATAGATCATTTCAGAATCAGACACCGCCGTATCCGCCTCATAACGTTCCAGTTTGGTAACCAAAGCCAATCGGGAAGGGATAGCAAACCAATCTCCTAAAGCATAGAATCCCCGGCGGTTAACCGTATCATCCTCTCCCCATAAATACTCCCCACGACAAGTCAATCGCTTATTCTGATAACACGCACTCAGTGCCACACGGTTTCGCTTGATATTTGTATTATAATTCGTTTCCACACCATCAGGACCTACACCGGTATAATTATAATTCAGTTTCCCCACATAAGCAGAAGTACCCACCTTTAGCCCTTTAATGGGCTGGAATGTAAGCCATCCCGCAAAATCCTTCGCATCATTATTATCTTTCATGCTGAGTCCGGAACCATTATACACTCCCAACCGATATTCCATAAAATAATCGTCAAACGAGGTCTTGAATAGCTCTCCGCCAACTTGCAAACCAATATCACGACCTCCCTGATTACCACAAATATCCCCATTGAAACCCGCCAAACGCTCAATGACACGACTGAAATTTACCGTTTCATAAACCGAAGGAGACATCTGATTCTCTAAAGTGAAACAGGTCTTCATCTGCCCCACCTTGACCTGGAAGAAAGAATAAGGTTTATAACAAGCGTATAATTCCAATAACTGCGAGGTAAACAACTCATATTGGACCATCCACGACAACTGATCCGTGACATCACCGGACAGAATCAGCATTCCCAACCGTCCAAAGAACTGATTGTCCGCCTGCCTCACATTCAAGTCCTTCTTGTCAGTATAACTATACCCGAACTGCCCGTAAGCAGTCAATTTCACATGTTTACTCAGGAAACCATTCACTTGCCCCAAAACCGGCTGTTCTTCTTTCTTTTCTTGCGAATGCACCATCTGCGGCAAAACAAAGAACAGCATCAAAATTACAAATAATAAGCGTGTGTTTTTCATCTTATGCTTTCATTAATCAAGGATATATAACATCCTGAAAGTTAACAAGTCGCTAAGATATGCAAAAAGTTTAATTTTCGCCCATTATTCAGTTCTTTTATCTACAGAAACGCATACTTTCATACAAAATGAATATTCATTCATATATCCTTCGCCAACAAACACGAAAAGAGAGCTCCTCCATTTTCATGAAACAGCCCTCCTTTACCTAATCTTTACTAATCCTCACCTTAAAACTTATATGCGGCCTTACGCAATTCTTTCACAGAGTTGAATGGTTTGTTAGGTTTCAAATAACGCCCCATGAACTTATAAATGTCCAAACGAATTTTACTCGATTCATAAGTATCCAATCTATCAAAACTATGGGCGCCAGGAGCACGCTCAAATATCTTATACTCAAATTTCTTACCCTCCGCTTTCAATGCCCGTATCATTGATTCTACCTCAACTACATTCACATCATCATCACTGGTATTGGTATAAATCAATAACGGATCTTTCAGCTTCTCAGCATTCCATACCGGAGAACGACGCTTATACTCTGCTATATTATCTTTGGCAGTCTTTCCTATATGGTTATCGGCAGAGAATATTTTCCGATAACTATCACTGGCATATCCCATACGCATAATCACATCTGACACCGGTACACCGGCAAAGCCACATTTATACTTCCCGGGATAGTTGAACAGATTCATCAAAGTAATCATGCCTCCATGACTCCAGCCCATGATGCCAACGCGGCTACCGTCCACAATATCAAAGTTATCCACCATATAATTGCGACTGATATACACATCTTCATTTTCCAATCCACCATAATCTATATTGTTATAGCTTCCCGATCCATAACCGGTACTACCCCTATAATCTGCCGCCACCACAATATACTCCTGGGCAATCAGTTCACGAATGATATGTGCATAATAGGTATCCATGTCAGCGTGCACTCCACTATGTGGAAACACGATCAACGGATATTTCTTATTCTCATTCACACTCTTAGGGACAAAGATATAAGCCCTGAATTTAATCTCATTGCCTGCACTCATCGAAGTGGGATTAGACTCCTTCCAACGCGGAGGGCCGCACAGTATAACCTTATCCACATGTGCAATATCTCCTACCTTTTCATACCATAACACATCATCAATCTTTTTCATTAACTGATCAAACTGATGAACGGACAACTGAGCCTGCACCAATCCCGGCATAGCCCACAGACAGCACACAAGTGCCACAAATACAATTATTTTGTTTTTCATAAGAATATATTTAAAATGATATAGAATAATCAATTCTTGGGATAACCCGGATTCTGTTCCATCTCAGGACTAAAGATAAACTGATCTTCCGGAATCGGAAGTACACACTTATAGAAGTCCCAGTCTACTTCCTCCTCCACATTGGGGAGATGATACCCGCCTTTACGGATTATCGTCTTGCCGTTGCGCAACAAGTCAAAGAAACGATGTCCCTCACCTACCAATTCCTTGCTTCGTTCATCCAGGACACGGTCCAAAGTATAATCGGTCATCGTTACTTCATTGTCAGGATTACCACGCTTTACAATCTCATTTAAATAAGCAAGCCCTTGGGTCGCCGCATTACCTCCAAGTTTGCAGCCCGCCTCTGCCGCAATCAGATAAACTTCCGATAAACGGAGAACCACATAGTTACTTTCCAATGGTGCGGTTTTCAGATCAGTTCCTCTCCATTTATACAGCCACCACACCGGCTTGCCGGCATATTTATTCTCCTCCAATAGCTGTCCACGTACATCTCCCGGATCGGACAACATCTGATCGGCAAACTTCTGGGTGACAAAAGCTTTCTGATAGCCATACCAACTCAATAAGTACCCCCAGGAATCACGTCCCGGAGTATCGTCTACACTATTAGCGATTTCAAACAATGACTCCGAACCGAACTTTGCATCTATGGACCAGGCATCAACATATTTACTGTGAGGATAAAGTTGATACGCTCCCGAACCGGTTGCATCCTTTATTAATTGATCTGCCATATCAAACGCCTTCTGATTGTCATTATGATACAAATAAATGCGAGCCAGCAAAGCACGTGCAGCATAGGCATTCATCCGCCCGTTATTTTTTTCTTCCGACATCAAAGGAATAGCTTCTTCCAAAGTATTAATTATGTATTCATAGGCTTGCGCTACCGTAGCACGAGGAGGATTTTCATAAGTTCCGATCAGATGATCAATCAGCGGTGCACCTAGTGACGCACCATTGTCTTTCGGATAAGGATAACCGAAACAACGGGTCAAATCAAACTGGCATAAAGCGATAACCGCCATTGTTTCCCCTTTCAATGCATTCAATGTTTTTGTATCACCTTCCTGTATTTTGCCATCTGCAATAGCATTCAGAATATTCCATGCCTCCCGCAGAATAAAAAAAGGTCTTCCCCACAGTGATCCGGCATTTAAACTGTTAGGACGATGATTAAACATATAGCAAGTATTGCAAACCCCGCTTTCCTCAGAACTCTGCATATCATCACCCTTCATATCTCCATAGGCAAATATGGCAGCGCCATAATATCCGGAGGTTGACATTAAATCATATAATCCATTCACCGAATTATCGACATCTGTTACTGTTTGAAAGGCCATTGAAGTAGGTATTTTATTGCTGGGAGTAGCATCAAAGAAATCACTGCAACCTGTAACAAGCAGCGAAGCCAGTCCTAAAATATAAACTATTTTTCTCATAATGATTCTGTTTTAAAATAACTGACGATTAAAATTTAAGTTCCAATCCAAAGGCATAAGTCTTCAAAGGAGGAGTATAGAATCCTACCACTCCACTCATTTCCGGATCGTATTGATCATAAGCTGCCCATGTGAGCAAATTCGAACCGGAAAAATAGATACGTGCCTGGTTCACTCCTAATTTCTGGAGCCATGATTTAGGAGCGTTTATTCCTAAAATCACACTTTTCAGACGGATATGGTCTGTGGAATGAATAGCACGTGAAGAATTATAATTACCTCCTTTTCTATTTCCATACACAAAGCGGGGAACATCTGTAATATCTCCCGGTTTCTGCCAACGACGGCGCTGCTCCACACTCTTATTACTGGTACATGAGTAACCGTCATCTTGCAGAATGTACGATGCATTATCATAAGAGTATCCGCCAAAACTATATGATAGGTTAAACGACAAATCAACAAACTTATATGTCAATGTATTCATGAAACCTCCCGAAATAGTCGGCGTAATATCTTTCAAAGGAATAGGATTCGCCAAGCTGGGGTCTGTCACAATATTTTTTGTATAATTCCCATTTTCATCCGTTTTGTTATCATAATACTGAGCAGCTCCGGTTTCAGGATCAACACCTACATATTCACGCAGATAAATCGTATTGAAAGGATAACCTTCCTTACGCACATATCTATCTGCTGTAAACCAAGGTAAATCCGCCAATTTTAAGATCTTATTTTCATTATGGCTCAAGTTGAAAGCTGTATTCCAACTAAAATCTTCGGTCTTGATATTATTAGAACGAATTTCCAATTCCACACCGGTATTGCGCATCTTCCCGACATTCATCAACAAAGAAGAGAATCCGCTGATTGTATTCAATTGTTTGCTCATCAGCAAGTCCTTCGTTGTACGTGTGTACCAATCCAAAGAGATATTCACCCGGCTAGCCAAACCAATGTCCAACCCCAAATTGAGTGCATAGTTCTTTTCCCATGTAAGTTCTTCATTTCCCAGCGTACTTTCCCAGGGAGAAGGCTTGCCATTATAAAAAGCTCCCGTGGTATAAGTACTCTGATAACCATAATAAGTGCCCGGAAGATTTCCGTTTACGCCATAGGAAGCACGGATTTTCAAGTCGCTCAATACCGACTTCAATGATTGCATAAACTTTTCCTGAGAAAGCCTCCAAGAACCGGAGAAAGACCAGAAGTTACCCCAACGAGTTTCGGGTGACAAACGTGATGAACCATCCCGGCGAAAGCTGAAACTGGCATAATACTTATCACCATATCCATAGTTCACACTGGCTACATAGGACATCAATGCATCTTCTTGCAACAATTGATTGGCATCTATCGGATCAGCCGCATTGCCCAATGAAGTATTAATATCCTGCCCATAAGTCTTTTTGGCAGCATACAAATCTTCATAATTATATTTCATGACTTCAAAGGCAGCAACCGCACTAACCGAATGTTTTCCGAAAGTCTTAGAGTAAGACAGATTATTCTGCGAAGTATAACGAATACGGTCGGTCATCTGCATACGTCCGCGACCTTGATAGGTAGCCCCGTCACGTCCTTCAGGAGACTGGAAGAAAAAATCCTTTGTCAACGAATAATCTACCGTAAACACACTGGAAACCTTCAGATTATCCCAAATATTATAAGCTATTTTGGCTGTTCCCATTGTACGCGCTGTCCGTGCATAATAATCATTTACGGAAGCCTCCAAAAGCGGATTGTAACCATTATTTTCCCGGAAACCGCTGGCATACGTTCCATCTTCATTATAAATAGGTGTTGAAGGAGTCAAATTCACTTTCGATGCATAAATGGCACTGCCATAAAATTTTCCTTCTGGTATATGCACATTCTTAGTCCAGGAAAAAGTTGCGCTCATCCCAAACTCCACCCTTTTATATTTATTGTTTGCATCCACACGTCCGGTAAAACGCTCCATTTCCGAATTGATTGATACTCCTGTCTGCTTGGTGTAGCCTAATGAGCCGATAAAATTAGAATTCTGATTGCCTCCACTTGCTGACAAGTTGTAATCTTGCTGATAACCTTTTTTAAACAACGCACCTTCCCAATCAGAATATCCCTGAGGTAACCGCTTGGCATACTGGTCTATATTAGCATCTGCATATTGTTGTGCCTCTACCTCACTTAATCCTTTATCCAACTGAAGGTTTACCAATCCCTCATGAATCAGTTCACGCCTTTCCTCACCTCCCATCAAAGGACGATAAGTATAAGCAAAATCAGTTACGCCATATTTTGCCGAAAGGTTTACACGCAGTTTACCTTCTTTTCCTTTTTTAGTAGTAATCAGCACAACTCCGTTTGCTCCTTTTGCACCATACAAAGAAGCAGAAGCAGCATCTTTCAGTACTGTTATATTCTCAATATCCGCCGGATTCAAAGTTTCGATGACACCCATCCCCCCGGCATCAGACATACTTGTGAAGTTACTTAAATCATAAGATGCAATGGGTACACCATCCAGCACATACAGAGGTTCCGTAGATGCATTCATAGAGGCTACGCCACGCACCTGCAAAGTGGTCTTAGCACCGGGTTGAGAAGAAGTACCCGCTACTACACTGATACCCGGCATATTCGATTCAATCATCTGCGCCACCGAAATCACAGGTAGAGCTTCCAGCTTTTCCGTATTCAAGACCGAAGCTGATCCTGTATAAGTCGCTTTCTTGAAATCACCATATCCTGTAACTACCACTTCATCCAGAGTATTAGCATCCTCTTTCAAAACGATGCTGAAACTTCCCTTTCCTTTTGTCGGAATATTCAGTGTCAAGTATCCGATATAACTCACTGTAAGAGAAGCATCGTCTGCCACGTCCAGCGAAAACTTACCGTCAAAATCCGTTATCACTCCATTGGTACTCATGCCTTTCTCAACCACATTAGCACCAATCAGAGGCTCCCCCGTTACATCCTTCACGACTCCGGTCACTCGTTTCTTCTTGGAAGCGGACGGTGTTGCCGCTTTCTTCTCTACAAAATAAATTTTATTGTTCCTGATTTCAAAAGTAATATTAGTTCCCGAAAAAAGCCTTGCCAATGCTTCTTTCAGTGCAACCTCCTTCAGTTGCATCGTTACTCTGCGATTCACATCTACCAGTTGATCACTGAATACCAATCCCATGCCGGTCTGGCTCTTGATAGATGCCAACACTTTTTCAACTCTTTCATTCTTAAAATCTAAAGTGACTTTTTGGGACCATGCCGAAATAGTGAAGCCAAATAATAGGATTCCTATCAGCCACAATGTCTTCATTTTGGTTCTTGCTTGCATTTTAAATAGTATTTTGAGGTTGAAACAAAAAGAATTTCTTATATAGGCTAACACACTACCTTTAAGAAGGTATGAGTCCATTCCCCATTTTTTCTAAAAAAAATAGATGCAAGTATATTCTACTTACATCTATTCTTTATCACTTATCATAATGGGAAGCGGTCTGTCACTCTTTTGAAATAACTTCGAATACACCTTCTTCCACCTGCCTGAAATCAATATTTGAAACAGCCTCCAAATCATTCAGCACATCAGTGACATTCACTTTACCTGTAGACAAAGTGAACTTATTTTTCAGTACAACAGAATCCTTCACTATAAAACGAACATCATAATGTCTTTCCATCACCTTTATAATCTCACTCAACGGAGTAAGATAGAAATTCAGACTATTAGACCGCCATGCCGAAATTTGTCCCATATCCTCCGGTCTGGAGATCAAGCATTTGCCTGATTGCCGGTTATATTCTGCACTTTCCCCCGGAAGCAAGACATACTCCTTCGATCTGGAATCCCTAAACAGAATTCCACCCTCCTCCAAAGTCACCCAAACATTCGATTCCGTAGGATAAGATTTTACGTTGAATTTTGTACCGGTAACCCTCACTCCCACTCCTTGCAGGTCTACTGTAAAAGGACGTTTTCCATCTTTGGCGATCACAAAGTAAGCTTCTCCCCAAAGTTCTACACTTCTGCCAAACAGTCCGAATTGCTTGGGATACCTCAAACGGGAATCTGAATTTAATTGCACAATGGAACCATCCTGCAAAATTACCCTTACCTGCTCACCACACGGGACTGTTATTTCAGCATATTCTGTTTCAGAAAAGATTCCTGTTCTGTTCGCAAGAAATAATAAAGAAGCGCTGAGGAAAATAAATGGCAACACCACAGCAGCAACCATTACCCACCTGCGATGAGTACGCATCGCTTTGGACTCATACTTTATTTGTTCCATAAAGCGTGACCTCATCTTTTCCTCCGGTACAGAATGAGGTAAAACATCTTGAAACTTGCCTTCCGATACAGCCTGCGCTTCGCGATCCAAACGATGGGAAAGGTATTTACTGCCTTCATCCGTCGCAAACCAATCGGCAACTTTTCCAGCCTCTTCCGGTAAAGCTTCGTTCTCAAGGACTTTATCTATTATCGAATCATCTATCTTCATATTGCATGTTTTACGTATATAAATAATAACACTCCATTCAAATAAAAGTATGAGTCCATTTCAATCTATTAAATGAATCCATACAAACGAGAATAATACAATCAAGGATTCAAGTTCCTGACGAAGCATCTTTATGGCTTGCGTATAGTGTGATTTTACGGTAGGTACGGAAATCCTCATTTTATCTGCTATTTCCTGATTGGAAAGACCATATTCTATTTTCAACAAACATATTTTCTGTTTCTGAGGGGGGAGCTTGCCAATGGCAACATAGAGAGACTTCTTAAATTCATTATCTTCAAATTGGGAAAGAAACCCATCATCCGTATCATTCATTTGCTGCGATATTTCATAATATTTTTCGAAAACAACACTACGATGCCTCAACTCATTCAAAATATAATTCTTTAGGATAGTAAACAGTAAACTACGAACGCCCGACTCAAAACTGAATGTTCCACGCTGCTCCCACAATTTCATAAAGACATATTGAACCGCATCCTCAGCCTCTTCTCCGGATTTCAGAAACCGATAGGCCAAGGTATATAATAGCCGGTTATACCGATCAAAAACAGTGGCAAAAGCATACTCCTTGCCACAACGAAGATCGTTGTATAATTTCTGATCAAAATCCAGGTATTGATTCATTGTCATATGCTTTCCTTAGCTTATCAAAGGCAACTCAAAAACAAAGATAACATATTTATGTATATACTTCATAAAAGAAATAAAAATAAAATCAGGCATTAAGTAGCATGTGTCTTCACTTACTCATCTCAAGCAAACATAATTGACTGAATAATTCTATTACAATCCCACCCAACAAAAGTTTTTTATTCAATAAAAAATTCCCTAAGTATGCATTGATATAACATACTACTATTCAACAAATTAGCTTTAGCTGCTGTACAATAGAGCTAATAATTTGTATAATAGTAGCATCACATTGTATGCTATTTCTAATACTTTGAACAATACATTCCAAGCCGTTTGAACAAGATCGATACATTTGCCATCACAATGTTAAACCTATAAAACAAGAATATGAAAAAGACTTTATTATGTCTGATGATGGCATGGGGAAGCCTGGCTTTTGCCGAGAACTACACAGTCAACTCCCCGGATTCCCGTATCACCGTTAATGTGGAAACAGGAACAAATACTACTTACTCCGTTACCTTTAATGGTAAAGTGATTCTGACCCCATCTCCTATTTCCATGACCTTCGACAATGGAACCGTGATCGGAAGAAATATGGAAGTGAAGAATGTGGAGCGCTTTACGCAAAACAAAGTATTGAAACCGGTAGTGCGCCAAAAAAGCGAACAGATCATTGACCATTATAATGAAATGGTGCTGAGTGCAGACAACTACAAACTATATTTTCGTGTATATGATGACGGATTAGCTTATCGCTTCCACACTGATTTTCCCGACTCTCTGAAAGTGCTGAACGAAGAAGTGACTTACTGCTTCCCCGAGGATTATAACACCTTGTTCCCCGAAGAACGCAGCATGCTTTCCGCACAGCAACCGTTGTTCAAGCCGATGAAACTGTCCGAAATAGGTACAGACCATTTTTGCAGTACACCTATATTAATAAAGGTAGATGACAATGCCCGCATTTTTATCAGCGAATCCGATTTGGAAAGTTATCCAGGCATGTTCCTCCGCAAACAGGGAAAACAGGAATTGGCAGGAAAGTTTGCCGCATATTCTTTGGAAGAGAAGGCAAATGACGACCGTCAGCTTTTCCCTACCAAACGTGCCGACTATATTGCCCGTGTAAACGGTACAAGAAACTATCCCTGGCGCGCCATGATTGTAGCCGAAAACGATGCCAACCTCATTACCAATCAACTGATATACAAACTGGCTCCCGAAGCCGAAGGAGATTTCTCATGGGTACGTCCGGGAAAGATTGCATGGGATTGGTATAATGCGCTGATTCTTACCGGTGTGGACTTTAAATGTGGCATCAACAATGACACCTATAAATATTATATCGATTTCGCTTCCAAATACGGCATTGAATATGTGGTGATTGACGATGGATGGTCTGAAGCATGGGATGTAACGAAAGTCGTTCCCGAAATCAATATGGAAGAATTGGTGGCATACGGAAAGAAGAAGAATGTGGATCTGATCCTGTGGGTATCCTGGGCACCTTTCCGCGAAAAGATAGATGAAGCTTTTGATAAGTTCAACGAATGGGGCATCAAAGGGATCAAGATGGACTTTATGAACCGAGACGACCAGACGATGGTGGATTTCTACTATGAAGTAGCACGCAAGGCAATAGACCATAAAATGTTGGTAGACTTTCACGGAGCTTACAAGCCGACCGGATGGCTGCGTACCTTCCCCAATGTGCTGACTTCGGAAGGTGTTGCGGGATTGGAAAATCATAAGTGGGGCAGCTTTGTCACCCCGAAGCATAATGTCACACTGCCCTTTACCCGTATGGTGGCAGGCCCGATGGACTATACCCCCGGTGCGATGGTCAATCTGCATGAAAAAGATCATAAGATCAACTTCAATCTTCCTGCTTCTGTAGGTACTCGTTGCCACCAGCTGGGCATGTATGTGGTTTATGAAAGCCCATTACAGATGTTAGCAGATTCTCCCTCCAATTATTATCGCGAACCGGAATGTATGGAATTTCTATCTCAAGTTCCCGTGGTATGGGATGAAACCCGTGTACTGAAAGCCTCGGTAGGCGAGTACATAGTAGTGGCCCGTCGCAGTGGCGATACCTGGTTTATCGGCGGCATGGCCGGTGAAAAGGGGCAGAAGTTTGAAATAGACCTTGATTTCATTAAAGGAAACAAGACATTGACTTGTTGGGAAGACGGTGTGAATGTGAACCTGAACGCCAATGACTTTGCACGCCGCAGCCGTAAGGTGAAACAAAGGGACAAACTTACCATCAAGATATACGATGGCGGTGGTTATGTGGCAATTATTAAATAACAGTTTTGTTAAACTTAATATCTATAATCTAAATGAACACTTTAAATTCTAATTCAAAAAGTAAGCATATCCTGTTGGTGGGAATGCTTAGTTTGGGAGCTATGACAGCTTTTGCTACTCCATCCTTGAGTGGTGAAATAATAGCTTCGTATTCTGTTTCTCAACAGAATCAGACAGTGAAAGGAGTGGTGGTTGACAAAAGTACCGGGGAACCGATAATCGGAGCCAATGTTGTTGTCAAAGGAACTACGAATGGAGTAATTACAGATTTTGACGGTAACTATATGTTGGAAGCTCCTGTAGGTTCTATTTTGGTTATTTCATACATCGGTTATCAGCCAATAGAAGTAAAAGCAACTGCGGGCACCCAACAAATCCAGTTGGGCGAGGATACTCAAGCATTGGAAGAAGTAGTAGTAGTGGGATATGGTGTGCAGAAAAAAGCAACTGTTACCGGATCTGTATCTACCGTAAAAGGTAGTGACTTGAAAACAACAGGCACAGCCAACATAACCAATACATTTGCCGGTAAATTACCGGGAGTCATTGCAACCAACCGTTCCGGTGAACCGGGTAATGACTATTCGGATATTTTGATTCGCGGTAAGGGTTCTTTGAATGATAATTCCCCCTTAATTGTTATTGATGGAGTTGCCAACCGTGGTGGTCTGGAACGAATTAACCCAAATGATATTGAGTCTATTAACGTATTGAAAGATGCTTCAGCTGCGATTTACGGTGCACAGGCAGCAAACGGAGTAATTCTTGTGACAACCAAACGTGGTACATCGGACAAACCAACCATTACTTACAACGGATCATTCACTTTGTCACAGAATACTCGAACCCCAGACTTAATGAATGCTTACCAAAATATGACTTGGACAGATGAAATCCGTAAAGGGAATGGACAGGCTCCTCTGTATGAAAATATAAAGGGAGGTTATCTGGATGGTACTATTAACCGTGACCAATACGGAGATACAGACTGGATGGATGTAGTGTTCCGTGGTGCTGCACCTCAAACACGCCATTCCCTAAGTATCAGCGGCGGTTCGGAAAAAACAAAATTCTATGTATCAGGTGACTACTCTTATCAAGAACCCAACTATAGAAACACTGCCTTAGATTTTCAAACCGGACAAGTCCGTTCCAATATTGATGCCCAAATTACAAACAATTTAAAAATAGGTGTAGATCTGGCAGCCCGCAGAGAAAAGCGCAATAACTCGGTAATCTCTACCGAAGATATTTTTTGGGAAGCATTTATGGCATATCCATGGTTATATGACTATTATCCTAATGGCTTACCGGGTCCGGGCTTGTCAAACGGTAATAACCTTGCCATTTTGGTAGCAGGAAAAGAAACCGGCTATAATAGAGTGAATGACACATTTGTTGATTCCAAATTCTCTTTTGATCTGAAATTACCTTGGATTACAGACGGGCTTTCATTATCAGGTTATGCCGCATTTGACTATCATGCACGTGAACAGAAACAATTATGGGATGTATGGGATACCTATAATTACAATGCCGACAGTGGAGAATACATTAAGAAAACTACCAATATGAATGGTAATAACATCAGTCTGCGCCAAGACCATGATGATAATGTGACCAAGACATTTCATTTGAAATTGGATTACCAACGGACATTTGATGATCACCGAATAGGAGCATTCGTAGCCTATGAGCAAAGTAAATATGAAGGCGAAAACTTTTATGGTTGGCGTGGATATTACCTGAGTAACAGACCGGACTATCTGGATTTCGGTGCGGATAAGGAGAAAACAAACGGGGGTAGAGGTTATGTCACTGCCCGGCAAAACTTTTTCGGACGTTTGAACTATGCATACAAAGACCGCTATATGTTTGAATTTACCATACGTCATGATGGTTCCATGAATTTTGCTTCCAACAAGCGCTGGGGCACTTTCCCGGGCCTATCTGTTGGTTGGCGTTTGAGTGAGGAAGATTTTATCAAGAATAACTTTTCATTTATCAATGACTTAAAGTTGCGTGCTTCTTGGGGAAAATTAGGAAATGACAGAGTGGATGCTTTTCAGTATATCAGCACTTACAATATGCAGAATGGTGCAATCTTGGGTGAAACTCCCAATATTAATAAAGGATTTGTACCGGGACGCATTGGTAACCCCAATATTACTTGGGAAAAGGTGGACTCTAAAAATATAGCACTGGATGGTAATCTTTGGAACAGTCTACTAGGATTTACCGTAGAATATTTCTATCAGAACCGTACCGATATCTTAACTCCGAAACAAGCTTCTATCCCTTCTTATACCGGTCTGGTATTACCTGACCAGAATATTGGTGAAGTAAGTAATCAAGGAGTGGAATTGATGTTGAGCCACAGAAACCGTGTAAGCGATTTCAACTATTATGTTTCGGGTAACTTTACTTTTACCAAGAATAAGATTAAATTCTTTGATGAAGCCGCCAATACTCCCGAATGGCAGAGAAGAACCGGACATTCCATTGATTCATGGCTAATGTACAAGACAGACGGCATTTATCAGACATGGGACGAAGTGAATGGTACTCCGCACCTGGCTAATGCGCAACCGGGTGACATTAAATATGTGGATATAGATGGAGACAATGCTATTACT
Organism: uncultured Bacteroides sp.; assembly: GCA_902388365.1. GTDB lineage: Bacteria > Bacteroidota > Bacteroidia > Bacteroidales > Bacteroidaceae > Phocaeicola. Next base: position 380,028 of record CABMPB010000001.1, on the reverse strand, counting down.
GACAATGACCGAATCCGTAGTAAGTATGGCAATGTTCCACAGATTGTTTACGGTTTGAACATGGGCATAGGATGGAAAGGACTGGAATTCAGTATGCTATGGACAGGACAAGCCAGAGCAGAACAAATGATTGTACCTTACTCTTATAATCTGGATAAGGAATTCTATAATAATCGTTGGATTTCAGCAGAAGAAACGCCCAATGCCAAGTATCCAAGAGCATTTGACAAAGATGATTACGAAAATACCAGATGGAGTGACTTTTGGCTCTATGATGCTTCATTTATTCGTCTGAAGAATGTAGAACTGGCTTATACATTCCCTAAATCATTTGTAGAAAAGCTGAAGATTCAGAACCTGCGTCTGGTATTGACCGGAACAAATTTGTTGACTTTTGACAAGGTCAAGATACAAGATCCGGAATCTGATGCTACCTCTACAGGACAGAAATATCCTCAAGCACGTACCTATACATTCGGAGTTAATGTCAGTTTCTAATTAGTAACCTTTAAGTTTAAGAATAAATATGAAAACAACAATATTGAAAAGTACATGTTTCGCCCTTCTTCTAGGTGGTATGTTCTCTTGCGATGTATTGGACATAGAGCCATTGGATTCATACACAGAAGATGGTATTTTTACGGATGCCAATCTTACAGAATCCTATGTAACGATGAACTACACAAAACCACGTAACGGCTGGAGCCGTAGCTCACTGAGATTTGTATGCGATGAATCAATGGAAAACTTTAATTGGGCAAGTGCATGGACAATTAATACCGGTGGCATGACCCCAGACCAAATTGGCGGACTGGATATTTGGTCGGACTATTATACCAATATCAAGAATTGCAACATCTTTTTTAGTAATATGGACAAAGTGGAAACCATAGATGAGCCTAAACGAAGCTGGTTGATAGGCGAAGCTACTTTTTTCAGAGCCTACTACTATATGGAGCTTGTGAATAATTACGGTGGCGTACCCTTAATTACCCGCTTATTTGACTTGGAAGATCCTGAAATGATGGTGGCACGCAACAGTTATGAAGAGTGTGTAGACTTCATCGTTACAGAGTTCCAAAAAGCAGCAGATTTGTTACCGGAAGAATTCACAGGTGCTAACTTCGGCCGTGCAACCAAAGGAGCGGCACTGGCTATGAAAGCGCGTATGTTATTGTATGCTGCCAGCCCCCTGTGGAATACAGCAAATGACAAAACGAAATGGGAAGCTGCCGCCAAAGCAGCAGAAGCGGTTATCGCTTTAAATTATTCATTGGATCCTGATTATCAAGGGCTATTCCAAAATCCCAAAAGTCCGGAAATCATATTCCAGCGTCTGTATAACACAGAGTTTGGTCATTGGTATGATTGGTATAACAGTACCAACGGTTGGGGAGGTTACTCATGTACAGCCGTGTTACAGGAAATGGTAGACAGCTATGAACTGGAAGACGGTACCATGCCCACTCCGGCTTTGTATGCTTCGGCAACCTCCGACCCTTGGGCCGGTCGTGATCCTCGTTTTTATGCTTCCGTGGTATGTGACGGACAATCATTCAGAGGCACTGAAACTGAATTTTGGGTGAACAGTGATGGTAAAACAGGTGGTTTGGACAGTGAATTTGGTAAAGATGCCTGGAACTATTCCAAGACACATTATATTATTCGTAAGTTTATGGATGAAAGTCTGGTAAATAGCTGGTCGGATAAAGGAAAACAGCCTTGGATATATTGTCGCTTGGCAGAAATATACCTGAACTATGCAGAAGCAATGTATCATTGCGGCAAAGAAGATGTAGCGCGTGAATACGTAAACTATATCCGTCAAAGAGCACGGGGCGGCAAAAAGGACATTTTGCCTGATGTAACCGAAAGTGGAGAAGCTCTTTTAGCTAAGATCCAACATGAGCGCAAGGTGGAATTAGCATTTGAAGAACACCGCTTCTATGATGTTCGTCGTTGGAAAATTGCAGAAAAGACAGACAAAGGTGCTTTTCATGGAATCAACATCACCAAGCAAGCAGATGGAACCAAGAAATATGAGTTATTCGAAATCCAACAACGCGATTTCGTCACTCCTGCTAATTATCTGCTTCCTATTCCACGTTATGAAATTCAAAAGAATGATTTACTGGAACAGAATCCAGGTTATAATAAATAGGTAGAAGTATAATTATATGACGAATTTCGGGAACATACGCTTGTGTTCCCGGAATTTTACTTTATTTTGTGAATCTAGCAAAGAATGAACTTATGTATAATATGAAAGCAACTTTTTTAGCGATTTGGATGCTACTATCCACATATTCCGTCACAGCTTGGGCTGATGGGCATCCCCGTTGGCAGATGTTACCGGATGGCAGTATTGAATGGGTAACAAATAAGCAGCTTCCGCACAATGACCACATTGAAATGAGTGGCAAGCAAGTTTCCGTAGTTTTGCGTTATGGCGTGAATGAAAGCGGTGCATTTGTATTGAATAAAAGTATGATATGGCCGTTACTGCGTACCATTCCCAACAATACCCATGCCAGCCTTATGAGACGGTTCGATTGGAATCCTTTAGATGTAATTACCCTAAATGGCCGGACAATGACAGGTGAAAAGGTTAATAAGATCCGTTTAAAAGGAATGCTTACAGTAGAAAGTTCGTATGACAACGGCTGGTATGGACAGTACAAGTTGATACGTGAATATTTACCGTCTACAGAACTTCCTGCATTGGTAGAAAACTACACTTTAATCAATACCGGCAAAAGCCCTATATCCATAGAGATTCCTGTAATGGAAAACAAACTATCTACAGACCCGCAAAAAGGAGTAGAAGGCTCTTATCGCATTGAGATGACAACCGACAAGAATGGATATTTCACAATAGCATCAGGAGATACTTTATCTTTCAGCGCCTCTATTGTAGGCTACCGTCCAGGACAACCTACACTGGCAATAGATGGCCAACAGGAAAAGCAAAAGCGACTGGCATTGGTAGATGCATGGATGAATCGTTTGGTATTGGAAACCCCCGACCCCATCATAGACCGTATGTTCGCCTTTTCTAAGATCCGAGCCTGCGAAAGCATCTATGCCACACAAGGCGGTCCCATGCACGGCCCCGGCGGCGAATCCTACTATGCCGCCATTTGGGCAAATGACCAGGCAGAATATATCAATCCTTATTTCCCTTTCACCGGATATGAATATGGCAACTCTTCGGCTTTAAACTCATTCAAGCATTTCGCCCGTTTCATGAATAAAGAATGGAAGCCGATTCCCAGTTCCATTGTGGCAGAGGGATTGGATATATGGAACGGGGCAGGCGATAGAGGCGATGCAGCCATGATTGCTTACGGTGCTTCGCGCTATGCACTGGCCCGTGGCAACCGCGAAGAAGCGCAAGAACTGTGGCCGCTCATCACCTGGTGTCTGGAATATTGCCGCCGGAATCTGAATGAAGGGGGAGTAGTTGCCTCGGATGCCGATGAACTGGAAAACCGCTTTCCTGCCGGAAAAGCGAATCTGTGCACTTCCTCTCTTTATTATGACGCCTTGAATTCTGCTGCTTATCTGGCAAAAGAACTGGGCAATGGATTTACAGGAGTCTACCTGAAGCAGGCAGCCGAGTTGCGCAAGAATATAGAAAGCTATTTTGGCTCAACAGTGGAAGGCTTCGACACGTATGCTTACTATGAAGGCAATGATATTCTCCGTTCTTGGATCTGTATTCCTTTGACGGTGGGGATTGATGAACGTGCAGAGGCCACTATCAACGCCTTGTTCTCGCCACGCTTGTGGACGGAAAACGGACTATTGACACAGGCAGGAAGTGAAACTTTCTGGGACCGCTCTACACTGTATGCCCTGAGGGGAGTATACGCCGTAGGCGAAACGGAAAAAGCAACAGAATACCTGCACCGTTATTCCACCACCCGGTTGTTGGGCGACCATGTGCCCTATGCCATTGAAGCTTGGCCCGAAGGCGGCCAGCGCCATCTTTCTGCCGAAAGCGGTTTGTATGGACGCATCATCACAGAAGGGATGTTCGGCATCCGCCCCACCGGTCTGAAAAGTTTCACCATTACACCCCGTTTACCACAGGAATGGGATCAGATGGCACTGAGAAAGATCTGTGCATTTAACTCTCAGTTTGATATCGAAATAAAACGTTTATCCACAGACAAACTTCAAGTGAAGGTAATTGACCATAATACAACCCGGAAATATACAATGAAAGCAGGAAGTAAGCTTTCTATCAAACTTAAATAACCCATGATGAAAAAAATAATATTATCAACTCTAATCCCCTTGTGTATAGCCGGTTGCAGTTCTTCTTCAGAAAAGAAGAGTGTACAACCATTGAAATCGGAACAAACTTCTATTTTTACTTCTTCGGATAAAAATCTGGAGAATGCATACAATTGGGCAAAGAAAATGGCATTATCATATGCTCATGACGGTAACGACCCTGTAGGCTGCTGGTATGAAGCCGCCTTACCCCAACGCGAAGCATTCTGTATGCGCGATGTCTCCCACCAGTCAGTGGGCGCCCATATTCTGGGCTTGGCAAAGCACAACAAGAATATGTTTACACGCTTTGCCGAGAACATCTCCGAAGGAAAAGACTGGTGCACGTATTGGGAAATCAATCGCTATAACAAACCGGCACCTGCCGACTACACCAACGACACCGAATTTTGGTATAACCTGAATGCCAACTTTGATGTGATGCAGGCTTGCATGAAGATGTATGAATGGACAGGTGACACAGACTACCTCACCGATTCATGTTTCACCTATTTCTATGACAAGTCTGTCAATGAATATGTGCAACGCTGGAAACTGGAACCGGAGAATATCATGAACCGTCCACGCTTCATGAACCAACCCGAAGACTTCAATCCCAATAACAATTTCCATACCTGCCGCGGACTCCCTTCGTATGTGGAAAACTTCCGCGGACTGACCGTGGGAGTTGATTTACTGGCAACCATGTATGCAGGGTTTAACGCATACGCCCGTATAGCTATGCTGAACGGCAACCTGCAAAAAGCACAAGACGCCCAAGGGAAAGCAAAGGCCTATCAAGCCATACTGGAAAACCAATGGTGGAGCGAAGAAAACTCATACTATCACACATTTTGGACAGAAGACCGTACATTCCATCGCGGTGAAGGAGTCCCTTTTATTTTATGGTTTAATGCCACAGACAATCCGGAACATATCCGTGCCAGCGTCAGTGATATTCTGCAAAAAGAATGGAATGTGGAAAACATGTCAGCATTCCCCATGCTTTTCTATCGCTTGGGATACTTTGATGAGGCTTATCGTTTCCTGGTGGATTTACCCCAAATGAACCGTTCAGAATACCCTGAAGTATCATATGGCATTGTAGAAGGCACCGTGTGTGGCACCATGGGCATCCTGGCTTCTGCCCAATGCAGCAGCGTAACCACCTGTTCCCGCCTGCCCGAAGGAGTACAAGAGGCCGAAGTAAAAAACGTCCCGGTATTCGATGGCTATATCACCGTAAGACACCAAGGCAGGCAGCTTACCGAAATAGAGAATAACACTCCCAACGGACTGACTTGGGAAGCGGCATTTATTGGAGAGTATCCCCACATACGGGTTGGCGACCAAATACATTCTACCGTTATATCACAAGATATTTATGGACATAGCATTTCCACGTGCACAGTTGCACTGCCTGCCGGCAGCAGCATGAGTGCCCAAGTAATAACTGCCCTAAATTAACAAACCAATGAAGAAAGTAAAGACCTTATTTCTATGTTGCCTGCTAGCTATAACCGCACAGGCGCAGAAGCAGTTCCACCTGACTTCTCCCGATGGGAAACTGAGTACCACCATCACCATAGGTAGCAAACTCACCTATGATATAAAATGCAACGGACAGCAGATATTGGCCAACTCTCCACTATCCATGACACTGGACGACGGAACCGTGTGGGGCGACAACGCCCGGCTGACGGGTAGCTCACAGAAAGAAGTAGATCAAATGATCGATTCTCCTTTCTATCGCAGCAACCGGTTGCGCGATTACTATCGCAGCCTGACGCTGAACTTTAAAAAAGGTTGGAGCGTAGAGTTTCGCGCCTACAATCAAGGCATAGCCTATCGCTATATCAGCCAGCAACGGAAGCCGTATAACATTGTCCAAGAGGAAGTTGATTTCCGGTTTCCGCAGGACAATGACGCCATCGTGCCTTACGTTGTTCCCCGCAGCAATGACCTATTCTATAGTGCATTCGAAAACACTTATACCACCGCCCGTCTTTCCCGGTTGGACAAGGAGAAGTTGATGTTTCTTCCCTTGGTAGTGGATGCAGGCAATGGAATCAAAGTTTGTATCACTGAATCCGATCTGGAAAACTATCCGGGACTCTACTTGTCCGGCGCCAAAGGTAACAACAGCCTAACCGGCGTACATGCCCCCTACCCCAAAAAGAAAGAGCAAGGCGGGCACAACAATCTGCAAATGATAGTGAAGGAACGGGAACCCTTTATTGCAAAAGTAGATGGAGCGCGCTCTTTTCCTTGGCGTATGGCCATTGTAACCACGAATGACAAGGAACTGGCCGAATGCAACCTCACCTATTTGCTAGGTTCTTCTTCACGCCTCGATGATATTTCATGGATCAAGCCCGGCAAAGTTGCCTGGGAATGGTGGGGAGACTGGAACATGGACGGAGTAGACTTTGTAACCGGAGTAAACAATGACACCTACAAAGCATATATCGACTTTGCCGCTACCCATGGTCTGGAATATGTAATACTGGACGAAGGTTGGGCCGTAAACTTGCAGGCAGACCTGATGCAAGTAGTCAAAGAACTCGACTTGAAAGAGTTAATAGCCTATGCTGCCTCCAAAAATGTAGACATCATTTTATGGGCGGGCTACTATGCCTTTGACCGGGACATGGAAAACATATGCCGCCACTACGCACAAATGGGCGTAAAAGGCTTCAAGGTAGACTTTATGGACCGGGACGACCAGGAAATGGTAGCCTTCAACTATCGCGCCGCCAAGACCTGTGCCAAGTATAAATTGCTCCTTGATCTACATGGCATGTATAAGCCCTCCGGACTGAACCGCACCTACCCCAATGTATTGAACTTTGAGGGAGTGCATGGACTGGAAAACATGAAATGGAGTCCCGCAAGTGTAGACCAAGTGAAGTATGACGTAATGCTTCCTTTCATCCGCCAGGTAGCCGGTCCCATGGATTACACACAAGGAGCGATGAGGAACGCAGTGAAAGGCAGTTACTATCCTTGCAACTCGGAACCCATGAGCCAAGGCACCCGTTGCCGGCAGTTGGCCCTGTATGTCACCTTGGAATCGCCCTTGAACATGCTATGCGACACCCCAAGCAACTATGCACGCGAGGCGGAATGCACAGACTTTATAGCAAAGATTCCAACTGTATGGGATGAAACACGCATACTGGATGCCCAAATGGGAGAATATATTGTTACAGCCCGCCGCAAAGGGGAAACCTGGTACGTTGGAGGCATAACCGACTGGACAGCAAGAAACCTTGAAATAGACTGTTCATTCCTTGGTGACAGGGACTATACCGGGCAGATATTCAAAGATGGCATCAACGCACACCGCACCGGCAGGGACTATAAACACGAATCGGTTCGCTTGAATAAGCAAAGCCTGCTCAAACTGCACTTAGCTCCGGGCGGTGGATTTGCAATCAGAATACAATAATTCCTTTGTTTCTTATCCCCATGGCTAAAATAAATGTGAGGTGAAGGCAGTATATATCTTCATCTCACATTTATTTTAAGGAGCGGATTAAATTATTTTCCGGCAACACAACTTAACTCATAAGAAAACATTATTTTTGCGAATACCATAAAGAGAGGGGTCTAGCTATGAATAAACTTATTTCACTATTTACTATTCTCTTTGCCATCTGTTTGGCCGCCAACAGCCAAACCAGGAACGTAACACACTACACCATCAGTGAGGGCTTGGCCAATAATGCCGTATACAGCATATCACAAGACCTGAAAGGTCGAATGTGGTTTGGAACGATCGATGGAGTACATAGCTTTGACGGAAATAAAATTCGGGTATGGAGAGATGAGCAAATCCGTTCCTTAGGATCCAGCATTTATACAATAAAAGAGGACGGCAAGCAACAACTATGGATAGGCAGCGATCAAGGACTAGCCTTATTCAACCTCCGGACGGAACGCTTCTCCACACTGGAGGCACAAACCGCCTCGGGAGTCAAAATAAAAACCCCTGTCAGCCACATCATGGTTGATAAAAAGAAAACAGTATGGATAGGCACAGTGGGGCAAGGCATTTTTCATTATGACCCGCACACCAATGAACTGTTCCAGTATACCGGCCTTGGAAAAATAAATTCGGACTACATAGCTTACATCATGGAAGACAGTTCAGGCATCATTTGGGTAGCCACGATGAATGCCGGGATCAGCAGGCTCATTGCATCAGAAGACTTATTTCAACCGGCTGCCACCAATGGAATAAATAACACGATCACTCTTTTTGAAGATTCCCGAAAGAATATTTGGGTAGGCAGTAGTGGCAATGGACTATATCTGCTAGACAAAGACGAAGAAATACTGATACAGAAGCTGAAAGCAATAGATCCTAAACGCGTATTCCAGGTACGCAGCATTGCAGAATGGTTACCGGGAGAATTATTGATTGCTTCTGATGAAGGACTGACCAAGTACAACACAGTGACAGGAGAAGAAACTACCCTGCGTTCCGGTCAACAGGCATACGGACTAAATGACAATTACCTGCATACTTTATTCATTGACCGTGAACAAGCTCTCTGGATAGGCACTTATTTTGGAGGAGTAAACTATATCCCTCCCACAGGGAATGATTTCAAACATTATTATAAAGGAAACAGCCAATTAAATGCCAAAATTATAAGTGTTTTTGCGCAAGCAGATCATAACAACCTATGGCTTGGAACAGATGACGCCGGCTTCTTTTATTGGAATCGCCAAAAACAGACCTTCAAAGCATACCAGCCTCAGCATACTCCTCACAGCCCCACTTATCATAATATCCATGCCCTGCTGCAAGACGGTGACAAGCTATACATCGGAATGTACATGGGAGGACTGGATATTTTAGACCTGAAAACCGGAATCTTTAAAAATCATAAGTTTGGTTATTCAGCCCGATCTTTATATTCATCGGGCATATATGCCCTTTACAAAGACTCCCGGCAACACATATGGGTGGGAACCACCTTGGGACTGAACAAATACATCCCCGGGACGGATGACTTTGAACGAATTTATGAAGTACACCCTGCTGATATATCCTACATCATGGAGGACAAAAAAGGCTATTTATGGGTTTGTTCCCTCAACCAGGGAGTCTATCGCCTGAACCAGGAAACGCAGAAATGGGAGCATTTCTCCATAGATTCCGATGAAAGAAATAAACCGGGAAACATTCCTTCAAACAAGATTATCACGGCTTGCCTGGATGTAGGAGGAACCTTGTGGTTCGGGACAGACGGACATGGACTATTAAGATATGATTATGAAAACAATACTTTTACGCGAGCTGCATTGCCGGAAAACATACGCGTGATTCATAAAATAATCTCTGAGAAAAACGAGCTATGGCTGACCACCAGCAACGGAATGTACTGTTATCAACCTAAGAACGGAAATATCAAGACTTACAATAAATTTGACGGGTTACAAGAAAATCAATTTTTACCAAACTCAGGCATACAACTGCCGGATGGCACTATTTTCGTAGGAGGCATTAATGGCTTCAATGAGTTTCAACCGGAAAAGATAACGCATAGCACACAGGCGTCTACCGTTATTTTGGCCGATTTCCAACTGTTCAACAGACCGGTGAAAGTGGGAGAAGAAGACTCCCCCCTCTCCACCTCCATCACTTATGCAGACCGGTTGGTGTTAAAACATCATCATTCCATTTTCAGTTTGTCCGTAGCTACCTTAAGTTATACCAATCCCACTAAAAGCCAATATAAATACAAGTTGGATGGATTCGAACAAAATTGGACAGAAACAGACCATGCGCCCCGCGTCACCTATACCAATCTCCCTTCCGGCAATTACACGTTCCGGGTCAGTTCCTCCAATGGTGACGGAGTATGGAATGAGAATGCAATCACCTTGCCCATCCGTATTCTTCCCCCGTGGTGGAGTTCTACACTTTTCATCATGTTATACATCTGCCTCGGCATCAGCATTTTGATTTATTTCTATTACTACATGAATAGAAAGCAGCACAAAAAGCTAGCCATGCTGGCCATTGAAAAGGACAGGGAAATCTATCAAAGCAAAATTGAGTTTTTCACTCACATGATCCATGAAATCAGAACACCGCTCACTTTGATATTGGCCCCGCTGGAAAACATAATGAAGTCTACGGGCAGCATAGGTGAAGCCATGCCGCAACTTCAGGTCATAGAACGTAACGGAAAACGGTTACTCACGCTAGTCAACCAACTGATGGATTTCCGCAAAGTAGAATCGGGAGGCATGAATATAACACTGGCAGAGACAGATGTAAAGGCCATCCTGTCCGGCATTTACCAACGGTTTTCACTCTCTGCCCAGCTAAAGCATATAGAGGTGGACCTGAATATGCCGGAGGGTGCATGCTATGCAAAGATAGACCAAGAAGCCTTTACAAAAACAGTAAGCAACCTGCTTTCCAATGCATTGAAATTTACCAGTTCGCATATATGGATTGACCTGAGCATTACCGGCGAACAGCAATTGGAATTGAGAATAAAAGATAATGGGCAAGGAATTGCCTTGGAGGAACAGCAAAAGATATTTACTCCTTTCTACCAAATTCGCGGAAACAGGCCCAGCGACAACATAGGTACAGGCGTAGGCTTGCTACTGGTAAAGAAGCTGGTGGACTTGATGCACGGCAAACTGAAGTTGGAAAGTGAACCGGGAGTCGGTTCTACGTTTATCATCTGGTTTGAGCAGAGCAAGCAGGGCGAAACCTTGCAGAAAGAAGAACCGGTGGTGTCCACAGTGTTACAGCCGGAAGCCGCAATGGACAGCAACGATCAAAGTACGCATCACATCCTTGTGGTAGATGACAACCAGGATCTGCTGGAATACCTGCAAATACTCTTAACTCCCCATTATAAGGTAACTTGCGCCGGGAATGGCAAGGAAGCCCTTGAATTATTGACCGGATATTTACCGGACTTGGTCATTAGCGACGTTATGATGCCCGTAATGGATGGCATGGAATTGTGCAAAAGAATCAAACAGACCCTCCGGACAAGCCATATACCCGTTATTCTGCTCACAGCCAAAGTAGAAACCGACGATTATGTGGAAGGACTGGGCAACGGGGCCGACCTGTATGTTGCCAAGCCATTCTCCTCCGATGTCATAAAAGCACAGATACACAGCCTGTTGGTGAACAGAGAAAAGGTAAAAGGAAACTTCAGAGCCGAACCGATGATTCATTTGGAATCAGTGGCAAACTCGCAGCTTGATAAAACATTCCTGGACAAAATTTCCCAAATCATAGAGGAAAGAATGACCGACTCCGATTTCAGCGTGGATGTTTTAGCACAGGAAGCAGGAATATCACGTACAGGCTTGTTTACCAAAATCAAGGCTATATCCGGCATGACTCCTAACGACTTCATTCGCATTATCCGACTGAAAAAGGCAGCAGAACTGCTCTCGCAAAAAGATATACAGATAGGTGAGGCGTGTTTCCAGGTGGGCTTTTCGTCAGCTTCTTACTTTGCCAAGTGTTTCCAAGCCCAATTTGGAGTTGCGCCCACAGAGTTCAAGCGTATGAGAACCGGGAAGTGATAAAACAGGCAACCGGTTTTCTTTATCAAACGCAAGTGACATGCATCTTTACCTTCTCATCCCAACCAAACATATACACACCTGCCCGGGCTGCACTCCCCTCGCGCAATTTCAAGACCTTTACCAGTGAATTTCCACTTTTCTTGTCCGTCTTTCAATATCAATTACTGCCGATGCCTTCCTGGTCAATTCCGATCCCAAGTGCCCGCGCACCTTCTCCGGCAATCCGGCGGTGTGGACAAAACAAAAATCGGCTATCATTATGCTGTAGGGGCAGATTCAATCCGCCCCCACGGTGAACAAATAGATTTGGGGGAAGATATATATAAATATATACCTCCCCCAACCTTGTCAATAAAAACTAAATCATTCGGCTACAATTTCAATGACACGACTATGAAGCTGCTGACCAGTAAACAGGTTCAATCCTACGTTCATCAAGTATTCACCTGAAAAGACTTCACCATTCCCCTGCAAAGAAGATTTGGCTCCCGGCATCATATTGGTTTCTTGCACCCGATACATTTTGTTCGCATCCAATCCCTGCAAACGTACCGGCAAGGTCTTTTCGGCATAACGGGGATGGATGTCGAAAGCAAATACCACCGCTTTAGACTGATCCTTGCCCACATACATGGTAGAGGTATGATTGCTGCCATAAGGAGATACCAAACGATACTGGTCACCTTCCAGCACAACCGGCTTCAAGCGGTTATAATTCTGTACAGCAGCACGGCAATAAACCTCATCGTTCTTACTCATGTCTGTCAACTTTATATCAAATCCCAGTTTACCCATCATAGCCACATCGGTACGGAATTTCACACTGGTATTTTTATTCCAGGTGGTAACGTGTGCACACATGGTCTTAGAGGGGAAGATCTGCGAGAATCCCCATTGGATGAATAGGCGTTCAATAGGATCGGTGTTGTCACTGGGCCAGAACTCTGTGAAATATTTCAATGCCTCATAGTCCGAACGGCCTCCGCCACCGGAGCAAAGCATCATGGGGAGGTGAGGATATTTTGCATTGACACGTTCCAATACATTGTACAAACCACGTACATAGTCAATGTACAGGTGAGACTGCTTGTCTTTCAGGTAAGCAGAGTAGATATTGGTAATGGGGCTGTTGCAATCCCACTTAAAGAAAGCGATTTCAGGATATTTAGTCATCAGATTGTCTACAATTCCGAATACATAATCCTGTACTTTAGGGTTGCTCAGGTCCAGTACCATCTGGTTACGGAAATAATATTCGTCACGGTTGGGCAAGTGGATTACCCAGTCTTTATGCTTTTCATAAAGTTCACTTTTGGGGTTCACCATTTCGGGTTCAATCCACAGACCGAACTTGATGCCCTTCTTCTTGGCAGCTTCCGTCAGGTGACCGATACCGTTAGGAAGTTTGTCGGCAGTTTCTTCCCAGTCTCCCAAACCTTGATGGTCGCTGCTGCGGGGATATTTGTTGGCAAACCAACCATCGTCCAGCAAGAACATATCTACGCCCAATTCTACGGCATCATCCATTAATTTCACCAATTTGGCTTCATCAAAGTTGAAATAAGTAGCTTCCCAGTTGTTAAGCAAAGTCATACGGGTCTGGTCGCCATCTTTTACCTGGTACTTGCGTGCCCAGTCATGGAAATTGCGGCTTGCCTGTCCCTTGCCATTAAAGCTGTAAGTGAAATAGAAATCGGGAGTGCGGAAGATTTCATTCGGCTTCAAGGTATATTCCGAAGAATAGGGGTTGATACCCGAGATGACACGAAGTTCATTCTGATTGTCTACCTCGAATACAAAACTGAAGTTACCGGTCCAGCCCAATGTGCCCACCAAGACTTCTCCCTGGTTTTCTTCTGCTTTTCCATCCAATGAAAGTTGGAAGAAAGGTGAGCAGAACATATTGGCACGTGTGCCCAGTTTGGTATCAATGGTTTTCTTTCCAAACTCCAAAGGTTGTTCCTTCATGTGCACTTCACTTGCCCAGTCGCCCGAGAACTCGGTCAGGAAATATTTGTCGCGGTTCAGGTGAAGCATAGAAGAAGCATATTTGTGCAACTCTACCGGTTTCTTTTCCTGATGGCTGATTTCTGTAAAGGTCTTTATCAGGTTTTCCTTCTGATAGGCTACATAATGCAGTTTTACGGTTACAGGGTATTTGTCGTCCTGCAGGGTGATTACCACTTCGTCCACTCCGGGTTTCACCTGGTTTTGGGTATGAGAGACATACTTTAATAATAAGGAAGGGTTACCATCATTGTGTATCACATGGATGGCGGGTTCAAAGTAGTCTTCCATGCCGTGTGTGATATATGCCTCGGTGCCTTGCGGCAGATGTGCAATATCTGAATTATGATTCAGCTTTTTTCCTAAGTAGCTTTGATATAAACGTCCGTTATCATTTACCCGGTAAATGAGATCTACATCGGCTGTACTGATTTTAATAACCGGCTTGTCTGCCGCTTTCATCGTAAATGATATGCATAAAAAACATATCAAGAAGAATAGTTTTTCTTTCATGGTATTATCTATCGATTAAAATTATAATGCAAAAGTAGGGAAAGAAACATATAAACTACGCTTCAAACTTGCCATAAAATAAGAAAATTGAAGCATTTCTTTATTTTTTATCCTATTTTACCAATTATCCGTACGGAAAAGGACGGCCGGAAGTCCGTTTATTCCATATAAATTGCAGTCGGGATTGTCTGCCCAACCATAGCGTATGGCCAAAGGAACAGTCACCTGCGGAGACGAAACCACAATCTTTTCGCCTTGGACAACTGCCGTTGCAGGATGGAACACATGGTCGGGTCCTGCAATGGTAAAGCCTTTCAGTTTTCCTTCTTTTATCAGGAATCCTTCATTGGCATATTTAAAGCACACTTCCACACGGGATCCCTTGATGGAATAGTCCTGGAATACCGGGCCGGAGAAGGAAACATTCTTTCCATAACTCTGCGCCAAAGCAATCAAAGCAAGGCGGCGTCCCACTTCCTGTTTATTCTTGGGATGAATGTCATTCGCCAAACCTATATCAATAATCGTAGCCATGGCAGTAGATTCAAGGTTCAAAGCCTTGGACTGCGCTTCACGCAATGCTGCCCATTCAGAATCCGGCTGCACCTCCTTCGATTCCAAGAAGTTAGCCAACTGTACAAAGTAGAAAGGAAAATCATTCTTCCACTGCTGCCTCCAGTCGGCTATCATGGCAGGGAACAAGTCGCCATATTGCGCAGCACGTCCCACATTCGCTTCCCCTTGATACCAAATTACTCCTTTAATGGGGAAACTGATCCATGGGTTAACCATGGCATTGAATAATACAGTAGGATAGCTAGAACTCTGAGTGGGTGAAACCGGTGCGGGTGTAAACCCTTTCAAAGAAAGTCCGATGCCATATTTCCAGTTACCTGCCAAGCTGATCCGCTTTCCGCCCGATTCCGCATAGAGTTCTTCCGGCTGTCCATGAATACCGCCTTCTCCGCCAAAGTCGAAGACACGAATCGTAAGAACGGCTTCACCTGCTTTTACCAGTTCCGCCGGAATGACATAAGTGCGGGGAGTCATGTATCCCGACCCTCTGGCTACTTCCACACCATTGAAGTAGGTAATATCTTCATCATCAATCATGCCCAGTCTCAGTGTCAAAGGCTTGCCTGCCCATTCTGCGGGAATATCCAAAGTGTGACGGAACCAGACGATACCATCAAAGTCTTTCAATCCTTTTCCTTCCCAATAGCCGGGCAGGTCCATGGTTTGCCAGCCTTCTTCGGCAAAAGCCGGGGCTGCCCAAGAAGGTTTGTCGCCAGACATTCCTTTGTCTGTCTTTGCTACCAGCGATTCCCATTGAGCACGCTTTTCTCCATAAGCCTGTTCCATGCGGGCACGGTCAAAGTCGGCCTGCTTCAACATGGCAGCTTCTTCACTGAAGCCTAAAACTTTCTTCAGAGTCTCATAACTGGTCCATGCCTCTGCGGGTGTTCCTCCCCATGTGCAGTCAATCACTCCTATGGGAACATTCAGTTCTTTCCACAAAGCGCGGGCATAGAAATAAGCTACCGAGGAAAACTCGGGAACCGTAGCAAAGGAACATTCCTGCCAGCCGCCCATGGTGGACTCCACATCGTCCAACGGGGCAACCGAGATATTCTTCTTTACCTGAAACAGGCGGATGGAAGGATAATCGGCGGCAGCTATCTCTTGTTCATAGTTCATCACCTTTCCCCAACCGGCAACGGGCATTTCCATATTAGACTGACCGGAGCAGAACCATACTTCGCCTACCAATACATTCTGTAATTGCAGTTTCTTTCCGTCATTGAAAGTCAGCGTGTAGGGACCTCCGGCAGCAGGGGTAGGTACAGACAGGCTCCAAGCGCCGTCTTTTTCTACACGTGTCTGGTATATTTCATCACTCCAACCTGTAGTTATCTTTAGAGTTTTACCGGCTGCCGCTTTTCCATGAAAAGTGACTTGGGTATTCTGTTGAAGAATCATATTGTCTGTAAAATAAGCAGGCAATACCACCTTGGCATGAATCACGGTGCACGCCAGGCAGAATAAAGAGAGCATTATTTGTCTTTTCATATCCATCGTTTTATCTATTATTATAAGGTGTAACCAACAGTTTATAAGAGCCGCCCTGCAACAAAGCCTCATCAAATGTGATATGGATATTCTTCGTTTCACCGGGCATTAAAGTAAAATAATTATCATTCATTATGGCAGGAAGAATACGTTCTCCATCCACAGTGCGCACAGCCTGCACATGTATGGCAAAAGCCACACTTTTAGCTGATTTAGGCAGAGTAACGGCAGCTTGAATTTCCGCCTGTCCACCCTTGCTCACCAGTTTGGAAGATACCTTTAAATCCGCTTTCGGCAACGTATTCAAAGCTGTAAAGTCCAAACGGTCGTTTCCGCGCCAGTAGTTGTTTTCAGAAACCACCTTTCCTGCTTTGTCCTTCAAGGTGAGGCGGATAAAGTGCACGTCGCTCAAACCTTCACTGGGCTGTGTACCACCCAGGACATCGAAACTCCATAAGGAATAACCGAACCACCAGCCCAGTTCCGTACCAAACATACGCACATAGCGGGCGTCCACTTCGGGGAACGTAATTTCATCTATGCCACCACGGCCTTCGTTCGTTTTATAAACTTCCTTCCAAGTTTTGGCATCATCAGATACCTGTATCTTGTAGCCCTTTCCAAAAGAGGCTTCCCAGTTCAAGCGCACGCCGCCTACCGGTTTCACGCTCCCCAGGTCTACATAAATCCATTCATTTTCTGCTTTTACAGCAGCCCAGCGGGTATCTTCCTTGCCATCCGTTGCATCGGCAGGTTGTCCATACGAGGTGCTGGAGGCATAAGTAGGCCGGTTCAATGACAGATTCTCACGGTTCTTGTTGAAATCAATCGTAAAGCATTGCACGGTAGAACTGCTCGGTGAATGAACTGTTGCCCGTTTGGTATAAGCCGCTACGGGCTTGCCATCCATATTATAGACTTTTACTTCGGCAATCATTCCTTCCATATCGCGGGCAGTGGTATTGGCTATCTTCACGCCATCAGTTACAGGATTCCAAAGAATATGTACCGGTTCACAAGCCGATTTGGCACCCCAGAAAGCGCCGGTCAGGTCGTAATAATAATCATAAGTCTGCCAAACCATAGACGGATATGCCGATTGCCCCATCCAAGTCATGATGCCTGATGCGTCTTCCCACATACGGTCCAGCCAACCTTCGTACATGGCTTTGTTTGATTCGATATTGACGAGCTGGGCTTTCCGGCAATAGTCCTCGATGCCTTCGGGACTGCCATAGCTCTTGTTGATGGTAGCATTGTAACGCTCCGGAGCCGCATTGAAAGCATTCTGTCCGAAATAGTGCTTGTTCCACATTTCATCCTGCGGCCACCAGTTTTCCCGGGGCATGAACTTCTTGAAGCTCTCAAAGGTAGGCACGACTGCTGTACCTATTTCCGAACGGAAACCCCATCCGCGTGCCGGGTCACCTTCCAGCCCGTCGGGATATTCCGTAAAGTAGAAACGGGGTTCGAATGCTCCCCACGGCCCACTGCCGGTCAGTCCCTGTGCATGAGAGTTCGCCTGGAAGTAACGGTCGCCGCCATCAAAGGTCTTGACATTCTCTGCCATCCACCCTTCCAGGGGAGGTTGGGGATTGGATTCATTGTCGCCACACCACACGGCAATGCTGGGATGGTTGCGGACACGCTTTATTTTCTCCATCATGTTGTTATTGAATACATTGAGGTCGTAAGGAAGATTGGCATTAGAGTTAATCCAAAAATCATCCCACACCATGATGCCATACTTGTCGCAAGCCTCATAGAATTCTTCATCGGTGACCGAGCCGAGCCAGTTACGGATCATATTGAAGTTCATTTCCTTGTGCAGACGAACCTTTGTATCATACTCCGCACCCCGGCAACGGAGCATATACTCGGACATTCCCCAGTTAGCTCCTTTGATGAAAGCAGGTACGCCGTTGATGTAGATATGGAACGTATTTCCTTCCTTGTCGTAGGTATATTTCTTGATACCGAAAGAGACATCTTTCGTTTCGGAAACTTTCCCCTCTACCAGCACTTCAAACTTACAGTTGTAAAGGTTGGGTTCACCATAACCATTCGGCCACCACAAACGGGGCTGGTTGATGCAAAGCTGGGGGAAGTAACGCTTGTCGAACTTTACCTGCTCGGTGGTATTGGCGTTCAAATCCAATTCTTTTTCAAAAGTGACATCTCCCGGGGTAATGGTTCCACGCACGCATACTTTTGCCTTTTCCGCCGAGTTGTTCTTTACTTCCAAGACTACACTTAAGTCTGCGCGGGCACGGGTAGGCAGGTCGGTACGTACCCACGGATCCATCAGCGTTGCTTTTCCGGTGTTGGTTAGGAATACTTTGTCCGTAATGCCGCTATTCAGTCCCGGCACGTAAGGCATCCAGTCCCATCCACCACTCGAAAGATAAGTGGGACTGCCTTGGTTTGCCAAGGGCGTATCGGGCATATGTACCAATACGGCCAGTACATTTTCCTTGTCACGATTAGCAATCTTTGTCACATCAAAACGACCACGATGCATAAAGCCATCCAGCTTTCCCAGTGACACTCCATTCAAATAAATCTCTGCACAACGGTTTACGCCATTGAAGTTCAGCCAAATCAACTCTTTAGTAAAATCAGCCGGAACACGGAAGGTAGTGCGATACCAGAAACTACGGTCATACTTATTGCGGTCTACCTGATGAATGTTATCGCCGAAATTCGGATCTTTTTCCAGTCCTGCCACCACGTACGAGTTGAAAGCCGTTCCGGGAACGACCGCATCCACCCATGCCGAGGCGTTATATCCAATCTCGCACAATGCGGAAGCGCCCTGACTGACTTCAGCCTGAGGTTTCAGTTTCCAACCCGTTTGCGGATTATCGCTATGCAAATATACAAGCTGTGCAGACAAACTCTGCACAGCTCCTATAAAAGCCAATAAGACTAATACTTTTTTGCTATTTTTCATCTTACATTATTATCATTACCATCCTACAGGTTGGCTAATGTTAGGATTAGAAGTCACCTCATTCTGAGATAAAGGCCATGAATTAAATTTCGGGAAAGTACAATTTCTTTCTTCTATCTTAACGAATGCTTTTGAAGTAGGATTCCATGCTCCATAGATGGGCCCGCGCATTACTTCATTACCTATATCCCAACGACGGATATCATCATATCGTTTCGATTCAAAAGCAAATTCCACACGACGCTCACGGCGATACAGTTCACGAACCTTTTCCTCAGAATTATATACCGATTTATCCATATCAGGCATTCCGGCACGTCTACGGATCATATTAATATACTTCTCAACATCAGGATCATTCCATTTTCCGGTTTCAACCAAGCATTCCACATAGTCAAGCAACACTTCCGCATAACGGTAAATTACAAAGTCAAGGTTACCCTGCCCACTGTTACCGAAGTCATTGGAAGTCATGAACTTTTTCATCATATAACCGCTCTGGATACCTTCTGTTCTACCTATATAGCTTCCATCATCCGGATTGAACGGATCAAATATTCTATCTGCAAATCCGGTATTCTCTCCCGGTGTGAATATGCTCATGTGGAAACGCGGATCACGTTTTTCACTGACAGGGTCCTTCTCCAGCTTCTCTCTTTCCGCTGCCGGCAGGTCTGCCAAAGTTCTTCCGTCTGCCAATTCGTATTCATCAACCAATGATTTCAATATATTCATCACACCCTGTCCGCTAAACTGGCTGGACATACAACGGAAAAACAAGTTATCCGAGCCACCGCTTTTCCACAAGATTCGTTCCTTATTCTGTTTTCCGGTATAGGTAAACAGGTCACGATAGTTCTTGCCCGGTTCATCATCACCCGAAGGAGAGTAATATAGTTCAAACTTGCCACTGTCAATCAACGCCTTTGCTGCCTTCATTGCTTCTTCATAATGCTTGAATTGCAAATTCACATCCATCTTCAGGGTGTAGGCAGTTGCCAAAGACATTCTATCGGCACGCATATTCTCATCATCCCAAATGAAAGGCAAAGCACCTGACTCAATCACTTCATCCAATTCTCTGTTGATATTTGCCAGGCATTCCTCAACAGGAGTACGCGACAAATAAATTTCAGACGGTTCCAATACACTTTCAACATAAGGAATACCATCGTTCCTGCCATACCACTTCAGCAAACGGATATGCAGCCATGCTCTCCACACCTTTGCCTCGGCCTTCATGCGGGCACGCTCCGACTCTACTGTAAAGAAAGCCCTGTCAACATTCTCAAGGAATCGGTTGCAACGCCGTATCCTTATATAACAATGGTTCCAAGTGTTGAACTGGTATTCCCATTGCCCCGGCGCGTTACTATCCGAAGGAGGAAGCAGCGAACCGTTTCCTAATTGCTGGATGCGTACATCAAAGTTTCCTGAGAAGTATGCATTGTCTGTTGCTCCATCCTGAAAAACCATTCCTATTTCATCGCCGCCCCAAGCACCCTTAATCCAGAGCTTGCATGAGCCTAAAGCATTCTCACACTCTTGCTGGGTATGCCAGAAATTCTCATCGGTTGTTCCGGTTTCATTATCTCTCGTCAAGAAGTCCGTACAGCTACAAGACATTCCGAGTAATCCTGCCAGGAACATTCCTTTTAAACCAAAATTATTATATCGTTTCATATTCTTTGTATTTAAAATGTGATTAGAAGTTTAAGCTAGCACCTACCGAATAAGTCTTTACCAAAGGATAAGACCCTTTCTGTCCCCGTGCTTCCGGGTCAACCAAGTCCTGTTTAGCAAAAGTAAACGGATTTTGGGCATTCAGATAGAGACGAATGCTTGACACTCCTATTTTCTTTAGTGACATCTGATCAAATGTATACCCCACCTGTATATACTTCACGCGGCAATAGCTTGCATCAAAATGCCAAAAGTCTGAAGTGTGATGGTTATTGCCATAACTGGAGCTCGGGGCCAGGCGCGGATAACTTGCGTTTGTGTTCTCCGGTGTCCAGTAATCCAATTGTGCCTTCATGGGAGTAGATCCGTCACCGGTCATGTTCAAGCCGTAGGCATAAGGGCCGCTATAATAAGCATCCACACCGGTTACCCCTTGGAACAGCACTTCAAAACTCCATTTCTTATAGTTCAAAGAGAGGTTGGCGAAGTAGTTCAATTTGGGTTGGTCATTGCCACGGATCACGCGGTCGTCCGTAGTTATCTTTCCATCGGGTTTGCCATCTTCTCCTGATACATCCAGATACTTAATATCACCCGGTTGCTGTCCGTCGAATATCACGACTCCTTCTTTGGGTTGCCATTTACCGTTTTCATCTTTTACGAAATCGCTTTCCTGCAACAAGCCATCGGTAGGATATACATAGTAACTATTCAGTGCATAACCAATCTGATTGATTGTGGTTCCATTGTCATAAGGCGCTCCAAACAGATCCAAAATCTTATTCTTGTTCTGTGACAAGCCTGCATGGATGTTGAATCCGAAATCTTTGTACTGCTTGTCATAAGTTGCACTAAACTCCCAACCTCTGTTGCGCACTTCTCCCGAATTGATTTCAGAAGAATAAATGCCGCCTACTGCGGGAATCGGAGGAGTAATAATCATATCGGAAGTTATCTTGTTATACCAATCGAAAGTAAGGCTCAGGTCTTTAAACAAACGTACATCGGCACCGATATTAAACATTTTTACAGTTTCCCATGTGATATTGGGATTACCGAATGAAGTTTCCTCACCGTTGCCCGAATTAATCAAAGTCTGGTATTTGTATAAACCGATATTCTGGTTACCCAGCAAACCATAAGATGCTCTCAGTTTGAACTCGTTCACTTGATCTTTCAATTTCTTCATAAAGTTTTCTTCATGAATATTCCATCCGGCTGCAATAGAAGGGAATGTACCGAATTTATGTCCGTCCGCAAAACGTGAAGAACCGTCACGGCGTATCGTTCCTTCCAACAGATAACGGCGGTCGTACGTATAATTGGCTTTGGCAAACATAGAAATCATTGCCCAGGTGTCCCAACTGTTACTGTGGTTCAACTCCTGATTGTATCCACCGATTGCAAAGAGGCGGTGAGCATTTTTCTCATACGTATACTCCAAAGTTCCACCTAAATAATAATAGGTATCATGGTCTCTATAGTCCGAGTAATTAGCTCCCCATGTGGCAAGCAGCACACCCGTATCATAATCAAAGAAGTTATAAACATCACGTTTGCTTTTTCCTCCACGGCTGCTGATACGATAAGAATACTGTCCTTTTGCAATCAGGTTCGGAATAATTTCCCAACGGGGAGAAATATTAATGCTTATATTATCTTCATAATCTGTGCGAATACCGCCATGATCGACAAATGCGGCAGGGTTTGCCATATTCGTCCTTGCACCATAACATATTATTCCGTCCTTAGCCGGATAACTGGCAACGATATTAGGAGGAGTCTGATACATGTGGTCAAACAAGGAAACATTGGCATCATCAGTCTTGGGCTGCTTGCGATTGGTGCGATAAGCATTAAAGTCCATGTTCACCGACAGGTTTTCCAGCAAGCTGACTGTAGTATTGGCACGGATGTTCAATCGGTCTGAGTTTGTATTCTTTGTCAAACCTTCATTCTGCAAGTAATTTACGTTCAATGAGAAACGAGCCAGATTACTACCTCCCGACACGGCTACAGAATGACTCTGAATGGTACCTGTACCAAACAGATAATCGGCCCAGTTCGTACTGGGATATTTATAAGGATCAGTACCCGCCAGCGTCTTTTCGATAACTGTCTGATCAAAGATGGGATCACCGCCTATGTTCTGCTGAGCCATATTTCCCATTGTCATATACTCGGCAGCATTGACAAATTCAGGCAAATAAGTTGCTTTCTGAATACCAAAGTATCCATCATAGGAAACATTAATCTTTCCTACAACACCGCGTTTGGTTTTTACGACAATAACCCCATTTGCCGCACGCGCTCCATAGATAGCCGCCGCAGCAGCATCCTTCAAAATCGTCACACTCTCAATGGTAGCGGGGTCCAACTGGTTCATGTCCATCGGGATACCGTCCACCAATACCAACGGATCATTACCCGAATGCAAAGAAGATATACCGCGAATTTTGATGGAAGCGCCATCACCACCCGGCATACCTGAGCCCTGGGTTACAGTAAGTCCCGTCACACCGCCTTGCAAAGATTGGGAAATAGAAGTAATAGGTTTTGAACTGAGATTCTTGGTAACATCCAATGCAGACACTGATGATATGGTATTCAACTTCTTTTCTTCGGAAAAACCGGTAACAACCACTTCACCCAAGACTTCCGTATCTTCCTTCAGAGATATATTCAAATTACCAATAGCACGCGACACCACATACTCATATGATGTAAAGCCCAGGCAAGAGAAAATAAGTACATCTCCTTTCTTTGCCTTAATAGAGAAATAACCATTAGAATCGGTTACAGTACCCAATGTAGTCCCTTTAATCATGATACTACCTCCAATCATAGGAAGGGGAGGCTCTGTGTTTTCCATAACCTGACCTTGAATGGTCAGCGAACGTTCGTCCGCATTCATATCATTGACAATGTATGAATCCGGCTGATAAGTTACAGCACTTATCGGCATTACTGGTAATAAACCTGCAAAAGCACAAAGCAAAGACTGCTTCCAATACTTTTGTTTACGTGTTTTCATGTTCATCATTTTATTTGTGATTTTTATACAGTTAGAATCTCTATGTAAATTCACTCACTGATTGTATATCAATTTAAGGTTTACCTTCAATATCGAAAAACTCTCCATTGAAAGATGCTCAAAAATAGACAATCCCCTAAAGTCAATTAGTATACAAATGCAGCAATAAACAGGTCTTTTGCTTCAATGCCGCATTTATAGCCCATAAATCCGCTTTTCTTTTATTTTTTGCATCATTTCTTTCAATTACTTTTCAGCCACTTTAAAGCGAAACAAAGTATGATGTTCATAAACTTCTCCCGGGCGTAACAGGCACGAAGGGAAATCGGGATGCGAAGGAGTGTCGGGATAAAACTGAGTTTCCAAACACACAGCCGTATCAGGCTTTTCGTAATACCCGGCAGTGTATAGCATGACTCCGGGCAGATCGGTTTGAACAATCAGCTTCCGCCCCGTTTGCGAATCATACAAAACAGCCGCCTGCACCCTCTCAGCAGACAACTCATCTTTTAATATATAATAATGGTTGTATCCCTTGTTCCAGCGTAACTGTTCATTGTCCTCATAGAGATCTTTCCCTATCTGTTTCGGAACAGTGAAATCAAAAGGAGTACCTTCCACTCTTATCCTCTTTCCTGTGGGAATAAATTCGGAGGTGGTATCCAATAGGCGGTGAGAAGGAATCTGCAACCAATGTTCCGTTATCTTCTTGTCCGTTCCGCTTAAATTAAAATAAGCATGATTGGTCATATTAATATAAGTAGCACAATCCGTTTCTGCCCTATGACGGGCCAACAGCTCATTTTGCTCATTGAAACGATACTCTGCCAGGATGCAGACATTGCCCGGATAGCCTCCCTCTCCATCGGGTGAATCCAGACGGAAACGGACTCCATCCGGCAATTCTTCCCATTGCCATAACTTTTGATGGGAACCGGAATAACCGCCATGATTGGTATTCGGTCCGTCATTGGTTTCCAAATGGCAGGTCTTTCCATTAATGACCAATGAAGCGCGGGCTATACGGTTGGCAAATCTCCCTACGGTAGCCCCCATATAATAAGTATCATCCAAATAATCGGAGAGTTCTTCATATCCCACCAGTACATTGGCCAACGCCCCGTTCGCATCCGGTACGGAGGCCGTAATCCATCGGGCTCCCCAATTGGTAAATTCCACGGTTGCTCCAAAAGAGTTCTCTACCGTCAACCTTATCACTGGTTCTCCTGCCCGTGTATGCGTCTCTATTTTATGTGTTACTTTCATCCTAAGTCTATTTTCTGCATTGTTTCATACTCCCTATAATTCACTCACCTGCCGTTCACCTCCTTCACCCACTCCTGTAATCCCTGCCAGTAGGGCGATAGAGGGTGAAGGGCAGTACTAAAATTCCTCATTCACCCCATTCACCTGTCTGGTTCTACCATCCGATACTCCGGCTTCATGTTTCACTCCCTACATCAGTAGACACTTTCTCTTTTGTCTTCCTGAAATACTAGACACAAACGTCAGTTGATGCAGTACTATACTGTGAGTATTGCAGTACCATACTGTGGGTACTGGAGTACTATGCTGTGAGTACTGGAGTATTCTACTATGAGTACTGGAACATTGACCGCTATTCCGTCCGGCTTCATCGGTATGCCGTACGGGTGGAGAAGGTGAAGGGGGTGAAGGGGCTGACCTCTGATTGCCCTTCACCCTCAAAAGCCCATGAATAAAGGATTTGCCGAGAAGTGAATAGGGTGAACCCTTATAAGCCATTATAAAGTGGGGTGCCTGCGTTTAATAAAAAGCACCGGGTAGAAAAATGTTAGTTTCCTTTCCCGGTGCTTTAAAGAAATTATACGGATAGACACTTATTATTTGATAGTAGTACTATATCCCGGATTTTGATCTTCAGGTGAGAAAGCCTCATTCGTTTTAATTTCTGTCTCCGGAATAGGATAACGGACATTAAAGGCTTGAATAGTGCCCGATTCTTTGGCCCAACGATTACGAGCTTTTACCAACTCTACAAATTTACCGGTACGAATCAAGTCCATACGACGCCAACCTTCAAAGCAGAGTTCACGAAAACGCTCATCCATAATCTTCTCACGGAATTCTTCCTTGCTCATCCCTGTATTCCATTTTTTATCAGCAGGAAGTTCCCCTCCAAAAGCACGAGTACGAATTTTATTATTAACTTCATTCACAGCCTCTGCTGTTTGTCCCAGTTCATTCAAACATTCTGCATGCATCAAAATCACATCCGCAAAGCGAAGCATTGGAAATGTCTTTCCTGATTCCCACATATTGTTAATGCCCAAACCTGACCAAATATCAGTGCGGTAATCCTCAAACTTCTTGATATGAGGTTCCAATTCATCTGTAGTACCCGTCCATGAGGTCTTAGATAAATTGGGAGTTATCGTATAATAGACAGTCGGATCGTCATTATCTGCTCCGTCAGGTTTGTACTTATTGGTCTTATAAGTAAAATCATAACGAAGAGCTTCTTCTTTGCGCAAATCTCCATCTTCCCAAATGCCGCCTTCTTCTACTGTTTTATAAGCAAACGGAGTAGGAACCAAGAAATCATAGCCGGAGAAATAACACCCTTGACTAAACCAAGTGTCACAAGCACGTGAACCACAATCAAACTCCCACATGTTTCTATCATTTGTCCGGGGAGAAAACTGCAACTCAAAAATTGATTCTACCGTGTTAGGATTATCATAACGCCAAAGGTCTGCATAGCTGGACACTAATGAGTATTTGCCATCCATAACCTTTTTCAAAGCCTCATCTGCTTTAGCGAAATCACGGAATCCTGTTTCTTCGGGAGCAGACATATAGGCTTTTGCCAACATAGTATAGGCAGCCCCGCGGGTAGCACGCTGAGGATCACTCGTATAGCTTACCGGCAAAGACTCTGCCGCAGTCATAAAATCCTGAATAATATATTCCCAAACCAAAGCCAATGGTTTTCTACCTAAACCAAGTTCTTCTGTACGATTCATATCAATTACAGGAATCTCTCCCCAATACATACTCATTTCATACATCACCAAACCACGGATGAAACATGCCTCGCCCATCAACTGTTTAGCACGTTCAGGATCCTCCTTCGTCATTCCCAAAGCTTTTATGGCTTTGGCAGCCGGAGTAATCAACGCCCAACGGCTATCCCAAATAGCTTGTACTTGTTTGGAAGACGGATTTAACTGGCCATTGTATTTGTCCATTCCTGCCTGGTCGCCCTCCGTATTAAGCTGAAAGTTACCTTGTTGCGTTTCATCATTGCCCAAATTCTGCATCAATCCATTACGCCCGGCTCTACAACCACGGTAACTTTTATACAAGCCGAGTACCAGAGGTTCTACATTATCAATTTTCTCGAATACCTGTTCTTCTGTCAGATTTCCGGTAGGCTCCACGTTTAAGAAATCGGAACAAGAAGAAGTGCTGAATGCAAAGGACAAGGCCAATGCAAAAGTCACTATATTGTTACTTCTTTTTTTCATCGTTGTTTTTCTTTTAAAATTAAACATTAGAATGCAAGGTTAATACCAAATGTGTACATACGTGTAGGAGGATACCAGTCACCCGTTTCCGGATCATACCCCTTGTAATCTGTCAAACAGAACACATTAGAAGCAGTAGCATAAACACGCAAGTTGCTCAATTTCATTTTTTCAATCAATTTTGCCGGGAAAGTATATGACAATGAAAGAGAAGACAAACGTAGGAAAGAAGCTTTCTGCACACTATAATCCATTGAACTTGCACTATAATGTGCATAGTCCCCACCCGTGATAACACGCGGAAACTTAGCATCTGTATTTTCGGGAGTCCAACGATCCAGTAAATCGATAGAAGCAGTGCTACTACCTACGCTATTAATCAAACTTTCATAATAAGGACTGAGTTTCTTCGCTCCATAAGAGTAATTGAACACGGCATTCAATGCGATACCTTTCCATGTGAAGTCTGTAGAGAAACCACCATAAAATTTAGGGTCTGTGGAACCGATAACTACACGGTCTTTATCGTCAATTTTTCCATCTTCATACGCATCCAAAGGATAAAGATCACCCGGATTTACATTTTGGCCATTCCAGTCAATCTTATTCAAGCGCTCCATATCCACTGCCTGCGCAATGCCACCAGTTCTCAAAATATAAATTGTATTACGAGATTCACCTAAGAAAAGGTTTCCTTCTTTCTCTATGTGACGATCATTATCCATTTTATACATCACATCTGTATTTCCATACAATTTAGTAACTTTATTCTTGTCCATAGACAGCGTTCCGGCAAAGTTCCATTCAAAATCTTTTGTTTTCAATATATTGGCATTTAAAGAAAACTCAAGACCCTTATTCTCTATAGCGCCAATGTTTTCAATCGCATTAGTGAATCCGGTTGTACCCGGTAAATCATGCTTCATCAACAAGTCCTTGTTTTTAATCAAGAAAGCGTCTACTGTAAAACGAATGCGATTATTCAAGAAAGCCATATCTACACCCACGTTCCACTGTTTCTGTTTTTCCCAACTAATATCCGGAGTACCACGGCGTCCGTCCGATTGGAACGAACTGGTATAACCAGTATCCTTATTACCCGAATTGGCTATTTTGTATAGAGACAAGTAAGCAAAGTCATCAATATTCTGATTACCAACAACACCAAATCCCACACGCAACTTTAATTGATCGAAGATATTTTGCTCTTTCATAAAGTCTTCTTCTGTAATATTCCAAGCAGCAGATACTGATGGGAAAATACCCCATTGATTACCTTTAGCAAACTTAGAAGAACCATCATAACGGGCAGTAGCTGTCAACAAGTACTTACCCGCATAGCTATAATTGGCACGTGCGATATATGAAAGCAAAGTCTGTTCACTCCAAGCCGTAGACAAGCCACGCTGGTCTTCCTTCCAGCCTGAACCCAAAGAATGATAGCCAAAAAGATTTGACTTGAATCCTTGAGCCGATGCATTGATATAATTCATTGTAGTGCGAGTTGCACTTGTACCTAGTAATGCATTGATTTTATGCTTTCCAAAAACGGCATCATAAGCTAATGTATTATCCCATTGCCATACGGTACGAGTATCGCGATCATCTTTCGCCTCTCCGTCAGTGCCATAACGCTCTGATTCATAAATATCGTTTGGAGTATATTTATTTTTCTGCTTCTGTGCATAATCAATAGAAAAAGTAGAACGGAAATTCCAGCCTTCAGCCGGGTTGATATTTACATAGGTAGAACTCATCAAACGATTGTACACCAAGTCTTCCTGAATACGTAGTGAACGCAACGGATTGAAATTATTTTGGTCTTTTATACCTTGCCAATTCAGAGTCGGAAGATCATCACTATCTGATATGGCCAACATTGGGTTAGCGCCACGTGCACGATTCATAACTCCATCATCCACTAATGAATTTTCAGTACGGGTAAATGATGTGTTCGTTCCTACCTTTAACCAACTCTTTATTTGCTGGTCGGCATTAATACGGCCTGTATATTTTTGTTGATCTGTATTCTTTATCAAACCCTTATTATCAGAATAACCGAAGCTAATGTAATAAGAGCCCTTGTCTGTGGCATTAGACATACTTACCACATGGTTTTGCTGCACACCTGTACGGCTGATGGCATCCAACCAATCATAATTGGAATTGTTCTTATAAGCCTCAAATTCATAATCGGCAAATACCTGATTTGAGCCCATCACCACATTATTAATATAAGCATTAACATCACCGTCAGGATTCGCCTGCTGATAACCATTCACATAAGCCTCCTTACGAAGTTCAAATAATTGTTTGGTATCCATAGTCTTCGGAGTATTGGCATAAGTTTGGAAACCAATCCAACCATCATAAGTCACTTTGCCTTCCCCTTTCTTACCTTTCTTGGTAGTGATAACAACGACACCATTAGAACCACGAGAACCGTAAAGAGCAGTAGCGGAAGCATCTTTCAAAACTTCAATGGAAGCTACATCATTCAGGTTCACAGCATTAAATCCTGAGTAAGAATTATCCATTACCATACCATCAACCACATAGATAGGGTC
The DNA here is from genome assembly GCA_902388365.1 of uncultured Bacteroides sp. Classification (GTDB taxonomy): domain Bacteria; phylum Bacteroidota; class Bacteroidia; order Bacteroidales; family Bacteroidaceae; genus Phocaeicola. The sequence continues at coordinate 349,827 of CABMPB010000001.1, read as the reverse complement.
TGTAGAACCATTGATGGTATTGATACCACGAATTTTAATAGAAGCATCGTCACTCGGCTTTGCACCTTGCGAGATAAACACACCGGCTACACGTCCCTGCAATGCCTGGTTCACATTAGTTACCGGTTTCTCCTGCAACACTTTAGAACTGACACTGGAAACGGCACCAGTCAAATCACTTTTCTTCATGGAAGTACCTACAATCACCACTTCGTCCAAAGTTTCGGTATCTTCTTTCATCACTACAGTGATAGGCTGGCTGCCCGTCACCTTTACATCCTGCCCCACATAGCCGATATAAGAAATATGCAGCACATCTCCTTTTTGAACTTGCAAAGTAAACTTACCATCAAAATCCGTGATAGTACCATTGGTAGTACCTTTCACCGTTACACTGGCACCGATTACCGGCTCGGATGCCGCATCCATTACCTTTCCGGCAACTGATATGTTCTGCGCCAACAAATTACAGCAGCAAAACATCATCAGGAGGACTAAATTAATAAGCCTGATTCTTTTCATAATTACTAAATTAAGTATGATTTAAAGTTTATATTTGGTTATTATTCTTCTATTCTGAAGATAGCTACATCCAAGGCAGGAACCGTGACCTCCAAGTTTGTCTGAGCCGTGCTTTCTGCTCCACTCCACAATTCCTTCAACTTGTATTCCTTGGCTGCATCCAGTCCCAGACGTTCCAAGGCAACTGTCATCTTCAATTCTTCTTCCGCGTAGTTGAAGACTGCATAATAAGCCTTGCCGTCTTTATCTATACGTATGAACTGGTTCTCTGATTTCTCACCGTTCCCATCTACCGGACGGAAAGATTCCCCATTGGCAACGGCATTGATCTCGGCATTGGTCATGTAGGCCATTGCCTTCTCTTTCACCTCTTTCGGTCCGCCCTTGCTGAAATCATCTCCGGCGATGAAAAGACCTGTTATGACTCCCGAAGTAACACGGGCTCTGTTTTCGCCGTCTGTCGCTTCACGCAATACAATGTGGTCGGGGTCATTGAACTGATAGACTTTATCCTGCCACCAACCATAAGAGAGGGCATTCAGTGTATATTCAGTATCTTTCATCTTATTCCAGGCATCACAGGCTATTCTTCGTGACTGTGCATACTGAGCAGGGAAAACCGGAGAGATAGAAAGGTTGATATACATATCACCGAAATACTTGTCCAGCAATTTCATGCCATAGTTATACCCTTGGATACCGGTTTGTATTTCCGGATTATACCACTTGTCAGCCTCCATAGCCCCATGGGTCATAAAGTCCATCTTCACATATTCAAAACCTGCCCGATGGAACAGTTCGGAAGTGCTTTTCATCATCGCCTCAACAGCCGGATGAGTAGGGTCAACGGCATATGCACCGTCCAGTTCCTGAGGCTGCCCGTTAGCATAGAGGTAAACATCCTTATACTTACAGCCCGGAATCTCCTTTATTTCACGTTCCGGATTCTTTCCCCAGTCCGTAAACGGAGTCCAATAGACACCGGCTACTTGCCCGTTGGCCTTGCATCTGTCTACAAAGTCTTTCAATTCTTCTTCCGAAAAACTGTTCCAGCCGGAATCCAGCCCGATGTAAACCAGATTATCCGCATTCACAAAATGATTGTTCTGCAAATTCTGCTTGTAATAGTCCGATACCTCCAAAGCCTTGGGATAAGTAAGATTGAACTGCAATGCTCCCCAGCTGTTCCAACCAAAAGGAACAGCCTTTCCCCAAGCTTTGGGAGGGGCAATCACAGCGTTTGCACGGGCATAGTCTTCCAAGCCTTCGCGCCAATCCTCAAAAAAGCCCAATAGTACTTTCGGTGATTTCACTTTTGTACCTTTCAAAGCACCATGAGGTTTGGAATCGCGTGTAGTCTTATCGGCAGCACCGCCATAGCATACTAATGAACCTACATTATATATATTACCTTTACCTATTGTTATACCTGTTTTCCAATTATCATGTTCCACCGAACCGACTACGATTCCTTTTCTATCTTCATTGTTGAATACAGCAGTGACCTCGTAACTGGTCAGATCAGTGAACGTAAGCGGATGAGACTGGTATCTGATCCAGCAATCATTATCAAAGGGGATGAAAAGAGTACGGTTGTTCTCTCCTTTTTCCAGTATTTCCGGCATCCGGTCCACATTGACCGGTGCCATGTAGTTGGAAGCGATTTCAGAAACACCTTCCAGTGTAAAGTCACTCAGCACATAATCCTTGTCCGAATAAACATAGAAAGACTGAACCAACACCGGCAAACCATTGCCCGTATAGGTCACCTTATAGAGATAGCCTTCACCAAAAGCATCTTCGATTTTCTCGGTGGAAACGGTATGTTTTTGATAATCACGAGTGGAAACGAGACTGTCCGAAAGCTTGTATGAGGCATACAAATTGTCATAAACAAGTTTTGAACCTTTGGTTATGTCTATGCCGTTCGCCTCCGTGTCATAAGCCAAAGACCATTCACCGGCATTCAGTGTTTTTTCAGCACATCCCGATAAGATACATCCGGAAACCGCCCATGCAGAAACGCAAAAGAGCAGTGATTTTAAAGTAGACCTGTTGTTCTTCATCATATTATTAGTTTGTCAAGAATGTAATTCTATTTAAGGTTTGCCCTTTCCTGCGGAAATTTCCTCAGCCTGAGCATGGACAAAAATAGACATATCCCGACACCCCGTTCCTATACAAACGAAGCAATAAATAGGATTTTTGCAGCAATGACGCATTTGCAGAAACCGAATCCGCAAATGCGTCATTTTTTGCAGCATTTCTTTTAATTACAAATTCTCAGTCAGATCTATTTTAACCTTATCCTTAGCTGCTTGATTCTGTTTCTCAAATTCTTTTGGCGTCATGCCGAATTGTTTCAAAAACAATTTGCTAAAGTAAGATGAAGAATTGATTCCCACCATATAACAGATATCTCCGATACGATATTTCCCTTCCTGAATCAATTCTGCCGCTTTCTTTAAACGGATCAGCCTGATGAAATCAATCGGTGAAAGATTAAACAATATCTTGATTTTCCGCAACAGGCTGGAACGACTCATGCACAGAATATCAGCCATTCGTTCCACATTAAAGTTCTCGTCTGCTATATTATCCTGAATCACACTGATTACTTTATTCATAAATTCTTCATCCGCTTTGTTCATCTGCATATTCTGAACGGGGAAGAAAGGACGTTTGGAAAATGCTTCGCGTTCTTTTCTGCGGTTACTCAGTAAAGACAGGATTTGAGTCTTCAGGTAATTAAAGGAGAAAGGTTTCTCGACGTATGCTTCCGCACCAATCTTCAAGCCATTAATTTTGCTTTCCAGGTCATTCTTTGCTGTCAGGAAAATAACCGGGATATGGCACAAGTCTATATCCGCCTTCATCGCCTTGCACAATTCATAACCGTTCATTACCGGCATCATAATATCGCTGATGACCAGATCAATATGATTATTTCGCAAGGTGTCTAATGCTTCTTGTCCATTATAAGCTGTTTCCACTGCAAAGAATCCCTCCAGACGCTCTACAATGAAGGACATCATGCTTTCGTTGTCTTCTACCAACAACAAAGTATATCCTTTCGTATTTTCTGTTTCCAACGACGTTTCCTCATCCAGTACCTCTATATTTTGCTCCACTACTTTCTCTATCTGCTGCTTTATTCCCTCTTTATTCAAAGGAATGGTAAGCACAAACGCATTTTCCGGCTGTTCGGAATCCAAATAAAGACAACCTTTATGCAGAGTGGCCAATGAGCGTGCCAATGGTAAGCCAATCCCCACTCCCATCCGAGATTGATCCTTTCTCTTTTCCATCTGATAGAACGGCTCAAAAATCTGCTGGCTGGACGATTGGGGTATCTTTTCTCCATCGCTAATAACCCGAACTGTAAAAGTCTCCTCATCTCGCAAAAGCTCTACCAAGATGGTATGACGGGCATATTTCAAAGCATTATTCAGCAGATTGCTCAGGATTTTTGTTATTGCCTCTCTATCTATAGCAGCTATAATCCGTTCCTCGGGGATATTCTGCAACAATTCTTTCTTCTTTTGCTGGATAGTGGGTTCAAAGCGGGAAATCGTCTCATTCAGCAAAGCGGTTACGTCCACTGCCTCAAATTTCATCTCAAACTTACTGGCACCGATCTTCTGGAAATCAAGCAACTGTCCCGTCAGATCAAGCAAACGTTTCGTATTTTGCCCTATCACCGTCAGATTCTTGTTCAGCTTCTGATCCTTGATATCCATTTCCTCAATGGCTTCCAAAGGCCCGTTTATAAGTGTCAACGGTGTGCGGACTTCATGAGCAATCTCGGTAAAGAAACTGACTTTTGATTCATAAAGCTCCTTCTCTTTCTCTACTTCGAACAGTTTCTGCTTTTCTTCCATTTCTCTCTCCTTCCGTCTTTTGTACCAGAAGAACCAACAAAGGACGATGCAGATCCCCAAAATAACATATAAGACATATGCCCAAACCGATAACCACCAGGGAGGAAGAATGACAATAGACAAAGAGCGCGTGGCATAAGGGCCATCCTTTGCACTATTGGTAGCCCTGACCTGCAATGTGTAGTTGCCCGGCGGCAACTTTGCATAAGAAATATTCTGATTGCTTGCCGCTCTGATCCAATCTTTATCCAATGGAGTCAATTTGTAATAGTATTGATTGGACTCCGTAGTCGAATAACTCAGCAAGGCAACATCGAAACTAATATTTGACTGATCATAGGGCAATACAATCTTATCTGTATGCTCTATACATTTCTCTAGCGGAGAGTCAGGAGTATGAACCGTTATTTCCCGATTATAAATACTAAATTTTGATATATACACAGGAGGCAGAAAATTGATTTTCTCCGAAGAATTAGGATCAAAAGCTATGAGACCATCAATACCTCCAAAATAGAACTTGCCATCATCGCCTTTCAATGCTGATTTATAATTAAACTGGTTCCCCAGTAAACCATCTTTTGTGGTATATACCCTGATATCCTTTGTTTCAGGATTGAATCGCACCAAGCCCCTGTTGGTTCCAAACCATAGATTAGCCTGGTCATCTTCCAATATTTTATAGGCTACATCATCCGGCAGCCCATCTTTTATGGAGAAAGTAGAAAAGTTATCTGTAGAAGGATTGTAACGGCATATGCCACCACGGTCTGTCGAAATCCAAATTCGTCCTTTACTGTCCTGCATGATAGAACTTACCGAGTTAGAGCTCAGCGTATTCTCCTTCCCTTCTTCGTAAAAGTATTTTGTAAATGTACCTTTTTGGGGATCATGTTTCCATAAACCGCTTCCCATTGAGGCAAACCACATTACTCCGTCCCTGTCCTGAAAGGTATCAAAGATCCAGTCATATCCCACTTCCTCCACTTTACTAAAGTGGAAACTTCCGGGAGCCGCCTTGTACAATCCCCAACCTGTACCAATCCAGCTATAACCTTTATCATCTATAAAGAAAGAGTAAACACTTCCTTCTCCAATATTCAAACTCTCATAACCATAATGTTTCACCTTCTTCCCGGGCAATTGAATTACATCCAATCCTTGTTTGAACAGTCCGCAAAATACCTGATCTCCTTTAGCAAACATAGAAAGTGTAACCAACCGATTACCTGCATCTTTGCCCTCCAACTTCAATCGGTCTACTTTTCCTGTTGCTGTATTTAAGACTTCAACTCCATTATCTTCCGTCCCAATCCATATATTACCGTCACAGCCGGCAACAATTTCTCTGATCCGCTTTGTACTCAATGAATTTCCATCGCTACCCGGTACAAATTTATCGAACAACAAATCGTGGTGTTGTAAATAGTCCACGCCACCAAACATTGTTCCCAACCAGGTTCCCCCTTCACGATCCCTGTAAATGCTGTAAATGATCTTATCAGACAAGCTGAAAGGACGCATTAAGTCTTGCTGCAAATGCACAATTCTATCTTCCTTCTCATTCACAATAAACAGCCCTTCATGTGTTCCCAGCCAAAGTTCATCGTCAAAACATGCCACAGTTCGTACATATGTATGGGCGGCTTCCGGCAAATCAATCTTTATCAATTGGTCAGTAACCGGATTATATTTCATCAACTCACCTTCATGTATAGCCATCGCAATCCAATCACCATAATTACAAATGGCATTAATGTTTTTTCCTTTTAAGGAATTGCCAAATTTATCGACACAATATTGTTCAAACTTATCCGAAGCCGGATTGTATCGGAAAAGACCTACTCCCCATGTACCTACCCAGACATCTCCATCAGGGCGTACCAAAATACAATCAGGCGCTTCTGTCTTAAAATGCTCCTTGTTTGTTACTTCATATAAATAAAGTTTTTCATTTTTATAACGAAACACACCTTGGTCCGGAATAACAATCCAAATATTGCCTACAGAATCAGATACAATATTAGATACCCAGTTATTCATGTCTACCCCATCCTCTGTTTTTTGATTCATAACTTTGAATATATCAGAGGCAGGATCATATTGATAGACTCCTTTGTCCGTACCAACCCATAGTTGGCGTTCTTTATCCTCAAATAAAGCAGAGATATTATGATTCCCCGTACCCGCTACATAATCATCGCAATTCATTTGTACAATAGATGTTCCATCAAAACGATTCAAACCATTCTTCGTACCGAACCACATAAATCCATAGCTATCTTGCAAGATAGCTTTTACATTACTTTGTGAAAGCCCGTTCTCACCGGAAATATGGGAGAAATAATAGTTTGAGAAACCTCGATCCACCGCTTGCGATGTAAAGATGATACACAAATAAGATAAAAAAAGCAAGGTCTTTTTCATAGCATACCGAAATTTAAGTCAAAGATAAAAGAAAAAAAAGAATAAATAGTATAAAGCAACGAGGATTTAGGGCCTTACGAGATAGAAGATATTACTTAGGATATGGTTCATATTGCTTTTTAATGAAGGCCTCCCCTATAGAAAAAATATCGACCTGTGGTTTCACACCGGGAAACGCTTCATAAGACACCGCGATATTTTATTATCTCGGTGTCTTATGAAGTTTTCCCGGTGTCTTATTTATCTTCTGAAAGTATCAAGGAATCGTCCTAATTATATTACAATAATTCTAACAAATCTCCATGATTCATATCCACCGTTATCAATCCTTTGGCATCAGGATTGGCAACTGCTTCTTTTCCATTCAGCATCACCTTATAGTTCTTTCCTTGAGGAAGTTTCACTTTAAAAGTCTGATTGGCAGTAGCTTTTATCGATGCCTTGTTAATAACAGCATTAGTCCAGTCAGCAGCTACTTCGCCACCTCCCTTTATGCACAGGCCTTTGAAGCTACCGTCTTTCCACTCCTGAGGCAGACAAGGCAGGAACTCCACATAGCCTTCGTGGTTCTGCACCAGCATTTCCGCCATACCGGCTGTCCCGGCAGGGTTTCCATCAAATGAATAAATATCACCATCCGCGCCTGCAATGCCACCCGGCGATACAGTCATCAGGTTCTCACGTGACAGTTTTCCTTGTAATAATTGCACACTCTTATAGGCTTCCTGTGCATCTTTCAAACGGGCATAGAAACAAATCATATTGGCACGGCTCCATTCGGTGTCTTCCCAATTCTCGGCCGACAAACGGTTTTCAATCGTCTTGCGGGCTCCCTCTGCCAGTTCGGGAGTTTGCTCTAATGTAATCTGGGAGAAAGGATACAAGGCCAGCAGATGGGAAGTGTGCCGATGGTTGGGATGTGCTTCTTCATAATCTTCAAACCATTCGCGGATGGCGCCATTGGCACGCAAGCGGATAGGAGGAAGTTTATCGAGAGCAGCCTGCAAACTATCACGGAAAGATTTGTCAACATCCAGAATATCAGCCGACTGAATACAAGATGAAAGTATTTCATAAGCTAGTTCTCGATCAGTCGTGGGCATCATGGAAGCGCAATGCTCACTGCCCTGATTACGGAATCCGTTTTCAGGCGAAATACTAGGTCCGGTCATCAAATAACCGGTTGAAGGGTCTTCGGCCATATAATCCAATAGAAACTCTGCATTTCCTTTTAATAAAGGATAAGCGATTTCAGCCAAATATTTTTTATCCTGGGTATATTCATATTGCATCCATAAATGTGTAGCGATCCATGAACCGGCCGTAGGGAACAATCCCCAATAAATGCTGCCGGAAGGGGCTGTGTATCCCCATACATTCGCAGTGGTATGGGCGGTCCAGCCTTTGCATCCATATACCACGTGCGCAGTTTTCGCGCCGTGACGAGCCAAATCTTTGATATAAGTAAACAAGGGAGCGTTGCACTCTGCCAAATTACCTACATTGGCTGCCCAATAATTCTGCTGGGTATTGATATCCAAATGATAATCATTCGTCCAGCCCATATTGCAAGCCTTGTTGTCATTAAAGAAACCCTGCAAAGCGATAGGCAATGGAGAATTTTCGCGGGAAGTAGCTATGGTAAGATAACGGCCATACTGGAAAAACAGAGCATCCAGCCCGGTATCGGTCTTTCCTTCTCTGACTTGTTGCCAACGAACATCCGTAGGAACCGTCCGATTCGTATCTTTTCCGAACTGAATGGCTACACGATCAAATAAAGTGGCATAATCCTGTATATGAGCCTGTTTCAAATCAGCATATGATTTAGCCTCAGCACTTTTCACACTGGCTGCGCACATCTTTTTATAATCAGGGTTCTTATAATCCGTGCGTACATCTACTATCAATGTCACTGCATCAGCATCTTTTACGCTGACACCTTCTTTATCCATCTTTACATCTCCATTATCGGCAAGCACAGCTATTCTTCCTTCAAAGCTTACACCGCCCTGTCCATGCATCGGGAAATCAACTTTTCCGGTAAAGATCAATTGGTTGCCTTCCACAGAAGGTTCAGCCTGACGCATCAAATCCAAGGCTATATTCATTGTAACAGCCTTTTGTTTATCAGCCGTCAATCGGAAGACAAGCACGCTATCGGGATTGGTAGCAAAATATCCCCGCTTATAGTTTACACCTCCGGCACGGAAAGACACACTGCTGATAGCCTCATCCAAACTTAATGAACGGCGATAATCCGTAATTTCCCCCTGTGGATAAGTAAATTGCAGTTTCAAATCGCCTATGGGAAGATGAGTACCGAAAGAGGTTTGGTTACCACTCAGGTTCTCCCCGGCTATACGATTCCCTTCTGATAAGTTTCCTTCAAAGAACAACTTTCTCAGATTGTCCAACTTGGTACGTCCAAACGGTTTGTCCTGATTCTCATTGTACTGTCCCGACCATAGGGTAGATTCATTCAACGCCAATGTTTCTTCTTCTACCCCGCCATAGGTCATTGCCCCTAAACGACCATTACCTATAGGTAAGGATTCCATCCATACTTTTGCCGGTTGTGCATACCACAATTCTGTAATTTCGTCGGCACTAGTTGCGCTTTGACAACCCGCAAGCGCCAAAGCCATTGCTGCTAAATAAGTCTTGAAATGTTTCATATTTTTCATGGTTTAATAATTTCTTTCAATCAAAGGTTGGTGGTACGTTGATAGAAGCGATTTCCTCCAATCTTGGCATTTTCGCACTGATCTAGCGTAACGGCAGATCCCTGTTTACTTATATCCGGTAAACCTATCAGGTTTCCGGTTACCGTTATCCCGTCAGTAAAACGCGCTTTTATCATTGACTCACCTTTTAGCTGGAAATGATTATCCGTCACCGATATATTACGATGTACTGCACCCGCATACACGTTATTTTCGGGTGCAACATGAATCACCGGCTCTCCACACTCTATAAATTTATTTCTACGTATAGTCACATCCGTTACTGGCCCCGACTCATACCAACTTCGGGCATCATCGGCTATCAACACGGCACTCATCTGCATACGAAAGAAAACATTATCTTCGATAAGGACTTTCCTACGGGTAGAAACCAATATACCACGTGTCGGTATTCTGGAGAAATAATTATTACGGATAACCACTTCAGGCGTCCAAGTCAAATTCTCGACAGATACTAATTCCGTCTTTCTCACTGCTTCGGGAAGCGGACGGCTGACTTCTATAATCACTTGGCGATCACCTACACGAGTCACCTTTTTTACCTTTGCCTCCACTATCGGCAAAAGTGTATTGGAATTGATAAAAGCGACTTCATCCCCGGGAAAGAAAGCCTTCAGTCCAAAGGTTTGATGATGCATGAAACCAAGCTTTATTTTTGTATCCGAAAGATACTCCAATACTTGTAAATGAGTGCCATGCACATTGATGGGATCATCGTGTGCACCGGTAAAGCGACAATTCTGTACTGACACCTTTCCTTTACATCCCGAAACCTGCAAGAAATCGGCAAAACCGGTATTTGTTCTGCCACTGCTCAGTTCGGGTTCGAAAAACACCTGTTCAAATGCCAGGTTTTCACTATACTGACTGACAATACCGAAGTTTCCGGCATAATACACATGAACATTCTCCAAACGAATATCACGACTATACTGTATTAAGCCACACACTTCATCACGAATCGCATCCCGCATCTGGAAAACCCATCCCGGTGCTATATCCGGTTTCTCACGGTAATTCATCCAAAGCAACCCCTGTTGCACTTCTACCGTGCTTTCCAATCCTTCCAATGGAAACCAAGTTCGCCAAGTTATATCCTTTCCACAATCATAGGCTTGTGCTATTCCTTCTGAGAAAGACCAACCCTTACCATACCACACCAACTTCCCGTTTTCTATTTTATAGTGGGAAGTGGGGTGCACTTTGGCCAGTATATGGTGCTTTCCCTGTTCCACAACTTCAAACTCCGTTTGAGTCGGATTGACAAAGTCCAACTGAAAGTTCTTTAATATGACGTTGCGGCAGGAATCTATAATGAAAGAAGTCATTTCACCATCCATCAGCAGAAGCGAACCGCTACCATCAATCGTCAGATTTTCCAAGTCTTTCAATAGTAGGGCGATATGCTTAACCTGATCCGGATCTTCTTTCTCGGATGCTGTATTGGAAATGAGATAGCGACGGTGAATTGATTCATCACGTCCGAAGATATATCGTCCCAATTGTAGCTGAATGACAGTAGGGCGTCCCTTCTCCGCAGCAGCTTCTTCCAGTGCTTTGGCAATGACAGTATTGCAATACCCTTCATCGGGGGGAGCAACATGAATTGTTTTCCCCTTTATGGAAACACTCCCGGTAAGCAGTAGCATAAATATCCAAAAATAAAGATGCTTCATACGATTGATTTAAAGTTTTGTTCTGAGGCAAAAGTAGACAATACTCCCCCTAAAGGCAGAGATATTCTCGCCATTTTTATGCTCTTTTGCTTCAAAAGAAGCTCAAAAACAAGTATTATTCAACGTTTGGGAGTCTTGCCAAGGATAAACTCCAAAACTCCACCATTTATTATTTCTTCATGAGTGATCCACAGACGATTCAACACCTTTCCATTGAGAGAAACAGATTGGATATATACATTCTCGGGAGAGTTATTATGAGCTATTATTGTAAAGGTTTTACCTTTATAATATCGTTTATCCAATGCTATGGTTACTTTATTAAAGACAGGACTTGTCAGCTCATACCGGTTATTGCCCGGACAAATGGGATGAAATCCCATAGCGGTAAGTATATACCAGGCAGACATCTGCCCCACATCCTCGTTTCCGCACAATCCGTTTACCGTATCATCGTACGCATTCCGGCAAATCCGGCGAGTCCAGTATTGGGTGAGCCACGGACGTGAAGTATAATTCAGCATGAAAGGTACCTGATGATCGGGTTCATTGGGATGGTTATAATAATCTCCCCACATAAAGCGTTCATCCGCCCCTTCAAAGAATGCCACCAATTCCCGTTCAAAATAATCTTTCCCCATTAAAGCAATCAGTCCTTCCACATCATGAGGAACAAACCATCCCTGCTGGTAATTATTGCTTTCTATACATCCCTGCCAATGCACATTACGTCCTTTCCACGGCATCCATCCGCCATCTGCCGAACGGGCACGAAACCATTTCACACTGTCACACCATACTTGATGATAGGACTGGGATTTCCGTTCAAACTCTTCCGCCTCTTTTTCTTTTCCCATAGAGCGCAATAAAACCCCGACACACCAATCCGTATAAGCATACTCCAATGTTTTCGAAAGATCATCCGGCGTATAACCTTGCTCGTTATTACCAAATGTGCGGACTGTATTCAATGAATATTCTAAGGCTTTCCGGGTATCATAGTTCCATATTCCTTTATTATAGGCATCCGTCACTACCGAAACAGCCGGATTGCCCACCATACAACCCGAATAGGCATTCAGGAACTCCCAACGTGGGAAATACTTCTTTCCACTTAGTTCTGCCAATTGAATCAATGAATTTATTTCATCATCCACCAGCCGGGGATTGATAATGGTCTGTAAAGGGAATTGGCTTCGAAATACATCCCAACCGCTAAATATGGTGCGATAAACAAATCCGTCCGCCTGATGCACTTTGCCATCGGCTCCGGGATAAGCACCGTCCACATCCGAGAAACAACGCGGATCTATCATTGTGTGATACAACGATGTATAGAAGATAATCTTATCCTTTTCATTCCCTTCTACCTGTACCCCTGCAAGAGCCTCATCCCATTGCCTGCGGGCACGCCGGCGCACTCCGTCAAAATCCCAATCGGGAATGTCGCTTTGCAGATTCTTCCGTGCGCCCTCCATGCTGACAAATGAAATGCCGCACTTCAGCAATGTCTGTTCGCCTTCACGGGTGGGAAACTCTGTATAAAAACCCAAATGTTTTCCTTGTGTTATTTTCTGTTGGGGGATGATGCGGGCATTCTTTATATATTCATGATAAGCCGGATCGTCATTAGAGGCATTCTTGCGTTCTACTCCATCGGGAATCTCCGCACTCCACACTCCAAAGTCTTTCAATGGGCGGTCAAAGTAGCAATAGAAATAAGCCGTATAGTTGCCTTGTCCTGCACCGTCTCCCCATCCACCGCCATCAGGAGTGCATTTCATCCAACCTTTAATGGTATAATTATCCACTACTTCCACATATTGTTCGGTAGAAGTACCTCCGATGCGGCGTGCCAAGTCTATTTGTATGCGGGAAATATCCGATTGCGGATAAGTAAAGCGAATCATCCCAGAGCGAGACGCTGCCGCCAGTTCCACCTTTATCTGGTAATCATCCAACATTACAGAATAGCCATCGGCCTTCGCCACTTCACGCTCATGAGAGTAGCGGGAACGATAACCGTTTTCCGGCTCATCTTCCGTTCCTTTAAATGTATGCAGTTTACCCGTAGTAGGCATGACCAGGAAATTTCCCAGATCTCCATACCAGCCAATGCCGCTCATGTGGGTAAAACTAAATCCTTCTATGGTATGATGATGCCATGAATAACCGGGACCGTTGTCTCCACCTGTTTTTGTATCGGGACTCAGTTGCACCAGTCCGAAAGGGGTACACACACCGGGAAATGTTTTTCCCAATCCATGACCGGAGCCTGCTATTTCATCGGCAGTTGTCGCCCCGACAATCGGATTCACATAATCTACAGGAGCTTTCTGAGCCCAACCATTTATACCATTCAAACTGATGAACAATAAGAATACAGCTACCGGTCTTTTCATAACACATTCCAGCTAAAGGAGAATAAGACATTCATTATTTCTGCGGTGAAGCACTCATTACAAACTCCAGAGTTCCGCCATTCATTATATCCTGATGGGTAATATAATTCTTGGTATATTTCTTTCCATTCAGTTTCATGGAGCGAATATAAATCTCATTCCCTTTTTTACGCGGAGCTTTCACGGTAAAAGTCTTTCCATCGGGCAAATTCATCACGGCCTTTTCCAGCATAGGCGTACCGATAACGTACTCCCCGCTTACCGGATTAACCGGATAAAAGCCTAGTGCGCCAAACACATACCATGCCGACATCTCACCGCAATCGTCATTGCCGGCATAGCCCGAAGAAGAATCGTTATACAATTCATTCATGATATGCGCCACATATTTCTGTGTTTTCCAAGGTTCGCCCGCACAAGCATACAAATAAGCCACATGATGGCTCGGTTCATTGCCATGCGCATATTGTCCCACAAAGCCGGAAGCATTATCATTCAATTCACCACTTTGATGATTGATGGTGAAGAATGTATCCAGTTTCGCCGTAAAGGCTTTATTGCCCCCTGTCAGCGAAATCAAATCGGGTATATTTTGTGGTACATACCAAAAGTATTGCCAAGCATTCCCCTCTGTGAAAGGATAACCGCCGTTGGCTCCATATTTATAAGGATCAAACGGTTCTATCCATTCTCCTTTATCATTTTTGGGCTGAAAGAATCGGGTTTCAGGATTAAACAGGTTCCTATAGAAAGCAGAACGCTTCATAAAGTGATTATAATCCTCTTGTTTCCCCAATTTCTTTGCCAGTTGGGCTACGCACCAGTCGTCAAAAGCCTGTTCCAAAGTGATAGATACAGATTGAGTCTGTATATTCTCGGGCATATAACCATATTTCTCCCATACGTCAAAAGGAGAATTGGGATGAGAAGTCATAGAACTATTGCGGACGGCTTCATACGCTTTTTCTTCATCTACTCCTGCAATACCTTTCAATACGGCATCTACAATCACCGGAATAGAATGATTGCCAATCATGCAATAGTTATCTTGTCCCCATAGTTGCCAAATGGGCAGGTAACCGTAGTAATCATACTGGCGAATCATGCTCTTTACAAAATCGGGAGTGCGGCCTGCATGCATCAGCGTATAAAGAGGATGAGCACCCCTGAACGTATCCCAAAGGGAGAATGTGGAATAATGTACCTCATTACCAGCAACTTTGCGCGTCGTATAATCGGCTGCCATATATTCACCGTTTACATCACTCATTGTATTGGGTTGTATCATGGTGTGGTACAAAGCTGTATAGAATATTGTTTTCTGTAAGTCCGTACCTTGCACATCAATCTTTTCCAGCTCCTTTTCCCAACTGTTTTCGGCGGCAGCAGCAATGCTGTCAAAGTCCCATCCGGGAACTTCCCCGGACATATTCAGGCGGGCATTATCTATGGAAACCGGAGACAAAGCTACTTTACAGGTCAATTCCCTATCCTGTTGCAGATCGAAAGCAAACAATCCGCGAAGTTCCGTACCATTGATAACCGGAGTATTTTCATGCTTCCTACCTCCGTCATGCAATTCAGAGTATTGTATCGGTTTAGAAAATTCCATGTGGAAATAGATTTTCCTCAGTTTCGCCCATCCGGTTATGATACGGTAACCTTCCACTACAGTGGGAGATACCAGGCGGATTTGTGACTGAATGATGCGGCGGTTCCAACTTCCTTTATTTGCCGAATGATCCAGATCCAACCATAATTTTGCTTCCTTGCCCTGGGGATAGGTATAACGATGCACCCCCACATGCACAGAAGCTGTCAGTTCCGCCTGAATGCCTTCATCAGCCAATAAAACCTGATAATAGCCCGGACGTGCCTGTTCCTGCTGATGGGCAAAGGTCGATTTTGTCTTATCGCTCACCGTAGGAAACATTAATATATCTATAAAATCGGAAGCCCCCGTTCCACTTAAACGCGTATGACTGAAGCCATAGATAGTAGAGTCATTATAATCGTATCCCGAAGCCTGTGCCCAATCGGGAACTTCGCGAGTATCGGGACTCAACTGAACCATACCGAAAGGCACCGTAGCACCCGGATAATTATTTCCAGAAAGACTGGACTCGACAGCACCCGTCCCTATAAACGGATTCACCCAGCGGGTCAGATTTTGTGCACTAATGAAATTTGCAGTAAGAATAAAGGTTGCCAATAAATAAACTAGTCTCCTCATAATAGATTTAAAGTTTTGTTTGCTGGCAAAGTTAGGTTATTCATGCTCCAAAAACAGGTGCAATTTCGTCTATTTTATGCTCATTTGCTTCAAATCCGCTTCTTATCCCTTACCAGAACGGTTCCGGTCCGCCCCCATCCAAGTCCATTTATGCCAAATGCTTTCCAACGGACCTTGCTTGTGCTTCCTCAACCACCACTTGCAGAACTGAACCTGCAACAGGAAAAGAATGAAACCGATAATTAAACTCAACGTATATCCACAATACGGAGCCAGATAAAGTCCGAACGGAAAATAAATGATTGCTCCGGCAATAGACTGGCTTATATAATTAGTAAGACTCATTTTTCCATAAAAACGAAGATTAGAAACGAACTTTTGAAAACCGGCCTTCTGATAAAGCAAGACAAAAGAAGCTACCAACACTACCGTAAAGGCAAATTTCTGCCACATATCAAAAGCAGTTCCGGCGGTTTGCTGAATGATATTGCTATCACTTGCCATAATCAACTCTTTTAACTGGAAAAGAGGTGCAAAAGCAATGGCAGAGATAATGAGCGCTTTCACCCAGAAACGAGTATTATTTTCAGAAGTGACAAACAACTGTTTGCGGCCAATGTATAATCCCATCAGGAATAGACCGGCAGTCTGCCAAAAGCGACCGGCTCCCAATGCCCAATACAAGCTGGCTTTCTGCCCCAAAGTAATGTTCCTCCATATAAATTCTCCAAAGTTTCCTTCCTTGGTATAAGCCGCCACTTCATCATACATGGCACCTACGCCCAAATCGGGCAGGGTGTGCGATGAGTCGAACAGACTGACTATATAATGATACCACTCAACAGGTTGCAAAAGAAACAAAATAGCAGTAGTAAGAATAGCGCAATCACTCCACTTGCGAACAAGGAAAAGCACAATGCCCACTACCACAAACAGCAACAGCACATCTCCCGCAGGGAAAAAAGCAGCATTCAATGTGGCAAACACCGCCAGCAATACCAGACGCCAAAGAAAGCGATAACCAAAATCCTTCCCTTTCCGCTGCTGGTTGGCAGACTGTATATAGAAAGTGAATCCAAAGAGGAGAGCAAAAATGGCATACGCCTTTCCGGCGAACAAAGAGAAAGTGGTATTAAAAACTCCGTCATTCAAAATAGCCAACCACCCCGGCTGATCTGTAGGATAAACCGGAAAAATAAAGTGTTCCAAATTGTGTACTAAAAGAATTGCCATCACTGCAAATCCTCGCAAGGCATCTACCACTTCGATGCGTGGCAACTTTCCTGTTAATTGTTTTTCCATGAATAAAGTTATTGTTGTTTGTTTAAAATTCGTTTGACCAAGCGATTCGCCGGCTTCTCAAAATAATAATAAGAAAGCAGGCTCAGTCCTATTGTTACTGCAAAGATAAGCGGAATACTGATACACAAGCTGATGTGCCAATCATAAGTTTTCGCCAATTCTACGTATGCAAAGATTATCCATAAGTGAATCAGATAGAAACTATAACTGATGTCGCCGCCAATGACCAGATATTTATTGGACAAAATGCGGGAAATGAAACCTTTCTGCAAAGAAAATATTAAGAGGACTAATGAAATAGGAAGCCAATAATAACAAGAATAACGATACACCTTGGGCACTAAATCTGCCGAATACATATAGAACAACAGAAAGACGCACAATGCACCTACTTCCAACAAAGACGCTGTGGTAAAAGACAGTTTCTTGGAACGACACCAATCATAGACCTGATAAAGCAACATACCTACCAGAAAATCAGGGAAACGAGCTAAGGGATTGACATACCAATAACCGCGGATATTCGCCTCATCCGTCAGCGACATCAAAACAGGCACTGCCACGGCACACACCAGCAAAGCCCCTATCAATCTTTGTTTTTTATGGAAGAACAATGCCAAGAACGGAAATAAGAAGTAGAATAATTGTTCGCATCCTAAACTCCACGAAGGACTGTCGAAATAAAAAAAGTAATCCATCTGAGGGATAAAAGGATGTAGAAGCAATAGTGCAGGAATAAAATGTTTCAATCCCTCCTCCCAACCCATAGGGGTCAATAAGTTACCTACTAAAGCCACTCCCAACAAAGTCAAGACGTGCAATGGATAGATGCGGGCAATACGTGCCACCCAGAATTGGCGTTTCGACACTTTCCGTTCTTCCATCCTCTTTTGATAATTATAGGCGATAATAAAACCACTCAATATAAAAAAGAAGCTTACTCCCACAAAGCCTTCTTTAAAGACATGAGTGGAGAAGCCGGAATCAACTACATAACAATGCGCTCCAAAGACCATCAGCGCAAAGAAAAACCGTAGAGAAGTCAATGTATTAATCATAGTACCGTCTTTTGCATCAATCAGCGGCAAAGATACTGTTCTTTCTTGAACTATTTACTCACTAGATTAAATTCATCTTAATATTCTTCCTAAATGGTAACTGAAATACTATTTGGTCTACAAAATCCCCACTTTGGTCTACAAAAACCAAACACCATCTTTTTCCTGCATACTTTTGTCCATCATTAAAATGCAAAAAGAAAAATGAACTACAAAAAATTATCACAAGGAAACACGAAAAGAACAACAGCCTATCTATTCATGATATGCCTGTGCTTCTCTATCTCTGCCCAAAACCTGACACAGAATATCAGGGGTACAGTAACCGACAAAGCATCCGGCACTCCCATTGCCTATGCAACCGTCCAAGTAGAAGACGCCCCCGACAAAGGAACCGTAACAGATGACCAGGGTAACTTTACACTCAAAAATGTTCCTTTAGGACGCCACAACATAAAAGCAAACTTCGTAGGTTATGAGCCCAGTATCTTTCGGGAGATATTGGTATCTTCCGCCAAAGAGATATTTCTTGAAATAACCATGACCGAAAACACACAAGAACTAAACGAAATAGTGATACGCCCGCAAATGAATAAAGAACAGGCACTCAATAAAATGGCACTGAGCGGAGCACGTATGTTCAGCGTGGAAGAAGCCTCGCGCTATGCCGGAGGTATGGACGACCCGGCACGACTGGTCAGTTCCTTTGCCGGAATATCATCAGGAGTATCCAATAACGGCATTTCCATTCATGGGAATGCTCCCCACCTGCTGCAATGGCGACTGGAAGACATAGAAATTCCCAACCCGAACCACTATGCAGACATCGCCACACTGGGCGGCGGAATACTTTCCTCATTAAGCAATCACGTACTGGGTAACTCCGATTTCTTCACCGGCGCTTTTCCGGCAGAATATGGTAACGCCGTATCCGGAGTCTTTGATATGCGCCTCAGGAACGGTAATAACCAAAAAGTAGAGAATACCATCCAGGCAGGAATATTGGGCATTGATGTAGCCTCAGAGGGACCTTTGAGCAAAAAACACAATTCATCTTATATTATCAACTACCGATATTCGGCTACCGGATTACTGGATCATCTTGGAATGGTAGATTTAGGAGGAGCTTTCGACTATCAGGATTTAAATTTTAAACTGAACTTTCCCACCCGCAGAGCAGGAACATTCTCTATTTGGGGAACCAGCCTGATAGATAAATATGGTAGTGACAGAGAAGAAAACATAGACAAATGGGAATATTTAAGTGACAGGGAGGAATCAAAAACAGACCAGTATATGGCAGCAGGCGGCATCAGCCATCGCTATCCCGTAGGTGAAAAAGGTTTCCTTAAAACGACCTTGGCTACCACTTTTTTCAAGAGCACGGCATCTATAGATGTGTTTGACGAAGCAAAGGCTTCCACTCCTTATCTGGATATGTACAGGAAAAATACAAACTTGGTATTTACTTCTTCTTACAACCATAAGTTCAGTGCCAAGTTTACCAACAAGACAGGAATTACCTTTACGCAGATGTTCTATGATACCCAAATGAACCTCTCCCCGTTTGTCAACCAACCGATGAATGTTATCTCAATGGGAAATGGTAATACCAGCCTCTTGTCTGCATACACCAGCAACTCCGTGGGAATAGGCAACCAAGTAACTCTCAGCCTTGGGCTGAATGCACAAATGTTGACTCTGAACAACCACTGGACATTGGAACCACGCGTAGGTATGAAGTGGCAAACCTCACCCAAGGTGTCTTTTGCATTGGCATACGGTCTGAACAGCCGCATGGAAAAAATGGATGTATATTTCACCAAAACCCCACAAACCGGAGAAGAATTGGTAAACAAAGACCTGGACTTTACAAAGGCACACCATTTTATGCTCACTTTTGATTACAAGCTTTCCAATGATATGATACTGAAAATAGAACCTTATTTCCAAACACTGTTTGATGTACCGGTAAGGGCTAACGACTCTTATTCCGTCCTCAACCGGGATGAATTTTATGTGGAAGACGCATTGGTAAACAAGGGCAAAGGAACCAATCTAGGAATAGATATTACCTTGGAGCGCTACCTTAACAGAGGATTTTACTATATGTTCACCGGCTCTCTTTTCAACTCCCGTTACTGCGGAGGCGACCAAGTGTGGCACAATACCAAATTCAACAGGAATTACATTCTTAACCTTTTGGGAGGAAAGGAATGGATGGTGGGACGCAATAAACAAAATATACTCAGCGTAAATGCCAAACTGACTGTTCAGGGAGGAGACAGATACTCCCCCATAGATGTGGCAGCAACCATGGAACACCCCGATAAAGAGGTGCAATATGATGAAACCAAAGCATACAGCAAACAATATTCTCCGATGTTACTGACTAATTTCTCCGTCAGCTATAAGATAAACAAGAAGAAAAGCACACACGAGATTGCCGTCAAGCTGCTGAATGCTACCGGATTCAAAGAGCATTATGGGCATGAATACAATATAAAGACAGGTAAAATAGAAGAAAGCACAAATGTTACTTCATTACCAAATATTTACTATAAAATTGAATTTTAAAAGATAAAAGCATTACTTTTGAACACATTATTTAAAGAAACGATATGACTGACTTTGATAAAATAAATACATCTCCCCTCTTACGCAAACTATTAATCGAGCCCGAATATAGGATGCTAAGACATGCTTCATTTATCTTTATTCTGGCAGTCATATCTCTCAATCAGACTTTTATAACGATGAAAGAGTACGTAGAGATATTAGGACCTAAAATATTTTTGCAATTCTTTTTTCTGTTCGTCACTTATATCATCGTCTGTTATTTTAATCTTTTTATATTGCTTCCTAAGTTTCTGCTAAAGAAGCAGTATATAAAATATTCATTTTATTTGATCCTCATTACCGGCATGCTGACTATTTCCCAAACACTGGAGGAGCGTGCCATGCTTGCCAGCATTAACCGGGTAAATGTATTTTATACTCCACCCATGATATATATCAATACGCTGTCTGCATTCTCATTAGTCATTTTATGCATTTCGGGTGGGGGCATGACGATAGTGCTGAAAGAATGGATGATAAACGACCAAAAGGTGAGGCAACTGGAAAAGCTGCACATACAGTCGGAAGTAGAACAGTTGAAAGAACAAGTAAATCCACATTTACTGTTCAACATCCTGAACCGTACAGGAGGATTAGCAAAATATCAGAGTCAGGAAGCCTCAGATATGCTGATTCGTTTAAGCCAGTTACTCAGATACCAACTATACGATTGTAACAGAGAAAAAGTATTGCTGAGTGCCGAGATAAAATTCCTGAACGACTATCTCACATTGGAAAAAATGTATTCCGGTTCTTTTGATTTCACAATACAATCCGAGAAAAGCTGTTCACTGATTCTCGTGTCTCCCCTTCTGTTCATTTCTTTTGTCCAGTCTGCGGTCATTAGAATTTACGAACTGAATAAGCAATCTTCCATTCATGCAAGATTCAAATCCGATGATGACTATGTACTGTTCACGTGCAGCAGTGACTTGGAGAATATCTTTGCCCATGTAGATTTCTCAAAAATCGGCAAGCGTCTCGAGCTCTTGTACAAACGCCATTATTCCCTGACAATAACAGGTAATGAAGTTACATTAATACTAGACATATAGACCTATGATGCACACTGATAAAAATATAGTCGCTGATTTTCTTTTGAAACCGCGTTTCAGAATTTACAGGCATCTATTGTTACAATTAGTATTGATAACAATGACTTTTAATATCTCTCTGGATGGCGGAGCAGAAATAGCCCAAGATACTACTTCGGCTATTGCCTGGTTCAGTTATTATCTACTACTTAACAGTATTATTTACTTTAATCTTTATGTATTATCCCCACTCTATCTGGAAAAAGAGAAATATCAAAAATATCTGATGGGAGTTGTGCTACTCATCATTGTCACCCTATTGGGAATAGTGGCCTTACAAGCCATTTTATACGACTCTAGGGAACTTAAAGAGTTGCATGACGTGTCCCTGGTTCTATTAAACCTGCTATCCTCCATTTTCTCCGTGGGACTGATGATTGCGGGAACATCCACCTTATTATTATTGCGCCACTGGATAGGCTATAACCAACGCATTGACGAACTGGAATCTACCACCCTGCAATCGGAGTTGCAACATTTAAAGAGGCAGATCAACCCGCATTTCCTTTTCAATATGCTGAACAATGCCAATGTATTGCTCAAGAAGAGTCCCGAAGAGGCCTCCCAACTCTTGTTCAAACTGGAAGACTTGCTACGTTACCAAATTAATGACAGTTCAAGAGATAAGGTATTGCTAAGTTCGGATATTCACTTTCTAAATGATTTTCTGAATTTGGAAAAGATAAGACGGGATAAATTTGAGTATGTTATTTCCAAGGAAGGAAATATAGACCATGTAGCCCTGCCTCCCCTTTTGTTTATCCCGTTTGTGGAGAATGCCGTGAAGCATAACCCCGATAGCGAGCACGAATCTTATGTACATCTTGTTTTCAAAGTATGGAAAGATGAACTGGTATTTCAATGCATAAACTCCAAACCCATAAAACTGCACAATGAAACAAAAAGCAAAGCCGGAGGCTTGGGGCTGAAAAACATCAGGCGCCGTCTGGAATTATTATATCCCGACCGGCATACCTTGGAGATAGAAGAAAATGAAAATATTTACAAAGTAAACTTACGATTGACATTATGAATTGCATCATAGTAGACGATGAACCCTTGGCACGGGAAGCCATTGAGTTATTGACCAAAGATATATCTTCTTTAAATCTGACAGGCACGTTCAACAATGCCGCCTCAGCAGCCCAATTTATGGATCAAAATGTAGTCGATTTGATCTTTCTGGACATACAAATGCCGGGCATCAACGGAATAGAATTTGCCAAGATGATCTCTAAAAGGACTCTTATCATTTTCACCACAGCCTACTCGGAATATGCGCTGGACAGTTACGAAGTGGATGCCATAGATTATCTGATAAAGCCCGTAGACCCGGAACGCTTTAAAAAGGCAGTAACCAAGGCGCTTTCCTATCACTCCCTCTTACTGCAAGAGGATAAAGAAAACATAGAAACTGCCGCCGATGAGTATTTCTTTGTGAAATCCGAAAGGAAGTATTTCAAAGTAAACTTTGAAGATATACTTTTTGTAGAGGGACTGAAAGATTACGTTATCCTGCAACTGAACGAGCAGCGCATCATTACACGCATGAACCTGAAAGCCATCTATGACTTGCTCCCTAAAAGCATATTCCTAAGAGTAAACAAATCTTATATAGTAAACACCACTCAGATAGAAGCATTTGATAACAATGACATCTTTATAAAGAATTATGAAATAGCCATAGGAAACAGTTATCGGGACAGCTTCTTTGAAGAGTTTGTGACGCGTAAACGGAAAAGGAATTAACACAAACAGCAACAGTATGTAAAATTTAACAATTTACTTAAACACCTAAACTATTATTTTCCTACATTTGTTACTTATGAAACTTTAAATACGAAAAGATATGAAAGCAAACCCTGTATTTAGTTTGTACATCCCCACCAAATTAATCTTTGGCTGCGGAGAAATCAAGAAATTATCAAGTGAGAAACTGCCGGGCAAGAAGGCATTAGTCGTCATTTCCTCCGGAACTTCCATGAGAAAATACGGATATCTGGAAAGAGCCCTTGCCCAATTGAGATTAAACAATGTAGAAACCGTAGTTTACGATAAAATCCTTCCCAATCCCATCAAGGAGCACGTAATGGAAGCAGCAGCCATCTGCCGCGCAAAAAAATGTGACTTTGTGGTAGGACTGGGCGGCGGCAGTTCCATCGACTCTGCAAAGAGCATTGCCGTAATGGCTTGCAACGATGGCGATTACTGGGACTATGTATCCGGCGGCAGCGGCAAAGGACGCCCCGTCACCAAAGTTCTTCCCATCATTGCCATCCCCACCACTGCCGGAACAGGAACGGAGATGGACCCGTGGACAGTAATCACCCACGAAACAGCACAGGAGAAAATAGGTTTCGGTTGCCAGCTCACCTTCCCCACTCTCTCTATCGTAGACCCGGAATTGATGGTTTCCATCCCGCCACATCTCACTGCTTATCAAGGATTTGACGCATTCTTCCATGCTGCCGAAGGCTTTATAGCAAACTGCGCCACACCCATCAGTGACCTTTATGCATTGGAAGCCATCCGATTAATCTTTAAATACCTGCCTGTAGCCGTAGCCGACGGCAACAACCTGAAAGCTCGTGCCAAAGTAGCATGGGCAAGCACATTGGCCGGCATGGTGGAAGCAACCTCCAGTTGCACTTCCGAACATTCATTGGAACACGCCATGAGCGCTTATTATCCACAGTTGCCCCACGGAGCAGGACTGATTTCTATCTCCGAAGCCTATTTCGAAACCTTCCGCCACGACTGTACCAAGCGATATATGAAGATGGCCGAAGTAATGTTGCAGAAAAAGAGTTGCCGCCCATCCGAATTTATTGATGCTTTGGTAACTTTGCAAAAAGAATGCGGCGTGCGTCCTATTAAATTGAGTGGATTTGGTATCCAGCCCGAAGATTTTCCCAAGTTCCTGCAAAATGCACGGGATACGATGGGAGGACTGTTTACGCTCGATCCGCGTCCCATTACAGATGAAGAGATCTTGAATATATTCGAGAAGTCTTATAAATAATTATAAACCTATCCACTGTAGGGGCAGATTGAATCTGCCCGATTACATTCTGAAAAATGTATTTGTGTATGCATTCGGGCGGATTCAATCCGCCCCTACGGTGGATGTTATTCTTTATTTAAAGAAGTAATATTTTTACTTTCCGGAAAGTTCTTCCAAAGTCTTTCCCTCGTACTTGCAAATAGCCTCTTTATATTCTTCAGCAATAGCCTTAGGCTCTTTTGTTGCCAGATCATAACCCACCATCACCGTCTTACACTCACATTTCACCTCGTGAGTATCCGTAGTGACCGCGCGCTGCAACAACGTAAAACTCTTATTGCCCAAGTGCACTACTGCCGTCTCTATCACCAAATTATCCGAAAAGAAAACCGGCATAAAGAAATTGGCATTGATATTAGCCACCACGATGGCCAGTTTACTCCAATCAGCACTACCCAATACATCTTTTATATAAGTAGTCTTTGCCAAATCATACAAAGAAAAGTAAACAGAATTATTCACATGACCAAACTGGTCTACATCACTAAAGCGTATTTGTACAGGCATTCTATGCCTTATATTCATATCGTCACTCATTATATAGCTTATTAAAATCGCAGCAAATATAACACTTTTCCCAATATAATAGCCTCAGAATGAGAGATTATTCTTACTTTTGCTTCCCAAAGTAATGAATATGTAACTTAATAACAATATAAACATGGACAAGAAGTATAGCAAAGAGACCTTATGCGTACAAGCAGGATGGACTCCGAAAAAAGGCGAACCGCGCGTATTGCCTATTTACCAAAGTACAACATTTAAATATGACACCAGCGAGCAAATGGCGCGTTTGTTTGACCTGGAAGACGCAGGATATTTCTACACACGCCTGCAAAACCCCACCAACGATGCTGTTGCCGCAAAGATTGCCGCACTGGAAGGCGGCGTGGGCGCTATGTTGACTTCATCCGGTCAGGCAGCCAACTTCTATGCCATCTTTAATATCTGCCAGGCAGGTGACCACTTTGTATGCTCGTCAACCATCTACGGAGGTACGTTCAACCTGTTTGGCGTTACCTTGAAAAAACTGGGCATCGACTGTACTTTCATTGATGCCAACGCATCCGAAGAAGAAATAGACAAGGCTTTCCGCCCCAACACCAAAGCGCTGTTCGGCGAAACCATCTCCAATCCCAGCATCGACGTACTGGACATTGAAAAATTCGCACGCATCGCCCACAAGCATGGTGTACCTTTGATTGTGGACAATACATTTGCCACCCCCATCAACTGCCGCCCGTTTGAATGGGGAGCAGACATCGTAACCCACTCCACTACAAAATATATGGACGGACACGCTACCAGCGTAGGCGGCGCCATAGTGGACAGCGGCAACTTTGACTGGGAAGCCCATGCCGATAAATTCCCCGGATTGACCCAGCCCGATGAATCCTACCACGGACTGACCTACACCAAAGCATTCGGCAAAATGGCTTACATGACCAAAGCCACCGCACAGTTGATGCGCGACCTTGGTTCCATACAGTCCCCGCAAAACTCTTTCTTGCTGAACTTAGGCTTGGAGACCCTGCACCTGCGCGTACCCCGCCACTGCGAAAATGCACAGAAAGTGGCCGAATGGCTGGAAGCAAACCCGAAAGTAAAATGGGTGAACTATTGCGGACTGAAAAGCAGCCAATACTACGACCTGGCACAGAAATATATGCCCAACGGTTCCTGCGGCGTCATCGCTTTCGGCTTGAACGGCACGCGCGAGGAAGCCATCGAATTTATGGACAAACTGAAATTTATCTGCATCGTGACCCACGTTGCCGATGCCCGCACCTGTGTGTTGCACCCAGCAAGCCATACTCACCGCCAACTCAGCGACGAGCAGTTGCGTGAAGCAGGTGTTGCTCCGGATTTGATCCGCCTGTCCGTAGGTATTGAAAATGTGAACGATATCATTGCAGACATCGAACAAGCCTTGCAATAAGCATGAAAAGAATAATTATCATTGGCGCCACTTCCGGTATCGGACTGGAAGTGGCACGATGTTATCTGAAAGCCGGTTGGCAAGTAGGAGCAGCAGGACGCCGAGAAGAAGAACTGGAAAAGTTGCGCCAATCCGCCCCCCGGCAAGTATTCACCCAAAAGATAGATGTCACCCGCGAAGACGCCCCTTTGTTATTGAAGCAACTGATTGACCAAATGGGTGGCATGGACATCTTTCTCCTTAGCTCCGGCATAGGAAAGCAAAATCTTTCCCTGCAACCTGATATAGAATTACAAACCGCCGCCACCAACGTAGCAGGGTTTATGCGAATGGTGAACGCTGCTTACCATTATTTTGAGCAGAAAGGCGAAGGGCATATAGCTGTAATCAGCTCTATTGCAGGGACAAAAGGCTTAGGTTCCGCCCCAGCCTACTCCGCCACGAAGCGTTTTCAGAACACGTACATAGATGCGTTGGACCAACTGGCGAGGATGAACAAACTAAACATATCCTTTACCGACATCCGTCCCGGATTCGTAGCCACTCCTTTATTGAAAGACGATAAATACCCTCTGCTGATGCGTGCCCCCCAAGTGGCATTGCAGATTGTAAAAGCCATCAACCGAAAAAAAAGAGTACTCACCATAGACTGGCGCTACCGAATTATCGTATTCTTTTGGAGACTCATTCCCAGATGGTTATGGGTGCGGTTGCCTATCAAAAACTAAATTTGGTTAAGTCTATTTCCCTTGCTTATTCCACTTTATCAAACCTCCAAAATCCTTTCGCAATACAGAGTTATTCATAATAATAGCATATTTAAATCCCAAGTATTCGCTCTTTATATCCAATAATTCTTTAATGACACCATAGTATTCTTCCTTACAGCCATCTAGATATTTATTTACTGCACCTTGAAATACATTAAATGCACGAATAAATTCATCATAAAAGCGCTGTTCTCTCAGAGTTCTAAATGCAAGTTTTCCATTAAACAACAACGACAGAAGTTGAATTGTCTGAAGTACCTCTGACGAATCTTTATCACTTTCAAAGTAAACTTTCTTTTGCATAAAATCAACATGATGAAGAATAATTTCCTCTATGTTGCACTTGTCAGGATGCAAAACCGAGTCATAACGATCAGACTTTTTATTATTACAATATTCACAAGCTGCATACAAATTTCCCCATTCATTCACAAGCTCCGGGTCTGTATTATTCTGTGAAGACAGATGCTCCACCTGATAGTTTGTATGCAAATGCCTTTCGCACAAATAGCATTTTTCATCTTGGTCAGCAAGCAGCTGTCGGCAAACTTCATCTGTATTATAACCTTTCTGCAAAGTAGAAGGGATACTCTCACATTTTCTTACCCTAATCATTATCTCCCACTCTTTATATTCCACATTCGGTTCAATTCATAATATCTGGCCTTTACATTTGGTGCCACCATTTCCGGCATTTTCTCAAAATCAGCCAAATACATTCCTAGTTCCTTCTGCTCCGAAAGGGATAAAGAGGATGACTTTATCAATTCTTCCATTCTGTTCAACCTCATTTCTATCTCACTGGATTCTGTTTTAACGCCAAAATATCCTTCCGCCAAAGCTTCATAAGAATACTCTGTCAAGTCTGCTATCGGCTCGCGATGTTCCAAATCAAAAGCAACTATATCTGATAATGAATTGAGGATAAATGGAGAATGGGTAGTCACTATAAATTGTATATTAGGAAATAATCTTGTCAAGATAGGCAAAATAAGCCGCTGCAATTCCAAATGCAGATGGGTTTCTATTTCATCAATCAATACAATACCTTCTTTCTCATAAGCACGTATGATTTGATTTTGTTCCTGCATCTTCAATATCAAATCGGTCGCAATATCCAAAACAGCAGAATATCCCGCTGACACCTCCGTAAATTTAAAAGACTTTCCTCCACTTTGTATGTGAAACGAATAATCCTTATAATTAAATACAAGTTCCAACGCCGCATCCCCAAAGATTTCTCTAAGAATATCTTGAAAGCCATCGAACCAACCACGAATATAATCAGCATCTTCCAGCTTTCCTTCATTGCGTGCCAAAGCCTCTTGTATTTTACAATCTACTATAAAATTCAAAAGCTGGTCCACCTTGCTTTGCTTCAAGTCAAAACTCATTTCTAGATTAGGCTTAACGGGATTCTTAGGTTCAGAGAAACGGGATTTACGCTCATCGGAATAATAAGCGATGATAAATTTTCTATCCGCCAAGTCTTTCGCCAAAGAATAATCATCCGCGAGAAACAGTTCCACTTTTCCAAAAAGATCTTGTATCCGCTTGCTATAATGATCTATATTACTTTGTATAGAAATGCATTTAGCCTTGTCTTCGTTTTTTTGAGCTTTTTCCAATTCGCCTTGGCAATACTCCAAATTCCCCCTAAGGCTTTTATAATTCAGGCTTTCATCATAACCTATTTTATTCAAATACTCAATGATTGCATTCAACAAAATCGTTTTCCCACTACCGTTTTTACCGGTAATAATCAAATGCTTCTTTTTATCTTCACTTATTGGAATCACAAAATCCTGTAAGTGAAAGATATGATTTACCTTTATACTAGTAATATAGTTACTCATAATTCTTCTTTTTTTGAGATATCAAGAGAATCAATCTCCATATATTGAGAGGTAAAGATATAAAAAAACATTGGTTATAGAAAAGAAAATCACTTTTCTAACAAAAAAGAATATTATCTTTGTAACAACTTTCCCCCCACCCCCGTCTACCTAATTGAAAGCGCCTTTCAAAACAACTTATAGTATGAACCAAAAACAAAATAAAGCAATGAAAAAGTACATATTCACCCTACTCCTGTTACTGGTCTGCCACCTGGGTTACGCACAGAGCATCAACAGCCTCTTTAACGAATTTGGCAGTGAAAAGAACGCCGACTGCGTCAAAGTCTCCTCCTTTATGATGTCCATCGGTAAAATGTTTGCCGGACACGATAAGGATGCCGAAATCATAGGAAAGATAAAATCAATAAGAGTCCTGGATCTGGACGACTGCCCAACAAACGTAAAAGAACGCTTCAACAAGAAAGCAAACAAGCTGAGCTTGGACGGATACGAAGAACTAATGCGTGTTAACGACGACGGCGACAAAGTACGCATACTGATGAAAACCAAAAAAGAAGTCATCCGCGAACTGCTATTGGTATGCACCGGCAACGACGACTGCACACTGGTACAAATAAACGGAAAATTCACCAAAGACGACATTGACCAATTAGTAAATCAGGAAACCGGAAAGAAACATGGACGCCGCTAACTTTAAACAACAATTTCTCCCCTGCCACCCCAAGCTCTACCGGGCAGCTTTCCGACTGATGGGCAACGCCCAAGACGCGGAAGACATGGTGCAGGAAGCGTATCTGAAATTGTGGAACAAGCGCGACGAACTGACCAACGTACTGAACATCGAAGCCTATTGCGTCACCCTCATCAAGAACCTGTGTTACGATGCCCTGCGCCGCAGCCAACTGGACGAGGACGGACGCCCGCCCGAGGAACTCCCCCTCCCCACGGACACCAACATAGCCCGCGAAGTGGAGCAACGGGACGAAGTGAACCACGTGAGAAAGCTCATCAGCCAACTGCCCGAACAACAACGAAAGGTGATCGTGCTGAGGGATATAAACGACTGTTCCTTTGAAGAAATAGAACAAACCACGGGACTGAACGCCATCAACATACGAGTATTGTTGAGCCGCGCCCGCAAAAAGATACGTGAACAATATAATGAAATAATGAACTATGAAAGTAAATGATATAGAAAAACTATTAGCCCGATACTACGATGGTGAAACCAGCGAAGCAGAAGACAGGAAACTGAAACGGTTCTTCACCGAAGAAGATGTTCCGGCTCATTTACTTGCCGAGAAAGAAATCTTCATGCAACTGAATGCTGCCGCCCATTCTTCGGATTCCGGCATAGCCACAAGGACAGAAGAAAGCGAAGCCCCCCAAATTCCCGAAGGACTGGAAAGCAGACTGAGTGGCATGATAGACGAATGGGACACGCGCGAAAGACGGGTACTAAAAGTAAAAAAGCATACACGCACCCTGCGCCTGCAATGGATAGGAAGCATAGCCGCCAGCCTGCTCATCCTGTTCTCCGTGGGAATGTATCTGTACAAACCATACACCCCGCCCACTCCGCAAGATACCTGTACCACTCCCGAAGAAGCCTATGCACAGGCACAGAAAGCACTTATCATGCTATCCACCGGGCTGAACAAAGGACTGGAGACGGTAGAGACAGTGCAGGAAACCACTACCAAAATTCAAGAGAACGTAAACGAACAATTAAACCGAATAAACAACATAAAGCAATGAAACGTACATACATTATTACTTTATTATTATCCTTGTGCTCCCTATTCACTTATGCACAGGACTCTTATTTTGACAAGTTTGCCGATATGGAAGGTGTCAGCTCCGTCTATATCTCGAAGGCAATGCTCAGTCTGATGCCCAATATGCAGGCGGACGGCATCAACATAGGCGAAGTAGCTTCAAAGTTGGATAACATCCAGATTCTGAGCAGCGAAAAGCCCGACATCATAGCCAAACTAAGGAAAGAAACCGCATTTATCAACCCGAAGAATGGTTACGAGGAACTGATGCGTATCAATGATGACGGAGAAAAGACCATCATTTATCTGAAACGTAATAAAAGCGGGAAAAAGGAATTCGTACTACTGAATAATGAGAAGGAGGAGTTTACCATCATCGTCATCACAGGAAACTTGACGTTGCAGGAGATACAGGGAATTATTAATAAGAACTAACTTAGTTCCCTCCCGCCCTTAAAACGACTCTTTCTACACATCTAGTTGACATTTACCGTAGGGGCGGATTGAATCCGCCCGAACCCAGCGGTCACGACCTTGGGAGTAATACACAAAGCAAACCGTCATCGGGCAGATTCAATCTGCCCCTACAGTAGACGAAAGCGTTACTGAAAATGTGAACGAGATGTGTAGAAAGAGTAGCTCTCAAGAGGAAAAGAAGACACTCCGACTACAGAGATATCAATTACAGTTCCCTTACAGTTATAGGAATATATTTCCTCCTTATAGCAAACAACTTAAACTTACTTCTTCACCCTCTTTTGCGTAGGCAAAGAAAACTCATGCACCTCTGTCACCGCCCCATTGCTCTCCGTGGCATAAACCCGGAAATCCGCTTGCCCGTCTTTCAACTTCTTTCCGCCACGGATGGTTGCCGTATATCGAATCTGATTCCCCACCGGCATATAACTCACCTGCACCGACGGCGAAATCAGCAAATTCTTCATCCCGCTGGTCTCCTCAACCACCGGAGTAATATTATAGGCCGGCACATCCCCATTATTCACCATATCAAACACCAGCTTACTATCTTCCTCCGCATCAATCACATGATTCCGGTTATCATCAATAAAGCGCAGGTTTATAATCTGCAAACCCGAAGCAGGCGGAGCATCCTCATAGTAAGTATTATTCTCATAACGAGAAGAAGAATTCTCATAACGGGACGAGCTCTCATAACGGGGAGTAGACGGACGAGTTTTTATATAATACTCATCCACCACATACTCATCTTCCTTGGGCGTAGTCACCGCATTCCCCACCGCAGCTCCCGCCACCGTGCCTATCAGCGCACCAAATTGTGAACCATTATATCCTCCTGCCCTATCGCCCACAATAGCCCCCAACACACCGCCAATAGCCGCACCTGCTTGCACGGCAGCCGGATTGCCCTGCATCCCATAAGGCGAGCAGGCAGAAAAAATACCGGCGGTCAATAACACTATAAATATTGCTTTTCTCATATTCTCTAACTATTTATCATCCTTTTATACAGACAAATATACTTTTTCCGGCGGACAATACCCTCTTTTACAGTGTTAAAGTTTCATTCTCGTCCTTTCAAGTTTGGCTCCCCACAGTTATGGAGAGCGCTCCTCATAGCCGTGGAGAGCGCTCCCCATAACCGTGAGCAGCGCTCCCCATAGCCGTGGGGAGCCAAACTTGAAGGCACGAAAAAGAGTTTTGATAAGGCTAAATAACAAAAGAGATGCCGGAAGAAGGAATCTTTTTCCCTATCTTTGCCGCAAACAACAAATAGGCAATGGAATTAAAAGCAAAATATCAGCAACGCATTGACCAGGCGGACCGGGAACTGAAACAAGTAAAAAACAAGATTCTGCGCATCAGCAGCCTGAGGGTACTATTGTTCCTGGCGGGAATCTTTGGCGTGATTTACTTCTATAGCGCGGGAGCAGCCACGGTATGCCTCGTCATAGCCTGTACTTTCGTACCCTTCCTGGTGCTGGTGAAGTATCATAACCGGTTATTCTTCCGCAAAGATTGGCTGGAAACGTGCATACAGATCAATCAGGATGAACTTGCCGCGCTGGATGATAACTATGAAGCCTTTGACGGCGGAGAGGAATTTATCAACCCTGCCCACCGATATTCTTATGACTTGGATCTATTCGGAAAGCATTCCTTGTTTCAAGCCTTGAACCGCACGTGCACTTCGTTTGGAAAGAACAAGTTGGCAGAATGGTTGCAACAACATTTAGAGAAGAAAGAGGAGATAGAAAAGCGGCAGGAAGCAGTGAAGGAACTTGCTACTTTCTTTGATTTCCGCGAGACGTTCCGCATCACCGGATTGCTGTACAAAGGAGCGACAAGCGACCGCGAGGAAATTAAAGAATGGACCGAAGCCCCCGCTTATTTCAGCCGGATGTGGTGGAGCCGCCCTGCTGTGTGGCTGGTGCCGTCCGTCAATATCCTGCTTGCCGCTTTGGGGTTGGCAGGCATTATCTCGATGAATTGGTTCGGATTCGTATTCGGCGCATTTGTGGTGGCGAGCTTTGGATTAATCAAGCACGTCAGCAACCTGCAAAGGGTGTACGATAAGAAGTTGCGCATCCTGTCCATCTATGCGGAACTCATCAGCCTGATAGAAAAACAAGAAATGCAGGCTCCCCTGCTGAAAGAACTAAAAGCAGAATTCGGCATAGACGGCAAACTGACTACGAATATTCTGAAAGAACTCTCGCGCGAACTGGAGAGGCTGGATTTACGCAATAATCAGATACTTTATGTGTTATTGGAAGGCTCCCTGTTCTGGCAGCTCCGCCAAGTGATGCGCATCGAGCAATGGCGGCAAAAGTATGGAATGCATCTTCTACACTGGCTGGATACGCTGGGACAGATGGATGCCCTTTGTTCCATGGCAAACTTTGCATACAATCATCCGGCATACACGTATCCCGTGATAGCGGAGAAGCCCTTTGTCTTCCTTGCCCAAGAGATGGGACATCCGCTGATGCCCGCCCGGCAATGTGTGACCAACGAGGCGGAAATCCCCGCACGCCCGTTTTTCGTCATCATCACCGGGGCGAATATGGCTGGCAAAAGTACCTATCTGCGCACCATCGGCGTGAATTATGTGCTGGCGTGCATCGGCAGCCCTGCTTGTTGCTCATCACTGGAGATATATCCCGCCAAATTGGTGACCAGCCTGCGCACATCGGACTCGCTGACCGATAATGAATCTTATTTCTTTGCCGAACTGAAACGTCTGAAACAGATCATAGACCGATTGAACAACGGAGAAGAACTGTTTATCATCCTGGATGAAATCCTGAAAGGGACCAACTCCATGGACAAGCAAAAGGGTTCATTCGCCCTGGTACGCCAGTTGATGGAACTGAAAGCAAACGGCATCATCGCCACGCACGATTTGTTGCTGGGACAGTTGATAGAACATTTCCCCACGGAAATACGCAATTACTGTTTTGAGGCGGATATAACGAATGACGAGTTGACGTTCTCGTACAAGCTGCGCAAAGGCATTGCACAGAATATGAATGCATGCTTCCTAATGAAAAAGATGGGGCTGATCATCAACGACTAGCCCCACCCAACAATTTATCACATTAACGTCTTAAGCAAATAAAGCCGACCTTCACAGGCCTTGCTTTATTCTTTCATAACATAAAGAGTCATAGAAAATTAAAATTCATTTGTACTTAGACAATCCATAAATGCGCTTGCATCCTTGCCTGTATAGTAGAATACAGAAGATGCAGGCTCATAGGTATAGGGAATAAAACGGAATAACTGAACGGCCACAAATTTCTTATCATGAGAAACCATGTAGTCCATTCTCACATTTCCGTTTGATTTTACTTTCACGTCGTTCTTTGCCTCGAATGTTTTCTTTTCCAAAGTATCGGTCAGAGCTTGCAAGTCGCATACGTCAAAGAAGCATGAACCCTCTTTCGCCACGCTGCCGGTAGGGGTATATACCCACTCTTTGCTTCTCCAAAAAAGACGGAACACAGCCAGCAGGAACAAAATTGTACCTCCTGCCATAAACAGCATACTGATGGTGGAGGAGGAATCGCCCATCTTGAGGGAAGTGACAAAAGCACCTGCACCCACCACACATAAGATGGCAGAGATGATAACAGAGGAAATACTGGTACGCTTTACAATATCGGGATGTGCTGTTGAAAACAAAGTTGCTTCAGCAGAAATAGTATGATTCATAATGATTTTGATTTTATACTTTACTAATAAAAATACAATAACTCACGCATGGTTACACCTCGCCCATAGCAAGACAGAACCACTTGATTAATAAGCAGTAAAGAGTAAAATCCTAAATAAGAATACGTCTCATGCCAAAGATATAATGCTCGCAAGCATTATCCCAGCTAAGACTGCGGGAGGTATCATACACACGGGTATGACAGTTTGCCAGATTGGCCATACGGGTAGCCATTCTGCGCAACAGGTTCTTTATAAATTGGGTGGTTTCAATCAACGAGAAGCGATACATACGCTCGGCAGACGTGCTGACGCGATGTGCCAAGCTGTGGGCATCTCCTATTTCTTCCATATCTGCTACGCCCTTATCTCTGGCAATAGGCACAATAGCATCGGTGTTTACAGTATGGTGAGAGGCATCATTCGCCGCATTGTGCACAGCGCATATTCCTATCGAACGGGCTGTAGTAGCTGCATCGATATGTGTTGCCTTAGCACACACTATGGCAAGCAGAAAAAATAATATGACTGTTACGAATCCTTTCATTCCTCTCTCTTTTTCTGGTTACAAAGATAGCATAAATAACGTTTTCATTTCCACTTCATACAATAATTAACAAACAACAATGGTTTTTTGTTCAAGAGCGGATGAAGGATTATGAAGGATTTGCCTTCATACAAAGCGGTTGATACACAGGATTTTACGGCATCTTGAAGGATTTGAAGGATTTTTGAAGCTTTTATTATTCGGGGTGTCAGGCAGGATTATTCCTTATCCATCAGCAAAAGAAATAGGCATATGTCCTAGGCATTCACCTCTCCCCCATTACGGTCTACTCCTCCTACACACCTCCATTAACATTACCAGTAATGCCGTTATCCACCGTAGGGGCGGATTGAATCCGCCCGATAACACTCCGAAAGGTGTATTTGTGGATGTATCCAGGCGGAAGCATTCCGCCCCTACAGTGGATGGAAACCTTAGCTTGACGGCTATGGGGCAAACCTCGCCACCACGGGTAAATGTATAGAAGTATAATACGAGATACATAAAAAAAGCCATAGCTTTTTCGAAGCTATGGCTTTTATTATATATAGTGTAATACAGATTACTCAGCTTTAGGGGCTTCCTCTGTAGTTTCAGCTACCGGTGCTGCAGGAGCTTCTGTAGCAGTTGCACCCTTCTTAGAACGACGAGTACGAGTTGCTTTCTTAGCAGTTGCAGTCTTAGCCATGTTTTCATCATAGTCTACCAACTCGATGAAGCACATTTCAGCGTTGTCACCCAGACGGTTACCAGTCTTGATGATACGAGTATAACCACCCGGACGATCTGCTACTTTTACAGAGATTTCTTTGAACAACTCCGTTACAGCAATTTTATCTTGCAAGTTGCTAAATACAACACGACGTGAGTTTGTAGTGTCATCTTTAGACTTTGTGATTAAAGGCTCAACGAATTTCTTCAAAGCTTTAGCCTTTGCAACAGTCGTAGTGATTCTTTTGTGCTTGATCAAAGAGCAAGCCATGTTAGATAACATAGCGCTTCTATGAGAAGCAGTACGACCTAAATGATTGAATTTTTTATTATGTCTCATTTTTTATTCTTTATCTAATTTATACTTAGAAATATCTGTTCCAAACGACAGATTCAGACTCTCGAGCAAATCATCAAGCTCCGTGAGCGATTTCTTTCCGAAGTTTCTGAACTTCAACAGGTCGGTCTTATTAAACTGTACCAAGTCACCCAATGTTTCTACATCGGCAGCCTTCAAACAGTTCAAAGCACGAACTGAGAGATCCATATCAACAAGCTTAGTCTTAAGCAACTGGCGCATGTGCAATACTTCTTCATCAAATTCTTCATTGCCGTCCACATCTGATGTTTCAAGAGTGATCTTTTCATCAGAGAACAACATAAAGTGATAAATCAATATCTTAGCAGCTTCTTTCAGAGCTTCCTTCGGATGAATGGAACCATCGGTAGTAATTTCCAATACCAGTTTTTCGTAGTCAGTCTTCTGCTCAACGCGGAAGTTTTCTACCTGATACTTTACATTACGTATCGGTGTGTAAATAGAGTCGATGGGAATTACATTGACATCAGTACAGTATTCACGGTTTTCGTCAGCCGGAACATAACCTCTACCCTTGTTAATTGTAATATCCATCTGCATTGTTGCTTTTGAATCTAAATGGCAAATAACCAATTCAGGATTTAACACTTCAAATCCAGTCAAATACTTACTTATATCACCTGCCTTAAATTCACTAGAATTCTCAACGGTAATGCTTACCTTTTCGTTTTCAAATTCTTCTACTACTTGCTTAAATCTGACTTGTTTCAGATTTAAGATAATGTTGGTTACGTCTTCTTTCACACCGGGTACAGATGCGAACTCATGTTCTACACCTTCGATCTTAATCGTGTTGATTGCGAATCCTTCCAATGAAGAAAGAAGAATACGGCGTAAAGCATTACCTACGGTAATACCGAAACCGGGTTCGAGTGGGCGGAACTCAAATTTTCCAAATCTGGAGTCCGCTTCCAACATTAATACTTTATCAGGTTTTTGAAATGCTAATATCGCCATGAAATTAATTATTATTTAGAGTACAATTCAACGATCAAGTGTTCTTTAATGTTTTCAGGAATGTCTGCTCTTTCAGGTATATGTAACAATTTACCTACCTTAGAAGTTTCATCCCATTCCAACCAAGGATATTTGCTATGGTTGAATCCTGCAAGTGAATTAGCAATTACTTCCAATGATTTAGATCTTTCGCGTACACCTACGATCTGACCGGGCTTTACAGAGAATGAAGGAATATTAACTACCTTTCCATCTACTGTAATGTGCTTGTGGCCTACCAACTGACGGGCAGCGGCACGAGTAGGAGCAATACCCAAACGGAACACCACGTTGTCAAGGCGAGCCTCTAAGCTCTGCAACAAGATCTCACCGGTAATACCGTTAGCGCTTGCAGCCTTTTCAAACAGGTTACGGAATTGTTTTTCCAATACACCGTAAGTATATTTAGCTTTTTGTTTTTCTGCCAACATGATACCGTATTCAGAAGTCTTTCTTCTTCTGTTGTTACCATGCTGTCCGGGAGGATAGTTCTTCTTAGATAAAACTTTATCTGCTCCAAAGATTCCTTCACCGAATTTACGGGCAATTCTTGATTTTGGTCCAGTATATCTAGCCATTTCTTTTTCTAATTTAATTGTTACTAATGAACTTAATTTGTTGCAGCCGCGATTACAGAAAGGAAGTGCAATCCATTATTAACAAAATCAAGTTACATATAAAAATAGGTTATCTATTAAACTCTTCTTCTCTTCGGAGGACGACAACCATTGTGTGGAAGCGGAGTTACATCGATGATTTCAGTAACTTCGATACCAGCTCCATGTATAGTTCTGATAGCAGACTCACGTCCGTTTCCAGGACCCTTAACATAAGCTTTCACCTTTCTCAGGCCAAGATCAAACGCAATTTTAGCGCAATCTTGTGCAGCCATCTGTGCTGCATAAGGAGTGTTCTTTTTAGAACCTCTAAATCCCATCTTACCTGCAGAAGACCATGAAATAATCTGACCTTCACTGTTTGCCAGAGATACAATGATGTTGTTGAATGAAGAATGAACATGCAACTGTCCATTAGCGTCAACCTTCACATTTCTCTTCTTAGCTGCGACTGTTTTTTTTGCCATATCAACAATTATTATTTAGTAGCTTTTTTCTTATTTGCAACTGTTTTCTTTCTTCCCTTACGTGTACGAGCATTGTTCTTTGTGCTCTGACCACGAACCGGCAGACCAATACGGTGACGCACACCACGGTAGCAACCAATATCCATTAATCGCTTAATGTTCAATTGTACTTCTGAACGAAGATCACCTTCCACTTTGTATTCAGCACCAATGATTTCACGGATTTTAGCTGCCTGGTCATCTGTCCAGTCCTTTACTTTCAAATCTCTGTCAACACCAGCCTTATCCAAGATTTTTGCTGAACTGCTGCGTCCAATACCATATACGTAGGTTAACGCAATCTCGCCTCTCTTATTCTGAGGCAAATCTACACCAACTATTCTTATAGCCATATACTAAATTATTTTTTTTGCAAAAATAATAAATTATCCTTGACGTTGTTTATACTTAGGATTTTTCTTGTTAATAACATACAAACGGCCATTACGTCTAACGATCTTACATTCTGGCGTGCGTTTCTTTAATGATGCTCTTACTTTCATATCTTAATTTTATTTATATCTAAACACAATTCTTCCTTTCGATAAGTCGTAAGGAGACATTTCGACTCTCACTTTA
Source organism: uncultured Bacteroides sp. (assembly GCA_902388365.1). Lineage (GTDB taxonomy): Bacteria > Bacteroidota > Bacteroidia > Bacteroidales > Bacteroidaceae > Phocaeicola. The sequence continues at coordinate 309,924 of CABMPB010000001.1, read as the reverse complement.
TCTCCCGGCAAGATCTTGATGTAATGCATACGCATCTTACCTGAAATATGTGCAGTAATCTCATGTCCGTTTTCTAATTCAACACGAAACATTGCATTAGACAATGCTTCAACTATAACTCCATCTTGTTCTATTGCGGATTGCTTTGCCATATTAAATTGCTTTATCTCCTAATACTTGTTCGACATATTCAAATGAGGACAAAATATCTGCCTTCCCAACTCCTATTGCAACTGTATGCTCAAAGTGAGCGGCACATTTTCTATCTCGTGTACGTACTGTCCAGCCATCTCTCTCCATTACTATCTGTCGAGCTCCCAATGTGATCATCGGCTCGATGGCTATACACATACCTTTCTTCAATAGAGTGCCATATCCTCTTTTCCCGTAATTGGGCACTTGCGGGTCTTCGTGCATATCTTTACCGATACCGTGTCCCACAAATTCTCTCACCACTCCATAAGTATTTGCTTCGCAATGTTGCTGAACAGCAAAACCTATATCACCCAAACGCTTTCCATGAATGGCATTCTCTATTCCTAAATACAAAGCCTCTTTTGTTGTTTTCAAGAGTTTCAATACTTCGGGAGCAACTTCTCCTACACAGAAAGTGTAAGCTGAGTCTCCACAGAAACCATTCATATAAGTACCACAATCCACAGAAACAATATCACCTTCTTCCAAAGGGGTATCATTGGGAATACCGTGTACAACCTGATCATTCACCGAAGTACATAACGTACTGGGAAACGGATCACCGTATTGATTAGGAAAACCTTTGAAAGTAGGGACAGCGCCATTATCTCTAATGAACTCTTCGGCCACCTTGTCCAGTTCTTTGGTTGTAACACCAGGTTTTATCAATTTAGCGACTTCAGCCAGAGTCTTACCTACAAGTAGGTTACTCTGACGAAGCAGCTCTATCTCATCATCTGTCTTAAGAAATATCATCTCAGACTAATTAATATGCAGCAACATTACCGGCACGCCCCTTAATTCTTCCGGAATTCAACAGACCGTCATAATGGCGCATCAACAAATGGCTTTCAACTTGCTGGAGTGTATCCAATACAACACCTACAAGAATCAACAATGATGTACCACCAAAGAATTGAGCGAACTCAGCTTTTACTCCAAATATACCTGCAAATGCAGGGAAAATAGCAATAATAGCCAAGAAAACAGAACCCGGCAGAGTAATACGAGACATAATTGCATCTATATACTCAGCTGTATTCTTACCTGGTTTTATTCCCGGAATAAAACCATTGTTTCTCTTCATATCTTCTGCCATCTGGTTCGGGTTTATTGTAATTGCAGTATAGAAGTATGTAAATACAATAATCAATATTGCAAAAACAAAGTTATACCAGAAGCTAGTATGATCTACAAATGCACGTACAATACCACTTGCTGTAGCAGCGTTTGAAAAACCAACCAATGTAATAGGAATAAACATGATTGCCTGAGCAAAAATGATAGGCATTACATTAGCAGCATTTACCTTCAAGGGAATATATTGTCTGGCACCACCATATTGCTTATTGCCTACGATGCGTTTTGCATACTGTACGGGGATCTTACGAACACCCTGAACCAAAAGAATGGCACCTGCAATAACGAACAATAAGAATACAATTTCCAATAAGAACATGATAATACCACCTGCACCCGGAGAGGCCAGACGTGAAACGAATTCCTGGAATAAAGACTGCGGCAGACGGGCAATGATACCAATCAAGATGATGAATGATATACCATTACCGATACCTTTATCTGTTATTCTTTCTCCAAGCCACAAAATAAACATACTTCCTGCTGCCAAAATGATGGTAGAAGTAATAATAAAGAATGTCCAATCTAATGAAGCATTAAGTGACGGGCCTGCTTGCATCTTAAGGTTAAGCAAGTATGAGGGAGCTTGGAAAACCAAAATTGCAATTGTCAATATACGAGTATATTGATTGATTTTTCTTCTACCACTTTCACCTTCACGTTGGATTTTCTGAAAGTAGGGAACAGCAATCGCCAAAAGCTGAATTACAATTGATGCCGAGATATATGGCATGATTCCCAATGCGAAAATAGACGCATTAGAAAACGCTCCTCCAGAGAACATGTTTAACAAGGCTAACAAACCTTCACTTGTTTGTTTATGCAACTGAGTTAACATAGCCGGGTTAATACCTGGAAGAACCACGTAAGAACCAAACCTGTAAATTGCAACAAATAATATAGTAATGAGGATCCTTTGTCTCAGATCCTCAATTTTCCATATATTCTTTAATGTTTCAATAGATTTTCTCATTGAATCAGAGTTTTACTGCATTACCACCAACAGCTTCGATTGCAGCTACTGCACTTTTAGAGAAAGCGTTAGCTTCCACATCAAGCTTCGTAGTCAAACTACCGTTACCTAGTACTTTTACCAATTGATTAGAAGAGATGTAACCAGCTTCAATAAAGTCACTCATTCCTACCTTAGTCAGATTCTTAGCTTCAGCCAATTTCTGAATAGTTTCAAGATTGATTGCTTTATATTCTACACGGTTAATATTCTTAAAACCAAACTTCGGAACACGACGTTGAAGAGGCATCTGTCCACCTTCAAAACCGATCTTCTTTGAATAACCTGATCTTGATTTAGCACCTTTATGACCTCTTGTAGAAGTACCACCTAAACCAGAACCAGCGCCACGGCCGACTCTCTTTCTAGTCTTTGTTGATCCTTCTGCAGGTTTTAAATTACTTAAATTCATATCGTAATTAGTTTTTTTATTAACAATGAATTACTTAACGATGGCAACCAGGTGCTTAACCTTATTAACCATTCCCAAAATTGAAGGAGTTTCTTCGTGCTCAACCACACGATTCATTTTGCGAAGTCCCAGTGCATCGAGTACTCTTTTCTGATCAGCAGGAGCACCAATTCTACTTTTTACTTGTTTAATCTTAATAGTTGACATATTTCCTCCTTATCCTCTAAATACTTTTTCCATACTTACACCTCTGTTCTGAGCAACCATGCGAGCATCTCTCATTTCACCCAAAGCCAGAATTGTAGCTTTTACCAAATTGTGCGGGTTAGAAGAACCTTTTGACTTAGCCAAAACGTCTGTAATACCTACACTTTCCAATACGGCACGCATTGCACCACCTGCTACCACACCTGTACCGGTAGAAGCCGGTTTGATGAATACTTCAGCACCGCCGAATTTAGCTGTCTGTTCGTGAGGAACTGTACCTTTCAATACGGGGACACGAGTCAGGTTCTTCTTAGCTGCTTCTACACCTTTAGCAATAGCAGCTGTAACTTCACCTGCTTTACCAAGGCCCCAACCAATAATACCGTCTTCGTTTCCAACAACGACAATTGCAGAGAAGCTGAATGTTCTACCACCCTTTGTTACTTTAGTAACACGGTTGATAGCAACCAATCTGTCTTTTAACTCTATATCGTTAGTTATCTTAACTCTATTATTAACTGCCATAATTGATTAAAATTTAAGTCCACTGTTACGAGCAGCGTCAGCTACTTCTTTGATTCTCCCATGATACAAGTAACCATTACGGTCGAATACGACAGTCGTAATACCAGCTTCCTGAGCTTTTTTAGCGATCAGTTCACCAACTTTAGCAGCCTGTTCTTTCTTAGGCATAGCTTCCAATCCCAAAGATGAAGCTGCTGCCAAAGTCTTACCAGACAAGTCATCGATAACTTGAACGTAAATCTGCTTGTTACTTCTAAACACACTCATACGCGGACGTTCAGTTGTACCTGAAATCTTATTGCGTACTCTATATTTGATCTTGATTCGTCTTTCTAATTTTGTTGTCATGATAATACAATTTTATGTAAATTATTTAGCACCGGCTGACTTACCAGACTTTCTACGAATTTCTTCGCCAACAAACTTAATACCTTTACCTTTATAAGGTTCCGGCTTACGGAAAGAACGTATTTTTGAACAAACCTGACCAAGCAGCTGTTTGTCACAAGATTCCAATATAATAAGAGGGTTCTTATTTCTTTCTGACTTAGTTTCTACCTTGATTTCAGGAGGCAACTGCATAAAGATATTATGAGTATAACCTAATGCGAAATCAATAATATTACCATTGTTTGAAGCACGGTAACCTACACCGACAAGTTCCAGTTCTTTTTTATAACCTTCAGAAACGCCAACAACCATGTTGTTTACCAATGAACGGTACAAACCATGAAAAGCATGTCTTTGCTTTGTGTTATCCAACATTGCGTTTTCGTTTTCTGTCAACACCACATGTCCATCTTCAATTGCAACATTGATAGAGGGATCAACAAATTGGCTAAGTTCGCCTTTAGGACCTTTTACAGTAACTACATTATCCTTCAGAGTAACTGTTACTCCAGCAGGGATACTAATGGGTAATTTTCCTATTCTTGACATTGCTTATCCTCCTATTAATATACGTAGCAAAGAACTTCACCACCGATTTTCAGGTCAGCTGCTTCTTTGTTAGTCATTACACCTTTGGAAGTAGATATTATAGCAATACCTAAACCATTAATAACTCTCGGCATGTCTTTGTAACCAGTATACTGACGCAAACCCGGAGAAGAAACTCTGATAAGCTTCTTGATAGCGTTTACTTTGTTTACTGAGTCGTACTTCAAAGCCACTTTGATAGTTCCCTGAGGACCATCTTCTACAAACTTGTAGTTCAGAATGTAGCCTTTGTCGAAAAGGATCTTAGTGATTTCCTTTTTCAAATTTGAGGCAGGCACTTCTACTACTCTGTGCTTTGCACTAATTGCATTTCTCAATCTGGTGAGATAATCTGCGATTGGATCTGTCATATAATAATTAATTAAATTAATCAGGACTACCCTGACAATATTTAAAAATAAAAAGAATTACCAGCTTGCTTTTTTAACGCCCGGGATCAAACCGTTAGAAGCCATTTCGCGGAACTGAATTCTTGAAATTCCGAACTGACGAATATAACCTTTAGGACGACCGGTCAATTTACAACGGTTATGCATACGAATCGGATTGGAATTCTTAGGAAGTCCCTGTAATTTCTGAGCAGCTTCAAAAGCTTCAGCAGGATCACCAGAGTTAACAATCTTCTTCAACGCAGCACGTCTTTCAGCATATTTGGCTACAAGTTTGGCTCTCTTTACTTCACGAGCCTTCATTGATTCTTTTGCCATAATATATTAATCTTTTTTTGAGTTTTTAAACGGTAAACCAAATTCCTTTAACAAAGCAAAACCTTCTTCATCTGTCGGAGCAGAAGTTACAAAGGTAATATTCATTCCGAGAATTTTAGTAATACTATCGATATTTATTTCAGGGAAAATGATTTGTTCCTGAATACCCAATGTATAGTTACCTCTTCCATCGAACTTACTTTCGATACCCTTGAAGTCACGGATACGCGGCAAAGCAACGCGAACAAGTTTTTCCAGGAACTCATACATTCTTTCACGACGCAAAGTTACCATTACACCAATCGGCATTTTCTTACGCAACTTAAAGTTAGCGATATCTTTGCGTGAAACTGTTGCAACAGCTTTCTGACCAGTAATTGCTGTTAACTCATTAATAGCAACTTCAATAATCTTCTTGTCAGCAACGGCCATACCCAAACCTTGATTGATAACAATCTTCTTAAGTACGGGGATCTGCATTGTTGAAGAATACTGGAACTGATTCTTCAATGCAGGCGCAATGCGCTCTGCATATTCTTTCTTAAGGCTAGCAGTATTACTCATTATTTAATCTCCTCTCCCGATTTTTTAGCATAACGAACAAATGTTCTTCCATCAGAACTTTCTCTTCTTCCCACACGTGTCGGTTTGCCTGTCTTAGGATCAACCACATTCAAGTTAGAGATATGTATAGCAGCTTCCTGCTTTACGATACCACCCTGAGGATTCTTTGCATTAGGTTTGGTACTCTTAGATACCATATTGATACCTTCTACAAGTGCGCGTCCTTCTTTAACAAGAACTTTCAGCACGCGGCCAGTTTTACCCTTATCTTCTCCAGAGTTTACGTAAACTGTATCGCCTTTTTTAATATGTAATTTACTCATTACTTAAATCTTTTACAAAATTAAAGTACTTCAGGTGCAAGTGATACCACTTTCATGTTTGCAGCACGCAACTCTCTTGCAACAGGGCCAAAAATACGACTTCCTCTAATTTCACCTGCATTGTTCAACAATACGCAAGCGTTATCATCAAAACGAATATAAGAACCATCAGCACGACGGATTTCTTTCTTTGTACGTACAATTAAAGCCTTTGATACTGCACCTTTTTTAACATCACTAGAGGGGATCACACTCTTGATAGAAACTACAATGACATCCCCTACAGAGGCGTAACGTCTCCTTGTTCCGCCCAAAACGCGGATACAAAGAGCTTCTTTAGCGCCACTGTTGTCACACACTGTAAGTCTGGATTCTACTTGTATCATAATTACTTAGCTCTTTCAATTATTTCAACTAATCTCCATCTCTTAGTTTTGCTCAAAGGACGAGTTTCCATGATGTGTACTGTATCACCTACATTACATTCATTCTTTTCATCATGAGCATGGTATTTCTTTGTCTTAGACACGAATTTACCATAAATAGGGTGTTTTTCTTTAAACTTAGCAGCAACAGTAATGGTCTTATCCATTTTATTGCTTACTACAACACCCGTTCTTTCTTTTCTTAAATTTCTAGCTTCCATGAGGACCATTATTATTTATTAAGTTCTCTCTGACGCAACTCTGCTTTCATGCGCGCAATTGTTCTGCGCAATTGCTTAACCTGTGCAGGATTATCCAGCGGAGAGATAGAATGATTTAACACCATCTGATTGTAATTGGCTACTTCAGCTTCAATTCTTTCTGCCAATTCATTGGTAGCTATTTCTCTAATTTCTGCAATCTTCATAATAAATTAAGCATTTTGATTTTGAGCATCGTAATCACGTCTAACTATAAACTTGGTAGTAACAGGAAGTTTCTGTGCAGCAAGGCGCAGAGCTTCTTTAGCTACTTCAAAAGGAACACCTTCTGCCTCGATAATAATACGACCCGGAGTAACCGGAGCCACGAAGCCTTCTGGAGCACCCTTACCTTTACCCATACGCACATCAGCAGGCTTACGAGTGATAGGTTTATCCGGGAAAATACGGATCCAAATCTGTCCTTGACGTTGCATATATCTTGTTACCGCAATACGTGCAGCTTCAATTTGTCTACCTGTAATCCATTTAGTCTCTAAAGATTTGATACCAAATGAGCCGAAAGCCAATTGGTTTCCTCTTTGAGCATTTCCTTTCTGACTGCCTTTCTGCTGTCTTCTGAATTTTGTCTTTTTCGGTTGTAACATAATTCCTAAAATTCAAATCCGTTAGCGATTGTTTTTCTTTCTTTTGAAGTTCTTACCACCGTTGTTGTTGCCATTTCCACCACGACCGCTTTCTTTAGTCTGAGTAAAGTTAGGGGCCAATTCTTTCTTGCCATATATTTCACCACGACAAATCCAAACTTTGATACCCAGCAAACCAACCTTTGTCAATGCTTCTGCATGACAGTAGTCAATGTCTGCACGGAAAGTATGCAACGGAGTTCTTCCTTCTTTATACATCTCAGAACGAGCCATTTCTGCGCCATTCAAACGTCCTGAAATCAACACTTTGATACCTTCAGCACCCATACGCATTGTATTAGCGATAGCCATTTTAATGGCACGGCGATAGGCAATTTTACCTTCTACCTGACGAGCGATGTTGTTAGCTACGATAACAGCATCTAACTCAGGTCTTTTCACTTCAAAGATATTGATCTGAATATCTTTGTCTGTGATCTTCTTCAACTCTTCTTTCAGCTTGTCAACTTCCTGACCGCCTTTACCAATGATAATACCCGGACGGGCTGTACAAACTGTGATTGTCACCAATTTCAGTGTACGTTCAATAACAATTCTTGAAACGCTGGCTTTTGCAAGTCTGGCATTCAAATATTTACGGATTTTGCTGTCTTCCAACAAAGCATCACCATAATCGTTGCCACCGTACCAGTTAGAATCCCATCCTCTGATAATTCCTAAACGGTTGCTTATCGGATTAACTTTCTGTCCCATCTAGTCTTAATTTTGATTATCATTAGTACTCATAGAATCAACGAACAAAGTCACATGATTTGAACGTTTACGAATTCTGTAACCTCTTCCCTGCGGAGCCGGACGCATTCTTTTCAGCGTTGCACCACCATCAACATAAATCTTTGTTACAAATAATTCGCCACTTTCTGCCTTACGTTCGTTTTTCTGTTCCCAGTTAGCAATAGCAGAGCGCAACAGTTTTTCCACTCTTGCAGAAGCCTCTTTAGAAGAAAACTTCAAGACACCTAGTGCACGGTTCACTTCCATACCACGAATCATGTCAGCCACGAGACGCATTTTACGTGGAGAAGTAGGAACATTTTGCAATTTTGCAAAATACATGGTCTTAAGGGCTTCTTTTCTTTTTTCAGCCGATATTTTTTTTCTTGCTCCCATTATTTATTACTTTATTATTTCTTCAGATGATCCTGCTTATTTTTTCTTGTTACCAGCATGGCCACGGAATGTACGTGTAGGTGCAAATTCACCCAACTTATGTCCTACCATATTTTCTGTAACGTAAACAGGAATAAATTTATTTCCGTTATGAACTGCAATTGTATGCCCTACGAAATCAGGCGAAATCATTGAAGCTCTAGCCCAAGTCTTAACGACATTCTTCTTGCCGCTTTCATTCATAGCAAGCACTTTGCTTTCCAGTTTTACGTTAATATATGGACCTTTTTTTAATGAACGACTCATAATTTACTCAATTAATCAGTTATTACTTTCTTCTCTCAATAATATACTTAGAAGACTGTTTCTTCGGAGCTCTTGTCTTCAAGCCCTTAGCATACAAGCCTGTACGTGATCTTGGGTGACCTCCTGAAGCGCGTCCTTCACCACCACCCATCGGGTGATCAACAGGGTTCATAACAACACCACGGTTGCGAGGACGACGGCCTTGCCAACGAGAGCGACCTGCCTTACCAGAGCTTTCCAATCCATGATCTGAGTTACCAACGCTACCGATAGTAGCCTTACAAGCACTAAGTATCTGTCTCACCTCACCTGAAGGCAATTTGATTACACAATACTTACCTTCTCTTGAAGTTAACTGAGCAAAATTACCAGCTGATCTTACAAAAGCTGCACCTTGACCCGGACGTAATTCAATATTGTGAATTACAGTACCCACGGGGATGTTTTCAAGCGGAAGTGCGTTACCAATCTCAGGCGCTGCATTCGCTCCAGACATCAATGTGCTACCAACTTGCAATCCATTAGGAGCAATAATATATCGTTTTTCACCATCAGCATAAAACAACAAAGCGATACGAGCCGAACGATTCGGATCGTATTCGATAGTTTTAACCACTGCGGGAACACCGTCTTTATTTCTCTTGAAATCGATAAGTCTGTATTTTCTCTTGTGACCACCGCCCATGTAGCGCATTGTCATTTTACCAACGTTGTTGCGACCACCTGATGAACGCTTTCCAAATACAAGAGACTTTTCTGGTACCGATGCAGTAATCTCTTCAAAAGTACCAATAATTTTATGTCTTTGCCCCGGTGTTGTGGGCTTAAATTTACGTACTGCCATCTTTTTTAAATATTGCTATAAAAATCAATAGTATCGCCTTCTTTCAATGTAACGACAGCTTTCTTATAAGCATTCGTACGACCATTGATAATGCCAGACTTTGTGTAGCGGCTCTTATTCTTTCCAGAATATCTTACCGTATTCACATCAACTACTGTAACATTATACAAAGCTTCAATCTCTCTCTTAATTTCCAATTTGTTAGCCTCAGGACGTACAACGAAACCGAAACGGTTTAATTTTTCGGTAATTGCAGTCATTTTCTCAGTAACCAACGGTTTAATAATAATTCCCATTATCTAAGCCTCCTTTTTAAATTAAGATAAGATATTCTCGATAGCCTTGAGCGAGCTTTCTGTAACAACAAGAGTTTCAGCATCCAATACTTTGTAAGTATTTAATGCAGAAGCAATTGCTACATTAGCGCGTTCTATGTTACGAGCTGACAAATATACGTTTTTATTAGCTTCCGGCAAAACCAGCAGCAACTTTTTGTCAGCAATTTTAAGGTTATTTACCATAGCAACGAAATCTTTTGTCTTCGGAGCTTCAAAAGTGAAGTCTTCAACAATAACGATTGCGTTTCCTTGAGCTTTATAAGACAAAGCTGACTTACGAGCCAATGTCTTAACTTTTTTATTCAACTTAAACCAGTAGTCACGAGGTTTGGGACCAAACACGCGAGCACCACCCACCAATACCGGAGAGTTGATATCACCACGACGAGCACCGCCACCACCTTTTTGACGACCTAATTTACGAGTAGAACCGCTGATTTCGCTTCTTTCTTTAGATTTATGAGTTCCCTGACGTTGGTTAGCCATAAACTGTTTAACGTCCAGATAGATAGCGTGGTCATTGGGTTCAATTCCGAAGATAGATTCGTTTAACGTAACCTTTCTTCCGGTGTCTTCACCTTTAATATTTAATACGTTAACTTCCATTATTTCTCAATTATTACGATTGAACCTTTGCAACCCGGTACCGAACCTTTAATCAAAAGAAGATTGTGTTCCGGAATCACTTTTAATACCTGTAAGTTATGTGTAGTAACGCGGTCACCACCCATCTGACCACCCATGCGCATTCCTTTGAATACTTTTGCAGGGTAAGAACATGCACCAATAGAACCCGGTTTACGAGCGCGGTTGTGCTGACCGTGAGTAGTTTGACCTACACCACCAAATCCATGTCTTTTAACTACACCTTGGAAGCCTTTACCTTTAGAAGTACCAACCACATCAACATAAGTTGAATCATTGAATAATTCTACTGTAATAGTGTCTCCCAAATTCAATTCTGTTTCAAAATCCTTGAACTCGGCCAAGTGTCTCTTTGGAGTTACACCAGCTTTCTTAAAGTGTCCCATCAAAGGCTTGGTAGTATGTTTTTCCTTCTTGTCTTGGAAACCTACCTGAACGGCTGCATAACCGTCTTTTTCAACACTCTTAATCTGAGTAACTACACAAGGACCAGCTTCGATAACAGTGCATGGTACATTTTTACCATCAGCACTGAAAACGGATGTCATTCCGATTTTCTTTCCTAATAATCCTGGCATTTCAGTTAATTTTTAAATTTCTTAAACTTTAATTTCTACTTCAACTCCACTTGGCAACTCTAACTTCATCAGAGCATCTACTGTCTTAGCTGTTGAGCTATAGATGTCGATCAATCTCTTATAAGAAGAGAGTTCAAACTGTTCACGTGACTTCTTATTCACGAAAGTTGAACGGTTCACTGTAAAAATACGCTTGTGTGTAGGCAATGGAATAGGACCACTAACAATAGCGCCTGTAGCCTTCACTGTTTTAACGATCTTTTCAGCAGACTTGTCTACCAAGTTGTGATCGTAAGATTTCAGTTTAATTCTAATCTTTTGACTCATTGTCTTTTTATTAAAAAATGATTAAATATAAAGAAGGGGATCGGATTAAGAGTCATTCGCTAACCCGTAGCCCCTGCTTTTTTCTTATTATACTAAGTCTACACGACCTTTCACTTCTTCAAGTACAGACTTAGCGATAGAGCTAGATACCTGAGAGTGGTGATCGTATGTCATAGATGAAGTTGCACGACCTGAAGTGATAGTACGCAAAGCGGTTACATAACCGAACATTTCTGCCAACGGTACCATTGCTTTAACGATACGAGCGCCTGAACGGCTGGACTCCATACCTTCTACCTGACCACGGCGTTTGTTCAAGTCACCAATAACATCACCCATGTTTTCTTCCGGAGTTACAACTTCCAGCTTCATAATCGGCTCCATCAATACAGGACCTGCCTTAGCGCAAGCATTCTTGTAAGCCTGAATTGCACAGATTTCAAATGATAACTGGTCAGAGTCAACCGGGTGGAATGAACCATCCTTCAAAACTACTTTCAGTGAATCAAGCGGATAACCTGCCAATACACCATTCTTCATTGCAGTAGTGAAACCTTTCTGAACCGAAGGAATAAATTCTTTAGGAATATTACCACCCTTCACTTCATCAACAAACTGCAAACCACCTTGCTTGAAGTCTTCATCAACCGGACCGATTGCTACGATGATATCAGCAAACTTACCACGACCACCAGACTGTTTCTTGTAAACTTCACGAAGCTCAACTGTCTTAGTGATAGCTTCTTTATAAGCAACCTGAGGACGACCTTGATTACATTCTACCTTGAACTCGCGTTTCAGACGGTCAATAATGATATCCAAGTGAAGCTCACCCATACCTTCGATAACTGTCTGACCAGACTGTTCGTCTGTATGAACACGGAATGTAGGGTCTTCTTCAGCCAATTTAGCCAAACCGTTAGACAGCTTATCCAAGTCTTTCTGAGTTTTAGGCTCAACTGCAATACCGATAACCGGATCAGGGAATTCCATAGATTCCAGTACGATAGGAGCAGTTTCATCGCACAAAGTATCACCAGTACGAATATCTTTGAAACCTACACCAGCACCAATATCACCAGCACCAATCAGTTCAACAGGATTCTGCTTGTTTGAATGCATCTGGAACAAACGTGACACACGTTCCTTCTTTCCAGAACGGCTATTATAGATATAAGAACCAGCTTCAACCTTACCAGAGTAAACGCGGAAGAAAGTCAAACGACCTACATACGGGTCAGTTGCGATCTTAAACGCCAAAGCTGATGTCTTTTCATCATCATCCGGTTTACGATCTTCTTCTGCACCAGTATTGGGGTTTGTACCTACAATATTCGGAGTATCCATAGGAGAAGGCAAGAATGCACAAACATAGTCAAGCAATGTTTGAACACCTTTGTTCTTGAATGAGGATCCACAGAACATAGGAACAACTTCCATCTTCAAAGTTCCTGCACGCAAAGCACGCAAGATTTCTTCTTCGGTGATAGTAGAAGGATCATCAAAGAATTTTTCCATTAAAGCATCGTCGAATTCAGCAACTTTTTCGAGCATTTTTTCTCTCCATTCGTTAGCTTCATCCACCAAGTTTGCAGGTATTTCTTCTACATCATAGTCAGCGCCCATAGTTTCATCATGCCACAAGATAGCTTTCATCTTGATCAAGTCAACAACACCTTTGAAACTTTCTTCAGCACCGATAGGGATTACTACAGGGCAAGCATTTGCACCTAACACATCCTTCATCTGACGCACTACTTCAAAGAAGTCAGCACCTGAACGGTCCATTTTATTAACATAACCGATACGAGGTACATTATATTTATCAGCCTGACGCCATACTGTTTCTGACTGGGGTTCTACACCACCGACAGCACAATAAGCAGCAACAGCTCCATCCAAAACACGCAATGAACGTTCTACTTCAGCAGTAAAGTCAACGTGTCCCGGAGTGTCAATCAAGTTAATCTTATAAGTATCGCCTGCATATTTCCAACGAGTAGTTGTTGCAGCAGATGTAATAGTGATACCACGTTCCTGCTCCTGCTCCATCCAGTCCATTGTAGCTGCACCATCGTGAACTTCACCAATTTTGTGAGTCAATCCAGTGTAGAACAAGATACGTTCAGAAGTAGTTGTCTTACCGGCATCGATGTGAGCCATGATACCGATGTTACGGGTCAAATGCAAATCATTTTTAGCCATTTTTCGTCCTTTACTTATTTAATTATTACTTGATTAGAATCTGAAGTGAGCGAATGCACGGTTAGCTTCAGCCATACGATGCATATCTTCTTTACGTTTGTAAGCACCACCTTGTTCGTTGAATGCGTCGATAATTTCAGCAGCCAATTTATCAGCCATTGATTTACCACCACGCTTACGAGCGAAAAGGATCAAATTCTTCATAGAGATTGACTCTTTACGATCAGGACGAATTTCAGTAGGAACTTGGAAAGTTGCACCACCTACACGGCGAGACTTCACTTCAATCTGCGGAGTTACATTATCCAAAGCTTTCTTCCAGATTTCCAAAGATGATTTTTCTTCGTTAGGAAGTTTTGTTTTCACTGTTTCCAGTGCTGCGTAGAAGATTTCATAAGATGTATTCTTCTTACCATCATACATCAAGTGGTTTACAAACTTAGAAACCTTTTGATCATTAAATACCGGATCCGGAAGGATCACGCGTTTTTTTGGTTTTGCTTTTCTCATTTTTTCTCAAAATAATGTTTTTGTTTGGGGCTGCACTTTTTCCGTCTACTTCAACGCTTCCTCCGAAGCATTTACTCAACCTTATAGCTTATTCCAACAAACCAAAACTTAAATTTAAAATACTTTTTTTCTTTTCTAAAGAAGGAATTCAGCTAATTACTTCTTACCTTTTGCTGCGGGAGCTTGTCCTGGCTTCGGACGCTTAGCGCCGTATTTAGAACGTCTTTGTGTACGACCAGCCACACCAGCTGTATCCAATGTACCACGAACAATGTGATAACGTACACCCGGAAGGTCTTTCACACGACCGCCACGAACCAATACGATTGAGTGTTCCTGCAAGTTGTGTCCTTCTCCCGGAATGTAAGAGTTCACTTCCTTAGAGTTTGTCAGACGCACACGAGCAACTTTACGCATTGCTGAATTCGGTTTCTTCGGAGTTGTAGTATACACACGAACACAAACACCACGTCTCTGAGGACATGAATCCAGTGCCGGAGATTTACTTTTCTCAACCAAAACCTCTCTTCCTTTTCTTACTAATTGTTGAATAGTAGGCATTTTGTTTGATTTTTAATTATTATATATTGTTTATTAATTTGCTATACTAACTCCAAAACTATACATTTTGGGCTGCAAAGTTACGAATAACATTTTAATAAACAACACTTTTGACCAATAAAAATAGTCTATCCTCCAAAAAAATGTTTTTGAAAGACAGACTACTATGTTATTTCTACTACAAAAAGGTCTTATGCCTCTCCTTTGAATCCACTCATAGGGGGAATGAAGGTTTTCCCATCCGGTCCGCTGTTGCCACCATTTATTTCTTCGGGCATACGGATAGGACCGAAATTCCTTTCGTATTTCGCTACATTTTCCTGCAAAGCATACATCAAGCGCTTGGCATGCTCCGGTGTAAGCACGATGCGGGATTGTACCCCAGCTTTAGGCAACCCCGGCATTACACGCACAAAATCGACAATAAATTCCGAACTGGAATGTGTAATGATAGCAAGATTTGCATAAGTACCTTGAGCCACTTCTTCTTTCAGCTCTATCTGAAGCTGATTATTATTCTTTTCGTTTTCCATGATTTTATTCTTTATTATTATAATAGGTAAATATCTCCATTTTTATGTTCTACCCACACCCTTTTCACTGGTGGAGCACAAATATAGAAATTTATTTTCAATCACACCACA
Source organism: uncultured Bacteroides sp. (assembly GCA_902388365.1). Taxonomy (GTDB): domain Bacteria; phylum Bacteroidota; class Bacteroidia; order Bacteroidales; family Bacteroidaceae; genus Phocaeicola. The sequence continues at coordinate 294,419 of CABMPB010000001.1, read as the reverse complement.
ACCATCTCAATCTTTTCAGTAATCCTTGCATGGCTCTACACAAAGAACAAAGTTTATCTAAAAAAGACGCCCTGTTTGTTTGGAATAAGTAAAATGAAAACTTACCTTTGTGTCATAGAATGTACTGTTTCTATATAGTAAAATAAAAGAGCTAAAGATAGTAGAACGAATTGAAAGTACATTGTAGGATGTACTATCTAGTTATTCCCATTAAAAAATTAGCAGGGTAGGTTTGACACTTGGTTCATCGACATATATTAATTCACGACTGCTAATCCATACAACTAAAAATGGGAGTAAAATACACATTCAAGGAAGTAATAGACAATTTAAATTCGGAAAAAGACAAAGTCAAAGGACATTATCCCCGTATTATTTCCCAAGGCAGCATCAGTACACAAGATATGATAGAAGAATTATCGCACAATTCTGTGGAACGAGCTACTGAACTACAAAAATCAATCACCCTCATAGAAGATTTTATTGTACGAAAATTAAAGGAAGGCTACAACGTTTGCCTGACAAACTTTGGTACTTTCTCTCTTTCAGCCGAGAGTAAACTGGTGCAAATAACAGATGATACGCGGGCAGAATCCATCCAGGTAAAAGGAATGAATTTCCGTACTTCACCTAAAATTAATCGTAAACTTAAAGACACTACCTTAGAAAAGAAGTAATTCAAGATGCAACAAGAATTAAAACAAATAGTACTCAACGTGCAACATGGGGAGTACCTAAATAATGCGTTCGTATACCAAAGAAGGATCAATATATTACTCCAACACTCTATTCATTTACCGTAAAAGCAACAATAGATCAAGCCATTAATTATTTCAATAAGCTCAACTAATAAGCAACAAATATATTTTTAAAAATAATATTTTTATGAAAAAACAATTTATCATAGGACTACTTATGTTTCTTCCAGTCCTATTCACTTCTTGTGCAAAGTATTTCGCAGAAGAAGAGGAAGAAGCCGATCCTAAAACAGTTTCTACACTTCGCGTAATCCCACGTAGTGATGATGAAACCAAACTGGAATATCCGATCAATATCTATGCATTCAATTCAAAAGGGGGTTGTGTTAGTCAACAAACTATAGAGTCTTCAGAAGATTCTCCCTCTATCTCCCTTGCATTACCTAAAGGAAAATACCGTATTGTAGCTGTATCAGGGATTACCAAAGAAGAATATGACTTTCCAGAACAACCTTCACTAACCGACGTCATTAAAATGAAACAAGGCAATACAACAAAAGTACCATTAATGATGGGAAATGCTGATGTTGACTTGAAAGATGGGGCAACTAAAACCAACACTACGAACATTATTTTGAATTATATGGTAGCTCAATTAAAAGTTACCCTATCTGATATACCAAAGGATTTCTCAAATGTCGAAGTAGAAATAGCAGCTTCTTATTCTCAGTTATCTTTTAGTGGGGAATATACAGATGGTAAGAATAGTGTTGTAGCATCATCTCGATCAGGAACTGACGAGAAATGGGACACAGATACCTTCTACACTTTTGCAGGAAGTGAAAAGAAAACAATTATTTCTATCCATATGACTAAAGGTGGAAATACAGAAACATATGGATACACCTATAATTATAGCATTCAAGCCAAGCAACCCTACGTTTTAGCAGGTAGCTATGCAAAATCAATAATAGTAGGAGGGAATATTATAGCTGGAGGATGGGAAGCTCCCATTACAGTAGGCTTTAACTTTGGAAAGGATAGCGAGGAAGATAAGCCTAGCAGCGACAATGATGGTGACGACAATCAAAATTCAAATGATGTATTCACAGTTAATGAGATTCCCCAACAGGAAACGATTTGGAATAATTGTTTTGTACTAGAAGTAACTCCCAATGAGCAAGGAAATGAAGCGGAAGTATTGCTGATGGGAATAAAGAATGCAACTAATGCTAAAGGTGGGGAAGAAATATTTACAACAGAAGTCGAGACCGTTCTAAAGAAATATAATATAGACGAGATATATAATTGGAGGATACCCACTGAAGAAGAAGCACTATTACTCAAGAGTAAATACAATAATGAAAAGTTATCTAATATCAATAAAATTCTATCAAGTGTTAGAGGGACAGGATTAGTTTTAGAAAAGCCGCGCTATCTCTGCAGTAACGCAACACAATCATTTAATTTAAAAAGCAATCAAATTAGCAATGTAGGAAACAGTACGCGTTACTACCTACGCCCTGTCAAAACCATTCATATGGTTAAACAATAACAATTGATTAGAAAACAAACGAGGCTGACTCCCGCAAAGGAATCAGCCTCATTCTTATGTATCATATTAGAATTATTCTACTTCACTATAGTCAAGTACATTCTTACGATTAGCAAGAATACGATCATACTCTTCTTTCGATCCGACGATAATCTTTTCAAATTCACGTTGACCGGTACCGGCAGGAATCAAGTGACCACAGATCACATTTTCCTTCATACCTTCCAACTTGTCAATCTTACCGTTGATAGCAGCTTCATTCAAGACTTTAGTTGTTTCCTGGAATGATGCAGCCGACATGAAGCTTGAAGTACCCAAAGCAGCACGAGTGATACCTTGCAGAATCTGAGTAGATGTAGCAGGAATAGCATCACGTACCTCAACCGGTTTCAAGTCACGGCGTTTCAGCATACTGTTCTCATCACGCAACTTACGGGCAGTTACAATCTGACCCGGTTGCAAGTTCTGAGAGTCTCCAGCTTCAACAACGACTTTCTTACCCCAAATACGGTCATTTTCCTCCATGAACTCTTGCTTGTCAACAACCTGTTGTTCCAAGAAGCGGGTATCACCCGGTTCATCGATTTCAACTTTACGCATCATTTGGCGAACAATAATCTCAAAGTGCTTATCATTAATCTTCACACCCTGCAGACGGTAAACGTCTTGTACCTCATTTACGATATATTCCTGTACAGCCGTAGGACCTTTAATGGCAAGGATATCAGCAGGAGTAATCGCACCGTCAGACAACGGAGTTCCGGCACGTACATAGTCGTTTTCCTGAACCAAGATTTGCTTAGACAAGTTTACTAAGTACTTCTTCACTTCACCAGTCTTAGAGGTTACAATGATTTCACGGTTACCACGTTTGATCTTACCCATTGTAATCTCACCGTCAATTTCTGAAACAACGGCAGGATTAGACGGGTTACGAGCCTCAAACAACTCAGTAACACGAGGAAGACCACCGGTGATATCACCAGCCTTACCTACAGCACGAGGAATCTTCACGATAATGTCACCTGCTTTCACTGACTGACCGTTTTCAACCACCACGTGACCACCCACAGGCAAGTTATAAGTACGGATCAAGTTTCCATCTTCTGTTACGATGTGAGCCGATGGAACTTTGGTCTTATCTTTAGATTCGATAATGATGATTTCACGCAAACCAGTAGCTTCATCTGATTCTACCTTATAGGTTACGTTTTCAACCACACTTTCAAATTCAATCTTACCGGTAGCTTCCGTGATAATAACAGCATTGAACGGATCCCACTTAGCAATCAGTTTACCCTTTTCAACAACTTCACCATCAGCAGCATACAGTTTAGAACCATAAGGTACGTTATGAGTTGACAGGATGATTCCGGTGTTTACATCGATAAAGCGTACTTCAGCCAAACGACCTACTACTACTTTCACAGCTTCACCTGTTTCATCAACAGTGTCAACCGTACGAAGTTCTTCAAATTCCAAACGTGCATTATTCTTAGCAACAATACTTGCATTAGCAGCCATGTTACCCGCAATACCACCGGCATGGAATGTACGCAATGTCAACTGAGTACCCGGTTCACCGATAGACTGGGCAGCGATAACACCGACAGCTTCACCTCTCTGAACCATGCGGCTTGATGCCAAGTTACGTCCATAACATTTAGCACATACACCCTTCTTAGATTCACAAGTCAATACTGAACGGATTTCAACGCTTTCAATCGGAGAATCTTCTATTTCCTGTGCAACGTCTTCTGTAATTTCCTCGCCGCCGGCAACAATCAGCTTACCCGTAGTAGGATGAACAATATCATGTACAGAAACACGTCCGAGGATACGTTCATACAGAGTTGCGATAACTTCATCGTTATTCTTCAATGCTGTACAAACCAGACCACGAAGTGTTCCACAGTCTTCTTCATTAATAATCACATCATGCGATACGTCCACAAGACGACGAGTCAAGTATCCGGCATCGGCAGTCTTCAATGCGGTATCCGCCAAACCCTTACGAGCACCGTGGGTAGAGATAAAGTACTCCAATACTGACAAACCTTCTTTAAAGTTTGAAAGAATCGGGTTTTCAATAATCTGTGCACCCTCAGCACCGGCTTTCTGCGGTTTCGCCATCAAACCACGCATACCAGACAACTGACGAATCTGTTCCTTAGAACCACGGGCACCGGAATCAAGCATCATAAATACTGAGTTGAAACCTTGATCATCGTTCTTAATAGTCTTATAAAGAATATCAGACAAGTCGCTGTTTACGTGAGTCCATGTATCAATAACCTGGTTGTAACGTTCATTGTCGGTAATGAAACCCATGTTATAGTTCATCATGATCTGTTCCACTTCCTCATTACCGCGTTTTACCAGTTCCTCTTTTTCCTTCGGAATAATAATATCACCCAAATTGAATGACAAACCACCCTTAAACGCCATGTAGTAACCTAAGTTCTTGATACCGTCCAAGAATTCACAAGCACGAGCCACACCCACAGCCTTGATAACATCACTAATGATATCACGCAATGACTTCTTAGAGATAATGGTATTCAGGTAACCTACTTCTGCCGGAACGATTTCGTTTACAATCACACGGCCTACAGAGGTTTCCTTCATCATTACATCTACAATGTTACCATCCTTGTCCAAGTCTTTCACTACTACGCTAATGATCGCATGGATATCTACTTTACCTTCATTGTAAGCAATTAATGCTTCTTCCGGTCCGTAGAATGTCAAACCTTCACCCTTAGCGCCTTTTCTCAGTTTAGTAATATAGTACAAACCAAGTACCATATCCTGTGCAGGCACAGTGATAGGAGCACCATTGGCAGGGTTCAAAATATTATGTGCTTGAAGCATCAACATTTGTGCTTCCAAAACAGCTTCATTACTCAAAGGCAAGTGAACAGCCATCTGGTCACCATCGAAGTCGGCGTTGAACGCAGTACATGCCAATGGGTGTAACTGAATAGCTTTACCTTCAATCATGTGCGGCTGGAATGCTTGGATACCCAAACGGTGCAGAGTCGGCGCACGGTTCAACAATACCGGGTGCCCCTTCATTACATGTTCCAGAATATCCCAAATAACAGCTTCCTTGCGATCTACAATCTTCTTAGCAGATTTCACTGTCTTTACAATACCGCGTTCAATCAACTTACGGATAATAAACGGTTTGTAAAGTTCAGCAGCCATCAATTTAGGAATACCGCATTCACCCATCTTCAATTCAGGACCAACGACGATTACCGAACGGGCTGAGTAGTCAACACGCTTACCCAACAAGTTCTGACGGAAACGTCCTTGCTTACCTTTCAAACTGTCAGACAGTGATTTCAACGGACGGTTAGCATCCGTCTTCACTGCACTTGACTTACGTGAATTATCGAACAATGAATCGACAGCTTCCTGTAACATACGTTTTTCATTACGCAAGATTACTTCGGGAGCCTTGATTTCAATCAGTCTTTTCAGACGGTTGTTACGGATAATCACACGACGATACAAATCATTCAAGTCGGAAGTAGCAAAACGGCCACCATCCAACGGAACCAACGGACGAAGTTCAGGCGGGATAACCGGTACGATACGTACAATCATCCATTCAGGTTTGTTACGTCCACGTGATGCACGGAACGATTCAACAACCTGCAAACGCTTCAAAGCCTCATTCTTACGTTGCTGTGAAGAGTCATTGCTTGCCTTGTGACGCAATTCGTATGACAAAGCATCCAAATCCAGTGTTGAAAGCAAATCATAAATAGCTTCAGCACCCATCTTGGCAATAAACTTATTCGGGTCTGTATCTTCCAGATATTGATTGTCTTTCGGAAGGGTTTCCAGAATATCCAAATATTCTTCTTCTGAAAGCAAATCAAATTTGCTGATGCCGTCTTCAGCCTTCACACCCGGCTGAACAACCACATAGCGTTCATAATATACAATAGCATCCAGTTTCTTTGTAGGCAAGCCCAACAAATAACCGATTTTGTTCGGCAATGAACGGAAATACCAGATATGTGCAACAGGCACTACCAACTGGATATGTCCCATACGTTCACGACGAACCTTCTTTTCTGTAACTTCAACACCGCATCGGTCGCACACGATACCTTTATAACGGATACGTTTGTACTTACCGCAATGACATTCGTAGTCTTTTACCGGACCGAAGATACGTTCACAGAACAAACCATCGCGCTCCGGTTTATAAGTACGGTAGTTGATAGTTTCAGGCTTCAACACCTCACCGCTCGAATTCTCAAGGATTTCTTCGGGTGAAGCCAAGCCAATTGAGATTTTCGAGAAATTACTCTTTATCTTAGTTTCTTTTCTAAAAGCCATACTTTCTTGTTTATAATGTAAAGAGTTATATTTTATTATTCAAGGTTGATACTCAAGCCGAGACCTCTCAATTCATGTAACAATACATTCAGAGATTCGGGAATACCCGGAGTCGGCATAGGTTCACCTTTCACAATAGCTTCGTAAGCCTTAGAACGTCCAACAACGTCATCAGACTTAATAGTCAGGATTTCCTGCAGGATGTGTGCTGCGCCGAATGCTTCGAGCGCCCAAACTTCCATTTCTCCGAAACGCTGACCACCGAACTGTGCCTTACCACCAAGCGGCTGCTGAGTAATAAGTGAGTACGGACCGATAGAACGGGCATGCATCTTGTCTTCAACCATGTGACCCAGTTTCAACATATAAGTCACACCCACTGTTGCAGGCTGGTCAAATCTCTCACCTGTACCACCATCACAAAGATAAGTCTTACAGTAACGAGGCAATCCGGCTTTATCTGTCCATGTATTCAAATCATCCATAGAAGCACCATCAAAGATAGGAGTAGCAAACTTCACACCCAGTTCTTTTCCGGCACGACCTAGTACGGCTTCAAAAATCTGACCGATGTTCATACGAGAAGGCACACCCAACGGATTCAATACGATATCTACCGGAGTACCATCTGCCAAGAACGGCATATCTTCCTGACGAACCACACGAGAAACAATACCCTTGTTACCGTGACGACCTGCCATCTTATCACCAACACCAATCTTACGCTTCTTAGCAATATAAACCTTAGCCATCTGAATGATACCAGCAGGAAGTTCATCACCGATAGTGATAGCAAACTTCTTACGTTTCAATTCAGCATCCAGTTCTTTATATTTCTTCAGGTAATTCATTACCAAGTCACGAATCATATCGTTCTTGTGTGCATCAGCAGTCCACTTGCTCAACTGGATAATGGTATAATCCAATGATTCCAGATCGCGTTTTGTAAACTTAGCACCCTTAGCGATAACTTCTGTACCCAAGTAATCTTTCACACCCTGAGATACCTTGCCATTCGTCAATACCAACAACTTATCAATCAGAACATCTTTCAGTCTAGCTGCCTTTTCTTCGAATTCGTCATTCAGTTTCGGCAAGATAGCCTTGTCGGCATTCTTTTCACTTCTGCTCTTGATAACGCGAGAGAATAACTTCTTGTCAATAACAACACCACGCAGAGACGGAGAAGCTTTCAATGAAGCATCCTTCACATCGCCGGCCTTGTCACCAAAGATAGCGCGAAGCAGTTTTTCTTCAGGAGAAGGATCAGATTCACCTTTCGGAGTAATCTTACCAATCAGGATATCACCCGGTTCGATGCGAGCACCAACACGTACAATACCATTTTCATCCAAATCCTTAGTAGCTTCTTCACTTACGTTAGGAATATCAGAAGTCAATTCTTCCATACCGCGTTTTGTTTCGCGGACTTCCAAAATATATTCATCTACGTGTACAGAGGTCAACAAGTCTTCACGTACCACGCGTTCATTCAATACGATAGCATCCTCGTAGTTATAACCCTTCCAAGGCATATAAGCTACCAACAAGTTCTTACCCAGCGCCAACTCTCCACCGGCAGTTGAGTAACCTTCAGTCAGGATATCGCCTTTCTTCACACGCTGACCCTTATCACAAGTCGGACGAAGGTCAATAGTCATGCTCTGGTTAGTCTTGCGGAACTTCGGAATTCTGTATTCCTTCAAAGCAGGTTCGAAGCTTACAAATTCTTCATCGTCAGTTCTGTCATACAGGATGCGGATTGTAGTTGCATCTACATATTCTACCACGCCATCACCCTCTGCCGCAATCTGAGTACGAGAGTCTTCAACCAACTGCTTTTCAATGCCGGTACCCACGATAGGAGCCTCTGTACGCAACAAAGGAACTGCCTGGCGCATCATGTTTGATCCCATCAATGCACGGTTAGCATCGTCATGTTCCAAGAACGGAATCAAAGAAGCAGCGATAGAAGCAATCTGCTGAGGAGATACATCCATCAACTCAATCTGGTCAGGAGTAACTACCGGATAATCAGCATCACGACGGGCCTTTACTTTTTCGCGGACGAATTTACCTTCGTCATCCAACGGAGCATTACCCTGTGCAATAATCTTATCTTCTTCTTCTTCAGCAGTTAAGTATTCGATACCTTCAGGAGAGATATCTACTTTAGCATCAGCTACCTTACGATAAGGAGTCGCAATAAAACCAAGCTCATTAATCTTAGCATATACACATAAAGAAGAAATCAAACCGATGTTCGGACCTTCAGGAGTTTCAATCGGACACAAACGACCATAGTGAGTATAGTGTACGTCACGAACCTCAAAACCAGCACGTTCACGAGACAGACCACCAGGACCTAACGCTGACAAACGGCGCTTGTGAGTGATCTCGGCCAACGGGTTCGTCTGGTCCATGAACTGTGACAAAGCGTTAGTACCGAAGAATGAGTTGATAACAGAAGAAATAGTCTTCGCATTAATCAAATCAATCGGAGTAAACACTTCATTATCACGAACATTCATACGTTCACGGATAGTACGAGACATACGTGCCAAACCAATTGCAAACTGATTAGACAACTGCTCACCTACCGTACGTACACGACGGTTACTCAAGTGGTCAATATCATCGACATCTGCTTTAGAGTTAATCAACTCAATCAGATATTTGATGATTTCAATAATATCTTGTTTTGTCAATACCTTAACATCCATATCCGTAGTCAGACCCAATTTCTTGTTGATTCTGTAACGGCCTACTTCACCAAGGTCATATCTTTTTTCAGAGAAGAACAGGTTATTAATAACCTCACGAGCACTTGCATCATCAGCCGGATCAGCATTACGCAACTGGCGATAGATGTAAAGAACAGCTTCTTTTTCAGAGTTACTCGGGTCTTTCTGAAGGGTATTAAATATAATAGAGTAATCAGATGAATTAGATTCTTCCTTATGAACAAGGATATTCTGAACGCCTGAGTCTATAATTTCATCAATATGATCTGCTTCAATCACAGTTTCACGATCGATGATAACCTCATTACGTTCAATAGAAACAACTTCACCGGTGTCTTCATCTACGAAATCTTCTGTCCATGTCTTCAACACACGTGCAGCGAGTTTTCTGCCAACGACTTTCTTCAAGTTAGTCTTATTAACTTTAACGTCTTCAGCCAAATTAAAGATTTCGAGAATATCTTTATCATTTTCAAAGCCTACTGCTCTCAACAGAGTAGTAACAGGCAATTTCTTTTTACGGTCGATATACGCATACATCACATTGTTGATGTCTGTTGCGAATTCGATCCATGAACCCTTGAACGGAATGATACGGGCAGAGTATAACTTAGTACCGTTAGCATGCACGCTCTGTCCGAAGAATACACCCGGAGAACGGTGCAACTGAGATACTACAACACGCTCAGCACCATTGATAACAAAAGTTCCTTTCGGAGTCATATAGGGGATAGGACCCAAATATACATCCTGAATTACAGTATCGAAATCTTCGTGATCAGGATCTGTACAGTACAGCTTTAATTTAGCCTTCAAAGGCACGCTGTATGTGAGGCCACGTTCCAGACACTCGTCTATTGAATAGTGAGGCGGATCAATGTAATAGTCCAAGAACTCAAGGACGAAGTTATTACGAGTGTCAGCGATAGGGAAGTTTTCAGCAAATACCTTGTACAACCCGTCATTCTTACGTTTTTCGGGCGGGGTATCTAACTGTAAAAAGTCTTGGAATGACTTCAATTGCACTTCCAAGAAATCCGGATACTTCATCGGATTCTTGATGGAAGCAAAATTAACTCTTTGATTTTCAGTATTTGAAGACATCTGTTAATATTTTGTAGAACTTAATAATAATATAGACACAAAAAGGTTAAGAATCCTCTTCCCGAGGATTCCTAACCATATTACCTGATACTCAGGTTAATATTATTTAAGCTCAACTTCAGCTCCAGCTTCTTCCAAAGTTTTCTTCAGTGATTCAGCTTCGTCTTTAGCCAAGCCTTCTTTTACTGTGCTAGGAGCACCGTCTACCATGTCTTTTGCTTCTTTCAAGCCAAGACCACATGCTTCTTTAACGGCTTTAACAACCTGCAATTTAGCAGCACCAGCGCTCTTCAAAACTACATCGAAAGATGTTTTTTCTTCAGCAGCAGCTGCACCACCTGCAGCAGGACCAGCAGCAACAGCTACAGCTGCAGCAGCAGGTTCAATACCGTATTCTTCTTTAAGGATAGTTGCAAGTTCATTAACTTCTTTTACTGTCAAGTTAACTAATTGTTCTGCAAAAGCTTTCAAATCTGCCATTTTTGTATGATTTTAATTGTTTGTTACTAATTGATTATAAAATTGATTATTCGGCACGTTCGCCCAGAGTTTTAAGAACTCCATGAATGGTGTTACCACCTGATTGAAGAGCAGAAATAACATTCTTCGCCGGTGATTGCAGCAATGCAATGATATCAGCAATAACTTCATTCTTACTCTTGATGTTGTAAAGAGCATCCAGTTGATCAGCACCTACATAGAAACTTTCTTCTGCATAAGCAGCTTTCAGTGTAGGAACTCCATCTTTGTATTCTTTCAGCAACTTAGCAGGAACGTTAGCTACTTCGCTAAACATTACTGAAGTTGTACCCTTCAAAGAATCAAACAACGGAGAGAAATCAACATCTTCTATGCTCATCAGAGCCTTGTGAAGCAAAGTATTCTTCACAACTACCAGCTTAACACCAGCCTTGAAACATTTTCTTCTCAGGTCACTTGTAGCAGCTGCGTCCATAGCAGTTGTATCAACCAAGTAGAAATGTCCATATTGCTTTACGGTTTCAGCTAACTGACCAATAATAACGCCTTTATCTTCCTTTCTCATGATTCCTCCTTTATTAGTTTTCTTCTACAGTTTTGGGATCAATCTTGACACCCTTACTCATAGTACTTGAAAGATAAATACTCTTTATATAGGTACCTTTAGCTGCAGTAGGTTTCAATTTGATGATAGTAGCGATAAATTCTTTCGCGTTATCACGGATCTGATCAGCAGTGAAAGAAACCTTGCCGATTGAAGTATGAACGATACCGCTCTTGTCAACCTTAAAGTCAATCTTACCTTGCTTAACTTCCTTAACAGCCTTAGCTACATCCATAGTTACAGTACCGCTCTTAGGGTTCGGCATCAATCCACGAGGACCAAGTACACGACCGAGAGCACCGATCTTACCCATGATAGATGGCATTGTGATGATCACATCAATATCAGTCCATCCACCTTTGATCTTTTCAATATATTCATCAAGACCAACATAGTCAGCACCAGCTTCTTTTGCAGCAGCTTCAGCATCAGGTGTACACAGTACCAAAACACGTACCTGCTTACCTGTTCCGTGAGGCAGTGAAACCACGCCACGAACCATTTGGTTAGCTTTACGAGGGTCTACACCTAAACGTACGTCAATATCTAATGAAGCATCAAACTTAGTAAAAGTGATTTCCTTTACCAACTGTGCAGCTTCTTTCAGTGAGTATGCTTTCCCTGCTTCAATTTTTTCTGCAGCCAACTTTTGATTTTTTGTCAGTTTACCCATTATAATTGAAGTTTATTAGTTATTACCCGGGAATTCCCCTTTTACAGCGATACCCATACTTCTAGCTGTACCTGCTACCATAGTCATAGCAGACTCGATAGTAAAGCAGTTCAAGTCAACCATCTTGTCTTGAGCAATCGTACGAACTTGTTCCCAAGTAATTTCGGCAACCTTCTTACGGTTAGGCTCAGCAGAACCACTCTTAATCTTAGCCAATTCAAGCAATTGAATAGCTACGGGAGGAGTCTTGATAACAAAATCAAAAGACTTATCTGCGTAGTAGGTAATGATTACAGGTAAAATTTTACCTGCTTTGTCCTGGGTTCTGGCATTGAATTGCTTGCAAAACTCCATGATGTTAATACCCTTAGAACCCAAAGCAGGTCCAACGGGAGGTGATGGATTTGCAGCGCCTCCTTTAATCTGTAATTTGATTAGTCCAGCAACTTCTTTAGCCATTTTGTTTCTAATTTTTATATATTAATTATAGCGAAAGACAATGCACGTAACAAATGCACTATTCTTTCTCGACATCCATAAAGCCAAGCTCCAGCGGGGTTTTACGCCCGAAGATCTTAACCATAACCTTCAGTTTCCGTTTTTCACTGTTCACTTCTTCAATGAGACCACTGAATCCGCTGAACGGTCCTTCGGTAACTTTCACTGTTTCTCCTACAGTATAAGGAACTTCAAGTTCCTGACCACCTTCCTGGAGTTCATCCACCGTACCAAGTATGCGACTCACTTCCGATTGTCTCAGAGGAACCGGATTTTCGGAACCTCCCAAGAAGCCAATCACATTCGGCGTGTTTCTCAAATGATGAGCAACTTCACCGACCAGAGCAGCTTCAACCAAAACGTATCCAGGAAGATAACTTCTTTCCTTCACAATCTTTTTACCATTGCGAACCTGATACACTTTTTCGGTAGGAATCAATACCTGAGATACATACTCGCTAAGGTCACTGTTCTTGATGTCAGCATCAAGATATTCCTTAACCTTGCTTTCTTTTCCACTGACGGCACGTAGTACGTACCACTTCTTTTCAATCTCAGACATTTTACTCATTTAATTAGTGCGGATAGATAATATCCTCCATTACAAACTGGAAGACTGAATCCATAAGAAAAACGACTAGCGCAATGAGTAGGGAAGCATATAAAACAACCACTGCGCTATTAGAAAGTTCTTTACGAGTCGGCCATGATACTTTATGGACTAATTCGTCATAAGATTCTTTACAATAATTTGCTACTTTCTGAAACATATTCTTTCAAGTTTAGCACGGGAGGAGAGGCTCGAACTCCCGACACCCGGTTTTGGAGACCGGTGCTCTACCAACTGAGCTACTCCCGTAAAAATCAGTTCCCGGCTTTTGACCGAGAACTGATCATATTATTTTATTCTAGTGTATTAGTCAAGAAGTTCTGTAATCTGACCAGCACCTACTGTACGTCCACCTTCGCGGATAGCGAAACGCAAACCTACGTTCAATGCAACCGGGTAGATCAACTCAACTGTGATAGTTACGTTATCACCAGGCATTACCATTTCAGTTCCTTCCGGCAAAGTGATTTCACCTGTACAGTCCATAGTACGCAAGTAGAACTGAGGACGGTATTTGTTGTGGAACGGAGTGTGACGACCACCTTCTTCTTTCTTCAAGATATAAACCTCAGCTTTGAACTTAGAGTGAGCTTTAACCTGACCCGGCTTACAAAGGATCATACCACGTTTGATTTCGTTCTTGTCGATACCACGCAGCAACAAACCTACGTTATCACCAGCTTCACCTTGATCCAACAGTTTGCGGAACATTTCAACACCAGTTACAACTGATTTCTTGTCTTCACCCAAACCAAGGATTTCGATTTCATCACCTACATGGATGATACCAGATTCGATACGACCTGTAGCTACAGTACCACGACCAGTGATAGAGAACACGTCTTCAACAGGCATCAAGAAAGGTTTATCGATATCACGCGGAGGCAATGGAATCCAAGTATCAACTGCATCCATCAATTCCATAACTTTATCTTCCCATTCAGCAACACCGTTCAAAGCACCCAGTGCAGAACCGCGGATGATAGGAGTATTATCGCCATCGAAATCATAGAATGAAAGCAATTCACGCATTTCCATTTCTACCAATTCCAACATTTCTTCATCGTCAACCATATCGCACTTGTTCAAGAAAACGACCAACTTAGGAACGTTTACCTGACGAGCCAACAGGATGTGTTCACGAGTCTGAGGCATCGGACCGTCAGTTGCAGCACAAACGATGATAGCACCATCCATCTGAGCAGCACCAGTAACCATGTTCTTTACATAGTCGGCGTGACCCGGACAGTCAACGTGAGCATAGTGACGATTAGCTGTTTGATATTCTACGTGAGAAGTATTGATAGTAATACCTCTTTCTTTTTCTTCAGGAGCGTTGTCGATTGAATCGAAAGAACGCAATTCTGAAAGACCTTTTTTAGCCAACACAGTAGTGATAGCAGCAGTCAAAGTGGTTTTACCGTGGTCAACGTGACCGATGGTACCAATGTTAACGTGCGGTTTCGAACGTTCAAATTTCTCTTTAGCCATAGCTTTACTTGTTATTTATTTGATTAATAATCAGCATTTACATCTTTATGAGCTGTTACCGGGACTTGAACCCGGGACCTCTTCCTTACCAAGGAAGTGCTCTACCGCTGAGCTATAACAGCAAGAAAAAAAAGAGCGGAAGACGGGGCTCAAACCCGCGACCCTCAGCTTGGAAGGCTAATGCTCTATCAACTGAGCTACTTCCGCAAAAACTAAAGACCATTCAAGTCTCAAAGTGTGGGCAAAGATGGATTCGAACCACCGAAGTCGAAAGACAGCAGATTTACAGTCTGCCCCATTTGGCCACTCTGGTATTTGCCCAACATATTTTCAAAGAACAATAGCTTTTCAGCATTCTTTTCTTGAGCCTCTTGTCGGATTCGAACCAACGACCCCGAGATTACAAATCACGTGCTCTGGCCAACTGAGCTAAAGAGGCTTGTTATTTCTAACTTTGCAACCCTTCCGCCTCGGAGGGTTAAGCGGCTGCAAAGTTAGATATTTATTTTAAATCTCAAAAACTTTCAGCGACTTTTTTTATTTACCGCGCAGTTTTTCTTTATATTTTGCCAATTGTTTAGATAGTGCATCAACGCATACATCAATTGACTCCTCAAACGTATCACTCACCTTCTCTGCAAAGAACTCGCCATTCGGCACCAACACCTTCATACTAGCCTCCTTATTCATCGCAGTTTCCGGCTTTACTACTTTTAATGACACCTCCACTTTATTTATATCGTCACAATACTTTTCTAACTTAGCAGCTTTCTTCTGGATAAAATCCTGAAGTTTTTCTGTTGCATCGAAATGAATGGCTTGAATTCTAACTTCCATAAATACCTCCTTTTTTACGCTCTTGGATGAGCTTGTTCATAAACTTTTTTAAGTTCTTCAAAAGTCGTATGCGTATAGACTTCCGTTGTCGTAAGACTACTATGCCCCAGCAGTTCTTTCACTGCGCCCAACTCTGCCTGATTATTCAGCATCGAAGTAGCAAAAGTATGCCTCAACACATGCGGACTTCTTTTCTTTAACGATACAACCTTCGAAAGGTTTCGTTTCACTAAATGATATACCTTTGTAGCATACAGCCTTTTTCCATTCTGAAGAACAAAAAAAGCCTCCACTCTTTCAGGCACTGCTTCGTTTCTCATTTTAAGATAAGCAAGCATTGCTTGCCGCAACTCCTCCCCAAAAGGGATCAGCCGTTGCTTATTCCTCTTTCCCGTTACTTTAATCAAGGAAGCTGAAAAATCGACATCCACATCATTCAGTCCGATCAATTCCGAAAGTCGCATACCCGTGGCATAAAACATTTCGAGTATCATCTTATCCCGACATCCGGTAAAGTCCTCTTTAAAAGGTACTTCATCCAGCAATCGGTTTATTTCACTTTCTTTCAAGAACATAGGCAAAGGCTTTTTATTCTTAGGCCCGACGACTTTCAGCATCGGATCAGCCTGCACTATACCTTTCTTTAAAAGGAAACGATAAAATGACCGTAAAGAACTCAGTTTCCGATTCACAGAAGTAGAAGTATAACCTTGCTCCATCAGGCTCATCACCCATGCACGAACAAGATCCGCATCTACCGTTGTAAAATCGACATTCTCATCCACCCCTTTAAAGTATTCTTCAAACTTTGCAAGATCTATTCCATAGCTAACTATCGTTCTCTCAGAATAGTTTCTCTCATGCCGAAGGTAATC
The DNA here is from genome assembly GCA_902388365.1 of uncultured Bacteroides sp. GTDB lineage: Bacteria > Bacteroidota > Bacteroidia > Bacteroidales > Bacteroidaceae > Phocaeicola. The sequence continues at coordinate 277,891 of CABMPB010000001.1, read as the reverse complement.
CAAAAAAGAGTCTGTTATCATAAGATACGTCGCTTATCAATTCAGCAACGAATATATGAAAAAGAATTCAATAATTCAAAGAATGTGGAAGAATTTAATTATTCTTCTACTTGCTGAAGTTTCTGTACATAGACAGCACGTTCTCTCTTCAGTCTGTTGATAACAGACGGTTTGTCGAACTGTTGTCTAGCTCTTAATTCTTTTACAACACCTGTTTTTTCAAATTTTCTCTTGAATTTTTTCAGCGCTTTTTCAATGTTTTCGCCTTCTTTTACTGGTACTACAATCATTGTTTTTACTTATTAAATATGTTGTTATTAAATTTTTCAATAGTCAAATTGCGGCGCAAAATTACACATACTTTCTTTATTTACAAAACTTTCCGCGAATATTTATCTAAAATAATCTAGAAATTGTATCTTTGCTATTCAGTATAAACCATTATAAACCAATTTAAAATGAAATCGGAAATTATAAATAGGATAGCCGCCTTGCGTAATTTCATGCGCAAACACGGGCTATCCGCTTTCATCATTCCCAGCACCGATCCGCATTCGGGCGAGTATGTTCCCCAGCATTGGGAAACACGCAAATGGATATCAGGCTTCACCGGTTCGGCAGGAACGGCTGTGGTAACACTACATGAAGCCGGGCTATGGACAGATTCCCGTTATTTTTTGCAAGCAGCAGAACAACTGGAGGATACAGGCATCGCTTTATTCAAGGACAGGCTACCGGAAACTCCTTCCATCGTAGACTGGCTGGGCACTGTGCTGCACGAGGATGAAAACGTAGGAATAGACGGTTGGGTAAACAGCTTCCAGGAAGCCGATGAGTTGCAAAAGAATCTGGAAAAGAAGCACTTGCATCTGGTACTTGCCCCCGATCCGTTCAAAGAATTATGGACAGACAGACCTGCGTTGCCCCGAGACGAAGTATTTATCCATGAACAGCAATACGCAGGTTTAGGCTGCAAAAATAAGATAGCACAAATACAAGAGGCAACCACCGGGAACGGATGCACCGGCATACTGATCTCGGCATTGGACGAAGTGGCGTGGACTCTGAACCTGCGCGGAAGCGATGTACATTGCAACCCTGTTTTCGTCAGTTATCTGCTTATCACCAACGAAGGCTCCACCTTATTTATTATAGAAGACAAATTATCAGCCGAAGCAAAGAATTACCTGATAGAAAACGGAATAACCATCAAGCCTTATCAACAGATAGAAGAAGACTTGAGAGCTTACAACGGAAAACTCCGGTTATCGCCCAATGTTAATGCAGCCATCTATGCAGCCGCACAGGGCAACGCCAAGGTAGAAATCCTCCCCTCGCCTGTACTCTTACTGAAGGCAGTGAAAAACAAAACCGAGATTGAAGGTTTCCACCACGCCATGGAACGCGACGGAGTAGCTATGGTGAAGTTCCTCCGCTGGCTGAAAGCTGCGGTTCCCGCAGGAAATGAAACCGAAATCAGTGTGGATGAAAAGTTGTACGAGCTACGTGCCGAACAAGAACATTTTAAAGGTATCAGCTTCGACACCATTGCCGGATATAAAGCACATGGAGCCATTGTGCACTACGAAGCAAGCCCCGAAACCGATATTCCCTTGAAACCCGAAGGACTGTTACTGCTAGACAGCGGCGCACAATACCTGGACGGCACCACGGACATTACACGCACCATCGTGCTGGGAGCACTTACCGAAGAAGAAAAAACAGACTACACCCTTGTATTGAAAGGGTTCATCCAACTCTCTATGGCGCAATTCCCCCATGGAACCTGCGGCACCCAACTGGATGTCCTTGCCCGCCTCCCCATGTGGAAAGCCGGAATAAATTACCTGCACGGCACAGGACACGGAGTAGGCTGCTTCCTCAATGTACACGAGGGACCTCACCAGTTCCGTATGAACCATATGCCGGCTGTCCTTGTTCCGGGAATGACCGTAACCAATGAACCGGGCATCTACAAAGCCGGCCGCCACGGCATCCGCACGGAAAACACCATGTTGATAGTCCCGGCACAAGAAACGGAGTTTGGCACTTATTATAAATTCGAGCCTCTCACCCTCTGCCCCATTGACAAAGAAGCAATCCGCACAGAGATGCTGAGCGACGAAGAAATAAACTGGTTCAATGAATACCACGAAATGGTGTACAAGCGCCTAAGCCCCAGATTGAACAAAGAAGAATGTGATTGGTTAAAAGAAGCAACTTCACCCTTAAAACGATAGATATTAATTTTATGGCACTTATAAAATCCGTAAGAGGCTTTACGCCCGAAATAGGAGAAAATTGTTATTTGGCAGATAATGCCACCATCATAGGCGATGTAGTGATTGGAAAAGATTGCAGCATTTGGTTCAATGCAGTGCTGCGTGGCGATGTAAACTCCATCCGCATAGGCGACCGCGTGAATATTCAGGACGGTAGCGTATTGCACACTTTGTATCAGAAATCAGTTGTAGAGATAGGCAATGACGTTTCAGTAGGGCACAACGTAACCATACATGGAGCAACCATCAAGGACGGCGCCCTCATTGGTATGGGATCTACGGTCTTAGACCATGCGGTAGTAGGCGAAGGAGCTATTGTAGCTGCCGGAGCCTTGGTGTTGAGCAATACCATCATAGAACCGGGCAGCCTGTGGGCAGGAGTCCCCGCCAAGTTCATCAAAAAGATTCCCGAAGCGCAAAGCAAGGAACTCAATCAAAAGATTGCCAATGGTTATCTGATGTATGCTTCCTGGTTTAAAGACGAGGAAGAATAACAAGCCCCTATTTTATCACGTCAAATAAAAAACAAAAATTTGGGAGGAGTATATATTAAGTATATATCCTCCCCCAAAATATCAATAAATAGAACATAGAATAAAACACCGAGGAAATAAATTATCGCAGTGTGTAATGAGAGATTTCACGGTATGTTATTTGCCTCCTGCTCCGTTTCAAAAGCCTTTTTCTCCAAGAGTATAAACCCATCAAAACAATATAATCATGAAAAATGATATCATTCATCCTATCCGCCCACTCACCAAGGAAGAATATCCACAAGCTATCCAACTATCCCTTGATGTCTTCACTGCCACCGGCAAAGATGATTTCACCGAAGAAGGACTGGACGTTTTCAAAAGCGCCATTTATGATGAAAAGTGGGTAGATACCCTTACCATTTATGGATGTTTTGATGAAAAGGCACTGATTGGCATCATAGCCCTGAAAAATAAAGGAGAACACATTTCCTTGTTTTTCATCCGCCCGGAATATCACAGGAAAGGGATAGGACAAGCACTCTTTCAGTATGCAACCAACGACTGTCCATCAGAAATAATGACGGTAAATTCTTCCACCTACGCCATACCCGTATATGAAAAGTTGGGGTTTGCGGTAATTGGAGAGAAACAAAATTATCATGGGCTTTGCAGCATCCCTATGAGGCGTTACAACGCCATTGTCGTACAAAAAGCCAAGTACACCTTGCGTACCTGGCAACCGGAAGATGCCTCGTCATTAGCCGAGCAACTGGACAATAAAAAAATATGGGATAATTGCCGTGACGGGTTACCCTATCCTTACAAACTGGAACATGCAGAAACTTTTATCGACATCATCCGGAAAAAGGAAGGCATTCATGACTTTTGCATTGAAGTGAATGGAAAAACCGTCGGCAACATTGGTTTTACGCCCGGAACAGATGTAGAGCGTTTCAATTCCGAAGTAGGATACGTGCTTGGCGAAGAATATTGGAACCGGGGTATTGTAACTGATGCCCTACAAGAAGCCATCCGCTACTATTTCGCTCATACGGATAAAGTCCGCGTATTTGCACTCGTCTTTGAGCACAATCTTCCCTCTATGCGAGTACTAGAGAAAGCAGGGTTCACCAAAGTGGGAGTCATGAAGAAATCCATATTCAAGAATGAGCATTTCATTGATGCACACGTTTATGAATTTCTAAAAGCATCTGATTGACAAGAAGATAAGATAGTTATAAACGGGGAAGGAAAAGAGAATCAGTCCTTATCGACCAAGCACACACCTATCCCCTTCACTATCTTTATCTGCACCCGTTCATCATCGGCTACAGCAACATCCTATCAAGACGATTATTTTGATATAAACTGATAATTTCTTCATTTATTCTCTTCTATTTGTTTTCCTGCAAAGTGAAACACCGGAACATCTACTTATCCTCATCAAAACAGGGATTTTCCTGATTGTTCAAAGAAAGGTACAAGCCGTTCTGACCAATGAACCAAAATCGCCTCTCCTTCTTCCCCTTTAGAAACTCCTTCAAAAGTTTCAGCCTTTCCACAAGCCTTTTGCAGAAAGGCATTCCGGCTGAAAGATCACACCCGAAAAACATTTCAGTCCAAAGAAGAATCCTTCAGCATCACCAACCGATACACATTACAATACTCGGTATGTACCCGCTTCACCCCAGGGAAGCTAGCATGCCATAGCCGTCAAGCTAAGTTTCATCGTGTTAAAACATCGCGCAGCTTCCCCCTTTTAAAGGGGGCAAGGGGGATGTTCTCTATGGGATGATGATGTACCCTACCACAAAAAGCAACCGTACAAAGGAGAACATCCCCCTTAAATCCCCCTTTAAAAGGGGGAGGCTGCGCAATGAATTAACAATGTTTTCCTTAGCTTGACGGCTATGAGCCAGCATGCGCCCCAAACGGATAGGAGCCCCCGCGCATGGCAGCCGGATATCGTTTCTGCAAATAATTGAAGATATCCGTAGCTGTATAGGGCACCGACTTCTTAGGTTTATCTTCTGATTTACAAGTAGTTATTTCCTCATTTTGCACTTCTACAGGCTGTTCATTACTTTTTTTCACTGATTTACACCATTTCATGAGTTCTTCAATCATTTTTTCTATCATGTTCAATTTCTTTTTAGTTCTTCATTGCTACAAGGTTAATACCTAATTATCGGTTTTACAACAGTTTGAGAGGCATTGGGGAGGAAAAGTGATTAAGCTAAAATAACAGGGAAAATATTCTTTTTTATCCGTTCTTTTTTATATTTTTGCACCGTCAAGTTTATCGTTTCACTATAGTGATGATATTTCATCACTTAGGCAATGAGAACTCATCACTAAGGTGATCCGTCCTCATCAATCTAGTGAAATGATAAACTCGAAAGGAGAAAAACCGAAGATAGTCCGGAAGAAAAAGGATAGTAGTAACTGAGGAAAAGAAAAGCCATGGCTATACAATTTGAATTTTACCAATCGCCCAACACGATAGGGACGAACAGGAAAAGGTATCACGCCCGCGTAGTCAATTTTCAGCGTGTCAGCACCGACCAGTTGGCACACGAAATACATGCCGGATCCAGCCTGACCATAGCGGACATCAAAGCGACGCTCATCTCGCTGAGCGAGAAACTGGTGAGGCATCTGGAAGAAGGGGAACGGGTACACATTGAGGGCATCGGATACTTCCACGTATCACTGACCTGCCCCGAAACCCGCACGCCAAAATCGACACGCGCCAACAATGTGAAGTTCAAAGCAGTTACATTCCGCGCAGACAGCTATCTGAAAAAGAATTTGAAACACGTCAAGACATCGCGTTCAAAGTATAAACGCCACTCAGCCGAAGTGACGGGCAACGACATAGACGAAATACTGACGGAGTTTTTCAAGACCAATCCCGTACTGACCCGCTACAGCTTTGAACAGGCGTGCGGACTGACCCGCGCCACAGCCGGACGCTATATATCCCGATTGGTAAAGGAAGGGAAATTGAAAAACATCTCGACTTATCACAACCCCATCTATGTCCCCGTGCCGGGACAGTATGGAACGGAAGTTCCTGCGGAAGAAGGGGAATAAGTATATAAAAAAGAAAACTTCTACAAATGTAGCTCGAATTATAAAGAGCTGAAACTTCTACAAACGGCTGACGGGTCTCCGGGAGGAAATCCGTCAGCCAAAATTATGTATAGGCGGGCGTTTGCCGAGGGGCTGAAAGAATTGAAAGAATATTCCAAGGGATCTCGTCTGCCAATAATCAATGTACTGATGCATAATATGGACTCATGGAGATTGTAAAGCAATCATAATAGATAAACAAAAGGTAAGGCGAAAAAATCATTCCATTCATTTGTTCATACAACGAGTTTTCTATGACAAAATGACAAGCTAATTTAGTTTTAACACAGTCTCTCCCAAAAACGTCAATAAATAGACTTCACGGTGTATTATTTACCTCCTCAGCCTCTATCGTCCAAGCACAACCCTACCCCCTTCACTGTCTTTATCTGCACCCGTTCATCATCGGCAAAGAATTTCCGAAGCCGGGTAACGAATACATCCAAGCTGCGCGATGCAAAGAAATCATCATCCGTATCCCATAGTTTGGAAAGGATTGCTTCGCGCCTCACCACGTCATTTTTCTTTTCACAAAGCATTTGGAGAAGTTTTGCTTCACGCTCCGTCAATGTTTTCTGCACGCCCGATGTATGTTTCAGTACGGCATGAGCGGCGTCAAACACATAATTCTCTCCTATTTTATACACTTCACTTTCATTCTTTGCCCCTATGCCTTGTTTCATTTTCAGTAAAGCACCGATATGGGCATCCAACTCCTCAGCCAAGAAAGGTTTCTTAATATAATTATTTACACCCAATTCATATCCTTTCACCACATCTTTGGGCGAAACACGACCGGAGGTAAAAACAATAGGCGTATTTCCGTCTGTCTCACGAATGCGGCGTACCATTTCATAACCATCCATGACGGGCATCTCAATATCCGAAACGATGACATCGGGGCATTCTTCTTTCCATATTTTCAGTCCTTCTTCACCATTAGAGGCTGTAATAACTTCGTAACCGCCTATCATATCCTCCAATCCACCACGAATGATGTAACAAAGATTGGCATCATCTTCCACCAGCAATAGCTTTATCATATCTATTTCTCCTTTTCTTTTCCCGGCAAACAAAGGGAAAATTCACTGTATTCTCCTTCAATGCTCTCCACGCTTACCTCACCACCATGCGCCTCGGCTACCCTGAACACATAGTTCAAACCTAATCCGAAGCCCGATACGCCGGTCTTACGACTATGGTCTGCCGCCGAAGCGCGTTCATATTTCTCAAAGATACGGCTTTGATCCTTCAAAGGGATGCCGAAGCCATTATCCTTTACCTTTATAATATAGGTCCCATCCGCCCTCTGCATAGACGAAATATGGATTTCCACGGAGTCACCGGAATATTTTATAGAATTATCAATCAAGTTACTGATCGCCTCTTTCAAGAATTCCTCATCGGCATATACCGTTTCCCGGTCCAGTTGGAGCAAGAAACGCACCGGTTTACTGACCTTTGCACTATATTTCTCTATTAAATCATCCAGCATAGGGCGAAGTTCCACTTCTTCCTGTGCCAGTTTCAGTTGGTGGTTTTCCAACTTGGAGAGAGTCAGCACCTTATTTGTCAATGCCAGCAGGTGTTCGGCTTCATCTTTCAGAATCTGGAAATATTTCTCACGTTTCTCCGGCAAGGCATCCAGTCTTCCGCTTTTCAGGATTTGGACTCCCATCAGGATACTGGTGAGGGGCGTCTTCATATCATGAATCATGGCATAAGAAAAGTCCTCGCGAAGCCGCGCTATCTTGTTTTGACGGGCAATGATACGAATCTGAAAAACAATGCAGTAGGCTACAAACATCATCATCAAAGCCGTTGCAACGAGCAGCATGGTCATGCGCTGGAAGATAATGGCATAGGGGTTGACAATCACGGCTTGCAGACACTTTCCGGTGGTGTAGCCCACGGGGCTTAAAGAGGTTTTAATAGTAGAAAGGCCGGAAATATCAATATCGCGGGAACTCTCCAAAACATTTCCTAAAGAGTCCGTGAGGTAACAAACCACTTCGGCATAAATATTTTCATCGTGCAACAGATTTACATAAGTCGTGTCCAAGCCGATAGCAGTAGGAAGGGCACCATAGTTAGTAAACAGTGACTCTTGAAAAGTACGGCCGATGGAAGAGCGCATGATATTAGTCAACGTTTGGGTACTATCGGCCTCCAATTTAACGGTTTCATTGACGGTACTGGTGGTATCCGTAGATTCCCCTTTCGCAATCTTTTCCATCTGCACCCATGCTTCGGATATCACTGCATCCTTGAAAACATTCTCACTCGTGTCCCTTACCTGCTTGTCGATGAGTGCATAGGTACTGACCAGCCATACCCCCTGCAAGGTTACTATGGCTATCAGTCCCAGTATCGTCATGATCCTTATATGCTTGTTGTTCATGGTTTTATTTTCTAGAAGGAGAACGTTAACCTAATGTTAACCTACCCTTAACCACGTAAGGAAAAAAGTTCCCCTACTTTTGTTTCGTCAAAGTTAAAGAAAATATTAAAAACAAATAGGTATGAAAAAGCAAATTTTAAACATCACATTGCTATTTTTATTTCTAGTGATAAGAACAGCCACAGCACAAACTATTACCGGACAAGTGACAGACACCCATTCACAACCTATTGATGGAGCGACCGTGGTATTGCAGACTCCGGATTCTACATTTGTAGATGCCGCAATAACAAATGTTGCGGGAGAATTTCGGTTCAATCAACAACTGACAGCATATCGGCTGATCTTTCAGCATATTTTGTATGAGACACGGCAGATGGAGGTCGGGGGAACTGATGCTTCCAGGCAGACACATGGGTCTGCCCCTACGGTGGTTGTGCTACAAAGTAAGGACTACGAGTTGGGCGAAGTAGTGATTAAAGGAGAACGTCCCATTGTGAAAGTAGAGGAAGGAAAACTTTCTTATGATCTGACACAGTTGACTGAAAACAAAGTGGTGAGCAATGCTTACGAGAGTCTTCAGCAACTACCGGGGGTACAAGAAATCAATGGAAATCTTTCACTGGCAGGGGCACACGGGCTTAGCATCATTCTGAATGGGAAACCAACGACGATGAGTTATGAACAGTTGGTAAATTTACTGAAGAATACCCCGGCATCACGGGTAGAGAAAGCGGAAGTAATGTATAGTGCGCCACCCCAATATCACGTAAGGGGGGCGGCTATCAATCTGATTCTGAAAGGATACCATGCCGGAGAAGGAGGATTGCAAGGAGAAATCAATGCCGGATACCTGCGTAATTACAAGAATGGTGCACAAGGGGGAATCAGCTTGCTTTATACAACTCCGAAATGGAATGTGGATTTTCTGTATAATGCCGAATACAGGCAATTCAGACAAACAATTGATACTCATTCCCGTCATACACTGGATGATAAGGTCTATGATATTTACCAACAAGGAATTATAGACAGGCAGAGGTTGACTCATAACGTCCGGGTAGGAGCAGAATATAAGATAGATGATGTAAGTAATATCAACGTGGCTTATACAGGGGCTTTCAATCCCAATAACAAGAATCACTCCTCATCCAACGGGAACTTTGCAACCTCCGATAATTCTACAAAAGGGAATAATCAGATGCACAATCTGGCATTGGATTATATGTCGGGCTTCGGAATGAAGGCAGGTGTAAACTATACCTCTTACCAATCAGACAGCAACCAAGAATTTGCAAATAAAGATAGTGAAGACCGGACAAGCCGGTTTCAAACAACCAGTGGTCAGAGCATAGACCGTTGGAAAGTATATTTAGACCAGTCACACGATCTGGCAAAGGACTGGGCACTGAATTATGGCACTTCCTTTGCTTATGCCGGTGACCACAATACCCAGTTTTATCACACCAACGATGGCAGCGATATGAGCGCACTGAACACAGACAGCCGGTATAATGAATACACTTATGATTTGTACGCCGGGATCAGCAAAAGTATCGGTGAACGATTGTCGTTCAGTGCTTCCGTAACCGGAGAGTATTATAAGATGGCAACCTATCATTCCTGGTCGGTTTATCCGGCAGCCGAACTGACTTATGTGGCAAGTCCGGCACATATCCTGCAACTCTCTTTTACTTCGGATAAAACTTATCCCGGGTATTGGGATTTAAGTGAAAGCACCGGCTATATAAGTGGTTACGAGGAGGTACAAGGAAACCCGATGCTGAAACCATCGACTGACTATTCTGCTAATCTGAATTATATTTTGAAGAATAAATACATCTTCAGCCTGTCTTATGATTATGAACCTAACCTGTTCCAGCAATTGGCTTATCAGAGTACAGACCGGTTGACTATGATTTATAAAACATTGAATTGGGATTATCAGCAGAGCTTTTCGGCTACGGCTATCGTTCCGTTCAAGGTAGGTAATTGGTTGGATAGCCGGGCTACCGTGCAGGCGGAGTATCGTCAGGCAAAATGTGATCATTTCTTTGATATTTCTTTTGATCATAGCAAGTGGATTGGTTTGGGAATGTTACAGAATAATATAACGCTTTCCAGCAAACCGGATATTCGGATGGAAGTGACGGGGCTTTATTTGAGCCCGTCTATTCAGGGAAGTTATACATTAAGTAATGTGTGGGCTATTCATGTGGGACTTCGTTGGAATTTGGGGAATCAAAAAGCTTATATCCAACTAAAGGCACATGATATTTTTAATTCGATGGAAGGGGATGTGGATGTAAAATTACGAAATAGAGGGCAGTATATGGATATGCATACTAATAGTTATTCGCGGAATATTATGTTGTCCTTTGTTTATAAATTTGGTGGGTATAAGGAGAAGCAACACAAACAGGTGGATACATCACGATTCAAGTAAAAAAGGAAAGCTGTTACTGTAGGGGCAGGGTTTGCCTGCCCGAAGACACAAAGCAAATTGTTTTCGGGCGGGCAAACCCCGCCCCTACGGTATAATCCTCTGCTGAAAGAGCTTAGAAAGAAATATGCTTCATAATCTTCTCTAATGCCCCAGCATTATCACTCACATAATCCCCGGCAGCCTTTCCGGCTTGTTGCAGATATGCCTTATCAGTCAAGAACTTATCCATCAACTGCTTGAATTCTTCATCATTGGTGATCTCAAAGCCGCCTTTCTTTTCCAATAAGTGTTGCGCTTCCCTGAATTTCTTATTGTTAGGTCCGAATATCACAGGAATGCCATACACAGCTGCTTCCAGCACATTATGAATTCCTACTCCGAAGCCACCGCCAATGTATGAAATCTCCCCATAGCGATAGATGGACGACAGCAATCCGTAACAATCTATAACCAAGCAATCAGCTTTCGATACATTCTCCTCCGTTGCCTCGGTATAGCGAACACACGGACGTTTCACCTTCTCCAGAATTTCCTTTAAATGACTGTCACTCACCACATGCGGCGCAATAACGAGTTTCATTTCAGGACGTTCATTGAAGTATTTAATGAAAATATCCTCATCCGGTCCCCACGAACTACCCGCAACGAAAGTCAACGAATCACCTTTGAATTTCTCCAGTAAAGGAAGCTGTTTGGCTTGGTGGCAGATATCCAACACCCGGTCAAAACGAGTATCGCCCACAATCGTCACATCGGTTACACCGATCTTGGCAAGCAATCCTCTCGACACCTCATTTTGTACAAACAGGTGTGCAAAAGTCTTCAAGACCTCACGATATTTCTTCCCATAGCAACGGAAGAAAATCTGATTCGGACGGAAAATGGAAGAAACACTATAAGTCGGTATTCTTTTCTTATAAAGCTCATTCAGATAATTCTGCCAGAATTCATACTTAATAAAAAACACCATACTAGGGTTTGCCAATTCCACAAACCGACGCACATTGCGCGGCGTGTCAAAAGGCAGATAGCAGACAATGTCCGCCCCCTGGTAGTTCTTCCTCACCTCGTAACCCGAGGGGGAAAAGAAAGTCTGCAATATTTTATATTCGGGATGTTCCTTGCGGATGCGTTCTATCAACGGACGCCCCTGTTCAAATTCACCCAATGAAGCTGCATGAAACCAAATGTAGCGGGCATTCCGGTCTATCTTGGTACGCAGAATATCAAAAACCTCCCGATGGCCTTTCACCATCTTGGCAGGTTTGGCGCTGAACAATGCAGCAACTTTTACCCCGAATAGATAAATATAGATGACTACGTTATAAATCATAATTACCGGTATTACTTGAGTACTTCCACTGCCCGGCGAATGCGTCTCAATGTTTCTTCTTTGCCCAAAACGGCTGAAATATCAAACATATGCGGGCCTTTGCCCTCGCCTACCAAGGTTAAACGGAAAGCATTCATAATATTACCCAAGTGATAACCTTTATCTTCTATCCATTTCATGACCACGGCTTCCTGGTTTTCCAGTGAGAAATCGTCCAATGCTTCCAGTACGTCCGCCAGTTCCAGCATACGTTCCGGAGAATCTTCTTTCCAACGTTTCTTACGGGTCTTTTCATCATACTCCGTGGGAGCAACGAAGAAGAATTTGCAGGTATCCCACAATTCCTTGATGAAGCTGACGCGGTCTTTCATCAGACCTACCACAGTCACCACCTTATCCATAGGAGCCTCAACACCTTGTTCTTTCAAAACAGGCATGAACAATGCCGCTACTTCCTCATTACTTTTCTTCAAGATATATTCATGGTTGAACCATTTTCCCTTTTCAAAGTCGAACTTGGCTCCGGCTTTGCTGCAACGATGCAGGTCGAACAGTTTCACCAATTCGTCCAATGACATAATTTCCTGGTCGTTACCCGGATTCCATCCCAGCAGGGCAAGGAAGTTGATAACCGCTTCGGGCAAATAACCTGATTCACGGTAACCTGATGACACTTCACCTGTTTTGGGATCATGCCATTCCAGTGGGAACACAGGGAAACCGAGACGGTCACCATCACGCTTGCTCAATTTTCCGTTTCCATCGGGTTTCAACAGCAATGGAAGATGTGCAAACTCGGGCATTGTATCTGCCCAGCCGAAAGCACGGTACAGCAACACATGCAACGGTGCCGAAGGCAACCATTCCTCACCACGGATTACATGGGAAACTTCCATCAAATGGTCGTCCACAATGTTTGCCAAGTGATAAGTAGGCAATTCATCTGCCGATTTATACAAAACCTTATCATCCAGGATAGATGAGTTTATCACCACTTCACCACGGATAATATCATGCACGTGTACATCTTCATTCGGTTCTATTTTGAAACGTACCACATATTGTTTTCCATCGGCAATCAGTGCATCCACTTCTTCCTGTGACAGCGTCAAAGAGTTGCGCATAGACATACGGGTAGAAGCATCATACTGGAAATTAGAAACTTCCTGACGCTTGGCTTCCAGCTCTTCCGGCGTATCAAAAGCAATGTATGCTTTGCCGCCATCCAGCAACACCTGCACATATTTCTTGTAAATATCGCGACGCTCCGACTGACGATACGGGCCATGGTTGCCACCAAAGCTCACACCTTCATCGAATTGAAGTCCCAACCATTTGAACGACTCAATGATATATTCTTCCGCACCCGGAACAAAGCGATTTGAGTCGGTATCTTCTATACGGAAAATAAAATCTCCACCATGCTGACGAGCAAACAGATAGTTATACAAGGCCGTGCGCACACCGCCGATATGCAACGCTCCCGTGGGGCTCGGAGCAAAACGTACTCTTACTTTTCTTTCTGACATTGTTGTTTTATATAAAATACGCCGCAAAATTAATCTAAATTTCCCGATTTTTTCGTATTTTGCGCGCAAAATTATACGATTATGAGAAGTTTCAAGGCCAGTAAGCGGTTTTCATATAAAGATTTGATCTATAAAAGCCTTATTTTTATTGCTACTGTATCAGTTATAGTCTACTTTTTACCGAATGAGGGAAAGTTCAACTATCAATTTGATATTAACAAACCGTGGAAGTATGGATTGCTACAAGCGTCCTTCGACTTTCCGATTTACAAGAATGACGTACAGGTACAGAAGGAGCAAGATAGCATTATGGCAGACTATCAGCCTTATTTCCAAATTGATAAGGAGATAGAGAAGAACATCCTTGCCAGATTAAGGGAAGATTATAACAAAACACTGCGTCATTCGCTACCCGGCACGGATTATATCCGTTACATTGAGCGCACCTTGAAATCAATGTACGAAAACGGCATCATGGCCGGGAATGACCTGGCACGTATGGAGGAAGACAGCATTATAGCTATACGCTTGGTAGATAAGAATGTGGCAACCAGCCGATTTGTCGATCAGCTCTATTCGGTAAAGGAAGCGTATGAGTATTTGCTTAACTCGGATACCGCCCATTATAAAAAGAACATATTGCAGCAATGCAACTTGAATAATTACATTACGCCTAATCTTATCTATGATGAAGAAAAATCGGAAGTGGCACAGAAAGATTTGCTCTCGAATATTTCGTGGGCAAACGGATTTGTCCTGAACGGGCAAAAGATTATTGACCGGGGGGAGATTGTAAACGAACAGACCTATAATATATTGGAATCCTTGCAAAAGGAATGGGAGAAGCGAAGTGATTCGGTACAGGAAAAGAGGTTGACACTGGCAGGACAATTATTGTATGTAGGTATTTTCCTGTTCTGCTTTATGGCATATCTGGAGCTTTTCCGTGGAGATTATTATGAAAGGAAAGGTACATTGACGTTGCTATTTGCGCTAATTGTATTCTTCCCCGTCATTTCCTCTGTCATAGTAGAGCAGAATTTGTCCAGCATTTATGTGGTTCCGTTTGCCATGATACCCATTATTATCCGCGTATTCCTTGATTCGCGAACAGCATTTATGGCGCATGTCACCATTATTCTGCTCTGTTCCATTACTTTGCGGTTTCCGCATGAGTTTATCCTGTTGCAGGTAGTGGCGGGCATGGTGGCAATTTTCAGTTTAAGGGAGTTGTCCCAACGCTCACAGTTGCTGCGCACGGCGCTAGTGGTCTTTGCCAGTTATGCGTTATTGTATTTTGCTTTCGAGTTGATTCATGAGAATGACTTAACGAAATTGAATACACGCATGTACATCTATTTTATGGTAAATGGCATTCTGCTGTTGTTTGCCTATCCGTTGCTGTTCCTTTTAGAGAAGACCTTCGGTTTTACTTCGGATGTTACCTTGGTAGAATTGTCCAATATCAATAACAGTTTGTTGCGGGAGATGTCTGAGGTTGCTCCGGGGACTTTCCAGCATTCTTTGCAGATGGCCAACTTAGCGGCGGCAGCGGCAAATAAAATTGGAGGGAAAAGCCAGTTGGTGCGTACCGGTGCGTTGTATCACGATATAGGAAAGATGGTTAATCCGGCTTTCTTTACCGAGAATCAGTCGGGAGTTAATCCGCACAAGAGTCTGAGTCATGAACAGAGTGCACAGGTCATTATCAGTCATGTGACGGATGGACTGAAGTTGGCTGAAAAGCATAATCTGCCCAAAGTGATTAAAGACTTTATCACGACTCATCATGGACGGGGATTGACGAAATACTTCTATATATCTTATAAGAATGAGCATCCGGATGAAGAAGTAGATGCTGAAAAGTTCCGTTATCCCGGTCCCAATCCGTTTACAAAGGAGCAGGCTATTCTGATGATGGCGGATTCTGTGGAAGCTGCTTCGCGCAGTTTGCCGGAATATACGGAGGAAAGTATCAGTTCGCTGGTGGATAAGATTATTGATTCACAGGTTACAGAGGGTTTCTTCAAGGAGTGTCCCATCACTTTCAAGGATATATCCATGGTGAAAGCGTTGTTTAAAGAAAAGTTGAAGACGATGTATCACACTCGTATCAGTTATCCGGAGTTGAAGAAATAAGATGGGGATGTGTCCAACAAAAAATAGCTATCATTTTGCCGTAGGGGCAGATTGAATCTGCCCGATAATAATTTGCTTTATGCATTTGGGCGGATTCAATCCGCCCCTACGGTGAACAATTTGATAGTTGTTTTAGGGCTTTGCCACATCTCCATCGGAATAAAACAAAGGCCTGTGTTTAAGAGAGAAATCGTACTTCTTCCAGTAATCCCGCACAGGCATCTTCCAATATATCCAGTACATTTTCAAAACCTTGTGCCCCGCCATAATAAGGATCGGGTACATAGTCTACCATCTTTACCCGGCAATAGTCCGTCATGCGATGGATTTTCTTTTCTGTTTCCAGATCGGGAGCACGTTCTATCAAGTCTTGGATGTTACGGTCGTCCATGCCGATAATCAGATCGAAGTTATAAAAGTCCTCGGTACGAACGGGACGGGAACGATGTGTCAGGTTATACCCCCGACGGGAAGCGTGCATACGCATCCGGCTATCCGGCAGTTCTCCCTGATGATAACTCAGGATTCCGGCAGAATCCACCTCTATTTCTTTTTCCAATCCTTCTTTCTTTAGTAAAGTACGCATCACTTCTTCGGCTGAAGAGGAGCGACAGATATTGCCGAGGCAGACAAAAAGTATTCTTCTTTTCATAATTTCGTTTATATTCCACTGTAGGGGCAGGGTTTGCCTGCCCGAAGGCACAAAGCAAACTGTTTTCGGGCGGGCAAACCCCGCCCCTACAGGTTGAGGTATTCTTTAAATGATTTCACATCACGGTTCATTATCAGGTCTTCGGGGAACTCGGTAAGCTGCAACAACTCATACAAGTAATCATAGCGGGCTATATCAAAAGATATATGCGCGTCACTTCCCAAGATAACCGGCACCTCATATTTCTTACACAAACGCAAGATAGTAAGATTATTCTCACGGGCATCCGGCTTGTTACGGGTCGGTTTCAGGGAACTGTTGTTTATTTCCAATAGGGTATGGTGTTCCTTTGCCGCCAACACCATCGGCTCAAAATTCAGTGCTGCCGTACCATCACCGGGATGGCTGATAACATGAATCATCGGGTTACTGATAGCCTGCACCATGCCATGCGTATTCTCCTCTATTGTACCTGATGTATAGCATAAAGAATGAATACCGGCAATGCGTATATCAAGGTAATTCATCATCTTTTCATCCATATCAAGATTTCCCTCGCCATCCAGAATATTGATCTCGGCACCAAGCAACAGCTCAATGCCATACATCTGGCGGGGAACTACATGCAGGTTCCTGAAATAAATGGGATTGCATGTGCCGGGAATGCCGGGAGAATGTTCCGTGATTCCCAATACTTTCAAACCTTTGTCGGCAGCCGCTTGCGCCATTTCCTGTAAAGTACTGAATGCATGCCCGCTGGCAATAGTGTGGGTATGTACGTCTAACTCTATTTTCATCTTTTTCTCTTTTATATTCCTAAACTGAATAGAGACTTCCGCCCAGCGCATGGGCTGGCTATTGTGGGTCTACATCATAATATACTAATAAGGAACGGAAACGCTCGTCTTCCAGCATGGCACGCTGCACGGCAAGCAAATATTCGCGCACCTTTGCCATGGAAGCATTCTGTTCCACCTTCACTATAATCTTTTTGATAAACAAGGTTTGAATACGGGCTACCGGTGGTTTATCCGGACCTAACACCCTGTCTCCCAAACCGGAACGAAGTTGGGCTCCCATCGCATCGGCAGCCAAGTCCAGCACATCTTCCTTGCGATGTTTCAAGTATACATAAATCAAGCGATAGTAAGGCGGATACCTAAACATCTGCCGTTCTGCCAGTTGATCGTAGTATAACTGTTCGTAGTCATTATTCATTACCTGATGAATAACAGGCAGGTCGGGCGACTTAGTTTGCAGAATAACCAATCCTTGCTTGTTCTTGCGTCCGGCACGTCCCGCCACCTGCGCCATCAACTGGAAGGCGCGTTCATAGCTTCGGAAATCAGGGAAGTTGAGCATCGTATCGGCATTCAAGATGCCTACCACGCTGACATGATCAAAATCCAAGCCTTTAGAAACCATCTGCGTACCGATTAATATATCCGTCTTTCCCTGCTCAAAGTCTGCAATAATCTTTTCATAAGCAGTGCGGGTGCGGGTGGTATCCAAGTCCATACGCGCTACCTTTGCTTCGGAAAAAATCAGTTTTATATCGTCTTCTATGCGCTCCGTGCCAAAACCGCGGTGCATCAGTTCTGTTCCTCCACACGCCGGGCAGGAACGGGGAACCTGATAGGTATAACCGCAATAATGGCAGGTGAGTTGGTTCAAACCTTTATGATAGGTAAGGCTCACGTCACAATTCTTGCATTTGGGCACCCATCCGCAGGTGTGGCACTCTATCATCGGAGCAAAGCCACGGCGGTTCTGAAACAAGATAACTTGCTCTTTCCGTTCCAAAGCCTCTTTTATCTGCTTTACCAATGTAGGTGAAAAAGGTCCTTGCATCCGTTTTTGGTGTACCAGTTCCTTTATATCAACCAGTTCTATCCGGGGAAGCTGAATCTCCTTATAGCGTTCTGTTAATTCCACCAACCCGTATTTTCCGGAAGTGGCATTAAAATAAGTTTCCACACTGGGGGTAGCCGTTCCCAGCAACACCTTCGCCTTGAACATAGACGCCAACACAATGGCAGAGCTACGAGCATGATAACGTGGAGCAGGATCTTGTTGTTTATAAGTGTTTTCGTGTTCTTCATCCACAATCACCAGCCCCAAATTACGGAAAGGCAGAAAGATAGAAGAACGGACTCCCAAAATGACATCATAGCTTTCTTCACCCAGCTGCTTCTGCCAGATCTCCACCCGTTCAGCGTCCGGAAATTTAGAGTGATATATGCCCAACCGTCTGCCGAATACCCGCTTTAACCGTTCAGTGATCTGAGTAGTCAGCGCTATTTCGGGCAGCAGATATAGCACTTGCTTTCCTGCTTTCAGCGCTTCTTGTATAAGGTGTATATATACCTCCGTCTTGCCGCTGGAAGTAACTCCATGCAGCAGGCAGACATTTTTCTCTTTAAAACTTTGAAGAATACCTTCATAGGCCTGTTGCTGGGCAGCATTCAATGGGTTTATATCACCGGTATCCAAATGGCTTTTATCCAGCCTCCCTATTTCCTGATGATAGAGTTCAAAGATTCCTTTCTCCACCAATCCGTTGAATACGGCGGCAGAGCTACCCGATTTCTCCAATAAATCTTTCTTTGTTACTTCCCTCAGCGCACTTCCTTGAGCTACCCAGCCGGATAACTCCACATATTTCATCAGCACCGCCAATTGCTTGGGGGCACGGGCCAGCTCATCGAATATTTTTTGCAGACGAGCCTCATCCACCTCCCCGGCATTTGCCAGTTTCACCCGTGCTTCTGTGCGTGGTTTATAGTTACGTTTCAGTTCTTCTTTGACAAAGATGGCTTCTTTATCCAGCAAGGATTTAATGATGGGAAGAATATGTTTCAGCCCACTGACTTTCTCCAGTTGAGTAACGCATTGCTCCGTGTCGGCACTTAGCAGATCCAGTATTTTCTGTTCCCGTTCCGGCAGGGGAGCAGATGCCTCGAAGTCCGGATTATACTCTACTAAAGTCTCGCTTTCCAGTTTCATACCCGAAGGGATAGCCGCCTTATATACATCTCCCAATGTACAAAGGTAGTACTCAGCCAGCCATTGCCAAAATTCAAACTGCCGTGGCAATAAGACAGGCGAAGAATCCAGAACTTCTGAAATATCTTTCGTTTCATATCCTTCCGGAGCCGCATAATGCACATTCGTCACTATCGCCGTATAAAACTTCTTTCTTCCAAACGGCACTACTACCCGGCAACCAATCTGCACCATTTCTTCCATTTCAGCAGGAAGTGAATAAGTGTACTGGTTGGCAATGGGCAACGGGACTATGACATCTACGAACTTTTTCATGGTGCAAAATTACAAAAAAGGAGGCACTCTGTGAAGAATGCCTCCTTTTTATCTTTTATTAAATTAGTTTGCTTAGAATAGATAGGCAATAGATGCTTGCCAGGTGTTATTCTTGATCTTAATATCCTGAGTAAGTGGTTTACCGTCAAGGATTATATTAGAATCGGCATAAAGGGTTGCAGTATGCCCCAATGCAAAATTATAATTCACACCAACCTGTAAGTGGCGAATTAGCTTAAGACCAGCTCCCACATTAAAAGTCGTATTATTCTTCTTCAAATCATAATTCATAAAACCCTTCTTGTTGCCTATATTGAATCCGAACTGAGGTCCGGCGGCAATATAAGCTCCCAGCATACTACCAAATCCGAAAGACCATTTCAAATTAACAGGAATTTCAATAGTCTTCAACTTTGCATCCACATTATATCCTTTTGCAGCCAAATCCGTCTGTGAATAAAGCGCAGCTATATCTGCACCAACACCTACAATAGGTATAGTAAACTCAGCCATCGGACCTACAAAGAAACCTGTTTTATTATCTCCTTTCAAATCTGATTTCGAAAAACTAACCTTTGACAAGTTCAAACCACCCTTTACACCAAGGTGAAATTGCGCCTGAGCAGGAGCAGCCATCATCAAACAAACAGCTACCATTAATACACTAATAATCTTTTTCATGTTACGTCTATTTTTAGTTTACGCCACAAAGATAAACACTTTTTTCACTCAATATGTTCTATTCCATCAAAAAGTTACATCTACCTTGGCTACAAAGGTCCTGGGAGCAGCTACTGCCATGGGGCGATAACTATATTCTTTATTCAACAAATTATTGACCATAAACTGAAAACCGACTTCTTTAGTCACCTTCACGCCCAGGCGCATATCCATCGTGAAATAATCCGTATTATGTTTCCGCCAATAGCTGTTCAGCGTCTCACCGTCAATGTTGCCAAACAAGACATCGCGCACATAGTCCATCAACTCGGGCGCACGCTTCTCACGGTCGTCCACCATCAGATAGTCCACTGCCAGCATCTTGCTTTTCCACGACAGGTTTGTCCCCACATTGATGCGTTTCCATTGAAAATCCAAAGTAGCTTTAAAGGAATGCTTTTGCCTGTACTTCAAGTACTTTCCTTCATTGCTTTTTTCTTTCATTTGCAACGGATCGGTATAACCTGCCTCCAAGGCATTACGTTCTTTATAATCGGCATCGCGCGGTTCGGTATATACATATCCTATATTATAGAACAACTTTGTATTCTTATTAAAATCATATACGCCATTGGTACTTATCTCCATGCCATAAATCCGCGCTTTTGATACATTGTGGAACTGTGCGCCAATGCCCAGGCCGGCCCCCTCTACCCCATTAATCATTTGTATAAGCGTCATACCGGCATCTATCAGACTATTGATAGGTTTCCCGCTGGCATTATTGAACAAGCCGAACTGAAATTCCACCATGTTATTATACTGGGTATAGAAACCGGCAATATCAAACATTCCTTTCAGGTTCCCCCATTTATATCCCTGCTTGAAACCAAGTTCCGCATTAAATCCCTTTTCGGGAAGCAGTTCCTCATTGGGATAAACGCCTACACCGCCAATATCCTTGCGGGCATATTTCTCCGTAATGCTGGGATAACGGTATCCTTGTCCAAAACTGGCACGAAGGAAACTATAATCTGCCAACTGATAATTTAAACCGGCACGGAACACCGGACGGAATGGAATTGTAGTACCGAGTACCTTTGTCGCTCCTTCCCTATAATGACGGTCGACCCGGTAATACTCGGCACGCACACCTGCCGAAACACTCAAACGATCCCAAAAACGCTGGTCGTATTGAAAGAAAGCAGCCACATTATCGCTTTTGTGCGTACCCGTCACATGAGATTCATTCAACATATGCTCATAAGTAAGACCGGTCGTTATTTGCGCTCCACCCTCCCAACGCTTGTTAAACTGATAATCGACAAAGAAATCATAATTTTGATCGGACTGATCGGGCAACTGTTTCTTAAAGTCGCCATTCATCCATGCGCCCAGATCATTTGTGCTGGGCGGCAAACCATTATTCATCACCCAGTTAATCAAGTCGCAATAATCAGAAGTAGTCGCCGCAGGAAAGAACTGATTCAGAATGCCTACCGCGCCATTCACCGCACCATTCAAATCACCGGTCAGTGCAGGGGTTATGATGGGGTAAAACATACTGTAATCGCCATTCTTTATTTGGTTCACTGTTCCCATTATGGCTCCCAAGTCTGTTCCCATATGGTTGATTATATCACCGAAAGAGGATCCTTCTGCCGGATTGGTAATCTTATCATCCGTGTAATAGAAACGCCCTTTGATGCGGTGCGAAGTCCCGTTATCCGGATTTATATAATTAAAGAAAGGATCTATATGGAATGAATTTCCTTCACGCCCCATATTGGTGAAAGGAGATGGGCGATAGGCTTCCTTAGGCGAGCGCCAGATGAAGAAATCACCATACTCATTACTTAAGAAATTGACATTGAAACCATAATTCATCAGCTTCGTTCCCATATCGGGCTGGTGGTAAGTCAAGTTGCCGCCAATGCGGAACCGCTTGTTGTATCCTTGTTCCCGATAACCTTCATCCGTAAACAGGTTAAGTCCGCCACTTACATCAAAATTACCGATACGGCGGCTGTGCGAAATATCAAAACCTTCATAAATAGGATTATGCGCACCGCTGAACAGGGTACTTCTCAACAAAGGTTCCACCGTATATTTACCGCTTTTCCAAAAGCTTTTGTCACTCCACTGATAACTGTCATTGGAAGGGTCACCATAAAAACCGACATAGGCGCTGACATGTGTCTGGGGTACCAATCCCGGACGGGCAGTACGCACATTGATCACTCCATTCAGTGCTGACGAGCCATAGAGCACACTGGATGCTCCCTTTATAATTTCCACCTGCTCCACATTCTCCAATGGAATGGTATTCCAGTTGATATCTCCGGTTTTAGGGCTGAGGGCAGTCATTCCGTCAATCAAGATCTGGCTGCGCGAACCCACACTGTATGTCCATCCGCCACCTCCACGGATGCTGGGTTGCTTGTCCACAATATCCACTCCGGGAAGTGTCTGCAAGGTAGAAGTCAAATCGGTAGGAGCCTGACGACGAATATCATTCTCACGAATCAAGTCCATAGATACGGTAACGTCACTCAACTTCTGCTCAAAACGCCCGGCGGTAACAACTACATCTTCCATCAGGTTGGTACTTTCTTTCATATAGATATTTTTCGTCATCACTTCGGCAGGACCGATAACGATAGGCACCAACTGATCCTCATAACCCACATAACTAAAGATCAAATCTACTCCGCCTTCGGGAAGTTTTATCTCATATGCCCCGTTGAAATCAGAGATCGTTCCTTGTTTTCCTTTTAAGTTATAGGTAACGGATGCCCCTACCAACGGCTCATTGGTCTTGGCATCCCGAATGGTTCCCCTCAATGTCTGGGCAAGCATCATAACCGGAAAAAAGACCAATATAAATAATAAGGTATATATCTTTTTCATATCGCATAGTTTTTGAGGTTATTTAGAAAGATAAAGACCGATATGGAACGGCATTGCATCCAAGTCCGTATAGACCTGGTCTATCAACTGGGACACCGTCATATCTTTCAAGAAAAGGCTCAACATGCCTTGGAACTGTTCGGGGACAATTCCACTCAGCCAATCCACCGCCTTGGCATTCAAGGTTTCTTCGGGCAATAAGTCGCCCAAGATCTTTATAATTTCAAAAAGAGCGCGTACTTCATCCTTATTCAGCACTACCAACGAGTCACCGGAAGCATTGGCGTTCTCTCTGATCACCAGTTTGATGCCTGTCGTAGCCCATGAATTAAGTTTGGTATAGACCTGTATAATAGAAAGAATAGGCAGAGAAGCAGCACGCCCATTCCCAGACTGCACCTGACGGATGATTCCATCCACATTAGGATAGATGTAAAGTAAGGTATCACTCTTGACACAATAAGTAGCCATACTTTTAGGAGAATTCTTCCATTCATCTTCCGGACGGGGTTGTACTTTGCCACTTATCAAATCGGCAAAACCCACTCCTTCCGGCAAGCCGGCATAATGAGCTATAATATTCCCATCCTGTTCAAAAATAATCTGATCGACCGTGGTATTTATCACGGTTTGCAGTGCCGGATATGCTATGACAGACAGTATCATTCCTGTCAGAGAGGACATATCTTTATATGCGTCCAATGTAGTAGGAATCCACATTCCCTGATTACTTAAAGAGTTGGCGGGTATCTTCACATTATTCAGTGCCAATGCCAGTTTCCCTTTTTCCACACTTCCTTCATATTGAAAGGTCGCGCCTGTACTGCCTGTTGCCGACCCCGAAAAAGAATACTTGTTATCGGCAGCAGTCAACGCAATACCTGCAATATTCGTTTCCGCCTCTCCGGGAATCACACGTGCCATACTGAGCATCCCCGTATGGGCATCCGCCATTTTAAAATAGACGTTTTTACCAATCATATCCGCACCGTCATAGGTGAGTGCCAGCGTCGGGTTATCACCGTTAGCCAGCAGATTGGAATAAGTTGTATTCACCTCATAAGGTGCGGGTCCCTCATAATCGTCATCATTACAAGCTGTAAGTACTGTAGCCAGGCATATCACCAGCCATAGTTTTTCAATCGGTTTGGTTTTCATGTCACACTAGTGATTTTAAGATAATTTTTCGGGAACAAAGATACTTGGTATCAAGCTATCCATCAAGCGCTAAGTTTCTGTTTTTGTGGGTGAATTTTCTTATTTTGTGGTCAGCAATATACCTTATAAACACCAAATAAACAAAGGATATGTCAAAACGAAATTAGCTTATCATTTTCGACATACCCTCCCAATAGTCAAACAAAAAACGGACAGAATCAAAGATTCTACCCGTTATGCGTTTGTTTCAATATTCCTCTTCGTTAAAAAAGAAATCCTCTTTGCTCGGATAATCCGGCCAAATGTCTTCTATACTTTCATAGATTTCGCCTTCATCTTCCATTTCCTGCAAGTTCTCAATTACTTCCAACGGAGCACCTGAGCGCATTGCATAGTCAATCAATTCATCCTTTGTAGCAGGCCAGGGAGCATCCTCTAACTTCGAGGCCAATTCTAATGTCCAGTACATAGCTTTCCTATTTTTAAAGTAAATACTTTTCTGTCATTCTCTAATTTAGCCGCAAAAGTATAATAAATTATTTCATTTGCAACTTTTATCCCAAAAAATTTCATCAGTATTCGTTAATTGATTTAACTTTCGAGCCAAAATGAACAGATAATCAGATAATCGGTTGACAAATGCAGTCACACGAGGCTCTATTTCGCACTCCTCCGCCAGTACCAAAATACGTCGTTCCGCACGTCGGCAAACGGTGCGGCAAATATGGCAGACTGCCGCCCCACGATCTCCGCCGGGAAGGATAAAAGAATTTAATGGGGGAAGCTCATTGTCTATCGCATCAATGGCATGTTCCAGTAATTCCAAGTCCTCATCTTCTATACGGCTCTCCATGCGCAATTCCGTCTTTGACTGATCCGTAGCCAAATAGGAACCGACAGAAAACAGTTTGTTCTGCACACGGTAAACGAGCTTTTTGTCTGCCTCATCCGTCAAATAGGTTTGCAACAGTCCCAAATGGGAGTTCAGTTCATCTACTGTGCCATACGCTTCCAGGCGTACGTGAGTTTTCGGCACCCGGGCTCCCCCTACCAGCGAGGTAGTCCCCTTATCGCCCGTCTTGGTGTATATCATGCTTTTCTTCATGGCTCTGATTATAAGAAGTTTACAATATAATGCTGTTTATACCTTGTTTTATCGAAAAATACCAGACCGATATCATATAAATCAAAAGTAATGCCGGTATGTTCGCTGGCAACTATATCTTTCCACCACTTTCTTTTCTCTTTCGATTCATGAATGCCTCCAATAATGAAACAACTCTGCTGTCCCGCATAAGGAAGCGCCTGCTCAAAGACCTCTTTATAAAAAGGTGTATGGCCAATATGCAGACAATCCAATGTTTGCATGGCCGACAGATTTTCTTTCAATTGCTGCGAAGTCTTTTCCCAATTCCGCCCTTTTATGGTAGCCGAGTCCATTGTGCGGCAAGCCGCCCGCATATAACTGATAGAAGCTCCGTTGCCAATGCCTACTTCGATCAATGATTCCGGTCTGAAATAATTAACCAACCGAAAGAGCAAACGGTTCACTTTTCTTCTATAATGCGGCAAGTAACTGCAAAATCCTCTTTCTTTCAATGCCCGATAAGCATAATAATGATGCCTTTCATAAATAACGGAAGTGACCAGAAAGAAATCGGATGGAGAGTGTACCCCGTAACCACAACGGTGACGGAAGCGCCTGCACCAAATCCATAATCGATGAAGAAAGAACATATTTTTCAGCTTTTTTAAGTTACAACAAAGATAAAAGAATAACCGACAATATCGAAATAAAACGCTATTTTTGTTGCCAATTAGTTTATTAAACCATTTATAAAGCGATGAAGAACACACATCCCCTTTTCTTATGGGCAATACTGGCACTCTTATTGCCCCTGCAGCTGGTTCAAGCTGCAAATCTGCCTACCGAGTTACAACAGAAACTGCAAGGCCTTCCCGGCATCAGTGACATAAAAGCAATGGAAAGTGATGCATATCCCGAAAAATATGTATTCTTTATCAACCAATTACTAGACCCGCATCACCCGGAAGCAGGCAACTTCAAGCAACGGGTGATTCTTTCCCATGTGGGATTTGACCGCCCCACCGTATTGGTTACCGAAGGTTATGCAGCCCATTATGCCACAAGCCCCCGCTATCAGGAAGAACTGGCAAGAATATTCAATGCCAACCTGGTATTTGTAGAATACCGTTATTTTGGAGAATCCATGCCGGAACCTTGTAACTGGGACTACCTGACCGTAGAGAATTCACTCTATGACCTCCACAACATTACCACTACCCTCAAACAATTATATGCACAGAAATGGATATCAACAGGTATCAGCAAAGGCGGACAGACCACCATGTTTTATCGCGCCTATTTCCCCGATGATGTCGATATTTCCATTCCTTATGTAGCGCCGCTCAACAAGTCATTGGAAGATGGCAGGCACGAGCCTTTCATTGCCGGGAAAGTATCAACCGCCGAGAATCGCAAACGGGTACAGGATTTTCAGTTGGAAGTACTGAAACGCAAGGATAAGCTGATGCCTATGTTTGAAAAGTATTGCACGGACAAAGGATATACTTTCCGCATCCCTGTAGCCGAAGTCTATGATTTCAACATATTAGAATATTCCTTTGCCCTGTGGCAATGGGGAACGCCCGTCAGCAACATTCCGTCAACAAGTGCTGATGACAAAAGCATATTCAACCATTTTATTACCATTTGCGAACCCGATTATTTCTCTGAGCAATCCCCTTATCCTTCATTCAACGTACAGGCTGCCAAAGAATTGGGATATTACGGATACGACATCAAACCTTTTAAAAAGTACCTGACGATAAAAACCAGCAAGGATTATCTTCGCAGAGTAATGCTTCCGGCCGAATTGTCCGGCATCAAGTTTGATGCTACCCTATATAAAAAGGTGGTGAAGTTTCTGAAAGAGAATGATCCCGAAATGATTTATATTTATGGGGGAGATGACCCTTGGACGGCTTCTGGCGTTACTTGGTTGAAGGATAAGAAAAACATAAAAGTATATGTATTACCCGGTGGCAGCCATCGCACTCGTATCGGCAGTTTTGATACGAAGACACAGGAAGAAATAAAAGCACAGATTAAGGCGTGGCTGGATAAATAAGAGGTGGTATCAAAATGAATTATTACCGTAGAGCGGATTTTTTCCTTAGCCGTCAAGCTATGAAAAAAATTATTAACTCATAGCGCCAGCCTCCCCCTTTTGAAGGGGGAGGCTGCGCGATGTCTTAACAATATAAAACTTAGCTTGACGGCTATGGGATTCAATCCGCCCCTACAGTAAAATGATAGCGCTATTTAGTTTTCACACCCTTGTGAATAACAAGGAATTGCTTCCCCAAAGAACTATAACCGTGTATCCAAAAACTGCTTCAACGCTCTGGCATGATTACGTTCCGTTTCCCTGGACGCATATAGCAACGTCACCTTGGGATAAGCCCTTATCTTATCAATAAACGCTTTGGCCGCATCCGAACTTTCCAACTCCTTTTGATACATATCGGCAAAAGCATCCCACCTCTTTTCCACATCGGCATGAAACCATTTTCTTAAATCATTGGATGGTGTTACTTCTTTAGCCCAATAATCATACTTTAAACCTTCCCGTTTCATTCCCCGGGGCCATAAACGATCTACCAAGATGCGATAACCATCCCGGTCTGAGGGTTCTTCGTACACCCTCTTTATTTCCACTTGAGTCATTGTTAGTTATTTTAGGTACAGCCCCTATAACTGCATAAACCCTAAAAAGTTCATTCCACCGATAAAATCAAGGAAGCAACAGCAACTCGTAATCCATCACATCCAGCCAACGCCCAAACTTCAGCCCCACCTTCTCAAAATGGGAAACCTGCTTAAAGCCCAGTCCCAAATGTAATGCATTGCTAGCCTCATTCGCCTCAGTAATGCAAGCTACCAAAGCATGATAACCATCCCTCCGGCATTCTTCAATCAACCTTTTCATCAATAACTTTCCAATGCCGCGTCCCACCTGTCCGGGCGATAAATAGACCGTTGTTTCCAACGTATGGGCATAAGCCGCCTTTTCTTTCCAAGGATGAGCATAGCAATAACCCACTATTTCACCTTCTTCTTCATAAACAAAATAAGGGAAACGGGCGGCAATGGCGGCTATGCGCGAACGCATCTCCTCCTCGTGCAAAGGTTCCGTATCAAATGTTGCCACGCTATGTATCACATATTCATTATAAATTGCCGTAATGGCTTTGGCATCCTCCAGTTCTACTCTTCTAAGCATAATGACAGTTCTATTATTAAAACGTAAGCAAGATATGAAAAAATAATCATTTATTCAGAGAATAATCAGTATATTTACGCCCAATCCTAATTTCGGCTATAAAAATGACAGAGATAATAGAAATAAAAGACTTTACACCGACCTATATGGAACCGGTACAAAGGCTGCTGGACCAACTGACTACCCATCCGGTAGCACTGACGGAAACTCTCCTTCGGGAAATCATATCCCAAGAGAACACCCACCTATTCTTTTTGCTGAAAGACAAGGAGATAGCAGGGATGATAACCGTAGGCATCTATTACAGCCCCACAGGCGGTAAAGCCTGGATTGAAGATGTGGTCATCGATAGCAACTTTCGCGGGCAAGGACTCAGCAAATTGCTGGTGACACACGCCATCCGGTTTGTAAAGTCCCGCCACATTCCTCTCCTGATGCTCACCTCCAACCCTTCGCGGGTGGCAGCCAACAAACTCTATCAAACTATGGGCTTTGAGCAAAAGCAGACCAATGTATATCGGATGAAATTAGAATAACCATTGACATCCGTAGCTATCCACAGATGAAAGAAACAAACGAATCAAAATGACAAGAATATGACAATCAGAATTTCGCAACCCCAGGACTTGGACGCATTAATGGACATATACAGTTATGCCCGCCGGTTTATGCAGGCACATGGCAACCCCACCCAATGGGTGAACGGTTATCCCTCTGCCCAACTGATTCTGCAGGAAATAACCAACCGGCACAGCTATGTTTGCGAAGACGAAAAAGGAGAAATAGTGGGAACATTCTGCTTTATTCCGGGAGAAGACCCCACCTATGCCCGCATTGACGATGGCGAATGGCTGAACGACGCTCCTTACTATGTCATTCACCGCATGGCAACCAGCGGCAAACAGAAAGGAGTGGCAGCCGCCTGCCTGAAATGGTGTTTTGAACAGTGCGGCAACATACGGGTAGATACCCACCATGATAACATAGTGATGCAGAACATACTGAACAAATACGGTTTCCGGCGTTGCGGCATAATTTATACACACAACGGCACACCCCGCATCGCTTTTCAGAAGACTTTAGCAGAAAATGAGCTATCTTTGCAAGCCGATAAAACAGAATAACAAGCATGAAAATTCTTTGGATAGACCTGAATAGCTCTTATGCCCACTCCTCACTGGCACTGCCTGCGCTGCATGCACAGATAGCGGCAGACCGTTCTATAGAATGGGAAATTGTATCTGCCACCATCAATGAAAACCCCGGAATGATTGTCGATGAAATTTATCGGCGCCGTCCGGACATACTGGCAGCAACCACCTGGCTATTCAACCACGAACAATTATTGCACATCACCGCCAGACTGAAAGCCCTCCTCCCCCATGCCTGCCTGATACTGGGCGGACCGGAGTTTTTGGGAGACAATGAAGAATTCCTGCGCAAGAATACTTTCGTGGACTGTGTATTCAGAGGTGAAGGGGAGGAAGCGTTTCCACAATGGCTGGCACGCTGGAACCATCCGGAACAATGGAACGACATTCCGGGACTTTGCTATCTCACTTCTACAAAAGAATATAAGGACAACGGTATAGCCCGGGTATTGAAATTCGCAGAGCTCACCGCCCCCGAAGAAAGCCGCTTCTTCAACTGGAGCAAACCGTTCGTACAACTGGAAACGACACGCGGCTGTTTCAACACTTGTGCATTCTGCGTCAGCGGAGGGGAAAAACCTGTGCGCACCCTTTCCATTGAAAGCATTCGCGAAAGGCTTCAAACCATCCATGCCCACGGCATCAAAAATGTACGCGTACTGGATCGCACCTTTAACTATAACCCACGAAGGGCTAAAGAACTGCTCCGCCTTTTTCTGGAATTTCATCCCGACATCCGTTTCCACCTGGAAATACATCCGGCTTTGCTATCGGAAGAATTGAAAGAAGAACTAAAACAACTCCCCAAAGGATTGCTTCACTTGGAAGCCGGCATCCAAAGCCTGCGCAAACCTGTGCTTGAGCAAAGCCGAAGGATGGGAAAACTATCCGACGCATTGCACGGTTTGGAGTTCCTGTGCTCACTCCCCAACATGGAAACCCATGCCGACCTCATTGCGGGACTTCCCCTCTACCATCTTCCCCAGATATTTGAGGATGTACGCACCCTGGCAGGATATAATGCAGGAGAGGTTCAACTGGAATCCCTCAAACTGCTTCCCGGCACCGAGATGCGCCGAAGGGCGGAGGAATTGGGAATCAGATACTCCCCTCTGCCTCCCTACGAAGTGTTGCAGACGAATGAAATCAGCGTGAGCGAACTGCAAACCGCCCGTCTGCTTTCCCGCCTGCTGGATGGTTTCTATAATACCCCGGCATGGCAAGGCCTGACGCGTGAACTGATCTTGAATGACGAACAATTCCTATATCACTTCCTAGAATATCTGACAAAAGCCAATCTGATAGACCAGCCCATGAGCTTGGAAAAACGTGGATTGATACTTTATGAGTATTGCAAGTTAAAGCATCCGGAGTATCTCACCCAGGCAACCATCGCCTGGATAGAAGCCGGCATGTCACTGAAGAAACTTCCTGCCGAAAAGGTACGCACCAAACGGCAAGTGCCACCTGCCACTTGGGAGGTGATTTATGGAGAATACAAGGAAACCCTCCGCCTATGCTTCCTGCCTGTTGATGAAACGGGGGAACAGGGCTATTGGTTTGGTTTTGAATCGGAGATACAGAAGGTGGAACCTGTCTTTAAGGCAAAGAGTATATAGCTCTACTAAGAGAAAAAAAACATATTTTTGTTCAGTCCTTCAGGAATTTCATGCAAACAGCTGTGAATAAGAGGAATAGCAAACGCCGAACGGGTAAATTTCCTTCAGGTTTCCTTCATTTTCCTTCATAAAAGGCTTCATTCTGCCTTAGGAAGCCTCCATTCCACCTAGTCAGCAGATGCCGCCCAATAGTCAGTTTCGCTAAATTTCCCTAGGCGAAACTGGAGTATCGCCTAGGGAAAACTACAGTATCACCCTGTGAGTACTCCAGTATCACTACGTAGGTATTGCAGTACCATGCCGTGAGTACTCCAGTACCCGCCCATGAATACTGATAAATGAAACGATTAAAGCCTTTTTTTCATACAGTCACGCTCTGTCTTCCTGCCTGTATTTCCATGAGTTTATCAAAAGATTTCCTATCAGGATAAGGCATAAACTGAAGTTTATCAAAGATATTCCATCGTAACCCAACGCATTATAAATAAAACTATTATATTTGCATCGGACAAGCATCAAAATAAAACATATATGACTTTTCGTTCATTCTTTTTCTACACGATGAGGCTTAGATTGTACTTGTTAGTTACTTTATATCTACTAGCCATAAACCCTGTCTCGGCCCATAGAGAGACAATGGATACCAAAGACTATATTCTGGTTGTTAACTCCTATACAGAAGCATTCCCGTGGAGTAACCGTGCACTTTCCGCAACAACGAAATACGTGCTGGATAATTCCACACTGGCACTCTACGTGGAACACATGAATATGTTGATGATGGACAACGATACCATTGTGGACGAATTCAAGAAAAATTGCATCGAAAAATACAGCGACCATACCCCTCGCATGGTTCTGCTGCTGGGCAATTCAGCCATGATTCTGCGCGATGACTTCAGAAGAATGTGGGAAGATGTGCCCATTGTGCTGTGTGCCGAAGAAAACTATATAGGCCCCAATGAATACTATCTGAAGAAACAACCCATACCGGTTGAAAAACGCGTTCCCCTGAGCGAACTGGTGAAGCCCTATAACATGGTGTTCCTGCACGCTAATATGTACATTGAAGAAAATATCGAACTGATATGCCAAATGATTCCCCGGATGGAAAGATTCATCTTTGTGGCCGACCAGCGGTTTGTCAACGTAACCAATGACTTTGAGATACAAAAGATACTGGACAAAAAGCACCCCAACATCAAGTACGACCTCTTTTCTCCCCAAAAGTTCACCTTAGACGGACTGCTTGATTCACTGAATGTCGCAGAGCCCGGAACAACCGGCATCCTGTTCTCGTCATGGATTTACAAACGCACATTTGCGGGCAATACCTCGCTTGTCCCCAATGCCTATAAAATGATCTCAATGATCTCCCCTCCCTTGTTTTCTATGGGCATAGTAGATATTATAGACGAAGAAGGAGGTATGTTGGGCGGATATATCTACAATCAAAAGCATTACAATCAAGAGCTTACACGGATTATTGACCTGATAATTTCCGGCGAACAGGCACGGAATATCCCCAATTATGAACCTTCAGACGGTACACCTGTCATCAATTACCAAGTGCTGCTACGAAAGGGGATTTCCCCTAAGTTGGTTCCGGCAAATACGGCATTCTTTAACAAGCCTCTCACATTTTGGGAGAAATACCGTTACTTTATCACAGGAGCCTCTGTGCTTTTCATTCTGTTCGGGCTGTTCTTCATGAACCGCATCCGCACCTTGAAGAAGTTGAGGAACATGCAACAGAAAGAAATAGACACAATGACCAAGTATAAGAACTTGATCAACAACATGCCCATCATCTATATACAGGAAGAACTGGTGACGGATGAAAATGACGTCCCGATTGACCTGATATGCAGAAATGTCAACACTAACTTTGAGAATCACTGGCATAGCAAGGAGTCTGTGATAGGACGGAAAGCCAGCGAAATATTCCCGGATTCCATGAATGACTTCCTGCACTTCATCCACTTGGCTATAAAAGAACATAAAGCGATTGTCTTCCCGTATTATTTCAAGTCGGTAGACACCTTCTATGATGTGGTTCTGAAATGTACCAGTCATGATAAAATAGTTGACATATTCTGTTTAGATAGCACCGAACTGCACAAGGCGCAACAAAGGCTAAGCGCCACCAACAGCAAACTGGCAATGGCCCTGAACATAGCCAACATTGTTCCCTGGAAATGGGATTTGCAGACCAAGACTATCCTTTGCGACATCAACCGCCCCATAGAGCTCAGTGTGGGAGAGAACTGCGTGAACGAAGAACAACTGGCCGTGCCCGACTCGCAATATTTCTCAAAAATATATAAGGAAGACCGCAAGCGGGTGGAACAGGCTTATCGTGACCTGGTGGAAGGACGAATCAGCAAAGTGAAAGAAGAATATCGGGTTATCAGTCTGCAAAACCATATATACAGGGTGGAATGGGTGGAAGCCCAAGCCGCCGTGGAGACACGGGATGCCAATGGCAAGCCTCTCACGCTGGTAGGTTCCTCACTGGTGATTACCGGCCGGAAAAAAATAGAACAGGAACTAACCACCGCCAAAGACCGTGCCGAAGAATCCAACCGGTTGAAGTCCGCTTTCCTTGCCAACATGAGTCACGAAATCAGAACTCCACTCAATGCGATAGTGGGTTTCTCGGGCATATTGGCATCGGCAGAAGAAGAACAAGAGAAACAAGAATACGTGAGCATCATTGAAAACAACAACACGCTGTTATTGCAATTGATCAGTGATATTCTGGATTTGTCCAAGATAGAAGCGGGAACACTGGAATTTAATTATTCCAACTTTGACTTGAACGCCTTGATGCTGGAACTGGAAAACAGTTTGCGCCTCAAAGTGAAATCGGCGGAGGTACGGTTGGAATATGCTCCTTCTTCGGATGCCTGCCTCATCTATTCCGAAAGGAACAGGATATCCCAACTGATTATCAACTTGGTAACCAATGCTATAAAATTCACGACCCAAGGATGCATACGTTTCGGATATGAAGAAAGAGGAAAAGAACTGTACTTTTTCGTTTCAGACACAGGATGCGGTATTCCCGAAGAAAAACGGAAGGCAATATTCGAAAGGTTTGTGAAGCTGAACGCTTTTGCACAAGGAACAGGGCTGGGGCTTTCCATTTGCCAAATGCTGGTTAAGCACATGGGCGGTGAAATAGGAGTGGAATCGGAAGAAGGAAAAGGCTCTACCTTCTGGTTCACCATACCTTACGAAAAAGCGACAACTGCCGAGGTCGTAGTAAAGAAGAAATACCAGCCCATTGTGGTGGAGAAAGACGAACTGGCTATCCTGATAGCAGAGGACAATGATAGTAATTACAAGCTTTTTGAATCGATTCTAAAGCATGATTATCATCTGATCCATGCCTGGGATGGACGCGAAGCGGTTGAAATGTACAAGAAATATTCACCTCAGATTATCCTGATGGATATAAATATGCCTGTCATGGACGGTTACGAAGCGGCAAAGGAGATCAGAAAGTATTCATCGAAAGTACCGATTATTGCCATTACTGCTTTTGCCTATGCCTCCGATGAACAACGGGTGATGGAGAGTGGCTTTGACGGATATATGCCCAAGCCGATCAATGCACGTCTGTTGCAGGAGCAGTTGAAGGAGGTGATGCAGAAACGGATTATTCTGTTATAAATAAGTCCCGGTGAACCTTTGGAAGTGGGGAAGTAAAGAGATGATGCATCAGAAGCATTTTGCTGTAGGGGCAGATTGAATCTTATAGCTGTCCGACCAAAGAAAACATTTCCGTTAATATTTACCGTAGGGGCGGGGTTTGCCCGCCCGAAAACAGTTCGCTTTATGTATTCGGGCAGGCAAACCCCGCCCCTACGGTGGATGAAAGCGTTACAGCAAATGTTAACGAGATATGTAGAAAGCGCAGCTTCCCCTATAAAGGGAGAAGCTGCGCGACATATTAACAAGATTATACCACTTCCTTAATGCCTAAATCTTCCTTCCAATGTAAAATACATAGCCATAGAATTCCTTATACTTGCTATATAATTCTACTTCATAATGCTGAAACTCAATCAGTTCTTCCACTGTTTTATTTCGTGCATGTTGCTGAAGGAATATCTCGCGGGCTTTAACCAACGGAGCAAAGTAATGCTCCGTCCAGCAAGTTTCCGGCAATATGAAAGTGGCAACGGGAACGTAACCCGCTTTCTGCATTTGGGCTACTTTATTGGGAATTGTATCCACCTCCGAATAAGCCTCCATCCAGAAATCATGAATCTCCGCCGGACGCTCCTCCGTAAACCACGAGCATTCAGTAACAGCAATATAACCTCCGGTTTTCAGATAGTTACGCCACTCGTTCAGCCCCCGTTCAAAGCCGATATTATAAATCGCCCCTTCAGACCAAATCAAATCCAACTCCTCATGCTGAAAAGGAAGATTGTCCATAGAGCCAACAATGCCTTTCACCCTGTCCTGAAGATTCAGTTTCCGAGCATTAGCATTAAAGCGGTCAACGAATCCCGGAAAGAAGTCTAGTCCCGTGATATGTCCCGGTGCGTGCCGGGCCAACACCATGGTCTGCCCTCCTGTCCCGCAACCAAGGTCGGCAATACGGGAGTCCTCGGTCAGATTGTCTATAAAACTTAAAGCTTCAAGGGTTACCTCGGGACTTCCGGGGCCTTGCCGTTCCGTATTTAGAAAGAATTCACAAATTAAATTAACGTCGATTCCAAGAATTGTTTGATTATCGTTATTCATTGTTTTAATGTATATAGCATACGCAGGAAAGCATAACCATACTTTCGCATATATGCTGGTTAAAAACTAAAAATATAAATGTACAAGAATACACTCCCGGAAGAATATCCGAGAGTAAACGAAAGGACAATCTGTATAAGAACTACAGATTGTTTACTACACCAAATCCGATCTTAAAGTCTTTGTCATGCGGCAAAGATAGTAAAAAATATCCGGCTATAACGAAAAACTCCTCATTCTTTTTTTGTTTGATGCAGTCTTTACCGCAATAGTTTATCATAACTGATAGATAATCCAAAGCAAAAAAAGATGCAAGAACGACACATTGACCGCAAACGCTATTTTGAGGAACAAGCACAAACCTGCAGAAAATATTATATCCCCTATATAAAGAATCACATAGGGCATCTCCCTCATAAAGTACTGGAAGTAGGATGTGGCGAAGGAGGTAACCTGCTGCCTTTTGCCGAATCAGGATGTGAAGTGGTGGGGGTAGATATTGCCAGATCACGAATAGAGCAGGCACAGAGTTGCTTTATCGACAGAAATCAAAAAGGAACTTTTATCGCTTCTGACATTTTTCAGTTAAGCAGCTTAGAAAAGAGTTTCCCTCTTATACTGATTCATGACACGGTGGAACACATCGAACATAAGGCTCAGTTCCTGTCTGGCATAAAGAAGTATTTATCCTCCGGGGGAGCGATATTCGTAGCCTTTCCGGCTTGGCAAATGCCCTTTGGAGGACATCAGCAGATTGCCAGAGGGAAAGTGATCTCACACCTGCCTTTTATACATTTGCTTCCCCGTTTTCTATATAGATGGGTGCTAAAAGCGTGTGGCGAAAAAGAAGACACCATAAAAGAACTGCTAAGTATCAAACAAACAAGATGCTCCATTGAAATGTTTAGAAACATTGCAGGGCAAGTCGGCTACCGGATTACGGATGAACGACTGTACTTTTTAAATCCTCATTATGAAGTCAAGTTCGGTCTCTCTCCACGAAAACTGAACCAAGGCATTGCTATGATTCCATATATAAGGAACTTTTTTAGTACAAGTTGCTTTTATATGTTGAGGCAGAATGGCAGTTAGAAATAAGGCAACTTAGCTGCCAGAGAGTTATTTTGCTAAGACACAAGAAAAAGTGCAGTTTCCTGTTTATAGAGAACTGCACTTTTTTGTACTTTTGCGGTGCAAAATCAAAGATCAGCTTTGAACACAAGTAGAAGAAGTTAACATAATAAACATGCAAAAAATGAAATTAAGAGTAGCAATTATATTTGGTGGCAAATCTGCCGAACACGAAGTTTCGCTGAAATCCGCAACCAATGTTTCCAATTCAATAGATAGAACTCTATTTACTCCTATCCTATTGGGAATAGACAAATCGGGCGAATGGTTTTATAATAGCAGTTATGCAACAGATGATATAAATTTGGCAGACAATGATTATTTTATTGAAGCTACAAACGTATATCTGTCAGCAGCGGAGAATGGCATTCATGTTATCAGCAAAGAGGAAAACCGGAATTTAGCAAGTTTCGATGTCGCTTTTCCCATTGTTCATGGCACATTTGGCGAGGATGGAACATTGCAAGGCATATTAAAGTCTATGAATGCGCCTTTCGTGGGTCCGGATGTTTTAGGTTCAGCCATTGCTATGGACAAGGACGTTGCCAAACGTCTTTTAAAAGCAGCCGATATACCTGTTGCCGCTTCTTATACGCTATATAAAAATGATCCTTCAGAATACTCGTTTGAAGAAGTAGTTTCCGAATTAGGACTTCCGCTATTCGTTAAACCTGCCAATGCAGGTTCTTCAGTGGGAGTAAGCAAGGTCACAAATGAAAAGGAATATCATGCTGCATTATCGACAGCGTTTCAGTTTGATAATAAAATACTGATGGAGGAAGCTGTCATAGGAAAGGAACTTGAATGTGGCGTATTGGGAAATGAGAATGCACAAGCCTCTGTAGTAGGTGAGATTGTTACCAAGGATTTTTATTCCTATGATGCAAAATATGTAAGTTCCACCGAAGCATCCCTACAAATTCCGGCTGAAATAGAAAACAGCATGTCCGAGACTATCAGAGGACTTGCAGTAAAGGCGTGCAAAGTGATTGGTTGCGAAGGCATGGCACGAGTTGATTTTCTGCTTTCCAATGATAATAAGCTAGTACTGAATGAGATCAATACATTACCCGGATTTACGGAAATCAGTATGTACCCTAAAGTTTGGAAGTATACAGGCCTTTCTGAAACGGACTTAATCACCAGATTGATAACATTGGCTATACAAAGACATAAGCGCGACACAAATTTATCTGTAGATATTAAATAATCTTCTTTTGAGTGTTCGATAAGGATAGTCACAAAAATAAGTTTAGCGTATTCCTTGGGCTGTATATCCCAAACGAGCTAAACCTATTTTTTCCACGGACAGCAAGGTAAATGCTAGCGAAAAGAGAAATATTTTTTCCTTTTCGCTAGTTTCATTTTTGTGATTGAAGACCTCTGTTGCCCATTAAGCGAATTCCTTCGTTTATTTTGCTACTATTTCTATACCTGCAATAAGCAATGTTTTTTTGTATTACGAAAGGCAGAGGTGCAGCAATTCAGCCCCTACTACTCTACCTATATTTGTCACAATATGACGTTATACAAGTAACCTAATATAACGATGAATAACGTTATCAAGCCGAAGAAAATTCCTATTAACTTCCAAGTCATTACTTTCTTCAACAACGTAGCTTCGGGCAATGATAAGCCCA
Source organism: uncultured Bacteroides sp. (assembly GCA_902388365.1). Taxonomy (GTDB): domain Bacteria; phylum Bacteroidota; class Bacteroidia; order Bacteroidales; family Bacteroidaceae; genus Phocaeicola. The sequence continues at coordinate 238,840 of CABMPB010000001.1, read as the reverse complement.
CAACCGCCATCATGAAAGCAATAGCCGTCCCGATAGGAATACCTTTTGCCACAAATACCTCAATAATGGGAACTATTCCGGCAGCATTAGCATACATTGGTACAGCTAAAATAACGGAAAGAGGAACGGCAAACCAATTATCCTTAGACATATATTGCTCAAAAAATCCTTCCGGTACATAACCATGCATGAATGCCCCCATACCGATACCTATAATGATATACAAAAGTACCCCTTTGACAATGCCCCATGCTTCCCGAATGATTGTCGGCAAACGCTTAATGAAGGGAGTGTTCTCTTTTATCCACGCATCCGAATCGGATGACGAATGCTGCTGTATCTGCTTCACCCAGTCACTCAGATAAGGCTCTAACTTCATTTTGCCTAAAATAAATCCACCTATCATGCCCAACAAAATACCACTAATCACATATATGACTGTGATACGTACCCCGAAAGTCCCTATAAACATCGCAACAGCAACTTCATTCACCAAAGGAGAAGTTATTAAATAAGCAAAAGTAACTCCCAAAGGAATGCCACCTTTCACAAACCCGATAAACAAAGGTATGGATGAGCAGGAACAAAATGGAGTAATAGCTCCGAACAGGGCGGCAAAGAAATATTGCAACCCGTATAACTTGCGGGAAGTTAAGTAATTACGCAAACGTTCTATCGGGAAATAAGCGTTTATAATCCCCATTATTATACTGATAAAGAATAGTAATATCAAAATCTTTATCGTATCATAGAAGAAGAAATTTATAGCTTCCCCTAAAGCTGTGGACGCATCCAAACCAAAGATGTCATATACCAGCCAGTCTGCAAATCTTTGTATCATACTATACCAAAATTAAGAAATCCATAATAAACACCTGTTAAAAGAAACAGTATCGCTACAATACGATTAAACCACTTCTGAAAGATCTGCACCCTATTGTAAAACTTACCTATCCCTGCAACACTGTAAGCCAAAACCCAAGCGACAAGCATAACCGGAAGCCCCGTTGCTAAAGCAAAAACCACAGGAAGCCAATATCCTTCACTTTCAAGAGCAGACATAGGAATGAGCATACCGAAATAGAATAATCCACTGGTAGGGCAAAATGCCATAGCAAACAGTATTCCCAGTAACAAACTGCCCCATGCACCTTTTAGCTTCTCTGTTTTTTCGGTAGCAGAGAAACCAAACTTCGGAAGATGCAGCCTATCTCCGAACAGCATAAACAAGCCTATCAAAATTAAGGCAGGAGAAAGCAATAATTCTCCCCACCGGCTAATTCCTCTTTGGATAAAAAACATATCCGCCCCTTTTCGGAGTATCATTATCAGCATTGCCCCCAAAACAGAATAGGCCAGCACACGCCCTAATGTATATAAAATGCCATTCTTAAAGATTTGCTTACGATTGTCTATGTCTTTACTGATAAATCCGACGGCCGTAATATTAGTAGCCAGCGGACAAGGGCTTAAAGCGGTCAGCAAACCCAGCAGAAACGCCGTAATAACAGGAATTTCGCTGTTATCCAACAAGGTTTGTAGATATTCCATAGAACATAGTTATTTCAACAATCCATTTATTTTCTCTTTCACCTCTTTCTTAAACAGGTCTGTTTTGTTTCGTGCATTCTGAAAACCGAATTGTGTCATATCATTGCGTTCTTCCTTGCCATTTTTCCACCCATTTACATAAAGAGAAGACCAGCTCACACGATACTTATTTGCCAGCTTTTCACCTTCGGGAGTTGAAATATCCACTTCCTTAAAATGTACTTTTCCACTCCTTACCAATTCTGCAAAATCCGTATAAACGACCTCTTTAGTGTACTTTTCAATAGCTTTACAAGTTACACAACGCTGTTTGCCATGAAAATAAAGAACTTCCACGTACTTATCGGTTTGAGTTTGCGCTATCCCTAAAACAGAAAACAAACAAATTAGGGGAAAGAATAAAAACCGTTTCATCGTAATATCTTTTATTTGATTAGTATCGCCTTTATTTCTTGTGCTGATATTTTTCCTTTTGCTACTACTTTTCCATCCACAACAAGAGCAGGAAGCGTCATTACATTGTATTCCATTATCTTCATCAGATCTTCTTCCTTGATGATTTCAGCAGTCAAACCTAATTCTTTAACTGTTTGCTCTACTGTCTGATACAATGCTTTACAACTTGCACAACCTGTGCCTAAAACTTTAATTTCCATAATTCTATTATTTTATTTAGTTAAACGTAATTCGCAAAACAACGAACATTAATTTCAAAAAAAGGGGCTGTTACTCACAGCATTCCCCTGATTTACATATACTCTGACCAAAGAACTCCTTAAAGAGTTCACGAGCCAGCTTCCAGTTTTCACGATTGATACAATACTTTACTTTGGGCGTTTCTACTTCACCTTGTATAAGTCCTGCATCTTTTAGTTCTTTCAGATGTTGAGATACCGTCGCTTTGGCAATGGGAAGTTCCTCATGAATATCACCAAAATAACAAGTTTCTTGCTTTGCCAAAAAGTGCATAATGGCAATTCGAGCAGGATGCCCCAACGCTTTTGCAAAGCGTGCCAACTGTTCCTGTATAACTGTATAGTCTTTCTTTTCTTCCATATCTTGAATATTGTTCGCAAATATACGAACAATCAAATATAATACAAAAGAATTAAGAGTTTTTTTCTATAAGCTGAATTTCTAAAACATGAAATTAAAGTCTTTCTTATGAGAAGCATTGAATTTCTCAACCACCTCATTATTTTGTGATTGCTGACTGTAGTCAATACATCATCTGAGAACGGAACGCATGTACGCCACAACAAGAAATATGCATAAGCCAGTGAAGTTGGCGGCGCGTAAAGCAGAAAAATGAAATGAACCATTCATGAAGGAATCACATTTTTTTGTTCATGATAGCGCGCTGATAAACAAGATATTACAAGCAAATGAAGCTTTTGAAGGAATTTAGCGTGTATTGTGCAATTTAAAACAAGAAATTAAATTGCTTCCTATCCATTTCAGTAAGAGTAAAGCCTTCAATAGCCGTGGAATGGGTAATTAAAGAATAGAGGTACTACTTTTCATAGTCTACCGATTGACTGATACCTTGGCTACCCTTTGACTACCCATAAAAACAAAAATAGCTGTTAATCATATGATTAACAGCTATTATCTGTACCCCTAAGCGTTCTTTTCTCGAACCAATTCTTACATGATTTGGACTTAATTTGGGAACTACGAGAGTTCATACCGTTATAAAAGCAAAACTTCAATATTGGATTTACATTACTTCAATTTTCCTTTTTACACCGACAAAGTGTAGAATATTTAATGACTATAAGCAAGTACAGTAAATAATATATTAGATTCAAAGTGAGTTCGTTTTTACTTCTTATCCAGTTGGCAGGTAGGGGATAACACCGTAACTTGGCTCTCTGAATATCCGTTTTTAGTAGGTATGATTGATTAGAACAAACGGGTCTGTGAATGAAATTTTCTGGTCCAGATATTTTTTTTGCGAAATCAGCTTACCACTCTTTACTTTCTAACTAAATTAACTAATTATATATAAACAATAATTTGAAATATGGATAACAACCACAAAAGACAGTATCGCCAACTGGATGATACCACCAAACAAAAAATCAGTCAGTCCCTAAGAGGGAGAACTAAAAGTGCAACACATGCACAATCAATATCAACTGGACTTAAGAACTACTGGAAGCAAGTACCAGATAAACCTCAAAATAATGAAACTAAAAACGAAGAAAATGAATAAAATATACGGATTAAATATCGACGCTCTAAGATTGTGTTACGAAATTACAGACCCACATAATATTGATATTGTTAGAACATCAGATATAGGAGAAGAAGTCGACTTTATGTACTTTTACTTAAGACGGATAGAAGGTAAACATTTCAAGTTTGTTTATGAAATCCGTTACAATGATGCAGGCATTGATAAATTGTTCGGAGAATTGAGGCTGGGTATCAACGACGACAAAGAAGAAAACAATCGGCACTCCAATGGGCTTAGTAAAGCGTGGATAAGTATTGATAATCGTGTACTATATAGCGATGAAATATATTATCTAGAGTTTATTGAGAATAACTTAGGACTGGAACTACACAACATTACTACTCTTGACTTGTGTCTAGACCTTTCTAACGACATTGCTCGGATGATACGAAAATTAATTCGTAACAACAAAATCACGACCTTTCTCAATGGAAAAGAAGTCTTAGACCGCAGCCAAGACCGCCCAGAAATTACATATATCAGCAGCGGGAACATGGATAGAGACAAGTATCTGACAGTCTGTGTTAAACAAAAAAAGGCTATGAAAGACAAGAGTAGAGGTAGTACTTTAACTGCATATAACAAGAAAGCAGAAATAGCCAATAGTTCTTCAAAAAAGTACATCGAAGAGTTTTATGGCAATCCAGATAAACTATATCGTCTGGAAGTGCATTTGAATAATGATGAAGTGAAAGAGTATTTGAACCGCACAAGACAAGAACTATCATTCTACTCTCTGGTAGACGTTAAATTCTTGCTGAGGCTATTTGACCAAACTCTCAACAGCCTCATCAGATTTGAACATGAAGGTAAAAAGTTAGACTGGGATGACTTACTTTTGGGGGTTATAACAACCACCCCTGGAAATAACTTTGTTCCAAAGTTAATTCATTCAAAAAGAGCGAGAAAAGTGATTTAAAAGCGTAGCCAAAAATATTAAGTGTATTAAAACAAAAAGTGTATCAATTTAATCTTATAAAAGACTGATTGATACACTTATTTTTGTGTCAGTTTAATCTAAAAGATTATTTCAGTACATTCAATTTATTCCACGATTACCTTATATGGAATAACCAAAGTTCCAGTAAGCACGACCTTATCTATGGACACATCATCATCATCAGTAGAATCATAAGTAAGATTCTCAAACGATAAAGTGAGAATGTGTTTTGTCTTATCATGTTCGCTAACCTTAACGTTGCCAGATAAATAATCAATATCGCCAATAACATACCCGTCTCCTTGTTTGTAATTTAGCAATAATCCTAACCTTTGAGTTATATCTTCACCTACATTTATGGTTAAAGTTTGATTTTTTATATCATTATCAGTCTTACTTATATACGCTTGAATATATACCCCATCATTTTTTATAATAACGCCTGCATCATTCACCCAAAAGGCAAACTTATCACGACTATCCCATTCACCATCAACATTACTATAGATTTTTATTGGAGTACCATTCATCTGTAGAGTTGAAACAGCACCTGAATTGTCATCGTCATCTTTAGAACATGAAACAAAAATACAACTTGGCAATACAATTATAAACAACAGAAATAATATCTTTCTCATCTCAATCAAAATTTATAAGCAATACCTAAACCGAACACAGCTTGATTGAAGTCGCTGATTAACTGATATTTTGCTTCAAAGTTGACTGACAACTTAGAATTAATAGCATACTCTGCACCAGCACCTAAATTAACACCAAATTTACCAGTGCTTGAATTATCAACCGAAATTTCATCTCCATATTCGCCTAATTCCTCATCATCAAAACCGTAGCTAATTTCAAAGCCATCCATTTTCCAGTTGGTATATGTCAGTCCCACAAGTGGATAAATCTTAAACTTATCAGCTACTGGAAAAAGGTAGTGGGCATTTACATTAATATCCCACATACTCACAAAATCCTTCTTCAAGAAATAATCAAAAGAAGCCTCAGCACGAATTGCATCGGTTATACCATATTGGAATTTAGCACCGATACCCAGATTACTTATCTCAGTCCCATAACCGAGATTTACACCTACTACCTTATCTCCTTTTTGAGCAAAAGTAGTTCCCATTGTAAGAGCAATAAAGCTCACTAACACAATTAGTTTCTTCATTTTAATAAAAATATTAGTTATAACTTAACGGTTGTCATATATGATAACCAAGTCGCAAAGATATGGGCTTTTCTTTGTTATCACAAATGATAACTAAAGAAAAAATGAACGAACAGCAACTTTTTATCAAAATTGGTGATAAAATCAAGGAAATGAGGCAATCCAAAGGTATAAGTCAGCAAGATTTAGCAGCGAAATGCAACTTTGAGAAAGCCAATATGTCACGGATTGAAGCTGGACGCACCAATCTAACTATCAAAAATGCTTACAAAATATGTACTGCTCTAGGAGTTAAACTAAGAGACTTGCTAGATGTAGAATAGCATTATCACTTTTTAGGTACAGTCACTAATACCCCTTTTCTTATAGTACATTTACTATTTTGATACGGTTTATCACCTGCTACCCTGTAATTTCGTAATGTTCCTAGTGCAACGCCCAGTTGCTCTTTGGTGAAACGTGTATAAATGGCAGTCAGAGAACCAAAGTAGAAATGTTGCCCAGCTATCTCTACATGAACAACTGTCCGTTCTTGTTTATTGTCCATCTTATCTATTTTTAATCCACAAAGAAATGATAAATATTTAGTATTCATCATATTTCTAGCATCATTTAACTCAATAAATGGCTTATATTTAATATAAGTCATTAACTTTGCAGTATAAATAAATAACCAATATGAAAAAGGTAGTAATATTTGCAAGAGTATCAAGTACTAATGGTACACAAGACTATGAACGTCAAATTAACGATTTACAGGCTTTGGCTGCAACAAATAACTGGACGGTTGAGGCTACCTTTGCAGAAAAAGTTTCGGGAGCAAAAAAGAACGCAGAACGCATAGAGTTAATGAATATGATAGACTACATTAACTCACACAAAATCAACAAAGTATTGGTTAGTGAGTTATCACGACTTGGCAGAGATACACTTCAAGTTTTACAAGCCATTGAAATTTTGAACCAAAATAGAGTTTCCGTATATATCCAAAATTATAATATTGAAACATTGACTCCCGAAGGTAGCATTAATCCAATGAGCCAATTTTTGATTACTATTTTAGCTGAGGTCGCAAGAATGGAGCGTAAAACTATCCGTGAACGTGTTGCCAGTGGCTACCAGAACTTCCGTAACAGTGGGGGAAAAGTCGGTCGAAAAACTGGATATACCAAAAGCAATGAAGCTATGAAAGAAGAATATGTAGAAGAAATAAGATTACTTAAAAGAGGGTATTCACTCCGAAACACATCAAAACTAACTGGTACCAGCATAAATACACTTAGGAAATTAACCATTTTAACTTAATTTTATTATTACAGGTGGCAAAAACGATTTTTAAGTCGTATATTTGCTTTAAAGAAAGGCATATCCGCCACGAAAAGCACTTCAAATTCTATTCTATTGAAACAAGTTAAGAGCAGGAAGCACGTTCATGTACATACACTTCCCTGTTCTGCGGATATTGTATGAACGTGTAACAATAAGTTGCCTATGTGCAACACAATAATGTGACATCACCAAATGATTACATTAGAAAAATGCAAAGAAATACTCAACAAAGGAAAAAGAAAGTACGATAATGAAGAAATAAAATTAATAAGAGAGTACCTATACCTATTGGCAGAGTTGCAAATGGAAAATGAAAAAATGTTGAACTAATAAATAGATAAAACAATGAATGTTATACTATATTGTAGAGTAAGTTCGGATGAACAATCCGAAAACACAAGTCTGGATTTTCAAGAAAAAGTATTAAGAGCATACTGTAGTAGTAAACAGTACAATGTAATTATGTGTAAGCAAGAAGATTTTTCTGCAAAACATCATGATTTACGCCGCCCAAAAATGAAAGAAATATTCAATTACTGCCAAAAGCATAAAAAAGAGATAGACTTAATGCTTTTCCTCCGCTGGGATAGATTTTCAAGAAGCGCAGAGTTCGCATTTACATACAAAAGAAAATTCATGGATGAGATGGGTATAGGATTAAATTCTGTTGAGAACCCTATTGACTTTGAAAGTCCAGACTGGGCAACCTTGCTAGGTGTCTATTGCGGTAGTGCGCAATCTGAAAATAACAAAATAAGCAAACGTACTAAAGATGGAATACGAGAGACATTAATTAAAGGTAGATGCGCTAATAAAGCTCCCAGAGGCTACAAGAATGTAAGAACAGATAAACATTCTACGCATATAGAGATAGACGGTAAAAAAACTGCTATAATACAGAATATCTTTAATGAAGTTGCCAAAGGTGTAGAAACCCCGTGTTACATACGCAGGAAATTCCAAAGACAAGGGTTTAACATACCAGAAACCTCCTTCTTTGAAATGCTACGCAACAAATTTTATATCGGCAAAATACGTGTGCCAGCATATAAAGGTGAACCCGAATATTATGTAAATGGAGAACATGAAGCAATTATAGATGAAGAAACATTCTATAAAGTGCAAGACATATTAGATGGTAAAAGAAAGAAAACGCCTAAACTATCCAAAGCCATAAATCCCGATTTGTATCTGCGAAAGTTTTTAATTTGTCCAGTATGCGGTTGCGCCTTAACTGGTGCAACAAGTTCGGGCAATGGTGGCAAATACACCTATTATTTTTGCTGTAACGACCAAAAACATATCAGAATGAGAGCAGAGAGTGCGAACGAACAATTTGCCCAATATACAGCCAAATTAAAGCCAAATAAGACCGTATTGGATTTATATAGTGAAATCCTAAAAGATTTGCAATGTGAACGAAAGGGAGAATCAAAAAAAGAAGTCACATCACTACAAAGTGACTTTTCAGCGATTCAAAAACGTATCAACAGTATTGAAGACAAATATATGGACGGAGATTTAACCAAAGAGCAATACAACAGAATGTTGGAAAGGTACACCAAAGAAGCCTCAGCGATTCAACAACAGATTGAAATACGTGCGAACCCTAACCGTGGTAATATCGAACCAAAGTTAAACTACTCTATCAACCTGATAAACAATATAGATAGCTATATGAGAGATGCACCAGTAGGAGTAAAAATAAAGCTGATAAGTTCGATGTTTCCCGAAAAAATCGAATTTGACGGAAAAACATATCGAACCAATTCTTATAATAAAGTACTTGATTTAATCTATCAGCAAACCAATGAGTTACGAGGGGTAGAAAAGAAAAACGGAGAGAGTTTTTCAACTTTCTCCGCTTCAGTACCCAGACCCGGGGTCGAACCGGGATGGAAGTGAATCCACTGGTGTTTGAGACCAGCGCGTCTACCGATTCCGCCATCTGGGCATCTCTTGAAACATGGTTTGTTTCTCGATTGCGGATGCAAAGGTACAGCTTTTTTTTATACCTGCAAACTTTTCGGCATTTTTTTTCTAAAAAAGATAAAAGTACCATGATTTATGGGATAAGGAACAATGGAATTCTAAAAATAAGCCCTATATTAGCAGAAACTTTAAAACGATTTTATATCATGACAAACAGCAATAATTATTGTGTCATCATGGGGGGAGGTATAGGTAGCCGATTCTGGCCATACAGCCGCAAGAACTTCCCCAAACAATTCCTCGATTTCTTTGGAACCGGTCGTTCTTTGATACAACAAACTTTTGACCGTTACAAAAAGATTGTTCCGGTAGAAAATATCTTTGTGACAACGAATGTAATGTACAAGGAATTGGTTCAAGAACAGCTTCCGGAACTGGACGAATCGCAAATCTTACTGGAACCTACCCGCAGAAGTACTGCTCCATGTATAGCCTGGGCATCTTACCACATCAAGAATATTAATCCGAATGCCAATATCATAGTTGCGCCTTCCGATCACCTGATTATAAAAGAAGATGAATTCAGAGAAGCGATTCTGAAAGGATTGGAGTTTGTTTCAAATTCTCCCCAACTGCTTACATTGGGCATCAAGCCCAACCGGCCGGAAACCGGCTATGGATACATCCAGATAGATGAAGAAAAACGAGGGGATTTCTATAAAGTAAAGACTTTCATTGAAAAGCCTGAACTGGAATTTGCCAAGATATTTGTGGAAAGCGAGGAGTTTTATTGGAATTCGGGAATTTTCCTTTGGAACCTCAACACCATACTTGAGGCATTCAACGAAATTATGCCGGAAGTCTGCTCTAAGCTTGCTGACGGAGAAGAAGATTTTGCTTCCTGCCCCAATATTTCCATCGATTACGGAATTATGGAAAAGGCAAACAATGTTTTCGTGCAGCTATGTGATTTCGGTTGGGCAGATCTAGGTACATGGGGGTCACTGTATGACGTTGCACCGAAGGACGAAAATGGAAACGTATCCGTAAATGGCAACTCATTAGTATATGATTGCCACGATAATGTAATCGTTGTACCCGAGGGCAAACTAGCCGTAATAAAAGACCTGGAAGGTTATTTGGTCGCTGCCCGGGACAATGTATTGCTAATTTGCAAGAAAGACGATGAAAGCGCCATACGCAAGTTTGTCAATGACGTGCAAATAAAATTGGGAGACCAGTTTGTATAGATCAGCAACAGCCCTTGATTACAAAATAAGAAAAGCGGGATGTAGACGAACTCTACATCCCGCTTTTTATATATTTAAAAAGAAGAAGATTACTTGTTACCACCTTCCCAGGCTTGATTGATTGCTTTAGCTATTTCCACAAATTCTTCATTTGCAAGTTTTAATTTCGGATTAGAGAAAATCATATCCGATTCTTTTTGAATAGGAATCAAATGAATATGAGCATGAGGCACTTCAAGGCCGATCACAGCCTCACCTACCTTCCGGCACGGAAAAGCTTTCTGAATAGCCAGCGCCACACTCTTTGCAAATACATGCATAGCTGCCAGTTCATCGTCTTCCAAATCAAAGATATAGTCTACTTCGCGCTTCGGAACAACCAACGTATGACCTTTAGCCAACGGATTAATGTCCAGGAAAGCATAGAACTTGTCATTCTCAGCCACCTTGTAGCTGGGAATCTCACCTGCAATAATTCTACTAAATATTGTTGCCATATCTATAAGTATTAAATAAGGCAGACCCGCATAACGGACCTGCCTTTATATTAAAATGAAATATTCACAACTTCCAAGCTGATTTTACCCTGCGGGATAGTGATTTCAGCTACATCGCCAACCTTCTTGCCCAATAATCCCTGTGCAATCGGGGTAGTTACCGAGATTTTGCCTTGTTTCAGGTTTGCCTCGCTTTCCGCCACAATGGTATAAGCCATCTTCATGCCGGTCTTAGCGTTCTTCAACTCTACTTTAGTCAATATCTGCACTGTATCTGCTTTCATCTTTGAAGTATCAATAATTTTAGCATCACCAATCGTCGATTTCAGTTGATTGATCTTCATTTCCAGTAAGCCCTGTGCCTCCTTTGCTGCATCGTATTCCGCATTTTCGGATAAGTCGCCTTTATCACGTGCTTCAGCAATAGCTGCTACAATCTTGGGACGTTCTACCGACTCCAGGTGTTTCAATTCCTCAAGCAGTTGGTTGTAACCCTCTTCTGACATATAAGCCATAATTTTTTCCTCCTTTTTAATTATTATAATTATTCATTATTCTAGTCCTGCCTATAAAAACAAAAAGAATTCCGACATGCAGATGTCGGAACCCTCTTTTGTATTTAAGTCTTGCAAAGATAGCTTTTTATCTTATACGAGTCAAGTTTATTAAGATGCTCTGTAACATGTTTAAACAAATTCAACTCATAATTAGCTTTTTACAAGAGTTTTTTAATCGCTTCATCCAAATCTTTAATATTCTCACCACGGGCACTCAATTCATTAGCGCGGTTCACCAGGAACACTGCCGGCAAGTTCGTTACACTATACAATGAGAGGTATGAGGAGTAAGCACCATTAGCATCGCGCACACAAACCCAAGGCAGGTTATCTGCCGATGTTTTCCAAAAATGTTCGTCTCCATCCAATGAAATCTGATAAATTTCAAAGCCCTGTGCAGCATACTTATTATAAAGTTCACGCAAAGCCAGATTGTGAGCTGCCGACATAGCGTTATTATAAACGGTAAAGTCAATCAATACCACTTTACCCTTCAGGTCCGTCAAGCTACGGGTATTACCTTTCAAATCCTTCAACTGAATATCAATAATACTGGCCTCTTTTATCTTATCAGCAGGAATATCCATCGTCTGCTGGCGCGGAGTACGGGTATTTTTCATTCCTTTGATAACCATATTATAGAGGTTACGCGAACGGTCGGCATGCGGATAAGCATTGTTCAAACTGGTAGCCACAGCAGCAAAACACTTCACATCATCCTTATTAGTCAACGGATCGAAAATCATATATCCATTCAATGACTGGAACAAGGCAAAGTATGCATAAGGCATATTTGGAGCAGCAAAGATATATTCGCGTTTTACTTTATTCTTATAGTTATTGACCATAGACAACAAGCTATCCTGTGCTATTCCCGCAGGGATATTGCGATTTCTTGCCAACTGATCCACGTGCTTCTGCAAATCGGCCTGCAACAATACCAATTCTTTTATCTTCGTATTATTCTCGGAACCTTCGATGCTGTACCCGGTTGCAAAATCATTTGCACCGGCCTTGACGGTAACCGTTTCTGTGGAATCTACTGCAAAATTGATAACCTTGTTATCCAAACGCAAGCGATAGAACTCCGGAGATTCCGGGCGCTTCTGCGCAAAACTAAAACTTCCACTGCCACCCAATTTTGTTGAATCGAGCGCTACAATACCATCCAGCCCCGAGGCTTCCAGATACAGAGTTTTATCTTCACCGCCGTTCACCTCACCCTGAACTTTAAATTTCGGTTCCTTATCGCAGGCGCTCAGCCCTATCAACAGAAGTGCGAGCAAAAAATAGACATTCTTTTTCATCGCTAAAATTAATATAAATGTGTGTTCTCTTAATAATTTCCGATGCAAAGATACGTCTTTTCGTGGTTTGTCAAAGCATTTATCCAGCTTCTTGCACATTAAAATGAAAAAAAACAGTAACCCAGGTAACTTTTTATCTCATTTTCACCAATTTAGAAGAATAAATGCCTATCTTTGCACGAATTTTAGACGAAAATTATATTAAAACATTTTTTATGATCAATCCAATTGTTAAGACGATCGAGCTTCCTGATGGTAGAACCATCACACTCGAAACGGGAAAGCTGGCAAAACAGGCAGACGGCTCTGTAATGCTCCGCATGGGTAACACCATGTTGCTAGCTACTGTTTGTGCAGCAAAAGATGCAGTTCCCGGTACAGATTTTATGCCCCTTCAGGTAGAGTACAAAGAAAAATATGCAGCATTCGGACGTTTTCCCGGTGGCTTTACCAAAAGAGAAGGCAAAGCTTCGGATTACGAAATCCTGACTTGCCGATTGGTAGACCGCGCATTGCGTCCTTTATTCCCCGATAATTTCCACGCAGAGGTTTACGTAAACATTGTTCTTTTCTCAGCTGACGGAGTAGATATGCCTGATGCATTGGCAGGATTGGCTGCTTCAGCTGCATTGGCTGTGTCTGATATTCCTTTCGGCGGACCGATCTCTGAAGTACGTGTAGCACGTATCGACGGTCAATTCGTAATCGATCCTACTTTTGAGCAGCTGGAAAAAGCTGATATGGACCTGATGGTTGCCGCTACTTACGACAACATTATGATGGTGGAAGGCGAAATGCACGAAGTAAGCGAACAAGACTTGCTGGCTGCCATGAAAGCTGCCCACGAAGCCATCAAAGTTCATTGCAAAGCACAGATGGAACTGATGGAAGAAGTTGGTTCTACTGTAAAACGCGAATATTGCCACGAAGAAAATGATGAAGACTTGCGTAAGGCAGTCCGTGAAGCTTGCTATGACAAGGCTTATGCTATCGCAGCTTCAGGTAACAGAAACAAGCACGAACGCCAAGAGGCTTTCGATGCTGTACGCGACGAATTCAAGACTCAATATACAGAAGAAGAACTGGAAGAAAAAGGTGCATTGATCGACCGCTACTACCACGATGTGGAAAAAGAAGCAATGCGTCGTTGCATCCTTGACGAAGGCAAGCGTCTTGACGGACGTAAGACTACCGAAATCCGCCCCATCTGGTGCGAAGTCGGTTACCTGCCCGGCCCTCACGGTTCTGCTATCTTTACCCGTGGTGAAACTCAGTCTTTGACTTCTGTAACCCTGGGTACCAAGTTGGATGAGAAGATTGTAGACGATGTACTGGATCAGCACAGAGAACGCTTCTTATTACACTATAATTTCCCTCCTTATTCTACAGGTGAAGCTAAAGCACAACGTGGTGTAGGCCGTCGTGAAATCGGTCATGGTCACTTGGCTTGGCGTGCTTTGAAAGGACAGATTCCGGCAGGTTATCCGTACACTGTACGTGTAGTATCTGACATCATGGAATCAAACGGTTCTTCTTCAATGGCTACTGTTTGTGCAGGAACTCTTGCATTGATGGATGCCGGTGTAGCAATGAAGAATCCTGTTTCAGGTATCGCAATGGGCTTGATTAAGAATGCAGGTGAAGAAAAATATGCTGTATTGTCTGATATTCTTGGTGACGAAGACCACTTGGGCGATATGGACTTCAAGGTAACCGGTACTAAGAATGGTATTACTGCTACACAGATGGATATCAAGGTAGACGGTCTGTCATTCGAGATTCTGGAAAAGGCTTTATTGCAAGCTAAAGAAGGTCGTGAACACATCCTTAACAAGCTGACTGAATGCATTGCCGAACCTCGTGTTGAACTGAAGCCTCACGCTCCCCGCATCGAAACCATGACTATTCCTAAAGAATTCATCGGTGCCGTAATCGGCCCGGGCGGAAAGATCATCCAAGGTATGCAGGAAGAAACCGGTGCAACAATCACTATTGAAGAAGTTGACGGTGTAGGCCGCATTGAAGTTGCCGGAACAAACAAAAAATGCATTGATGATGCTATGCGTATCATTAAGGGTATTGTTGCTGTTCCCGAAGTTGGTGAAGTTTATGTAGGTAAGATCCGTTCTGTTATGCCTTATGGTGCATTCGTAGAATTCCTGCCGGGCAAGGATGGTTTGTTGCATATTTCAGAAATCGACTGGAAGCGTCTTGAGACTATCGAAGAAGCCGGATTAAAGGAAGGTGATGAAATTGAAGTTAAGTTGCTGGATATCGATCCTAAGACAGGTAAATTCAAACTTTCTCACAAGGTTCTGTTGCCTCGTCCCGAAAGACAAGAAAAGAAATAAGAACATAACTTATTCTTATCATATAAAGCGCAATCTGACGTTCAGGTTGCGCTTTTCTTTTTCAGATCATACCAATAAAAAAGCGCAACTAATAATTAGCTGCGCTATCTGTTATATCCACACGGAAAAATCCGTTTATACGATATTTCTTTTTTAATGAATCGGATTAGTCTTCCTGTACTTCGAAGTCATCTTTACCTACTCCGCAAAGAGGGCAAACCCAATCATCAGGAATATCTTCAAAAGCTGTTCCCGGAGCAATTCCGCCTTCCGGATCTCCTTCAGCAGGATCATAAACCCAACCACATACTGTGCAAACGTACTTTTTCATAATTGTCTCTGTTTTTAAGTTTTAAATGTTCATTAAATACTTAACAAATATACGAGGAATTTGTTTACTTGCAAATTATCCTACCAATATTTTTTTCAGTTCTTCCATCCCTTCTGACGCACCTTTCTGAATAACATGCACTTTACGCCCCGATGCAATAGGCACCTGTTTAGGGTCTATCAGATAAACCGGAACATGAGAAGGAACATAATTCAATAATCCGGCGGCCGGATAAACATTCAGTGAAGTCCCGATAATCAAGAATATATCTGCTTTTTCGGCATAATCAATAGCTGTCTCAATCATAGGAACCGACTCGCCAAACCAAACAATAAACGGACGCAACTGAGAACCGTCAGCTGCCAAGTCACCTATATGGACATCATATTCCTCAGGCTTCAATTCCTTAATATATTTAGGATTGTTCGGTTGCCAACTGGAAGTCACCTTAGTCAACTCACCATGCAAATGGACAATATGTTTGCTACCGGCACGCTCATGCAAATTATCGATATTCTGAGTGATAACCGTTACATTAAAGAACTTCTCCATCTCTGCCACCAGTTCATGACCGCGATTAGGCTTTACAGTGAGTAATTGTTTACGGCGCTCATTATAAAAGTCAATCACCAACTTAGGATTTGCCGCATACCCTTCGGGGGTGGCAACTTGCTCCACCGGATATTGATCCCATAAACCTCCCGCATCACGAAAGGTACTGATTCCACTTTCGGCACTCATTCCGGCACCTGTCAAAACTACCAATTTATTCATTTTTAGTCCTCCTTCTTTAACTAAACATACAAAAATAAGAAAAATTAAATTGTTAAAAACAGATTCATTCAAATAAAACACCTACCTTTGTACGTTTTGTATAAAACATCTTATTAAATAAACAGTTATGGATAAATTTAGTTACGCCATTGGCTTAGGTATAGGCCAGAATTTGTTGAGCATGGGTGCTCAAAGTATTAACGTTGAAGACTTTGCTCAGGCGATTAAAGACGTATTAGATAGAAAAGAAACAGCTATCAGCCACAATGAAGCTCGCGAAATAGTTAATAAATATTTTGAAGAGCTGGAAACTAAAATGAATGCCGAGAACATTGAAAAGGGCAAATCATTCTTAGAAGAAAATGCAAAAAACCCCGGAATAGTGACATTGCCCAGCGGTTTGCAATACGAAATCATCAAAGAAGGCAATGGCAAAAAGCCGAGTGCTACCGACCGTGTGAAATGCCATTATGAAGGTACACTGATTGACGGAACTTTATTCGATAGTTCTGTAAAACGCGGCGAACCGGCTATATTTGGTGTTAACCAAGTAATCAAAGGATGGGTGGAAGCTCTCCAACTGATGACCGAAGGCTCTAAATGGAGACTGTTCATCCCTTCAGAACTGGCATACGGCGCACAGCAGGCAGGTGAAATGATTCCTCCCCACAGCACTTTGATCTTTGAAGTAGAATTAATTGAAGTTTTATAAATATTAAAGCATTTAGGCAAATGAAAAAAATTAGTTTTTTTGTAGCGATTGCTGCTGCAGCTAGCTTGGCTTCTTGTACAGCTCAAGCACCAAAAGCAAACATGAAGAATGATGTAGACTCACTGTCTTACATGATGGGTATTACTAACACACAAGGTCTGGACATGTATATGACTCAGCAGTTGGGTGTTGACACAGCATATATGGCTGACTTCATCAAAGGTGTTCAGGAAGGTACCAGCAAAACAAGCAAGAAAGACGTAGCATACATGGCAGGTCTTCAGATTGGCCAGCAGCTTGGCGGACGTATGTTTGAAATGATGAACCAACGCGTTTTTGGTAATGATTCAACTCAATCTTTAAACAAAGACAACTTCTTGGCCGGTTTCATGGCTGCTTTGAAGAAAAAAGGCATGAATGTTACTATGGAAGAAGCTAACACTTACGTTCAGACTAAAGCTGAAGCTATCAAAGCAAAAGCTACTGAAGCTCAGTATGCAGAAAACAAAGCAGCAGGTGAAAAATTCTTGGCTGAAAACGCTTCTAAAGAAGGTGTTAAGACTACAGAAAGCGGCTTGCAGTATAAAATAATCAAAGAAGGTAAAGGCGCTATTCCTACCGATTCTTCTAAAGTAAAAGTAAACTACAAGGGTACTTTGATTGACGGAACTCAGTTCGACAGCTCATACGACCGTAAAGAGCCGACTACATTCCGCGCTAACCAGGTAATCAAAGGTTGGACAGAAGCATTGACTATGATGCCTGTAGGTTCAAAATGGGAACTTTACATCCCGCAAGATTTGGCTTACGGTGCACGTGAAGCCGGTCAGATCAAACCTTTCTCTACTTTGATTTTCGAAGTTGAATTGGTTGATATTGAGAAGTAATCATTTAAAATTGATTCATAAAAAAAGCGTGAGACAGCAATGTCCCACGCTTTTTTATTCTGCCTATCGTCCGGCTTATGCTTTCTTTTCTTTCATTTCCGTACGCGCCTCAACCACATTGACTACATAGTCTCCCAGTTTCTCGCATTCTCCGATGATGTCCATATAGTGTACCCCCATCTGGTAATCATATTCTTTATTGTTCACATCCAGTACATTCTGATTCTTCAACTGGCTGCGATAGTTATTTATTTCATTTTCTATATTGAATGATTTATTGGGATCTACTAAATGATGCTCGTCTTCTTCCAACAACACCATGTGTTCTAATGCAGCATCAGTCAGTTCAAGCATTTGATGGATATGATCGTACTGTTTCTCCGTAAAGTCTTCATTTCCACGGAATTTATGATTGATAGTGCGAGCTAGATGATAACAGCTATCGCCAATGCTTTCCAGTTCAGTAACCTCACGCAGCATGGCACGAATTTGCAGCTTACTCTCAGAACTTAATCGCCCTTCCGACACTTCATTCAGGTAATTGGCAATCTCCAGTTCCATATTATCACTGATATTCTCATATTTCTCTATTCGGCTGAAAAGCTTGTTAAAGTCATTTTCATTGGTAGTATGAAGCAAGTCACGCACCATTCCAAACATACGGCGGCTACGCACGGCAAACAAATTAATTTCTTTACGTGCCTGCACTATGGATAGCTCGGCTGTAGACAATAATCCGCCGGTAATGAAACGCAAACGAAATTCTTCCTCATCTTCTTTAGGCTTGATAACCCAGCAAACGACTCTCTCTATAGGGCCTATAAACCAAATCAGAATCAAGACATTACATATATTAAAAGCAGTATGGAAGGCTGACAATTTATAAGTGATAGCCACTTCCGGTGAAACACCGGTAAACAAATGGTCCACTACCCCACTCACCATATCTACAAACGGATGGAAAATACACAATATCCAAACCACACCAAACATATTAAAGATGAAATGAGCCAATGCCGCACGCCTTGCCTGTGCATTCGCCGTCAGAGCCGCTATATTCGAGGTAACCGTAGTACCGATATTCTCACCCATCACCAATGCAATACCCAGATACAAATCGAGTACGCCACTGGAACAAAGGATCAATGTGATAGCCATCACAGCCGCAGACGATTGGGCACACATCGTGATGATGCCACCTATCAGCAGGAACAATAAAATGGACAAGAAACCCCACTCCTTGCATGACGTAATGAAACTGATAATGGCAGCATTATGTTCCAAATCCATGTGCATGGCATTCTCGCGCAGAGTAGTCAGTCCAAGGAACATAAAGGCAAAGCCAAAGATGAACTCTCCAAAAGACTTCTTCTGGCTCTTATTAGAAAAGATAAGAGGGACAGCCAGGGCGAAAAGAGGGAAAATCAGATTGTTCATGTCTATCTGGAAGCCGAAAACAGACATGATCCATGCCGTTACCGTAGTACCGATATTCGCTCCCATAATCACAGAAATGGCTTGTGCCAGTGTTAACAGTCCCGCATTTACGAAACTGACGGTCATCACCGTAGTAGCAGTGGAAGACTGTACGGAGGCGGTTACAAATGCGCCTGTCAACAGTCCGGTGAAGCGGTTGGTAGTCATTGCTCCCAAGAAATGGCGGAGCTGACCACCGGTCAATTTTTGCAGGGCTTCGCTCATGGTTTTCATACCATACATCAACAGTGCCAGCGACCCTATTAGTTTCAAAAAAACAAATATAGACATTTATCTCATCTTTATTTATACTCTATCTTTATTTCGGCTACCTTGTATTTAGTATGAAAATGTGCCTAAAAGTTGGTCTACCAAACTTTTAGGCACATTCTCATTTATCTCAGGATTTCTTCTCTTTCACATTACTACTGGCTTCAACCACATTCACCACATAGTCGCCCAGCTTTTCGCATTCCCCAATGATATCCATATAGTGAACGCCCATCTGGTAATCATACTCCTTATTGTTCACGTCAAGTACGTTCTGGTTCTTCAACTGATTGCGATAGTTGTTTATCTCATTTTCTATATTGAATGACTTGTTTACATCCACTATATGATGCTCATCCTCTACCAAGGTAACCATCTGTGACAAAGCCTCATCCGTCAAGTGGAACATCTGATGAATATGTTCATACTGCTTCGGAGTAAAATCCATATCGCTACGATGCTTCCGATTGATGGTACGTGCCAAATTATAACAACTGTCACCGATACTTTCTATCTCTGTCACCTCACGAAGCATGGCGCGTATCTGCAATTTACTTTCGGAACTCAATCGTCCTTCTGATACCTGATTCAGATAATTGGCAATCTCCACCTCCATATTATCACTGATATTCTCATACTTCTCTATACGGCTGAACAACTTATTGAAATCGTTTTCATTGGTCGTATGAAGCAAGTCGCGCACCATCCCGAACATACGGTGGGTACGTTCTGCAAAAAGGTTGATCTCCTTACGTGCTTGCAGGATGGAAAGCTCTGCTGTAGAAAGCATACCGCCGGTAATAAAGCGCAAGCGATATTCTTCGTCCTGCTCCCTCTGAGGGATAATCTTGCAAACAGTCTTCTCTATCAGTTTGACAAACCAGATAAGAATCAACACGTTACAGATATTAAAGGTAGTATGGAAAGCAGATAGTTTAAACGAGACAGCAACAGCCGGGTCCGCTGTTTTCATAATATCTTCCACAAACCAAGATACACCCATCGTAACCGGTTTAAAAAGGCATAACACCCAAATAACACCGAATATATTGAAGACCAAGTGTGCCAGCGCAGCCCTCCTCGCCTGCGTATTTGCAGTCAATGCCGCCAAGTTTGCCGTAATGGTAGTACCGATATTTTCACCCAGTACCAGCGCAGCTCCCAATTCAAAACTAATCCAGCCATTAGCACACATAATCAAAGTAATAGCCATTGTAGCTGCCGATGCCTGTACAATCATAGTTAAGATTGTACCGATCAGAACGAATAGTATGACAGAGCCAAAGCCCATATCGGTATAATTCTGGACAAAAGAGAGCATCTCGGGGTTCTGGCTTAAATCCGGCGAATTAGCTTTCAATAATGAAAGACCCATAAACAAAAAAGAGAAACCGAATATAAATTCCCCAATGGACTTACGGTTACTCTTTCCTGAAAATAATAATGGTACGCCAATAGCCAGCAACGGAAGTGCCATGGCAGCAATATCGACTTTAAAACCCAATGCGGATATAATCCATGCAGTTACGGTAGTACCGATATTCGCCCCCATGATTACCCCAATGGATTGGGAGAGCGTTAAAAGCCCGGCATTTACGAAACTCACTACCATGACGGTAGTTGCAGAAGAAGATTGGATTAACGCGGTGATAAGTACACCGGTTAGAACTCCGGTTACCCGGTTGGTGGTCATCGCTGTGAGGATTTTGCGCAACCTGTCGCCCGCAAATTTTTGCAGACCCTCACTCATGATTTTCATTCCGTAGAGGAATAGCGCCAGTGAGCCTAGCAGCTTTAAGAAATCATAAAAAGAATACTCCATCTTTAATTAATTTGGTAGGAATTGGCGAAAGTCCCTTTTATTCGGTAAATTACAGCCGATTTCACTACGTTAGTAATAACTATTACGATTATGTTACAAATATGTTGCAAAAATAACAATATTTCAAAGAACTTCCCAATCGGAAGCTCACTTTTGGATATTTATAATGGTTTTAATCTAAATATACCCTATGGACCGGTCAGCGCCAAGGTCAATAATAAGGTTGAAGGACTCAATTACAGGGCTTATAATAATAAAGATGTAGAGTTCCTGGACGTATTAAACCCGTCCGGGATGCGCACCTATGTCCGTTCCCTCTGCTTCATCCTTTGCAAAGCGGTAGAGGAACTATACCCCGATGGCAAAATCATGCTGGAACACCCTGTATCCAAAGGCTACTACTGCGACCTGCAAATAGGGCGTGAAATAGGACTTGATGATGTGCTACGCATCAAGCAACGGATGAAAGAGATCATTGAAGCCAATATTCCTTTTCACCGTTTTGAATGCCACACCACCGAGGTAGTGGAACGGTTCCGCCAAAAAGGGATGATGGATAAAGTGAAGTTGCTTGAGACTTCCGGCGAACTTTATTCGTACTACTACACCTTGGGCGATACCATCGACTATTATTATGGCAGTTTATTGCCCAGTACCGGATATATCCGCCTGTTCGACATCGTGAAATACTATGACGGACTACTTTTACGTGTCCCCAATCGCCAAAATCCGGAAGTACTGGAGGAAGTAGTAAAGCAAGAAAAGATGCTGGAAGTATTCAAAGAACATCGCCGCTGGAACCAAATCTTGGGAGTAGGCACTGTAGGCGATTTCAATGTGGCTTGCAATGAAGGATATGCCACCGACTTAATCAATGTATCCGAAGCCCTGCAAGAAAAGAAGATTTCCAATATTGCCGATGAAATATACAACAGAGGGAAAAATGGCCAGAGAGTGAAGCTCATACTGATCTCCGGTCCGTCCTCCTCTGGAAAGACCACATTCAGTAAACGACTCAGCATCCAGTTAATGGCAAATGGCTTAAAACCTTACCCTATCTCATTGGATAATTATTTCGTAGACCGTGAAGATACGCCGAGAGACGAAACCGGAAATTATGACTATGAATCCTTGTATGCATTGGATCTGGACTTCTTTAACCAACAGTTGCAGGAATTACTCCAAGGAAAAGAAGTGGAATTGCCGCGTTTTAACTTCACTACGGGCAAACGGGAATTTAAAGGTGACAAACTGAAGATAAATGAGAACATGATATTGATATTGGAAGGTATCCATGCATTAAATCCGGATTTGACGCCGCATATTCCTGCCGAAAACAAATACAAGATATATGTATCGGCGCTGACCACAATCTTGCTGGATAACCATAACTATATTCCGACAACGGATAACCGATTGCTGCGACGCATTATCCGCGACTATAAATATCGCGGTTACTCGGCAGAAGAAACAATCAGCCGTTGGCCCAGTGTACGTGCCGGAGAGGATAAATGGATCTTCCCTTATCAAGAGAATGCCGATGCAATGTTCAATTCCGCTTTACTTTTTGAGCTGGCGGTAATGAAAGACTATGCTATCCCTATTCTTCGGAATGTACCTAATAATAAACCGGAATATTCGGAAGCCTATCGCTTGCGCAAGTTTCTGGAATATTTTGTCCCCGTACAGGACAAGGAGTTGCCACCCACTTCTTTATTACGCGAGTTCCTGGGCGGAAGCAGTTTTGAGTATTAACCTGCTATATAACAGATAGTAACAGCTTGTTTATGTGATGAACAAGCTGTAAATTCGCCCATTATTCAAGAACATAGAAACAAATGCATCCCAAAGGCTATAGAAAGCTATTTAACTGCTTGATGTTCTATTGCTAAGAACACTTCCCCGTCCTTCAATATATTCAAAATGAAGGAGAGAAGGTAACTTCATCCCCTCTTGAGAGGGGGTAGGGGGTGTGTTAGAATACATTCACAAATATATAGACTTGTGTTTTTTACACACCCCTACCCCTCTCAAGAGGGGATGAAAATAGCTTTGACTATCTATTACCTTTCCCTATATCTTTATTCTCTTTTTTAGTAACAACCCTTATTTCAATCCCCCATATGGAAACAACAGTCACCGGCATTACCGACCGCATCCAGCGCCTACGCCAACAATCATTTGACGCACAACCCTCTTTATCCATAGAGCGCGCCTTAATAGAAACCGAATTCTACAAAGAAAACGAAGGAAAACATCCTATCCCCATCCTTCGCGCCCTGAACTTTCTTGAAATCTGCAAACGCAAAACCATATATATAGGTAAAGACGAACTAATCGTAGGAGAACGTGGTCCCCGCCCCAAAGCCGTCTCCACTTTTCCCGAACTGACTTGCCACAGCGTAGAAGACCTTCATGTGCTGAACACCCGTGAACTGCAACGCTACACCATCAGCCAGGAGGACATCGACACCTATGCACGCGAAGTAATTCCCTACTGGAAGGGCCGTACCCAGCGTGAACGCATCTTCAACCATGTCCCCACCGAATGGAAAGAAGCCTACGAAGCCGGTATGTTTACCGAATTTATGGAACAACGCGCCCCCGGACATACCTCACTGGATGGCAAAGTCTACAAATACGGAATGCTGGACCTCAAAGAACGCATCGCCCATGAACTGGCAAACCTGGATTTCATGAACGACCCGGAGGCAACCGACAAACAAGAAGAACTAACCGCCATGTCCATCTCTTGCGACGCCGCCATCCTCTTTGCCCGGCGACATGCCGAACTGGCAGAGAAAATAGCCGAAGAAGAAACAAACCCGAAACGCAAAGCCGAACTAAGAAAGATAGCAGAAGTATGCCACCACGTACCTGCGCACGCCCCCCGCACCTACTGGGAAGCCATACAGATGTACTGGTTTGTGCACCTCGGCACCATTACAGAACTAAACGGATGGGATGCCATGAACCCGGGACACTTTGACCAGCATCTGGCTCCCTTCTATGAAAAAGATATACGGGAAGGCATCCTCACCCGCGAAGAAGCTAAAGAACTGATGTCCTGCTTCTTCATCAAAGTAAACAACCAGACAGCGCCTCCCAAAGTAGGCATTACCGCCAAAGAAAGCGGAACCTACAATGATTTCACCAACCTGAATATCGGCGGCATCAAGCGCGATGGCAGCGACGGAGTAAGTGAAGTTTCATACATCATGCTCGAAACCATAGACGATCTCCACCTGCTACAACCCGGAAGCGCCCTGCACATCAGCGTCCGCACCCCGGAACGCTTCCTGCGCGAAGGCTGCAAAGTTATCCGCAAGGGTTACGGATATCCGTCCGTCTTCAATCCGGACACCTATGTAATGGAACTGATGCGACAAGGAAAAACACCGGAAGATGCCCGCGAAGGCGGATGCAGCGGCTGCATAGAAGTAGGCGCTTTTGGCAAAGAAGCCTATGTGCTGACCGGATATCTGAATGTACCGAAAATATTGGAAGTAACCCTGCACAACGGCATAGACCCCGTTTCCGGCAAGAAAGTAGGACTGGAAACAGGTGATCCGCGCCGGTTCCGGAGTTATGATGAACTCTATGCCGCTTTCCGCAAGCAGATACAATACTTTGTAGATATGAAAGTGCGCGTCAGCAACTACATAGACCGTATGTTTGCCAAATATGCACCCGCCACTTTCCTCTCCCTGTTCATTGACGACTGCATTGCCCGGGGCAAAGACTATTACAACTGTGGCCCGCGTTACAACACCACTTATATACAATGTACGGGACTGGGAACCATCACCGACAGCCTTTCCGTCCTGAAAAAGCACGTGTTCGAAGATAAGAAATTCACCATGGAGCAAATCCTCCACGCCACCGACACCAATTTTGAAGGACAGGAAGCCATGCGCCAGTTCATTCTGAACCGCACACCTTTCTTCGGCAACGATAACGATTATGCAGACAGCATAGCCGTCAAAGTCTTTGACGACCTGTATGATGCCATCGAAGGCAAACCGAATACCAAAGGAGAATGTTTCCACCTGAATATGCTTTCCACCACCTGCCATGTCTACTTTGGCAAAGTAATGAATGCCACCCCCAACGGACGCCTGGCAGGGCGAGTCATCAGTGACGGCACTTCCCCCTCACACGGGGCAGATACCCACGGCCCTTCCGCTGTGGTAAAGTCCTTAGGCAAATTAGACCAAGTGAAAAGTGGCGGCACACTGCTGAACCAGCGTTTCCTGCCTTCGCTGCTGAAACGCGATGAAGACATTGCCAAACTGGCAAGCCTTATCCGAAGTTACTTTGCCTTGGGCGGACACCATATCCAGTTCAATATAGTAGACACCGCCACCCTGCACGCCGCACAGAAACACCCCGAAGAATATCGGGACTTGCTGGTACGCGTAGCCGGATACAGCGATTACTTCAATGATATGAATGTTGATTTACAATATGACGTAATAGCCCGCACGGCACAAGAGAGTTTCTGACACAATGAGTCTCATTTTCGACATTAAACGCTATGCTATCAACGACGGGCCGGGCATCCGCATCACTCTTTTTATGAAAGGATGCCCGCTGTCGTGCCTTTGGTGCCACAACCCCGAAGGAATATGCAACGGCAAGGACAAACTCTACACCCGCAAGAAATGCCTGGGTTGCGGAGCCTGTGTCCGTATATGCCCCAACCATGCGCTGCAACTAACCTCCGAAGGAATTACCACCGACAAGCAGAAATGCACACTATGCGGACAATGTGCCGAGGAATGCCCGGCACTTGCCATAGAAGTATCGGGTACGGAATATACTCCCGAATACCTGATGCACGAGATAGAAAAGGAAATTCCTTTTATGGATCAATCGGGCGGCGGAGTAACCTTTTGTGGCGGCGAGCCGTTGTTACATCCCGATTTCTTGCTGGATATGCTGAAGCGTTGCGGAAAGCTGGGCATCCACAGGACAGTAGATACCACCTTGCTGGCGCGAAAAGAAACAATAGACGAAGTGATGCAACATTGCGAGTTGTTACTCATTGATTTAAAGTCGATGGACAGCGCAGTGCATAAGACCTTTTGCGACGTTCCCAACGAACTGATTTTAGAAAATATACGCCGGGTAGCTGCTGCCGGTTTTCCTTATTATATCCGTATTCCGCTTATTAGCGGAGTCAATGCCGATGAGGAAAATATAATCCGGTCGGCCACCTTCCTGAGCAGTCTGCCACGGCATCCCGAAATAATCAATCTGCTTCCTTATCATGACATAGGAAAAGGGAAGCATGAGAAACTGGGTACTGTCTATAACCCGAAAGGATACCGGATGGAAACACCCTCCGAAGAAGTGCAGCAAAGATGCATCCATATCTTCGCCGACTATGGTTTGAAAGCAACTATCGGAGGATAGAATACCTCATCACCATGAAATAATCCTAAGAAAAGGACGATTATTACGATACAAATCGCTATTTTTGTCGCAATAAAAAAAGGAAGTAGAAAAGATTATGGCACAAGGCTCACGTCAAGTACAAACACAAGCCCAGCAACAGATACAAACCCTGTCTCCGCAACAGATACTGGTTGTAAAATTGCTGGAGTTGCCCACTGTGGAGCTGGAGGAACGTATCCATTCTGAAATTCTGGACAATCCGGCCCTGGAGGAAGGGAAAGAAACACCCGAAAGTGAAGACGATAATACAGAATACGCTGACAACGAAGAAGGAAGTACAGACTCAAACGAAGACTTATCCCTGGGCGATTACAGCAATGAAGACGATATTCCCGACTATAAACTTCAGGAACACAACCGTTCCCGGGAAGGAGTAGCCGAAGAAATCCCTTTTTCGGATGCCGTGTCTTTCTATGAGATCTTGAAAGACCAGCTACAGATGCAAGACCTGACGGACGAACAGCGCGAAATAGCCGAATACCTGATCGGTTCGCTGGACGACGACGGACTGCTGCGCAAAAGCATGGAGTCCATTATGGACGAACTTGCCATCTATCGCGGCCTCTATACCACCGAAGACGAACTGAACAGAATACTGGAAGTCATTCAGGACTTCGACCCCGCAGGCATCGGTGCACGCAGCCTGCAAGAATGCCTCTTGTTGCAGATACAACGCAAAGCCGACTCACCATTGAAGCAAGTGGAACTGGACATTATCGGCAAATGTTGTGACGAATTTACCCGCAAGAACAAAGAGCGCATCATTCAGAAACTGGGTATCACCGAAGAACAATACAACGAAGCCGTAACCGAACTGACCAAACTGAATCCCCGTCCGGGCAGTTCGCTAGGCGAAGCAATGGGAAAGAACATGCAACAAATCATCCCCGACTTCATTGTAGAAACCTACGAAGACGGCACTATTACGCTGAACCTGAACAACCGGAATGTACCCGAACTGCGCTTGAGCCGCGAGTTTACCGAACTGCTGGACGAGCATACCCGCAACAAGGACAACCAAAGCAAAGCCTCTAAGGACGCCATGATGTTCCTGAAACAGAAAGTAGATGCGGCACAAGGCTTTATCAACGCCGTGAAGCAACGCCAGCAAACCCTGCTCACCACCATGCAGACCATTATAGACATTCAGCGCCCTTTCTTCCGCGAAGGAGACGAGTCGCTGCTGAAACCCATGATACTGAAAGACGTTGCAGAACGTGCCGGACTGGATATTTCCACCATCTCACGCGTGAGCAACAGCAAATATGTACAAACAAACTATGGCATCTACTCGTTAAAGTTCTTCTTCAGCGACGGTTATACCACCGAGGACGGCGAAGAACTCTCTGTCCGCGAAATAAAGCGCATCCTGAAAGAATGTGTAGACGCCGAAGATAAAGAAAAGCCTTATACCGACGACGAACTGGCCGATATACTGAAAGCCAAAGGCTACCCCATAGCCCGGCGCACCGTAGCCAAGTACAGGCAACAGCTAAACATCCCCGTCGCACGGTTAAGGAGGTAATACTAAATATATATGGAAGCTAACGAAACAACCGAAACAGTAAAGAAGAATAGTCCGCTAGAGATTAGTTCACGCATCATATCGGGAATATTCACCCCTTTTATGGTGCCGTTTGTGGCATTCTTCTTATTGTTCTTTTTCACCTATCTGCGCATCATGCCCATTCAGTACAAGCTGGTGGTGCTGGGCATCGTCTATTGTTTTACCATCCTGATGCCGATGCTTGCCATTTACTTATTTCAAAAGGTAAACGGCTGGGGCATTCATGAGTTGGGACACCGTGAAAAGCGTTTCGTACCCTATGCGCTCACCATTATCAGTTACGTTACCTGCCTCATTACCATGTACAAGATCCATCTGCCCCGCTACATGTCGGGCATCATTGTTGCCGCCCTCATCTGTATGGTGATCTGCACGCTGATCAACTTTAAGTGGAAAATCAGCACCCACGTAGCCAGCAGCGGCATGATGGTAGGCGGACTGTTGTCCTACAGCTTTATATTCAATTTCAATCCGGTATCATGGCTCTGTTTTTTCATTTTGCTATCCGGAATGCTGGGGACTGCCCGAATCATCGTAAAACAGCATACATTATTAGAAGTTTTAGCCGGATTTATTGTCGGATTGTTTTGCGGTGTCATCGGAATTTTGTTTATTTGAAAACTTTTTAGTATTAACCTTATAAATTGAAAACATTATGGAATTTCCAAGCAATGTAAAGTACACCAAAGAACACGAATGGATACGGGTAGAAGGCGATGAAGCATACGTAGGTATCACCGATTACGCACAAGAACAATTGGGTGACATCGTATTTGTAGACATCACTACCGAAGGAGAAACTCTGGAAAAAGACGAAGTATTCGGTACTATCGAAGTAGTAAAGACTATTTCTGATTTGTTCCTTCCGGTTGCAGGAGAAGTATTGGAACAGAATGAAGCATTGGCTGATAATCCCGAACTGGTAAATAAAGACCCGTATGGTGAAGGTTGGCTGATTAAAATTAAACCAAATGACGTTGGCGACGTTAATGATTTGCTGGATGCGGATGCATACAAGGCACTCATTAATGAATAAGATATAAAAAAGTCCTCTTTCATGAGGAGCAGTCAAAAGTAACTTCATCCCCTCTTGAGAGGGGGTAGGGGGTGTGTGAGATGCATCAACAGATGTATTCGTTTATGTATTCTAACACACCCCTTACCCCTCTCAAGAGGGGATGTGAATACTCCCGACTACAGAACTCCCCCCAAAGGATGGACTACAAAGAATATAACATTTATATATAAACCCAAACAATTACAAGAAACAATGAAACCTATCGTAAGTATTATCATGGGTAGCACCTCAGACCTTCCCGTTATGGAAAAGGCTGCCAAGCTGCTGGACGAGATGCACGTACCTTTCGAAATGAACGCCCTCTCGGCCCACCGCACCCCCGAAGCCGTTGAAGACTTTGCCAAGAATGCCGCCGACCGTGGCATCAAAGTAATTATCGCCGCCGCCGGTATGGCCGCCGCACTGCCCGGCGTAATTGCTGCCAACACCACCCTGCCTGTTATCGGCGTACCCGTAAAAGGTTCCGTACTGGATGGCGTTGACGCACTTTACTCCATCATCCAGATGCCTCCCGGAATCCCTGTAGCAACAGTTGCCATCAACGGCGCCATGAATGCTGCCATCCTTGCCGTACAAATGCTGGCATTGAGCGATGCAGAACTTGCCGCCAAGTTTGCCGACTACAAAACAGGCTTGAAGAAGAAAATCGTAAAAGCTAACGAAGAACTGAAAGAAGTTAAGTTCGAATATAAGACAAACTGATTAGTGGTTAGTGATGAATGGTTAGTGATGAATGGGCTGCGCTATGTTTTCTCCATCCATCATTAACCACTAACCACCACCATCACTATTAACCACTAACCACTCATCACTAACCACTAAGAAAATGGACCTATTCAATTACTTCCGTCGCGAATCCTCCGTAGTCCATATCGGCGCTACCCCGCTGGGAGGCGACAATCCCATCCGCATCCAGAGCATGACCAATACCGTCACTATGGATACCGAAGCCTGTGTGGAACAAGCCAAACGAATTATTGATGCAGGCGGTGAATACGTGCGACTCACCACCCAAGGGATACGCGAAGCCGAAAATCTAATGAATATCAATATCGGGCTGCGCTCACAGGGATATGACACCCCATTGGTAGCCGACGTGCATTTCAACCCCAAGGTAGCCGATGTAGCGGCACAATATGCAGAAAAGGTACGCATCAATCCGGGAAACTATGTAGACCCGGGACGCACATTCCAAAAACTGGAGTATACCGACGAAGAGTATGCACAGGAAATAGAGAAGATACGCGCCCGCTTCGTTCCTTTTCTGAATATCTGCAAGGAAAATCACACCGCCATCCGCATCGGAGTAAACCACGGATCACTGTCCGACCGCATCATGTCCCGTTATGGCGACACCCCCGAAGGCATGGTAGAATCGTGCATGGAGTTCCTGCGTATCTGCGTGGCAGAACATTTTATGGATGTGGTCATCTCCATCAAAGCATCAAACACGGTAGTGATGGTAAAAACCGTCCGCCTGCTGGTAGAGCAAATGGAGAAAGAAGGGATGGCATTCCCGCTACACCTCGGCGTAACCGAAGCCGGTGACGGCGAAGACGGAAGAATAAAATCCGCCTTGGGCATCGGCGCATTGCTGTCCGATGGACTGGGCGACACCATCCGCGTTTCATTGAGCGAAGCCCCCGAAGCCGAAATTCCCGTAGCCCGCAAGTTGGTGGATTATATCCTGACACGTGAGGGACACGCTTATATACCGGGCAAAGAGGCTCCCGGATTCAATTACCTCTCTCCCACCCGCCATCGGACAAAAGCTGTCCGCAACATCGGAGGAGACCATCTTCCGGTAGTGATTGCAGAACGCCTGGAAGGTACACTTGAGACCGACCCGCAGTTCAAGCCCGACTATATTTATTGCGGACAAACCATTCCCGAAGTACGGGATAAAGAAACAGGCTACCTGGTAGATGCTGACGCATGGAACCCGGAAGAAAAGGGCGTGTATCCTGCATTCAACTATCAGCAGATGATTGAACTGCACCACACTCAGTGTGAACTGAAATTCCTGTTCCTCCCCTATATGGCTATGAATGAGGAAGTAATTGCCGCCCTCAAACTACACCCCGAAGTCGTAATCATTGCACAAAGCAATCACCCCAACCGCTTGGGCGAGTATCGCGCCATGGCACACGAATTAATGACCGAAGGACTGGAAAACCCCATTGTCTTTTTCCAATTCTATCAGGAAACGGAAGCTGAGAACCTGCAAATAAAAGCGGCAGCCGATATGGGAGCATTGATTTTTGACGGTCTTTGCGATGGTATCTTCCTGTACAATCAAGGCCCGTTGTCGCATATACTGGTAGATACGACTGCCTTCGGCATCCTGCAAGCAGGACGAATCCGCACCAGCAAGACGGAATATATTTCTTGTCCCGGTTGCGGACGTACCTTGTATGATTTGGAATCGACTATCGCCCGCATCAAAGCCGCCACTTCTCATCTGAAAGGATTGAAGATAGGTATCATGGGCTGCATAGTCAATGGTCCCGGCGAAATGGCTGACGCCGATTATGGCTATGTAGGTGCCGGACGCGGTAAAATCAGTCTGTACAAAAAGAAAGAATGCGTGGAGAAGAACATTCCCGAGGAACAAGCTGTAGAGAAATTGATTGAACTAATCAAGAAGAACGGCGATTACTCAGAGAAATAAAGATTAACCCAAAAAGGCTTCAAATCCTTCATATCCCTGTACTTCACTGTATGTCAGCCCGATAACATGAAGGATTTGAAGCCCATTCATTCATTAATGATTCATTTTTAGTAAGAAGACTACCCAAACATGGACTATCAACAAATCCTTGAGAATATTTACAGGGAAATCCAGCCCTACGCTTCCATAGGGAAGCAAGCCGATTATATTCCCGCACTTGCCAAGATTAATCCTGACCAGTTCGGAATGTGTATCAACACGATACAGGGCGAGACCTTCATGCATGGGCAGGCAACTACCCGTTTTTCTATCCAAAGTATATCGAAAGTTTTTTCCCTTGCCATGTGCCTCAGCATAGAAGGGGATAACCTATGGAAAAGAGTTGGAAAGGAACCATCGGGCACAGCTTTCAACTCGCTTGTCCAACTGGAAGTGGAAAAGGGAATCCCCCGCAACCCGTTCATCAATGCCGGTGCCATTGTGCTGACCGATATACTATTAAACCATTTGGAACATCCCGAAGAAGAATACCTTCGTTTCATCCGCGCCATCACCGGAAACGACTCCATCAATTACAATGAAGAAGTTGCTATTTCCGAGCGCGAAAACGGATACTTGAATGCGGCAATAGCCAATTTACTGAAGTATCACCACAATATAGACAATGATATAGAGCGTGTGCTTCATTTCTATTTCCTTCAATGCTCCATAGAAATGAGTTGCTATGATCTATCCAAAGCTTTCCTGTCCTTTGCCAATCACCGGCAACCGTTTACGTTCGAAGATGTTACGCTCACTTCTTCGCAAGTGAAACGAATAAATGCCATTATGCAAACTTGCGGCTTTTATGATGAAGCCGGAGAGTTTTCTTATCTGGTGGGGCTCCCCGGTAAAAGTGGTGTGGGTGGTGGTATAGCGGCTATTTATCCACTACGCTACTCAGTTGCAGTATGGAGTCCAAGGTTGAATCAGAAAGGAAACTCAGTAATGGGTATTAAGGCGTTGGAGTTGCTGACTACACAGACGCAGGAGTCTATTTTCTAGTACACCACCTATAATCTATTCTTCCTCTATCACCCATTCGCCAATAGTACGCGTGGCACTGTCAAAGTTAACACCCACTTTCACCACCTTCCGATGACCTGCTTCATACGGAATGGCATACTGTTTACTGTTGATTTGTGCCAACGCCTCTTTTGCACTGCCATCTACCTTAAATTCGAACACATAGATAGCGTCGGCCATCTTCACTACTACATCCGCCCTGCCGATGGCACTCTTCACCTCTGCATCTACATACTGTCCCATCAAGCGGAAAAGAAGATAGAACACAGTCTGATAATGCTTCTCCAAATTATTTTCCAGATCATACGGAATGGAGGAGAAGAAAGAACGGGTACGTTCCAAGCAGCCCACCAAATCACCACGCATCAAGTCCTTGATAAAAGATACAACATAAAAAGTTTGCTCACGTGCCGGCCGGTGGACGTATGCCGGAATCAACGATTCCAAGAAACCTTTGCGTACCTCTTTATTGGGATAGGCTAATGTATAAAGCTGGAACATCGGGTCGTACCCCTTGATAGTAAGATAACCGCTTTGATAAAGCACCGGAACGGGATCAGAGATTTGTTCGGTAGGTGCATCAAACTGTTCGGCAGAAGCAGTCACACCATCCAACTCCCGTACATCAAAGTCCGACTCCTGCAACAACTCTATCAGAAAGGTAGGAGTACCGGTGGAAAACCAGAAATTCTCATAACTTCTCTGTGCAAATGCATTGAACAAGCTGAAGGGGTTATAAATATCCGCACATGATTTACTGAAATGATAACCATCATATTGTTGCTTCAAATGCACACACGCCTCTTCATAAGTTTCATGATTAGCCTGTGCCATTATTTCAATGTCAGGCTGCATTTGTGTCAGTAATTCTTCTTCAGTGATACCGCAAATACTGCTGTAATCGTCCGTCATACTGATATTTTGCAGATTATTCAGTTCGCTGAAAATACTCATCTGGCTGAACTTGCTGATACCTGTCAGGAAAAGGAAACGGAGATATTTGCCACTCTTTTTCAATGGACTGAAAAAGTCGCGCATAATGCCACGGATTTCTTTTTGCAGTTCCGGCGAACTGTTAGTGTCCAGCAGGGGAGAATCATATTCGTCAATCAGCACTACGACTTGCTGTCCTGTCTGCTCGTATGCCCGGCGGATAATCCCCTCAAACCTAGTACTAAAGGTATCTTCTTCTTCCCCACGCCCATATATTTCTTCCCATAGTGCCAGCTGCCTGTTGATAGTTGAGCACAATGCCTTAGCATTCAGATATTTACTCCCGCTGAAATCAAGATGCAATACCGGATATACCGACCAATCCTGTTCCAACCGTTCTATGGCAAGCCCCCGAAACAAATCTTTCTTACCAAGGAAATAGGCTTCCAGCGTAGATATAAGCAGACTCTTGCCGAAACGCCGGGGGCGGTTCAGAAAGTAAACTGTATATGTATTGGCAATCCGGTAAATTAAATCGGTCTTATCAATATAGATACAATTGTTATTTCGCAATTGTTCAAAATCCTGTATCCCGATGGAGTAGCGTCTGAATATCTTCTCCATGTCCATCCTTATTAAAGTAAATATGATTATTGCAAAGCTACAAAAAAGAAGCGGAATCTTCCTGTTTTTCATTCACTAATATTCCATCCTCCTACAACCTATCTTTCAGCAACTCGTTAAATAAAGTTCGATAATTAAAGTCATTCTTCAAACGTATATCAAAATTCGCCGGATTCCGGTTATAAATCTCTAACGCAGCACCTCAAGTGGTTCCGGCAAGTGAAATCTTTCACATAACGATTGCCATCGTACTTGTCTACAAATCTTCAGAATTTATTATTGTTCAAGAATCCTACTAACTGAGCGAAAACGTATTTATCTTGATTCATTTGAGACCGTCTTAATCGACCCAAAGACATGATTTCAAATCGTCGCGCTTAGAAAATTGTGCCTGATAGACTTCTGTCCGAGCCACAACATTCTTCCACTTGTTGGCGAAATATATGTTGTTTGAAGAAGAACTCCATTATGCTCTGCCACAGACGAAATCTCATGTTGGGTTATATTGTCACTGCCCAATTCCATCAATAAGTTTAGGGTAAACAAATGAGTCAAAAAGGATGTGTCATCAAGAAACCCAACAATAGCCAATTGGCCATTAGGAGATAATAAGTCCGCACAAATTTCGATTAGAATTTTGGCATCTTCTCTTTTCTCCTCATGCAATATTTGGCTTAAGATTATTAAATCAAACTTTTCATTTGGTTCAATATGGTCTTTTAAATCTCGCCAATCGGCACTTATTACTTTAAATTGTTTGCTATATGTGAAAGTATTTACTTGATCTTGTAGTAGTTGTGCAACTCCTGGCAGCTCCAATACAGTAATTTCAGCACTTGGTCGTTTTTCGCTAATAATATTTGTCATAGCTCCCAATCCTGCTCCAATATCAAGGCACCTCTGAATATCCGTAATCTCAATTCGGCTTAATATTTCGTTTGCAAACTCACGTGTCATAGCATCCATGCTTCTTGCAAATACCTCTGCTGCCGAAATGTCGTTTCCAAAAGCGTCCCTAGTTTGTGTACACATTGTTTTGTCCGGCACATCTTCTGCCATCAAAGTTTCTAAATGCTCATCAAAAGCTTTTGCCAGAGTATTGGCTCGCATTATGAAATCGCCAATGTAATTTCTACTTGTTTTAACCAGCCATTTGCGTGATATAGGCGTTAACCTCAGCATCTGTTCATACTGTACAATCAACCCTAAATCAATAAAAATATCTACAATGCGAACAAAAGGTCGTTCTTTCCAGGAATATTTAGCCAGAACGTCAATAATACGCACTTCTCCCCCTTGCTCAGCAATATGATCCCACAAACCATGCTCTATAGACATAGCCACCACCTTAAGGGGACTTACTATCCAAATATTATTCAATAATTCTCTTAAAGTATTCATTCTCTTTTCCTATCTTTTTTACTTTTTCCAATAGCAACTATGATTCCAGCAAAATAACCCAATATTGGTACTATACTTTCAAAAAGAACTTTTCCATCAGATTCTAAGTTTTTAAACAACAAACTAGGAATAACTATAATCAAAGCAATGACAACCATAAACCCTAAAATGATACACACTTTTTTTTGTGCTTCCTTTGGGTATTTATATAGCCCCAATCCCATAAATAAGCATACCATGAAAGAAATAATCATTATACCTATAAATTTAATAGTATCTGCAACATTGGGAACTCCAAAAATAAGATAAGTGTTTGCTTCTTGATGTTGAGATGATATTATATATACCCTCTCGTTCTCATCTCTTTTTTTCCAGTCATCATCAGGTTCTGTTTTCAAAACAGGGTAGTTTCTATTACCCTTGAATACTATCTTGTTCGCAAAAACAATTTCTGTACTATCGTTATGTGTTAAAGACAAGAACTTATGTAATCCGTCACTATAATTAGTACAGATATTCAATTTATACGAATGATTTACATTGTCACTATTCCTCATCATGTTTGGCAATATTATCTGCATTTTCAAATCAGTCTTTCCTGCTTGTAGAATATTACCAATCCACAATTGCGTCTTACTATTATTCTGGTCTATATACCAACAACCATTAAACTTTTGCGAAATACCATTAGGAACAGGCAAGCAGGGAGTCAATTCCATTGGTAGGGTGAGTAATATTAATCTATTATAGTTGGTCTGTTTTAGATTCGTGATATTCACAATGATGTTCCCGCTTTTTTCTATAGATGGAGTTATCTCAATTTCCACATACGGCCCGATCTGTGCCATTGCAAATGACCTCCAAAACAAAAAAAGGACAATCAATTTAATCTTTTGCTTCATTGTTATTATATAACTGATTATTTATTATCATTTTAACTGTATTCGTAAAACCTTTCGGCTTTTGCGCAGGTGGTCTTAGAATGTACCTTCCCCAATATGCAAATGGTGTATCTATTAAAGCAATAATACACTTAATAAGCCACTGTGCAATTATCATATTGATAACACTGTCATATATACCGATAAATGATATTGATATAAATAAAGTTGAGTCTATGAATTGACTGGTAATTGTGGATACATTATTTCGAATCCACAAATGTTGCGGTTTCCCATATTCCGTATCTTCCGCTTTTAACCAATGGAATACCCTGACATCCCAATTTTGGCTTACAATAAATGAGATCCAGCCAGCCATTGTTATTCGAAAAGACAAATTGACTACAGATACAAATGCCTCCTGATTAGTCCAATAAGGAGCAGCCTCCCATTTAGCCATCAATAGCGAATACAACGAAAATATCATCATTGAAGCAAAACCAAGAAATACTGCTGTCATTGCCTCTTTTTTCCCATATACTTCTGATATTAAGTCGGTAATTAAAAAAGAAGCAGCATACACAATCACTCCTGCCGGAACAAACATTCCATCAGGGAACAACCAATCTGATAATAATGGAATTTCAAATCTGATTATTTTAGTCGCGGCTATTACAGATGCAACGACTAATGCACTATACAATGTCGTGAGAGCAATTAATGTTGCATGTTTCGTGCTTTTTTCGCGTAACTTTGCTAACCATATTATGAATATCACAATTAATAATGAAACAACGATCCACACTAAATGAAACGGGCTATTAAAAAGAATATTGCTTATTTTTTCCATCTATTTAATCTTTTGGACGGTTTGTTAAAATATACCTTCCCCAATAAGCAAATGGTGTATCCAAAACAGCGATAATCACTTTCACTAAATATTGAGCCAGTATCATTTGCCAAATATTGTCGTAAATGCCATAAAATGCTATGGAAATAAATATTGTAGAATCAAGCAACTGACTTGTGATAGTAGAACCACAATTACGCACCCATAATCTTTTATTTATCCATTTCTTGCTAGATTCTTTAAGCCAATGGAATAACATTACATCCCAAGATTGGCTTATCATAAATGAAATCCAGCCAGCCATCGTTATCCGAAATGACAATCCTACTACCGATTCAAAAGCCACTTGATTAGTCCAGTAGGGTGCAGCCTCCCAATGTACCATCAAGAGAGAATATCCGGCAAATACAAGCATAGCTCCAAAACCATAATACACGGTCCTAATAGCCGCTTTCTTTCCATATACTTCAGATATTAAGTCTGTAATGAGAAATGATGCAGCGTAAATAATTACACCTCCAGGCACGTAAAGGCCAAACATTGAAACCATCTTGGTAGCTGCGATAGCCGATGAAACAGCCATTGTACAATAAAGCGCGGTTAAAGTTACATATCCTTGTTTCCGGGTAAGGAGACTAACAAGAATTACTAAAAATAATGTGGTAAGTATCCACGTAATGCTAATGATACCGTTCATAATGTTTGATTTTTCCTCTTTGATTTTCTAATCATAATGACTAATTATAATTGGACATAGATTTGATAAAATAAAGTGAGGAGAGAACAACCCTAATAATAGGGCTAATCCTCTCCTCACCTGGAAGAATTATTGATACCTTTTAGTTATCAATCACGAGATTGAATGATTACTGAACAGGGTATGCTTTTACTGTAACTGTAAATGATGCATATACAGTTGATGTAGAGGTGTCTGCATTAGTAACAGTCAACTTAACAGGAACTACAACCGGAGTATCTACAGTGATTCTCTTGGTAGCTGTAACTTTGATGTTATTAGTACCATCTTTTTCTACATTAATTAAGTCAGAAGTAAATACTACTGCATCGTCTGCATCACCAATAAATGAGTCAATAGTTACATTACTAGCTACTACAAACTTGCCTGTTGCATTCTTCACATTGTAGAAATTAGGCTTTCCTGTGGCTGCTTTTTCAGCATAGTATATCATATCACTGTTTTTATCAGTATCATCACCCGAAACAAGTGAGAAGTTTGCTTTTGCCATATCAGTAGTATAAGCTTTAGAATCTACAAACTTAACTTTGAATGCAGGCATATCGAATGAACGACCACCCAAATATGTAACCTTCAAGCCTTCAACATCATAAGCAGTACCAACCTTAGCATCAGATGTCATTTCAAGTGTAGTACCACTAACTGTCAATGCCTCATCTGCTTCCAAGTCTGCATAGTCAATAGCAGCACCTGCCTTAGCAGTAATCATAGTACTCAAATCAATAGAAGGTGCATCAAGTACAGTTAAAACACCATTTGCATAGAATGCAGGATCGAATGTATACTGACTAGCAATTTCAGCAGCAGTCGGGTTAGCGATAGTGAACGGAATAACAATAGTTTGTGTTTCCTTTGTACTAGTTTCACCATTGATGTCTACTGTAACCTTAACAGTATAAATACCATTACCCAACATGAAGTTAGCATAATTAGAAACAAAGTTGATTCCTAATTTTGCAATATCTGCATTCTTAGTAGCTACAGTTTTACCATCCTTCTGAAGTTTAGTAATGTTGGAAATCAAACCACTCATACCTTCTTCTTTCACTTCTTTACCAGTTGCTTCATCTGTATAAACAAAATCAACGTCCGTATTATAAAGATTTATATTAGCATCCGCATTCCAAAGAATACGATCAGCTTCAGACATCTTATCGAAATAAGCTGCAAGATCAACTATCAATTTCTGATTTTCAACTTTAACTGTTGCTGTATGAGCTTGTTGTGCCAATGTAACGGTTGACTCTGATGCTTCTTCACTGAATTGAACATATATACGTTTGGTAATATTCACATTACCTGCAACATCCAAAGTATGCACTACAAACGGAATAGAATATTTCGCATTAGCGTTACAAGAAATAGTCAAACCATCAGTCTTAATACCATATTTAATAGAGTCAGCTTTAGCATTGACAGATGCCTCCGTGTCAACAGTCAAGAAAGCATCCCAC
This sequence comes from uncultured Bacteroides sp., assembly GCA_902388365.1. Classification (GTDB taxonomy): domain Bacteria; phylum Bacteroidota; class Bacteroidia; order Bacteroidales; family Bacteroidaceae; genus Phocaeicola. The sequence continues at coordinate 198,694 of CABMPB010000001.1, read as the reverse complement.
AACTGATCTGCATTATTCAATGCCTTCAATGTACCAGTCTTACCCGGTTCAATACGATTATTTATAGAATTATTCTTCCTATTGATATAGAAGGTGCTAAAATTAACTTTATCTTCTGCTTTTGTAATAGCCAATGACGTTTCATAAGTAGAACGTACCTTATCACTTGCAACCAATGCCAAGGCAGGACGTTTTCCCCATTCATTAGGATATGCTTTCACAATCTCATCAGTAATTGTTTCAATAGAGAAAGGAATCTGATATAAACCATTTACAGAAGCGGCAGCTCTAGTATATAAGTCATTATATGCAACTGCACTACCCAAAGTTACAGGAGCTTCTTCGTTCTTAGAGTTAACCAATTTCAATGCAGTCTTAGACAGGTCATAGTTATTAGGAGCAACCTGAACCATCAAAGAATCATCAGAATAAGTTATCATATAATCACCTTTAGCAGGAGCGCCTTTAGGACCTTCCCATGCTTGAAGGGCCTTATTAGCAGTAGCGATAGAATAGTAAATAGTCAAATCTTTATTACCCAACATAGCAATTTGAGCTAAACCTTCAGTCATCGGCAAGCGGATAGTCTTCTCATTCTTTCCGTTTGCATCATAGATGTGCATAATTACATAGTTAGGATCAGTTGCATCTTCCTGATAGAAAGGAACACCAGCAGCTGCAGGAGCGTCTACAGTTACTTTCTCAAATGCTGTACCATTCCACAGATACCAACCATCTTCTCTCTTTTCAACTTCTTTCTGACCGTCTTTACCGTCAACAGCCTCAGCCTTTACAGTAGTCTTTTCACCATTGCAAGCCCAGTAGCCATCAATGATAGTCCATTCGGCGCCGTCTTTACCATTTTCACCCTTATCACCTTTGATACCGGTTATAGTGGTAGAAGTACCGTCGCTCATCATTACGGTAAAACCATCGGCAGTGGAAGTGATTGTTTTAACAAAAGCACCATCGCCAATCTTCTTTTGAAGGTCTGCAATAGTTGCTTCAACACCGTCCAGCTTCTTGTTAATCTGATCGATGTCATCATCGTAGTCTTTACAAGACACAAATGTTCCTGTCGAAGTAACCATTAAGGCTCCGAACAGGATTGCACTTAAAAATTTTTTGTTCATAATAGAAAAACTTTAAATTTATAAATTTAAAAACTAAAATTGGTTATACATATTTCGTTGATTATAAATAGTTTATCATAGTCTTCGTCTATGAATTCCATTTCCTCCGTTCCTGTTGTTGATAATGCAAAGGCGTTTCTCCCACCAGTTTACTGAACGCCGCATAGAATGCACTTTTCGAAGCGAATCCACAACGTCCGGGCATTTCTTCCAATGTACATCGGTCGGCACGGAGCAGTTCCTTAGCATATTCCACCCGATAAGTATTCACCAGCTCCTTCAGGTTGCAACCGAAATACCGGTTCACTACGTTCGAAAGGTAAGTCTGATTCGTATCAATCAATTCACTCAATCCTTTCAAGGAAATCCGGGAATCAAGGAATACTTGGCGGATTTCCAGTTGGTAAAGAAGATTCTGGTATATATGGCAATCAACCTTCCGCCCACCACTTTCCCCATCGGCAAACCGTTCCTTCCATTGCCGTTCAGCAACTTTAAAAAGCAGTGTCTTCTGCCTTTTCGAAGTAGCGGTGGTGGTTTTGCGCCTCAGAAATAGATATTCCATATACGTTCTTATTTTATCCTTTGCTATAATTTTTGACCTGCTCCTTATACTTTAATTATATAGAGGAATCGGCTCAGTTTTGTAGATCTCTTAGTAAGAGATCTATTTTATGTATACAACATTCTTATTATTAGTATATTAGAGTTGATTTTGCAAGGCGAGAAATAACGAAGTGAAACAATAGAAAAGAGCTTTTTAAAAGAAAAACTAATTTTTTTCAAGGAAAAATGTCCTAGTTCTCAAAACTTTGCTTATTTTTGCACAAAAATAGTATATCTCTTACTAAGAGATACACCGACAAGTAGGTTTCGCTTTCAATGTAAACCACTAATAAACAGCAATTTAGTTTTGCAAATTATCTTTTTACTACTTCCTTTCTTAAATCTGCATCTTTTATTATAATGTAAACAAAGCTTAAACGACGATTTCAACGCACTTGCTTTTTACACAAGTATGGATATATATTCGATCATCTTCTTAGCTCACCTGATAATTATTGAGAGTAGCTCGATCCTGTCCATTTCATAGATAGCCGCGGAGGCTTCCATTTCCGACAAACCGCCAGCCTTAGCGTAAACAAAAGGAAGAGTAAGCCCTTTCTTGCCGTCAACCAAGGTCTTTTAACAGGCAAATTACTATAGCCGCCAGCAGTGGGCTGTATAGCCGCCTATAGTAGACTGTACAGCCTGCTATAATAGGTTATACAGCCGCCTATAGGCGGCTATAGTAGTTTGCCTATTAAAAGGCCTTAACCTAAAGGAAGAAAACACTTAGCCTAACTGATAAAATGGTTTAGAGAAACTGTAAGGAGAATGAGGATGGTATATCCGTCAAGCTAGGGGGATGGTATGAGCATATGGAAAAGAAACTGAGAATCTTAGAGTTTGTTTCCCTTTTGCATATAAAAAAGGCTGTCTCAAAATAGAAACATCTACCGGTTTCTATCTTGAGACAGCCTCTATATAATCAATATTCTATATGCTATTTACTTAGCTACCGCCAACACCTTATCATATTCCGCCTTATTATTCAATGTTTCGATAGCCTTATTCAAATCCGGATCATCCTTCAAGCGTTGCAGCACCGTGCCGCGCTGGAAGTAGTAACGCTGAACTACCTCTTGTGCAATCGCATCCTTTATTTCTTTCGAGAAACGATTCAGTTCATGGTCCAAGTTATGCGTCAGTTTCTTCTCCAATGCGGCAAATTCATCCTTCGCACCCTCCATATAACCTTCAAACTCAGCTATTTCTTTCAGGTTCTTTAGTGACTTCTCGCTCTGACGGTCATAGGTGAACTTGCGCTTCTTCAACATCTGCTTGAATTCTGCATAATCGGCATCAGTGATCACAAAGTCTTTCACTTCGCCAATCTGTGGATGCTTGATGCAGTACTGTGTAGCATAATCAAAGATCATGTCATCGTTCAACAGATAGAACATGATGTTCGGGAACTTCTCAGCCTTTACTTCTATATCCGGACGGATACCGCCACCATCACGCACTTCACGTCCGGCAGCCGTATGAAATACATTGGTCAGGCTGTCCGGTGTACGGGCTACTGAGCCGTCGGCATTACGTTTGGCATAGTCTATGGCCTGGATGCAACGTCCGCTGGGAATGTAATATTTAGAGGTGGTTACCTTCATGCTGCTGTTATAAGGTAGTTCGCGAAGTACCTGCACCAGCCCTTTTCCGTAAGTACGGGTGCCTACAACGACTGCACGGTCCAGATCCTGCAAAGAGCCGGATACAATCTCGGATGCCGAAGCAGTGGCGCCATCTACCAATACGGCCAATGGAATATCGAGGTCTATCGGTTCGTTCATGGTCTTGTAGGTGCTGGCAGCCTGTTTGGTTTTTCCTTTGGTTACCACGATTTCTTTGCCTTTCGGCACAAAGAAGTTAACCACATTAACAGCCTCGCCCAACAAGCCGCCGCCATTTCCGCGCAAATCAAGCACAATGGATTTAGCTCCCTGTTGTTTCAGCTCAATCAATGCTTTCTTTATATCTTTTGAGCAATTCTCGATGGCAAAAGTGCTGATGGCGATGTAGCCCACATTGTCTTTCACCATTCCATAGTAAGGAACGGGATTGGTGTGGATGGTGGCACGGGTAATCTTGAACTCCATCGGGACGTATGTGCTGTCCGATGTGGGGCGGTCTACTTTCAGGATGCAGGTAGTGCCCGGTTCGCCACGCAAATTCTCTTTCACGTAGTCGCTCAGTTCATTGGGTGTTCTGCTTCCCTGCACCATATCCTTGCCGTTCACTTCCATGATCACATCACCCGCCTTCAAACCTATTTCGGCAGCAGGGCTACCCTCGGTGGGCTCAATAATGGCTACACGCTTGCGGGGAGTATAGTAACGGATCACCGAACCGATGCCGCCAAACTTTCCGGTAGTCATATCTTTCAGTGTATTGTCATCTTCGGGATAATATTCCGTATAGGGGTCGGTCTGTACCAACATGGCATCAATACCGTATTTTATTACCTTTTCGGGGTCGATGGTGTCTACATAGAACATATCCAGTTCCTTGAACACGGCATTAAAGACGTCCAGATTCTTCGCTATCTGGAAGTTACGGTCGTCACCCTTGGTAAAACTAAACAATGCGCCACCTGCCAAGGCAACGCCAATCACTAGCAATATTTTCTTACTATTCCACTTCATCACTTTATGTATTTGTGAACCGCAAATTAATACATTATTCTTATCAAGGCTGTAGAAGTGCCTCTATATTTAACTTTATTTCGTCCCATTTTTTCTTTGATAAGGTTGTGCCCACCACTTGTATCACGGCAGAAGCCAAGATGGAACCGATAATGGAGCACTTTTCCAAGGAATAGCCACAGGTCAATCCATACAGGAATCCGGCAGCATAATAGTCTCCGGCACCCGTAGTATCCATCACTTTCTTTACCGGAGGAACTTCCAGTTTGATAGTTTCCGTACCTTTCTTTATACACGATCCTTGGGCGCCGAGCTTGACTACTACGATGCTGCATTTGGAAGCGATTTCATTGATGGCCTCCCAAGGTTCTTTGCCGGTATAGGCTTTTGCCTCTTCTTCGTTGGCAAAGACAATATCCACATATTTGGTAATGAGGGAATCAAAGAAGTCCAAGTCCTCTGCCACAATATTGTAGCTTGCCAAGTCCAGGCAAATTTGCGCCCCTGCCTCTTTGCCCAGTTGCATGGCGCGAAGAATCAGTTCATGATCTTGTACCAAATATCCTTCTATATATAGGTAGGCATAACCTTTAAACATATCCAGAGTCAGATTCTCGGCCTTCATCGTTGCCGCCGCCCCCAGGTAAGTACCGAAAGTACGTTCCCCACCCGGAGAAATGAAAGTGGAAGCGACCCCTGTAGGCAGTTCACCGGAAAGTAATTTCATGTCGATGCCATGCTTCACCCCATTTTTTTTAAAATATTGCCCGAAATCATCTTTCCCTGTCTTCCCTATGAATCCCGGTTGCGTTCCCAGGTTGGCAAGTGCCAAAATCGTGTTCCCGGCAGAGCCTCCTGTCGCCTTATGAGTCTTCATCGTAGAGAATTTAGATCTGATTTTCAAGAATTTATCTTCATCTATAAGCTGCATGCTACCTTTGGGCAAGTTCATCTCCTCCAGCAGTGAATCGTCTTGCAAAGTAGCAAGAACGTCAACCAATGCGTTGCCCATTCCTATTATTTTATCCATCTATCTAAAATTTTTCTGCAAAGATATTGCATATTTCCAAAAAACCTATTATCTTTGCACCGCATTTAAGGAAAAACATTCTTCGTTAGCTCAGTCGGTTAGAGCATCTGACTGTTAATCAGAGGGTCCTTGGTTCAAGTCCAAGACGAAGAGCAAAAATAATTAAATGCAAACATTCTTCGTTAGCTCAGTCGGTTAGAGCATCTGACTGTTAATCAGAGGGTCCTTGGTTCAAGTCCAAGACGAAGAGCAGAAAGGTTCGCAACTTGCGAACCTTTTTTGTTTCTCCTCCATGCACCAATCTTGAAAAAACGAAGCCGGAAACAGACTTCTGAAGCAGCTTATCAACCAAACGCTAACCGCACCGCAACAAAAGCCATATCCCCGGCTTCAAACCCACATATCTAAATTTGCTATTGCATGAACAGCCTGAACTTAGTAGAATTAATAAGGAATAAAATCTGCCAGAATATGCTGGGAATACCAAGGATCATCAATTAACTTTAATTGCTTTCCCATCTCCCTGCAAAGTGCTTTCACCACCTCCTGATGATCTTCCAATGCTAAATTATTCAACTGATAAGGATCTTTCTTATCATCATATAGCAGGCTATGCTCCAACTTCTTATCCTTATTTATATAGAGAGCGAGAGTATAACGATCTGTTTTTATCCCCCTGGATTTGGGGAAATAATTCATTACCAACCCATTCTCATCCTTATCTCCATCCAAATTCTGAATATAGAGTGCTCCCGCAGGACGAGGTACTTCCGCCGCTTCATAAAATAAGGAAGCATAATTGTTGCCCTGCACCGTGACAGGAATATCCTTATCCAAATGAGACAGGCCCAGCAAGGTAGGCATAATATCCGGAGAGGACAATAGCAAACTGTCTACCCTGGGACGAATATGCCCGGGATACCTGACCATAAACGGAACATTCATAGACTCGGCGTAAGGAGAGTTTTTAGGATCATCTGTATACTGGCTGCACATGGTTTCGCCGTGATCTGAGGTAAATATGACAATCGTGTTCTTGTCCAGCCCCAGTTCCTTCAAACATTCCAGTATCTGTCCGAAAGCACGGTCTACACCTGTCACCGAAGCAAAATAATAGCGGGCAGACTCTGCCTTCCTACGTTTTCTATCGGCATTAGGACGGACCAACAAACTATCCAGCGGCATATCTTTATACAAATTGAAGTCTTCCTGCATACAATCATCCAAAGAGCGATAGGGACTGTGGGGAGGATTCATACCTACCATTATGAAGAATGGCTTCCCGGCATCACGTTGCCGGTTTTCATTGCGCAAATAGTCCATTACCTGTCCTGCTTCATGCAAAGGCGACCATTCTTTCGGCTCGTGCCGCATACCTTCCGTATCCCAATAATGCGGATTCTTGTGTTCATCAAATGTTCCGTAAGAATACCAGTAGTTAAAACCATGCCGACGTTCACGAGGCGTATAGGCATCCCACACAGGACGCTGCACTTCTACATATTCACCGGGATGCTGGGGGTCATTAGGAGTTGGAAAGTCTGCATGCAGTTTGCCAAAGTAAGCGCAATCATACCCATTCTTGCTAAAGACATCGCCGATACACTCCACATCTGTACGCAGTGAACTGATGGGGCGAGTAGAGTTACAATTCAAAGGGATACCGCTTTTATTGGGATACATTCCGGTCAGCAAGCTGCCTCGATGAGGGCTGCTCAAAGGACAGTTACTCATGGCCGAAGAAAGTACCAACGATTCCCCGGCAAACTTATTAAGATTCGGAGTAAATACGGGATCGGCTTTGAAATTTACGTGTTCATTAAACCCTTCTTCATCCCAAAACCCCAGAGCCATATTGCGGAACTGATCCGGAAATACATAAATAATATTGGGGCGGTCCGGCATAGCATCGGCTTGCCTGTGAGCACAGCTACAAGCCAGCAGACCGGCTCCGCCCAATAATGGAAAAATGAAATGTTTCATTGTATTCTATTTTTCAAAAGAAAAAGGTTCGTTGTTCTCCAAATTCCGCTTGCGTATCAAGGCTTCCTGATAATAATAGTCAGCATAGTTCAACGGAACATCTATCTCTGCCCCATGGGGAATGCTGCCAACGGAATGCATCAAAATAAAGTTGCCGTTTGTGCCTTGTTCCGCTTTATAAGCAGGGGTAGAAAGGCTGTACACTATTTTATCGGCAAGCTCTTTATATCCCTTACCGGGACCATATCCTTCCATTTCATAAAGTGCCGAAGCCGTACAGGCAGCCGCCGAAGCATCTCTGGGAGCAGCAGGAATATCCGGAGCATCGAAGTCCCAATACGGAACCAGGTCTTGAGGCATATTCTTGTTGTTCAGGATAAAGTTCAAAGTCTTTTCCGCCTGTTGCAGGTAAGCGGGTTCATGGGTATAACGATAGCAAACGGTATAACCATAAATAGCCCAAGCCTGTCCGCGTGCCCAAGAAGATTCGTCGGCATAACCTTGTGCAGTCTGACGGCTACGCACTTTGCCGTCCTTCAATGTATAATCTACTACATGATAGCAACTGTTATCTGCACGAAAATGATTTTTCATAGTTACATCGGCATGAGAGGTAGCGATGTGATAGAAAGTCGAATCTCCCGACAAACGAGTCGCTTCGAACAAAAGCTCCAGATTCATCATATTATCAATAATAACCGGGCACTCCCAACCACGTTTGGACTGCCAACCACGATCAGTATTCCATGACTGAATCACCCCCGCCCCCGGACGGAAGCGAGTGGAAAGTGATTTTGCCGCCTCAACAATGACTTCCTTATAAGCGGGCTGGTGGCAAAGACGATAACCGGTGAGATAACTGCACCCTATCATGAACCCCACGTCATGATGCCATTTCAGTAGTTTTACCGAGTCAAGACTTTCGGTGTACTTTTCAGCCAAAAGTTTCCACTTTTCATTGCCCGTCAACTCATAGTCCAGCCACATGCTGCCGGGGAAAAAGCCGCTGGTCCAGTCGTCAATAGGGACATATACTATTTTTCCTTCCTTGTCGATAGTACGCGGATTGATAAAAGAGCCATTAGCTTCAATCAGATCTGTTTGCAACGTATGTTGAACTTCTATATTAGCAATTTCTTCTGCCAGGAAGGTGTCAGTTGTTTTAGCTGTCTGGCAACCGGTGAGTGCCAATGCCAACAGCCCAAGCGCTTTCACGAGGTTTTTCTTTTTCATTATAGATCAAATGGTTTTTAATTGTTGTTTTATTGCTGCAAAGGTAAGTTGCTTCGGCACCCTTCATAGAGGCATTTTGTTCATAAAAAGGGTGCTAATTGTCTATTTCCTCCTAATCAAGATAAATTCCTGAGGTTGACCGTCCCGACAGGTCACCGAAACCTCGGTGCCGGCCTCAACTGCACGTACCGATATGGAATGGGAAGATCCCTGTTCTACATCCCAACTGCCCGGCAACACAATCCGCTTTACCTTCGGGCGACTGGGGGCACTGGTTGTAAAAGTCTTCTCTGCAATATTCAGATCCGGTGAGCAGACACTGATACGGACAGTTCCTTGCTCCTGTCTATACATTACTAAAGTTTCCGCGTCAGCATATTTGATAAGGAAATCTTCATTCCCTGTAAATTCATCGAAGAAAGCGCAAGCCACAGTTCCCGATGGTACATCATAAATGATATGGGCTTTATTGTCATGCTGCAAGATACGATAAGTATGCAATGCCTCTGCCTGTTCCTTCGGTGTAGGTTTTATCAGTACCAGATATTCATAAGACGCATTGCAGGGAGCTATTCCATGATCCAGCCATGCCGTAACAAATCTGCCCGAAGTAGGTTGGCGTGTTTTGTTATGAAAAGAATGCTGTATTCCTTCGGTATAGCGGATATTTCCTTTACGTATATAATAATAGGTATGGAAAGGATCACAAAGAACTGAATCACCCTCCTGATAAGCAGGAATATAAGAACTGTCACCAATAGCACATTGAAAAAGAGTGGTTTCCGTAGGATGATTCCGGTTGCTATTATGAATGCCGCTTCCCAAACAAATAAGGCGGTTATCAAAACAACTCACTGACTTACGCGCTACAAAATCGGCTGTAAAATTCTTTAGCCCGCGTTCCATCAGTTTCATGGCAAACAACCCACAGACTCCCTTGTTAAAAGAGGTACTTCCTGAAAAGTTTTCTTTGGAATGCGCCATTGTAGTTCCTTTTAAAGGGCTATCCAGCAAGTCAAAAGGCAAATGAATGGTAGTAGTTCCGGGCAAACGGTTCCAATCCCAGCCATCTTCCGAGAAACCGCTTCCTTGTCGGGATACAGGATTTCCGTCACCTTGAATCAAGACAGAACCATAGCTTTGATAACGGCCATATCGGTTATCTTTGGTATATATCTCGGCTCCCCACACATCTGTGGTATATCCTTTTAGAGTAACCATCCAGTTCTTTTGGCGATACACACCTGCCGAACCATAATTATAGACAAAGAAACCTTGAGGAGCAGCCGCAGGAAGTATACCTTGCGATTGGAATTTCCGCTTTAAAGGTGTGTCTTCAAGTTGCAATCGGAGGTAATCGGCAGCAAGTTCCCTGTCAATGCCTTCACCCTTCCCTGATAAATCTCCTGCCAGGGCAAGAGCAGCAAATGCTTCAATATCATCTTCCTTCATTCCTCCACCAAAAGGATGCCTTCCCCCCAAAGAGGAGCTCCATTCATGCAAATTAGTATAATTCCTCATACTTTGCAGCGCATGTTTAAACACTTCCCTGCTCGATTGCTCAAGCCCATAAGATGTATCCAGTGTCAATCGGATGAAATTTCCGATCATTCCCAATGCCCCTGTAGTATAAGCAGGATAAAAGCCTCCATGATGGAAAGTAGTACCATCCACTTTTATTCCACCTATTGTTCCAGGAGTATAGACCAAGGAAGTAGATAGCCAGACAGATAACGAAAGAAGGGCACGGTCTTTTTCTTTATCATCTTGAAACAACAAAGCCGAAATCAACTTAGGCATCAGCAAAGTGTGCCATGAGTCGAGTAACTCATCTCTTCCTTTTTGGCAAGGGAGGCGGGTTTCCTGCAGAGCCGACCAAAAGCGAAGCATATCCAGTATAGCTTCTTTATGAGCGTATTGATAAATATCATTCCTCATCAGCCATGCAGAAAGATAAATTTGCCGTGTCTGGTAGCCATAATGATGATTGGTTCCCATACCGCTGCCATAAGCAAAACCTTGGTCTATGGCATAATCAAACACCTTAAAGTAATTCATCTTTGCTTCCTTATTTTGATGGAAGATATATGCATAGGCAAAACCACTTAGCATTATTTCTACATCCTGCCAGGTTATTTCATTCTTTTTCCTGTCAAGTTCATCAGGAGCTACGATAGGAGCGCCTGTATAACCTTTGCCGGAACGCTTTATGTTGCATTTTTCATAAAGGGCAAATGCTTTTTGTACATGGGACTTGTTTAGAGATTGGCGACAATAATCCGTCAACCGCCGTTCTATGGTGAGCAGGTTATTTATATCCTCTGCCGGTAACTTTCCTTTTAACGGTAGCGCATATCTATATTGTTCCCACTGCCATACACGGCACCAGTGCCACAGATCACGATTGGCGAGAGAGTTATTATAGGGAATCTGCTCATCGGGAGTGGTGCGGTCATTCATCTTCTCCTGAGGCAAGATAAGCCGATCCATGAAAATTCGTCCTTTGCGGGAGGGAGCGATAATACGGCATTGCTTCAACTCGCGGTCTTGTTTTTTACCTTTCATATAGTGGAAACCAATCCAACAAGCTCTCCACCCGGTAGCCTGCAACTGATAACTGAAATGGTATTGGACTTCACCTTTAGCATCCAAAAACTGGAAGACAAGCGAATCCGATTGCGAAACTTCATTGTATATCCACAAAGTTATGCCATATTTCTGCTCTTGTTGTTCATTCATGGACACTTCGCGGCCAATAGTCAAAGAGGAATGGGGAGCATATTTCCATTCCAAACTGGTATCCCCTTCTTTATAATAAGTGGAACTGAGAGTTATCCGGCTACCGGCAGAGGGTACAATCTCTTGTGGGATCTTTCTCTCAAAGTTATATTTCTGCGCATGGGCAGCAGAAAAACAAAATAGCGTTGCATAGATGCATAGTAAAGGGATCAAGTGTTTCTTCATACGATTAGCTGTTATTGAATACAACGCAAAAAAAGCCTATTTATGGCAAATAACCTGTGCAATATTGTTCAAATCGTGTGCCAATATTGTTTCATGGAGAAAAAAACGCGATAAAGTTTTGCCCGAGTTTATAAAAAGGTATATACTTGCAGATAGATTGATTTTTATACCTTAAAGATGAAAAACACACTTTTGCTATTTGGGCTTCTTGTCTTGGCTTGTATAGCCCCAACGGACAGTGCTGCACAAAACATAACTTTCAAGCATCTATCCACAGATGATGGACTGTCACAAATATCCGTAAACAGTATTTATGTGGACGAGCAAGGCTTGGTGTGGATAGCCACCCGTGACGGGCTGAACTGCTATAACGGCAGCAGCATCCAAACTTATAAACTAGAAAAAGATAATCCCCACAGCCTGTTTTCAAATTCCGTATTGCGCATAACAGGGGACGGAAATGGACATTTATATTTATTATGTATGGACGGAGTTGCGCGCTTTGATATGGACTCCCAACATTTCACAACCCTGCTGCATGGCAAAGTGGGCTGTATGTATCTGCATAAACAATTATATATAGCCTGTAACAATGAAATCTTTGTCTACAATGAAAATACAGGTAATTTTGATAGTTACTACCGAATGACAGGCACTACGGGAAGCCTGTCATGCCTGTTCAGAGATTCCAAAGGCATTTTTTGGTTGGGAACGGAAAGTGACGGGCTCTATTCGCTGTCTCCGGGCGGTGCACTAAAACATATGGTGGAAAGGACACATATTTCCCGTATCTATGAAGATTCGGAAAATAATATATGGATAGGCACGTGGGATAACGGACTATTCAAATATGACAAGAATGGATACAAGGTAAATATGAAGCATGATCCTGCCAATCCCCATTCGCTTTCTTCCGACTTTGTCCGTTGTTTTTGTGAAGACAATCAGGGAAACTTATGGATAGGCACCATGAACGGACTCAACCAATATGACAAAAAGACCCATCGTTTTGTCAATTTCAAGCATGACAATTCTCCCCATAGCCTTTCGCATTCCTCAGTATGGTGTATTCAAAAAGACTCGCAAGGAACTCTTTGGCTGGGGACTTATTTCGGTGGAGTAAATTACTTCAATCCGGAATATGAGATCTATACGGTTTATCATCAAAGCGATAAAGAAAAAGAGGGTCTGAGCAGTCCCATTGTAGGAAATATGCTGGAAGACAAAGAAGGGAAACTCTGGATTTGCACAGAAGGGGGCGGAGTGAACGTCTTTGACCCGAAAACTGAACAATTCAAATGGTACACCCATTCAGCGGACGCAAACAGCATTTCACATAACAATATAAAAGCCATCTATTATGATGCCGGGCACGACATTATGTGGCTGGGTACTCATTTGGGAGGTTTGAATAGGCTGGATATAAGAAGCGGTCGCTTTACACATTATAAAAAGGAAGAAGGAGACCCCGGAACACTGCCTTCGGACATTGTCCGCGATATATTACCTTATAAAGACAGCCTGATTATTGCCACACAAAACGGTGTATGTTTGTTTTCTCCCGAAAGCGGAAAGTGCCGGCAACTATTTAAGAACGATAAACTAAGCGGACTGATAAGAATGGTGGCAGATTTGGAATTCGACAGCCAAGGCGTATTATGGCTGGCAGTGAGTGGTGAAGGCGTATTTTCCTATGACTTTACCGAAAAGAAATTGCACCAATACAAATATAAAGAAGGACATCCGGACGGTATCAGCAATAATAATATCAATAGCATTATGTCCGATTGTCACGGTAAACTTTGGTTTTGCACTTCGGGCAGCGGGCTGGATTGCTACGACCCGATAAAGCAACAATTTACCAATTATGATATTGATAATTGCGGTTTAGCAAGCAACTGCATTTATAAAGCCTGTGAAACAGAAGGACATGAGCTGTTGCTTATCACCAACCAAGGATTCTCACGCTTTAACCACGAAACAGGAAAGATTCAGAATTACAATGCAGAAAACGGTTTTCCCCTGACAGCAGTCAACGAAAATGCACTTTACATTGCCAAAAACAAGACTGTATTTCTAGGTGGTGTTCGTGGAATGATCACTTTTTCATTAGACAAACTAAGTGTGGATGCCAAACCTTATAATATTTATTGGACTAAACTATTGGTGAATGGTACGGCAATCAAGATAAACGATGAGACAGGTATCCTGTCTCAATCCCTGCGCACGACTCCCCAAATTACATTGAACGCCAATCAAAGCATGTTCAGCCTCTATTTCTCTACTTCCAATTATGTACCGGAGAACAAGGAGGAACTGGAATACTTCCTGGAGGGCTTCTCCAAGAAATGGACCGGCACACAGGGACAACCGGTTATCACTTATACCAATTTAAATCCGGGAACCTATACTTTGCGGCTACGTTCATCAAACAAGAACAGCCTCAGCCACGAAATAGCTATGAAAATAGAGGTGCTTCCTCCTTTTTACAGAACGGTATGGGCCTATCTGTTTTATACTTTATTGCTGGCAATGGTCATTTATTATCTGATGCACACCTACCGCACCCGCGTTAAACTTCAAGAATCACTGAAATATGAGAAACGTCACTTGCAAGACATAGAAAAACTTAATCAGTCCAAGTTGCGTTTCTTCACCAGCATTTCTCATGAGTTCCGTACTCCTTTGACCTTAATCGTAGGGCAATTGGAAGGAGTATTGCAATTACCACAAGTTCCTCCTGCTATCTACACTAAAATATTGACTGCTTATAAAAACAGTATACAATTAAAGAATCTGATCAGTGAATTGCTGGACTTCCGCAAACAAGAACAAGGCATGATGAAACTGAGGGTACAGGAAAGCAATATTGTCCATTTCCTGAATGAAACTTATTTGTTGTTTGTAACTTACGCTAATACTAAACAGATACATCTGGAGTTCCGCAAATCCGGTGAAGAAATCAAGTTGTGGTTTGACGCCAAGCAATTGCAAAAAGTCATCAACAACTTGCTGTCCAATGCCATTAAACACTGCAAAGCAGAGAGTCGCATTATTCTTTCTGTTTATCAGGAACACGAATTTATCTATTTCTCAGTAGAAGACAATGGTGTGGGCATTCCGGCCAAAGAAATAGACAAGATATTCGACCGGTTCTATCAAGGAAGCACCGAAACAGAGGTTAATGCAGGTACAGGCATTGGCCTGGCATTGACAAAAGGGATTGTAGAACTGCATCATGGCACTATCCATGTGGAAAGCATAGAAGGAGAAAGTACCAAGTTCACAGTAAAACTACCGGTAAGCAATACACTATACACGCAAGAAGAAATTGTGAACAGTTCTGTAGAACAACAAGTAATAAACCTGCCTACCTCCAAAAGTAATACTTTGATAGAAGAAAATACAGAGATAAAAATACCCCCTACAAATGCTGAAGACGGCTCTCGCCCATCTATCCTTATTGTAGAAGATAATGAGGCTATCCGCGGAATGTTAGCCGAATTGTTTGAACCGATGTATGATGTAGAAACAGCAGCCGACGGTATGGAAGCTCTTGAAAAGATAGAAACCCAAGTGCCACAAATCGTATTAAGCGATGTCTTGATGCCACGCATGTCCGGCATTGAGTTGACCAAACAGATAAAAAGCAATCTGGACACCTGCCATGTACCGGTGGTACTGCTGACAGCCCGTACCGAAGTGGAACATAACCTGGAAGGACTACTGACAGGAGCAGATGACTATATCACCAAACCTTTTGATTCAAGAATATTAATCTCACGCTGCAACAACCTGATAAATTCACGTATCCAGCTGCAGGAGTATTTCAGCAAACAGCCTGCTGCACAGACACCGGTACTCGCTACCAATCCGCTAGACAAAGAATTTCTGGATGAAGTAATGGGTATATTCGAAAAACACATGGATGATTCCGAGTTTACCATTGATGGGCTGGCACAGGAAATGTTTATTTCGCGTACCCGTATCTATGCCAAAATAAAAGCCATTACGGGACAAACTCCCAATGATTTCTTTATCACCCTACGACTAAAGAAGGCTGCCCATTTGTTGAAGAATCATCCGGAGCTGAATATCACTTCCGTCTCAGACCAAACAGGATTCAGTTCTCCACGCTATTTCAGCAAGCTGTTTAAAAAAGCCTATCAAGTGACGCCAATGGAATATCGCAAGAAAGAAGATACAAAAGAAGCAACCGAGTGATAAAGATGTAAAAATCAACCGTTTCAACCGTTCAGTGTACAAAAGTGTATCTTATCTGAATAAAAAGCGCACATTCACCACACATGAAACTCCTAGTTTTGTGCCGCAAGTTATACCCATAGCTTGCGTTACTTTAGTTCTAATTATAAATTTAATATTATGAAATTCAGTTCAATGTTTTTTGCAGTACTATTCAGTCTGCTTTGCACTGCGTTGAATGCCCAGACTAGTGGAATGGTAACCGGCACAGTTATCGATGTTTCGGGCGAGGCGCTTCCGGGAGTTAGTGTTATAGTAAAAGGTACAACTGCAGGTACGATTACCGGCATCGATGGAGAATTCTCCATAGCCGCTTCCCCTCAGGCGATGCTACAATTTTCATTTGTCGGTTACAAGAGCCAAGAGGTAAAAGTCGGCAATCAGAAAATAATAAAGATCGTATTGGAAGAAGAAAGCCAAAATCTGGACGAAGTTGTGGTAGTAGCCGTGGGTTATGGTGATGTAAAACGCCGCGACTTGACGGGAGCCATCAGTAAAGCCAACATGGAGGATTTAAATCGCACTCCGGTAAACAACATTGCCGAAGCTTTGGGTGGTCGCATAGCCGGTGTCAACGTATCCTCTACAGACGGCGGACTAGGTGACAACTTCAATTTCGTGATCCGTGGAGCCGGTTCACTTACACAAAGCACTGCTCCCCTTTTTGTTATTGACGGATTCCCTCAAGAGTCTTCTACCATGTCGGCTTTCAACTCCAATGATATTGAATCTATGGAATTCCTGAAAGATGCTTCGGCTACTGCTATTTACGGTTCGCGTGGTGCCAATGGGGTAGTTATCATCACTACTAAAAAAGGAAAAGCCGGTAAGCCAACCGTTACTTATAATGGCAGTATGTCAGTAGGTACCATTCGCAATAAAATGGAGATGATGAATGGCTATCAGTTTGCTTGTCTGCAAAAAGAAATAATGGATGAAGAAACTTACAATAAATATTATGGAATAGATGGTACGACATTGGAAGATTATAAGCACATGAAGTCTTATGATTGGCAAGACCATATCTATCGTACTGCCATCAGCCACCAGCATCATGTTTCACTGACAGGAAAAAGTGGCGATACCAACTATGCCACTTCCCTCTCTTATAACGACAACCAAGGTATCGTAATTCGCTCAGGTTTGAAACGCTACCAAGGACGTTTCAATTTAACGCAGAAAATCAACAATAAACTAAAGGCCACCGCAGCCCTGAATTATGCCAGCACTATACAAGACGGACCCACCGTTTCAAACAATACAACTTCCATGTCTACCGCCTATATGTATAGCGTCTGGTCATATCGCCCCGTATCACCTACAGGATCAGACTTATTAAACGAAATGTATGACGAAAGTATAAATATGGCCGAAGACTATCGCTTCAATCCGGTTATGTCTGCCCAAAATGAATATCGCCATAAGACCACTAATAACCTGCAAGCCAATGCCAGTTTGGAATACGAAATAATTAAAGGACTGAAATTTAAAATCTTTGGCGGATACACAGCTAATGATTATAAGAATGAAGAGTTCAACAATTCGAAAACACGTACCGGTAATTCCAACCCCAAGAATACACAAAGTAAAGGTATCAATGCCAAACTCTACCAGTCGGAGTCCCGCAACTACTTGAACGAAAATACATTGAGCTATCAGTATAACAAGAACAAGCATAATTTGACTGCCTTGGCCGGTATCACTTATCAAAAAGGTACATCGTATATCCATTCTGTTACTACAGAACAAATCACCAGCGAATCATTCGGCATGGCAGGCCTGGATAAGGGTGCCACTCCTATCATCTACTCTTCAAAAGGAGAAAACAAATTGATGTCCTATTTGGGACGCTTGACTTACAACTATAACTCATTGTACTATGTGACTGCTTCTTTCCGTGCAGACGGTTCCAGTAAATTCGCACCCGGTAACCGTTGGGGGTATTTCCCTTCAGGGTCATTGGCATGGGCATTCGGCCGTGAAGAATTTATGAAAGAAAGCACTCCTTGGTTGAGTAATGGTAAACTGCGTGTCAGCTATGGTATGACCGGTAACAACCGTGTAGGAAACTACGACTATATGGCACATCTGGTAACAGATGATGATCTTTATAAATATCCTTGGGACAGCCACTTTAATGCCGGCTATGTATTGAATGCCATGGCCAATGAAGCACTGAAATGGGAAACAACAGAACAATTAGACTTAGGATTGGATCTAGGCTTCCTGAATGACAGAATAAATCTTACTTTAGATTATTATATCAAGACAACAAAAGACCTGTTACTTTCTGCCGATGTATCAGCCAGTTCAGGTTTCAGAAAAGCAACATTGAATGTGGGTAAGTTGAGAAATACCGGTTTGGAATTGACATTGGAAAGCACTAATATCAAAACAAAGAACTTTACCTGGAACTCTAGCTTCAACATCGCTTTCAATACCAACAAGATTCTGGCATTGAACTCAGGGCAAACCGAGATGAAAACAACTGTTTCATGGGATAACAAGTATTCTACCATGCCTGCCTATATCAGTAAAGTAGGAGAATCAGCCGGCAAAATGTATGGCTATGTGTACGAAGGAACTTATAAAGTAGAAGATTTTAATGTAACAACCGATGATAACGGAAAAACGGTTTATACCCTGAAAGAAGGCATCCCCTATCTTTCTAAGGATTGTCAACCGGGTGACCCGCGTTACAAAAACATGAATCCGGAAGATGGCGACTTGATTAACGATAAGGACAAGGTAGCTATCGGTAACGGTCAGCCCAAACATACCGGCGGTTTCACCAATAATTTCACTTATAAGAACTTTGACCTGAGCATTTTCTTGCAATGGAGTTACGGAAATGACATTTTGAATGCCAACCGTATGGTCTTCGAGAACCCGGCTTCCAAGCAGAATGCCAATATGTTTGCCAGCTATACCGATCGTTGGACTATCGATAACCCCGGCAGCAATATGCCCAGAGCAAAAGCAATCGGTTCCAACGAATATAGTTCTCTTTATGTAGAAGATGGATCATTCCTGAAATTGAAGAATATTTCATTGGGATACAACCTACCGGAAAGCGTTTTGAAGAAAATCAAAATAGGCAGCGCACGCATCTATGTATCTGCGGACAACATTGCTACACTGACCGGCTATTCGGGAGCAGACCCGGAAGTTTCTACCCGTAATTCTGTCCTGACTCCGGGATTTGACTGGTCGGCTTATCCGCGTGCTTTCACTGCATCATTTGGCCTTAACGTTACATTTTAATACTAATCAGAAAAAGACAATATGAAAACATTAAATAAAATAGCTCTATATGCAGGACTAGGAATCAGTTTCCTGATACAACCCGGTTGCAACCTTGACACAGAACCTTATGACTTTGCCGCTCCCGAAACTTTCTATAGCAACGAAACCGAATGTACAATGGCATTGGCAGGAGTCTATTATACTTTAGCAGAAGAATCTACCTACGGTAATTTCTACTCATGCATGCTATCTAATATTGATGATTTAAGTTTCTATGCACGTGCAGCAGGCACACAAACCACACAGGTATTTGTCAATGACCATAATACCAGCAATAAAAATATCTACGATGCTTGGTCATCTTTCTATAAAGGAATAAACAATGCCAATATGCTGTTGGAGCAGGTTGACAATGCCGCTATGGATGATAAGGTAAAGACACGCATCAAAGGGGAAGCCAAATTCCTGCGTGCCTACTATCATTTCCTGTTGGTACAGGGCTGGTATGAAGTTCCTGTCCGCACCGAATCTCTGAAAGATATCAACCTTTCCTCCATGCCCGCCACATCACATGCCGAAGCATTGGACTGGATTATCCAGGAAATGGAAGACTGTATAGATATGGTGGACAATGAAACTTATGATAAATCTCCCGGCCATGTAAAAAAGACTGTGGTTGAAGGTATCCTGGCACGTGTATGTTTGTGGCGCGCCGGTAATCCATCCAATGGTGGCAAGCCTTATTATGAGAAAGCAGCTCACTGGGCAAATGAAGTGAAGAAAGCAGGAAAGCATCAACTGAATCCTGATATCTATGCTATTTGGAAAAACATGGCTTGCGATAAATACGACAAAGCCTTTAATGAATCAATGTGGGAAGCTGAATTTGTCGGTACCCGCGACGATGGAAACTATACGGCAGGGCGCATAGGAAATGTGATAGGAAATATACAAGCCAATGGTGTAAACACAGGAAAAGGATATAGCTATGGCTTTTATTCGGGCAGTTTGATTCTTTGGGATCTTTTTGAAGAAAAAGATAGCCGCCGTGACCTATCAATGGCTCCTTACCAATTGAATAACAAAGATGAAGTCAAAGACTGGAGCCAAAAACAAATCGTAGAACGCCGTTGTGGCAAGTTCCGCCGTGAATGGGAATCAAGTTCTCCGAAGCATAAAAACTACACACAAGAGAACTTCCCTATTCTTCGGTATGCTGATGTGTTATTGATGCTGGCAGAAGCCGAGAACGAAGTCAACGGAGCACCTACGGATTTGGCATACCAATGTGTTAATGAGATTAGAACCCGTGCCGGTGCCAGTGAAGTGAAAGGGTTAGATTATGAAAAATTCAAGAAATTGATTCAAGATGAAAGAGCGCGTGAATTATGTTTTGAAGGACTGAGAAAATACGATTTGGTTCGTTGGGGCATTTACGTAGAAGCAATTCACGACAAGCTAGGTGCAGCAACTCGGGATGCACGTTGGTCAAAAGCCTCTTATTTTTCAGGAGCTGCCGGATATGCTAACCGTACAGAGAATAAACATCAGTTTCTGCCTATTCCAAGTCTGGAACTGTCTGTCAATCTGGAACTGGAACAAAATAAATATTGGAAATAAGCTGTGATTTATAACTATGAAAAGAGTACCTGAATTTTTAAAGGTATGGTTCTGCCTGATGTCATTGTCGTTCGCGACCTTGGCATCAGGTCAGGTGCCATTAATAGAGCACAAAAGAATCATCTCGTTTGAAGAACCATCCGTGCCTGCCTGCTGGCAAGGATCTTCTCTTGCAATGACCACCGCCCATTATAAAGATGGCAATCAGTCTTTAGAATGGAACTTTCAACCGGGAGAAGCCCTGACATTGAAAAGAGACTTGTTATTTGAGAAGAAAGATCCTACAGGTAAAGATTTGTATTTGTCCACTTTCATCGGCTGGTTCTACAACTCCCAACCAATAAATGACAGTCTGAAAGTCAGTTTCTATAAACAAGGTAAAGAATGCTGCCATTTCTCCATGAATTTACAATTCACCGGATGGCGTGCGGCGTGGGTCTGCTATGAGCGCGATATGCAAGGAATGCCCGAAGAAGGAATGGATGAGATTCGTTTCACAGCTCCCAATCAATCAGGAAAACTATGTATTGACCTGCTGATTCCTTCTGTAAAAACAGACCACCGCCACCAAACAGCGGACTGCCAATTACCCTTTGTCAATAAAGACAATCATAACCATTGGTTACAGGTGTATCGTTATTCTTTATTAAGTTCGGATCTTGATCTTCATTCATTAACCTCCGAAGAGATAAAGAATATACAAACATTGGAAGAACGGTTCAAATCCCTTATTTATTCTCCTGGAAAGTTGACAGAAAAAAGCCTGAACAATATCCGCAAAAGCTACCAATTCTACCATATCCGGTATGATTCATTGGGACAAATAAGCGGCACTCCCATCTTCTTCAGCCGTGCTGCCGAAGCCTATGAACGTCTATTGCCCCATTGGACCAAGACTATGATAGACAAACAAGGTAACGAACTAAAAGCATACTTCGACCTGATGAACCGTATAGCTACAGCCTATCATCAGGCAGAACAGGAAGCGACGAAAACGGAACTGGCAGATATGTTCCTGAAAATGTATACCCATGCTACCGATCAAGGCATTGCTACCGGAAGTTGCCTGGGAAACTTCACGCATTATGGATATAGTTTCCGTGGATTCTATACTTCTTATTTCTTAATGAAAGACGTGCTTCGTTCTGCAGGTAAACTAAATGAAGCCGAACAAGCCATGTTATGGTATGCCATTACCAATGAAATCTATCAGAAACCTGTAACCAACGGTATTGATATGGATTCCTTCAATACGCAAACTACCGGAAGAATTGCAAGTATCCTTATGATGGAAGATTCTCCTGAGAAAGTCCGCTACCTGCGTTCTTTCCAGCGCTGGATAGACTGGGGATGCAGACCGGCGGACGGACTGATGGGGTCTTTCAAAATAGATGGCGGTGCTTTTCATCATTGTAACAATTATCCGGCTTATGCAGTCGGGGGACTGGATGGAGCTACCAACATGATCTATTTATTAAGTAACACACAGTTTGCAGTTTCCCCCTTGGCACACACTACGGTTAAAAATGCTTTATTAGCCATGCGTTTTTACTGCAACACTACCTATTTCCCCTTGTCCATGTCCGGACGCCATCCCGATGGAAAAGGAAGACTGATCCCTATGCATTATGCCCGAATGGCACTTGCCGGATCAGCAGATGGCAAACAAAAAATTGACAAAGAAATGGCAAGTGCCTATTTGCGCCTTGTTTCAGTCCCGGTTCACACAAAGGCTGAGGAATATATGCCAAACATCCCTACAGCTAGGGAAAAGCAAATGAAACAACAATTGGAAAAAGCGGGATTTATGCCTGAATCTGATCCGCAAGGTAATCTGGCATTAGGATATGGTTGTGTGTCTGTCCAACGCCGCGAGAACTGGAGCGCAGTAGTACGAGGGCATTCCCGCTATCTATGGGCAGCCGAGCATTATCTAGGCTGTAACCTTTTCGGTCGTTACCTGGCACATGGCAGTATGCAAATCATGACCGCACCCCAAGGTTATCCCGTTTCTCCCCAAAGCAGCGGATGGCAGGAAGCCGGTTTTGACTGGGGGCGCATACCCGGTACAACAACCATCCATCTACCCATAGATAAACTAAAAGCAGATATCAAAAATGTAGATGCCTTTTCGGGAGTAGAAGAAATGCTTTATTCAGATGAAGCATTTGCCGGCGGTTTGTCTCAAGAACATAAGAATGGAAATTTCGGTATGAAACTGCACGAGCATGATAAGTACAATGGAAGCATGCGTGCTTTGAAGTCCTTCCATTTCCTGAATGATAAAATTATCTGCCTGGGATCAAACATCGAAAACAAGAATCAGGAATACCCTACTGAAACTACGTTATTCCAACTTTGGATGAAAGATGAAGCAGCCAAGAACCATTGGGCGTCCATACCCAAAGATAAAAGGATTTGGCTGGACAACTTCCATACAGGATATTATGTCCCTTCTTCATTACTGCAGAAACTGGAATTTGAAAAGCATTTTCCACAGCATTCATTAAATGAAGAAACTGCCCTGCCCACACAAGGCGACTGGGTATCTTTGACATTAAACCACGGCAAAGCTCCACAGAATGAGACTTATGAATATGCTGTGTTACCACATACTAATGTTGCAAGGTTAGCCCAATTTACCAGACAACCCGAATATAGAGTTTTGCAATGTGACCACAAAGCACATATCGTAAAAGACAACAAGGAGCCTGTTACCTCCTATGTCTTATTCGAAAAAAGCGATACTCTGCCAAAAGGGTTGCTGGTAAAGGCTGATACTTCCTGTCTGGTAATGATTAAAGAAAAAAGTAAAGGAATCGTTTTATCTGTATGCCAACCCGACTTGGCTCTATACCGGGGAGATAGTGACGAATTATTGGACGAAAACGGCAAACGGATAGAACGCAGCATCTATTCCCGCCCTTGGAAAGGAAACGCCAGCCAGCCCATCACGGTACGTCTAACAATAAAAGGCAAATGGCACACCGTATCTCCTCAAAGCAACTGCAAGGTTCTTTCTGCTAACTCCAAAGTTACGGTACTTGAATTTATTTGTAAAGATGGTATTACCATTGATACTTATCTAAAATAAAGATGATTATGAAAACGAATAAACCCATTCTGTTCCTATCTGCCCTTTCCACACTGGCAATGATAACAGGATGCAAACAAGCTAAAGAGCATCCGGACATCAATTTAAAGCGTCCGAACGTTATTTTCATCTATGCAGATGACTTAGGTATTGGTGATTTAAGCTGTTATGGGGCCACTAAAATATCAACTCCTAATATTGATCGTCTTGCAGGACAAGGTGTGCAGTTCACTAATGCTTATGCAACTTCGGCTACAAGCACCCCTTCACGATACGGATTGCTAACAGGATGCTATCCCTGGCGAAAAGAAAATACTGGTATTGCTCCCGGTAATTCTGAGTTGATTATAGATACTACTTGTATAACTATGGCAGATATGTTCCATGAAGCCGGTTATGTAACCGCCGCCATAGGCAAATGGCACTTGGGACTAGGACCAAAAGGAGGTACAGACTTTAATAAACGAATCAAACCTAATGCCCAAAGCATCGGTTTTGACTATGAGTTTATCATTCCCGCTACAGTAGACCGCGTACCCTGCGTCTTTGTAGAGAACGGACGTGTAGTCAATCTGGACTCCACCGATCCAATCACAGTCAGCTATGATAAAAAAGTAGGTAACTGGCCTACCGGTGAAGAAAATCCCGAACTGGTTAAGTTAAAACCAAGTCAAGGACATAACAATACCATTATCAATGGTATTCCTCGTATTGGGTGGATGACCGGAGGTAAATCTGCTTTATGGAAAGATGAAGAAATAGCCGATATTATTACTTCAAAAGCAAAAGATTTTATCATTCGGTCTGCCAATGAACCTTTCTTTTTATATATGGGCACACAGGATGTTCATGTTCCTCGCATACCTCATCCTCGTTTTGCTGGTAAAAGCGGGCTTGGGACACGCGGTGACGTTATTTTGCAACTAGACTGGACAATAGGAGAAATTATTCATACCCTAGATAGTCTGAGTATTGCGGATAATACACTTTTTATCTTCACTAGCGACAATGGACCGGTTATAGACGATGGTTATCAGGACGGGGCACTCGCTATGTTAAACGGACATACCCCAATGGGGAATTACCGTGGGGGAAAATACAGTCTTTATGAAGCAGGGACCCGTGTTCCATTCATTGTACGCTGGCCGGCTGCCATTGCCCCCTGCAAACAACAAGGTCTTTTTTCACAAATAGATGTCTATGCTTCTCTAGCTGAAATATTGGAACAACCTTTAGTTGCAGGAAGTGCTCCTGACAGCCATCCACGTTCTTTATCATTGTTGGGGCATGACCAGACAAACCGAGAATACATCATACAGCAGAATTTGAACAATACACTAGCGATAATACAAGGTGACTGGAAATATCTGGAGCCTAGCGATAAACCAGCGATTGAATACTGGACTCGTATGGAATTAGGCAATGCACCTGAGGTGCAACTTTATAATCTTCATACAGACCCATATGAAAAAAAGAATGTAGCCGGTTCTTATCCGGAAAAGGTGAAAGAATTATCCGGCTTGTTGCAGAATGCTGTGAAACATATCACTCTAAAGGGAGATAGTGAAGGAAAAGGTGTATCAAAACTAAAATAATCTATTACCTTGTCTAAGAGGACGTTAGTGAAGGATCTAAAATACATATACTTTATGTTTATAGATTCTTCACTTTATCCAAAACAGTAAACTATACGATAAGATTCCCTGAGTTTTAGTACATTCCTCATCTCAAAAAAACACTTATTTTATAATTCTTCCTTATTCCGGCTTCACCTTCTTCAGATAATCAGAAGGTGCCATTCCAAACTCTTCTTTAAAGCATTGACGGAAATAAACAGCACTATTGATGCCGACTCTAAATGCGACTTCCGAAATATTATATTTTCCTTCGAGCAACAAGCGTTCTGCATATTGCATTTTTATCTTACGGATATACTCATTAGTCGAAAGCCCGGTTAATGCTTTCATCTTCCGATAGAGCGTAGAATTACTCATACACATATTATCAGCCAGATAGCCAATATCTATCTTTTCAGAAGAAAGACGTTCCTCTATCAGCATATTTATCTTTTCGAGGAACTCGTTATCTAATTTATTCATAGACTCGGCAATCATCGCACGCTTATCACTTATGCCGGAATTAGAATTGAAACGTTCTGCCAGCAATCTGCGGGATTCCAAGAGGTTATTGATACGGCTATGCAGCAGGGTTGCACTGAAAGGTTTCGTCAAGTATGAATCTGCACCTACCTGATAACCTTCTTCTTTGTCTTGCAAAGAATCTTTGGCAGTCAACATGATCACAGGGATATGGCTGGTACGTACATCCTCCTTCAGCTTCTGGCACATCACAATGCCATTCATTACCGGCATCATGATGTCACTCACTATAATATCGGGAATACAACTGAATGCCTGCTCCAAACCTTGTTCACCATTGCCTGCTGTCTTTACTTCAAATTCTTCCGAGAAAGACTCAACGATGTAATCACAAATATCCTGATTATCTTCTACTATCAGCAAAATGCGTTTTCCACTATGGACAGGCTCTGCATTTTCTTCTTTTTCGTCCTTTTCATCGATCATTTTCTCCGGTGAATCGGCATGCAGCACATGCGGATAAGTATTATCGGTCAATAAGCTGAAATAAAACGTGCTTCCTACATTCAAAGTACTTTCCACCCTGATTTCCCCCTCATGCAAGGTTACCAGGTTTTTCACCAATGCCAAACCAATTCCCGTTCCGGAAGCCTGATGCTCACTTCCTTCCTGATAGTAACGATCAAAAATATGAGGTAAAGCTTCAGAGGTTATGCCAAAGCCGGTATCGCTTACGCTAATTTCGGTCTGGTTTATATGGTTCCGGGCTATACTATGCAAACCTAGTGTAATCGTTCCTTTCTCTGTATATTTAATGGCATTGGAAATCAAATTATCCAAAATGATAGTTACCACTTCCTTATCAAAATACAGAGGCATTTCGTCTTTCTCTATTTCAAGATGAAACTTTATATCCGGTTTACGGTTCAACTCCTTATACTTTAACCCTATTTCGTGCACAAGAGTGGCTATATTATCACGGCTCACGCAAAGTTTCTTATTCTGGGTTTCCGTCTTTCTAAATTCCAGGATCTGATTGATAAGGTTCAGTAACCGGATGGCACTTTGGTGAATAACAGAAATCTTTTGTGCATCTTTATTCGCCAATGAATTACTCTTTTGCATATCTTCCAACGGTCCCAGAATCAACGTCAAGGGCGTACGAAGTTCATGGGTAATATTAGTATAGAAGCGTAAACGTTCATTATTCAGTTCCTGTTCTTGTTCGTGATTCTTTTTTTCCACTTCATACAGAGCCTCCACATCTATCTTCTTCTTATAAGCCTGAAGGATGAAATACAAAATTGCCACTCCTGTCAGAATATAGAATAACTTTGCCCACCAAGTTAACCACATGGGTGGATCTATATGAATATCCAGTGAAGCGATTTCGTCCGACCATTCCTGGTTTCTGATTCTGGTCTTTACCTGGAAGCAGTAATTACCCGGAGGAATATTACGAAAAGTTACATTATTGGGGTCAGTCACTGTGTACCAGGCATTTTCCAGACCTTTCAACATATAAGCATACTCTACTTGATTGGCCAATGCATAGTTCTGGGTATTAAAAGTAATGCTGAAATTATTCTGCATATAACTCAACTTCACGGACGTTTTTCTATTAAGAGGCAATACTTCCTCATCGTTTTCCCTGTCACTCAAAGGCGCAAATATTCTTATATCCGTCATAATGGCCAAAGGAGACTTTCGTTTAGCAAGCACAACATTTGGATTAAAACGACAAAGCCCGTCAAGAGAACCCATATAAATATTTCCTTCCAGATCTTTGGCTACACTGTTACTCATGAAACCTTCAATAGGAACATTATCCCAACGGCCATAATTATAAAAGGAATCTTTTTCGGCTGCATAGCAACTAATTCCTTTATTTGTGCTCAACCAAATATTGCCGGAGTCATCTTCCGCTATAGCCCGTATATATGTATTTTCCAAGCCTTCTCCATGCCCATAAACTTTATAGTGCCATTCTTCAGAAGAAGGGAAACAGACTAATCCCTCACCCGTAGCTACCCAAATGCGTTTCTTACGATCCATATAAATGGCACTAACTGTATTAGAAGGGAACTGTTCCTGTGTATAGAAATGTTTTTTCAACTTAAAATCAGAAGAGTAAACCAATACGCCTCCCCCAAATGTACCAATCCAAAACGCACCCTGCTCATCTCTTAAAATGCTACGCACCTGTTCATATTCTATGCAAGGCTTTGCAGATACCCTACCGGACAGATCAGCTTTATATACGCCTGCATGAGTTCCGATCCAAATCACATGATCCTTATCTTCATAAAAAGCACGACCATCAATAATGGTTTCATCCTGTGGAAAGAGTTGCCGGAATTTCCTGGTACTTTTATTGTAGTGATATACTCCACCATTAAATAATCCAAACCACAGATTTCCTTCCGAGTCACACAAAGATGCCTGAACGGGACTTCCATTCAAGTCACCGCCTTCTTTCCCGAATACAGTTTGCCGTTTTCCTTTTTCGAACACATTAATATCCCCTTTATCCGTACCTACCCATAGTTTTCCCGTTTGATCCACACAAACAGTACTGATCATTTTATCAGTAAGGTTTCTATCAGAAGACAATATAGGCGAATAACTGTAAACATTGAATAGAAAAGAGCCACGGCTTAGGAAATTAAGTCCCCCGCCCCATGTACCGGCCCATACATTTCTAAAAGAATCCTGAAAAAGGCAACGCACAGTGGAACCAGACAAACCATATTCGTCACTACCTTCCTTTATATAATCAAAACGTACCTGATCGGGTGATTGGAACAAACGTTGGGTCAAATCCAATATGGCAATCCCTCCGAATTCCATGGCAATCCACAGCTTGTTATCATCCATCTGTTTTATATCAAACACTGTATACTGAACAGTCTCTCCTTTTCCTCTAAAATGAATGAAGTTTTCTTCTTCCGGATTGTATAATGCAAGGCCATTAGAAGTACCCACCCAAATATTACCATTGTTATCCTTAAATACACAGCCCACTCCATCGGAGGGCAAGCTATGAGGATCATTGGGGTCATGCCTAAAGTTCTTCGCCCTTTTATCTTTCACAGACAAGATGCTGAACCCATCGAAAACATGTCCGATATACAATTTCCCATCTCCACCGTCAACCATTGACCAGATGTTATTACTTCCTAATCCCGGTGCCGTATCAACATTATAATGTGTAAATTGCCCGTTTTCTTTATTGAAATAATCAATACCACCCCAATAGGTACTAATCCATAAATTGCCATCTGCCGCCGGTTGTATATTAGTCACATCATTCGTAGCCAGACTATTCGGATTATTCCGGTCGTTTTCATAGACTGTAAATGTATCGGCGGCATAATTATAAGCATTCAATCCGGCTCGTTGCGTAGCAATCCACAATATGGAATCTACAGGATCATCCAATAAATGATTCAATTCATTGCCGGTTATACTCAATTTATCCGACATACCTTTATAATAGGTAACGAAACGTGTTCCATCAAATTTATTCAAACCCTCTTCGGTCGCAATCCACAAAAAGCCTTGTTTGTCTTGAGCAATACTCAAAACACCATTATTAGACAAGCCTTCCATCGCACCCAGTTTTTTCACAGAATAGGGTTGCGCCCACACCAATTCAGGCAAGCATAGCAGCAAGAACAAAAGTATATTCTTCATAGTATCAGACTTTTATTAACCGATTCAAAAATACAAAGAAAATCTGTATTTAGGGTATCCAAATCGTGCATTGCATGATTTACCATCCATCTTTGCAAGATTCTGATTGGTTCATTAGCTTTCGTTCACTTACATTTGCATTCGGAAAACAATAAAAAATCATGTTTAATCTTTAAATCCTAATTTTATGAGGCATTTAAAATTCTTATGCACCTGTGCCATTCTGCTACTTTCGTCAGCAGGAATATTCGCACAAACGCAAATTACAGGCCATGTAGCTGATACGAAAGGAGAGGCTATCATCGGTGCCAATGTCACTGTCAAAGGAACCACGAATGGAACGATCACCGACTTTGACGGTCATTTTATGCTTAGCGTGGATGACCGGAATGGAACATTGGCAGTTTCATTTATTGGTTATAAAACCAAAGATGTGAAAATAGGCGAAAAGACAAATTTTCAGATCGTTCTTGAAGAAGACACCGAAACTTTGGATGAAGTAGTAGTGGTAGGTTATGGTACGCAAACAAAGAAAAGCCTGACCGGAGCAGTGAGCGATGTTAAATCCGATGCATTGACGCGTTCGGTATCCACAACTACCGCCGGAGCGTTGTCCGGTAAAATGGCTGGTATATCGACACGCGCCGTCGATGCCCGCCCGGGTAGAGGCATCAACCTTGAAGTTCGTAATATGGGTAGTCCCTTGTTTGTTATCGATGGTATTCCGTATGGAGGCAATAACAGCCGTGACTGGTTACAAGCTTCGGAAATTTCCGGCAATGATGCCTTTAATGCATTGAATATTGAAGACATTGAAAGCATCACCATACTAAAAGATGCTTCCGCTGCGATTTATGGTCTGCGTGCAGCTAATGGCGTAGTCCTGGTAACTACAAAGAAAGGTAGAAAAAACGAAAAGATAAGTATCAACGTTAATGGTTACTATGGTTGGCAGAATTTGACCCGCTTCCCCAAATTGGCGAATGCCGGACAATATGTAAGAGGCCTGGCAGAAGCTGCACAAAACAGAGGCGAAGATCCGAGTAAACTTTATACTCCCGAAGAGCTTGCCAAATGGGAAGCCGGTACGGAACCGGGCTATCAGAGCTATGATTATTATGATATGGTATTGAGAAAGAATGTACCGCAATATCACATCAATGCCAATGTTACAGGTGGTTCCGACAAAACCAATTATTACCTGTCTGTAGCCCACACCAGCCAGGAAGCCATGATGCGGGATTTCAACTACCAACGTACCAATTTCCAGTTAAACCTTGATACTAAGGTCACAGACCGCTTTACCATAGGAGCACAAATTAGCGGCAAGTATGAAAAGACCGAAGATGTGGGTCTGCCCGGCGGCGATGGCTATTATTCATCTATTTTGGGCATGTTCAAGATGCAGCCAATCGAGAGTCCGTATGCCAACGATAATCCGGAGTATATTAATAATGTACACGAGAACGGTTATAATCCGGCGGCTTTCCGTCGCGACATTGCCGGTTACAAGGACAATCTGACCCGCAACGCCAATATCAATGCATACGCACAATATGAGTTTGGTTTCGGCCTGACAGCAAAGGCTACTTTCTCTTACAACTATACCAATACCCGTTTTGACGGTTACCAGTATGCTTATCAAATCTATAAATACGACAAAGAAAACGATACTTACAATGGAACCGCCGCCGCAGGGCGCTGGAGAAGCCAAACCGACCGTAGCGTTCCTGCACGCTATATGCAGTTGCAACTGAACTATACCAAGCAGCTTGGCAAACACAATATAGCAGCCGTATTGGGTTACGAAGCTTCTGATTATGACTGGAGTAAAAAGTCCTACAGCACAGAACCCTCTACAGATTACCTGCCGTTATTGCAATTCGATGAATTGAACGGTTTTGGTGATGAATGGAGCTACGAGGCACGTGCCGGCTGGATCGGACGTATCAATTACGACTTTGCCCATAAATATCTGATCGAAGTATTGGCACGTTACGACGGTTCTTACCTTTATGCACCAAGCAAACGCTGGGGCTTCTTCCCGGGTGTATCTGTAGGTTGGAGAATTTCGGAAGAAAAATTCTTTGAAAAGCTAAGGCCAATTGTGGATGACTTGAAGATACGCGCCTCTATCGGCCAGACAGGAACGGAAAAGGATGTAAAACTGTTCGACTATATGAGTGGTTACAACTGGAATAAAGGGAATGCTGTGCTAGACGGTGAATTGGTAACCGGATTGAATCAAAGGGGCTTACCGGTAACAAACCTGTCATGGACCAAGAATACGACATCGAATATCGGTATTGACCTGACCATGCTCAACAGTCGTTTAAAGATTACAGCCGATGCCTTCCGCAAGGATATTACCGGTGTACCGGCAGCCCGTTATGATGTGTTGCTACCCAATGAGGTGGGTTATAAACTACCCAACGAGAACTTGAACAAACAGGCCTACATCGGCGCAGAAGCAATGGTTACTTGGACCGACCATATCGGTGACTTAAACTATACCGTAAGCGGTAACTTTACTTTCTCGCGCTACAAAAGTATTGAAACCTACAAGCCCCGTTTCAATAATTCATGGGATGAATACCGCAATTCTGCAGAAGGCCGTTGGGGAGGCATCTACTGGGGATATCAAGTAGTCGGCCAGTTCCAATCGGAAGAAGAAATCCGCAACTATCCGGTGAATCTAGACGGACAGGGAAACCGCACTTTGCTCCCGGGTGACTTTATCTACAAGGATGTGAATGGCGACGGCATTATCAATGGTATGGACGAGCGTCCTATCGGTTATCCGGAAAACTGGGCACCTATCATGTCTTTCGGTGGCAATATCGGTCTGGAATGGAAAGGCATTGACCTCAACATTGACTTCTCCGGCGGCGCTATGCAGGGATGGAGACAGAACTATGAATTGGCAAACGCATATCATGGCAATGGTAACTCACCTGTTTATTTGCTGGAAGACCGTTGGCATCGTGCCGACCTGTATGATCCGAATAGCGAATGGATACCCGGACGTTATCCTGCCATCCGCAAAGGTGAATTCAGCTATAATAATAAGAATAGCGACTTCTGGTTGCACAACGTACGCTACCTGCGCATCAGAAACCTGGAAATAGGCTACAGCCTGCCCATACAAATACTGAAACCTATCCATGCCCAGAAAGTACGTGTTTATGCCAATGTTTCAAACTTATGCTCATTCGACAATGTACACCAGTTTGGAGTTGACCCGGAAATTACTGCCGCAGCAGCAGTTGTATATCCGCAACAGCGGACATTCCTTCTTGGATTTAATGTAACATACTAAAAAATGAAGTCTATTATGAAAAGTAATTATATAAAAATATTTCTGATGGGAGCTGCAATTACTTCCATGTTGTCTGGTTGCGGCGATGGTTGGTTTGAGAGAGATCCTAAGAACATCCTTACCAACGAGCAGATATGGAATGACCCGGCCATGATTAAATCACAACTTGCCAATCTCTATGACCGTATTCCTCAGCTACATGGCAACTTCAATACCGGCGGCATGTGCGAAACAGATGATGCCATGTATTGCGGCACACTGGACCAGAACTATCGTAACGAACTGCGTTACGGTAATGACTACGGACGCTGGTGGGATTATGAATTCATACGCGACATCAATATGTCCATCGAGAACATTGACAAGTATGGAACAGAAATCGCTGAAGAAAACAAGACCCAATTCAAAGCCGAATTCCGCTTCATCCGCGCTTATGTATATTTTGAACTGGTAAGACGCATGGGTGGTATACCATTGATTACAACGACTCTGGAATATGACTTTAACGGTGATCCTTCTTACTTGCGTAATCCCCGCGCCAAGGAGCATGAAATCTATGACTTTATTTATAGTGAATGCGAAGAAATCAAATCCCAGCTAGGCAATACAGGCAGCCAAACCCGTGCCAACTATTATACAGCATTGGCACTGGAAAGCCGTGCCATGCTATATGCCGGTTCCATAGCCAAATACAATGCACTGAAGACTCCTAACATTGTGACTGCCGGTGGTGAAGTCGGTATCCCCGCCGATATGGCAAACGGTTATTACCAGAAATCACTGGCAGCTTCAAAGGAAATCATCGAAAAAGGTGGATATGAACTATACAACAAGGAAGCGGACAAGGGTGTAAACTTCTACAAGATGCTCATGGACAAGACAGGAAACAAAGAAGCCATCTGGGTGAAAGATTATCAAAACCCATTGAAGGTGCATAGTTTCGGATATGACAATGTAGTCCATCACCTGAGAGAAGACAACGATAATTCTTCCTGCATAGGCCCTTCACTGGGACTGGTGGAAGCATTCGACTACTTGGATGGAACTCCGGGGGCATTACGTTATAAGAATGGTAATGACTATATAGTATATGATACTCCGAGCGATATCTTCGCCAACAAAGACGCCCGCCTGTATGGTACAATTATCTATCCGGGTACCAAGTTCAGAGGCCAAGATGTAGATATCCAGGCCGGAGTAGCCGCATGGAACGATGCAACCGGCTCATACGATTTGCTTACAGATCCTAAATTGGGAAGTTTCTATACTGATAACAAGACCTTCGTAGGTCAGGATGGTCCTCAGACCAACAGCCCTAACGTAAGCAATACCGGATTTTACATCCGCAAATTCATAAGCGAGGCATCCGGCTACACACTTCGTAATTATGCAGAAAATTGGTGGCCTTGGTTCCGCTTGGGTGAAATTTACCTGAATGCCACTGAATCGGCTTTCGAATTGAATGATGAAGCCGCCGCTTTGGGATACCTCAACAAGTTGCGTGAACGCGCCGGTTTCCCCGCCAATAGCCTGACAACCCTGACACTGGAAAAAATCCAAAATGAACGCCGTGTGGAACTGGCATTTGAAGACCACCGCTACTTTGACATGAAGCGTTGGAGAATAGCCGATACCACCTGGAATGGAAACGAAGACAACGACAAAGCCGTTGTTTACGGATTATATCCTTATCGCATTGCCAAAGCAAAACCGGGTACTCAAGACCAAGATAAATACATCTTTGTCAAGACCAGATCCGAACGCTTCAAGGTGGCAAGAACCTTCCAGCAGTCTAACTATTATGCATTTATTGCAGATGATGTAATTAATAACAATCCGACTATTGTCAAGAATCCATTCCAATAAAAAAGAAGAGATTATGAAAAGAATTATACCTTTCTTTATAATGATTTGCTGCCTGGTGGCGGTAAGCAGTTGCGGTTACGACAACTTTGATGAACCTAAGTCCATGCTGACCGGAAAAGTCGTTTATAACGGCGAGCCGGTAGGAGTTAGAAGTGGTAGTTCCGAGTTCGCTCTGTTTCAGGATGGCTATGCTCTGCATGGCTCTATTCCGGTATATAT
Organism: uncultured Bacteroides sp.; assembly: GCA_902388365.1. GTDB lineage: Bacteria > Bacteroidota > Bacteroidia > Bacteroidales > Bacteroidaceae > Phocaeicola. Next base: position 163,684 of record CABMPB010000001.1, on the reverse strand, counting down.
TGCTCAAGACGGAAGCTATTCTGTTAATCTGTTCAATGGCGAATACAAGTTGGTACGCATGGGTAATGCACCTTGGGAAAAACCGTCCAATGATACTATCCGGATTACAGTGAAAGGAAATACCGTGCAAGATATTCCCGTGACACCGTATTTCTTTATCAAGAATGCTGCTTTCACAAAAAATGGCAATAAAATCACAGCTAAGTTTACCATCAATAAGGTAGTAACCAATGCCAATATGGAAGATGTCAGCCTTTATTTGGGAAAAGGAATCCTGACAGATAATAATCACAAGGAAGCTGCATTGAGTTTAGGAAATGCAGTTCCATCTGAGCAGGAAACCAATGCTGAAATTGAGATTCCAAACAGCCTGGCAGGTGAATCATATATTTTTGCCCGCATAGGAGTCAAGTCGGACAAATCATCGGAATATTGCTACAGTCAATCTGTAAAAGTGATATTAAAATAAAAAAGTATTGAGATAAAGGGGCTGTGTCAAAACTCCGAAGCAACTATCAAATAGTTCACCGTAGGGGCGGATTGAATCCGCCCGTATGTACAAAGCAAACTATTATCGGGCAGATTGAATCTGCCCCTACAGCAAAATGATAGCCATTTTTTGTTTTGACACAGCCTTTTTTATCAAATAGTTATAAGTTTACACCTATAATTTATTATCTGATGAAATCAATCTTTCTCACTTTCTTCCTTGCAGGCATATGCAATGTATCACTAGGACAGTCCCAACCTGCCACTCATTACGAAATAGAAACCAACCATTCCCTCCAAACAATGGACTATTTCAGTGCTTCGGACTGTTGGAGCATGCAATTCATCGGCCTATGGCCTCAAGAAAAACAAAACCAGGTAGCCGACTGGCTATTCAGTACCGAAAATGATATGAACGGACAGCCCAAAGGCATAGGTCTCTCCCTATGGCGTTTCAACGTGGGTGCCGGAAGCGCCGAACAGGGTGAAGCCAGCCAAATAGGCTCACCATGGACACGCACCGAGTGTTTTCTGCAAGCAGACGGAACATACAACTGGAACAAACAACAAGGTCAACGGAACTTCCTGCATCTTGCCAAAGAACGTGGAGTAACCAAATTCCTCGCTTTCCTCAATTCACCTCCCGTACATTTCACCCAAAACGGACTAGCCACCAATACCGGACGTGGCGGAACGCTGAATTTAAAAGAAGAACACTATGAAGACTTCGCCCGTTTTCTGGCTCAGGTAGTAAAAGGAGTGGAAAAGCATGACGGCGTCAAGTTCAACTACCTTTGCCCGTTCAATGAACCGGATGGTCATTGGAATTGGCTGGGCCCCAAACAAGAAGGAACTCCCGCTACCAATCGCGAAATAGCCCGTACTGTGCGCCTCATCAGCAAAGAATTTACAGATAATGGCATAGACACGCAGATACTTGTCAGTGAATCTTCGGACTACCGCTGCATGTTTGATACCCACATGGCTAATTGGGAACGGGGATATGAGATCCAATCTTTCTTTGATCCGGATAGTGTAGCTACTTACTTAGGCGATACTCCTAATGTTCCCCGGCTTATTTTGGGACATAGCTACTGGACGAACACTCCCCTTAGTGACCTGCATGATATTCGTTGCCAATTGCGAGATACTTTAAATAAGTATAAGGTGGACTTTTGGCAGACAGAGACATGTATCATGGGAAACGATGAAGAAATAGGTGGCGGCGGAGGTTATGATTTCACCATGAAAACAGCGTTGTATGTAGCTCGAATTATTCATCATGACATCGTATATGCCGGTGCCCGCAGTTGGCAATGGTGGCGTGCCATTGGAGGTGATTATAAAGATGGATTAATCCGTGAATACAGTGACGAAACACTCCTGAATGGTGAAGTAAAAGACTCCAAACTGATGTGGTCGCTTGGTAATTACAGCCGGTTTATCCGTCCGGGAGCTGTTCGGAAAGCAATCATAGCTAAAGATGATAAAGGGAAGATTATTCCTGAAGGGGATACGGATGTAACAGGGCTGATGTGTTCCGCTTATCAAAATACAGATGACAAGGATGTGTTTGTCGTAATCAATTATGCAACAGAAGATAAAGGATTTACTTTTAGTCTGAATGATGGGAGCAGTAAGGAATGGAATATCTATCGTACATCAGATAAAGAAGGAGAAAACCTGTCGCCTGTAGGCCGAGTAAAGAATAATGCTGTGGTAGAGATTCCGGCACGGTCTATTATTACTTTGGTGAGTGAGTAGGATGGTTTCTTCTGTTCATATTAAAATAAATGTATAGATTGGTCAGAAGTAACTTCATCCCCTCTTGAGAGCTACTCTTTCTACACATCTCCGTTAACATTTTCAGTAACGCTTTCATCCACCGTAGGGGCAGATTGAATCTGCCCGAAAACGATTTACTTTATGCATTACTCCCAAGGTCGTGACCGTTGGTTCGGGCGGATTCAATCCGCCCCTACGGTAAATGTCAACGAGATGTGTAGAAAGAGTAGCTTGAGAGGGGATAAAATTACATTCGACTATGAATCTTAACGCGAAAAGACTTAGCTTGCAGGCTATGAGTTTGAATCCTTATCAAACCTCCCCCCGCATTCTATCCTCAAAAGCAGCCAGCGCAGTCTTTGCCCCTTCGCCCATCGCTATGACAATCTGTTTATAAGAAACATCCGTCACATCTCCGGCAGCATAGATACCTTTCACAGAAGTACGTCCGTTCTTATCAGTCAGAATCTCACCAATACGGTTTGTCTCCACCCATTCCTTGAACAGGCCGCTATTTGCTGTCAAGCCAATTTGGACAAAGATGCCATCCAAAGCCAAGGTTTCCTCTTTTCCCGATGAACGATCCTTTTTAACAAGTCCCACTACCTTGTTGCCATCACCCAATACTTCCACAGTCTGGGTATTGGTAAAGATATCCACATTGGGTAGGCTTCTTGCTTTTTCCTGCAACACAGTATCCGCTTTCAATGTCTCCATAAACTCGAACACCGTTACTTTTGAACAAATACCTGCCAAGTCAATAGCCGCCTCCACACCGGAATTTCCACCGCCAATTACAGCAACCTCCTTACCTTTATAGAAAGGGCCATCGCAATGCGGACAGAATGCGACTCCATGACCGATGTATTTTTCCTCACCGGGAACATTCAGCTTTCGCCAGTTAGCACCTGTAGCAATAATCAGCACAGGAGCCTTATAGCTCTCCCCTCCTTTCACTGACAGGATTTTCATCCCATCCGCCACGTCCACCTTTTCTATCCGGCGATTCTCCAATACATCAATATTATATTCCGCCAGATGTTTCTTCAAGTCTTGCGCCAACTGTTTTCCGGTGGTCTGAGGCACAGAGATCAGATTCTCAATACCCACCGTCTCATTTACCTGACCGCCAATGCGCTCGGCTACCACCGCCACCTTCAAACCTTTACGGGCTGAGTAGATAGCAGCCGTGGTTCCGGCAGGTCCTCCACCGGCTACCAATACATCATACTCCTTGGTTTCGGCAGCTTCCAGTTCCACCGAACCATAACGCGCTTCCAACTTTTCCAGCAACTCACCAATACCGCCACGCCCCACATGGATCTGTTCACCATCGGCAAACACGGTGGGTACCGCCTGCACCTTCATCTTATCGACTTCATCCTCATTTATGGCTCCGTCTACGGCTTCATGGCGTATCTGATGATTCAGCACCACCATTACATTCAATGCCTGAACCACATCAGGGCAGTTGGTACAGGTCAGGGACAGATAGGTAGTCAGATTAATCGGTCCGCGTAGTGCCTTGATACGCTTGGTTATAAACTCATCGGGGAAGTTCTTTCCTTTGCCGTCGGCATTCAGAACCGCCAGCAGCAATGAGGTAAACTCATGTCCGCCGGGCACGGCACGAAAACTGATACCCGTATCCTCTCCATTCTTTAAAAGAATCATTTTCAACCCTTCACTATCCTGTATGCGACAGGACAGTTTTTCGGAACAGGAAGCCACTTCTTCCAACAAGTCCACCAACTCAGCACGGCTTTCGTGCTGAGGGTGGACAAAGATGTCGAAAGTATAGTGCGCTTCCAGTTGGGCAAAAAGATCCTTTAACTGATCTTTTATCGCACTATCTAACATTGTTTCTATTTTTTAGATTTTACCTACCAGGTCAATGCTCGGTTTTAAGGTAGAAGCACCTTTCTTCCATTTAGCCGGACAAACTTCACCATCGTGGCTGGCAACAAACTGGGCAGCTTCCACCTTGCGGAGCAATTCATCCGCATTACGGCCAATGCTGTTATCCTGAATTTCGGCCAGCTTGATCTTACCTTCGGGGTTCACCACAAAAGTACCGCGGTAAGCCATACCGTCTTCTTCTATCATCACGCCGAAAGCACGGGACAGGACACCTGTGGGATCTGCCAACATGGGATAAGTAATCTTGCGAATACTTTCGGAAGCATCATGCCATGCTTTGTGCACAAACTGTGAATCGGTACTTACCGAATACACTTCCACACCCATTGCCTTGAACTGGTCATACTTTTCTGCCATATCCACCAATTCGGTAGGACATACGAATGTAAAGTCGGCAGGATAGAAAAAGAAGATAGCCCATTTACCTTCAATATCTTTGTTGGTTACTGTTTTAAATTCTCCATTGTGATAGGCCTGAACCTTAAATTCAGGAACTTGTGAGTTAATAATTGGTTCCATAATCATCGTTATTTTAAAATTAATACTTATTTTTGATTTGTAATTATTACATCTGCAAAGGTAGCTGCCTTTAAAGCACCCCGCAATACCTAATTATTAGGATTATGTAGAACAAGAATCACTATAAATAGGTATTGGACAAACAGAATATTTAAGCGAATTTTGCACGTGGCAAGAAAGCCCCTACATATTTTAACGACAACTAGTTATAAGTCCTTTCCCACTATCATCTGTTTTTTTTATTACATTCCTATGAAGTTCTTAAAAAAAGCATAAAAGCCTCTCTCCTCCCACCCTTTCCTTGAAAGTTTTGTGTACTTTTGCAGCGCTTTAAATAAAAATGACTAAGAAATGGACGATTCAAACCCACGAACGTGCAATAGTATTAACTAATCTTTCGGAGCCACTGCAGCGTGCATGCCTCCGGACGGATATAAACAAACGAAAGGAGGCAATAAGATGAGAAAGTATCTTTATTGTGAAAATGGCTTTGTGGAAAAACCACAATGGCTGCCCAACTGCTGGGTAAATGTAGAATGCCCCGACCAAAGTGATTTCGATTTTCTGATCAAAGAGCTAAAAGTCCCCGAAGCATTTTTGGACGATATTGCCGATATTGATGAACGCCCTCGTACCGATACGGAAGATAACTGGTTGCTTACCATTATCCGTATTCCCATGCAGCAACAAGGTAGCATTCCCTATACCACGGTTCCTATCGGCATCATTACAAACAATGAAATCATTGTCACCGTGTGCTATCACTCTACTGAAATGGTACCCGACTTTATAGAACACACTCGCCGTAAAGGGTTAATAGTGCCCAATAAGTTTGAGTTGATTTTGCGTCTGCTCTATTCTTCGGCTGTGTGGTTCCTGAAATATCTGAAACAGATAAACAACGATGTGAGTGCCGCCGAAAAAGCATTGGAACGAAGTATCCGCAACGAAGACTTGTTACGGCTAATGAAGCTACAGAAGACATTGGTTTATTTCAATACCTCAATTCGTGGAAACGAAGTGATGGTAGGAAAGCTGCAAAGCATTTTCCAGGAGAAAGATTACCAAAACCGTGATTTGGTGGAAGATGTGGTAATTGAGCTGAAGCAGGCATATAATACAGTGAATATTTACAGCGATATTCTGACGGGAACCATGGATGCTTTCGCCTCCATTATCTCTAATAATGTGAATACCATCATGAAACGCATGACCAGTATCTCCATTATTCTGATGGTGCCCACACTGATAGCCAGTTTCTATGGAATGAATGTGGATGTGCATGTGGATGCGTTGCCGCATGCGTTTAGCTTTATTGTGCTGGTATCTATCTTGCTGTCTGCATTGGCATTCATTATTTTCAGAAAGATAAAATGGTTCTAAACCATAAAGCGCCATCATCCTGCAGAATGGAAGGATGATGGCGCTTTGTGATATAGAAGTACCATTGATAGAGAGTCTTATAATGAAATAACCACCTTATACTCAGGAATAACTTCCACCTGTTTCACTTGGCAATTAGCATTTCGTTGCGTGAAATCGGGAATGGCCGCATTCGGCAGATCTATCAGGAAAGGGGACTCCTTGCGCAAAGGGCGAAAATAGAAATTCATATCATGTTCTTTCAGCTCATGCCGAAAACGCCTCAGTCCAATAGTCCAAGGGGCACCATAATAGAAATGGTCCAGTACCATCGAACCATTGATAAATGCCATGGCTACATCTCCTACATAATGAATACGCAGGAAATACTCATTCACTTGCGGCACTGCCGGAGAGTCTATATGCACAGTCATTCTGCGTGTCCCCACTTTCTTCCAATCAGCAGTGGCAGATACAGCTTCCGTTTGGGCAAACTGTTGCTTCCAACCGGCACGCGAAGGGTAAAGAATATATTCAATGCGATTCTCGCCTAAACTCAACAAAGTACATTTATCCTTTTCCGGCAATACGGTGGCGCGGGTAATCAAAATACGATTGTTTACTTTCACTGCATTCAATGCCTGTTCATGGGTTAATGTAGTGATTAGTATTTTCTTACCTGCTTTTGTTGTGATGGAGAATGTACTTCCCGTTCCCTCCTCAGGAGTATAGAAAGCCTTACCCGATTTCAGAGTATGCTTATCAAAACTATATTCGGGCACAAACCCTTCGGGAGCAAAGAAAAGATAATGCTCATTTCCATTATCCTCTATCTTTGTCAATAGCTGAGCCGTAGCATATTTCAAAACGGCATCCTGCATATGCAGATGGAAGGGTAAAATAGCACTCACATCCTTTTTCAAAGTAAATGTTCCTTTGGCAGGAATCATTAGAGTCTCATTCTGCAAGTTTAACTTTATTTGCAAGCCTGCTTGATCTATACGTGCAGTGTCATGGTCTTGGAAATTAGTCATAAAGACAAAACCCGAATCATCTTTCATACGGGCAGCATATCGCAATGTTTCCCTGTTATCGGGGGTGATCCGTTCATTTCCTTCAGGCAATACGGTTTCCATAGGAGCCAATATCGCCCCAAACTCTTTCAAAAACGTGTGCAGAATACGTAGATGCTGATAGGAATCACGCACCAATCCGAACTCGCCAATGGGAGCCTGGAAATCATAAGAGATCTTGGGTACTGCCATCACTTCGTCACTAAAGAAGCCAATGCCATCACTTCGTTTCGGCGTAGAACCGCCATGATACATATAGTAACCAATGCCATTCGCCCCGCTGCCTAAAGAACGCACCATCAAAGCTTCAGCAGCCTCAGCCTTTACGATAGGACGGCGAGAATAAATCATCTGAATGCCTACCCCCATTTCAGCACAGAAAGAAGGGTATTTCTCTGTATCATAACGCACCGGCGCGTAGTCGGGATTACGCTGTATGTCCTTAAACAGACAGAAAGGAGACATAAACGGCTTCGCCCAAAACGGATAAGTATAGGCAGCCGTCACAGGCAGTGCTTCATCACCTATCACAGCAGCATTCCCCCATCCGGTGGCAGTGTACAGGGGAGTGATCATTCCTGCTTTTACAGCCATCTCCTTCAGCGTGCGCATATGCAGTTCACCCAGTTCCGCCCTGGTGATCTTTTGATTCTGCACACTGACGCCAACCATTGTAATGGATGTATCATAAGTGGCAGATGTCATATCCTTTCCCTCACCAGGGTAGCAAATGGCCCAAGGAGCAGCCGAATGCTGGTGTTCATTCTCTATCTGGATGCCGATAATGGGACCACCGTCTTTATAATACAATCCTTTTAATTGAGCAGCTATTTCCTGATACAGACGTTCAACGTATTTCAAATAGTTCGCATCATTGGAACGTACCTCCACAGGGTGGGCAAACAGCCAATCCGGCAGACCTCCGTTCCTGATTTCACCATGGCAGAACGGGCCGATGCGTACGATGGTAGCCATATCATGTTTACGGCACAGTTCTATAAACCGGCGCAGATTCTTATTTCCCGTCCAGTCAAACACACCTTCTTTTTCCTCATGTATATTCCAAAATACATAAGTAGGAATCACAGTCAAGCCTCCTGCCTTCATTTTCAAAATAGCTTCTTCCCATTGTTCTGCCGGGAAACGGCTGTAATGAAACTCCCCCATCACGGGTACTACAGGCTGCCCGTCTTCCGACATATAGAAACTGTTTACTTCAATACTTCCGCCCGATGGAGAAGTTCCTCCAAGTTTTAAATGCCCGGTATAGATCTTCTTTGGGGAAGCAGGAGCTGAAAGCTCATATATATGCTGGGCACATATAGGCAAAGCCGACCACAAAGAGAGTGCCGAGACTAAAAAAACGCTGATAAATCGTTGCCGCATACTTATTTATTTATCAAGTTGTAAAAAGCTTGGATTCCTTGGTGGTTCACATCCTGTAGCCTCACTTCATTCAGCAGTTTCATAGATTTCTCCGATTGATTCAGCCCCCAATAGCCCAGCGCCATCATGTATTTGCAATGTACCACATTACGCACATTCAAATCCTCGTCCCAAATGAGCAGATCGGGCAATGATACGGCAAAATAATCCATTCGTATATTATCAAACAAATGCTTCTCGCCATAAGAGGTCAACTTATGGAAACGCCCATTAGCCTCATCAATGTGCCCCAGCTTTAACAGTGCCAACCCTTGATAAAATATTTTATCAGGCTTTGCATCATTATAATAGAGAGCAGCTGCCGGTTCTGTAGGTCCCAGTGTGGCCTGTTGCCAATATTCTTCCGCTTTCTGCCTATTGCCCAGTCCCTCACAGGCGCATCCCAGGAAATAATAGAAATCATTTTCTTGTGCGCCATACAGCTTGCCTTCTCCCAGATGATGCGGATATACCAAGCACTCTTCCAGCCACATAATCGCTTTTTTATAATCACCTGCTGCTAATGCCTGCTTTGCCAACTCTACACGGGCAAACTGATATTGCCCCGAGACCTTGCCTTCACCACCCTCCCAAGGATGGAAAACATGAGCATCAAGCAACTGTTTAGCTTCTTCATACGCCCCTGTCTGGTTCAACAAAGTGATTTCCTCCAACACCAAGTCATCACGCTGTGCAATAAGTTGCGGATAACGCCGTAAGAAATCGAGACGCTCCTTGTGCGGACGGTGAAGTCGTTTATAAAGCTGATCCAATTCCATCAATATGCGGGCATCGGTAGTATCCAGACCAAAAGCACGCTCCATATATTCCACCGCCTTTGCTTCCTCATTCTTCTTGTTAAAGAAGGCTAGTGCCAAATTACGCCATACCATAGGAAAACCGGCATCCAGTCTCGCAGAAGTTTCCCATGCTTCTACAGCCAAGTCGTACTGACGTTTGTCATAATACAAATTGCCCAAATAGTAAGGCGCTTTCGCATCTCCCGGATTTTGAGCCATGGCACACTGCAAAGCAAGAATAGCTTCCAAACGATTGGGGAAACAATAATCAGGACAAGCAGCAGCCGCACTTTCAAATGCTTCCTTTGGACCGGGCAATGCCCCCTGCACCAAGCACCAACCCAAGTAATAATAAGTCATAGGGGTTACAGCCCCTTCGGCAATGGCTACGTTCCACAAGGAAACAGCTTCCTCCCAACATCCGGCAGCAACATAGTCAAGCGCTATCTCATCATAGTTATGTGCTTCGGCACGCATCATTTCTTTAAATATGGCAAGGTCGTCTGTTGCCTTACTGATGAGATATGCCTCGTAACGGCAACCGAAGTTAAACAGATCGATTGCCAATGAGTCATCAATCAGCTTCAAAGCTTCATCACAATGTCCCATGCGGCGAAGTATCGTAACCTTCAGCGCACGAGCTTTATGATGATGCCAGTTGCGTATCAATGAACGGTCTATTTCATCCAAAGCATCCTCCAACCGCCCTTGCAGCAGGGAAATTCGGGCACAAGCAAAGTATCCGGCATCTTGCCAGGCTGCATTCCAGCAAGATTTATAGAAACAATCATAGGCTTCACTGTAACGCCCCTGATAGGCAAGGGCCAAGCCCAAATTATAAATCGGTTCGCCATCATACGGATTCGGATTACGCTTCTGAAGGGTTTTCACCGCTACACGCAAGTATTGTTCTGCTCTGCAAAAACGTCCTTTACGGATATACCACAAACCTAAGGCATTGTTATTGCGCACATCAATCGGATCGCGGCGCAATGCCTCCTCATAATAATCTACAGGATTATAGGTAGCATGCCGGTATTGCTCCAAGTGCAGCCCCGTCAGGTAAAGCTGTTCGGTTGTTTTTATTTCTTCGGGCAACAAAGCGGCCTCTGCTGCATCGGGAATGGGTTTTACTTCTTCCGGCTCAGCATGCCAGTAAAGCAGTTCCCTGCCTTTGGCAGTAATTTTCAAACTCAGATTATTGAAGTTCTCTCCTTCTGTGTTTACTGTTTCATCCAATAAATCTTCGGGAGTAAGGGTTACTTCCTTATTATAATATACTTTGCCGTTTCTGCCTTCCAATGTCACATGAACCGTCTGCTTTGAAGTGGCAAATACTTTAAAACATACACCGTTTCCTCCATCGGGTTCAATATTCATCAGCAGGTCTTTACTGGCATTCTTTACTACACCCAGTTCGCGATAAGGCAGGAAGTATTGCACAAAACTCTTTTCTTCATAGGGCTGTAGCCAGGTAAAATCCGGTTGGTTCTCCGTATATACCCCTGCCATCAGTTCTATATAAGGACCGTCTTCATCGGTCAGGTTACGATCCCATGCACGGCCAAAGTCACCATTTCCCCATGTCCACTGCTTCTTGCCCGGAGAAATATGATGATTAGCCACATGCAGCATACCGGCATGGGTATCATTCTCATAACCACCTTCAAAGTTAAACCGCGAGTTGACTGCCATATAGGAGGTAGGCACTTTAATGTTTTTGTAATTGGAAATATCCACTCCGGCAGAATAGTCCATTTTATAATAGGTACCCGTAGCAATAGGGAAACTGGACACGGCACGCTTTCCATGGTCAAACACCGCGTTAATGTCAGGCGGAAATACGCTTTGATAGTAATCATTCACAGCAACAGCCGGATTGGCCCACCACAAGAAGGTTTGCGGCACTTCCGTACGGTTATACAGCACTCCCTTGATTTCCAGAAATGCATGCCCCGGCCGAAGGGTAAAACCCGCCATGCCTTTTTGATGAAACATGCGCTCCATTTCATTCACCCATACCGTTACGCTACCATCGGGATTTTCTTCAATGGTTGCATCTATCGGCATATAAGTGCTGGGACGATGATGCTGCGGCCAGTTGAATTCAATGCCTCCCGAAATCCACGGGCCTGCCAGCCCCACCAGCGCAGGCTTAATGACATGGTTGTAATAGATGAAATGACGCTGCTTTATTTTATCATAAGCCATCTGCACACGTCCACCCAACTCCGGCAGAATCATGACTTTGATATATTCATTTTCAATAAAGATAGCATTGTACGTCTTATCCGACTTATGATTCGAAATAGATTCTATGACAGGATATGGATAAACCACACCACTGCTACCCTGATATACTCGTTTTTCTAAAAATATAGGATTCTTTTCGGGCTTTCCCACTTCATAAGTAGGGATCACCACCTGTTCTTTCCAAGCTTTTACCATAGTCTTATTGTATTTTTAATTCTGATCTACCAATTCTTTCTCCAGTGTTTCCAATGATTTTCCTTTCGTTTCGGGCAGTTTGGAAAGGAAGAAAATAAAGCCCAGTCCACAGATGACAGCATAAATCCAGAAGGTGCCGCTACTACCCAATGCACTGTTCAAAAGCGGAAAAGTATATGTCAGCGTAAAACACCCGGTCCAAAGGGCAAAGGTGCAAACAGCCATCGCAATGCCACGCACGCGGTTGGGGAAAATCTCAGAAAGAAGCACCCATGTAACCGGTCCCAGGGACATGGCATAGCAAGCAATAGCCGCCACCACCAATACAACCATGAAGAAACCACTTACCTGAAAGAAATAGCAAGTCCCCAAAATAAGATAAATGCCCGCCAGCCCTCCGGCACCAAACAGCATCAGGGCACGGCGTCCCCAACGGTCTACAGTGAAAATGGCAACAAAAGTAAATATCACATTGGCAATGCCTGTCACCACAATATTGAATAGGACATCTCCCAGCGAGTAACCTGCCGATTGGAAAATTTCCTGTGCATAATTAAAGATAACATTGGTTCCGCACCATTGCTGAAACACAGCCACAATAATGCCCAGTATCAATACCTTCCGATAAGGACGGCCAAAAAGGGTTTTCAATCCGCCACCCTCTTGTGGAATCGGATGATTACTCATCACCTCCAGTTCTTGCTGTGCGTACTCATTTCCACCTATTTTAGAAAGTATCATCCGTGCTTTCTCCACCTGTTCCTTCATGACAAGCCAACGGGGACTCTCAGGAATAAAAGCGACCAGCAGCAAGAAAGCTGCCGCAGGAAATGCCTCTCCCCAAAACATCCATCGCCACCCCATCTGTCCATTCCATGACATACAGATTTCAGCAGGGGTAGAATCAGCAGGAATAGGATCGGCTATCAGCCAATTAGTGATCTGGGCTCCAAGGATTCCAAGCACAATCGTCATTTGGTTTAATGAAACCAGCTTTCCACGAACCGAAGCAGGAGATACCTCAGCTATATACATGGGCGAAAGCCCGGATGCAATGCCGATACCTATACCACCTAGAAAACGGGCGACAAGAAACCAGTTGAAATCGTCTACCGCACCTGTGCCATAAGCGGAGATAAGAAAAACACAAGCAGACACAAGTAAAAGTATCTTGCGCCCGTAGCGGTCCGCCATCATGCCCGCCACCATTGCTCCAAGCAGACAGCCCAGCAAGGCAACACTCATTGCCAGTCCTTGCAGGACCGGAGCATCCGCTATACCGAAATAGAGTTCATAAAAAGGTTTGGCACCTCCTATTACCACCCAGTCATATCCAAAAAGGAGCCCCCCTAAAGCAGACACCAGACAGATAAAATAGACAAATCTTTTATTGTAACTTTCCATAGCATTAGATATTTGATTCATTGATATTGCAAAGATAGAGGAGGTTAAGCAAAAGAGAAATAGAATATTCCTGCAAAAACATGGACAATCTTATTTTTCCATTTCTTTTTGATATGTCTTGTTTATACTATATATTTGTGCCCAATGTGTGAAAAGAAATAACGCCATGATAAAGCTAAAAGATGGATTCAACGGTGAACGGGCCATTATTCTTCCCCCCATGATTGTCAACATGATGGAGGAAGATCCGCTCCTTTCCGCCCTTCATATCACCGACATAGGGTATTATCCCAAAGCAGCACACCACTTCCGTGAGCGAAAAGAGCCGGTAAATCAATACGTATTTATCTATTGCATAGACGGGGCAGGATGGTATCGCATCGGCGGGCAGGAGTATCAAGTTTCTGCCAATCAATATTTTATTCTTCCGGCAGGCATCCCCCATACTTACGCTGCCAACGAAGCCACTCCATGGACTATTTACTGGATACACTTCAAAGGAACACTGGCCTCCCTTTATGCCCGCAATGCCATGCAGCCTATGGACATCAAGCCCGAAGCACATTCGCGTATCAGCCACCGCATCAACCTCTTTGAAGAAATATTCAATACACTGAAAAGCGGCTATACCAATGAGAATCTGCACTATGTGTCTTCCTCATTCCACTACTACCTGGGCTCATTGCGTTATATCCGGCAATATCGCAATGCAGGCAGCAACGGCATAAACGACGACAATGTGGTGGAAGCAGCCATACATTATATGAAAGAGAATATGGAGAAGCGCATCACATTACAAGATATAGCTGATCATATAGGATATTCACCCTCCCATTTCTCCATGCTATTTAAAAAGAAAATCGGGCATGCTCCCCTTACTTATTTCAACTTGTTGAAAATACAGCAGGCGTGTTTCATGCTCGATTCTACAGATATGAAAATTAATCAAATATGCTATAAGATAGGTATAGAGGATACTTATTATTTCTCACGGCTGTTCAGTAAAATTATGGGAATATCACCGCGTGAGTATCGTAAATCAAAGAAAGGATAAAGATACTCAGGCTCTTTCCATAGCGGAACAATTACTTTTCCGCTTCTTCCTCCATGAACGCTTTATCCATAGATAATAGCCTGTCAATGGAAGGCTGGCTCCTATCAAAGCGGCAATAAATGTCAGGATACGGGTAAACATTCCACCCCAACTGCCCACATGAACGGAAAAGATCCATCCACGAATCTTGCTGGCATTTCCGGCATCCTTATACAAAGTAACTTCAGTAATCTCGCCCGTGCGGGGATTGAACTTATAGGAATCGGAAGCACGCTGATTACCCAAGGCATTGAAAGAAACATGAGCAGAACCCTTTGATAAGGAGATCTGTTTGTAACCGGGATTCTGTTCGGCCAGTTGTTCATATACTTGCTGCCAATGGGCATAAGGTGAGAAAGCAGGTTTTCCGTCACGTTGCCTACCCTCTTTTCTGCCATTCTCTCTGCCACCCTCCTTGCCGGTTTGCGGAGCAGCTCCATGACCACTGCCTCCCTGTTGCATTTCTACCCCAAAGACTTTATAGAACCCGGTGCGATACCAACTGAAAGACCAGGTAAGTCCGGTAACCGCCATTGCCAACAAAAAGAGAAATGCATACATTCCTGCCGCCACATGCGAGTCATACCAAAATCTGCGCCAACCTTTATCGACAGTTATCTTCAGGCCGTTCTTTAGCGCTTTCTTGGTGCGAGGCCACCAAATAACAAGACCCGATAACAGAACGAATACAAATAATAAGGTGCTGACACCTACAATCATCTTTCCCCATGAGATGCTTCCGTCTTGCTTTACACTATCCAGCAGCCAGCGATGCAGGCGAAACATGGTCATAAAAAAAGGGGAGCGTTCATACCGACCTTTCACTTCACCTGTGTATGGGTCTATATACATAGAGGCGCGACGGGGTTTGGAAAGATTTACCTGATAGGCACGTTCCGGATCGGATGAGATGTTGACACCTGTCACTAAGATGCTATCGGGCAATGTGGCAGCTACTTGTTCCAGTAATTGTTCTATAGGTAGCGGGGCTGCTTCTACTTTCTTCACGTAATAAAGGTCGTGGCGAGTGAGTTCCATCACTTCATTTTCAAAAACCAGCATAGCGCCCGAGAAGCAAATAAGGGTGATAATCAATCCAAAGGGAACGGATAGCCAGAGATGTATTTTGCGAAATATTTTCTTCATGTTTTCTTTAATTGGGTTAAAGGGAGTTAGAGGAATTATTCACCGTAGGGGCGGATTGAATCCGCCCGATAACACTCCGAAAGGTGTATTTGTGGATGCATTCGGGCGGAAGCATTCCGCCCCTACAGTGAATGGACTAATTCAGTGGCTTCAATCTACCTACCCCACTAATCTGTGTCGCCTCTATAGCAACCCCTTTCGTTGCCACAGCATTACTCGGATCAATTTTATAAATAGCCGGATGACCATCATTGGTAGTTACAGCCATATAAGCATATCCATTTTCCGTGTACGGTGTATTGCCGAAACCGGTTATCAAATCAGTAGAAGGCAAACCGTTGACATAAGTCAGTTTTCCGGTCTCTCCTTTATAAACAGCCAACTGATTTGCAGTAAACCCTTCTTGAGTCAAAGGACGGTCATACATCAACAACAAGAAATAATCTCCCGTAATGTGCCAGCAACGAATAAATGATTTTCCACCTGTCTGAGTCTCAATACTATAATAATAGTTCGGATCAAATTCTTCTGTTCCCGCCTTGATGCGAACTACCCCGGCATCCAGCGTAGTCTGCTGGCGAGGATCACTCATTGTCTTGGCATAGCTGGGTGAGAAAACATACACATCCCCATTATCGGCAGCCCAAATAGTTTGATAATACTGGGACTTCATACGTCCGCAAGCATAACTGATTTTATCGGTTTCAATAATCTTTTTAGTCGTCAATGTTTCATCGTCAAAGATAGCCACCCAGCATTTATTAGGATATTGCGTCCATTGCAACTCACCTTTCTTATAAGAGCTACTGTTTGAACCACCGTCCTCAGTCTTCACCAAATCCTCATTGCCCGGCAAAATCCATTTACCGCCATCGGCTTTTGAACCATACTGGCTCAGTCCCATAGGGACGGCAGCGCTATAAATCTTATGATTATGTTCCAAGATACCCGCCAAGGTTACGAACTCACCATTACCCAGAAAGTTCTCGGACATATACGCCTTTTCGCGAGTATCATTCGTAGTAAATGTTTCTGCCGCTACATCCAGATAAGAGAACAGGAACATCTTGGGCAGATACCCATTCTCATCGGCATACTCCGTAGGACCGTCTCCTGTAGATGAGGTCATGATGTATTTATCATAAATGCCATAAGTGGTAAATCTCTTTACCGCAAATTCTCCGGAACGCGCCTGTACTTCATTGTTCGAGTTCATTATATAGGAACGAGTAGTACCGGCATTTCCCTGATTATAAGTCAGCGCATACAGGTATTGATCCTTATAAAACACCCACTGTGTAGCGCCATCGTTTACCAATCCGTTGTTCACTGTGGAAACAGTACCTTTATCCAACGTTTCGGAAGTTAGCAATACATTGGTGGTGTTTCCCGATGCGGTAACCGAAGAAGCAACCACATACTCACCTTTCGCCTCAGTGCCTTTACCATAATCGGGTTCATCATCCGTACAAGCCGTAAACACCATTGCTGACATCGCAGTCACAAAAAGTCCATCCAAAAAGAAATTTTTCTTCATCTTATTCTTATTATTTAATTTAAAACTTATTCTTTAATTGCCGAAGTACACTCGCACCTTTCCATAAAATGCACGTCCGGCTTTCTGAAGGCTAAAGTTATCATACAACTTCTCGTCCGTAAAGTTGCGGCACTCAAACGATACATTATAGCGGCCGTTCTTCAAGCCGTAAGAGAGCGACAAGTTGTGCGAGAATTGGTTGGGAACCACATAATCACCTTTATTCGCACCGATTCTGGAAGAATAATAAGTAAAACTATGCAGGTATTGGTTATCATAAGATACCACCAGCGTATTGCCTTTCTTCCACAGATTGCGCCAGTAGAAGGTCACATCCGAATCGGCAAACATATAAGGCAGGTTCGGCATACGCTCCTTGTAAGCAAGGTTTTCAGCACTGCTGGAGATGGAAGTCTTCATATTATCGCGCACATCCATCTTGGTGAAGTTACCGCCTATACTGAGCCAGTTGCCAAAACCATAACGGGCAGAAAGGTTGTACCCTTTGGTCAATACCTTACCGTAGTTGATATAGGTAGCTGCATATTTACCACCACTCAGGTCGGCAATGTTGCGCTGGATGTAGTCCTTTGTATTACGGTAAATCAGTCCTCCTTCCACATATACGGAGTGTTTGCCGAAAGCCTTAGTATAACTCAGGTTAAAGTTCAGATTATCGCTACTTTCCGGTTTGATGCTGATGTCGCCCATTTCCAGGTCTTCGTCACCAAACATTTCCTCGATGGTGGGCAGGCGGTAGGCTTTCTCATAAGATAGCTTTGCCTGCAAACCGGGCAGGACAAAATAAGTTCCTGCTGCTCCGTAACCCATCGAGTTAAGGCTGCGGGTGGTGCGTATATATTCGCTCTGGTTGCTGGTAGTTGCCACGGGACCGGCTACATAGAGATCGTAATTCTTGGCAAATACCGAGAGGTTCCAATGTTCGGAAGGCATCAGGCGATAGGATAGTCCGGCAATGTTCTTTCGGGTTTCCTTGGCAATGGCATCTTGTGTCGCTTCCTTTGCCAGCAAAGAGGTATTGGAACGGTGGAAAGCATTCAACACGTTGTTGAAAGTAAACATATGTGCTTTGCCTAGGCGATAGTTCAGGGTGAAAGTGCCGTTCCAGTTATCATTATCCGCCCGCGAATGCTGGTAGGACTGTTCTCCCGGTGAATTCAATAATTTCCTCTCGCCATACCAGTTGTATTTGTAGGAGGCGGTATCTATATTGGTTGTCTCATTCTTATTATAATTGGCAGTCAAAACCACATCCAGCCCCTTGGTCAGCAAATCCCGTTTGCCATACTCCAACGATGGCATCAGCGAATGTCCTTTGCGGTGTTTCTCACCATACACTATTTCCTGACGCACGCCTGTTTGTATCTCCTTGTACATATGCGAATAAGTGAAACCCAACAGCAAGCGATCCGCCCACTTCTTATCAACAAGACCGATTTTTCCTACAATGGCTTCGTTATGATAAGTGTCATTGAAGCGTTTCACGCGCACCTTTTTATCTTTATCAATTCTACCTGTTTCAAAATCTTCTACCGGGGCATTGACGTGATAGTCATTGTCCGAGTAGTTTTGGAAGGCATTTATTTCATAAGTAAATCCGTTCTTCAAGGTCTGTCCGAAGTTCACATAAGACTTATGCGTATTGAATGAGCCATAAGAATAGGATGCATCCAGAAACCAATTACGTTTCTTTTTATTGGTTACTATGTTGATAACGCCGCCAATGGCATCTGTGCCGAAGCCCACCGGAACGACTCCTTTATAGACCTCAATGCGGTCGGCAAAGTTTACGGGAATATTATTCAGTCCGAAGGAGCTACCCACTCCTTCCTGGGGTACACCGTCAATAAACACTTTCACGTGTTTTCCGCTGAAACCATCCAGCATCAGTTGCATATCCGAACCTACGCCGCCCGATTCGCGAAGCTTCATGCCCGGCGCCTTGGTCAGTGCATCGCTCAGGTTTTTCGTGGTATTTTGCAGTTCTTTCGTATCTACGGCTATTGCATTGAATGCGGAACGCTTTATGCGCGATACTCCGTTGGACACTACAACCACTTCATCCAGTTCCGTTACCGAGGGAGTAATCACCACGTTCATTTTCATTCTCTCCCCACGGACAAGCGTTACCGGTTTCTCTACCGATTCATATCCCACAGCCGAAACTACCAGTGTGTACTTTCCTGCCGGAGCCTGGAGATGGTAAATACCTTGTTCATTCGTGGTACAACCGTAAGTTGTTCCTTTTAAATATACGGTTGCAAAGTCCACAATCTCTTGTTTCTCTTTGGATATCACTTTGCCGGATACCATTGTCCCGTGTTGTGCAAAAACGGATATCACTCCTATTAATAAAAGGAGGCATACCACACTCATTCTTTGTAATTGTTTTCTCACTTTTCGTATTCTATAAATTCGTTTACTTTTGAGAATGCAAAGTTCCGTAAAAGAAAAAGAGGAAACAATCACCTGTTATAGGTAATCTTACTTCTCATTTATACGTAATATACATATCATGCAATAGCTCTTTATAGGTATTTTAAACTTTTCCGTGAATTCAAAATAAGATTAATCATAGTCGAAAGTAACTTCATCCCCTCTTGAGAGGGGTAGGGGTGTGTGAAATGTGTCAACTTATGGATTAGTGGATGTTATCTAACACACTCCCTACCCCCTCTCAAGAGGGGATGAAGTTACTTTTGATTATCGTTCCATTTATATCCCCCCCAACTAACTAGTTAAAATTTACAAGAAAAAGATCAAATATTCCGCCTCTTCAACCCAAGGAATCGCTTATTTTGCTTCCAACAAAGTTTAAATCAAAACATCAAGAACAATGGAAAACACATTAAAAAAGATTTTGGGCGGCTTCATTCTGGCGATGGTAACAACCACCGGATTTGCACAGCAACAAATCAATCAAAAAGACTATGAGTACACCCCCAGAGAATGGAAACGAATAGTAAAGGATAGCCCGAATTCCTTCTTCCGAACCGACGAGGCGAAAAAGATTGCCGATAACGTATTGGCATTTCAACGCATAACAGGCGGTTGGCCCAAGAATGTACCGGTTCACCGTCCCCTTGGCGAAGAACTGGACATCGTACTGGGCGACAGGAATAAGCGTAACGATTCCACCACGGACAATGACGCTACCATTCTGGAAATGACTTATTTAGCCCGTTTATATCGTCAGTCACCGGAAGAAAAATACAAGGAAGCATTCTTGCGAGGCATAGAATTCATGTTGAGCGGACAATATGAGAATGGCGGCTGGCCTCAGTTCTGGCCCGAAAGCCGGGGATACCAGGTACACATTACTTATAATGATGATGCAATGGTGCAAACCATGCTCATTATCCGTGACCTGCGCGACGGTGTAGCCCCATTCGACTTGCTGGTGGACGATGCCATGAAAGCCCGCCTGAAAAAAGCATTCGACAAGGGCATTGAATGCATCCTCAACACGCAGATCATAGTAAACGGCGAACCGACCGTATGGTGCCAGCAGCACGATCATGTGACTTTGAAACCTGCCCCCGCCCGTACATTCGAATTGGCTTCTTATTGCTCGGCAGAGAGTGTTCCCATAGTATCCCTGCTCATGGAACTTCCCAACCCCGACAACCGGGTAAAAGCTGCCATCAACGGAGCCATGAAATGGTTCGAAGTACATAAACTGACCGGTATTAAAGTGGAACGTTATACAGATAAGGACGGTCAACGTGAAACCCGCGTGGCGAAAGACAACAATACCGAACCTATTTGGGCACGTTTCTACGACCTGGAAGAAGCAAAACCATTCTTTTGCGACCGCGATGGCGTGCCCCGCCGCACTTTGGCCGAAATAGGACATGAACGACGCAACGGATACAGTTGGTACAACAAAGCACCGGCAACCCTTTATAAGCCCTATGAACAGTGGAAAAAGAAATATATGTAAAGCTCGTCTTCCCACCTCAAAAGAGTTAAAATGAAAACATTGGTTTATTACTGTATGCTGTGTTGCACTCTGCTGGTTTGCAACACAGCATATGCACAGCACTATCATGCGGTCGTTTCCAACGGCGAGAGCATACAGGCGGCTATCGAGGCTGCTCCCCAACATCCGGCAGAGCCTTATATCATCCTGATTAAGAATGGAACATACAACGAAAAAGTAATCATTGACCGACCGAATATCGTACTTTTGGGAGAAAACCGGGAGAAGACCCGACTGGTTTATGCTGAACTCGCCAGCAAACGTTCTATAAAAGAATACAAAGGACAGTCGGTAGGAAATGGAGTAATTGTCTTGCAGGAGGGTGCTGACGATTGTATCATCAGTGGCATGACTGTTTATAACAATTATGGTAGCACCGTCGAGGAAACAACCGCACACCAGATGGCAATTTACGGACGTGCCACTCGTACTATTGTCATCAACTGCAACGTTTGGGCAGACGGAAATGATGCACTGTCACTATGGGCTCCCGATAGCAATGGCATGTATTATCATGCCGATTTAGACCTGAGATGTCCGGGAGTGGATTTCCTTTGCCCCCGTGGTTGGTGTTATGCCACCCGCTGCACCTTCTATGGTGACGGACGAGCCATGATTTGGCATGACGGGCGTGGCGATTATGACAAAAAACTGGTCATTACCCATTCGCACTTCGACTCAAAAAGTCCTGTCACACTGGGACGTTACCATCATGATTCACAGTTCTTCCTGCTGGATTGTACCATGACCGACAAGATTATCGATCATCCCATAGGATATGCCTATTCGGACAAAGTACTTGATCCATGCCCATGGGGACAGCGACTCTATATGTATAATGTGAAACGCGACGGCGGAAACTTTAAATGGCTGGAGAATAACCTTGAAGAAGCAAAAGGATCACCCAAACCGGAAGATATCAATGCCCTTTGGACTTTTGGGGGCAAATGGGATCCGGAGGCTGGAATAAAAAGGTTGTGGGATGTTCTTGCTTACTAAAAGCAGTTTGAAGTTAGAAAAGAATTACCGACACCAATTGCATAATCCAATTTAGAAACTCTTAAATAAAACTCTGCCGAAGCAATAAACCAACATTCGCTTCGGCAGAGGGAAGAGTGAAATCAACGTCTGTCACGACGTTATTAAGTTAAACCACAAACTATTTTACAAAAAGATTATTCATTACTCCGTCCAGTCGTCCACCACAGCAGACGGATCCGGATTCAAAATAATAGCTTGATTGGTAATCGATTCAAATTTACTAAAGAACAAATTGAACCAAGGTGCACAATAGCCTTCCAAAGAATTCATACGATAACCCACCGGACAGTTAGTACCCGGATAACCGCGTGTAACGGATAACTCCAGACGTTTATAATCCCAATAAATAATACCTTCTCCCCAGAACTCTATTCTCTTCTGTAATATCAATTCCTTACGGAAGTCTTCCATAGTAGATGCTGTACACTTATAAGAATCATAACGATACGTCTTCATAAAGTTCTCCAAAGCAGAAACCCCGGCACTTACCCCTTGACTGGCGGCTATAGCCTCAGCTTCAATAAAATACATTTCTTCGACACGCATCAAAAGATTATCTATCGGCGCACCCACATTCGAGTCAATCATATTTCCTTCTTTCGGTTTGAACTTCAAATGAACATAGGCAGGTAATTTCATAAAGTTTGCATCCGAAAGCAAAGTATGATATTTGGTTCTGGGAGCTTTCCCAGCATCTTCAGGAGCAATCCAAGTTACTTTGCGCCAATCATCATCAGGGATTTGATCAAACAAAGCCTTACTAATCGTCCTATGTGCTCCATAAGAAATACCTCCTACACCAAAAGTCTGCTCTGTACACAAGTGCCCAGCCAAATTTAGCCATACACTGTGAATATTCTCCTTATTCATAATTCCTCCCCACATCCATGCACTTGTCTGAATGGAATTGAAAGCAGTAAAATAATCTTTTCCGCCATACCATTCCAACTCGCTCAATGGAGTAGCGCCGCTTTTTGCAATTGCCTGTTTTGCACAATCGGCAGCTTTGATATAGCAGTCTTTATCCGAAGTTATACCCAAATCCACATTCTGATTCAGTGTAGTCAAGTCATTAGGATACTTTTCGAACCGAGTACCCAATTCCAACCAAAAACGGGCTTTTAGAGCAGAGATAATAGTTAAATCCGGCATATTCTTGGTGGGACGTGAATAATCTGCCAACAACGTTTCTGCATTTTCCAAATCATCCAAAATATACCGATAGATGGTATAGAATGGGACACGCGGGTTATTACGCGCATCTGCTTCTGTAATATTCTCATCAATAATAGGAACGGTAAGTCCATAGACATTATTAGACGCAGCCTCGTCATCCAGTTTTGCTATTCCTGTCTTCTTATATTCAAATAAACGGGCCATATCCATATAAATCATTGCACGATAGACTTTGGCAATACCAACATACTGCCGGTTTGTTTCCGTAGTATTTTCAAGATCAACAATGCGGATTAGATTATTGACATTGTTCAAGAACTTATAGTAATAATAATAAATTGAGTTGACTTCTGCATTATCTGCCAAGCTACGGCACAATCCAAAAGAGTTATAATAGTCATATCCGGACTTATATATATAAAAATCCTCACACATCACCTCTCTTATGATACCATATGATGTATAACCCAAATCCCATGTATAGCCCTGTCCGTAGGTATTATATGCGTTGACAAAACCTACTACGGCATTTAGCATAGCATTCATGGCTGCCGGTGATTCTGCAATCTGCTCGGCCGTAGCTGTAGAGTTCTTTGGAAAAGTCTGTTCAATACAACTGCTCATATTCATACCTATGGCAGAAAGCAAACAGGCAACTGCTGCCCTTTTGATTATATTTCTCTTTTTCATCGTCTTAAAGTTTTTGCTTATAAATAATTAGAATTGCAAACTGATACCTCCGGAATAAGTACGGAACGGGGCAATCTTGCCCGATGCGCCTACACCAGAAATAGAACGACGGGGATCTAACCCTTTTCTCTTAGACCAATAGTACACATTGTCACAAACAAAATACAAACGCAAGTTCTTGATTCCAAGAGACGAAGTCCAGTTATTAGGCAATGTATAACCTACCTGGATATTCTGCAAGTTCAGGTAACTGCCGTCAATCAAGAAACGGTCTGACGAGCCGGTTGTATTCAAATCATTAAAATACCAACGTGGTATAGTTGACGAAGGATTCTCCGGCGACCATGCTTTTAATACATCTTTATGCCAACGGTTGCCTACAGATGTTGCAGTAGGATTACCCATCATGCCCGCATAAGCATAATCATAAGTCAAACCTCCAACTGAATAAGAGAATTGGGTGGAGAAATCAAAGCCATGAAAACTTATTGAGGTTCCAAAGCCACCATACAAATCGGGATTAGGATCTCCACATAAATAGAAATCACCTGTAGAGTAAGTAGTTGTGGTCTTTTCTTCACCCGTCTGAGTATCTGTATAATACCACATTGAAAGTCCTTCTTCAGACAGACCGGCAAAACGTTTCATATACCATGTATTAATAGGTAAATCTTCACCATAATACCTGCTACCATTCATATATCCTCCATGACCATCCATCGTCACAGTTTTCTTTTCATCCGGCAAATAAGTGATCTTATTCTTATAATGGGTAAGATTCATATTAATTTTCCAGATAAAGTCCTTTTTATTTATTGGGGTATAATTCAACTCCAACTCAATACCTTTATTGGCCATATCACCTATATTATCATAGTATCCTGCATAACCTAAGGAAAGGGGAACAGTAAACCAGTTTAACATATCGGTAGTTTTACGATAGAATACTTCAATGCCACCATTCAGCTTTCCTTTGAACAATTCAAACTCTACGCCCAGGTTCATATTTGTATTGGTCTCCCAAGTTATATCCTTCTTTCCTTTTCCATTAAAATTCAAAGACAATTCATCGTTACTATTTACGATACTGTATCTATCCGTATAATTATATGAACCTATATTATCATTTCCTTGTTGCCCGATAGAAAACTTAACCTTAAATAAATCAATCCATTTCACATCAAACCAATCTTCTTTAGACATAAGGTAAGCTCCACCTACAGAATAGAAGTTGCCCCACCAATGATCCGGATGAAAACGCGACGAAGCATCACGGCGATAAGAAGCCGAGAAGAAATATTTAGTGTCATAGTCATACAAAGCACGGAAGAAATATCCCTCTGTGTTATAATCCGTTGAATAAGAACCAGCAGAAGAACTATCTATGACAGCTCCATTCAATTCATGGTTACCCCAGTAAGAGAACATATTCTTTTTAGCAGCAGACAACTCCGCATAATTGTATTTATAACTCTCATGTCCCAACATGGCAGATACATTGTGTTTACCAAAGGTGTGGCTATAATTCAATATCTGCTGCAAGTTCAATGTAGTGGTGCGATAATGATACATTGACACTGTACCATTCTGCTCCGCCCCGAAACCATAATATGGATTTGACGTAGTGTAATATCGTCTTTCATTAACAGTAGTACCGACATTAAACGTAAACTTGAAATCCTTCAAAAAAGTTATATCTACAAAACCATTTCCATTAAATGTATTTCCACTTACATTTTGCTGGTTAAGCATAGATGACTGGATGGAAGAATTAGGATGATTGGGACGAGCTAATCCCGGTTCTGCCGTTACTGTTCCATAGTCGTATACCTTTCCATTTAAGTCTGTCATAATATTGCCATTGGCATCTCTTACATATACAGGATAAATAGGAGCCATCCCTTCAGTAAAACTTGATAGATCAGTATCATAAGACTCGGACAGGGACGCTGTATTAGAGTGGGTATAACTGACATTTGCACCATATTTCATCCAACTCTTTGCCTGATATGTACCTTTAAAACGGGTAGAATAACGTTCATAATTAGAGTTTGGAACAATTCCATCATCTTTTAAATAACCAAAAGAAGCATATAATTGCATCTTATCGGTTCCTCCGGAAACATTTACATTATATTCTTGGCGTAATGCAGAACTAAAGGCTTCGTCAACCCAGTTATCAGGATAAAGTGTATATTCATTAACCACTCTGCCAAGGGTAGCATTCGGGTTCAGTTTTCCATTCTTGCCGATAAGATATTCATTTTCCGGATAACTGTACACATTATAGACCAATCCACCATTTTCCTTCGTGTTTCCCACCATGTTCACATTAGCTTGGGCATAAGCGTCTTCTTCTGAAAGTCCCTTTACATATCTTAATTGATTATACAGAGCTTTATAATGTGCCTCATAATATTCACCCGGATCTTTGATATAATCATAATCAATTGTACCACGCGTATTCACACCCCATTTCGCACTAGCTGTTACAACTGCCTCACCGGCTTTTGCCTGCTTGGTAGTAATAATAATAACACCATTAGCACCACGTGCACCATATAGCGCATTTGATGCAGCGTCCTTCAAAACAGAGACCGATTCTACATCAGACGGATTAATATTGTTCCATCCTCCTTCATAAGGCATACCATCGACAATGATAAGCGGATCATTCTCTGCATTAATAGAACCAATACCACGAATAATCAATGTAGGGGCAGATCCCCCTGGCTGTCCCGATCCACTCGTCATCTGCAAACCTGCTACTTGCCCTGCAAGAGCCTGCACAACATTTGTTGTCTGCCTTTTAGTTAACTTATCTGCATTGACAACCGAAGCCGATCCAGTAAATGCAGATCTTTTGGCTGTACCATATGCCACTACCATGACTTCATCCATCAATTCGGATTCTGTAACCAATTCAACTTTGACAAATGGTTTAATGTCAACAGCCTGTGTCTTCATTCCAATAAATGAAACTACTATCTTCTTATCTGCCGGTTTAATATTATCCAAAATAAATTTTCCATCCACATCTGTTATTGTACCACGGGTAGTTCCCTGTATCAATACAGAGGCTCCTACTACCGGTGATCCATCTTCCCTAGAAAGAACAATCCCCGACATTTTAGTTACTTGAGCCGACAAATGGCCTATTACAACTAATAAGCACATTAGAAATAGAGCAATTCGTTTTCCCATACCGTTTAGATTTTTTTTATAGGTTTAAATATAACGGAAGCAAATATATTAAATACTATCAATAAATAAAAACTTTATTCACCTTTTTCTGCATATTTTTTTAAATAACATCTTCATAATGCAAAAATCACATAATAAACAGCTTGAAATTTAAACTTTATGATATATCCAAATTGTCCCTATAGACAAAACAATCAGTATCCATGGCTAGACTTAGTAATGGTGCCAAAGCAAAGACAATACAAAAATGGTATAACCATGTTGCACCGTTGATTTGCAGCACAATAATGTACTACATTATCATATAGCTGCATTCAAACCCGATTAATCTGTACAAGACGGCCAGTAAAGGTTCTATGAAAGAATACAAGGGACAGCGGTAGAGAGGGAATTATGCAATTTAAAATATTTCAGTAGTGAGAAAGGCTGACCAATCTTCATAAAAAAGGGACTGATTATCTCTAATCAGTCCCTTTTTTATAAAGTATTATTCATTCACCTCTCACGTAGTATTCTGACAGGAATCCACAAAAAAACGTTACTCACCTCTGGATATTTTACCTGATATTTATCAGTCAAGTCCTTAACAATCCTTGGACCACTATCTTGTACAGATGCATATTCAGCCAGTACGATTCCATCTTGTCGAGAATAAACTTTCCACTTAAAATAAGGAATACCTGTACCCCCAGTTCCGGCTACAGGCCTAGGTGACGGACCATCCAGAAGAACCTTGCCTTCAGCGTCATAAACCACAGTACGGTAAATTTCAGTTGGAGCCGCAAACCTGCTTTTCATTACGAAGCGACAATCGTTATTTTTCACAAATACATCGGTCACAATAGCAGCAGAGTCAGCAGGAGAAGCCCCACGGACAAAACACTCCTTCTGCCCGAACTCTTCATCGTATTCATAGATAAAAACATTCCCCCAAAGGTCTTCCGCATTCTTCACTATCACAGCAAAGCTGGATGAATTTCCTTTCGAATCCGTCACAGTAATGATTGTATTCCCTATCGCATTGCCTGTTACCAATACCATATGGCTACCTCCATCATTAGACTCTGTTACAGTAGCCACTTCTGTATTAGCAGATTTTGCCGTACAATCGCCTTTCCCACCTTGAATATTAACGCTACCGGACATTCCCGTATACACCACCAATGTATTATCCACTAGCCGCACTTGCTTTCCTGTCATAATATCACCTTCTACAATTTCATCTTGTGTAAAGTAAATGCCATCATCGCTGCAAGCTACCGCACCGAATGTAAAAAGGAGTAACCATAGACCCCATAATGCCTTTGTTTTCATACTGTTATAAGTTTTGTGTTCAATATTGTAAATGTAGAATCCGGAGAAAGACTGCGTGGATAATGAGATAATAATCAGATATGTCAGTCTGTTCAACGGAAAGCTGCAAATGGCATTTTTCACAACAGAGTTTTCGTTTCCTACTGCCACTACTACCACTATTTGCCTCATAACGCCGATCAGTAAAGGGGGTAAGCATGTGGTGGTAGTAGAATTTTAAAGAGCTAAAAAGGGATACTACCACCACCTTTTCTTCATTTTTTATCCATAGAATTGCAATTACATAATAAAATTCGTATATTTGTTCTTTCTTTGATGAAGAGCAACATATACTTCGGGAACTTGCACTATATAGGCGTGATGCTATGATCATACGGTTAAATGAGTTCAAAGATAAGGAACTTCAATCAGTTTCAAATAGTCGGAAATAGAGTTTCAACCTGTCGGAACTACAGTTGCGTCCTATTGAAACTACAGTTCCATACGGTTGGAACTAAAGTTTCAACCTTTTAAAACTCCTTGAAACTCCTTATCTGCGTGGCTAGCTTTCTGCTTGCGTGTCCGCACATATAGGTATGAATGTGCTCCGTTCACTAATAAATATAGATAATGAATATGGAAGATATAATAAATGCACGTTGCGGCTGGGCCGGAACAGATGAACTGTACATAAAATATCATGACGAAGAATGGGGCAAACCGGTTACCGATGACAAAACCCTGTTTGAGTTTTTGGTACTAGAGAGTGCCCAAGCAGGACTGACTTGGATTACTATCCTCCGCAAACGTGAAGGATACCGGGAAGCTTTCCATCATTTTGATGTGGAGAAAGTAGCGCAAATGACGCCGGAAGACGTTGAGCGATTGATGCAATTTGATGGAATCGTCAAGAACCGGCTAAAAATCAATAGCACAATCAGTAATGCAAGGCTGTTTATGGCTATTCAGAAAGAGTTCGGCAGTTTCTACAATTATACCTTGTCCTTTTTCCCCGACCGGCAACCTATCGTAAACCATTTCAAGACCTTGAGCCAGAGTCCCGCTACCTCTTCCGAGTCGGATGCAATGAGCAAGGACATGAAAAAGCGAGGCTTCAAGTTCTTCGGTTCAACCATCTGCTATGCCTTTTTGCAGGCAGCCGGCTTTGTGAATGATCATTTAGAAGACTGTTTCTGCAAAAAAACTCATTAAAAGTAGTGGTAGTACACTGTTTTTGAGCTCTAAAAAAGCTACCACCACCACATGGTCAAACCCTTCGCTGATCGGCGTTATGAGGCAAATAGTGGTAGTAGTGGCAGTAGGAAACGAAAACTCTGTTGTAGAAAAGTTTCCCTGAGTTCAAGCTTGAGCTGCATTTTTATTTACCGGGCTTCTTTTTATGAGTTATTTTCTTTATGTCTTCATCCAACTCTTTGATGCTGTTCAAATGTTCCACTTTCTTTTGGATTTCTTTATATTGAGTATATTCTTGACTTACTTTCTTCACCGCAAGCTCATGAGATATGCTACCAGCGCATTCCAATATTGTTTTTTCATTCATTGTAAGTACAAGCCTCAACTTTTCAATCCAATCTCTCATATACATAGGTTTATGTTGCAAGGCTTGCGATTCTGCGTAGGCAAGATATTGTTCTACTATCAGCTTCAGCACTCCTATTTCCTCTTCATTCAAGTAGTTTTTCCCAATAAGCACATCAGCCTTAGTTACTTTTCCCGGCTTTGAAGTGGAAGTAAGTCCCATCATAGGCAATGTAGCATTAGAACGATAGTATATGAGTTCCGCTGCTGTCTTTCCGCTTACGGCCCAAAGAAGTTTGTTTTGTACCTCTTTGTAAAATGCCAATGTCATTTCATCGGACGGATCGTAATCTATACTTGTGGCATAAATATCTTTCACCTGCTGATAAAAGACTCTCTCTGAAAGCCTTATTTGCCGGATTCTATCAAGAAGTTCCTTGAAATAATTCATAGAAGAACCAGTCGTAAACCTCTCATCGTTTAATGTAAATCCTTTGATGATATACTCCCTTAACCTTTGTGTCGCCCAAATACGAAATTGAGTGCCCTGATAGGATTTGACACGATAGCCAACAGATATGATAACATCTAAGTTGTAGTAGTTGGTTGGTTTAGTAGAAAAATCGGGATTTCCGATTTTCTTCATGCTGTCAGTTTCGAAAAGTTCACCTTCCTTATATACATTCAAAATATGTTCATTAATTGTAGAACGTGATTTCCCAAATAATTCGCTCATTTGGTCTATGGTCAACCATACGGTTTCCCCTTCAAATAGCACATCTACCTTAATGTTACCATCTTCTGACTTATATATTACTATTTCACTATTTCCCATGTCCATCCGGCTTTAATATTAATATTCTTTTCACAACACAACTACAATACTTCTTTATTTTTCAGTCTCATGCCATACTAGATTATAGTACAAACATAATCAATTATAACCTATTGCGTCAATGGACACAAGTTAAAGATCATGTCATACACCATCCTTTCTACCATGTTTCCTATAAGAAAAAGCAAAATGCCTGTAAGCAATTGAACTTACAGGCATTCCGTTATAACATCTTGTACTCGAAGCGGGACTTGAACCCGCACAGCCGCAATGGCCAAGGGATTTTAAGTCCCTCGTGTCTACCGATTCCACCATTCGAGCATCCTCGGAGTGAGAGAGCGGAAAACGAGACTCGAACTCGCGACCCTAACCTTGGCAAGGTTATGCTCTACCAACTGAGCTATTTCCGCGTTTTGTTTAACGGGTGCAAAGATAAGACGTTTTATAATATCCACCAAATTTTGCACCCATTTTTTTATTTACATTCGCAAGATTCCTTCTATTTCAGCCAATTCTTCATTCGTAAAGTCGGAATGATCTAATGCATGAAGGTTATCGGCAAGCTGTTTCACTGAACTGGCACCGATGATAACCGAAGTCATTCGCTCATCCTTCAGCACCCATGCCAATGCCATTTCTGCCAATGTCTGTCCACGGCGGGCGGCAATTTCATTCAAGCGACGGGCTTTTTCCACCTTTTCCTCTGTTACCTGATCCAGTTGCAGGAAGCCGGTGGAACGGGCAGCACGTGAATGTTCGGGGATGCCATTCAGATAGCGGTCGGTCAACAACCCTTGCGCCAATGGCGAGAAGGCGATGAAACCGGAACCATATTCGGCAGCAAGGGGAAGTGATTCCGCCTCTACTGCACGGTCGAACATGCTGTAACGGTACTGGCTGATAAGACAAGGGACACCGGCGGATTTCAGCATTTCATACGCCACCTTTGCCTGTGCAGGGGGATATTTGGAAATTCCCACATAGAGAGCCTTTCCTTGCTTTACAATATCAATCAAAGCCTGCATGGTTTCCTCCACAGGGGTCGTTTCATCATAACGGTGGCTATAGAATATGTCAAAATAGTCCAGACCCGTGCGACGAAGGCTTTGGTTGATGCTCGCCATCAGGTTTTTGCGCGAACTGTTACCTCCATAGGGACCTGCCCACATTTCATGTCCGGCTTTGGACGAAATAATCATCTCGTCACGGTATCCTCCGAAATTCTCTTTCAGGATTTTGCCGAAGTTTGTTTCAGCACTTCCGGGAATGGGACCATAGTTGTTTGCCAAGTCGAAATGGGTCACACCATTGTCGAAAGCATACTTTATCATATCGGTTGCTACACCAAAATCGTCCACACTACCGAAGTTGTGCCACAATCCCAAAGAGATGCGGGGCAAAAGTAACCCACTGTTTCCGCAGTATTTATACTGCATCTTGTCATAGCGATCTGCTGAAGGTTGATATCCCATAATATTGCGTTTAAAATTGTTTTATCTATCCAAAAGGGCTTTCTCTGCCTGTTCCATTACGGAGAAGTTGAAACCGTCCACCACTTGTTGCATCAGTATTTCAATCTTATCATTACACAGGTTGCCTATACTGCCTTCGTGCGTATGGTTCACCTGCTTGTTGTGCGTAAACTTGCCTGCTTCGATGTCCAGGCCTACTTTCTTGTAGGCATCGCGGAACGGCATTCCTTCGGATGCCAGGCGGTTCACTTCTTCCACACTGAAGATATAAAGATAACGGTCATCATCCAGGATATGTTCGTTGATTTTGATCTTATCCATAATATAGGTAGCCATCTGCAAGCAATCTTTTAATTCTTGGAAAGCAGGCAGGAATACCTCTTTGATAATCTGCAAATCGCGGAAATATCCCGAAGGCAGATTATTCATTATCATCATGATTTGCTGGGGCAATGCCTGTATCTTGTTGCATTTTGCACGGGTCAACTCAAATACGTCGGGGTTCTTTTTATGCGGCATGATGCTGGAACCGGTAGTACATTCATCCGGCAGCTTCACAAAACCGAAGTTCTGGCTACTGAACATACAAGCGTCAAATGCCATCTTGGAAACCGTTCCGGCAATGGAAGCGAGGGCGAAAGCTACGTTGCGTTCCATCTTGCCGCGTCCCATCTGCGCATACACCACATTGTAGTTCATGGAATCGAATCCCAACAGGCGGGTAGTCATTTCGCGATCCAGCGGGAAGGAGGAACCATAACCGGCAGCAGAACCCAGCGGATTGCGGTTGCACATCTTAAAGGCGGCCTGCAAGAACATCATATCATCCACCAAGCTCTCGGCGTACGCGCCAAACCATAGTCCGAATGAAGAAGGCATGGCTATTTGCAAGTGAGTATATCCCGGCATCAACACGTCTTTATATTTGTTGCTTTGGGAAATCAGTACATGGAAAAGTTGCTCCACCGCTTCTGCCACTTCTTTCAGTTCCGTACGGGTAAAGAGCTTCAAGTCCACCAATACCTGGTCGTTGCGCGAGCGTCCGCTATGGATTTTCTTTCCCACATCCCCCAGTTTGCGAGTCAACATCAACTCCACTTGGGAATGCACGTCTTCAATGCCGTCTTCTATTACAAATTCACCTTTCCGGGCAGAGGCGTAGATATTCTTCAACTCTGCCAGCAATACTTCAAGTTCATCGGCCGTGAGCAGACCGATACTTTGCAACATGGTGATATGGGCCATGGAGCCCAACACATCGTGTTTTGCCAGATAAAGATCCATTTCACGGTCACGTCCCACGGTAAAACGATCAATTTCTTCATTTACCCGAACGCTTTTTTCCCAAAGTTTCTGTGCCATATCTTTCTTTATTATTAATAAGGAATCACTGATAACATTTCGGCCAATTTATCCACGCCGTCTTGCAACGGTTTGGAAACCATGGCCTTCATAAACATATTCACTTCTGCACGAATCGTTACTTTCAGCTTTGCCTGTTCTGCATCTACCGGCAGAATCTGTATCCACAGGTTCATGGGCACGGGAGATTTCTCGCTTTCAAACTTGATGCATTTATAAGGTTCACGCTCTATAATGCGCAACGTGATGCTCACTCCCTGTACGGTAAAGCTCATTGTATCGCTATCAAATGCCAAACCCTGCACCTTATCGGCCAGTTTATCGCGAACTGATTCCAGGTTACTTAAATCCGATAATTTGTTAAACACCCGTTCCTGGCTATAAGGAACAAACTTCACACTACTCTCAAATTGTGCCATAATACTTCTCTCTTATAAAACACAAAAAGAACAATTCGGGAATCTGACGAAACCCCCGAATAGTTCTCTCCATAATGTATTTATCTTAAAATAATTACTTATTTTCCTGCTTCCCAATGGGCTGGATCTTTTCTCCAGCTATCCAAAACGGGCACATCTTCTTCGCTGATGTATCCTGTTTTCAAAGCTGCTTCCAGTACGGCTTCATAATTAGTCAGAGTAACCAGATTCACTTTTGCTTCCTTGAACGACTCAATAGCCACCGGGAAACCATAAGTAAATGCTGCAACCATTCCGATTACTTCACATCCGTCGCGACGGATAGCTTCAACAGCCTTCAAGCTGCTGCCGCCAGTTGAGATCAGGTCTTCAATAACTACGACTTTCATACCAGGACGAAGCTCACCTTCAATCAGGTTTTCCAAGCCATGGTCTTTCGGAGTAGAACGAACATACACAAACGGAAGGTTCAATTCTTCTGCCACCAAAGCTCCTTGAGGGATAGCACCCGTTGCCACACCGGCAATAGCATCTACCTGGCCGAATTTCTCCAAAACGATGCGGCTAATCTCAAGTTTCACAAAATTACGAAGAGAAGGATACGAAAGAGTCTTGCGGTTATCACAATAGAAAGGCGATTTCCAACCGGAAGCCCAAGTAAAAGGATTAGCCGGCTGCAACTTGATAGCCTTAATCTTCAGTAATTTCTCTGCGAATAATTTCTCTAAAGTCTTCATAACTTAAACTATATCTGATAAATGTTTTGCAAAAATATAGAAATGAATTGAGATAACGAAAAATCGAACAAGGTATTTTCAGAAAAAAATTGTTATTGTTATCAAGAATCCCCTGCCAGAGCCAGTGTAAGCACGCTGATACGGAGTCCGGGGACAGCACGTAGTGCATCGGCGCAAGATACGATGGTGACACCCGTAGTCAATACATCATCTACCAGCAAAACATGTTTATTCTCTAGCTGCTCCGGAAAAGAACAGACAAATAGATCTTGTACATTCTCCCATCTTTCATACTGCCCTTTACGGGTTTGAGTCTCTGTATATCTGCTCCTTACCATAATGCCGGGATGTACGGGAATACCTGTCACCGCTGAGATTCCTTGTGCCAGGCATCCGCTTTGGTTATATCCGCGCTGGCGTTCCCGGCGCCTATGAAGGGGGACCGGAATAATCAGATCAATTCCTTCAAAGAAACGGGAAGGCATTAACTCGGCAGCCATCGTACGTCCCATTATTTCTCCCACCTCTTTATTATTATGGTATTTCAGTTCGTACAGCAATTGCCTTACATCACCTCCTTTTGCATAATATAAATAAGAAGTGGCCCGCTCTACCGGAAATTTCCCCCAGAAATTACATTCCACTGGATTATCTTTCTGCAAATGAAATCCGGTACGGGGAAGTCCTGACAGGCAATTAAGGCAAAGCATTCTTTCTCCGTGTGATAACCGGTTTCCACAAATCAGGCAGCAACGCGGGAAAAAGAGCTCCCAAAGATCAGTCCGGATAGACATCATCACAATCAACCTGTTTCACACACCGAAGGATAGCCTCCATTTCAAAGCCCCTTCCCACAGCAAAGCGAATCAGTTTTCCGTTCCGTTCATATTCGGTACGCGTCTTTATACTTTTCTTTTTCTGTTCAATCAATTTGGATAGGATTTCCATATATTCCTGTTCGTCTATTTCTTCCATCCCTATATTGATAAGGTCTGCCGGAATCTTTTTCAACCGCAATGCCTGATTGATCTTGATCTTTCCCCATTGGTTGAAACGGTATTTATCACGGATAAATGCGATACAGAAGCGTTGTTGGTCAATATATCTTTCATTGACCAAGTGACTGATTACTTTTTCTGTTATGTCCGGGGTTGCCCCCCACTGTTCCAGTTTGGCTTCCACATCCGCTATGCAACGCTCGGTCGAAGAACAATAGGCTTCAGCCTTGTACTTCGCTTCGTTTTCACTACATTCTCCTTTCATCTCTCCGCTTTTACCATTCTATCGTTTTGTGAAATATCTTTTCTCAATTCTATTTCCCGGTATCCCAGTTCCACGAGCATATCCACGGTCTGTTTTCCATAAGCCCTGTTTATCTCGAAGTAAAGTTTCCCATTCGGAGCCAGCATTTCCATTCCCAGTTCAGCAATCTTGCGATAGAACAAAAGGGGGCTGTCATCCGGAACAAAAAGTGCCACATCGGGTTCCCAATCCAAGACATTGGCTTCCATCTCCGCTTTTTCCTTTTCGGTAATATAAGGAGGATTACTTACGATCACATCAAACTGTTCACCCGAAGGCTCAAATCTCAGCACATCTTTTTGTTCCAATTTCACCCCCACACCATTCCGCAGGCAATTACGGGCGGCTACCTGCAAAGCGTCTTCCGAAACGTCCCATGCAGTCACCTCGGCTTTCTCCATATGCTTTGCCAGGGAGATGGCGATGCAACCGCTCCCGGTACCAACATCCAATATACGCGTCTGGCGATCCTTATATTCTTGTATGATCCAATTTACCAGTTCTCCCGTTTCGGGACGGGGAATCAACACATGCCGGTTCACCTCGAAGGGTAAGCCGAAAAATTCTTCTTCACCTATTATATATTGAATAGGCTCATATTTTTGCAAACGAAGAAGAATATCCTCTAATTGCTTCTGTTCATTCGATGAAAAACAATTATCTTTGCCTGCATATAATTCGATAACAGACATGCCAAAGACTTGTGTCAGCAGCAGTTTAGCCATGGATAGAATCTCGGAATCGGGATAATATCCATGCAAAGTTTGCTTTATATAATATACAATAGGGTTCATACTGTCATTAAATTGTATGCAAAAGTAGAAATTAAAACAAGACCGTTATGACAAAAGACGAAAAATATATTTCCCGCTGCCTGCAACTGGCACGCAACGGACTTTGCAATACAGCACCCAATCCGATGGTGGGTGCCGTCATCGTTCATCACGATACCATTATAGGAGAAGGATACCACATCCGATGCGGGGAAGCACATGCAGAGGTCAATGCCATACGCTCCGTCAAGGATGAAAGCTTGCTGAAAGAATCCACTGTTTATGTGAGCCTGGAACCCTGTTCACACCATGGGAAGACGCCTCCCTGTGCCGATTTAATTATAGAAAAAGGCATTCCCAGAGTAGTGGTAGGCTGCATGGATCCCTTTTCATTGGTAGCCGGGAGAGGTATTGAAAAGCTGCGCAAAGCAGGCATAGAGGTTACCGTGGGAGTATTGGAGGAAGAATGCCGCCACCTGATCCGCCGCTTCATTACTTTCAATACCCACCAACGCCCATATATCACCTTGAAATGGGCGGAATCAGCAGACGGATTCATAGATACAAAACGCACGGGAGGCAATCCGGTCATTCTATCCAGTCCACTGACCGCCATGCTGGCACACAAAAAACGCGCCGAGCATGATGCGATATTGGTAGGCCGCCGCACAGCGTTATTGGACAATCCGTCCTTATCCACCCGGAACTGGTATGGTAAAAATCCCATCCGCCTGGTGATAGAC
This sequence comes from uncultured Bacteroides sp., assembly GCA_902388365.1. Lineage (GTDB taxonomy): Bacteria > Bacteroidota > Bacteroidia > Bacteroidales > Bacteroidaceae > Phocaeicola. Next base: position 126,094 of record CABMPB010000001.1, on the reverse strand, counting down.
AAAGACTTAACTCTGCCCAAGGACCTCCATGTATTTGATGGAAAGATAAGAACACTGGTATTTACCCGAAAAGCCGCTTCACAGCCCAATCCACTGACCGAATACATTCTGTTGGACTTTGACCGGGATATATTACCACAAATATTCGAAGTACTGTATCAAAACAAAATCCAGTCACTTCTGGTAGAAGGCGGAAGTATTTTGTTACAAGCCTTTATCGATTCCGGGCTTTGGGACGAGATCTACATTGAAAGAACCCCACTCCTTCTGAATGATGGAGTCCAAGCCCCATCTGTTCCGCGAAAATGCTTTAAATTAAATGAAATACACTTTGAAAGAGAAATATCGCATATATCCCATGCTACGGATTCATAGACAAAATGCGCCTGAATAACAGAAAAAAAGGGAAAGTTTATCTATAAATTAATATAAAACTTGTCCCAAAACTTCTGTATAGCAAAAAATCTTCCTACTTTTGCGACTTGTAACAAAAGACTCATTTGCAAATGAAAATAAAGTTTTTGACTGTCATCACAAGTCTGCTTGCAGCAGCTTTTATGATTACATCTTGCTTGGACAACGACAATGAAGAGATTGAATACAGTCCCAATTCAAGCATTACCGCTTTTTCTATTAATAATATTGAAACTAAGTATCTCTCTGAAGTTAATGGAAAAGACACCACTCTAACCGCCACTGTTGTCGGCAAGAACTATCCTTTCGCCATTGACCAGCTACAGAGGACTATATGGAATGTAGACTCCCTGCCGGTGGGCACGGACATCAGCAAAGTAGTGGTTGAGATTACAGCAGACACCCCGTGGCTCGTTATTGCAGCCGAAGACAAAGATACAGTGTGGACTTCCACCGACTCTTTGAACTTTGAAAACCCCGTCAAATTCAAGGTTGTGGCATACAACGGAACATACGGTCCTGCCTATACCGCCAAAATCAACGTGCATCAACAAGTGCCCGATTCTTTGCAATGGTCACACATAGGCAACGGCTTTAACACCAGTATAGAAGCCCAAAAGGCTGTTACTCTGGATGACAAGATCTATGTATTTACCCAACAAGGATCAAAAGTAGCCCTGACTACTACCGACATTAACAGCGGAAAGAGTTGGACAGAACTTCAGACATTAAATCTCCCTGATCATGCAGACTATTCTTCGGTTATGGTATGGGGAAGTAATCTCTATATTCTTGCCGGAGAAGAATTATACCGCTCAACAAACGGAACAGAATGGAGCAAGGTAAATACGGATGCGAAGTTCAGCCGATTGATAGCTAATGTACATTCCGACAAAAATAAAAAGCTATACGCCATTAATGCGGAAAACCATTTTATGGAAAGTGGAGACGGCATTACATGGAAAGTAAATGAAGAAGTACCTGCTAATTTCCCCCAGTCTCATCTGTCTTATGCCGCTTATCCATTGATGACCAATACATCTATAGACTATCTGGCAGTAATGGGCGATAACAGTATTCCTACGGACACAGCCACTATAGTATGGGCAAAACTGACCACCGAGAACACATGGGGAGATTATCCCATCATGGAAAACGAAAGCAAATATTGCCCCAAACTGGCTAATATATCTATGATTTATTACAATGAACTGCTATATGCTTTCGGAGGACCGGGAAAGAGTTATGGCAAAGATATTCCGGCATTCAGCAAGTTCTATGTATCCAAGGATCAAGGCGTAAGCTGGACTCCGGTATCACAATATCTGTTCTTCCCCGAAGAATTTACCGATTTATATAATCAAGCCAAAGGCAATTACTCCTTCGTTGTGGATAAAAACAATTTCCTGTGGATTATATGGAGTAAAAGCGGACAAGTATGGAGAGGACGGATCAACAAGATGGGATTCCTCAAAAAAGATTAGAGACAAAGAGTCATAAAAAATAATGCGACATGCTATATAGAGAGCAAATAGATAAGAGCCGTATTCCCGCCCATATAGCCATTATAATGGATGGCAATGGAAGATGGGCCAAGCAACGTGGACAGGCTCGGAGCTTCGGACATCAAGCCGGAGCCGAGATAGTACATGTCATTGCGGAGGAAGCGGCCCGATTAGGCGTCAAATACTTGACGCTATATACTTTTTCTACGGAAAACTGGAGTCGGCCGGTAGATGAAGTAGCTGCTCTGATGAGTCTGCTGATGGACTCTATTGAAGAAGAAACTTTCATGAAGAACAATATCAGTTTCCGTATCATCGGTGATACGCAGAAACTGCCGGCAGAAGTATTGGACAGACTGAACCAATGCATAGAACATACATCTGCCAACACAGGCATGTGCCTGGTTCTTGCCTTGAGTTACTCATCCAAATGGGAGATAACGGAGGCAACGAAGCAAATAGCCACAAAGGTCAAAAATGGTGAATTGGCTATTGAAGACATTGATGACAACTTAATAAGTGCACATCTAAGCACAAACCATATGCCCGACCCGGATCTGCTGATACGAACCGGAGGAGAAATACGCCTGAGCAATTATCTGCTTTGGCAATGCGCTTATTCAGAATTATACTTTTGCGAAACTTTCTGGCCGGATTTCCGTGAAGAAGAGTTTTGCAAAGCCATTTATGATTATCAGAAGAGAGAACGCCGTTTCGGCAAAACCAGTGAACAAATATAAAGTTAGATAAAATGCTATATCGTATTTCACTTATACTGTTAACACTTACGTGCCTGTTTTGTTTTTCAACCGGCAGTTATGCCCAGGAGGCAAATGTAGAAGAAAACGACACCCCTGTGATACTTTACTCCGGAACGCCTAAAAAATATGAAATAGGCGGCATAAAAGTAGAAGGTGTAAAAAACTATGAAGACTATGTATTGATCGGGCTTTCGGGGCTTTCCGTAGGACAGACCATTACTGTTCCCGGCGATGACATTACCACCGCCGTGAAACGTTATTGGCGTCACGGATTATTCTCGGATGTGCAAATCATAGCCGAGAAGATCGTTGATAACAAGATATATCTGAAAATTATTCTGGCACAGCGTCCCCGTATTGCTGATATACGCTATCATGGAGTAAAGAAAAGTGAGCGCGAAGATTTGGAAGCCAAACTGGGACTTGTAAAGGGCAGCCAAATCACTCCGAACCTGATAGACCGCGCCAAGATCCTGATCAAGAAGCACTTTGACGAAAAAGGATTCAAGAATGCCGAAGTTACCATCGTGGAACGCGACCTTGCCGATAACAAAGAGCAGGTGGATGTAGATGTGATGATTGACAAGAAAGAAAAGGTAAAAGTACACCAGATTACGATTGACGGCAACAGCGTATTGAGCGATAAGAAGCTGAAACGCGTCATGAAGAAGACAAACGAGAAGAACAAACTCGCCAATATCTTCCGTACCAAGAAATTCATTGAAGAAAAATACGAAGAAGACAAACAGCATATCATTGACAAGTATAACGAACTGGGTTATCGTGACGCACAGATCGTAGTGGACAGTATCAGCCCATACGACGACCGTACCGTCGATGTATATATGAAAATTGAAGAAGGTGATAAGTACTACTTGCGTAACGTAACATGGGTAGGTAACACGATCTATGCTTCCGACTGGCTGAATGAACAACTCCGCATGAAGAAAGGAGACGTTTACAATCAGAAATTAATGACTGAACGTTTGACCGGAGATGAAGACGCCATCGGTAACTTCTATTATAATAAAGGTTATGTATTCTATAATCTGGATCCGGTAGAAGTCAACATTGACGGTGACTCCATTGATTTGGAAATGCGTATCATGGAAGGACCGCAGGCAAGTATCAACAAGGTTCGTATCAATGGTAACGACCGTTTGTATGAAAACGTAGTACGCCGTGAGTTGAGAACCAAACCGGGCGACTTGTTCAGTAAGGAAGCTCTGGAACGTTCTTACCGTGAAATAGCCCAGATGGGACACTTCAACCCTGAAAACATTCAGCCGGATGTACAGCCGGATCCCACTAACGGTACGGTAGACATTAACTGGAATCTGGAATCCAAAGCCAATGACCAGGTGGAATTCTCGGCAGGTTGGGGACAGACAGGTGTCATCGGAAAATTAAGTTTGAAGTTTACGAACTTCTCTATGGCCAATTTGTTCCACAAGAGTGATAACTATCGCGGTTTCTTGCCGCAAGGTGACGGACAGACATTGACCGTGAGCGGACAGACCAACGGTAGTTACTACCAATCATATAGCGTATCGTTCTTTGACCCTTGGTTTGGTGGCAAACGCCCGAATTCATTCTCTGTATCGGCATTCTATTCTATACAGACAGACATCAGCAGTAACTATTATAACTCTGCTTATATGAATAATTACTATAATTATTACAGCGGATATGGTAACTACTACGGTGGATATAACAACAATTATGAGTCTTATTACGACCCTGATAAGTCAATCCAGATGTTTGGTGCATCTATCGGTTGGGGTAAGCGTTTGAGATGGCCGGATGACTACTTCACATTGTCAGCCGAACTTTCTTACCAGCGCTTTATCCTGAAAGATTGGAGTTACCTGTATATTAAGTTGAACAACGGAGAATATATGTCAACAGGTAACTGTAACAATCTTAGCTTGAACCTGACTTTGGCGCGTAACTCTACGGACAATCCGATTTTCCCGCGCCGTGGTTCTGAGTTCTCTGCTTCTGTACAGTTGACTCCGCCGTATTCATTGTTCAGCAAAAAAGACTATTCCGTATACGGAAAAGACGATTATGATGAAGCAGCCAGCATGTTCAACTGGATTGAATACCATAAGTGGAAGTTCAAAGCCAAAACTTATACGGCTCTTACCGGTGGTCAGAAATGTCCGGTTATCATGACCCGTGCAGAGTTTGGTTTGTTGGGACACTATAATAAGTATAAGAAGTCACCGTTTGAAACCTTCTATATGGGTGGTGACGGTATGACCGGATATAGCACCAGCTATGCTTCTGAAACCATTGCATTGCGTGGTTATGAAAACGGTTCATTGACTCCTTATGGTAGTGAAGGTTATGCTTACATGCGCTTAGGAGCAGAATTGAGATACCCGCTTATGCTGGAAAACTCAACCAGTATTTACGCTTTAAGTTTCGTAGAAGCTGGTAACGCATGGACAGAAGTAGGTAAGTTTAATCCGTTCCAGTTGAAACGTTCAGCCGGTGTGGGTGTCCGTATCTTCCTGCCGATGATTGGTATGATGGGTATTGACTGGGCTTACGGTTTCGATAAGATAAACGGTTCCAGCCAGTATAGTGGAAGCCAGTTCCACTTTATCCTGGGACAAGAATTCTAACAACAACTAAAAACAAAGTGATTATGAAAAAGGCTATTCTATTATCTCTATTGTTTGTGGCTTGTGCATTCACAGCCAGCGCTCAAAAGTTTGCCTTAATTGATATGGAGTATATTTTAAAGAATATTCCTGCATATGAACAGGCAAATAACCAACTGAATCAGGCTTCACAGCAATACCAAAGTGAAGTGGAAGCGAAAGCTAAAGAAGCGGAAGCACTTTATAAAGAATATCAGAAAGCCTCAGCTTCTCTATCTGCTACACAGAAAACGCAGAGAGAAGATGCCATTGTTGCAAAAGAAAAAGAGGCAGCCGAACTAAGAAAGAAATACTTCGGCCCTGAAGGAGAAATGGCAAAGATACAAGAAGAATTGGTCGCTCCTATTCAAGACAAGATTTATGAAGCAGTGAAGCAGATTGCAGAGCAAAAAGGATATGCAGTGGTAGTGGACAGAGGTTCTGCCCAAAGTATTATTTTCGCATCTCCAAGCATTGATATAAGCAATGAAGTGCTCTCAAGATTAGGATATTCAAATTAATTTCCTACATTTGCAACCGATAATCCAATTTTGCAATAACTAATAAAAAATAGAACTATGTTGAAGAAAATTGCTTTAGTACTTTTACTTATCGTTCCGATGAGTGTATTCGCCCAGAAATTCGGGCATCTTAAATCTGCGGATGTACTTACTGTTATGCCGGAATTCACAAAGGCACAAACAGACATCCAGGCTATGCAGAAACAGTATGAGGATGAAATGAAACGCGCTACTGATGAATTAACAAAAAAATATACGGAATACCAGCAGGAACAAGCCAATCTTCCTAAAAACATTCAGGAAAGACGCCAGAAAGAACTGCAAGAATTACAGGAAAAAGGAATGCAGTTCCAGCAGGATGCTCAACAGCAATTGCAAAAGTCATACGCTGACATGATGGAACCGATTTACAAAAAGATTGAAGATGCTATCAAGGCAGTAGGCCAGGAAGGTGGCTATACTTATATCTTCGACTTGAACAGAACAGAAATTCCTTACATCAACGAAGCACAGTCTACAGATGTAACTGCTGCCGTAAAGTCTAAAGTAGGAATTAAATAATAAAACAAAAGACCTTTTAAGGCACGGATTACACAGATTTCACGGAATGCATGCCGTGATCATCCGTGTAATCCGTGCCTTTTTTATTATACATCTACCATTATGAACCCATCCACTTCCCTTTCAACCGGTGCTATCGGCGTATTCGATTCCGGATATGGCGGTCTGACGATCTTGGAAAAGATACGCGAAGCCATGCCCGAATACGATTATATCTATTTGGGAGATAATGCCCGCACTCCATACGGGACTCGATCTTTTGAGGTAGTCTACGAATTTACCTTGCAGGCTGTAGACAAATTGTTTGAAATGGGTTGCCCTATGGTCATACTGGCATGTAACACAGCATCAGCAAAAGCACTGCGTACCATTCAGCAGATCAATCTGCCCGTAATAGATCCCACTCGCAGGGTGCTTGGCGTGATACGCCCTACAGCCGAGTGTATAGGTAATATTACCCAAAGCAGGCATGTAGGCATACTGGCTACTGCGGGAACTATCAAATCTGAATCTTATCCACTGGAGATACATAAATTATCCCCCGATATTATTGTCACGGGAGAAGCCTGTCCGCTATGGGTTCCTTTGGTAGAAAACAATGAATTCGGATCCGAAGGTGCAGATTATTTTGTGAAGCAGCACATCAATCGCCTGCTGGAAAAAGATCCCGAAATAGATACCATTATCTTGGGATGTACTCATTATCCATTATTAATGGATAAAATAAGGCAATTCACTCCCGACCATATACGTATCGTTGCACAAGGAGAATATGTAGCCCAAAGCCTGCGGAATTATTTAAGCCGCCATCCGGAGATGGATGCACGCTGCACCCAAGGAGGAAACTGCCGCTTCCTGACTACCGAAAGCAAAAGCAAGTTTGAGGAGTCAGCCTCTATCTTTCTGCGCCAAGAAGAAATGCAGGTGGAAAGTATTGCATTGGAATAACATTTCCTCCGCTTATCTGTTATATACGCTATGTATTATAACCCTTAACTCACGAAGATATGTACACAAATAAAGTAAAGAAAATAGCTGCGATACACGATTTATCGGGTGCAGGACGGGTATCGCTCACTGTGGTGATTCCCATTCTCTCATCTATGGGATTTCAGGTCTGCCCCTTGCCTACTGCCGTATTGTCCAGCCACACCCAGTATCCGCATTTCTCTTTCCTCGATCTGACGGATGAAATGCCCAAGATCATTGCCGAATGGAAGCAACTTGGAGTACAATTCGATGCCATCTATACCGGATACCTCGGTTCTCCCCGCCAGATACAGATTGTATCAAAGTTCATTGATGATTTCCGACAGCCGGACAGCCTTGTCGTAATAGACCCCGTATTGGGGGATAACGGCAAACTATATACTAATTTTGACGAGCAAATGATCCTTGAGATGCGGCATCTTATCCGAAAGGCGGATGTCATTACTCCGAATATGACTGAATTATTCTATCTGCTGGATAAGCCCTATAAAGCGGAAAACACGGACGAGGAACTAAAAGCATATTTGCACGAGATGTCTGAGCAAGGCCCCGGAACCGTTATCATAACCAGTGTCCCTGTGCAGGGAGATCCGCACAAAACCTCTGTATATGCTTACAACAGACAGGGAAAGCGTTACTGGAAAGTCACCTGCCCTTATCTGCCCGCACACTATCCGGGAACAGGAGATACATTTACCAGTGTCATCACCGGTTCATTGATGCAAGGGGATAGTCTTCCTATCGCTCTAGACCGTGCTACACAATTTATCCTGCAAGGTATCCGTGCCACTTTTGGTTATGAATATGATAATCGGGAAGGCATTTTGCTGGAAAAGGTATTGCATAATCTGGATATGCCTATTCAGATAAGTAGTTACGAACTGATTTAGATAATCATAGAAGGCTGTTAAAACAAAAATTGGCTATCATTTTGCTGTAGGGGCAGATTGAATCTGCCCGATAGTAGTTTGCTTTGTGCTTTAGGGCGGATTCAATCCGCCCCTACGGTGAACAATTTGATAGCTGTTTTAGAGTTTTGACACATTCCGTATTGTCCTTTTATATCAAGCTCTTTTCGTTTTTATAAAATCTATTTTGAAAGTAACCTGCGGCTCAGATAACGCACCGGATACCACACTGAAAGAAAGCCTACCACCAGTACCGTGATAAAGACTAAAACAATATCCCATGCATGAACGCTGACCGGATAAGCATCTACCACAAAATTACCACCGGAAGCGCCGCCTAAAGAAAGCAAACCAAATTCCTGCTGGATGAAACACAACGCCAACCCCAGCACTACCCCTATCACCGCACCAATCAGTGAAATCATGCGTCCTTCAAATAAGAAGATACGCGTTATCAGCTTATCATCCGCCCCTAAATTGCGTAACGTAACCACATCCGCTCTCTTATCAATGATCAACATAGAGAGTGAACCTATGACATTGAAACAGGCAATCATCAGGATAAAGGTAAGGAAGATGTAAGAAATCAGCTTCTCTATTTCCATAATGCGGAATGTATCCGCCTGTTGTTCATACCGATCCTGCACACGGAAGCCATCACCTAGCATCTTCTGTATCTTCGCCTTAACAGCACTGACATCCGCATCCGGCTTCAATTTCAGCTCTACCGAACTGACCTCGGTATCATACTGAAACAACCGGCGGGCAAATTGCAGAGAGGTGAGAATGTAAGAAGAATCATATTTCTGCTGGTTCACGGCAAAGACCAATCCGGTGGAATGGAGATTGGCAAAAGTAAAACTGGAAGCAGGATTAGCCATGTTCACTTTAGCTCCGCGTTTAGGTGCATAAATCTGTAACGGGTCAAGGAACTTAATTCCGGTCCCAAGAATAGAAACCAATTCTATCCCCGGAATGGCATAATCTGCCACTTCATCGTGTAGCACGAACTGTCCTCTGCCGAAAAGGATACTATCAATAGCCGTTAAGTCCTCAAAATTATCTTCTATCCCCTTGATTACAGCCATGGTCTGCCGATCCTTGTACTGCACCATCGCATTTTCTTCCAAAGATTCAGAGAAGACAGCCACTTCCGGAAGTTGGCGCAAAGCCTCTATACGCTCATCCTGACCATCGAAGACCTTGCCTGTGGTGGCAGTAATCTTCAATTCCGGATCAAAAGCCGTAAAGAAAGTTGCCACCAAGTCCTGAAAGCCATTGAATACAGACAAAGTGCATACCAATGCCAACGTAGCCAAAGCTACTCCGCAAACGGAGATGGCCGAAATAACATTGATGGCATTGTGCGACTTCTTAGAGAAAAGGTAGCGCTTTGCTATATAAAAGGGGAAGTTCACCGTTGGTTATTTTTTCAACAGTTCGTCTATACGTTCAGCATAATCCAACGAATCGTCCACAAAGAACTTCAGTTCGGGAATGATGCGTAACTGATGGCGTACACGCGTTCCCAGTTCATAGCGGATAGACTTCATGTTATCATTGATATTCTTCACAATCTCCTGGCTCTTTTCAGAAGGGAATACACTGAGGTACACACGGGCTATACTCATATCCGGACTGATGCGGACTGCACTTACCGATACCAATATGCCCTTCATTTCTTTTGTCTGGAGCAGAAAAATCTCACTTAATTCTTTCTGAATCAAACGAGAGATCTTATTTTGTCTGGTCGTTTCCATAATTACTTTTTTTATTTCTTTCTTATTATCGTCAGCCCGTCACGCAAGGGAAGAATTACTTTTTCCACACGCTCGTCGGCTGCCACTAAATCATTAAATTTCTTTATACCGATGGTTTGGAGATCCGTGTGATGCGGTTCTTCCAGCACATGTCCGTCCCATAAAGTATTATCAGCAATGATATATCCACCGGGGGACAACATGCCCAACACCATCTCATAATATTCTATATACTTCCGCTTGTCACCGTCTACAAACGCCAAATCAAAAGTAATGTTCATCCCGGGAAGCAACTTCAACGCATCACCTATATAGAATCTGATCTTATCTGCATAAGGCGAACCCTCCAGCCATGGACGTGTAAAATCTTCCTGCTCATCATTTATCTCAAACGTATGCAGCATGCCTCCTTCTTCCAGCCCTTCGGCAAGGCAAAGTGCAGAGTAACCGCTATATGTCCCGATTTCCAATATCTGCCGGGGGCGTATCATCTGCACAAACATTTTAAGCATACGCCCCTGCAAATGCCCGGAAGCCATGCGGGGACGTAACAGTTTGACGTGCGTATCGCGATAAAGAGCCTTCAGATAGTCGCTTTCCGCATCAATATGCTGAAGGATATATTCGTCAATAGCATCCGTTTCTTTCATTCCTTATTGATTATAAGTAACGGTTACGGTTGGGCAACACATAGTCCATGGCATACTTCAGCACATCTCCTACTACGTTGATTTCGAGGAATGAAGTCTGTGTTCCCTGCTTGCCACTACTCAGGTAAGCTACCATATCGCTTTCGCACAACACGCCGTCATCCAGCAGTTTGCGCAATGCTGCGAAATAGTAAGCCTGTCCATTCGCCTTTTCGGGCATGTAGATAGCTTCTACACCGTATGACAATGCCAGGTGGCGCATGGTCTTTTCCTTATAACAAATAGCCAATACCGGATATTTGCCACGGAAAGCGGCAATATTCCGTGCCGTGCGTCCGCTGAAGCTATCCGTAATGATAGCACGGATATCCAGTTTGCTGGTAGATTTCACAGCCTGCTTAGCCAAGAATGCAGTCACATCGTTTGAATGATCGTCCAAAGGAATGCGGATGTCATTCTCGGACATTTTATCTTTTTCGGCCTGTGCAGCGATTTTGGTCATGGTCTTCACTGCTTCCACCGGATACTTGCCATAAGCGGTTTCGCCACTCAACATCAATGCATCGGTACGATAGTAAATGGCATTTGCAATATCGGTAACTTCCGCACGGGTAGGACGAGGATTGTTAATCATGGTGTGCAGCATTTGGGTAGCCACGATCACCGGCTTCTTAGCCAGGATACACTTACGGATCAACATACGCTGAATGCCCGGAATACGTTCCTGCGGCACTTCGATGCCCAAGTCGCCACGAGCAACCATTACGCCGTCTGCCACTTCCAGAATTTCATCAATATTATCAACGCCTTCCTGATTCTCAATCTTAGCAACAATTCTGATGTCACTGCCATAAGCATCTAAGATCTGGCGGATATCCAATACATCCTGCTTGCTTCTTACGAAAGAGTGGGCAATGTAATCGATATCTTTTTCGATAGCATATAATATGTTGTTACGGTCTTTCTCGGTCAACGAAGGAAGATTGATACGCACACCGGGTACATTCACACTCTTACGGTTGCCCAGAGTAGCTTCGTTCTGCACTTCGCACAGCAGGTAATCATCGGTTTTCTCCACCACTCGCAGTTCCAGGTCACCATCATCAATCAAAATGTCACCATCTACCTGAAGATCGTGCACAAAACCGGGATAAGATACAGCAATGCATTCACGAGTCGTTTCCTGATCCGGATTACCTACAATCTTTACACGGTCTCCAATCTTAAAAGGAATAGGTTCGCCATTGGCTAGTGAAGTAGTACGCACTTCGGGGCCTTTGGTATCCATCAATATGGCAATGCGGTTAGATACTTCCCGCACATTGGTTATCAACTTTTCAAATCCCTCACGAGAAGCATGGGCCGTGTTCATACGAACCACATTCATTCCTGCCTTGAAAAGATCTCTAATGAACTCTACCTCGCAACGTTGGTCCGAGATAGATGCTACTATTTTTGTTTGTTTCAACATCATAATCTTATCACCTTATTATTATACCTAAAACTTTTTTATTTTCTCATTAATAAAGCCTCAATCGCCAATCGGTAGGAATGAAGCCCGAATCCGCAAATGACTCCCACGCAAGCACAGGAAATCATGGATTTGTGACGAAACTCTTCACGAGTATGCACATTGGAAATATGTACCTCTATCACCGGAGCAGTCACCGCCCGGATTGCATCCTGCAAAGCAATGGAAGTATGTGTATATGCCCCGGCATTCAGGACAATGCCGTCATAATCAAACCCCACCTCGTGTATCTTGTTGATCATCTCTCCTTCTACATTCGACTGATAATATTCAATCTCGATGTCCGGATAAGCGTGGCGCAATTCCACCAGATAGTCTTCAAATGAAACAGCACCATAAATGGAAGGTTCACGTTTACCTAATAAATTGATATTAGGTCCATTAATAATTTGTATTTTCATATCTATAACTATATCTGAACTTTTTCTACCTTTGCAAGGAATTTGGGTACAAAGGTAGAAAAAAGAAATGAAAAGAACGGAAAAAACGGACAAGATATTGGTGAAATACAAGCAATATTTAAAGTTGGAGAAGTCGCTATCTGACAATACGGTAGATGCTTACCTCACCGACCTGGATAAGTTGCTGGCTTATCTCACTTTAGAAAATATCAACATATTGGATGTCACTCTGGAAAATTTGGAAGAATTCTCCGCCGGATTGCATGATATTGGTATCCATCCACGGTCGCAGGCACGCATTTTGTCAGGCATCCGTTCTTTCTACCGCTTCCTCATTATGGAAGATTATCTGGAGGCCGATCCTACCGAACTGCTGGAATCTCCGCAGATAGGTTTCAAGCTGCCCGAGGTGATGACCGTAGAAGAAATAGACCGCCTCATAGGAAGCATAGACAGAGGAACAAAGGAAGGACAGCGCAACAGGGCCATCTTGGAAACACTGTATAGTTGCGGTTTGCGAGTTTCCGAACTTTGCAATTTGAAATTATCCGAACTTTATTTCGACGAAGGTTTCATCAAAGTAGAGGGTAAAGGCAACAAGCAACGCCTGGTGCCCATATCGCCACGTGCCATCAAAGAAATAAATCTCTACTTCACCGACCGTAACCAGATGAGAATCAAGTCGGACTTCGAAGATTTTGTCTTTATCAGCAACTTCGGGAAAAACATTTCACGCATCATGGTTTTCCATATCATTAAGGAGTTAGCAGAGCGTATCGGCTTAAAGAAAAAGATCAGTCCCCATACTTTCCGCCATTCCTTTGCCACCCACCTTTTGGAAGGAGGAGCCAACCTGCGTGCCATACAATGCATGCTGGGACACGAGAGCATAGGCACTACTGAAATTTATACACACATAGACCGCAGTATGCTGCGCAGTGAAATCATAGAGCACCATCCCCGCAACATCAAATTCAGAGAAGAACATAAATAAAGGTTCTCAATTCTAGTTTATTTTAAGATAAATTGAAAAAAAAGCGAGATAAGAAGCTGGCAGATACTAGAGTTTTTCCTATCTTTGTCCCCAAAGAGACGCACAGAAACGTACTATAGCGAAATTTACATTACAAACGTTAAATTAATAAGTAACTATGATTAAAAAGTTGTATTTGCCCTTAGTGGCTTTATTGGTCCTTGCCCTGTCATCATGCGGCAAGATGGGAGAATTGTCTTCTGACTATTTCACAACTAACCCTGAAGTGCTTGAAGCAGTCGGTGGTAAAGTGCCTGTGACAATCAATGGTAAGTTCCCCGAAAAGTATTTCAAGAAGAACGCAACTGTTGAGGTAACCCCAGTTCTGAGATGGAAAGGTGGCGAAGCTAAAGGTCAACCGGCCGTATTCCAAGGAGAAAAAGTACAAGGAAACAATCAGACTATCGCCTACAAAGCAGGTGGTAACTACACTATGAAAGCTTCTTTCGACTATGTTCCCGAAATGGCTAATTCTGAATTGTACCTTGATTTCAAGATCACAAAAGGAAGCAAGACATACACTATCCCTTCAGTGAAAATCGCTGATGGTGTAATCGCTACTTCTGAGTTGCCTACTGCTGCCAGCTCTAATGCATCTTATGCTAACGATGCTTTCCAACGCATCATTAAAGATGCTCAGACTGCTAACATTATGTTCTTGATCCAGCAAGCTAACCTGCGTAACAGCGAGTTGACTTCTGCTGATATGAAAGAATTCCACAAGAAAGTAGCTGAAGTAAACGCTGACACTAAGAACTACAAGTTGAACAACATCGAAATCTCTGCTTATGCTTCTCCTGATGGTGGTGTTAAACTGAACACAGGTTTGGCTGAAAACCGTGAAGGTAACACAGAAAAATACTTGAACCGCGAGTTGAAGAAAGGCAAAATCGATGCTAACGTAGACGCTAAATATACTGCACAAGACTGGGAAGGTTTCCAGGAATTGGTTTCTAAATCAAACTTGCAGGACAAAGATTTGATCTTGCGCGTTCTTTCTATGTACAATGATCCTGAACAAAGAGAAGCTGAAATCAAGAATATCTCTTCAGTTTACAAGACTTTGGCTGACGAAATCCTGCCTCAGTTGCGTCGTGCTCGTTTGACTGCTAACTATGACATTATCGGTCGTAGCGATGACGAAATCAACGAAGCATTCAACTCAGATCCTAAAGTATTGAGCGTAGAAGAATTGCTGTATGCTGCTACTTTGACTAACGACAATGCTCGCAAAGAAGCTATCTTCACTAAGACTACTCAGCTTTATCCTAGCGATTTCCGCGCTTACAACAACTTGGGTGAATTGGCATTCGCTGCCGGTAATGCTGCTAAAGCAGAATCTTACTTCAAGCAGGCTGCTTCTAAGAATGCTAACGCTCCTGAAGTAAACGCTAACCTTGGTTTGTGCGAATTGGTTAAAGGCAACGTTTCTGCTGCTGAAACTTACTTAGGTAAGGCTACAGGTGCAAACGCAGCTAATGAAGCTTTGGGTAACCTGTACATCAAACAAGGTCAGTATGACAGAGCTGTAAATTCATTTGGTGATGCTAAGACTAACAGTGCTGCTCAGGCTCAGATCCTTGCTAAGGATTACAATAAAGCTAAAGCTACTCTGTCTGGCATTAAGAACCCGGATGCAATGACTGACTACTTGATGGCTATCGTTGGTGCTCGCACTAACAATGCTTCATTGGTAAGCAGCAGCATTAAGAGCGCTATCGCAAAAGATCCGTCAATGGCTGCAAAAGCTGCTAACGATCGCGAGTTCGCTAAGTATGCTGATTCTATCAAATAAGAGATAAATAATCTTTCATATAAAAAGAGGATACCGGTTGATTCGGCATCCTCTTTTTTTATCCTTATTACTAAAGTCGATTTATATCATACGGCAGTTATTCTTTCCCAACCTCTATTCTGTTTCCATCTGCCTGCACAGCATAGACTACAACATCTACAGTTGGCATTCCGGCAGGAAGCTCAAACCTAAATCGATTAGAGAAATAAACAAGTTTACCATTTCTATAAATTTCAAAAGCTACAGCTTCATCCCCATTCTTTATCGTTACATTCCGGCCGCTAAGTGTACAAGTTATTTGCTTGGTTATCTTCTGATTGTCTTTGAACTGCATATAATAACCTACATCACCCGGCTCCACATCCAGACCCACATCACCTGCCTTGCGGTCTTCCAGATACTGGAAAGCATGTTTGGCCTTAGGGAACTGAGACATATACTTCTTGGCATCAGCAATCATCTGCTCGGTTACATTATAGTTCCATATTCCGTATTGCGAATATGCCACATTATCTACGGGAACAAAGAGGCCCCACATTTCGAAGAAGTCTGTCAAATCCTCATTAGCTGCCTTACAAGCCATCTTGGCAAATAGTAATTGCCCTGCTCCCGGATCAGACTCTACAATACGGTTCTCACGCAACAGTTTGAATAATTGTTGCCAGAAATCCGGTTTATATCCACACCGATGATAATAGTTCCAAAGTTGCCAGTTCATACGCATATGAATCTCCGTTGATTCATTCTGGTGAGTAGGATCACCCATATTATACCATCCTTGTTGATTAACGAAACGTGCTGTTGCCAACTCACTTAAAGCAGAGCCACGCGAACAATACTTTCCTAATTTATAGAGGATATAATTAGAGAACAAGTTGTTTGACGACTCTGTGCTACTAGGCCAGTTGATCGCTTTTTGATGGATATGGCCAATCTCATGTGCAGGTCCCCATGCATTATCCTTTGCAGCCATTACATTATCCTTCAGAAGTATGTTGTCCAAATAGGTATATACAAATGCAACGCGGTAGTCCGATGCCCACATATAACTTCCTTCCGGCGAAATGGCAAACAGGTGGTTATTCACTTGTGAAGGGCGTACATCATCTATCCCCATTAACTCTTGTTGCCAGCCTACAATATTATCCCACAACTCAATGGCCGAGAGAATATCATAAGGAACCGCCTTTTTCATCTGTACCCGATGGAAATAAAATATAATATTTTCCCCACGCACACAGAAATACTTATAAGCCGATTTATCTATCAGTTCTTTGTATTTCTCATTTGTCTTGTGGCGCTTCAAGTCAAAGTAACCTCCCACCTTTCCGCTGCCCATCGGAATATGAATCTTAATAGGTTTGGCAGTAGGTGATGTCAGGTCAGTCGTATAAATAACAAATAGCATACCGGTATAATTAATACCTATCTTATTCACACCCTCTTCCAAAAAATAAGATTCACCGTTGGCGGCAGTTTGTTTATAAGTAGCCTCTTCGCCAAATCCGGTTTCTTCGTCGCCAATATTCTGCAAACTAACCCTTTGCCCGTAAGTATCGCCTACCAGAATAATAAGTGAGTCACCTTTTTCCACATAGATACCGGTAGGATTATCCAGGAAGCTATAATTTTTAGTCATTAATTTCTCAGACCACACCTCCGGAATACTGTAGGGAGCATAATTCTGAATACGGAATTCCTTTTCATATTCGTCATACGTATTATCCCTGATAGCAGTAGCAAGCTGGCCGAAGTAAGCAGGTAGCCGGTTGATATCTTCATCGGTAACTCCTTCTTTCAGTTCCGTACAAGTTATATCTTTAAAAACACCCAATAACTGAGTATCCAATGTCTTCTCCCTATTCTTGCCATAGAATTCCATTTCGGCACAACTGACGAATCCGCCCAAGCCACTCTTGACAACAAACTTCACTTTATTCACAGCCTTTTGAGTTTGGTTGAAGTCTATTCTGCTAGTAGCACCTTGTTCGTTGAAATCATACGAACCGTATAATTTATAATCAGGGCTACCTTCTGTAGCAAGATATAAATCGAACTTACCAAAGTTTCCATTGCCGTTACGGGTATAATAAAGGATGTAATCCATATCTTCTTTATTGCCCTCAAAGAAGAATTCAAGCGTTACAGGCAACTTGGTATCATACCAATCAGAGTGATAATGGGTAGCCGGATCTGTTTTTCCATCAAAAGCAAGATCAATGCCACTTCCCGGCTGTGCTTCACTGGCTTTGCCACCTGTAGGGACTATCTTAATATCTCCTTCTACAATAACATCCGACGGTTTACCTTCTTTACCCTTTTGAGTTAAAGTCAATACCACCGGTTCGGCAAGTTTTTCTGCCGTACGGCTATCAGAGAAGGTAATTTTAGCTTGCCTTTCTGAAAAGCCGCCATTGGCAGCCGCCTCATAATGGTGGTTATAGTCCACAAGGGCTCTACCACCCTTCCCGGCACTTTCCTTCAACCAATCTGTTTTTTGCAATTCCGCCTTATAAGCCACATTAGCAGTCACTACAATATCCACTTCCCCGCCTGCAGCATCAATAGATTGTGGATAGGTCTTCAGTAATATAGCCGGTCCATATCCTAACTGGCTGATCTTAATGGTATAATTTTTGAGCGTAGATTTCACATCTATGGTTGTATTGCGCACTTCCGGTTCCTCACTGGCTGCTACGGAGAGAGTAACCCCTTTCCCATTCACACTTTTGGCAACCAAGCACCAGTCTGCATGAGATTCCACCGTCCATGCATCACCTGGCAAGTCAGTCTGTACAGGTATTGTAAGTGTTGACTTCCCTTTTTCAAAGTTATGTACCAGATCCTCCTCTGCCATTTCAAATGTAACTGCTTGAGGAGGTGCATCATCCTCTTTACCGCTGCACGATGAACATGCTGCCATAAGAACATACAGCAATCCTAAAAAAAAGAATAAATGAATTTTTCTCATAATAAATCAAGGTATTAAAACATTAAAGAAGAAAAGGCCGCCACCACATTCTTGAAAGACAAGAACGTCATGGCAGCCTTCTTATGCATATCTTAATGAACAACTATTCAATTATTCACCATAAATTTTCATTTCACCACAGTTCCAGTACGACCCGTTAGTGACATTACCCGCATTACTTTCTGTTACAGAGAAACGCAAATATTTAAAAGTTTCTTCTGACTTGAATACACTTGAATTATATTCTTCATTTCCACTGGTCAAGCTCATGTTGATATTTACCCACTTAGTCCATGTAGCGCCATCATTACTAGTATAAAGAGTTACAGTGGCAGGAGCCCCATTTGCATTTTCATAACGTGTCCAGAAATCAAAAGCAAAATACTGGATAGCGTTGGGCAGTGCAAAGTCAATGTAATGACCATATACGGGATCTATCACTGATCCTGAATAATTAGAATGCCAATGTTTAGCGCCTCCCAAGCCATCAAACAAACCGGCCAAACCTGTTCCATCACCCTCTACTGTCGCATTAGATGACAACATATCAAGTTTCAATGGAATTTCACCCGGCACATAAATGACACTGAACAAGCAAGTACTCTTTTCTTTGTCAATCTGGAAATAAGGTTGCGTACAGTTTGCAAGCCTTAGCGGCAACACATACTCGCCCATATCCAGTTGGGTCTTGTCCAAAGTGATATTACTCTTTGTTACAGTAGTCCCCATTTCGAATTTAAAATCCTTGTTCAAGGTATAGGCTGCCGCCGGTAACAACTGGTAATCAGTGCCATGTTCTGCATTATAAGTATCCAGCAACGCCTGGTCCACTTCAATCGTACAATTGAAGTCCCATTTGTTAGCCATCGGAATAATAACCGGTAAATCCAGTTCCACCTGATCAGGACCGTTTTTGCTTAACGACGTGGCACTGAATCCCGATTTTTCAAAATAGATAGTGGGAACAATAGCATTAGGCTTCACGAAAAGGACATTTTTATTTTCATTGACCGTTTTGCTAGAGCTCAAGACGAAAGGAACCACATAATTGGCAGTTGGCAAATTATGCACGGCTTCAGGATCAAAGACCACATCAAAAGCTTGATAGGAATCACCGGAAGCAAAGCTCATGTTCAACTCACCATTCAATGTGTAACAATTGGAAGGCAATACACTATAATTGGTCACATTGTCCTCATTATATATCTGCAACTGGGCAGCCTCCATTAAGCTGACAGATGCATCCGACACAGCCCCTAGGTCGCTTCCGGCTTTCACAACGGATACAGTATAAGCGGTAGTTTCACCGGTAACATAGCAATCCTGTTCCTGAAGATCGCTATTTCTGAAATACATACGAGTATCATAATCGCTCAAATACTCGTCTCTGTTGTCTTCACAAGAAGTGCCGAGTACAAGCAATCCGATAAGTGATGCGAATATTATTCTTTTTTTCATAGATCATTTCTTTTTTTTAAATGTTACCAACCGTAATTTTGTGTCAAGAGCTTATTTCTATCCAATTCACGTTGAGCAAAAGGATACAGATAATGGTTCTTCTTGAATACTCGTGTTTCAAACACAGTTCTTTTCCAGAATCCGTCAGGAGTTTCCGTCGGCTTCATTCCGGCTTCCAACAGGCAAGATGTGTCCATACCATACATCAGGCCTCCATCGGTCTGGGTTGCGATCATCCATGTACGGGTATCAAAGAAGCGGTGTCTTTCAAATGCCAGTTCTATGCGGCGTTCTATACGATACAGCTCTATTAACTTGTCAATATTGGCACCCGGATATATGTCTGTAATAGGAGCCATACCGGAACGGTCACGCAGTTCCGCCCATTTTTCCATGGCTTCTTCTTCATAACCTGCCGGTAAAGACACTCCTCTTTTCTTACATTCCAATACAGATTCTATAAAATTCAAATAAATTTCACCCAAACGGAACTCGGGGAAAGTTATATTACCCCAGTTACTATTTCTGGAATTCACCCTGTGATCATAGAAACGATTGCAGAGATAACCACTCTTCGGATAGTCATGTGAAGTATTTCCATTGCCGCCTTTAGCAAACGAAGTCATAGTAGAACCATCTCCATGCAACCAATAATTATCTCCAAAGAAAACAGTAACATAGAAACGCGGTTCCCTGTCCTTGTACATATTGGGAGATGTTACATTATAATCACCGAATGCGCTCCACCCATGTGCCGGATAAGTCCATGTAGACTTACTAAACTCATCGCCGGAATAACCGGATTCCGCATCAATAATGGGATTACCGGCTGTGTCATATCCAGTGATAGGATAACGTCCGTTACTCATGGCATAAACGTCCACCTGCTGCTGGGTAGGCCCTACCGCTCCATAACCGCCTATTGAAGTAGGAGCCGTATTGACACCCAGATAGAAGCGGCCTTGATAACGGTCTGTATAAATCAATTCACTGTTCCATGTCGTATTCAGGATTCCGGCATAGTTTTCATACGGATCATTACTTGCCGCACGATACAGTTTATAGGTATTTTCCTCAAAAACCTTATGGGCTGCTTTTGCTGCTTCCAGCCATTTATTAGCATCATACGTTTGAGGAAATAAAGTTTGACCGGACAAATCAGGGAAGTCTTCCGTTACCGGATTCTTAATGTTATGGTATAAAGTATTTCCATTAAACAAATCACGTGCCGAGTACAATTTCAGACGTGAAATTATCGCATAGCAAACGCCTCTGGTAGCAAATCCATACTCGTCTTTTGCCAGCGCAGTCTGAGTCTGCATGGCAGGATCTTCGGCACAGGCAGTCATCTCGCTTACTACATAATCCACACATTGCTCCCACGTGTTACGGGGACGATATAATGTTTCTGTAGAGGCAGAAAAGTCCAAAAGCTCATCGCCCAGCAAGAATACAGGACCAAAATCACGCATCAACAGGAAATAATAATAAGCACGCGCCCAGCGAGCCTGTATTTTCCATTTTGCCAGTTCGCCCGGTGTGGCCAGAGGGTCACTGCAACGGTCTATGTTCTGCATAAAGATATTACATTCGCGAATACCTCTATAATAATAATCGAATTTATAATAAGGTATAGCCGAAGCATTCCATGAACCAAAGTTCATCCAGCGATACGCACGGTCATAAGCAATGGTACATTCATCCGACGCACCCAGATAGGCCTCTCCGTCACCAAGATAAGTGCCATTGAATGCCGGCAGGAACGACATGGCATTCAGCCAATACTGTCTGGAAGTGTCACGCGACAACCAGATCTTGTCAAAAGTCAATTTTTCATCTTCTTGCCTGTCCAGGAAATCCTCACAAGAAGAAAGGAGTGATGAAGCACCGATAAGCAGGCATGCTACCCACAACGATTTTATCTTAAGTTTCATAATGTTCATATATTGATGGTAATTTAAAAATTAGCATTAAATCCGAGTGTCACTACTCTGTTCAGAGGATAGCCGGAACCTTGTCCACCGCCCTTTTCAGGATCCCACAACTTGAAACTGCTGAAAGTGAGCAGGTTGTTGCCCGAAACATAGAAACGGAGTGATTTGATAAACGTCTTCGTTACCAAGCTCTTGGGCAAAGAATAGCCCACTTCAAAGTTCTTCAAACGCATGAAGCTTCCGTCGTGCAGCCACCAAGTAGAAGTCTTGGAGTTATTAGCTGATCCCGGACCTCCGGAACGGCTTAAACGCGGATAAATGGCAGATGCATTTTGCGCTTCCGTATTCGTGCTCATCCAAACACTTCCATATACATCTTCATTGATGGCGGCGCGTTCCGCATTACCGCTACTAAACGGGCTACTGATAGAAGAACCGCCTACAAAGAATGAATTGCGGGCCACTCCCTGAAAGAACACATTGAAATCCCAGTTCTTCCATTGTGCACCCAGTCCGAAACCGTATGTAATTTCAGGCAGATTGGTATAGCCAATAGCTACCATATCCAGGTCATCCACCCTGCCGTCACCATTGGTATCCTGATATTTAATATCACCTACGCGATATTCACCATAGGTCTGCTCCGGGCTGTTATTAATCTCCTCCTGGCTTTGGAATAAGCCTAATGCGACCAAACCAAAGGGCTGAAGAGCGCCGTCGGAGCCGAATGGCTTGCCAGTGCGGTTCTGATACTTATATTGCCAGTCAGGTTCATCATTGTTCACCAACTTGTTACGGTTGTAGGTAAAGTTGCCGCGTGCGGTGAGCATCACCTTTCCCACTTGCTGCATGTATTCTATATTGGCATCTATACCTTGGTTCAGGGTCTCACCTACATTTACATACGGTATCGTAGTGATACCTACGATGGCAGGCAGCCCGGCACGTTGCAAGAAGATACCGGTACGCTCTTCACGGAAGTAATCGGCCTGTACTTTCAGCTTGCTGAACAAAGAGAATTCAATACCGACATTCAGTTTCAGAGCCTCTTCCCAAGAAGCTGACAGGTTCTCAATATCACCAATACGGATACCGCCACCACCTTTATTGCCGGCTTCACCATAATTCCAGCTGTCACTGCCTACGATGCTTGACTCATATACCCAGCGTCTCTCTCCGCCGATGTCATCATTACCTACTTTACCATAAGAAGCCTTCAGTTTCAACAAGTCCACTGTATTGGAGATCGGTTCAAACCATTTTTCATTGGACATCATCCAGCCGATGGCCGCTGCCGGGAAAAGACCGAAACGGTGACCACGTGCAAAGTTCTCGGAACCGTTATAACCCACATTGACTTCTGCAAAATAAGTATCCTTGTATGCATAGGTAACACGTCCTGCCAAACCTTGGTTCTTATAGGGGAGTGAAGAATTTGCATCTCCGGCTTGGGTCTTGGTATGTATCTTCTGGTTGTAAAGCATCAACGCTCCTACTCGGTGCTTTTCGGCAAACAAACGGTTATAGTTCAATGAGGCCTCCATATAAGTAGTCATCGTACCGTCACGACCAATGCCGTATGACAATTCATTGGTACCGGTATGCACAGGGTCCCATACGCCATCGTCATTATTATCGTCATATCTCAGGCTGCCGTCTGCATTGCGTCCGCGGGCATGATAGAAAGAAGGTATCTTGGCACGTCGTTGCGATGTAGTATTCCAAGCATCCCACGAGAACTTGAAGTTGGCTGTCAAACCTTCCAGCGGCTTCCACAGTTTACCTATGTCCTGGGTAATGCCGATCAATGACTGCGAAGAGTTCCAGAACTGCTCGCGATAACCGGAGTGGGACAGCATGTTCCAAGGGTTATTTCCCGAGTCGGTGGAAGGTCCTGAAAGCATACCGTCAGAATATTGCAACGGGAAAGCATTGGGTGAAGTCCAGAAAATATAATTCCAGATTTCCTTGTCATCATCACCAAATCCCGGGCCGAATTTCTTTTCATAAATATTAGCCAGGTTGAGGTTCAATGTTGTACTTGGAGTAACCTTGACATCCAGGTTCGCACGGAAATTAAACTTGTTATAGCGGATGGATGAATCATATCCATAAACATTCCCGGCAGTCTTATAAATAGAATTTTCATGATAGAACGAACCTGAAACGTAATAATTCACGATGTCACCACCACCGGTAACACTCAAATTTACACGTTCATTCTGTGCCAAATCATTAAACATGGAGTCAAACCAGTCTACATTCGGATACAGATCGGGATCACTTCCGTCACGATACTTCTGGATATCACTATCTGAATAATATTTGGTTTCATAAGCCTCATTATAAAGCTCTGCCCATTCTGCCGAACCCAGCATCTTTGGTTTCCTGGTGGGGCTGGTAAGTCCGAATTCCGTACGGATATTGATAGCAGGTTTACCTTCTTTACCCTTTTTCGTGGTAATCAAAATTACACCATTCGCACCGCGCACACCATATACGGCAGATGCGGAAGCATCCTTCAGGATAGAGAATGTAGCAATATCATCGGTATCCACCAAGTCTAGATCGCGCTCAATACCATCGACCAGCACCAACGGAGTGGAAGTACCCTTGAAGGAAGATACGCCTCGGATATAGAAGTCGGCAGAACTGCTCTTTCCCGGTTCGCCGGAGCGTGTCATTGAAACGACACCTGCCAGCTGACCTGCCAACGCCGTAGAAATGGAAGCGCCCGGAACCATCAGCTTGTTTACATCCAATGTAGAAATAGCGCCCACCACACTCTCTTTCTTTTGGCTACCATAACCTACTACGACTACTTCGTCCAATGTTTCAGTATCCGGAAGCAATGTAATGTTAATCTCTTTTTGGTCATTGATGGCAATCTCCTGATTCTTCATACCAATATAGGAAAAAGTCAATACACCACCTACACCTTCAATAGTAATAGAGTATTTACCATCTACATCGGTAATAGCACCTACAGAACTATTCTTCAGCCAAACATTCGCTCCGATAATGGGCTCTTTTGTATCACCGTCAATAACGGTACCCTTTATCACCCTTTTCTTGGCTTGCTGAGGTGCTGCTTCTGCTTTAGAAGAAGTAAAAATCACCTCTTTGCCTTTCACCACATACTTTACGTTTGTACCTTTAAGTACTTCTTCCAGCACAGTTTCTATCGTACCGTTACAATCAAAACTATGCTTCTTAACATTGTCCACATCACCTGCCTTATAAAAGAAGGTGTAACCACTATTAGCCTCTATTTGCGTCAAGGCCTCCTTCACTGTAATTGCGTTGCCTTTTACCTCCACTCTTCCCTGAGCTGCACTAAGTGTGGCAGGAAAAAGCGTCATACAGATAAGGCCAATGGCAAAACGCCAGTCCCTCAATTTTAAAACTCTCATTTTTAGATAAATTTGATTTAATAATAAGTTAACAAAAGCATCCCTTAACGATTGGATTTATATCCCATCACTTCTCCTGCAAGAGGAGATAAATTAAAAATTGTTTTTCATAATGTGTCTTCCATAGCTTTATTCATTTTAGTTTTAAAATATTACTCCATTATTGTATTCTAACCTCAATATGTCAATATAGCTCTATAACATTCTCATCTTTCATCTTCTTCTCCAGACTCATGCTCATACAAATTTTGTCTAGAATGTCCGTCAGGCTTTCCTCCTCCCTCACGGTTCCTGTAAATAGCACATCTCCATTCACCGTATTTCTTAATAGAATATGAACATTATAGTTGCGATTAATAAAATCAATCAATTTTTTCAGCGGCTTATCCACAAACTTATATCCCCCGGTACGCCAATCGTATTCCTCCACATCCACATCTTCCAATTCAACGGCCTTAGTCTGTTCATTATAGGTAATCCGTTCATTCGGTTTCATCAAGAAAGTCTTATTCAATGTCGAGATTGAAAATTCAACAGCACCTGTAAACAAAGTAACGGTAGCTGTTGTGGACGTTTTCTCCACATTAAATTCTGTACCTTTAACTTCTACAGCAGCATCACCCACCCGGACCACAAAAGGTTTTCCATCCATCTTTGCCACATCGAAAAATCCTTCGCCAACCAACTCCACCTCTCTGTGCTTCAAAAATTCCTTTCTATACCTGATACTTGCAGCAGCATTCAACCAAATTTTAGAACTATCAGGCAAAACAACCGTCATTTTCGCATCAAGCGGAGCTTTCACATCAATATAAGAAGGGTGGGAACCTATCAGCCATACTGCAATGAGCAACACGGCACTAATAGCCACCCAGCCGGCAGCCTTCACAAAGAACCGTCTACCATTCAAGGCATATATCCTCTTCTCTCCCCAGCACCTTCTAGTAATATTACTCCATATTTCTTGTGAATCTACACGATCTATCTTGTGCCATTCTTTTTCCTCATCCCATTGTTCTTTTAATAAAGAAGCAAAAGGTTCCTCCTCCGACAGCAATCTTCTATCACCGACGGAAAGCCTGTCAGACAGTAACTGGTCTATAATCTTTTTCAGTCTTTCAAAAGTCATCATCTTCATCTATAGGTTTAATATAAATAACGCTAAGAAACAAAACCCCCTACCCCCCTCTAAACTTTTTTTTCAAGAAAAGATAGGAAAAGTTGTTTTTAATATGCATTTCACGTATCTTTGTTTTAATAGCGCATAAAAGAATATGAACGAAAGGGATATAATTATATTACTAAAAAATGGAGATCATGAGACTTTCTCCCTCATATATAATATGCATTGGTCTAAAGTCTACAACTTCACCCGACTCTATATGATTTCCAATGAAGACGCAAAAGAAACTGTACAAAGTGTATTCGTCAGGCTTTGGGAAATACGAGCTTCTCTGGATGAAAACAAGAGTTTGGAAGGACTACTATTCATCATGACACGTAATTTTATCTTCAACCAAAATAAAAAACGCCTCAACGAAGAATTCTATAAAGCCTCAGTATTACAAGCATACAATGAAGACTACATAAAAAGCCATTGCGACATAGAAGAACAGATAGCCACCAAACAGTTAAGCCAATACATAGATCAACTAATAGATTCTCTGCCCGAGAGACAAAAAATAGCTTTCAATCTAAGTCGAAAACAACATCTCAGTTATAATAAAATAGCACAAATAATGGGGATCAGCGAAAAAGGAGTTGAAAAACTAATCACAAAAGCATTGAAATATCTAAAGCAGAATTATACGCTATTGCTCATCTTTTGCTATATACAATGAATAGCTTTTCCCATATCGTAATATTGCTTTTTTAACACAAAATAGCAACCGGTTTATACCCACCAATATCTATAAAATGCGTACTTTCGCAAAAAATATCTTGAAATGAGAAAATTACTATTCTTTCTTTCCATCTTAACTGTTCTGATGACCGGCTGTGGCAAGAAGAACGCATTTACTTTGAAAGGAAGTATCGAAGGGCTTTCTTCGGATACTATATTGGCATTCTATCAATTACCCGACTATAAACTGGACACCATCATTGCCGCAAAAGGCAAATTCACTTATACGATTACTCCGGATACTTTTACCATCTTCTCGCTATTGCTGGGAGAAGGACAAACCTTACCGGTATTTGCCGATAAAGGCGAGAATGTCACCCTGAATGGCTCTGTCGGAAATATACAGATAAAAGGAAAAGGCGAGAACGAAAAAATGGCGCAAATCCTTCAGTACATCAATAATATAGGAAATGACAAAGACAGCATAATAACCGCCGTAGACTCGATTATCAGGACTAACCCTCATTCTTATACCAATATTTACCTGATTGATAAATACTATGTGCAGGACAGTCTGCCCAATTATGAACAAATAAGCCAAATTGTAAAAGGATTAAGTGGTATCATCAAGGATACACCTTATATTATAGACCTTCAAAACAAACTGGATGAGAATGCAACCCAAACAGAACATCGCCTTGTATCCAGCATCTCGTGCACAGACAAAAACGGAAAAATCATTAACTGGAATAATGTAAAAGATAAATATGTCCTTCTGGACTTTTGGGCAAGTTGGAATAAAGAAAGTGTCACCGCACAAGACTCCCTGGTATCTGTACAGAAGGCATTGAAGAAAGAGAAATTCGCCATCGTCAGCCTTTCCCTGGATCTGGACAGGAAAGAATGGCTGGCTGCCAGTGAAAGAGACACCACACAGTGGAAACAAGTTTGCGACTTTAAAGGATGGGACAACACCATCGTAAAGCAACAAGGTATTACCAAGCTCCCATCCAATATACTCATAGGTCCCGACAAACGGGTCATAACCCAAGACATACGCGGTAAAGAGTTGATAGATAAGGTAAAAGAGCTTATCAAACAAGATAAAGAAAAAGAGAAAGCGGCCAAAGAAGCCGAGAAAGCTCGTAAGAGACAAAACAGAAAATAAGAACATGCTGGTAAAAGTTTATGGTGCAGCCGTACAAGGTATCGATGCAACCATTGTAACTATTGAAGTCAATAGTTCACGCGGTATAAAATTCTTCCTTGTCGGACTGCCGGACTCGGCTGTGAAGGAAAGTCACGAACGTATCATTTCAGCCCTGCAAGTAAATGGATATAAGTTTCCCACTTGCCAGATTGTTGTCAATATGGCTCCTGCCGATATTCGGAAAGAAGGTTCTTCCTATGATCTCCCCTTGGCAATCGGGATATTAGCCTCAACAAAAATAGTTTCGGAAGAAAAGCTGTCGCGCTATCTCATTATAGGAGAACTGAGTCTGGATGGTAGCCTGCAACCCGTCAAAGGTGCACTATCCATTGCCATCAGCGCCCGTGCACAAGGATTCGAAGGATTTATCCTCCCCAAACAGAATGCCCGCGAAGCCGCCGTAGTCAACAACCTGAACGTTTATGGAGTAGAGAACATAAAAGAAGTGATTGAATTCTTCAACAATGAACGCACCTTGGAGCCTACCATCGTAAACACGCGGGAAGAATTTTATGAGAGCCAAAGCAACTTTCCTTATGACTTTGCAGACGTAAAAGGACAAGAAAGCGTAAAGCGCGCATTGGAAGTAGCCGCGGCGGGAAGCCACAATTTAATTATGATCGGTTCTCCCGGCAGCGGCAAGTCCATGATGGCCAAATGCCTACCCGGCATCCTCCCTCCCCTTTCATTGGGCGAGAGTCTGGAAACCACCAAGATACATTCCGTAGCAGGCAAACTGGGAAAAGACAGTTCACTGATAGCCATCCGGCCTTTCCGCAGTCCACACCACACCATCTCGCAAGTAGCAATGGTAGGTGGTGGAGCTAACCCTCAACCCGGAGAGATAAGCCTTGCCCACAATGGAGTTTTGTTTCTGGACGAACTGCCGGAATTTAATAGAAGCGTACTCGAAGTTCTTCGCCAACCCCTGGAAGACAGGAACATATCCATCTCCCGAGCCAAATACAGCCTGCAATATCCTGCCAGTTTTATGCTCGTAGCGAGCATGAACCCTTGCCCATGCGGATATTACAACCATCCCACACGTGCCTGCGTATGCAATCCCGGACAAGTGCAACGCTATCTGAACCGCATCTCCGGACCTTTACTGGACCGCATCGACTTGCAAATAGAAATAGTCCCCGTCCCCTTTGAAAAGATGGCTGAACAAAGACAAGCCGAAAGCAGCGCCACCATACGCGAAAGAGTAATCAATGCCCGAAAGATACAGGCACAACGCTTTGCCAATCATCCGGGCATTTACTGCAATGCACAGATGGAAGCCAAGTTATTGCACCTCTATGCACAACCCGATGAGCAGGGTCTAAAGTTATTACGTGCCGCCATGACGCGCCTCAACCTGTCCGCACGCGCCTACGACCGTATTCTAAAAGTAGCCCGCACCATTGCCGATCTGGATAGTAGCGAGTACATCACTTCCACGCACTTGGCAGAAGCTATAAGTTACAGGAACCTTGACAGAGAAGGCTGGGCAGGTTAATTACCCGACTCAGCCTCTTTGCCCGTATGATAAATGACTTGCATCAACGACTCCAATTCAATGTAGTTTGAAATCACGTCGTCGTCTTTATCAGCCATTTCCAATTCTTTGTCCTCTTTCTTCTTCGAAAAGAGGGCATTTAAAATAAACTTGTACCATGTATCCATGATTCTTTCAACTTAAGGTTTTTATAGAAAACAGACAATATCAGATTAAGTTCTTTATTTTTCCGGCTTTTTCTCTTTTTTCGAGAGTTTTATCGGGGCTTTTGTAGAAAACTCAAACTTTCCTATGTACCAGTGGTCTCTCTCTTCCAGTTGTTTCTTCTCCATCTTTTCCAATGCTATGGAATCCGATTTAAAGCTTCCGCCATTCTCCTCTCCGTCTATATCATTGAAATAGACTTTCTGATATCCTATCGACCCGGTTCCTAATTCATCCGTCTTAAATTCTCCTTTCTCATCTGTATACACCGTATCAGCCGACATAGGATTATTATCCCATTTTTTTCTCACTACCACCTGAATTCCTTTCAGCGGCTCATCCGTATCAGATGTTACTGTTCCTTTTACTTGAAACTTAGCATAAGGAGAACCATATTCATACCTAATTTCTT
This sequence comes from uncultured Bacteroides sp., assembly GCA_902388365.1. Taxonomy (GTDB): domain Bacteria; phylum Bacteroidota; class Bacteroidia; order Bacteroidales; family Bacteroidaceae; genus Phocaeicola. The sequence continues at coordinate 95,667 of CABMPB010000001.1, read as the reverse complement.
CTTCATTCTCATTACTGCAAGAAGCAAAGCCCAGTAAGACCAATGCACCCGACAATAATCGCCGCACCGTCATTCTTTTTTTCGTGTTCATAGTCTACAATATTTAAAATCAGTTTTTATGTTGTTGTTCTTCTTTATTATGGTGTTTGTAATCTCTTTAAATGGCAGAACAATAAATTACCGTTTTCATCGCGCAGATGCATGCCGTTCCCTTTACAGAAACGGAAGTATTTGCAATCCGCACACTCCCCTTTCTTCATCCATTCACGATTACGATATGGCTGGAACTTGCTATTCCATACTTCCATAAAGTCATCTTCATAAATATTCCCCTGGTGATAATCGGCACGAATGCTGGGACAGGCAGAAATTGCTCCATCAATCAGAACCGATCCCACCGATGTACCTGCCCGGCAGGCAAAGAAAGTATCGCGCACTTCCGCTTCATAATTGCCCAAAAATCCTTCACAACCATAACTCACATTAATCCGCCCTTCTTTGCGGGTTTTCCTGATAAACTCCATCACTCCCCTGAATTCCTCATTGGATAATTGAAGTTCGGGATCCTTGGCGGCACGTCCTACTGGGAAAACTGTAAAGAGCCTCCAACCTTTTACTCCCAGGCTTATCAAGAATTCCTTCATCTCTTCCAGCCGGATATAGCTGTGTTTATTGACGCAAGTCACTACATCAAAAATAAAATCCGGTTCTTGCGCCATTATCTTGATTGCCTCAACAGCCCGTTCAAAGCTCTGAGGATTTCCACGCATCCAATTATGATCTGCAGCAAAGCCATCCAGGCTGACAGTTGCCGTATGTAATCCGGCATCCAGCAAGCCATTGAAGCGTTCAGGTGTCATATAGAGCCCGTTAGTCACCATTCCCCAAGGAAAACCACGCTCATAAATGGCACGCCCGCACTCTTCCAGATCATCACGCATCAAAGGCTCTCCGCCGGTGACTATGACAAATACCTTATGCGGATCGTTCTGCGCCGCCACACTATCCAGCACCCGGAGAAAATCTTCCTTCGGCATATCGGGATGTCCGGCAATCTTCTTGCAATCGCTGCCACAATGGCGGCAATGCAAGTTGCAACGGAGGGTACATTCCCAAAAGAGTTGCTTCAGTGGGTGTTCTTCCGTACGGTCATTTTCCAGTTTACGGAATATTTCAAGACCTAAACGGCGGCGGATAGATAAAGGTGCATTCGCATTCATGTTTTTCCTTTTTTATATTAAATGTGAATAGATACAAAAGACTGCATGCAGGACTCATCTTTTTTCACACTCTCCACACAATATATAGCATATGGTGGTTCACCCCCTTCACCCTCACTGCAAAACCTTTGCTCATGGGCTTTTGCGGGTGAAGGGCACTTAAAAATCAACTATTCACCCCCTTCACTCGTAGCATCCTGTTTTTTTACAGGCTTTCTAAGTCATTTTATCAGCTAACCTAAACGCTTTCTTCCTTTAGATTAAGCCCTTTTAATAGGCAAATTACTATAGCCTCCTATAGTCGGTTATACAGCCCATTATAATAGGCTATACAGCCGACTGTAGTAGGCTGTATAGCCCACTGTTGGCGGCTGTACTACTCTACCTATTAAAAAGACTTAGTCTGCTGTAAAAAAGACCTTACTCTCCCCCCTGTTTAGGGTAAGGTAAAGGTAGCAGTCTATTAGAAACAGAAAACCAAACACTCCAGAAACAATCAAAAGATCTTTTGAAGTATTCATCCTCTTTATTTTCGAGACAGGCACATTTTTGAACGGGGTGAATAGCTGATTCTCGAGCACCCTTCACCCGTAAAAGCTCATGGACAAAGGTTTTGCAGAGAGGGTGAAAGAGGTGAACCACCACAATGTGCATATTATGTGGAAAGATAAAAAGAAACCACTCTAATCATCGGCTAAAATCAGTCCGGAGTATAGTCTTAGTTATTTTTAACGCCCAAAATATAAAGAGGCGGGTAGGGTATTTGCATTCTTAATTCTATTTATAATAGGAAACAACTTATTTTCTGATGAATATAAAGACCAAACATAGAAACAAAATACCAGCCATTACAAACTCGATTATACCCATATTCGAGATATTAGCATGCATATTCCTATTCGGTTTGGCTGGATGCAACCTTAGAGGAGACGACCAAAGGACAAAAAACATCCTTACGGCAGCCGAGGCGTGCATGGAAACGCAGCCCGACAGTGCCTTGATTCTGTTGCAAAGTATTAAGAATCCCTCTTCCCTGCGTGGAAGAACACAGGCGGACTATGCCCTGCTCTATACACAGGCCTGGGATAAAAACAGTCTGCTCCACACCAGTGATTCGCTGATACAAATAGCTGTGGAATACTATGGCAAAAAGAGCAAAGATATAAAAGCCACCAAAAGCTACTTTTATCTGGGATCTGTATATCGGGATACCAATCAGGATGCAAAGGCCATCAATGCCTTTTTAAAAGCCATGGAGAAAATGCCTTCCCACATGCCTAACAAACTGCAAATGCAGATTTATTTTAATTTGGGAGAATGTTATTATAACCAAGATCTTTATGATGATGCCATGAATATGTATCGGAATTGCCTCAAGGCTACCCAAATGTTGAATGACCCTTCACTTCTGTTTTTTCCTTACCGGGGTATAGCAGCAGCATTTCTTTCTAAAGAAGAAAACGATAGTGCATTGGCATATCATCAAAAAGCATTGGATATTAGCAGATTGGCTCAAAATAGTTATTGGGAAGCACTTACACTAAGCAACATGAGCCTTGTTTATTTATATAAAGGAGATACAATCAAAGCAGAACAACTCATCACCACTTCAAACAAGATAGACAGGGAAGGAAGCAACTTATACTTAAAAGGCAAACTACTTTATCTAAGGAATGAAGCCGATTCAGCCAGACAATACTTACTCGAAGCCTGCCAATCAGACAATATATATACTAAAACGAGCAGTTACGAACTTCTTTATGAAATAGAGAAAAAAATACAAAACCACTCTATGGCATATACCTATAATGATTCTTTTAAGATTTATCGGGATTCCATTGAAACTCTGCACCAATATCAAGAAATACAAACGTTGAGTACAGAGTATGCTTTAAAATTACAGAAAAAAGAAATGAAGGATAAGGAAGAAGAAAGATACTGGGTTATTGGATTCATCATCACGATCTTTCTTTCAGGAGGTTTCAGCTTCTATCAATATCTAAGAAATAAGCACAAAGAAGAGCTTCTGAGACTGGAACAATTAAATTTTAATGATCATACCCAAATCATAAACTACTATCTGGAGGAAAAACTGGGAGAAGAAATCTCAATCAGAGATACAGTACGCACGTTTAGAAAAGAAAAACTGCAAGCGGGAATCCGTTCATTCAGCACTTCGCCATGGAAAGAGAAACTAGAGGAAGCCGAAAAACGAATTACTCCCGGAAACTATATAAAGCCAGCCGATCAGGAACTGCTATATCAGGCATTAGACACTCACTTTGAGGAATTTATTACCAACCTCACCACCGTATATCCGGAAATGAGTAAAGACGATATTTATTATTGCATCTTATCCTGTTTAAAACACCGGAGCCGCACACTGGTATATTGCATGAGGACACCGGCAGGAACACTCCGTACCCGCAAAAGCAGATTGAAGAAAAACATGGCGGAAGAAACGTTCCAACTTATATTCAACATGTAAAAAACGCCCATTTCATCGAAGAACAGAAATTGCAACCAAGTAAAATGTAACGGTTTTCACGAATATTGTAACGGTTTTAAAGCAACAACCAAACACATTTCACACTAGCTTTGTAGAAACTAAAAGCACAATCAATATGAAAAACACTTTACTACTAATCTTTTGTTGCTGCTTCAGCCTTATGTGTATGGCTGAAAAAAAGTATCAAATATTTAAATGACCACGCATTTATCTCAAGACATAGGAATGTCTAAATACAATATTAGTGGACTGCTCACACATTTTTTATCGAATTTAATTATGTTGTTATGAGAAAAATATTATTCTTTTTACTCACGGTATTAATAACAGGATGCAGTTATAATGGTAATAAACCATTAAATAGTTTCTTCTTCGACATTTCAGATGAAACTTCTATACTGTCTTTGTCAGTAGAAAATGGTACAAACATCAAGGTAGAAGAGCCATTACCTCTTGTAAATGCATCGGATATAATAGAGGAATATAGGTACATACCACTAGAAACAAAAGTTGAGTCTCTAATGGGTATGATCCAGAAAATCGTTTTCTACGGTAACAATATATATATACATGACGTGGAAACGAGCATGGTATATATATATAATAAATCAGGAAAATTTCTATCTAAAATAGGACAAAAAGGTGGCGGTCCAGGTGAATTTACAACTCTACTATATGGATTCACGATTGATCCATACAAGAATCGTATATTAGTGTATGACCAAGGCAAAAGAAAAATGAATTATTTCTCTTTAGATGGAACACTTTTATTTAATAGAGATGTACCTATGATTCTTGACGGCTACTTCAGTGTCATATCACCAAACAGGATTCTGGTTTCCAATCACAAAAACATAGGGAATGAGCATCTTGGAAAATGGGATTCATATAGAATCATTCAGCTAGACTCTCTTCTGCAAATAGCCGGAGGCGGATATGAATATGACGACAATGTATATTCCAACTGTTTATCTCCTGTATTTCCTGCTTCTGCTGCAAATATATTATATAATCCCATGTTTATGAATGATTTCTATTCCATTTCTTCTTCAACGATCAGTTTAAAATACCATTTGGATTATAGTCGTTTTGAGAACGTTATTGACACCTGCAAAATAAACGAATTGCATGATTCTAAGGACATAGTCAGATATATGCTTTCTTCCACTTATGTATTACCTGAATCGGTAGAAACCAAAGATTTTTTTTGGTTTAAAACTCATGTTCCTGATGTAACAAATGAGTTTTATGCTTATTATGATAAAAATACCAACCGTAGCATATCTTTCCGAGGGATAGCTTCCGATGTGGATTTCATTTATGATTATGTATTATCCTGCCATGGCGATTATATTATAGGAATAGTAGATGTTCCTACATTACGAGCACTATATGATGCCTGCAAACAAGGATTAGTGAAAGGGAAAAAGGAAAATATGGAAATGATAGAAAAGCTGAATGATGATGACAACAGTGTATTGGTGCTTTTCAAACTAAAACCTTTAAAACAATATGAGTAAAGAACGCAGTCAGAAAATTTATCTGGTGAAAGTGGCTGTTACAGCTATATCACTCACTTTTCTAGTGATCCAGTATCCTCTACTCTCCGAAAGCTACCGATTACGGAAAAGCAACCTTTTTCAGAGAATTAAATAAATAAAAACAGGGAAAGGATAGGATCTTCCATTTCTCAGGAGTATTTATAGAAGATAATAATAAACTCACCATAAAAACTAGAATAAAATGAGAAAAAGTAAAGACATTATTGCATGCTGCCTCTTTATACTGTGTAGCGTATGTTTCTGTGAAAATGCATTTTCGCAGACAGTTGTAAGTAAAAGTATCGTGTCTGTATCAGACTATGACGCTGAAATTAAGTCCACGGAACTGGACAAGGTATGGAAGTCCGGGTATAAACACATTCTCGCTGTGCCCGACAGTGCAAGGCTGGCAACTTACCTGAACTTGCAGAAACTGCTCGCCGATTCCCAATACACCAAGAAGAATACAATTATCTTCTGCTCTGAAAAAACTTACGAAATGACAACAGACGCATGTGATGGCAAATTCACCGTCTCGAAGTCATTGGGAAGTTTATTGTCACCTAAAGGCACAAAAACAAAAGAGTACTCGGTTGAAAAGCCTTTGAGCAAAAAGTATGATTATAAATTCGTGCTTGTGGCGGAACATTAAAGAAATGAACAATGCACTGCCACTAAAGTGAAATAACAGATGTGCAGGGGGAACCAATATATTTTAGGTACAAAATGAATATAAAAAGAATAGTTTATATAGCCGGATTGATCATTCTAACCGGATGTAATTCCCAAAAGAATAACGATATTGATGCAAGACTAAAAGTGTCAGATTTGCGTGACACTATTAGTTTTGCAATGAATGCAGAGAATGCCGTAACGATAACTGTACCTCCCCCTACCGAAGGAATGAAAGTTTCCGATATATTTGAAGATTTCAAATATATTCCTTTAGAAAGCTCCGAGAATTCTCTGATGGGACAATACCAAAATGCCAGCATCTATGAAGACCGGATCTTTATCCACGACGTGGAAACAAATATGATCTACATTTTTGACATGCAAGGAAAGTTCATCCATAAAGTGGGGAAAAGAGGAAACGGACCGGGAGAGTTTTTTCAACCGGAATCAATGACTATTGATCCATTCAGGAAACAACTACTTGTTTATGACACATTTATAAAGAAAATATTCTATTTCACACTAGATGGGGAGTTTTTGCGCACAGAGCAAATGGCAATCAGAAGTTATCAGAATTTCAAAGTGATAAATCCCAATTTAATAGCTTTTGGAGTGAACCGAACATGTGAGAATCCTCAATTAGAAGAAATAAACAATTACAATATCATCTATACGGATTCCGCACTGAATGTACGGGGAGGAGTATATAAAGAAGGTGAAAATTATATCCCCCACTTTTCACTTCCAAGCTTTAGCACGAATGGCAAGCAAGTATATTACACACCTCCCTACACATCTGATGTTTATAAATTTGCAGGAGACACCCTGGTACATCAATTCCATCTGGATTATTCAAAATGGGAGAACCACTTTGACTTGGATAAATTAAAAGCATTAAAAGCGAACCACAAAGGAGGGTACTATTATAACTCCATACATGTAAGTCCTCCTGTCCTATCCAGCAACCGCTTTCTCCTGTTTAAAACCATAACAGAGGAAGCCAATGATGACTTTTATAGTTACTACGACAAAGTGACAAGAGAAATCTTATCCTTTAACATTTATACGATGAAAGCAGAGAATGATTTGTTATTTACCACCGTACTAGGCAGTTATGGAGATTACTTTATTGGTTACGCATCAGCCTCCTCCTTGTCTTACCTGAAAGAGAATCGCGAGAAGGCAGGAGTTAAGATGAAGCCGGAAATCAGCAATATGATTGATAGTTTGTACACGGACGACAATGATGTTCTTGTCTTATTTAAAATGAAACCTATCCAAAAGATTCCCCAATGACTGGCGCGGAGTATGGACAACGAAAGAGAATTAAATAAAAAGTAAATGAGTAGGGTATCTAAATTCCAAAGAGTATTTAAATAAGAGATTGTTTATTTCGGACTAAGTATCAAAGAAAATATTATTATGAAAATATTATTCTATATCACATTATTATCGCTTACACTTTCAAGTTGCAATTTTTCGACTACAACAAAGTGTGCTTATGAAATGAATGATAACTTTATAATAGTGATTCCCGTCACTATTAACGGCAAAACATTTCAATTTGCGTATGATACAGGTGCAGACAAAACTGTAATGAGTTATAGAGCCACCAAACGACTAAACATAAGCAATATAGAACGAAGACCATGCACCCCCATGAGGCATGACACTGCCGCCCCTGCGGATTCGGCCTGTTTTACCAATCTGGATTTATATATCCAAGGAACAAAAATATCCGATTGCGAAGTATGTTTGGATAAATACGGCATGATAGCTCCGAGCATTCTTGACTACAAAGGCTACGACGGGGTCTTGGGGAATCAAGATATAAGAAAAAAGAATTGGCTATTTGATTTTGAGAATAAATGCCTCATGCTAGCTGATACGACAGAGAATCTCCTGCCTTTCGCCAAAGGATATGACCAGATACTTGATTTAAAGATCAACAATAATCATTCAAATCTATATATAGATATGTGTCTGGACGATTCGACCAGCCAAACTTTCTTATTTGATACGGGACGGAGCAAATGCATTGAATTAAATTATGAGGGAGATAATTATATATATTATTCTGCCTTTGCTTTTAAAGACTCTTTCATACCTTATCTTACAGATCGTATCTATTTCCGCAATCAAGGTGTATTGCTGCAAGCACTTAAAATAAATGACATAGTCATCAAAGGGGTGGCGGCCGATCTAAATTTGAGTAACACTGTCAAAGAGAATATTATATCCGCCCCTTTCTTGCGAAGATTTGAATATATGTTATACGACTCAAAAAAAGAAAGAATATGCCTGTTCTATTCCGAAAAAGGATATGGGTATAAAGGTTATGAAGAAAAAGAATCAATAGGTAGGATTGTTAAGGACCTTACCGACAAAGGTGAAATTGAGAGCACTAAAAAATAAGAAAAAGTAAAAACATTATCGCATGCTGCCTCTTTATACTATGTAACATTTGTTTCTGTGAAAATTCATTTTTCGCAGACAGTTATAAGTGAAAGTATCGTGTCTGTATCAGACCACGATCTCAAAAAATGATTTATCCCTTATAAACAGCAATACCCTGTTGTGGAAAAGAAATATTCCCCATTATTCCCAATTACTCCCTAAAAATCACTACCTTTGCACGTTACATTCAGAAAATTCAAAAAACACAATATACATGGAAAAGAAATTCAAAAGAACCACCGTCACCTCGGCGCTGCCATACGCCAACGGACCGGTGCACATAGGACACTTAGCAGGTGTATATGTTCCTGCTGACATTTATGTACGTTATCTACGTCTGAAAAAAGAAGATGTTCTTTTTATAGGAGGCTCTGACGAACACGGAGTGCCCATCACGATCCGTGCAAAGAAAGAAGGAATTACTCCGCAGGATGTGGTAGACCGCTATCATACACTGATTAAAGAATCATTCAAGGAATTTGGCGTTTCCTTTGATGTTTACTCGCGTACCACATCAAAGACGCACCACGAACTGGCTTCGGAGTTCTTCAAAACCCTGTATGACAAAGGTGAGTTCATTGAAAAGACTTCCATGCAATATTATGACGAGGAAGTTCATCAGTTCCTTGCCGACCGCTACATTACCGGCGAATGCCCTCACTGCCATGCAGAAGGCGCATACGGCGACCAGTGCGAAAAGTGCGGAACATCACTTTCTCCCACCGATCTGATTAATCCGAAAAGTGCCATCAGCGGAAGCCAACCGGTGATGCGCGAAACCAAACACTGGTATCTGCCGCTGGATAAACACGAAGGATGGTTGCGCCAATGGATCTTGGAAGACCATAAGGAATGGCGTCCCAATGTGTACGGACAGTGCAAGAGTTGGCTGGATATGGGTCTGCAACCCCGCGCCGTGAGCCGCGACCTGGACTGGGGTATCCCCGTTCCCGTAGAAGGTGCGGAAGGAAAAGTGCTTTATGTATGGTTTGATGCCCCTATCGGATACATCTCGAATACCAAAGAACTGCTTCCCGACAGTTGGGAAACTTGGTGGAAAGATCCCGAAACCCGCTTGGTTCATTTTATCGGAAAAGATAATATCGTATTCCATTGCATCGTATTCCCTGCCATGCTGAAAGCAGAAGGCAGCTATATCTTGCCGGACAACGTACCGAGCAACGAGTTCCTGAACCTGGAAGGCGATAAGATTTCAACATCACGCAACTGGGCGGTGTGGTTGCACGAATATTTGCAGGATTTCCCCGGTAAACAGGATGTGCTGCGCTATGTATTGACAGCCAATGCACCCGAAACAAAAGATAATGACTTTACCTGGAAAGACTTCCAGGCACGCAATAATAATGAGTTGGTAGCCGTTTATGGAAACTTTGTAAACCGCGCTTTAGTGCTGACTCAGAAGTATTTTGACGGCAAGGTTCCCGCACACGGAAATTTGACCGACTACGACCAGGAAACATTAAAAGAATTTGCTGATGTAAAGGCGGAAGTAGAAAAGCTGCTTAATGTCTTCAAATTCCGCGATGCACAGAAAGAAGCCATGAATCTGGCACGCATCGGTAACAAATATCTGGCTGACACAGAACCTTGGAAGCTTGCCAAGACGGATATGGATCGCGTAGCAACGATTCTGAATATCGCATTGCAACTGGTTGCCAATCTGGCTATTGCTTTTGAACCGTTCCTGCCGTTCAGCAGCGAGAAACTTCGCCAAATGCTGAATATGAAAGATTTTGAATGGGATCAGTTGGGACGTACCGACCTGCTTCCCGAAGGTCACCAGTTGGGCAAAGCCGAATTGTTGTTTGAAAAGATAGAGGATGAAACTATCCAGGCACAGGTAGACAAGCTGTTGGCTACCAAGAAAGCCAATGAAGCTGCCAGCTACAAAGCTAATCCTATCAAACCGACTATCTCTTTCGATGAATTTGAGAAATTGGATATTCGCGTAGGAACGGTACTGGAATGTGAAGTAGTGCCCAAGATGAAGAAATTGCTGAAATTCAAGATCGCTGACGGACTGGAGAACCGTACCATTGTAAGTGGTATCGCCCAGCATTATCAGCCGGAAGAATTGGTAGGCAAGCAAGTACTTTTCATTGCCAACTTGGCTCCGCGCCAGTTCAAGAACGGATTGGTAAGTGAAGGTATGATTCTGAGTGCCGAGAACTTTGACGGTTCACTGGCGGTGACTTCTTTATTGAGAGAGGTGAAGCCGGGTAGTGAAGTGAAATAATACTGATCTAACCAAGAGGGTGTGTCAAAACTCTAAAATAACTATCAAATTGTTTACCGTAGGGGCGGATTGAATCCGCCCGAATGCACAAAACAAATTATTATCGGGCAGATTCAATCTGCCCCTACAGCAAAATGATAGCTATTTTTTGTTTTGACACAGCTTTTTGAAATAAATAAGAACTATGGCAGAACAATCCCTAAAAGAAAAGACAGCAAAAGGCCTCTTTTGGGGCGGACTGAGCAATGGTGTGCAGCAATTGCTGAATCTTTTTTTCGGGATCTTCCTCTCCCGCATTCTTACTCCCGATGATTATGGTATGGTGGGAATGCTTTCTATTTTCTCACTGATAGCCGGATCACTACAAGAAAGCGGATTCATTGCCGCACTGGCGAATAAACGCGAAATTTCCCACAAAGACTATAACGCCGTGTTCTGGTTCAGCACCGGATTGAGCGCCTGCCTTTATCTTATTCTATTCTTTTGCGCCCCACTGATTGCCCAATTCTATAACACGCCCCAACTGACCGCTTTGGCACGATACTCTTTTCTGGGATTCTTTATTGCCAGCCTGGGGATTGCCCACAGTGCCTACCTGTTCCGTAACCTGATGGTGAAGCAAAAGGCAATAGCCGTAACCATCGGACTGATTGCCTCCGGCACTATCGGCGTAACAATGGCGTTTCTAGGTTTTGCTTACTGGGGTATTGCCACACAGAGCATCGTCTATGTAGGAACTGTCAATATCTGCTATTGGCGTTTCTCCCCCTGGCGTCCTACCCTTTCTTTCGATTTCAGACCGCTGAAAGGAATGTTGTCATTTAGCAGCAAACTATTGGCTACCAACATTTTCAATCATATAAACAACAATATTCTCACTGTTATCTTAGGCAAGTTCTACTCCGGACAAGAAGTTGGTTACTTCACGCAAGCCAATAAATGGAATTCTATGGGATATTCGGTGGTTTCGGGCACAGTGAACAGTGTGGCGCAACCCGTTCTTTCCACCCTGTCTGATGACAGGGAACGCCAACAAAGAGCATTCCGCAAGATGCTACGCTTCACTGCTTTCATATCCTTTCCCGCTATGCTGGGGCTATCATTGATAGCTCCTGAACTGATTATTCTCTCCATTACAGACAAATGGTTGCCCAGTGCTTCCATCCTGCAACTGCTATGCATTGGCGGCGCCTTTATCCCGGTGACCAACCTTTATTCCAATTTGATTATCAGCAAAGGAAAATCGAATATATATATGTGGAATACCATCTGCCTGGGAATCATCCAGTTAGTCACCATGCTTTTGCTCTATCCTTATGGCATCCGGACTATGATTTCCATTTATGTAGCGATTAATATCTGCTGGCTGCTGGTGTGGCATTACTTTGTATGGCGGGAAATCCGGTTAAGCCTGTTTATGGCTTTGAAAGATGTTCTTCCCTTTGCCGTTATTGCTGCAGGGGTCATGGCCGCCGCATATTATATTACTATCGGTATTACTAATCTCTATCTCCTGATAATAAGTAAAATCCTCATTGCCGCCCTGCTCTATACAGCAATCATGTGGCTGAGCCGTTCCGTGACCTTCCGGGAAAGTCTGCATTACATAATAAAAAAATAATAGCGATTCAAGTTATTAAGTCTATTCCTATTTAAAATTTGAGGCAAATATAAATAACATCGCTTATAATTATTACTTTTGCATAGTCTCCCAATAAACAAAAGAAATGAGAAGAAACATCGCAATTATATTGGCAGGAGGTATAGGCAGTCGTTTAGGGTTGTCTACCCCAAAACAGTTTTTCAAGGTAGCAGGTAAAATGGTAGTTGAGCATACCATAGATACATTTGAAAGTAATCCGCATATTGATGAAATTGCCATTGTCTCCAATCCTTTTTATATCTCAGATTTCGAGTCTATCATTATCAAAAACGGATGGAAGAAAGTAAAAAAGATACTGAAAGGAGGACAGGAAAGGTATCACTCCAGCCTCTCCGCCATCAAGGCGTATGAGGGCAGTGACGTCAACTTGATTTTTCATGATGCTGTACGTCCGTTAGTAAGCCAGCGCATCTTGAATGATGTCATTACGGCACTGCAAACGTATGCTGCCATTGATGTGGCCATGCCCGCTACCGATACCATTATAGAAGTAAATGGAGACTTCATTCACCAAATTCCCGACCGTTCCAGATTGAAACGCGGGCAAACACCACAGGCATTCCATCTGGAAACCATCAGTCGCGCCTATGAAGTGGCACTAGAGGACGAGAATTTCAGAGTAACCGACGATTGTGGGGTGGTTGTGAAATATCTTCCTGAGGTACCTGTATATGTAGTTATGGGAGAAGAAAGTAACATGAAACTAACGTATAAAGAAGATACTTATCTGCTGGACAAATTCTTCCAACTGCGCAAAAGCGAACTAAATGAAGTTCTTATAGAAGAAAACCAACTAAAGGACAAAGTTGCCGTCATTTTCGGAGGAAGCTATGGAATAGGCGAACATATTGCCAGCTTGTTGCAAGAAAAAAAAGCCAAGGTATTCTGCTTCTCACGCAGCATGAACGGAGTTGATGTAGGAAATAAAGAGCAAGTAGCAGAGGCCTTGAGAAGCGTATTCGCGCAGACCCATAAAATAGATTATATAATCAATACCGCCGGTGTTCTAAACAAAGAACCGCTGATGAGTACCGATTACCAAACCATCTGCAATGCCGTGAATACCAACTACATGGGTACAATCAACGTAGCCATGGAAGCCTATCAATATCTGAAAGAGAGCAAAGGGAAACTGATCTTTTTCACCTCCAGTTCTTATACCCGTGGCAGAGCCTTCTATAGCATCTATTCGTCTACGAAAGCAGCTATTGTAAACTTTGTACAAGCTATTGCGCAAGAATGGGAGCCCTTCGGAATCAGCGTCAACTGTATCAATCCCGAGCGTACCAAGACCCCTATGCGCGTAAAGAACTTCGGAACAGAACCCGAAGATTCCTTGTTATCTGCAGAGAAAGTAGCAGTAGCCACTATCCAGTCACTCATTTCCGAATTTACAGGACAAGTGATTGACGTAAAAAGAAATGAAGTATGAAAAATGAATTCCTATCTTCCTATGTAGCCGGTAACCTGAGAGCATGCCAGTTAAAGCAACTCTCTATATTGGAAGAAATAGACCGCATCTGTCAGAAACATCAGATTACTTACTGGCTGGATGGCGGTACGCTGTTGGGCGCTATACGGCACAATGGTTTTATTCCTTGGGATGATGATATAGATATAGGTATGCCACTGGCAGATATGCAAAAATTCATAAAGGTAGCTCCTGCCGAGTTATCCAAAGGCTTATTCCTGCAAACTCCAGAAAGCGATCCTTCCAGCAAGGAACCGATTATAAAGGTACGCGATTTGAACTCCATGTATGTGGAATTTGGCGATAACTTCAATGCCGACTATCAAAAGGGATTGTTCGTCGATATCTTTCCTTTTATTGACTATCCCAGTGTGCCCAAGTCATGGGTGAAAAAACTGACTAAAGGAATTGCCAAAAGTTATTCCATCCTGCATACACAGCACTATTATTCGTTACGTTCCTTTGCCGAATTTTTCTATTTTGGAGCCAAGTACTGGATATTCAGACTTATCTGGAGTATCCTTTGTATGATTTACAAAAAAGATATTTATCTGTCCAACGTACTAATAAATAACGGATACGGCATTATGCACCGCAAAGATTCCGTATTCCCGATATCAGAAATTACTTTTGAAGGAAAACGGTTCAAGGCACCTGCCAATCCGGATGCCTACCTGAAAGACTTGTATAAAAATTATATGGATATTCCTCCCAAAGAGAAACAGAAAATTCATGCTATTTATATTCACCCTGAATTGATTCAGAAACCATGAAACCAGCCCTTGTAGATGTCCCCGTACTCATTCTGTTCTTCAACCGCCCGCAACAACTGTCGCAGGTGTTTGAACAAGTCAGAAACGCCCGCCCCTCCAAGCTGTTCCTGTATCAGGACGGACCGCGTGGTGAACGCGACCTGCCCGGCATAAAGGCCTGCCGCGAAGTGGTGAAACAGATAGACTGGGAATGCGAAGTGCACCGCCTGTATCAGGAAAAGAATTACGGTTGCGACCCCTCTGAATACATCTCGCAGAAATGGGCGTTTTCGATGGTCGATAAATGTATCGTGCTGGAAGATGACGATGTGCCGTCCGTATCATTTTTCGCATTCTGCAAGGAAATGCTGGATAAATACGAAAACGATACCCGCATCACCATGATTGCCGGTTTCAACAACGAAGAAATCACCCCGGATGTACCTTATGATTACTTCTTTGCCACTACCTTCTCCATCTGGGGATGGGCAAGCTGGAAAAGAGTAATTGACCAATGGGACGAACATTATACTTTTCTGGAAGACAAGTTCAACATGCAGCAATTAGAGCAGCTTATAAAAGAACGGAAATTCCGTAAAGACTTTATTTACATGTGCCAACGCCACAAAGAGAATAATAAGGCTTATTACGAAACCATCTTCCACGCTTCCATGCTTTTCAATTCGGGACTGGCTATTGTTCCTACCCGCAATATGATTAATAACCTGGGAGCTACGGCAGACTCTACGCACTTTGCCGGTTCTGTTCATACACTGCCCAAAGGCTACCGCCGCATCTTCACCATGAAACGGCATGAAGTGGAATTCCCCCTCAAACATCCCCGTTATGTCATTGAAAACGTGGAATATAAAAAATCCGTCTACCGCATTATGGGCTGGGGACATCCCTGGATCAAGGTAGGACGTTCTTTTGAAGAACTGTTCCTGAACCTGAGATACGGCAACTTTTCAATTATTACCCAAGCTATAAAAAACAGAATAAACAAATGGCTGAAAAGAAACCAACACCGGTAAACCCGCTTACCATCTATTTTTATCATACCCGCCTCACCCGGGAAAGCTATGAGGAATGGAAAGAATATAAGTTTCCGGGGCACATCCTGTATGGACTTCCTTTATTGGAGAAATACGGGATTCGGTCAGTAATGCATAAACATAAATATATCGCCGAACGCTGGAAATTAATGCTTTATGTAACCAAAGAAATCCTATGCTGTAAAGAATCATACGACGTATTATACGGCACTTCTTTCCGCGGACTGGAATTCATCATCCTGCTCAGAGCCTTGGGAATCTACCGTAAACCCATCGTCATTTGGCATCACACGGCGTTAAGAGTTTCAACCCATAAGATAAGGGAACGTATCTCCCGCTTCTTTTATAAAGGAATAGACCATATGTTCCTGTTCAGCAAGAAACTGATTAAAGACTCACTGGCAACCGGAAAAGTGCCCGAAAAGAAACTTCAACTCATCCATTGGGGACCGGACCTGGCTTTCTACGATCATCTCCTGCAAGAAATGCCGGACCGTAAACCCGAAGGTTTTATCTCTACCGGAAAAGAGAATAGAGATGTAACCACCTTGCTACAAGCATTTTGTGCCACAGAAGAAGAATTGGACTTATATATCGCCCCCACCAACGGCGGCATAAACTACAAGCAAATCATTGACAGCTTCTGCCTCCCCCCATCCGTGCAGATCCATTACACGGAGGGAGTCATTCCCTACCTGCTGGCGCAGAAAGTGGCACGCAAAAGTTGTATCGTCATCTGCTGCATGGACTTTCCTTACACCGTGGGGCTTACCACATTGGTGGAAGCCTTTGCATTGGGCATCCCCGTCATCTGTTCCCGCAATCCGAGCTTTGAAATGGATATTGACAAGGAGGAAATAGGCATCACCGTAGAATACAATGATGTGGAAGGATGGATCAACGCCATCCGCCGCATAGCCGACCACCCCGAAGAAGCACGGAGAATGGGCGCCAATGCCCGAAAGTTGGCAGAAGAACGTTTCAATCTGGAAATCTTTTCCGGTGAAATAGCAGAAAGCTTGCTGAATGTATCCCGAATATCCGCCAAAAAACGTACATTTGCATAAACTTTTATGCACATGAGAGTACTTATCATCAATACGTCTGAGCGAATAGGAGGGGCCGCGATTGCTGCCAACCGCCTTATGGAGGCTTTAAAAAACAACGGAATAAAGGCGAAAATGCTTGTGCGAGACAAGCAGACCGACCAGATTAGTGTCGTTGAACTAAAGAAATCATGGTGGAAAGTGTGGCAATTCATTTGGGAACGCATTGTAATCTGGCAGGCAAACCACTTTAAAAAACATAACCTGTTTGCCGTGGATATAGCCAATACAGGAACAAACATCACTGCATTGCCTGAGTTTACCCAAGCCGATGTCATTCACTTGCACTGGATCAATCAGGGGATGCTTTCCCTGACGGACATTCGCCGCATTATCCAGTCCGGCAAACCCATCGTATGGACAATGCACGATATGTGGCCATTTACGGGCATTTGCCATTATGCCGGAGATTGTGATAAGTACAGCACCCAGTGCTATAACTGCCCCCAACTTTATAAAGGAGGTAAAAAAGACCTTTCCTATCGTACTTTCCAAAAGAAGAAGGATTTGTTTGAAGGGGCACAAATCACCTTTGTGGCTTGCAGCCGCTGGCTGGAATCACTGGCAAAAAAGAGTGACCTGATAAAAGGGCAAACCATCACCAACATACCCAACGCCATCAACACCAATTTATTCAAGCCTCGCAACAAGCAACAGGCAAGAGAAAAATGCCATCTTCCACTAGATAAAAAGTTATTGCTGTTCGGATCAGTGAAGATCACCGACAAAAGAAAAGGCATTGACTACCTGGTATCAGCATGTAAGCAAATAGCTTCTTTATATCCTGATTTTAGCAAAGAGTTGGGAGTGGTGGTCTTTGGAAGCCAGGCAGAGCAATACGCTTCCCTGTTCCCTTTCCCTATCTATCCCATGAACTATGTGAGCAATGAAAAGGAACTGGTAGATATATACAATGCGGTAGATTTGTACGTCACCCCCTCCCTGCAAGACAACCTGCCCAATACCATTGTAGAAGCCATGGCATGCGGCATTCCCTGTGTAGGTTTTAATGTAGGCGGCATACCGCAAATGATTGACCACCTGCACAATGGATATGTAGCCGAGTACAAGTCCGCCAAAGATTTGGCAAACGGCATTCACTGGGCATTGACCGAGGAAGGAGAATATGAAAGCCTTAGCGAGGAGGCTTGCCGTAAAGCAGTATCCAGCTATTCGGAAAGCATCATTGCCAAGAAATACATTGATATCTATAACAAGATTACAGGAAATCATGCATAACACCCACCTCCATCCCAAATTCTCTATTATCACCGTTACCTACAATGCCGCAAAGGTACTGGAAGATACCATACAAAGCATTGTCACACAGACCTATAAAAATACGGAATACATTATTGTGGACGGAGGATCGACAGATGGCACGCTGGACATTATCCAGAAATATAAAGAGCATATCCATACAGTCGTCAGCGAACCCGATAAAGGTTTGTATGATGCCATGAACAAGGGCATAAAACTGGCAACAGGCGATTATATCTGTTTCCTAAATGCCGGAGACGGACTGCACGAGGATGATACCCTGCAACAGATGGTGCATTCCATCACCGGAACGGAACTCCCCGATGTGCTTTACGGAGAAACGGAAATAGTGGACAGCGAGGGACACTTCCTGCATATGCGCCGCCTTTCCGCGCCCGAAAAGCTCACATGGAAAAGTTTCAAGAAAGGAATGCTGGTATGCCACCAAGCCTTCTTTGCCCGCCGCGACCGGGTGGAACCTTATGATTTGCAATATCGCTTCTCCGCCGATTTTGATTGGTGCATACGCATAATGAAGAAAGCAAAGGTATTACACAATACCCACCTCACCATCATAGATTACTTAAATGAGGGCATGACCACCCAAAATCAAAAAGCCTCTCTGAAAGAGCGATTCCGCATCATGGCAAAACATTATGGTATGACCAGCACCATCATGCACCATGCTTGGTTTGTATTGCGCCTTCTCTATAAATAATCAACAATATTTGCTGCAAGGCATGGTGAAAACAAACTTAGCGCCACCGGTATAGGTAGTATCCAGCCATATCTTGCCTTTTACTCTATCAGTAATCAGCCTGCACAAGTACAGTCCCAAGCCGGTTCCCGAAGAATAAGGATCTATCTTTGTAAATCGTTCAAAGATCCATTCACGTTTATTTTCAGGTATTCCTTTTCCACTGTCTGCAATGCTGAATTCAAAGTAATCATCCAGCACCTTGCAGCAAATGGTGACAGTTCCCTGTTCGGTAAATTTATGGGCATTGCTCACTAAGGCATACAGCATCATCGTAAAGTAGCGCTTATGAAGATTGATTAAACAATGATCATCATCCGGCAAGTCAAAATGATAAGTCACCTCCGGTTTTGGTTCACGTTCACTGATACGTTTTATTTCCATCCGGCATATATCACTGATATTGGCAGGTTCCATTTCTTCCTCTCCACGTGACAAACCGCTATCCAACTCAGAAACCTCCAGCATATAGTCCACCAGGGAATTGAGATGCAGGGTATTTGATTTTACAATCGGGGCCAATTCTGCTTTGCAGGCAGCATCCAGATTCTCATCCAAAATCAATTCGGTAGCACTGTTGATGGCGCTCAACGGAGTGCGCAGTTCCCGCACCACAGACTGGATAAATGAAGCCTTCATCTGCTCGCCTGCCAAAGCCTTTTCCTCGGCAGCCAATACATCCTTTTGAAGTTCCATTTCTTTTCGCAGCATATGTTTTTCTTTTCTGGAGTTTCTGAGCCAATATATAAAAATCAAGAATACCAATGCCAACACAACTGTGCCCCATATAGTACCGGTCTGATGGCTTTTGAGTTTCATCTCCGCATTTTCGGCTTTAACGCGCTCCATGCCGTAGCTGGCTTCTATTTCATCCAAACGTTTCTGTGATGTAACAGTGAAAATAGAATCATAAGTTTCCACATATTGCTCATATACATCCAGCGACTCGTCCAGTTTCCCATATTGCCGCAAAGTCTGTGCTTTCCAAAGCAACCTTTCCGGCAACTGGTTAAATAAATGGTTCTCCCTTGCACTGACGATAGAGGAATCCACACATTCAATAGCACGTTTGTAATCTCCTATCCGCTGATAGAAATAAGCGGATGTTACAAAATACGAATCTTTAAAGCCATACAATTCGACTTCATCATCGGACATTTTATGGATGGCTTGGGTATATAAGTCCATATAATGCTTTGCCTGCTCCTGTCCTATGATTTGCGGCAAGGTTATCAGCAAAATATAGCATGACAAACGCGCATTCGTAAATTTCAGAAAAGGATAGTCTTTCCATAACTGTTCATACTTATCAATATTCTCGAGCCGTTTAAACAGTAGCTTGGCAGCCTCGTTTCCATATTCATCGGCCTCATTGGACATATACATATTTGCCAAATTACCCATGGCATATCCCATATAAGAATATGCATTTTCGAATGGCAATCCCTCCCCTATCTCCAAAGCCCTTTTATAATATTTGATGCACTTCTTCTGTATATTATAGGTGGCACCTTTGGTTATCAATATATCTCCAATCAGGATATTCCATTCCATCCGTTCATAGGGAGACATTGCCCCTTCCCGATTCATTAATTGATTCTCTACAGAATCGGCCGTTACGGCTTCCTGTTCCAGCCTTTTATCTATTTCATTGTAGGCTCTCGCTTGCAAGCGGTAATAATGGTAACGGGAAAGAGCTCTTTCACCTTTCAGCTTATTCTTGGTGACATCCAGATAATAAGCGACGGAATCAGAGTTTTGAGGGATATAATAATCAATCAAATAACCTAAAGCATACTCTAAGCCCACCTGATCATCGGCTTTTAAAGCACATTCATAAAGAGGCAGGACATACTTATTGAGCGAGCGCCCATGAATATCATTTACCATGCAAAGGTGCGTCAATAACTCAGACCTCCTTTGCAAATCATTTTCCGGAGTTTTATGGAGTAGATTCGATAAACTATCCGTAATATGTTTCACATCCTGTTGCGCATAAACAGAGCCCAAACAGGACAAAAAGATGAGTAGAAAAAATCCCCTTAGCTTCATAATAAACTGATTATACCGCAAATATAAAGCTTATTTGCTGTTTACGAAAGCTAAAAGGATTTTTTCTTTGAACTATTTTTTATATTTCTTGACTTGCAGGAAAATGAATAATAATAAGACAAGTGCCAATACGCCCAAAGCAATAAATGCTACCGTTTCAGTAACATGCAACGACTTGGGATCGAACTTAAACTCAACAACGTGCTTCCCTGCCGGCACATTCATGGCACGAAGAATATAATCGGCCCTTCCATGCGGAGCTTCCACTCCGTCAATGTACGCCTGCCAACCGGGATAATAGATTTCAGAGAACACCACCGTTCCGCCTGTTTTAGAATCTACTTCATATTTCAGGTCATTGGGTTCATAGGCAGTCAGTGTGATAGTGCTCAGTGAATCGGGGGTAGCAGCCTGCTTCACCTGTTCACTGAATTTCTTATCTACCACTGCTGTCTGTGCCGGGTTTATAGTGTGCAATGCATCTATCTCCTCATTAGCATTGTTCACATACTGCACTTCATTCACAAACCAAGCATTGCCCAGTGTGTACGGGTTTTGCATCGGCACGGTTTGTCCGCCTTGCAGCGGGAAAATGAAATAACGGGTATTCAGCATATTCAGCACAGGGAATGCGGTGGGGTCTACTTTCTGCATATCGCCACCGGCTTCCGAAACCGCTTTAAACACGGCATTCATTTCGGGACTGATATGTTCCTCTATCATTTCCTGATAGCGGCGCAACTTGGCGGCATGGTATCCGCCAATGCTTTTATGCCAGTAAGAAGTATTATTCTCATTAAAAGTATTACCAGCCAGGTTCAATACACGGAAATCCAAAGTCTTATCCGCCAAGATCGCCTTATCGGTTTCCGTAGGTTTAAAGCTATTCTCCTGTTGGGTCTTCTCTACAAACTGCTCGTCATACAAGTAGCGTTTGTTGACGCTCCACATATCCACAATGCACAACACAATCAGTGCGCCGATCACCACTTTAGCTTTCAGTTTACCCATTCCATACATCCACAGAAGAGCTGCACCTATGATAATAATAAAGAAACTGCGCCATGCATCCGAAGTAAATATGCTCTTTCGCACCTCCTCCAAATTAGCAAGCAACGGTGCCAACTGGTCGCCCGGAATACCCTGCAAAGCCTGCATTTCCATGCTGGAAACATAAGACGGGAAAAAGAATCCGGGAGCCACCGCAAACAATAATGCAACGCCACCCGTCAGCCCCAGACTGATATAGAATGCCTTTGCCTGTTCTTTTATTAACTGCGGACGGGCAATCACTTCCTTCAATGCAAGCAGGGCAAGCAGGGGGATGGTAAACTCGGCAATCACCAAGATAGAAGAAACCGCACGGAATTTATCATACATCGGAATATAATCCAGAAAAAAGTCTGTAAAGCCCATAAAGTTCTTTCCCCAAGACAAGAGGACAGACAAAAGGGTAGCACCCAAAAGCGCCCATTTCATCGGACCTTTTACTATAAACAGCCCCAATATAAACAGGAACATCACAAATGCACCCACATAAACCGGACCGGACGTACCGGGCTGCTCTCCCCAATATTGCCCTATCTGGCTATAAATGCTATTGTACATCGGATTCGCCTTTTCCATTGCCTTCTCATTGGCAGCCAACGGCACAGACGCGCCCCCTTTCACATTGGGGACAAGCAATGAGAATGTTTCACCGATGCCGTAACTCCACTGGGTGATATAGTCGCGTTCCAATCCGCTTTTGGTCTGGTTATGGCTATCCGGTTTTACCAACTCGCTCTTTCCACGCATGGTTTCCTTGCTATACTCATACGTGTGATACAGATTGGAAAGATTGATGCAAACTCCCAAAATACCGGCAAGCGCCAATACTCCCGTAGCTTTCAGGAACTTCGGCATCTCCTTCTTCTGATAAGCCATGACTCCAAAAGCCACTGCCATAAACAGCATTACGAACAGGAAGTAATAACTCATCTGCACGTGGTTTGATACAATCTGCAAAGCCACGAAAACAGCAGTCAGCAAACCTCCCAAAAGGTATTTCCCTCTATATGTCAATACCATACCCGCTATGGTTGGCGGAATATAAGCCAGAGTAACAAACTTCCAGATATGCCCGGCAGCAATAATAATGAAGAAATAGGAAGAAAATGCCCACACGATAGCTCCCAAAGCAGACAGCCAGACTGAAAAGTCAAAAGCGCGAAGCAATATATAGAATCCCAGCAACATGACAAATACATACCACACATAAGTAGGAAGATAAAGATGATACAGATTTTCCACCCCTTTCAATGTATCTGTGGAATGATAACTGGGCGCCATCTGATAAGTAGGCATACCGCCGAAAATAGAATTGGTCCAGCGTGTACGTTCTCCGGTGCGTTCCAAATACTCTTTCGCCTCCTCACCGGCGCCGATACCAGCCACCGAGTCATGTTGCGAAAGGATACGTCCCTCTGTCACTGCCGGGAAAAAGTAAACGAATGAAATGACAGCAAAGAGGATAACTACTACTATATCAGGTAGTATTCTTTTAAATAAGTTCATAAGTATATCTGTTTATTAACGCTGCAAAGATACGATATACTCTGATAAAATGCGTACATTTGCATCCATAAATAAAGTTGAATTATGAAAATAGGAATTATAACGGCTATGGGTTCCGAGCAGAAACAGGTAGCACAACTGCTTGAGGACAAGAAAGAGTACACGGAAGGTCCTTTCCAATATACGGAAGGCACCATCAGGAACAATACTATTATTTTGATGAAATGCGGTATAGGCAAAGTGAATGCTGCTGCCGGTGCCGTAGAGTTGATCCGCAACTTCCAGCCCCACTGTGTAATCAGTACCGGAGTGGCAGGCGGCATAGACACCTGCCTGAAAGTTATGGATGTAGTAGTAAGCCAACAGATTGCATATCACGATGTATGGTGTGGCGAAGGCAACGTGTACGGACAAATACAGGGACTACCCGCCCGCTTTGAGGGAAACAAGACTTTGTTTGATTGCGCCATGTCACTGGATACCCCTACCGCCATCCACGGAGGACTGATCTGTAGTGGCGACAAGTTTATCACAGACCGTTCCGAGTTGAATGAGATCAAGGAAAAATTCCATGAAGGACTGGCAGTAGATATGGAATCGGGAGCTATTGCCCAGATTTGCCATATATATAAGGTGCCGTTCATCAGTTTCCGCATCATCAGCGACACCCCGGGAGCAGATAACCATTGGGAACAGTACACTAATTTCTGGGAAACGATAGCCGACCGTTCTTTTGAGGTTACCCACACCTTCCTATCCTCATTACCCGCTAATTTATAAAAGAAGAAATATATGAAAACAATCCCTAGTTTTACCATTGACCACATCCGTTTGCTGCGTGGCATTTATGTATCCAGAAAAGATGAAGTGGGCGGCGAAGTAGTCACCACATTCGACATCCGCATGAAAGAACCCAACCGTGAACCGGCGCTGGGTCAAGGCGCATTGCATACCATTGAACACCTGGCAGCGACTTATCTGCGCAATCACCCCGTGTGGGCTGATAAGATAGTCTATTGGGGCCCGATGGGATGCCTCACCGGCAATTACCTGTTGATGAAAGGCGACCTGGAATCCAAAGACATCGTAGAACTGATGCAAGAAACCTTCCGCTTTGTAGCCGAGTATGAAGGAGAAGTGCCCGGAACAGCGCCTAAAGACTGTGGCAATTACTTGCTTCATGATCTGCCTATGGCTAAATGGGAATCAGCAAAATACCTGCATGAAGTACTAGAAAACATGACAGAGGCAAACTTGCACTATCCCACTAAGGAATAGTAACTTCATAAAAAAAGCCGCCTCCCCAAAAGGAAAGCGGCTTTTTAAGTCCTCTACAATAGCTTGATTACTTACGTAATCCAAGTGCTTTAACGATAGCACGATATCTTTCGATATCACGATCCTTCAAGTAGTTCAGCAATGCACGACGCTTACCTACCAAAGTTGTCAAAGCTCTTTCAGTACTATAATCTTTTCTGTTGAGCTTCAGGTGCTCAGTCAGGTGAGAAATACGGTATGAAAACAATGCTATCTGCGCTTCAGGTGAGCCAGTATCAGTGTTAGACTTTCCGTACTTTTCAAAGATCTCTTGTTTCTTAACTGGATCTAAATACATAATTCTTAGATTTTTTTGATATATAAAATTTTCACTTAGCGGGTGCAAAGATATGCATTATCTTTTATACCACAATGAGTTAGAGCGATTTATTTTGAAAATAATATTCTATCTCTCCCACCGCTACATCCTTGAGCAACACTTTTTTATCCTTATCCAAAAGATAAAGGGTTGGCATTGCTTTCAGGTCATACAGCTCCTTGGTAAGCACGGTCAAATCCTTATCATAGCTATTGATCCATGCGGCAGGAATCACTTCCTGATGCTGCGCCCACACTTCCCGGTCTTCATCGGGATAGAAAGCAAGTATCTTCACCTGCTGCATGATGCGGGGATCATTCAGCACAGGCGATGCCTTCATTGCCGCCAATGTTTCGGCACAACCATGACAATCGGGATTATAGAATAATAATAAGGTATACGGGCTGCGAATATCATGCATCCGTTTCTGTGCTCCCGAAGGAAGAGTATAGACAAAGTCGGCAGCAACAGTCCCCACCCTGTTCATGCTTATCAGTTTCAAATCGTGCTGCGCACGGCTACGGGCAGCCTCATCTGCCAAGGAGGAAGTGGCAAGGAACCGTCCTATAGGTTCATACAGCAACTCATTGCGGATAGGAGAATTGGGATCAAACAAGTATCTGCGGAGGGTTTCTACAAAATAGCTGAACATCTTTTCTTCTTGTGAAGCCGTCTGCATTGTCTGCACCAGGCAAGTATCTGAAAGGGTGATCGGCACGCGTACCAATAAGTCCAGATAATCTACTATAGCCTGCTCCGTTACGTCCGGCAGGTGAATATAGGCAGTATCTTTAAAATCGAAATTATCCCAGTAATGCTGCACCACAAAGTTCATCCGGTCTTCGGGCGATTGCAGCATGACGGGGACTTCCGGCAACGTAAATGTTGGCGTTTTCTTTTCATCGGCAGTGGCGGCAGTATCTTGCTTCTTCCCACCACAGGCAGAGAGTAAAAGCAATAATGCAGCCAGAATGGTAAATCTATGTTTCATGTTCTATATCTTATTGATTATCAAAATACAAAATTAGAAAAACTTCTCGATTTATCATTCTACGCTGCATCCTATTTTACTCCTTTATTTCTGCCAGCCACTCATGAAATCCATTATGCGGAGTATAGCGCAATACATATTCTTTGCTGCTATAGCTGATGACAAATTCGGTAGGGACTTGTTTGATGTCTACTTCTGCTCTGGCAAGCCATAGGGTACTATCCATGACAAAACGCCCTATAGATACCCCTTGCACCATCTGACTCAGATAGAATGCAGACTGCTCATAGGCATACCACTTCCCGTCGTTTTCCCGATAGATGTATATCAGGCCGGTATTATCCAGTTCCCTTTCCAATATGGTCACTACCTCACACATAAACAGATCAGTTTATTAATCGTTTTTAATCAGCATCATTTCATCGTCCGCGCACAAGGCAACGAACCAGTTCATGGAGAGTAGACGTTCCAAGTCCACTTCTACTTTCTCCAGCATTGCACCATAGAAGGTGCATACTTCTTTCAGTTTCAATGCCGCCTCGCTGAATTTCTTCAACGCCTTGGCGGAACGATGGTAGGCGTACCAATGTCCTTGTTCTTCATACAGGTAAACTTCGGATTTACTGCATGATTCGCGGTCCATGATTTCTAGTAAATTGCTCATAATATGTATTCCTTTTTAGTTTCCTTTTTTTATTGTCATTGAAACTCTAATGTCACATTACCACTACTCACAACACTCATCAATTTAGCAACCGAAATAGAAGCAACTTTCCCTGTTGAGGATTTAAAATATAATGTGGTTACTGTTTCCGGAAATTTTAAAGTCAATTTATCATTCATTCGATTATAGCCTGACCATCCTCCATTATACCATACAAAAGAACATGTCGGATTATTATCGACTGTTGTAGTACAATTGCTATCAATATAAACCTTTACACCGCTATACTCGTTATTAGCCCTCAAATTATTTCTAGGTATGGTTATAGTAGTCGTACGTACATTAGCAAAGCCCGCTTCTCCCAAATTAAAATATTTGTTATACACATATACGTTAGAAGCACTTTCCTCTTTATTGGTCAAGAAATGACATACAATTTCTTTATTTCCACCTTGAGTGGGAATCTCCTTATAATCATCATAAGTCAATTCTTTTTCAAATCCGAAAGACGAAGCGCCATTCTTTGACGGAACAATGGACGCACCAACCTTTACCGGCATATAGTCCTGCCCAGCATCGGGATAAAAGCTCAAAGCCTCCGCTTCTATCAAAAAAGTCAAAGGGAAAAGAGTTTCAGACAATCCGTTGGGTATTTTAATAGATACATCAACAGGCATCCCCACTATATCGCTAACACTTGTCGGAGAGCAAGACACCTCCATTCTCTGTTCCATACGAAGAGTAAAAGTCACATCACGACTCAAACTGCCGCCTATCAAAGTAACTGTTTGTGTCCGAGTCAAGTCACTAGGCTCGTTAGGAGTAATTTCAATAGAACGATATCCCTGAGAATCCTCTCCTGTCAGTTTATTTACATCACCTATCACCTCACCCTGTTTTACCAGATCCAAATCAACTGCATCATTATCGGTATTGGTACTATTAATATTCGGTATATACTTATACTTCAATGTTATTTTATCTGTATTAACCAAAGTCGTATCTGTAAAACTGACCAGCAGACGTTCATATCCATCTGATATATTCAACAAACTTTTTGTGAGAACGGAACCGGAGAAGTTATTATTTGCCGGTTGCGCCGCTGCCTCTTCAATGGTGCTATATCCATCTCCTATTACACTATTTATAGTAACTGTATACTGGAAGTTACGCAGCAGGTTATAATAAGTCAATACACCATCAGCGTTCTTATATACCATATCCAGTTTATAATAAGTAGATGCTCCATTCCTATAGCTTCCTTTCAGCAATATATAGGTTGTGGTGTTATCACCCGGATGCTTGCGCTCGTACATATAATAAGGTGTAGTTTGGAAAGCACCCTCGGCAGGAAGTTCACTGTTTATGGTTGCATCACCAGGCACAAGCCCTGTATAACCTTGTGACGTTATAGCATCATAAGAAAGGCAAGCTCCACCATCTGATATGAAATTTGCAAAACCTCCTCCATTGGTATTATAAGGAGCAACCGTACCTTTACTTAATGTATTGACCAC
The DNA here is from genome assembly GCA_902388365.1 of uncultured Bacteroides sp. Taxonomy (GTDB): domain Bacteria; phylum Bacteroidota; class Bacteroidia; order Bacteroidales; family Bacteroidaceae; genus Phocaeicola. Next base: position 67,528 of record CABMPB010000001.1, on the reverse strand, counting down.
TGCAAAACCCTGTAATGTGAAATTTGACAGATTTGCGCTGGCTGTTATCTTTGCAAAGTTACGCAGCAAAGGGACACGCTTCATTTTCCTTGTTGTTACCTCATCATTTGCAATACCCGATTCAAGTTCTACTCGTTGCCAATAAGCGTCTTGATTACCCGAAACGGTCATCCTACCTACTATCTCGCTTTCAGAGCCATAAGCAAGATCTCCTATCTCATAATTGGCAATGAAATGGATGATGCGCTTATTGGGAGTCTGATGCAATGTCACTTTAAAAGAGGTTTCACCATCCTTTGTTTGAAAATCTGTTGCTTGTGCAGATTCTACCAAATAACCTTGCTTGTTGAAAGCTATCAGATATAGAGAGGTTATAGTTGCCGTCTCGCCAAAGCTACGGGCAGATGAAACTTCCGGAACATTAACACTCATTGTCAGTTCCACTGTATCCCCTTCCTCTGATTGAGGAAACTCTACTATCTCTTCATTACTGCAAGCAGACAGCAACAAAACAAATATTCCGAATAATATCTTTTTCATATCGTATCTCTGTTTACAAGTTTTTATCTTTGTCTGTCTCCCCAAGTAAAGGTACCTTTATCTACGGTGTCAGTCCAATACCATTCATCGTAGACACAACGGACATAAGAATCGTTTGTATCTGTAGATTCAGATACAGTTCCATTAGTATAATATCGGCATCTTCCCGTTGCAGTCCAATAATATCCCTCATTAGAAAACAGATGAGGAATTTTTTTCTCACTAGATAATTGAGCAATGTATTTTAACTCAGCAGTTGTTGGTATTCGCCAACGCCCCGCAGGATAACCATCTTCTTGATATGCAGCACATCTTTTTTTCGCATCTGACAAAGAAATTGCACTACCACATTTTCCATAAGAAGATGCTATTCTAAATTTAGGAGCAATAATATTTTTAGCATTATTACCTTCTGTATTCGTGGGGTAATAATATTGCAATGTTTTTCTATTATAAGAGTTAGATAATCCTAAACTACTGCCCGTTACAGCTGTTTCACTACGTGCATCTCCTATTATATAACTACTTCCCGAATCAAAAGCGGAAGTATTGATTATGTACATATTAGGGTTTTTATTACTACTGCTACCACCATCGTAACAGCCACGAACAACCTGCCAATCACCACCAGAATATAATTGATTCCCATATACATATACATAACCCTTATCATCGGGGTCAGTATTCCTATCATTTACAATATTTCCACCATTATTCTTATCTGCTATTACATACAATGCTGGATATTGCATAATCGTAATATCTTCCTTTATATTGAGCATATCCTTATGTTTTATAGTAAAAGTAATGGTATATGGAACATAATCCTCACGATTTGTATTTACCAGCTTTTTATAATAATATATCTCACCATCTCTAATCTCACAAGTATATCCTGATGTTATTAGCATATCGGCAGCATTCTCAGGATTCAATACAGGCCGTGTAACCTTTACATTCACTATCTCTGCCTCATGGCTAGTCAAGAAAGGTATACTAACCTCATTTACATTATCCATCACCACATAATTCTTATCCACCACCAGATAACGATATTCCTTGATATCAGCCGTCACTTCCCCACTTCCCCAATCCACAATAATATAACTGGGATTTAGTTCAACCGAAGTATCAGGCTCAAAATCACCCAAGATGCCTACAGACAGCTTTATCTTATAATAATTATTGCGTTCAAACTTCTTGTTCGTCACATTAATGGGAACTTGATAATAACAAGACTTGAATTCGCTTTCCCCACTCTTCTTCCAAGGCACTACCAGCGTGAGATAGGCTTCATGTTCTTCGTCATTGTTCCAGTCCGAAGAATAAGAATAGAAAGGAGCATGTTTATAATATTCTGTATTACCATTCTCAACAGGTACCGCTGTAAACCCTCTGGTCTCTCCACTCAATGAAAAATTGAAATAGTCCTCTGGTTGTACCGTATAGGCACATCCGTTTGCACTGACATCTACATGCGCTTTCTTCACTCCGTTATGAAAGAACACCTTCATATTATCCGGTTGAGAAGTCCACTCATTTCCGGCTTCATCGGTTATGGTCTTTTCAACTTTGGTAATAAACAAAGAAATCTTGGAAGCCGCACGATACAGATCAATATTTCCGCTCACCGTTTTCCGGTCTGACGACAAACTTATCTCCTGCTCTCCGTCCATCACAAACGATTCTTGTGCAGTGACCAAACTGCCCTGTGTGGCAAATCCTTCGGCTTCAATAATCGTTTTCTTTAGTCCGGGTATGGAAGTATCCGTTCCCAAAGCAGATGCCGCAGGCCTGTTAACGACAGCATACGCTTTGCAAGTGCTCCCTGTTCCAAACAATGCTTCTATTTTATCATTCGGTATCTTAATGGAAACAGTTGCCTGGCCTATAGCAGTACCAACAACAAGCCCGGTAGCAGAAAAAACAGCCGCTTCATTGGTCTTTCCATTAGGATAGAAAAAGCAGTCCACACTTTTTATTACATTTTCATTCCAAGCATCTTCACCGGCCTCGGTACCAATTACAGCACGGGTTGCCAATGTTTTACTGGAAAGCTGTAATGTCAACACGCTTTGATCATCTTGAACAATGAAATTTGTGGTCTCATCAGTACAAGCAGCCAAGATGGTTGTCAACAGCCAGATGCTTATCAAATATGATATATATTTCTTCATACCCTTATCTTTTTATTTAGATTGAACTAATGTATATCTGCTTTTAGTGCTAGACTCTCCCAATAGATTGTTGACTACAATGGTACGGCCATCAATTGTCCTAACCACAATCTGGAGCTCCGCCATGCTATTCTCGGTCACATCATCTTGCGTGGTCCTTATTCTCAGTGTCGCCGGTTTTCCCACTTCGCCCGATGCTTCGCCTTCGAAAGCAAAAGCATCATAACTGCCGCTGACCGGGATCAAAGATGCATACCACGTACTACCCACGGGAGTGTCTATAGTAAATGTGCACTCTGCAATTGTTGCATATATCATATATACTTCTGCTTCATTCCTTATATTACAACTACCATCAGTCCATTTTATGGTTCCTTCTTCTTTTACGGTTACAGTCTCTGTGTAATCCCAAATTTCTTCATTACTGTTCCATGGAGAAACGGTATAAGTCAATTCTAATACTCCTCCGTTTTCCACCTTATTAATAATATACCTGTAATGACGGTTGCGAACTACATCAAATACCTGATCCGTTTCATAGCTTTTGAAATAAAGATAAGGCTCGCTAAGCTGAACCTGATTACCTCCTTTATCCGTTAAAGCCACAGTCATACATGCGGAATTATCTGTGTTCTTATATTCCGGCAAATACAGGATATAATCATTTATACCGTCAGACTTAAAGGTCAAAGTGCTATTCTGTGGAGCAGAGTAGCCATTGAACAAGCCTTCGTCACCTGCTGCATTCTGCCATGCCATATCTGTTTTCGTAACACTGGCAGCATTCACTGGCAAGCAATATCCTTTCTCATTATATTTATTCAGGCTGACACCTGTCAAATTAAATTCGGCTGCTGCCTCATCAGACAAAGTCACTTCGACTTTCGCCATAGCACGTAGTAAGTAAATGATACCCAAATCGGTATTAGTACCCGGAGCCAAACGCAGATTAGTGTATGAGGCGACTCCCCACATCGGGATATTCACACTTTCATTCTTAAAGCTATCAGCATTATAATCGAAAGTAAGACTCGTCGGATTGGTTGTTGTTGTCACTTCACTACTATTGGCAAAAACCATCACCTTGCATGAAGCCAACGTATAATCCACAGCATCTTCAATGTCCAAATTACCCATGAACTGATAAATGTTATCTGATTCTGTGCGAAATACTACTATGTTATCCACTTTACCCAGACAGGCACTTGTTTCAGAATCATAGAACAACACTTGAAGTCCGTCAGGATTAATCCGGTTTTCATAGCTGTTACCCGTTTCATCTGTAATGACGGCACGTGAACCCGGAGCATTCATCGCCAAGGTAAAGATGACGCTGATCTTGTCCGTAGCAGTCGATGGAGTATCCCCATCGAGGTAATTGCTACAGGAAGCTGCAAGCACACCCAGCACACCTATATATATAATATGTAATAACCATTTTTTCATAAGGCTTTGCTTTTTAAAGGATGATTAAAGGTCTACGTTATCGAGCACCACTTTCCATGAGTTGATGATGATGGAAGAACTTGCCCATTGATCGTTTTCGTCCAAGAAGAAAGTCATGTTGTACTCATCCTGGCGGTCCAGATATTCCTGATCGGTCATCTCACGGTTATAGTAACCTTTCACTAGCAGTGCGTAGTCTATCAGGGGGATGGAAAGCACCTTTTCACCTTCTTTATTGGTAATGGTCAGTATAGGTTTGTTTTCCATTACCAAACGCCCTACGGTCAGTTCGGCTACGGCAACACTTACCGAAGTGGTAGTGCGTGCACCGCTTTCATCCATTTCGGCCGTACCGGAATCTGTATGCCATGCGTAGTAAGTCAGCGGTTCATCGTCAAGCAACTTATTGTCATAGTTCATAAAGCCGTTTTCATCTTCAATGGTGAAAGTGAAGTTGTCCACGTCTACCGCTTCGCCGGAAAGATGCTGCAACACGATGCGGATATTGTTCGTGTTCTTTGTCAGCCTGACGGTGGCAACCTGTGTGGTAGCGGCACGGCTGAAAGATTGTCTCTGCACCTGACCGTGGAATAACGGACGCAAATCACTGTGCACCTCGGCTGTTCCATCGGCGGCACGGCTATAGATGCGGTCCATCTTGCAGTTCAGTTCTTCGATGGTAGAAACCCCCTCCGTCAATATTGGAATAGAGAAAGTCTCATCGCCTTTTCCTTTGGCCCATGCCACCAGGTCATAATCACCGGGTTGCACTTCCACCAACATATTATAATCATCGGCAGCCAGCACGTCTCCTTCTTCGGTGCGTTGGTAGACGAACTTTCCATCTTCATCAAATGCATAAAGCACTACCGATGTTACTTCATTGGCGAAAGCATCGGCAAACTTCATATTGTTGTCATACTTGAAATCCACACGGTACTCTATAGAGCAATCCACGTCCTCTTCGTCCAAGATGGCGTCGCAAGAGGTCATTGAGATACTGATGGTAGCCAGCATCAATGTCCACATCTTCATTTTTCCGATATAAGCCAGTACTTTCATATTATTATTGTTTTTATTTTTTATTCTTCTTACTTTATATATGGTGTCCGCAAGGGTTTTATGCTTGCAGGGAATATTCTGTTTTGGTGGGAAACTTATTCATACGTTGTGTTTCCGGATCCGTACCTCTCTTTACACCGGTATGGGGAGTGCTTGTTTGTTTTGAAAGAGAAAGAGGGAAGAAGTGGGAAGCCCGAAGGCTTCCACACTTAAATATTATCATTTTTTAATTAGTTCAAATCAACACTTTGAGAAACAACCTTATAGCTCAAGATTTCAACTTTAGCAGCAATATAAGATTCTTCATCATCTGTCGGTTTCTCAGGAATAATCTCTTTATCAGGATTAGGAACCGGAGTACCCAGACCAGTGATAGAACTGATTGTCAAGTTATAAAGGTGGTTGCGCACGATACCGCAAAGGTCACCATTATGTTCGATATCAGTAAAGAAATAAGTCTTACCACCATTCCACATCTTGAATGTTGCGATATTCGCAAAAGAAGCATTTACTGTTTCTTTACTTACTGGTGTTGCAACCTTTTCACCACCTACCGTAGCAATAGTATAAATTTGAGAAGTTTTGTCATTTACTTTCACAATAGCTTGCCAGTCTTTGTCTGTAACATTTGGATTATCATTGGTATTGTAAGCGAATTCCAAATTATCTTTTGTTAAAGAAACATAGATTTTGTCTACGCCTGCACCAGCATCCTCATTTGTGCAGATGAAATATTTGGTAACATCAGACAAATTAGCTATCTGAGTTTTGAAGCCATCTTCAGTGTACAGGTTGTTACGCCATTGAATCAAAGTAGTAGCTGTACCATTAATTTGCAGTTCAGCGGCAACAACCATCTTAGTATGGTTCGCTGAAGTGTTTTCCAGACAGTACTTAGCATTCAAATCCATATCGTTGTAAGAAGCGTGTTCCAAAGTTCCGGCAGCAGAAGTTGCCCAATAAGAACGTTTGTTAGTTAAATCATTCCAGTTCCAGGTATAAGTGTAAGATTCAATATTCTTAATCAGGTAAGAAGTAGGATTGGTATTGTCAAGCCACCAACCTTTAACTGCTACTGTAATAGTCGTAGCATTGCTACCGGTAATAGTTTGATCTGGATTTGATCCTATTACGTTTTCACCAGCAACCATATCAACTTTAGCGACAACTCTTTCTACAGGTATTCTCACTGGATTAGGATCAGCCTTTGCTGCTTCCTTTGATTCTTTAATATTGCTAGCTGAAACAGGAGCACCTACAACCGCTTTCCCATTAGCATCCATATATACAGAGTTAGACATCACAAAATTCCCTTCTGTAAGGATTCTGTAGTCAGCCGCCAAAGTCGTACCCTGCAAGTCAGATAGTGAATACCATGTTGTTGTATTCTTTATAATTGAGGTTGGATTCAAAATAGCCACAATAGAAGCAGGAGTTGCTGTCGGATTCTCCATTACAATTACCGGAGCAGAAGTTTCATTAATGTTATCTCCATTTGTTCCTTCAACCCAAGGTGTTAATAAATTCCCTTCAATAGTAAAAGGATCAGCACAACTATTACCATCAGCTCCTAAGAAAAAGAATGTAGCTGATGTCACCTCAACTTCAGCAGGATCTGCATTTGTGAAACCATCCAAACTTGCAGCTCTGCCAGTACCGTTACCAGCCATAGCAAATTCTACAGCTATATAACCATTACCTTTTAACTCTGGTACATTGCCGTTTTCATCCACAATGTCATCATTTGTACATGCCACCAATGCAGCGCATGCCATCATCCCTAGTAATAAACCCTTAATCTTCATAATCTCAAGTTTTTTAGTTTGTAAATTCTTTATTTTTCGTAATTTCTATTCTTGTTCGTCGACATTGCAAAGATAAAGGTCTTTTAAGGTAAGTCTTAATTGGTGTTTTCGGCAAAATAGATCGGCGTTTTCGGAAAAATGCTTTTTGAGTGCTTTTAAACGGGTATTTCATTCAAGAATGAAGAATTACCCTATGCTTTGCATGAATTACCACTCACACTTTTCTTCAAAAAAAGAAAGAAAAAAATTGCTCCCTGATGCCCCGTCTTTGATAGTCGTTAAAATATTCAAGATCTGTTTCAGTCTATTAAGTAGCCTAGATCCGCTCTTCTTGCGCCTTTTTGTGCTATCTCAAAGCATCTCAAGGGTGTATTTCATTCAACTTGGCACGTAGTTGTTACTAGTTTGTTACCTATAGGGAATGAACCTAAATTTGTGTTGAACGAAAAATATTCGGTGGGAATATGAAAAAAGCAGTGGCAGGTAAAGGAACCGATCAGGCTTCGGGCCAAGAGTTTTTTTAATGATACATACCTATTATACAACTTAAGATTGTACAACTTAAAAGTTTTATATATCTTTGTGACAAACGATATGTATTATGACTTTTGATGATATAACGGAAGATGGCAGACTTTGGGCGGTAAGATATGATGGAGAAGCAGACAATGTTCTCTACACTTTGTTTGATCAGTGGAACGATGTTGTATGGTTACGTTCATTCTTCCAGGCAAATTTAACTGATTTACAATCTTACTTTAAGATAACAGACGTAAATAAGGCTATCTATGATACGATTGAAGAAAGCGAAAGGATGCAATGCTTGATTATGGATATATCTCCTGAGGCAAACCTTGATTCTTTGTTTCGTCCGTTGGAGAATAGCAGAACGGTTGATCTGTTGCTGGGCAAAGAAAAGGCAAGATTAAAGGAAGGCATACAAAAACATTCATCATGGTTGAGAATTTATGCTTTAAAACTATTATCAGGAATATACATCATAACAGGAGGAGCGATTAAACTAACTGCAACGATGCAGGAACGTGAACATACGTTAGCCGAACTCCAAAAAATGGAAAAGGTGAGAAATTTCTTACTCAATGAACATATTATTGATGATGAGAGTTTTATTGATTATCTGAAAGAACTATAAACGAAAAGGAGGGGCTTATGAACTCAACGACTGAAAAACTGAAATCACATGCATCGCCCACGCCATCACGTTGGCGCGATGAAGCTAAATTCCGCCGGGAAAACAGATCATGGCTGCGTTATTCCCAAATGATAGCCATGAAAATGCTCGATAAGATGGAAGTGTTAGGAATGACACAAAAATCTCTTGCTGATAAAATGGGATGCAGTCAACAATATATTTCAAAAATATTGCGTGGCAAAGAAAATCTTTCATTGGAAACGCTTTGTAAAATAGAAGATGCACTGGAACTTCATTTGATATATGAAGTCGAACCCGTATGATTCCTGATCACTTCTTGTGAATCTTTTGTTATTACCTGCGAAAAGAATTAGCGTATATTTGTGATAAACGATTAAATTTCTAGCAGGAATATGAAAAAACAACTGAAAGCAAAGGAACCGATCAGGCTTCGGGCCAAGAGAATTTCAAATGGAAACCAGTCACTATACTTGGACTTTTATGCCGGCGGACGCAGAGAGTATGAGTTTCTGCGGCTATACATCGTGCCGGAACAGACCCGGGAAGATAAGGAAAAGAACAGGCAATGCCTGCAACTGGCAAATGCCATCAAGGCCAAGAGAATTGTAGAATTGCAAAACGATGAGTATGGTTTCAGAATTTCCACCATCAAGGCAAAGGAGAATTTTTTGGAATACATCGACCACTTTGCCGAAAGCAGGAAACCGGCTTACCGCAGGCTGACGCAAAGCCTGAAGAACCATATAATAAGGTATAAAGGAAACAAGATACCATTTTGCAACATCGACAAGCATTTCCTGAATGGATTTGCCCAATACCTGAACTCGGTTGAAGCATCAGGTAACATCTCCAAAAAGGAAACCCGCAAACTGTCCCAAGGCACGAAATGGAATTACTTCAATATATTGTCTTTACTGCTCAACAAAGCCCACCGCGAGGGAATCATCGCCACCAACCCGATGAAAGAGCTGGAACCCGAAATGCGTCCGCAACGTGCCGAGCCACGGAGAACTTTTCTCACCATTGACGAGGTGAGGAAACTGGCTGAAACGTCCATCAACCGTAATGATGTAAAACGCGCTTTCCTGTTCTCCTGCCTGTGCGGACTGCGTTTCTCGGACATCAAGCAGTTGGCATGGAGAAATCTGCAAAAAGACAGCAAGGGGAATATGATTGCAGAGATCGTGCAACAAAAAACAGGAAATCTGCTCTATCTGCCCATCAGCAACGAGGCAGTGAAGCAGTTGCCGAACACGGAGAATAGGACAGGAACCGTATTTGCCACACTGCCGGATGCTTCTTACACTACAAAGATTCTGAAAAGTTGGGCGTGCCGGGCGGGAATCAACAAGAATGTGACATTCCACGTCGCCCGCCACACTTTCGCCACGCTGGGGCTGACGTATGGGGCGGAGCTTTATACCATCAGCAAATTGCTGGGGCATTCTGATATCAGGATGACTCAGATCTATGCGGATATTATAAATGAAAAAAAGCTGGAGGCGGTGAATGCTATTCCCAGTATTACGGGGTGAAAGGGGAATAATCTACCGCTGCCTTTTTACTAAGCCCTTTTCCTTTAAAGAATAAGGGTTTTTGTACCGTTATGTTCTATATCCCAAGCTTTGGGATTTAAATCCCAAGTGCTTGGATTTAAATCCTAAGCCTATGGAGTTAACTCCCAAGTGTTGGGATATAGAACATAAAAGGTCGAAAACCTTTACCTATAAGGTATGAAAGGCTAATCATTATATATATAATTCTTTTTATGATGGATTACTCGTGGGGCTTATTGGGGAATGGCCGGGAATAAAACGTACCGTAGCGGATAATGAGCTGAGGAAACACGAAAAAAGTGGTGGTAGTAGGCTTTTTTTGTGGTAGTAGAAATGTACTACCACCACGCACTTAATCCGTTTGCTTATCGGGGTTTCGTGATAGGGAGTGGTAGTAGTGGCAGTAGAAATGAAAAACTCTGTTGTAGCAAAATTTGCAGGTCAAAGGATTTACGCTAAATGATAACAACACCGAATATGTTACTGTTTTGTTACTTGAAAATAAAATATGGCGTATATCGTGTTGATAATCAACAATGTTATGGGGAAGTAATACAATTAAGGGTTTATTACTAGGAATGCTTGTATGCGCTGGGCTAGTAGCATGTACAAATGATGACATTGTGGAAAACAATGGTAATCAACAGCCTATTGAAAAGGCTAATGCGAACTTGACACTGTCAATTTCTGCATCTACTAATTCGGCACGCGATGCTAAAGATGATGAAGTTGGTGATGGTGTACATGGTGGAACTGCTAATGAAGGAACGATTAAGGATGCGGTAATCATTATTGCTCCCAATGAAAGTCAAAGTGAGGGAGTTGCAGAGTATGTACAGAATGTAACATTAACTGGGGGCTTATATGAACCTCAGTACCAATTAAATGAAACTGGAAAGTACAAAGTGCTAGTTGTTTTGAATCCTTGTGGTGATATTGTTACTAAACTAAACACTAAACCTACTCCGGCAGATGCCTATAGCTATATTATAAATTACCAGACTTCTACTGCTGCATCAAATGCTGATGCCGTTAAGGTTGTCACAGGTGATAATAGAGATCATTTTATGATGGCTAATAGAGATGAGGTCATTGTAGATGTTAAATCTACCAGTTCTACTACTCCTACAGAACAGGCTATAGATGTAGAGCGCGTTGTTTCTAAAATTACTTTTAGACCCAAGGATGGTAATAAGTATGGAGTAGAAACGAATGTCACTACATATAATGTTGTAACAGAAGATGGTTGGTTACTGAATGATGATGGTACTTACACTTATATTACTCTGTTGAATAAAGCAGTGGACGCAAATGGTCAGACTATTTGGGTATATAAAAAAGGAGCTGTGACAGAAACATATACACAAACAACTGAAGAGCATGCGGGAAAACTGGCCGACGGTAGCTTAAAGACAGCCAAGCTTTATACACCTATTACTCCTACTGTAACAAATTTCACTTATGTACATGATGGAAGCCCTGTAACCACGACAGAAGATTGGTCAGTTCAGCTGGATAAATATGCTTTGGTAAATCTATCAAATACAGTTTATGCCGTAAGACATAAAATAGCTAATGGAAGTGATTGGGGGAAAGCAACTCCTTTTGGAGTGTTGACAAGTAATGATTACCTGGTTGATCCTAACTCAGCAGCTAAAAATGCCGTGGCGTTGACGGATGGTTTGTGGACAGATAACGGAGCAAGCGCTTATTTCTATAATACTGCGAACGACTTGCAAGCCTCAAAAGATATTTATAAGGATACCTATTTCAGCGATCTTCCTAAAAAGGGCGACGAAACAATTTTGGGAGAAGGCAATGCGCTCTTATCTTATTGCTTGGAAAACTCAGTTGTAGCTGATCAGCAGAAGAAAGGTATGGTAACAGCAATTATATTTAGAGGACTAATTTTGGATGCCGAAGGCAATTCTGTTGGTACAATCTATAAATATGATGGTCAATATTACCGTTCACTGGATGCATTGAAAGCCACAGTTCCTAGCTATGATGCAGCTAAGCTGATTACTTATACAGATGGTTATTGCTACTACTACGCTCCGATAGAACACTTTGCAGACGGTTTGATGAAAAATGCCATCATGCGTAATAATATTTACTCTTTAGCTATTGAAAGCTTTACAGGCATAGGTAGCTCAACAATTATACCGAAAGACGGTGATAAAGAAGACGGTGCAAGTGTATTCTTGAAGTTGAAGGGTACCCTTCTTCCTTGGAAAGTTCGTTTAAACAACGTTAAATTCTAATCATAAAAATTCTAAGTTGGAGAGGAGAGTTCCTCTCCAACTTTCATTCAAATTTCGAACATTTTAAAACTAAAAAAGCATGAAAACAGTAAAAACATTCGCCCGACAATTCTCTTTCAGCCTATTGGTGGCTATGTCATTGGGAAGTGCCGTTGTGTCGTGCGACAGCATACTCGATGAAGAGAATGTAGACTGCTCTGTAGAATATAGGGTAAAATTCAAGTACGACTACAATATGAAGTATGCTGATGCTTTCTCACGCGAGGTGGGGGCAGTTGCGCTTTATGCTTTTGATGACAACGGCAATTTGGTATATCAGAAAACAGAAGCGGGTGATGAACTGAAAGAAGACGGATATTCCATGAGTGTGGATATGGAACCGGGTGACTATCACCTCATTACTTGGGCAGGACTCAATGATGAAGCTTCATTTTCTGTTCCCTTGATCAGTGTAGGAGAATCTATGGAAGACCTGCAATGCAGAATGGAGCGAATGTATAGTCGCGCAGAAGATGGTACCGCCATCGTAAACAGCAAATTGTCCTCACTGTGGCACGGTGAAGTGACAAAACAATCTTTCTCACGAGCTGCAACTACGCAGGTAGTGACTGTGCCATTGGTAAAGAACACCAATACCATCCGCCTCATCCTCCAGCAAATGGATGGAGTAACAGTGGATGTTAATAACTTTGAATTTACAATTACGGACGACAACGGTTTGATGAACTATGACAACAAGCTGCTGGAAGATGAAACTTTAACATATTATCCTTATTACCGCGCACAGGGCAGCACGGAGATGGGTAGCAAGGCTGCCCGGGCTATAGGCCGTGAAGTGGAAGATGACAATATCAGTGTAGCCATTGCCCAGGTTACGGTGGGACGCTTGGTCGTTGAAAACAATCCGCGCCTTACCATTACCAACAAGGAAACCAACGAAACAGTTCTTTCCATACCGTTGGTAAAATACCTGCTACTCACCGAAGCCGAAGGCCATGAGATGACCCAGCAGGAATATCTGGACCGACAGGACGAATACAACATGACTTTCTTTTTGGATGAGAATATGAAATGGATCAATACCCGCATCATTATCAATGACTGGGTGGTACGTTTCAATGATATAAGTGGATTATAATAATAAAAGGATACGATGATGAAAAAGTGGTTACCATATATATTAATATCTCTTGGCTGCATGTGGCTCTCCTCGTGTGAAAACAACGTGGAAATGCCCGATGCAAGCGATGGGCAAGTGTCGGTGCACTTGAAGATAGCTTTCTCGGGGAGTGGTGGAATGAGTGCGCGTGTTGCCGATGGTGATTTAGATTATACCACTGATGAACAGAATGTCATAGATAAGGATGATTTGTTTATGCTGGTATTTAGTGGTGATAGATTGTTAGACCAGGTAGAGATAACAGACGTTGTCAAGAATAACAACACTACCGGAAGTGCAACAACTTATACCATGGACGGTAACTTTATGAGACCGGAAGGAGTATCAAGTGTTGAGATAGTAATTTTGGCCAACTTGGTACAGAATAACATAACCAACTTGGGTTCAAAGCAGGCAATAACTGCATATATTAACAGTCTGAAAGGACAGGGTGATGCTAAAACTGTTCTTTACAATGATCTGGTATATAAATATGGTGATCCATCATCTCCTTGGAATATTTCTAATAGAAGAATCCCCATGTGGGGGGCTACCGACGTCACTCTTACAACTAGTATAAGTGCGGATTGCAAGATACACCGTGCAGTAGCCAAAGTAGGTATTTTAATAAATGAAGGCAAGGGTATTGAAGGCTTTAAGGTTACCGGCATCAGTGTAAAGGGTGCGATGAATCAAGGTTTTTGCGTTTCACATGAGATTCCTGGTAATGATGGTTATTATACCACTCCTTCAGTCCCGAAGGATGCGAAAGCTATAAATATTGAATATAAGAACTTGAGTGTTGATAAGTCTTATGAAAATGGGATTTATTTGCCGGAACAAGACAATGGATATGATGACCTTTATATGATTGTGAGTTATACCTATCAAGGACAGCAGAAAACCGGAGAGATCCGTTTTATAGAGTCCACTACGCAGAACAAAATGGATGTGATTAGAAACCATTCTTATCTATTCAATATTCAGAAAGTTGCAGAGCAGAAGCTTTATTATACAGTAGAAGATTTTGCAGAGCGCACTGTGAATATTCCTAGTTTCGAATAAATATAAAGAATTTGAGATATGAACGCACATTATTTATATATGAAGTTTAAATACATGCTATTGGCAATGCTGATAGTGGGCAGTGTATCATGTAGCGATGAAGAATGGGCCGGTTCTTTAGGTGAAGTCGAGTCTGGAATTCCGGTGAATGTCAAGTTGAACTTTTCTGCACCGAAACAGGATAAGGTAGTTACTTCTAGGGTGGCCGATTATGCTGTAAACAATCTCTATGTCATTGTATGCAATGCGAATGGGTCGGTGGCATTTTCCAAATATTACAAGAGTGGTGATTTGAATAATGGCACTACAGGTTCTCAGTCTGACCCCTCCGGTGAGAATAATTGGGTAATGGCAACTATACCTACAGGGCAGGTTGGAATATATGCTTTTGCCAATGTAGAAGATGATGCCTATCCCGGATTAAAAAACAAACTGGATGGGATAGCCACAACTACTACTGCCGGTGCAGAGGATTTAATTAAGAGTTTGAAAATAGAGCTGAATCAGGGAAACAAGCCGTTGGACCGTCCGGGACAGACCTGGGTAATGTCGGGCGCTTGCTCTTACACTGTAACCCAGGAAACAACTGAAATAAAGATCATTAAATTGCGTCGTTTAGATTCCATCATTACCTTTAATATAACCAGTGGCGGTAAGTGTACAGCATTCAAAGCCCGCAGATGGTACATCATGAATGCTCCCGCCAGTACATATGTGGTGGAACACGATGCAGACCGGAGCAGTAGCTATGGTGACTGGGATGCCTCGAATGATGCTGGCGGTTTCTATCATTCTTTTAAGAAAAACGAGCAGGATTTGACTGCAATATCTGCAAATACCTTTACTTTCTATATGCCCGAAAACAGAAAGGTTAAGGTTGCTAGTGCAAGTGATTATCAAGATCGCGAAAAGCAGGTGAAGGATAAACCTGCCGGTGAGTTTATTAACGGAGTTTATGTAGATGGTGATCAAGTAAAGGATCGTAGCTTTACATGTGCTCCAGAGTATGGCACCTATGTGGTGATTACAGGTACTTATGAAGGAACGGCTGATTCAAAAAATTATGGACAGGATGAAACAGTAACGGCAAATGTAGTCTATAAGATACATTTGGGATATGTAGGTAATAAGGCTAATGATTTCTTCAGTGAAAGAAATACCAAATACACTTATAATGTAACGGTGACGGGAGTAGATAATATTGTGCTTGAAGTAGAAACGGATGAAGAGAAAAATCCCGGAGCTACGGGTGAAGTCTTATTTACCGAAGGAGATAATATCTATACGCTGGATGCGCATTATGAAAATGTATTGTTGACATTCTCTGAATCTGAATTAGAGGCGCGTAGCGGCAGGGAGGCTTTCAGATGCATAGCGAAAACTCCTTTCACCTCTTTAGATATGAGCGATGGCAGCAGCACTGAGGTTCGAGATGTGGACTGGGTACATGTAATGAGAAATAAGAAGGCAAGTACTGATTTACAAGAATATCCGGGCGATGGTAGTACTGAGCTTCAAAGTGTAGACGATATGTTGGATGATCTCTATTATGCAACTCATTCGGATGCTTTAAAGGCAGATTATACTGATAAGGGTAAGACTTATCCAAGGGATATCTCTAATCTTTTCACAAACGGTAAGGTTACCTATACCTGCTATGTGGATGAATTTTATTATGATAAAAAACCGGCGGGAGTAAAATCTCTGCCTGAAGAAGACAACGCACTATGGAAGCATTTTGTGAATCAGCCTAACCGTTTAATGTATATTGTTTGTAATACCACCTTTAGCAGTGATCATGAGAGCAGCATTGTAAGTGCAAAATATATATTGTCGCAACGCTCCATTCAAACTATCTATACAACGGACACTAATAATGGACTGATCACAGCTTATGGAATAGAAACTGTAAATGAATCCGGGCAATTACCTTCAGGGGGGTCTACTACTCCTACTGATCAGGATTATGGATGGAAGAATACATGGAAAATGGTGGATGGCAATAAGTGGAGTATAATCAATCATTCACAGAACGGATATACCAGTATAGATGCGAATAAAAAAGCAGAAGTAGATGGTATGAATGACTCCTATAAGCGGGCGTACATTGCTTGTATGCAGCGAAATAGAAAGACCAAGGCTGGTAATTATAGTATCGAGAAGGGAGAACTGAAATGGTACCTTCCTGCATTGCATCAGTATCAGGCTATATATGTGGGCGAATCCGGTATTAATGAAGAGGCTTGGCTGTATAATTTTAAATATACAAACAACTATCCGGTCACTTTTGATAAGACTAAAAGTGCAGGAAACGGGGGGTATAAACATTATCAAAGTAGTACTTATAAAGATGGTAGTGCTGAGATAATATGGTCGGAAGAAAGTACATCTAATAGTACGCTTGCCGAAAGATCCGGGTGGGGTATTAATCAAACAAACTTGCACATTCGTTGTGCAAGGAATTTGGGTACAGTAACAGGGGATTATCAAGATTTTAAAAAGCTTGAAGGAAATGTTATCGGTGTACCTTATTTAAACAGTAACGCTACTGACGCTCGAAGAGGAACTGTGAGCGAAGAATTGGGAGAACATTATAATGATCCGAATTATGTTGACGGACAAAATAATCCGAGTAATAATAAATTGTCTGAAACCGGGTATTTCGAGATATATACGGGCAATGCGCCTGCGTCTAATCTGGGAAATGCAACGGGAGGTGAGGTGGACTATAAGGTAACCTATGATTATGAGTATAAGCAGCGTGGAAGCTGGATACCGGTGAAGGGTGAGTCAACACATCCGAAAGATAAAGGTATTATTACTTATAGAAATTTGAAAGAGCATAAAACCCGAACATATCTGGGATGTGAATCAATTGAAGTCAGAAACGGTGAGAGAAAATGGAGAACTCCTAATCTGCGTGAGTTTACATTGATGGGTAACTTGGGCAAGCTACAGAATGGCGATGTTTGTAGAACAAAATATTATTACGATCATCGTGCGGGATGGTTCTTTACAGCTGGTATTCGTATAACAATGGGAGAAGGCTTTAATTACAACCAAGGTAACCAAATCCGCTGTGTACGCGACTGCGACAAACCTTCGAATTAAAAGGAGAACAAACCTAAGGTAGATTTTTTATGATTTAAATAAAAAGATACTATGATCAACTTATTAGAAATTATGGATAAAGAGTCATGCAGTAAGTCAGAGGTTTACTTGTATGAAGAGGAAGGGCATTGGTACGCCTACCATCGTTCTGCCAAGTTATTGAAGAAACTCAGTGAAGCGGCATTGAAACTGAAAGACGTATGTACCTTCTATGGCGCAATGCTGGAAAAAGTAGAAGTGGACTTGGAACGCCTACTCTCCATGAACTGGTTCGTAGCCTTGTGTGCAGACGATGAAATGATGTTGATTAAAAACGATTAATAAACTGGTCTGTTTATGTGTGAGGTAGTGACATTATTGGAAAGGGAACTGGATAATACCGGCTTGATATTCATCTATCGGGAAGATGATGGCAAGTGGTATGCCTATGAGCAGTCTGCATTTCATCTAAGCCAGATGGTGCAAGGGCTGGCATTAGGACGCTATGTTATGGATAGCACTTTGTGGCTGGCCAGGGCAGAAGTGGATATCAAACAAATCCCTACCGAATTTGTCATCAGCTATAGCAGCAAAGAATATGTATTGCGCTATACTCCGCATAATGGATTTCATGAGTGGCTGGCAGAAATAAAGGAATAAAAGGCCTCATCAGAGAGAAAAGAAAAAGTGGTTGTATTCTATAGAAAACAAATTAGATATAATTTTGTATTTTATAGAATACAATTTATCTTTGTAGGAAATTAAATTCCGCATAACTTATGAGGCAGCTTTTTGAAACCTTCTATCAGCTTATAGAACGTACATCCACCGATTTCATCCGTTACCTATATCATGAAATTCGTTGGGAAAGTCGGCTTGTTGCCATAACAGGTGCACGGGGAACGGGCAAAACAACCTTGCTGCTGCAATATATCAAGAATAACTGTGCAACCTATAGCGGCGAAGTGCTCTACGTTTCTTTGGACAATATTTGGTTCACTACACACTCCTTGCTTGATTTAGCCGACGATTTTCATAAAATGGGTGGTAAAGCTCTGTTTTTGGACGAAGTGCATAAATACCCTACTTGGTCTGTCGAAATTAAAAACATCTACGACAGCTATCCCGACTTAAAAGTAGTCTTCACCGGTTCTTCCATGCTGGAAATCCATAAAGGAGAAGCTGACTTATCAAGGCGAGCTGCCGTTTTCCACTTGCCCGGCCTTTCTTTCCGTGAGTTCCTTGAACTGGAGTATAACTATCGGACGGATTGCTTGTCATTGGCGGATGTAATAAACCGTCATGTAGAGGCAGCAAGGGATATAAGCAGGGCGCTGAAACCTTTGCCGGCTTTCAAAGACTATCTTTCGTTTGGTTATTTCCCCTTTTATCGTGAAGACAAACCTCTCTATCATGAAAAGTTGCTGGCTACGCTGAATACTATTCTGGATGTGGACTTGCCTGCTACCGAAAGAATTGATTATTATTCCATTGGCAGGATTAAGAAACTATTCGTCATACTTTCTCAACTGGTACCTTGCATCCCTAATATTTCGGCATTGAGCAAGGAACTGGAAACTACCCGGGTCAGTCTGCTGAATTACCTTTTCTATTTGAAAAAGGCGCAAGCGCTACTTTTGCTTGATAAAGAAGCATCCGGCATCAAACAGCTTGCCAAGCCCGAAAAGATTTACTTGGGAAACACCAATTATGCCTATGCGCTAGGAGGTGACAAAACGGATATCGGCAATATTCGGGAAACGTTCTTCTTTAGCCAAATGCGAGTTAAACATGTGGTTACGTATTCTTCGGAGGTAGATTTTCTGGTAGACGGCATGTATAGCTTTGAAATAGGCGGCAAGAATAAAACTCAGAAACAACTGGAGGGGACAGAAAACGGATTTCTGGCTTTAGATAATATCGAGGCGGGATTCCGAAATGAGATTCCACTATGGCTGTTCGGAATGACATATTGAAAAGAGAGAGCAGGCATTAAAATTCAAAATCCGGGTGTAGTCGCTACTACCCCGGATTTCACCTTGCGCTTTTCACAAAGAACAAGTTTCTTCTAACATCTTTTTATTGTACTGTTTTGTCTATAAAAAATTATTTTCCAAATATTGCTTCATCTTTACGCTTATTGGCAACCTCTTCCAAGTTGGCGCCAGCCTCGGCAGAACCAAGGCTCTGCGCCTGCTTGAAATAGGTTTCAGCTTCATCGAGGCCCCCCTGCAACAGTTTCAGCACACCTCTGTTATTCAGTGTTGCACTCGCTTGCGCATCCGCCTTTTCCAGATAGCGGGCTGCCTGTTGCAAGTCCCCTCGTTGGAGTTCGATAGCGGCAGCGTTTATATTCGCTGTTGGGTCATCAGGGAACATGCGCACTGCCACATCGAACACTTCGTTAAATTCGTTACTGCCCTTCTCGTAAGTCTGAGCCACCAGGTACATTTCCTGCAAGCTCAACTGCTGGGGACGGGTCTTTATAATCTGTTTCGCTTCTTCTACATTAAATCCTCGCACCACATAACGCACGGTGTAGTCAGAGTGACGCAAAGCCGGATAGCAATCCTGCAACAATGTGGCATATGCCTTTCCGCCATCCAAGGCTTTGATGCGCCCCTCTTTTACATCAAAATCATTTTCATCTTTATCTATTATGGACAAAATTTCCTGTTTCAACGGCAAATTACTTTTCGCTACATAGTCTCGCAAGCCTGCCCAATCCTCGGGTACGGAATTGACCTTAAACAAATCATTCTTGAACCCATACTCATCCATTACATATTTCTTCAATGCCTCGGCACGTCCCTGAGCCAAGCGACCATTGGCAGCATATTTGCCTTCGGGTGAAGCATAGCCGGTAATGTCTATTTCGGTGATCTGCGTATTGGCATCGTTCTTCACGATGTCTACCGTGCCTTTAATTTTGGCAAGTTCAGAAGGATTGCGACGATAGTCGGGATAAATCTTAGTCTGATTGACAGGGAAGTCCAGAAAAGCGCGTCCTTCCTCGGCACGGTTCTTTATCGCCTCAACAGCCGGAGATACGAAAGCCACAACCGGTTTCACCGTGTAGCGTTCCAAATTGGCGCGAGTTACGAAAGCACTGCTTTCTTCTTTCTGGCAATTGGCACAACCGCGAACATCAGTCATCAATTCCAATTCGGCACCATTCATCCACTTTTCATAAGGAAGACGGGTTGAATAATTCACCACTTGTTCTGTTCCGTTTTTACGGCGAAGGATGGTATATGCGTCAGCCGGAACACTATGTTCACGCTGTTGCACAATGGAACGGGTGCGACCATATACCCAAATGGCAGGCAACACCTTATTATATGTATTATCTTTTGTTTTCAGAATCGGGGTAAGCGTAGCCACACGATTGGACGAGAGCTGCACGTCAGCAGGCAAGGTAATATCCATGCCCACCATTACTTGCCCATTATCACCGATCACGATGGACTGGTTGTTGATGCGCACCTGGCCACCCGCCAAAGTCTGCGCGCCTGCCGGAATGACCGGCATCAACAAAACTAAAAGGATATAGCGTATGAGTTTCATAATTCGTAATTTTTAAAATAGATAAATCAGATTGAGCGCAGCCTTGGTAGGACCGAAATAGTTTTTATGCGATTTCTCCAACATACCGCCACACTCTTCACATTCATACTTCTTATAACGTACATAGGCATAACCTATGCCGACAGTAGCTCCCAGGTTCCAATGGCGTCCCAATATAAACTGATAACCATAGCTGATACCCCCGCCATAGAAATGTCCCTTGTAACGGAAATCCTTTAAATCATCAAAAGGCGAGAAGGGTAGATCAATGCCTGTCGTGTTATATGCACCACCCATTAGATGGAAACCAAAGAAATGACCGTTAAACTTATCACAAAGCCAATAACGGATTTCGGGCTGGACCATCACTAGTTTCAGCATTTTAGTATCACTATATTTCCACGGGTTATAGTAAACAGGAACATCCAGAGTAAGCTTCTTGCTCAGTCCCACTTCTACACCCAAATTTGGTATGGCAACCGCATCCATCGCCACATTTGTCTTAACTGCTACCTGCCCATATATATATAAGGAGGAAAACAGTAGACACATCAATGAAAATAAAAATCTTCTTATTACCATATTCGTTGCAAACTAAGTTGTTTTTATACTGTGGTAAAGGTACGGTCTATTCTTTAAACAGGAGATTGGCAGATTAATCTTTTTTAAGAGGTAGTTTCGGCAAAATGCAAAAGAGGCAAAAAAACGATTTACCCCTAATGCCAAATCTTCCATTGGAAAATCAATCACAGGAAGAATATTCAAAGGCAAGAAATCAACCAGTGGTAATTATCTCAAATATAGGTTGTATTTCTTTCACCGTGACTAATTCACCTTTTTTGTGCGAAAAACACCCCTGTTTTCATCATTAATGGGTATTTCTTTCAAAAAAGAGGGTATTTTCTTCAAAAAAGTTCGAAAATAATTTGTTTATATGAGAAGAATACCTACTTTTGTAGCGAATGATAATGGGTCAATCATTCAAAAGTAAATAATCACATAAATAATTAGTTCTATGAAGGCAATTTATTCAATGATTGCTATGCTCATCATGATGAGTTTGGCATCCTGCACAGCAGAAGGAAATGACCCCGTTGAAAACTCAAGTTCAACGTATTTTTTGGAAAACACGTATGGCGCAAGAAGCGTTGCATACGAGGAAAACAATTCTGATAATTTAAATCTAAATGAATTACCCGCTATCAGTCTGTCTGAAGCTGATGGAATTTTGTCTAGTCTCCGCAAGCATACCAATGCTAAGGAAGAGCTTGATATCCAAGCCGCAACTAGAGGTGAACAAACTTTGCTGAAAATATCAATGGTACAGACCATTAACAGCAAATACACTTTTACTATTCAATTGAACATGAACAGCTACAGTGACGGTAGTTTATACTATAGCGGTTACACAGCAACCTGCTCTTCTTCATTGATGAAGTGGTACCTGAAAGGATTTAGTTTGTCTAGCGACAATACAACCGGAAACTATAAATTTGAATCTCAAAGTTATATCTATATGAAGGTGGTAAGCGACGGAATCAAATACATACAAATTCCGGTCAGCATAAAAGGAACCTACAACCCTTCTAACCATAACGCTGCATTTACTTACAGTTTATAACCGTAAGGTAACACTTTAAGAATACCAATCTTCCCTCTTGTTATCATTCAAGTTTAGAATAGAAGAACAATTATGAAGACTTCGATAATGAAATATATCGCAACCTTGACGATTGCAATAGCAATCTTAACACTAACTTCTTGTATGGCAGGAAGTGAAGAAGTTCCGAGTGTCACAGCAAACCAAAACGAGACTCCCACCGTAACCAGGAGCACTTTCTCTTTGAAAGTGGCATTAGTTGATAGCGAAGGCAAGGATATTACCACAAAGAATGTAGTACAAGAGATTGCACTATTCGTTTTTGATCAAAACGAAAAATTCTATAACCGCATAAACATTGATTCACAGAGCATTATAGAAAGACGTGAGGTAAAAATAACATGTCCGGGATCAGAGCGAATCACCGTAATAGCATGGGGTGGATTGACCGAGGATTCTGAAACGATTGCCAATTTAAGTCAAGGCAACAGTTCTATCAGTGATTTCACTCTTTCCCTAAATCACGAAGAGGGCATTGCAAACCCTACAGGAGATATTTTTTATGGTCAACATTTAATAAGGACTTCCGTTAATCCAAAATCAGCAAATACATCTAATGAATTAGTCATGGAACGTAAAGTTGCATCTGTTTCTTTGGGCACTTCCGGCATAACCGCGTCTCCAAACGACATTTTCTCATATAAAATCAAAAATACGAAAAGTGCGTTCAACTACAATGGAGAATTAACAGGAGAAGCGATTGAGTACATTATTCCGGCTTCTTTTGACAAAAAAGGGAATCTAACAACGAGTACTATCTCTATTTTTCCATCTTCGGAAATCACTATAGAACTTTATAAGAACGACGAACTCATTTTTTCTGCTGAAAAAGACGAAAACTCAAAAAACTTAGCTGCAAACTCCGGGAAGCTTTTAGATGTATTTTTCGACTATAGTTCAACTCTTTCTGTACAAACAACAATAGTACCCTGGGGAGTCGTGATTCAAAATATAGTAATTGGCTAATAGAAGTAAAATCAATATAATGAAGAACTTAGGTTTACAAGCAAGAAAAAGAATGATTAAAATACCATCTATATTGAAAGATTTACCTACTATATATTTGTTCTATTATTTTTAATAAAAAGGCTGTCAGCAAGATTTATTCAATAGGTTAAAGAGATAAAGAAACAAAAAAGAAAGCGGATAAAAAATCCAAGCGTAGTCACCACTACACCTGGATTTTCTCCTACACTTTTCACAAAGGGCAAGGTTCATCTAACATCTTTTTTACTGTACTGTTTTTATTCTATAATTATAAGGGGATTTGTACCAGCAATCTTCTCCCAAGAAAAGAAAACCATACTCCACCGAGGCCCCCTCGTAACAGACTGAATCACCTTTCCTGATAAAGCACTACACTCGCCAGCGTACCTGCTTTGCTCCCGAATGGTGACCTGCTGTTACAAGTCCCCCCGTTGGAATTCGACGATAACAATCACATTCATTATTGGGTCATTATGAATATATTGCCATATCGAACAGTTCGTTCAAATTCACTATAATCCAGTTCTATCTCGGAATCTCTTTATTCTTGATGCAAAGATACTACCTATTTACATGAGTGAAAGTTGGCGAATTAATCTTTATTAAGAGGTGATTTCAACAAAATATCAAAAGATACATGGGATATGAAAAAAACTTTTTCCTTTAATTTCACTCATAAAACTCAAAATGACAATTTAGTATATGGGGTATTTCATTCATAGCTAAAACACTATGAATCAGTATATAAAAACAAAAATGAATGAAACACCCACCAGCCATCTAGTCCGCCGTTTCAAAAGGGCAAAAATGGCACAAAATAATAATAAAATCCATTTGCAGCTATATTAGAAAAATTGTATATTTGTAGCAATTCATAAAATAAATATAAGAAATAAAATTGAGAACGCAAGCTTTTAAGCGGGGAAATAATGCGAAACATTTATCAAATAACTATGAGATTACTACTTTTTATTCTATTTTTAGGAGTTTACAGCATTAGTACGGATGCACAAAGCTATTTCCGCCAATGGGGCATACAACTACTCACCAGCGAGAATGGGCTGAATAATAACACCCTAACGGCAATCCACCAGGATAAAGATGGATTTTTATGGCTGGGAACGGATGTAGGCTTAAGCCGCTATGACGGAATACATTTCCATAACTACAATTTAGTAGATACAGAGCCACATTCTATAGGTTCCATCTATGAAACTTCCAACCAATTATTATGGTCGCAAATAGCAGATCATAATGGAATAACTTGCTTTGACAAGATAAATGGACGCTATATGCCATTGGCTACCACTCCCACAGAGCTAATGCAGGAAATACAGGACATATATGTATCACAAGACAACCTTTATGCAATTACTTCAAAGGAGCTACTGGAGTTAAAGATAGAACCAAGCAACAATGGGATAAAACTCAGTGCACAAATATTACCTAATATAAAAGGTAATCTGCTCAAACTATACGGTCAAGACAACACATTATGCATACTAACACAAGACAACCAGATTATATGGTATGATATAATCAACAAAAAGGCCGACTACATAGACTGTTCAAGTTTGGGAATAACAGATTTCAACTCTATCAGCAATATACATCTATATAATAATGAATTATGGATATGTAATCAATATGCCGAAATCATCTATTATGATATCAGCTCAAAAACCTCACGAAAAATAACTTGGAGAGACGAGCAGAATAAGCAGGACACTTTCTTTCATGATATGGTGCGCATAGATGACACTACATTTATTATTGCAACAGGAACCTCCTTGCTCTTGATCCGATTCAACAGCAATGATTTCCTCCAAGCCACTACCCAGATTGATAATCTGACTAAACATGAGCCTTATTATGAATCAATCTTTAAAAACCGGATTACCCAAATATTCTTTGACCATTCCAATAAGGTTCTTTGGGTAGGTACATTTGGCAGAGGACTGCTGAAGCTTAACATAAAAGAAGAAAGTGTGAACCATATCCAATGGAACAATGGAACAAAAATTATAAACGGAATAGTACAGGATGCCAGCGGAACCATATGGTTGGCGAACGCCAATAATGGAATCTATAGCAGCACCGAGAAAGAACTTTCTCCAAATATGCATTTCACCCCTTGGGAAAAAGCAAATAGCAATAGCGACTACTGCCTATATAAAGATAGAAACGGAAGTTTATGGTTTGGTGACGAAAAAGGGAATATTCTTTTGAATAATCCGATGACTAACACAACAATCAGTTTTCAGCCGCAACCGAATGATACACCGGAAAATATTTCGGCTATTTTAAAGTTATACCTCAATTCACGCAACGATTTATGGATTGCCACAGAAAAAGGAATAATAGTTTATAACTATCAGACTAATGAGTGTATGGCTTATCTGGCATATCCCAAAGAAATAAAAAGAGTAACAGCCATCTGCGAAGATGGGGATGGCACTATGTGGCTGGGAACAGAAAAGGGGTTGAGTTGCGCCAAACGGGAGGGAAAAGAAATTAAACTGACTACAGGATATGAAAAGAAAGCAGGATTAACTGCAGGAAAAGTCCTCGCACTCTACCTGAACAATTATAATCAATTATTCGCATCTTATACCGACAAGATCATCCAGATAGATGGAAGGGAAAAGATCATTGCATCAACCATGATTCTTCAGAAAGATTTGCCCAACGGACATATAAGTTGCATGATAGATGATAAAAACGGCAATACCTGGCTGGGGACAAATTCAGGTATTATTACCGTAAATAATAAAAGTAATATTTCTTATTCCTATGCATTCCCTGAGAACTTTTATGATGTATGCAGGCTGAATGACGGCAGATTATTATGGGCAAACTCCACGGGATTACTCTATTTTGACCCGCGCAGTATGAAAGAAAGCTCATGTAAGCGCCGGTATTATATATCGGACATTGATGTGAACTATAAGAAAGTGGAAATCGGCGAGAAAGTAAACGGACAGATTATACTGGACAAGCCGGCATACCAAATAAAACAATTGACATTAAACCACAACAATAATAACTTGGTTATTTATCTAAGTGATTTGACATACGGCGCTTCCGTAAATAAAGTAGAGTTCCGCTTACTTCCTATAGACGAGAAGTGGCGTGATGGATACGACAATCAGATAAAATTAAGCAATATAGAGGCCGGAGAATATATCCTTGAAATCAAGCCTGTATATCCGATGGAAGGAAACGAACAAATTACCCGCCTGCCTATTTGTGTAAAACAGTACTGGGCAACCAGTGGATGGGCCATTGCAATCTATATATTTATTATCTTCTGCATCAGTCTGCTGATATGGATCTATATCAACCACAAAATATTAAAACGACGACTATATCAAGCAAAAGAAGTAAAACTGAAAGAAAAACTGGAAGAAGAAACAGAAAACAGAAAAGAAGCAGAGAAGGTTCACCAGATGCGTGACCAACTGAGATACATGCTAGCACAAGAACTGCGTACTCCGTTATCACTGGTCACAGCGCCGCTGAAAGAGATGATTGATAATTCAGCCTTTCCAGAATCATTTCTACAAAAAGCAAAAGTAGCCTATAGAAATTCCATCAGTATGCAAGATGTATGCAATCAGCTACTCAGCATCCATCAGGAGGAAACTTATGGAGCACAATTCAAAGTATCCCACTACTCTGCCAGCAGCATAGCCGATGATGTAGTTCGTACTTCCTATGAGTTGCTCAATGTCAGCCCTATCAATCTATATTATGATAAAGATAATAGGATAAATACGGAAATATGGATAGATCGCAAAAAAATAAATTTTATACTCAGGAATATCCTTTCTAATGCTTATCGTCATATTTCATACTCAGGCAACATACGTTTCGGCGTAAGCATCAGCAATATCAACGGAAAGGACTTTTGTCTTTTCACAATAGAAGATGATGGAAAAGAAATGGTAGAAGAATCATCTGTCACGTTCTTGGGGGGAGATAATTATGCAGTCCCGAGTAATACCCTACATCCGGAACTGGGCATTGAGATAATGAAAGACACGGCATTAAGCCACAATGGAGAAATCAAAATAGAAAAGAAAAAGAATAAAGGTACCAGCGTCACTTTATATCTGCCTCTGGATAAAAAACATTGGGAAGGAAAAGACAATGTGGTTTTCATTGATCCCGAAAAGGTCGTCGTTGAAGATACGGAGGCCGAGATCATCACAATCGAAGACAAAGAAATTCAGGCTGTAAAAGAGAGTATTATAGCCAGCCCGATAGACAGTCCTGAGACTAAGTATAAGCTCTTAGTGATTGAGGATCATGCCGACATTCGCCTTTACCTGAAAGTATTATTTTCATCGATTTATAACATCGTTATGGCAGAAAATGGCGAAGAGGGAGTAAGAACCGCGCGTAAGGAAATGCCCGATCTGATTATAACCGATGTAATGATGCCTATCATGAATGGATTTGAATGCTGCCGCATCTTGAAAGAAGATTTGAAGACTTGCCATATTCCTATTATCTTGCTGACAGCATTGACAGGCGATGAAGATGTGGTGAAAGGAATAGAACTGGGAGCAGATGACTATATCCTGAAGCCATTCAACCCAGAGATACTGCGTACAAAAGTAAAACGGTTGATAAAGAGCAGAATAGAGCTAAAACAGATCTATACCAAGTTGTTAATGCCTTCAATACCAGGTAATGAGCTACCGGAAGAGAGTACTGAAACAGCCTCTATAGAAGACCCATTCATTTCACAGATATTAGGTATAGTGAACGAGAATCTGCAGAACACAGAGTTCAATGTGAAGAAACTGGCGGAAATGTTGAATATGAGCCAGCCTACTCTCTACCGAAAAGTAAAACAACTCACTAATTTTACCATTATAGAATTGATAAGAGGGGTGCGTCTAAAGCGTTCGGCAGAATTATTGAGAACTCGCCAATATAGTGTACAGGAAGTAGCTGAAATGGTGGGATACAACGATATTCCGACTTTCAGAAAGCATTTTGTTGATTTTTATGGCACCACTCCTTCCACCTTTAACAATAAAGAAGAGGCGGAAGATAAAAAATAAACGTTAACAGCCAAATATTTTCTGAATTAAAAATCGTACCTTTGCAGCCAAATATTAAGGTATAGTATGCAAGACATTAGAAACATTGCCATCATTGCCCACGTAGACCACGGTAAAACCACTCTGGTGGACAAGATGATGTTGGCGGGAAATTTATTCCGCAATGACCAGCTCAACGGTGAACTGGTACTGGATAACAATGACTTGGAACGTGAAAGAGGAATAACGATTCTTTCTAAGAACGTTTCAATTAACTACAAAGGAACAAAGATCAATATTATTGATACTCCGGGACACGCCGACTTCGGTGGTGAAGTGGAACGTGTGCTTAATATGGCTGATGGATGTATCCTGTTGGTGGACGCATTCGAAGGTCCGATGCCCCAGACACGTTTTGTGTTGCAAAAGGCATTGCAAATTGGCTTGAAACCCTTGGTTGTTGTCAACAAGGTAGACAAGCCCAACTGTCGTCCGGACGAAGTATACGAAATGGTGTTCGACTTGATGTTCAGCCTCAACGCTACCGAAGACCAGTTGGACTTCCCCGTTATCTATGGTTCTGCCAAGAATAACTGGATGAGCACTGACTGGAACGCTCCGACAGACAATCTGATTCCGCTGCTGGATGCCATCATTGAGTACATTCCGGCACCGAAACAAATAGAAGGTACTCCACAGCTGTTGATTACATCTTTGGATTATTCTGCTTACACCGGCCGTATTGCCGTAGGACGCGTACACCGCGGAACCTTGAAAGAAGGCATGAACGTTACACTGGCAAAGCGTGACGGTTCCATGGTAAAATCAAAAATCAAGGAAGTACATACTTTCGAAGGATTGGGACGCAAGAAAGTAGAATCGGTTTCATCAGGCGATATCTGTGCCGTGGTTGGTGTAGAAGGCTTTGAAATTGGCGATACCATCTGCGACTATGAAAATCCGGAACCATTGCCACCTATCGCTATCGACGAACCTACCATGAGCATGTTGTTCACCATCAACGATTCTCCTTTCTTCGGCAGAGAAGGCAAGTTTGTGACTTCACGCCATATTCATGACCGACTGATGAAGGAGCTGGACAAAAACCTGGCTTTGCGCGTGCGCAAAAGCGAACAGGCAGATGGTAAGTGGATCGTTTCGGGACGTGGCGTACTTCACCTCTCCGTATTGATTGAAACCATGCGCCGCGAAGGCTATGAGCTTCAGGTAGGTCAACCGCAGGTTATCTTTAAAGAGATAGACGGCGTGAAATGGGAACCGATTGAAGAACTGACCATCAGTGTACCCGAAGAATATTCAAGCAAGATGATTGATATGGTAACCCGCCGCAAAGGTGAAATGATTTCTATGGAAACTCAAGGAGACCGTGTTAATATTGAGTTCGATATGCCTTCACGCGGTATCATCGGTCTGCGTACCAATGTACTGACCGCCTCTGCCGGAGAAGCTATCATGGCTCACCGCTTCAAAGAATACCAGCCGTATAAAGGCGAAATAGAACGCCGCACAAACGGTTCAATGATTGCCATGGAGGCCGGAACAGCCTTTGCTTACGCCATCGACAAATTGCAGGATCGCGGTAAGTTCTTTATCTATCCGCAAGACGAAGTATACGCAGGACAGGTAGTGGGCGAACATGTTCACGAAAACGACTTGGTTATCAACGTTACCAAATCAAAGAAACTGACCAATACACGTGCATCCGGTACAGACGACAAGGCCCGTATTATTCCTCCGGTTATTTTCTCATTGGAAGAAGCATTGGAATATATTAAGGAAGATGAGTACGTGGAAGTAACTCCGAAGAGTATGCGTATGCGTAAGGTGATTCTGAACGAGTTGGAACGCAAGAGATCAAACAGAGAGTAATCAAGTTCACCTCTTATTATATATAAAAAAATCCCGAAGGTCAGCCTTCGGGATTTTTTCATTTGTATCAATCCACAAATTTCACTTTCGAAGTATCGCGTGGCTTCGCAGCCGGAGTTTCATCCGGATAACCAAACGCAATGGCGTAAAGCAGCTCATATCCTTCGCTAAAGCCTAATTGCTTCATATATCCGGCAGCAGCAGGCGAATTCATGAAACGCACAGGACCACCCAAACAGCAAGAACCGATACCCATAGACCAAGCCGACAACATCATATTCTCACCCAGCAGGCCACAATCTACCCGAGATAGATCATATTTAGGATCATTGGCTATAAACACTACTGTAGGAGCATTATTAAACATATTTTTGAATCCTGGACGCTCACCTGCCTTCGGATTCTCTTTCTTAAAGATCTCGGTCAATCCATTGATAAATTCCGGATTATCCACTACTCTCACCTCCCACGACTGTTTATTCATACCGTTGGGGGCATTAATTCCGCATTCCACAATGGTTTGCATCTTTTCGCGTTCCACAGCCTCGGGCTTATACTTTCGTATGCTGCGACGGCTCATAATGTTTTCTACTACAGGATTTCC
The DNA here is from genome assembly GCA_902388365.1 of uncultured Bacteroides sp. GTDB lineage: Bacteria > Bacteroidota > Bacteroidia > Bacteroidales > Bacteroidaceae > Phocaeicola. Next base: position 36,428 of record CABMPB010000001.1, on the reverse strand, counting down.
CTGATTCACGGCAACGCTATCCATAGCGGTGTCCTTTTGCTGGCCTCCCTGCGGAGTGCAGCTACACAATGCCAGTATACCGGCACCTAACAAGATCATTCTCAATGACTTCATTTGCATTTATTATTTGGTTCGCAACAAATCTAATCATTTTCAGGCATAAAAAAAAGCGGCTCCCGTATAGGAACCGCTTTTATATGTTAAATCTGTAAAATTCAGATTACAACTTCGGACCAGCAGCAACCAGCTTCTTACCAGCTTCGTTACCAGTGAACTTAGCGAAGTTCTTGATGAAACGGCCAGCCAAGTCTTTAGCTTTTTCGTCCCACTGAGCAGCGTCAGCATAAGTATCACGAGGATCAAGGATCTTAGGATCAACACCCGGCAATTCTGTAGGAACAACAAAGTCGAAGTAAGGCATAGTCTTAGTAGGAGCTTTGTCGATAGAACCGTCAAGGATAGCGTCGATGATACCACGAGTATCGCGGATAGAAATACGCTTGCCTGTACCGTTCCAACCAGTGTTAACCAAGTATGCTTTAGCACCGGTCTTTTCCATCTTCTTAACCAATTCTTCAGCATATTTTGTAGGATGCAAGCTCAAGAAAGCAGCACCGAAACAAGCTGAGAATGTAGGAGTCGGTTCAGTGATACCACGTTCTGTACCAGCCAATTTAGCTGTAAATCCAGACAGGAAGTAGTACTGAGTCTGTTCCGGATTCAGGATAGATACCGGAGGCAATACACCGAATGCGTCAGCTGACAAGAAGATAACTTGTTTAGCATGAGGACCTTTAGACACCGGTTTAACGATGTTTTCGATGTGATAGATAGGATAAGAAACACGAGTGTTTTCAGTAGTGCTCTTATCAGCGAAATCAATCTTACCGTCAGCAGCAACAGTAACGTTTTCCAGCAAAGCATCACGTTTGATAGCAGCATAGATATCGGGTTCGCTTTCTTTGTCCAGGTTGATAACCTTAGCGTAGCAACCACCTTCGTAGTTGAATACACCTTCGTCATCCCATCCGTGTTCGTCATCACCGATCAACTTACGTTTCGGGTCAGTAGACAAAGTAGTCTTACCTGTACCAGACAAACCGAAGAAGATAGCAGAGCTAGTTCCTTCCATGTTTGTGTTAGCAGAGCAGTGCATAGAAGCGATACCACGAAGCGGGTTCATGTAGTTCATGATAGAGAACATACCCTTCTTCATTTCACCACCGTACCAAGTATTCAGGATAACTTGTTCTTTAGTCTTCAAGTTGAAAACAGTAGCAGTTTCAGAGTTCAAGCCCAGTTCTTTGTAGTTGTCAACTTTTGCTTTAGAAGCGTTGAAACATACGAAATCAGGTTCTCCGTAAGCAGCCAGTTCTTCAGCAGTAGGGCGGATGAACATGTTAGTTACGAAGTGTGCCTGCCAAGCTACTTCCATGATGAAACGTACTTTCATGCGAGTTGCAGCGTTAGCGCCACAGAAAGTATCAACAACAAACAAACGCTTGCCGCTCAATTCTTTAACAGCTTTAGACTTCAGGTCAGCCCAAGCTTCTTCAGTACAAGGTTTGTTATCGTTTTTGTATTCGTCAGAAGTCCACCATACTGAGTTTTCAGAAGCTTCATTCTTAACGAAGAATTTATCTTTAGGAGAACGACCTGTGTAAACACCAGTCATTACGTTTACAGCACCCAGTTCAGTTACCTGTCCTTTTTCAAAACCTTCCAATTCAGGTTTTGTTTCTTCAGCGAACAGTACATCATAAGAAGGATTGTGTAGAATTTCCTTCACGTCGGTAATACCGTACTTGCTTAAATCTAAATTTGCCATTTTTAAATGATTTAATTTGGTTATTGTATAATGTTGTTTTTACTCTCTATTCCGAAAGAAGATGTTGTTCAACATCCCCTTGTCTAAGGCGCTACAAAATTAGTGCTTTATTTTAAAAAAAAGAAGTTATTAGAGAAAAATTTCCGTAATAACCTAATATTTATATTTGTGTAACAAAAATGCAATTCGTACTTTACAAATCTAGAAATTATTCTTTTCTTTGCAGGTGAAAGTCAACAATATAACAAAAACATAGATATGAAAATCGTCAATCTCAGTGAAGGCAATTCGCTTCTGAACAAGTATGTGGCAGAATTGCGTGATGTAGATGTGCAAAACGACCGTATGCGCTTCCGCCGCAACATCGAAAGGATAGGAGAAATCATGGCATACGAAATGAGTAAAGAACTGACCTATTCCACCAAACAGGTACAAACACCGCTGGGCATTGCCACCGCCAGCACACACGATGACAAGATAGTGATTGCCACCGTTTTCCGCGCAGGATTGCCGTTGCACACGGGGTTTCTCAATATGTTCGATCATGCCGACAATGCCTTTGTTTCCGCTTTCCGGTTCTATAAAGACGATGAACATCGCATTGTAGATGTGCACATTGAATACATAGCCGCCCCGTCACTGAATGACAAGACTTTACTGCTGGTAGACCCGATGCTTGCCACAGGCGAAAGTATGGAACTTGCCTGGAAGGCTTTCCTTACAAAAGGCAGGCCGGCCAAACTGCAAATGGCTTGCGTCATTGCCAGCCAGGAAGGGGTGAACCACATGGCAGAACTTTTCCCCGAAGATGATGTGACTTTGTGGTGCGCCGCTATTGATCCTATCCTGAATGAACATAAGTATATCGTTCCGGGACTGGGAGATGCAGGAGATTTATCGTTTGGAGAGAAACTGTAGGCATTCCATCCACCGTAGGGGCGGATGGAATCCGCCCGAACCAGCGCCAGCGGTCACGACCTTGGGAGTAATACATCCACAGAATACCATTCAAAGCGTTATCGGGCAGATTCAATCTGCCCCTACGGTAGGTGGCTTTCCAACTTAATAATAAAAGAAATGGTCAGCAACCAGCAGCTATTCACCACTAATCACTAACCATTCACCACTAATTAAATCTTTCTTATTTCACTTCCCAAATATCATTAGTCATCAGCAACTCCTGGAAATTATGATATTTCTTCTTTGCTGCTACTTCTTCTATCTGTTCATGAACAGCGTCGTCATAAGTAGGCGCTTCCACATCGCGAATCACACCCAGTGCAATGGGGAAATCAGGACCTTCCATCAATGCCAGCTTCAACTGCAAGGTATTATCCATGCAATGAGCATCATGAACCAGGATATCTTTTTCCGTTACCCCATTCTCGCCCAGTTTCACCACCTTCAGGCCGAAACCTTCCTGCATCAATCCAAATTCCTTGTCCATGCCAAACAACATCGGTTTGCCGTGTTCCAGATAAATCGCATTCTTGGCGCGTCCTTCCTTGGTAGACACAGACTCATGTGTTCCGTCATTGAAAATCACACAATTCTGAAGCACCTCGCACACCGCAGCACCTTTATGGTTGGCAGCAGCCTTCAGAATCTCTACCGTACCCGGAGCATCCGTAGCTACGGAACGGGCAAAGAAACGTCCGCGTGCGCCAAAGCACAATTCTGCCGGATGGAACGGATCTTCCACAGTGCCATAAGGAGATGATTTGCTGACAAATCCACGGGGAGAAGTCGGAGAATACTGTCCTTTGGTCAAACCATAGATACGGTTATTCAGCAGAATCATATTCAGGTCTATGTTACGGCGCACTGCATGTATAAAGTGGTTACCACCGATAGCCAAGCCATCGCCGTCGCCCGAAACCTGCCAAACGGTAATCTTCGGATTAGCCACCTTGCAGCCTGTAGAGATAGCTGCCGCACGGCCGTGTACGGTCTGCATGGCATATGTATTCATATAATAAGGTAGACGGCTGGAGCATCCGATACCCGAAATAACGGCAGTATCATGTGGAGCTATTCCCAACTCGGCCATCGCTTTGTGCAGCGAAGCCAAGAAAAAGTGGTCACCGCAACCCGGACACCAACGAGGTTGTCCTTTTTTAAAATCTTTTGCTGTATATTCGCTCATAGTTCTTACTTTCTTTACGGTTATTACTTATTTAAAATATCGTTGAAAGCATCAACTAACTCGCTGACTACAAACGGCTGACCCTTCACTTCATTGAACTGATAAGGTACAAATCCGTCCACTTTCATACGCAGGTATCCGGCAAACTGGCCAAGGCTCTGCTCGGCCACTACCACCTTCTTATATTTCTTCAGTACTTCCGCCGTATTCTGTGGCAGCGGATTCAAATGAACGAAATGTGCCAAAGCAACCTTCTTGCCTGCCTGGTTCATTTCTTCCATAGCTGAATATAAATGACCGTAAGTTCCACCAAAGCCTACTATCAGCAAGTCGGCATCATCTGCACATCCTTGCACCTTTACATCGGGCACAGGGATCTTTGCAACCTTTTCGGCACGCAGGTGGCACATCAAATTATGATTTTCGGGATCGGTAGAGATAGCACCCGTATTGGTGTCTTTTTCCAGACCGCCCAAGATATGCATATAGCCTTCCTGTCCCGGCAATGCCCAGTAACGGACGCCTGTTTCAGGATTACGCTTATACGGAGTATAGTTGTCTTTCATCTCCGGAGTGACATAGGGCGGATTGATGGCGGGATAGCTTGCCAAATCGGGCAACTTCCATGCGCCGGAACCGTTGGCAACGAATCCGTCGGTCAACAGAACCACCGGAGTCATGTGCTCCAAAGCAATTTTACAAGCATCGTATGCCGCATCAAAACAATGAGTGGGCGAAGCGGCAGCAATCACCGGCATGGGCGATTCACCGTTACGGCCAAACAAAGCCTGCAACAAGTCAGTCTGTTCCGACTTGGTGGGCAGACCGGTTGACGGACCGCCACGCTGCACATTCACCACCACCAGAGGCAATTCGGTGATAACAGCCAGGTTCATTGCTTCCGATTTCAGGCAAACACCGGGACCGGAAGTAGAAGTAGCGGCAAGGGCGCCTGCAAAAGAAGCACCGATGGCAGTGGCACAGCCCGAAATTTCATCTTCGCACTGCACCGTGGTTACGCCCAGTGACTTGTGTTTAGAGAGTTCGTGCAGAATATCGGTAGCCGGAGTAATAGGATAAGAGCCCAGGAACAGGCGCATACCTGCCTTTTCGGCAGCAGCTATCAAGCCATAAGCCGTAGCCTTGTTTCCACTGATATCCATATATTTTCCGGGAACTTTTGTTTTTGTTTCCACCTTATAGGTATGATCTACAGAAGCATGCGTATTGTGTCCGTAGTCATATCCGGCGTGAATCACCTTGATATTTGCTTCGGCAATAGCCGGCTTCTTTGCAAATTTCTCGCGCAGGAAGTTTTCAGCTATCGACAGGTCGCGGTTGAACAACCAGCACACCAATCCCAGAGCAAACATATTACGACATTTCAACATCGATTTGTTGTCCATGCCCGTATCAGCCAGACAGTCTTTCACCATCTGCGAGATAGGAGCGGCAATCACATCGTTCTTGATGCCCATTTCTTCAATCGGGTTGTCTGTCTTGAAAGCCGCCTTGTCCAAATCAGACTTTTGGAAACAGTCCGTATCAATAATGATACAAGCTGTGGGCTTAGCAAATTTGTATTGTGTTTTCAATGCAGCGGCATTCATTGCGACCAGCACGTCGCATTTGTCGCCCGGGGTAAATACCTTCCCCGCACCAATATGCACCTGGAAACCTGAGACACCGGTCAACGAGCCTTGCGGGGCGCGTATATCCGCCGGGTAATCGGGGAATGTACTGATATCATTTCCCACTGTAGCCGAAATATTAGAAAAGATATTTCCGGCCAACTGCATACCATCGCCTGAGTCGCCTGAGAAACGAACCACCACCTGGTCCAATTCCTTGACTATCATTTCATCTGCCATAACTTATTATTTAGGGTTACAAAATTTCACTGCTTGCAAAGGTCGGAAAGTTCTGTGAAAGGACAAAATATTCCGCCCTTAATCTCTGTATGAATAACAAAGTGCACAAAATTAAGTGAATATTAGTTCTTAGACTAAGAAAAGGGGGCAATAAATACCTGTTTAAGAGCATATATTTCTAGCAATCTGTCACAGGCCGGGAGAATAGAATATTAACAGTTTATTATTTTTATCCATGTTTTATGAACAACATGAAAGTTTTAGGAGGAAATTCAGTAATTCTTGCTCATTTATGAATGGTTCTTTTCTACATATCGTTCATACCCTTCCCCTCTTTGCCCGTAGAGGCGGATTGAATCCTCCCGAACAGTAATACCAATAAGACAAGAATATTCCCCCATTTCTCAGATTTTTCATTCTTACAACTTGCTGTTTTAACAAAAAGGACTACCTTTGCACTCGAAATGGCCTTGTAGTTCAACGGATAGAATAGAAGTTTCCTAAACTTTAGATAGGGGTTCGATTCCCCTCGAGGCTACTTATACAAATGAATAAAAGGGGACAGAAGCATAATAATGAGACTAAGTTTATGCCTTCTGCCCCCTCTTTTAGGGAAAAATATAGAGTTTATTTAATCACTCCCAGCTCTTTGCCCACCTTTATAAAGGCAGCAATCGCTTTATCCAAATGTGCTTTTTCGTGTCCGGCAGAAAGCTGTACGCGGATACGCGCCTGATCTTTAGGCACAACCGGATAATAGAAACCGGTAACATAAATGCCTTCGTCCTGCATGCGGGCAGCAAAATCCTGAGATAACTTGGCATCATACAGCATCACGGCGCAAATGGCACTCTGAGTGGGCTTGATGTCAAAACCGGCAGCCAACATCTTGTCACGGAAGTAAGTAACATTGTCCATCAGTTTGGTATGCAGTGCATCACTTTCCTTCAGCATCTTGAACATCTCCAGGCTGGCACCGATAATAGCAGGAGCCACCGAGTTAGAGAACAGATAAGGACGGGAACGCTGGCGCAACATATCAATAATTTCTTTCTTTCCGGTAGTAAATCCACCCATAGCACCACCAAATGCCTTACCCAGCGTACCGGTAAAGATGTCTACACGGCCATAAGCATTGAATTGCTCTGCCACACCGTGACCCGTAGGACCTACCACTCCGGCAGAGTGAGATTCATCTACCATTACCAATGCATCATATTTCTCTGCCAGTTCGCAAATCTTATCCAGCGGAGCCACATTGCCATCCATAGAGAAAACACCATCCGTAGCAATAATGCGGTGGCGCTGTGCCTGAGCTTCCTGCAGGCAACGTTCCAAATCCGCCATATCCGCATTGGCATAGCGATAACGTTTTGCCTTGCACAAACGCACACCGTCAATAATAGAAGCATGGTTCAATGCATCAGAGATGATAGCATCCTGTTCTGTGAACAAAGGCTCGAACAGACCGCCATTGGCATCAAAGCAAGCAGCATATAATATGGTATCTTCAGTCTGAAAATAATCGGAGATGGCAGCTTCCAGTTGCTTGTGCAAATCTTGTGTTCCACAGATGAAACGCACGGAAGACATACCGAAGCCATGTGTGTCCATTGCCTCTTTAGCCCCTTTTATCAGGCGCTCATTATTAGACAGTCCCAAGTAGTTGTTGGCACAGAAGTTCAATACTTCATCACCACCGTTCACCTTAATATCCGCTTTTTGAGGGGTAGTAATAATACGTTCATTCTTATACAACCCGGCTGCTTTGATATCAGCCAATTCCTGCGCAAGGAAATCTTTCATTTTACCGTACATAGCTTTGTTCTTTTTTATTAAGTATATAATTTAAGTTTAAAATTCGGTCACACTTGACAAAGTTCTTATTTTTTTTTGATAATCGATAAAATAATAGGGAAAAATTTGATAAAATATGAACCTTTCTATCTATCTTTGTTTCCAAAAGTAAACTTTAAAGCAAATTATAGACTATGAAAAATGTATTGATCATCGGTTCTACCGGTCAAATCGGTTCCGAACTAACAATGAAGTTGAGGGGTATTTACAATGGTAACATTGTAGCCGGTTATATTCCCGGTGCAGAACCTAAAGGGGAATTGAAAGAATCAGGTCCCTGTGCTATCGTAGATATTACCAACGAGCAACAGATTGCCGAAACAGTATCAAAGTACAACATTGATACCATCTACAATCTTGCCGCTTTGCTCTCGGCTGTAGCCGAAGCAAAACCCCAGCTTGCCTGGAAAATCGGTATGGGCGGGCTTTTCAATGTGTTGGAAGTGGCACGCGAAATGAAATGCGCCGTTTTCACTCCTAGTTCTATCGGCGTATTCGGCAATAACACTCCTAAAGACAAGACTCCGCAGGACACTATCCGCAACCCGCGCACCATGTATGGCGTGACCAAGGTTTCCGGCGAATTGCTGAGTGACTATTACAACATCCGTTTCGGAGTAGATACCCGTTCGGTACGTTTCCCGGGATTGATTTCGTATGTAACTCCTCCGGGTGGAGGAACTACCGACTATGCTGTAGACATTTACTACTCGGCCGTAAAAGGGGAAAAGTTTGAATGCCCCATCGCCGCCAATACATTTATGGATATGATGTATATGCCCGATGGTCTGCGTGCCGCTATTGAAATTATGGAAGCCAATCCGGACAAACTGGTTCACCGCAACTCATTCAATATTGCTTCTATGAGTTTTGATCCCGAAATCATCTTTAATAATATAAAGAAGTATATGCCCGAGTTCCAGATGGAATACAATGTAGACCCTCTGCGCCAGGCTATTGCCGAATCATGGCCTAACTCACTGGATGATACTTGTGCCCGCGAAGAATGGGGATGGAAGCCGGAATATGATCTGGATACCATGACGCAGGATATGCTGAGTAAGCTGAAAGTACGATTCGGTAAATAAAGATACTTTTCTCTCTACTGTAGGGGCGGATTGAATCCGCCCGAATACTTTCCGAATGGTATATTCGTGGATGTATCCGGGCGGAAGCATTCCGCCCCTACGGTGTATAGAACTTTGTGTGCGGGGGCTATTTTTATGTTAATCTTGCATTTATATGGAATTTTGGTCGTATATTCGTTGTTGTTTAATATATGAATCAAAAGACGAGTTATGAACGCAAAACCAATTGCAACGAAGAAGAAAGTCGTCACCTTCGGAGAGGTGATGCTGAGACTTACCGCCCCTAATTTCCGCCGTTTCTCTCAAACCAATGAATTTATCGCCACTTATGGCGGCAGCGAGGCAAATGTAGCCGTGTCGCTGGCAAACTTTGGCATCCCTACGGAATTTGTCACCCGCCTGCCGGATAATGCTATGGCACAAGCCTGTGTAGATACGCTCCGTGCCAACGGGCTGGGTACAGAAGGCATCGTCTATGGCGGGAAACGCATGGGACTTTATTTTCTGGAAAGCGGTGCGGCATTCCGTAACTCTAATGTGGTATATGACCGCGAGGGTTCTTCTTTTGCCACCCTCCGCCCCGGCATGATAGACTGGGAAAAGATATTTGCCGATGCCAGTTGGTTTCATTGGTCGGGTATAGCTGCTTCCTTATCACAGGAAGGGGCGGATGCTTGTATGGAAGCCCTGCAGATAGCAGACCGCATGGGGCTGACCATCTCTTGTGATTTAAATTTCCGCAAGAAATTATGGAATTATGGGCGCACAGCTTCTGAAGTGATGTTGCCACTGGTGCAATATAGTGATGTAATCTTTGGTGCAGAACCTGAATACAAAGAGATTTTCGGAATTTCGCCGGTAGGGTTCAAAGCGATGGACACTTCGTATCCTCTGGATTTACCCGGCTTTGAGTCATTCGGGCAGAAAGTTTCGGAATTGGTACCGCGTTGCCGAAAAGTATTTCTGGAATTGCGCAATACAATTACCTCCAACCACAATCTGCTGGCAGCCATCCTCTATACAGATGGAACATTAAAGCACACGGGAATCTATGATATAGTTCATGAAGTGGACCGCGTAGGCGCAGGCGACGCCTTTGTGGGCGGCATGATTTATGGTCTGCTGACCTATCCCGATGATGACCAGAAAACGCTGGAGTATGCTCTTGCCGCTTCCGCTCTGAAAAACACAGTCTATGGTGATTTCAATCAAGTGACCGTAGAGGAAGTGGAAAGTCTGATGCAGGGAAATACGTCGGGGAGGGTTGCCAGGTAGAAGTATTACTTTCGGCTTCTACTTTCCGGGAATTATTTATAGCCCCCAAAAAGAATAAGGAAGGTTTCCGATGCGGAACCTTCCTTATTCTTTTATACTATATAAACTTTTCAGTTCTTGTTATGCCTTAGCTTCTTCCGGCATCTTATTACCCATAGTCAAATAAGCAATAGGAGCAGCAATGAAGATAGAAGTCAATGTACCGATAACAACACCCAGAATCATTGCGAAGGCAAAGCTACGGATACTGTCACCACCCAGTACGAAGATACACAGCAATACGATCAATGTACTTAATGAAGTATTGATGGTACGTGCCAAAGTGGTATTCAGTGAGTCATTGAACAAATGCATACGATTACGTTTAGGATACAAACCGAAGAACTCACGGATACGGTCGAAGATTACCACCTTATCATTGATAGAGTAACCGATAGCGGTCAAAATAGCACCAATGAATGTCTGGTCTATTTCCAGTGAGAACGGAACCCAACCATAGCACAAAGAGTAAGCACCGATAATCAAAACGGTATCCACAGCCAATGCAACAGTTGCACCCACACTATATGCCACATTGCGGAAACGCAACAGGATATACAAACCGATAGCTATCAACGCGAACAATACAGACCAGATAGCTGAAGTCTTGATATCGTCGGCAATACTAGGACCTACCTTCTGAGAACTGATGATAGAACCACCTGCACGGTTATCGCGGTCGATAAATACATCCAGTGTAGTACCTTCGCCCAGCAAATTACCGTCTTTCAAAGAATGATACAGGAACTCTTCAATTTCAGAGTCAATAGTAGGAGAATCTTCAGTAATACGGTAGTTGGTAGTGATACGGATGGTTTTCTTATCTGTACCCAAGGCGATAGCCTGTACATTATCATCTGTAATCTTCTGTTTCAACAGGTCGCGTACTGTTTCCGGCTCTACCTGCTGTTCAAACTGAACAACAAAGTTACGTCCACCGGTGAAGTCAATGCTCTGTGCCAAACCACGGATGAAGAATGAAATGATGCAGACAACGATCAATGCACCAAATATAGAGAATGAACGCTTCATCATTCCCATGAAGTTGTAGTTCACATTCTGCATCAGGTTCTTTGAGATACCTGTAGTGAAAGTCAGATTCAACCATTTATCTTTATTCATGAAGTGTTCATAAACAATACGTGTCAAGAACACAGCAGAGAAGAATGAACAGAGGATACCGATGATCAAAGTAGTGGCAAAACCACGGATAGGACCTGTACCGAAGTAGAACAGGATGATACCGGTGATAATTGATGTCAAGTTAGAGTCAAAGATTGCAGAGAACGCATTAGAGTAACCGTCTGCCAAAGCAGCTTTTACAGTCTTACCAGCTCTCAGTTCTTCTTTTGTACGCTCATAGATCAATACGTTAGCATCCACCGCCATACCCAGTGACAACACCATACCGGCAATACCCGACATAGTCAATGCAGCCTGGAATGAAGTAAGGATACCCAATGTAAAGAAGAAGTTGACAATCAAAGCACAGTTAGCAACCATACCCGGAATCAATCCGTACATAGCGCACATATAGATCATCAACAAGATCAATGCCACAACGAATGAAATAATACCTTGGTTGATAGACTCCTGACCCAGTGACGGACCAACGATGTCTTCCTGAACGATACGGGCAGGAGCCGGCATCTTACCAGACTTCAATACGTTAGCTAAGTCCTTGGTTACTTCCGGAGTAAAGTTACCGGTAATCTGAGAATGTCCACCGGTGATTTCACCGTTTACATTCGGAGCACTATATACATAGCCATCCAATACGATAGCAATTGCCTTACCTACATTATTCTTAGTCAAAACAGCCCAACGGCGTGAACCGTCTGTGTTCATTGCCATACTTACGCAAGGCTTGCCAAACTGGTCGTATTCGTCTTTAGCATCTGTAATCACGTCACCTTCCAACGGAGCGCGACCGTTACGTTCGCTTGACTTGATAGCATACAATTCAAATACACGTCCTGTCTTATCGAAGTCAGCTGCCTTCACGCCCCATTTCAAACGGAGTTCCTTCGGCAACATTTCCTTCACTTCCTTCATAGCAAGGTATTGGTTTACCTGAGCTGTATCTTTATAGTCAGCATAACCTACTACTGAACCGTAACCATTCGGGTTCAACTGAAGGATAGAAGCCAACGGGTGTTCTTTCTTCATTTGTTCCATAGCAGCAGAGTTGCTTGCAGTTTCACCTTTCAGTGCAGCAGCAAGGCTGTCGGCAGCAGAAACGGTAGAAGCCTGTGCCACGGCAACAGTATCGGTAGCTACAGAATCGGCAGCAGCAGTTCCGTTTGAAACAGCCAGTACGTCACGCAATCTGTTATCTACAGAAGAAAGATAAGGAACGATTTCTTTAGCATCGAAAGTTTCCCAGAATTCCAGGTTAGCAGAACCCTGTAACAGTTTTCTCACACGTTCCGGTTCTTTGATACCCGGCAATTCCACCATGATACGGCCCATCTTGCCTTCCAGTGCCTGGATATTAGGCTGAACCACACCGAAGCGGTCGATACGTGTACGTAATACATTATAAGAGTTATCGATGGCAGCTTTAACTTCTTCGCGCAACACCTTTTCTACTTCTGAGTCAGTACTACGGGTTGTTACTTTGTCTTTCAGCTGCTGAGTTGCGAATAATTCGGCAAGTTTGCCTTCCGGAGCTTGTTTCTTATACTCTTTAACGAATAGAGTGATAAAGTCATCCTGGCTGGTAATGGCTTGTTTTGATGCTTCTGCTACAGCTTTGTTGAAAGCTTCATCGCTTTTATTATCAGCCAATGCCTTCACTACATCCGGTACAGAAACCTCAAGGATTACGTTCATACCACCTTTCAGGTCCAGACCCAGACCAATCTCCATCTCACGACACTGTTTCAGCGTATAACTACCCAGCCATACTTTTTCATTCTGCATAGAATCAAGGTAATGTGCTTCACCCTTCGGGTCTTGTGCCGCCAATCCCATATGATAGCGAGTCACAAAAGAGAAAGAAAGATAAAACACACATACAAGGGTGAGTAATACCGCAAAAACCTTTACAAATCCTTTGTTTTGCATGTTACTTTGAAATTTATTATTTTTACTTTTTGATTAATTCTTAGTTTATACAAGGTTGCAAATATAGTTTTTTTTTCACATACCTACGGTATCAAACACAAATATTTAAACTCCAAAAGATAAAAAAGGCTGCAAAAGCAAATTTTGCAGCCTAAATTGTTCTATTCCACGTCTTCTTTTATTTTAATCCTCTATTTTTAAGCAGTGGTTCCAGACTGGGGTCAGCCCCTCTGAAAGCCCTGTAGAGGGTCATAGGATCTTCTGTTCCGCCCTTTTCCAGAATGTTCTTACGGAAAGAATCAGCAGTATTTTTATCGAACACTCCATGCTCTTTGAAAGCCTCGAATGCATCTGTATCAAGCACCTCTGCCCACAGGTAGCTATAGTACCCGGCAGCATAGCCGCCAATAATATGGCTGAAATAAGTAGCACGGTAACGGGGAGCGATTTCGGGAATCAAGCCCAGTTTATCCATCGACTCTTTCTCAAATGCCACCACATCCAGATTATCCGTATTGGTGAGGTTATGCAACTCCATATCAAGCAATGCGGCTGCCAGCAACTCCGTAGTCATAAAACCTTGATTGAATGTACCTTGATTCTGGATTTTCGCGATCAGTTCGTCTGAGATCACTTCCCGGGTTTTATAGTGTTTAGCATAAACCTTCAGCACTTCGGGTTCCACAGCCCAATGCTCCATAATCTGTGAGGGTAACTCCACAAAGTCTTGCGCAACACTTGTGCCGGACACACCTTTATAATTGCATTTGGTCAACATGCCATGCAATGCATGACCGAATTCGTGGAACATGGTTTCTACTTCATCCAAAGTCAGCAGGGAAGGCATATCGCCTGCCGGTTTGGTAAAGCTTGCCACATTATAGATCAACGGACGCACATCACCCACCTGTTCGCGGAAATTGCTCATCCATGCACCGCCATTCTTTCCGGCACGGGGGAAGTAATCGGCATAGAACAATCCTAGGTAAGAGCCGTCTGCATCTTTCACTTCATACACTTTCACATCCGGTTCATACACAGGGACATTAGTTACCTCGGTCAAGGTAATGCCATAGAGCTTGTTGGCTACATAATACAATCCGCTGCGTACATCTTCCAGACTGAAATAAGGTTTGATTTCGTCTTCATTCAGGTTATATTTCTGCTGGCGCAACTTCTCTGAATAATACCACCAGTCCCATGCGGCTAGTTTTTCACCCTTTCCTTCCTTATCCATAATGCGTTGCAGTTCGGCAGCTTCTGCCTTTGCATTCTTCAGTGAATAGCCCCACAGGTTATTCAGGAAATCCATTACAGTCTGTGAATTCTTTGCCATATTTTCATCCAGCACGAAGTTTGCATAGCAATCAAAACCCAGCAACTGGGCTTTTTCCAAACGCAAACAGATGATTTTCTTCAGCACTTCCTTATTATCATTGGCATCATCATGGTTGCCACGGGTGATATAAGCCTCGTAGATGTTTTTTCTTAATTCACGATTGTCAGCATATTGCAGGAAAGGCAGGCGGCTGGAGTTTTGCAAAGTAAGCAACCATTTTCCTTCTTTTCCGGCAGCTTTGGCTTCTTCTGCCGCGCCCAGTTTCACCCATTCGGGCAATCCTGCCAAGTCGGTTTCATTCTCTATTACCAACTGATAAGCATTGTTTTCATTCAAAACATGATTATCAAATGCAATGCCCAGTGTGGACAATTCCTTGTTAATTTCTCTCAGGCGAGCCTGCTTTTCGGCATCAAGACCTGCTCCCGACCGGATAAATGCTTTATAGTATTTATCAAGTAAACGATGCTGCTCGGTGGTGAGGGTAATCTTGCCTTCCTGTTCCTGATTATGCACAGCAGCTACACGTTTATATAAATCCTGATTCAAATAGATATTATCTCCATGTTCGGACAGGACGGGAGCTATCTTCTCATTCAGCGCATTCAATGCATCATTGGTATCAGCCTCAGTCAAAGCGCCGAATACGCCATTTACACGAGCCAGGATAGCACCGCTGTTATCAAGCGCCACAATGGTATTCTCGAAAGTGGGAGCTTCCGGATTATCGACTATCGCCTTTATCTCGGCATTTTGTTCTTCTATTCCTGCCAGGAAAGCAGGTTCGTAGTGTTCCATCTTAATTTTATCAAAATCGGGAGCACCATACTCAGTCTGAAATTCCGTAAAGAACGGATTCGTCTCTGTTTTCTGTTCACATGCACACATTACACAACACGTTGCTAACGTAAATACTAGTTTCTTCATTTCGTATTAATTAAAGGTATGTAAAATCACTTTTTCGCTATATAACACCAGATGGGATAATGATCCGAACTGGTTATTGAGTTATCCACCGTACACCGGTATGACTTAAAATTCTTACTCAGCAAAATATGGTCTATCCTGAAATAAAAATAATTCTGATTATAAGAAATACCAAAGCCGTTACCGGACTGTACAAACGCATCATTCAGCTTCTCTCCCGCCACCCTATGGGCATAAGAGATGGGCGAATCATTGAAGTCACCACACACAATCACTCCATCCCCCTTATAGTCGGCAACCAAACGGGCTATCGAGTCGGCTTGCGGAGCACGAATGGCAGATGCTTCCGCCAATTTCTTAATCAATAAACGGGAACCATGTGAAACCTTGTCTTTATCGGGATCTTTCATCATATCCCGATACACTTCCTTGTCCCGGGCGGTCAGTTTATTGGATTCCAAATGGTTATTGACTACCAGCAAAGTATCGCCATTCACATTGATTTCATAAGCAATGGAACCATTGTTGGCACTGGCGTATTCCACCGGATGCGCAGACAAGATGGGAAACCGTGAGTAACAACCCAAGCCATTGAGATTCGATACTTTATAATAATGCTTATAAGGATAAGCCCGCAGGGCATGGTCTATCTCTCCCCTTTTCAGTGCGCCGCCCACAATGTACTCTTGCAAGCAGATAATATCCGCATTACTATTTACCAGATACTCCAATACAGGATTCGGGTTATCTTTGGTGTTGGCGCGGCTATGCTCAAAGCCCATTGTGTTGTAAGACAACACCTTGATAGCTCCTTCCGGCGCATCAGATGCAAACGGATTAACAGGCACATAAGTGCGGATAGCCCCAATAGAACACACCAATCCCAACAACGAGAGCAATGCATACCTACGGTAAATAACCAACCAGAATATAAAGAACAGCAGATTTACGATAAGAAAAGCAGGAAAAGCCAAGCCCGCACACGACACCACCGGATATGCTACCGGATCTACATAAGGACTATAAGCACATATCAGTAACAATACCACCATGCATAAGTTTATGCCGAGCAGTATCCATCCTAAAAAACGACCAATATATTTCATATATTACTTCTTGCTCGCATCAAACAAGCTCTTTTTTTCCTCGGTGGTCAGGCTGTTATAGCCGGATTTCTTTAATTTATCCAGTATCCGGTCTATCTCCTCACTCTGCTGTTTTTTGCGTGCATTATAGTTATAATCCTTTGCCTTGTCTCCATAATGAACCTCCATTTTAGGCTTCTTCGGCTTTCTACGAACCGGAGTACCGCCCGAGAGGCAATCCAGACAACGGTTAATCCATGCCGTAGCATCATGCCCGCGAGACAAGCCCGATGCAAACCACCATCCTGCCAAGGCACCTCCCAAATGGGCAATGTGGCCGCCGGCATTACCCGAAGTCATAAACAGCAAATCGGTAACCACCATGAATAAAGCTACATATTTCAAGCGAATTGTTCCGATGAACATAAAGTTCACCCTATATTCCGGGGCACGCACAGCAGTAGCCACCACAATGGCAAGTACGGAAGCCGAAGCACCCAGCAAATAAGCATAATACAGAGAATCACTGAAATAGGGAAATATATTATAAGCAAGCATATACAGCAAACCGCCGCAAATGCCCCCCAAGAAATACAAACCACGGAAATGCTTCGCCGAGAACAAAGACAAAAACATTTGTCCGAACCAGTAAAGCCATAGCATATTAAACAAAAGATGCAGCACACCTGCGTGCATAAACATATAAGTCAATAACGACCAAGGTTGCTTGATGAACTGCACCGTCCAGGCAGGCAACTCCAGGTATTGAAGAATAAACGCACCGTCACGGTTGAACAACATCCACAGGATTCCCAGCAGGGAAGTTAAAACAAACACCCCTACATTAATATATATAAACTGAATATATATATTTCCTTTGTTGAAGCTATTTTTTAAATCAGTAATAAAACTGCCCATTATTATTCTTTTTTCTCCAATACATTATCAATATAAAGCCGAAAATCATTCCTCCCAAATGCGCAAAGTGAGCAATGCCATCGCCCGAAGCGCCAAAACCAAGGAATATCTCTAAAGCTGCATATCCCATTACAAAGTATTTAGCCTTGATAGGGAACGGAATAGGAAACACAAACATCTGACTGTTAGGGAATAACATACCGAAAGCCAGCAAAATAGCATATATAGCTCCCGAAGCCCCCACCGTAGTCATCAAATTCAAATATTCGGCCATCGGAATCACTGCAATACCCGTATTCACGCTGTCATAATGCGAAAGTTCAGTAACATATTGTATATATTGCACCAATTCCTGTACCAGTCCGGCACCTATACCACACAGTATATAATAGAATAAGAAACGCTTGGGACCCCAAACCTGTTCAAGCGTGCGGCCAAACATCCACAAAGCAAACATGTTAAAGAAAATATGTTGAAACCCACTATGCATGAACATATAAGTAATCAACTGCGCCGGATTAAAATCAGATGCCATAAAGAAGTGTAATCCCAGCAAGTCAGTCAGGTTCACTCCATACTTCATGGCTACCACCCCGCCAAAGAAACACAATACATTTATTATCAATAAATTCTTGGTAACTGTAGGTATACTATTCATAAATTATTCTTCGTCTATAAATCATTGATTGCGTGCAAATTTACGATTTTATTCTGTTATTTAGCAGAAAAAGCCCCTTCTCTTACGATTTTTTGATCTTTCGAGCATCTTTTTTAGGCTATCTGTTTGATTTCTAATTTTGAAAGCATATATTTGTCACTGATTTTGGTAAAACTTTTGTGTTACATTTAATAATTAATCATTTTCGTTATGAATAAGGCAGAACTTATCAGCGCAGTAGCCGCTGAAGCCGGCTTGAGCAAAGTCGACGCAAAGAGAGCAGTTGAAGCTTTTGTTTCAGCTGTAACAGGTGCCCTGAAAGAAGGGGACAAAGTATCACTAGTTGGATTCGGAACTTTCTCAGTTTCTGAAAGAAGCGCAAGAACAGGTATCAATCCATCAACAAAAGCAACAATTACTATTGCTGCAAAGAAGGTAGCCAAGTTTAAAGCTGGCGCTGAATTGGCAGATGCAATCAAATAATTGCTTTTTTTCTAAAATAAAAGGACTTAAGGGGGACGCCAGCAATAGCGTCCTTTCTTTTTCATTTTTCCACTACAATCTATATACCTAATAATGACAACCTTAGTTAAATACCTATTTGGCGCCGCTGTATGCGCATTATCAACACAGATTCTTCACGCAGAAGACTCTAAACTACCCTATTGGCAAGACATTCAAACCGTAGCAGTCAACAAGGAAGCTCCGCGTACAGCATTTATGTCTTATGACAACCGCACCCAAGCCCTGACAGGCAAGTACGAAAACAGCCCTTACTACAAATTACTAAACGGTACATGGAATTTTTATTATGTAGACGCATATAAAGACCTGCCTGCCAACATTGAGCAACCCGGCACAAGCATTGCCTGGAAAGAGATCAAAGTTCCGGGTAACTGGGAAACGCAAGGCTACGGAGTAGCAATCTACACCAACCATGGTTACGAGTTCAAACCGAGAAACCCACAACCGCCGCAACTGCCCGAAGCCAATCCGGTAGGCGTATACCAGCGTGACATTGAAATACCCGCCGACTGGGACGGACGCGACATATTCCTCCACCTGGAAGGAGCAAAATCTGGTGTATATGTATATATCAACGGACAAGAAGTGGGATATAGCGAAGACTCTAAAAACCCTGCTGAATTCTTAATCAACAAATACCTGAAACCGGGAAAGAATTCACTGGTGGTCAAAATATTCCGTTGGAGCACAGGGTCTTACCTGGAATGCCAGGACTTCTGGCGCATAAGCGGCATTGAACGCGATGTATTCCTGTTCTCACAACCCAAGACTCACATCAAAGACTTCAACGTAGTGTCTACATTGGATGATACCTATAAGAACGGTATCTTCAAACTGAATGTAGATGTTGCCAACCATGCCACAACAGGCAAAGACGTAAATGTGTCTTATGAATTGCTGGATGCTGCAAAGAAAGTAGTTGCCGAAGGCAATGCACCTTGCAATGTAACTGCCGACGGACAGCAAAATATCTCTTTTGAAGCCGCATTAAACAATGTAAAGACCTGGACTTCCGAACAGCCCAACCTTTACAAACTGCTTATTTCACTGAAAGATGGAGGAAAAACAACCGAAATCATTCCTTATAATGTAGGCTTCCGCCGTTTCGAAATAAAGCCGACCGACCAGTTGGCAGAAAACGGCAAACCATACGTTTGCCTGTTCATCAACGGACAACCTATCAAACTGAAAGGTGTGAATATCCACGAACATAACCCCGAAACAGGGCATTATGTACCCGAGGAACTGATGCGCAAGGACTTTACCTTGATGAAACAGCATAACATCAACAGTGTGCGCCTCTGCCATTACCCGCAAGACCGCAAGTTCTATGAATTATGCGATGAATACGGCATTTATGTATATGATGAAGCCAACATTGAAAGCCATGGTATGTATTACAACCTGAGCCGCGGCGGAACACTGGGCAACAACCCCGAATGGCTGAAACCGCACATGGACCGCACCATCAATATGTATGAACGCAACAAGAATCATCCTTCAGTAGCCATCTGGTCACTGGGCAACGAAGCCGGAAACGGTTACAACTTCTATCAGACTTATCTGTGGCTGAAAGAACGCGAAACAAAAGGTATGAACCGCCCCGTGAACTACGAACGCGCCCTTTGGGAATGGAACACGGACATGTACGTGCCCCAATACCCCAGTGCAGCCTGGCTGGAACAAATAGGAAAGAAAGGAAGCGACCGTCCTGTAGCGCCATCCGAATACTCACACGCCATGGGTAACTCTAATGGTAACCTGGCAGCACAATGGGAAGCCATCTACAAATATCCTAACCTGCAGGGTGGTTACATCTGGGACTGGATAGACCAAGGATTATTGCAGAAAGATGAAAACGGACGCGAATACTGGGCATACGGAGGCGACTTCGGCGTAAATGCACCCAGTGACGGTAACTTCTTGTGCAACGGAATCATAGCCCCCGACCGCACTCCGCATCCTGCCATGACAGAAGTGAAATATGCACATCAGAACGTAGGCTTTGAGGCCATAGACGCTGCCGCCGGCAAGTTCCTGGTAAAGAACCGTTTCTATTTCACGAATCTGAAGAAATACATGATAAGCTATACAGTGAAAGCCAACGGCAAGACTGTAAAAGGTGGAAAAGTATCACTCGACATTGAGCCGCAAGGTTCCAAAGAATTGAATATCAACGTAGGTGGACTGAAACCTAAAGCCGGAACGGAATATTTCGTAGACTTCGTAGTAACAACTACCGAACCCGAACCTCTGATCCCTGCCGGATTCGATATAGCATCCGAACAATTCCGCCTGCCTATCGAGCCGCTGGCCGTAGCCGAACATAAAGCCGGTGGAAAGACAAACGTCAGCACCGACGGAGACGTAGTAACCGTATCTTCTCCGCGTATGCAGTTTGTATTCAACAAGAAAGAAGGCCTTGTTACCTCTTATAAAGTAAACGGCACGGAATATTTTGCCGAAGGCTTTGGTATCCAGCCCAACTTCTGGCGTGCACCGACTGATAACGACTATGGCAACGGAGAGCCTAAACGTGAACAGATCTGGAAACAATCCAGCAAGAATTTCAATGTAACAGATGTTACCACAGAAACCGATGGAAACAAGACCGTACTGACAGCCAATTACTTACTGGCGGCAGGCAACTTGTATATCGTGAAATATACCATCTATCCCGATGGCGTGGTTCATGCAGACATTACCTTTACTTCCACTGATATGCAAGCCGCAACCACAGAAGTATCCGAAGCTACCCGCATGGCTACCTTCACTCCGGGACAAGACGCCCAGCGCCTTGCTTCCTCCAAGCTGAATGTGCCTCGCATCGGTGTACGTTTCCGTCTGCCTGCCGACATGAATCAGGTAGAATACTTTGGCCGCGGACCGGGAGAAAACTACATTGACCGCAACGCAGGCAGCTTTGTAGACCTTTACCGCACCACCGCCGACCAGATGTACACAAACAACTATGTACGTCCGCAGGAAAACGGCCACCGCACCGACACCCGTTGGGTAGAATTGAGCCGCAAAGGCGGAAAAGGCTTATTGGTACGTGCCGACCAAACAATCGGTTTCAATGCCTTGCGCAATTCGGTAGAAGATTTCGACTCTGAAGAAACCATCAACCGTCCCCGTCAGTGGAACAACTTCACTCCCGAAGAAGTTGCCAACCATAACGAAGAAGCAGCAAAGAACGTATTACGCCGCATGACACATATCAACGACATCACTCCGCGCAACTTTGTGGAAGTATGTGTAGATATGAAGCAACAAGGTGTAGCCGGTTACGACAGCTGGGGCGACCGCCCGTTGCCGGAACATTCATTGCCTGCCAATAAGGAATATCATTGGGGCTTCACGCTGGTGCCGATGAAATAAGATAAAACGATTCTTCTTCATTTTCCCCTATCTGCCGATATTATGCATTGGCAGATAGGGGAATAATTTTAGGGAACTATATATCAGTTTGCACCAATATTGATGTTTTATTAATAGTGTAAAAATACGACTATTCTATTTAATATCAAACTAAATAGGACGTAGTCGTATCTTTATTTTATTCATTCTTTCCCAAACAATGAACCATAAAAGCCCCTAGTATAGGAGTGAATACAATAGAAAATAAAAGCCATGCAACTCTATTCCTATTCAAGTTTTGAGCTGTTTCTGATACTTCAGCGCATAAAGCAAAATATGTGTATACAGAAACAAGTGCAAAAATTAATCCCAAAATAACCATAATGACTTATTTTTATCCTCATGTGACCAATAAAGGAGGTAATACAAAAAGAAGTGGGTCACTGTCCACACTTCGTAAGGTATCGCCAGAAACCTAAGCACACGCAGACAAGCAACCCACTAGATATAGTGAGGGCTTGTGCCTTGTGTGCTGGTTAAAACTGGCGATTTTAACGAAGTAAGGCACTTCCGAATTATTTTGTCCTATAGAACATTGCAAATATAAGAAGAATTACTATATTTGCAATGTAAAAAGTACATGATTATGAAAGAAATAGTAAGTGGTTCTTATATAAGATTAAAGAAAAATCCTATCCAAATCTATAAAGTCTTTAGTATTGATTATGAAGGTCAATCTATAGATGCGATTCAGAAGAATGGACATAGGATTGTATTAGACATTTCTGAAGTAGAACTTGGTTCAGATGATGATATGCTATTATATGAAAATAATACTCCAATAGAGTATTACTGATCACTCAAAACAGCAATATGTTGCCTAAATTCTTCGTTCCAAACAATTTTCCACTTTGGGGCAGGGCGATAAAGTGGTGCTATTAAATTAACGAAGAGTTCATCATCATAACGTCCTCCTTGCCTACACCATTCTTTAACGACTTCTATATCTTCAATAGGTAGTCCTAGTTCATTAGCTACTTCTTGAAGCTCTTTTCGAGTTCTTTTGACTATTTGTTTCGTATTGGTTTTTTGGGGCTTTACATTATATTTAATTGTAAAACTCAAAAAGTCTTCAAATTCTTCTCCTAATGACATATCTTTCTTGCTCATGCTGTTAATTTATTATAAGTTATACGATATTCTACATTGCAAAGTAACAAATTAAATCTGTTAAATTCACTACTCTTACGTGTGTTATAGCGAAAAACAAATTCATTAACATATTGTTGTAGATGTTTGGGGCTCATATAATGGTATATTCCTATATAACCTCTCTTTAATAAAGCCCAAAAGCCTTCTATCGTATTAGTATTAATACGACCAACACCATATTGACCTCCACCATGATTGATGGAATAGTGATAGAACATTTTATCTATGGTATTATAACCTTTCCATTCGTCTGTATACAATACAGCATTCCGTTCTACAAATCTTAAAATATTAGGGGTTAATTCTTTTTGTGATGTGTTTTTAATAACTCTTGCAATAAGATTACCCTTCCTTTCAACCATTCCTAA
Organism: uncultured Bacteroides sp.; assembly: GCA_902388365.1. Classification (GTDB taxonomy): domain Bacteria; phylum Bacteroidota; class Bacteroidia; order Bacteroidales; family Bacteroidaceae; genus Phocaeicola. Next base: position 12,863 of record CABMPB010000001.1, on the reverse strand, counting down.
TACAGGAATCTTATCTTTAAAAGAACGCCCTTGAGATCTTTTCACTTTTTTATCACGATGACGATTTTTATTCTTACCTCCAACAAAGGTTTCATCTGCTTCTACCTCATTACTTAATTTACCCTCATTCTTGCAAATTAGGCATGTTCTTATACGCTGCAGAACATACCAAGCTGTTTTCTGAGTAACTTTTACATCTCTTGCTAGTTGCATGGAAGATATGCCTTTCTTATTAGAAAGAATTAGCCAAATAGCCATAAACCATTTTCGTAAAGGAAGCTTAGTGTTCTCAAATATAGTACCAGTCTTTACATTAAAACGTTTGCCTGTATTCTTGCATAGATAATTATTATTACCACAAACGTATACTTTAGAAGTATTATCGAAAGGAGATATTACGCCGGCTTTCCAGCGTAAACTTTCCAAATACTTAATACAAGACTCCTCTGTCGGAAATGCTTCTATAAGTTCAAATAATGAATTGAATGATTTTACATTTATCATAATTACTTCTTTTGATTTTTCTATACCTAAAGATACAAAATATTTAGGAAAAAGACAACTTAAACAGGGTCTAAATCTTTTATGTATCTCTCTTTTTTCTTAACCACCAAACATCAATATTGGTGCAAACTGATATATAGTTCCCTAATTTTATTATAATCCTATCAGAATCCGATTAATTAGCCAATATTTGCTAGCTTTGTACTCCACTAAAAAATAAGACATGGAACAACAAGGAGAAATCATACTATACCAGCCGGATGAAACTGTAAAGATGGAAGTGCGCATTGAAGATGAAACGGTGTGGCTGACCCAAGCGCAGATTGCAGAGTTATTTGAGACCAAACGCCAAGCTATCACTAAGCATCTTAAGAATATATTTCAAAGCGGCGAGTTGGACGAAAATTCAGTATGTTCCATTTTGGAACTAACTGCTTCAGATGGCAAATCATACAAAACCAAAACATATAATTTGGACGCTATCATTTCTGTAGGCTATCGTGTCAACAGCAAAAACGCCACCTTATTCCGTCGTTGGGCAAATCAAGTCTTAAAGGATTATTTATTAAAAGGTTATGCCATAAACCAACGCTTAAACAGCCTTGAACAAAAGGTAGATGCAAAGTTCCTTTCTTATGATATACAACTAACTAAGTTAAACGAGAAAATTGATTTTTTCGTCCGTACCTCTCTCCCACCCATCGAGGGAATCTTCTTTGACGGACAGATTTTTGATGCCTATACTTTCGCCACCAACCTTATAAAATCTGCAAAGAGCTCCCTAATCCTTATAGACAACTATGTGGATGAAAACACACTCCTCATGCTCTCCAAGCGGACCACCGGAGTAAATGCAACCATCTATACGCAACGGATCACACCACAACTCCAGCTAGACCTCACCCAGCACAACAACCAATATCCACCTATAAATATAAGAACCTACCGACAAGCTCATGACCGCTTCCTTATTATAGATAATTCCAACGTATACCACATCGGCGCCTCCCTAAAAGACCTTGGCAAGAAACTATTCGCTTTCTCTAAGATGGAGGTTCCGGCATCTGTCCTTACCAATCTGTTATAGCTATAAAGAAAATGGAACCGAATAACAAAGTTTTGCTTGGAATGAGTGGAGGCACTGACAGCTCCGTAGCCGCCCTGTTACTACAAGATGCAGGATATGAAGTAACCGGCATCACCTTTCGTTTTTATGAAAAGGATGGCGATACAGAATACTTGGATGACGCACGCAGTTTATGTGAGCGTTTGGGCATTACACATATCACTCATGATGTACGCGATACTTTCCGGAAAACCATCATCGACTATTTTATCAATGAATACATGACAGGCCATACTCCTGTGCCTTGCACCCTATGCAACAACTATCTGAAATGGCCTCTCCTAAAGAAAATATCCGATGAAATGGGCATTTTTCACTTCGCAACCGGACACTATGTACGCCGACAACTCATAGACGGCTTCTACCATATCACTGCCGGCACCGACCCGGACAAAGACCAATCCTTCTTTTTATGGGGACTCCCGCAGGACATCTTGCAACGCATGTTACTCCCTATGGGAGAACTGACCAAAACCCGTGTCCGCGAAATAGCTGCAGAGCGTGGTTTCCTAAAAGCGGCCCGAAAGCGTGATAGCCTCGGAGTTTGCTTCTGCCCCATGGACTACCGCACTTTCCTGCGAAAAGAAGTACCCGAAGAAACTATCCATCCGGGCAAATTCTTCGATGAAATGGGCAATTTTATTGCACACAACGAAGGATACCCTTTCTATACCATAGGGCAAAGACGAGGCTTAGGCATTGATCTGAACCGTGCCGTTTTTGTTAAAGATATCTTCCCCAAAGAGAACAAAGTCATACTGAGTGACCTGAAAGCATTGGAAAAGACAGAAATGAAACTGAAGGAGTGGAACATCACCAACCCCGCTTCATTGCTAGGCAAAGACGATGTAATCGTGAAAATACGCTATCGCAAACAAGCCAACCGATGCACCGTAACCCTGTTGCCCGATAATACCCTTCACGTACAATTGCATGAACCGCTCGCTGCCATTGCTCCGGGACAAGCCGCCGCTTTCTATCGGGAGGATGTAGTGTTGGGGGGAGGGATTATAGTATAAGAAAGAAATTCATCACTCTCTCTTAGAAACCTCTTTCAACAACTTTCTCCCCAACCCGATTGTTCATATCATTGGAAAAATGTATCTTTGTCCCATTACCGTTTAAAGACAGCAACATATGAAATACCCCATTGGCATACAGACTTTTAGCCGAATCCGCAAAAACGATTATGTTTATGTAGACAAGACCGCACTAATCTACCACTTGGTAAGTAAAGGCAGTATCTATTTCCTCAGTCGCCCGCGTCGTTTTGGCAAAAGCTTGATGATCAGCACTCTGGAAGCCTACTATGAAGGACGGAAAGAGCTGTTTGAAGGGCTTGCCATAGCCGAATTGGAAAAGGATTGGTTTCAATATCCGGTATTTCATGTGGACTTCAACGGTGACAACTTCGCCAAGGAAGGGGTCCTGGAAGCTACCATTGAGGGCTATTTGGGAAACTGGGAAGAAACGTATGGCAAGAATCCCAATTACACAACTCCGGGAACCCGTTTTATCGAAATTCTGCGCCGCGCCAGCGAAAAGACAGGACGGGGCGCCGTGGTACTCATTGATGAATACGACAAACCCCTCCTCGATGTGCTCGACACCCCCATGGAGGAGCAGAACCGGGATACGCTGAAAGCTTTCTACTCCACCTTCAAGGGGGCGGACAAATACTTGCAGTTCGTTATGCTGACGGGAGTTACCAAGTTCTCGCAAGTAAGCGTGTTTAGCGGTTTCAACCAACCCAAGGACATCAGTATGGACCCGCGCTACGAAGCACTTTGCGGAATCACCCAAGAAGAAATAGAACTTTACTTCAAAAATCCTATTGCCGAACTGGCTGAAAAAGAAGGATACACGTATGAGGAAATGAAAAAATGCCTGAAGGCACAATATGACGGTTATCACTTCAGCGAGAACATGGTGGACATCTACAATCCTTTTAGCATTCTGAATGTTTTCGATTCATTGCAAACCCGTGATTACTGGTTCGCATCCGGCACGCCCACTTATCTGGTCCGCCTGTTGCAACATAGCAACGAGCAAATCAATGAATTGGTAGGAAAATACTATGATGCCTCCCTCTTTGCCGATTACAAGGCCGATGTGGAACGTCCCCTTCCCATGATTTATCAAAGCGGATACCTTACTATTAAAGATTACGACAAATACACACATTCTTATTTATTGGATTTTCCTAATGACGAAGTACGCAGAGGTTTCCTCAGCTTACTGGCAAGTGACTATTTCAGGACACGGGGGACTTCCGTTTCCAGTTGGCTGATAAGTTCTGTCCGTATGATGAACGCAGGTGAAACTACTGCTCTGCGTGACTCTTTCACCGCTTTCCTTTCCAGTATTCCATACGACTCGCATGACAGCACCAAGAATCCGGGACTGACAGAAAAACATTTTCAGTACACATTCTATCTCATTCTCCGCCTGATAGGAGTCTATTGCCTCCACATCGAGCAGACTCAGAGCCAGGGGCGAGTGGACTGTATTCTCGAAACTCCCCAGTATATCTATATTTTTGAATTCAAACTGGATGGCAGTGCAGATGAAGCCTTGCAGCAGATAGAAGAAAAAGGATATGCCAAACCTTATTCAGCTGATTCACGGGAAGTAATTCGTATCGGTGTGGTCTTTTCGTCACAGACACGAACCATTTCGGAATGGAAAGAACACTTGTGCAGAAAGAGTGAATGAATAAGGGGATAGAGATAAAGGTTCCATCCAAAGTACACAGAAAACAACATTGTTCGTGTTTTCCTTCAAATCCTTCATGCGGAGATAGCACATTGGTTATCAAACAGTTACCATGAACAAATAGATCATAAATCCTTCATACAATGAATCATTCGTGATTCTCATTTCTTTGAGATTCATCATTTCATCCCCATGGGGATGGATGTAGGTCATATATGCAGTTCTCCTATTTCTCCACTGTATTCTCCACCATCTCACAATAAACCTTTTCCTCTGTAGGCGTTAACTTAAGGTTTTCGCTGTGCCAACCTCCCCCTTTTGAAGGGGGCAAGGGGGATGTTCCTTTTGGAATGATGGTGTATCTTACTACAGAAAGCAACCATACCAAGGAGAACATCCCCCTTAAATCCCCCTTAAAAAGGGGGAGGCTGCGCGGTGAGAAACTCTAAAGTGAACGCCTATGCACTTATACCCTTTTCTTTTCCACTTTTCTCCCTGTCAAAATCAGTTTTTCTGCCGTTCACGAATATCATTTCACTCTAGTAATGAGTTCTCATCACTAGAGTAATCACTTCTCATTACCTAAGTGATAAAATCTCCTCACTATAGTGAAATGATAATAGCGAATGGCAGAAAGCACAACTTTAACAAGACAAAAAACAACCTTTCTCCGGATATTTGCAGTTAATCATTACACCTCTAGCATACGCCATAAATTCCTGTAAATAGCTATTTTAAATATCACATTCGGTATATCACCACCTTAGAAACACGAAAAAAACATGAATAATAAATTCATAACAAAAGAGATGAATCATTCATGAAGGAATATCCTATAATTCGTTCATGATAATAGATTGATAAACAAGACATTACAAGCAAATGAAGCTTTTGAAGGATTTTTGAATGTAATCCTAATTCCGGGTGCATAGCAGATGGTGTTAGCTTCTTTAAGCCATCCACATCGTCAAGTTTTTCCAGTACCTTTTGCCACTTCGGTTTTTTCTTGATAACTTTGCCACAGTTCACCTGAATCAAACCTTAAATAAACAAATATGAAAACCAGAAATTACGCAGGCATATCCCTGCTTGCCTCACTAGCCGCCTGTAACTATGCCACGGCAAGAACAGTTCACAAAAACAATACACAAGACCCTAAAAAGCCGAATGTAATCGTTATCTTGGCAGACGACCTGGGCTATGGAGACTTGAAATGCTACGGAGCCAAGAATGTAGAAACCCCGAATGTAGACAAACTGGCATCACAAGGCATCCGCTTTACCAACGCCCACGCCGTTGCAGCCACCAGCACCCCCTCACGTTACTCCTTGTTGACCGGAGAATATGCATGGCGCAGACCGGATACGGATATTGCCGCAGGCGACGTAAAGATGATTATCCGCCCGGAACAATACACCATGGCAGATATGTTTAAAAGTGTAGGCTATGCCACAGCCGCCATCGGCAAATGGCATTTGGGACTGGGAGACAAGACAGGCGCACAAGACTGGAACGCCCCTCTGCCCGCTGCCCTCGCCGACATCGGCTTTGACTACCACTACATCATGGCCGCCACCGCCGACCGCGTACCCTGTGTATTCATTGAAAACGGACAAGTAGCCAACTATGATCCTTCTTCCCCCATAGAAGTGAGCTATACAAAGAACTTTGAGGGAGAGCCCACCGGAAGAAACAACCCCGAATTGCTTTATAACCTGCACCCCAGCAACGGACACGATATGTCCATCGTAAACGGCATCAGCCGCATCGGATTCATGAAAGGCGGAGGCAAAGCGCTTTGGAAAGATGAAAACATTGCCGATTCCATTACCGTCCATGCCATCGACTTCATCAAGCAGCATAAGGATGAGCCGTTCTTTATGTATTTTGCCACAAACGATGTTCACGTTCCCCGCTTCCCTCACGACCGTTTCCGTGGAAAGAACCCGATGGGATTGCGTGGAGATGCCATCGCTCAGTTTGACTGGACAGTAGGTCAGATTATGGAAACACTGGATAAACTGGGGTTGGCAGAGAATACCCTGATTATCTTATCCAGCGACAACGGCCCGGTAGTGGATGACGGATACATGGATAAGGCAGAAGAATTACTGAATGGCCATAGTCCTGCCGGCCCATTCAGAGGCAATAAATATAGTGCCTTTGAGGGCGGAACTGCGGTTCCGGTCATTGTACGCTGGCCCAAGAAGATAAAGGAGACAGGAGATTCGGATCTATTGATGTCACAAATAGACTGGCTAGCCTCTCTGGGTGCGTTGGTTGATGCCAAACTGCCCAAAGGCAGTGCGCCGGACAGCTATAACCGTCTGGGCAACTTGATTGGAACAGACAAAACCGATCGTCCTTGGATAGTGGAACAGTCTATGAATCACACCTTATCCGTCCGCACTAAAGACTGGAAGTATATTGAACCGAATGATGATCCGACTACCATTATGAGAGCAGAAAAGATAGAGACAGGAAACCTGAATGTTCCTCAGTTATATGAAATGCAGAAGGTGAACGAACAGGAGAATGTGGCGGAAAAATATCCTAAGAAGGTATTTGAGTTGCAGAAGATTCTGAGACAGGTGCGCAATAGGATATAAAGATGGATTGAACCACTACTGTGTGAAAGCATAAAAAAGAAGCGTATAACTTACTATACGCTTCTCTTTTTCCAATTCTCTACCTGCAAAGGACAATCTGATTACCTGTAAAATAAAAGAGGTAGAACTTATCAAAAACTAAAAATCACAGTTTACTATTCAGTCAATCCGGATTGTTACCACTCTCTTTCAGAAAAGAAAGCGCGGCACAACCCGGATTTCTATATTTTATTATTCCACAGGTTGCGCGCCTGTATCTCCTTCAATCTTCCATCCCGGATTTTGGTAAACCACGGAAGTCGTAAAGTCATTCTTATCAGAAGCAGTCTGACGGAATACAGCCATACCTATCGGGTTCAGATAATGTGCCGGAGTAAAGAGGAAACCATTCTGATCTGCAACCAGATTATTCTTTGTTATCTTCTCATACGGAAGAATGTATTTGCTCAAATCAGGTGAAGACATATTTCCTTCTGCGGGATCTACTTTACACAAATCTTTCAACTGTTCCTCATATTTGCTTCCCCAATACAGCATACCTTCCACGCGATAAGGTTTTGAAATGAACTGGTCACATGCGCGCCAACGTTTCAAATCTTCCCAGCGAAGAGCCTCTGCACAAAGCTCATTACGGCGTTCACGGCGGATGTTATACAAAGTAGCATCAATCAGTTGTCCGTGAGAATAAGCGCCAAAATCACCTTTGGCTTCTTCGGACATTACCGTTGCGGCAATTGTCTTGTTGAAATCTTCGTCTACCTTGGCACGACGGCGCAATGCTTTCCAATATGCGGAAGCCGTTCCGTCAATGTTGCCATTCTTCTCATAGGAAGCCTCCATGTATATCAACATAGCCTCGGCAGCACGGAAAACAATACCTCCCGAAGTTCCTGCACTGTGGTCATTAGCCATGTGGCTGGAATAATGCTTGCCCTTCTTGATTATGAAACCGGTGGTTGCCAAACTTCCTTTATCGCCATATATAAAGCGAATAGTGCAATAACTCGGCACTCCATCATCACCGTAATAGTTCACATCGCCTTCATCTTCAGTATTGGCATCGCCCGGCTTCTTGGTAAAGATGACGATGCGGGAATCACGGTCTTTCAAGGTAGAGTTTACTCCTTCTTTCTCCCATTCAGGATTATATCCCGAACCGGCAGCATAAACAGGCAAACCATTACGCATCAAGAAAGAGTTGACCATTCCACGAGTCCATCCGGAACCTCCGCCGTTACGTTCCAGTTCCATCTGTAAATTACTGGTTACCAAGCCTTCCTTGAATTGCTTCCACATCAGGATTTCATCATAGCCTTCCATATTCTCGTCACAGAACATTGTATAATAAGGATTGAGGGAAACCATCGCAGCATTCATGCCTTCGGGAGTATCGGTATTGTCTGCCAATTTATCCACAATATAATCGCCCACTACTTTAGAAGACTTCATGGCTTCATCCAAGAAATAAGCTATTTCGGTATCGATATTAAATCCGCTTACATCGGCAGCATCACCGGGCCAACCTTTTCCTCCGGGAACAAAAGCCGTCCCTTTATGATATTTTTCCCAAGTTGCTTCGAAAAGGGCAACACGGGCACGGAGCAAATAAGCTACATTCTTACTGATACGATTCTTGCCTCCGGGGGCTTTGTCCGAGAGTAACTCCGTTGCTTTCTGCAAATCATCCAGAATAAAGCGGGCTACTTTATTGCGGGGCTGGCGCTTGCTGGCTTCCGTCAATGTTTCCTCTACGTCGGGCAATGCGGTTGTTACAATAGGCAAGTCTCCCAAAGAAACCAGTTTCTTGTAATAGTTATAGGCACGGATCACATACATTTCTCCGATGTAGTGCTTCACATTATCCTGATTACCGGTTATAACGCCTGCTTCAAACTTAGGCAACGTATTGTCAAAGAAATAGTTACATGCACGTATCTTTGTCCAATCCCATTCTCCTTCTCCTGATGGAACCTTCTTCTGACCGGGAATCCAAAATGCCGGTGAATCTCCACTGGCTTGATTATCCGTATCATTGTCCTTGCCAAAGAAGTTGATACCATAAGCGTCTGTTACGGTTTCAAACGGATAAGCATTAATAGTATATGCAGCCAAATCACTTTCAGATGCAAAATAGTTTTCGGGAATAACCTTGTCTAACGGTTCCCTGTCCAGAAAATCATTGCAACCGGTCAGTCCGCCCAACAGCAATGTTCCTATTGTAAAAAGTCCGATATATTTTTTCATAATTGTCTATCATTTAAAATGTTGCACTTAAACCGAATGATACAGTCTTTGACAACGGATAGGTACATCCGTCCCAGTTACCGACACCGATAGTTTCGGGATCGAAAGTGTCGCACAGACTGGTTATAGTAAATAAGTTTTCAGCCGAAACAAAGAAACGCAGGTTGCTTACACAGAATTTATCGGTCAATGCCTTCGGCAATGTATAACCCAATGTTACATTCTTCAAGCGGCAATAAGCTGCATTCTGCAAATAACGACTCTGCGGAGCACGGTTTCTATCGCTCTCCAAAAGACGCGGATAGTAGGCGCCTAAGTTTGCTCCCAACGGACTGGTAGTGTCTTCGGGGCGGAAGTAGTCCAAATGGGGCTTAAAGATGTTAGTCTGCCAGTAGCCCACAGCACCCCAGAACATAGTAGAGCTGGATGCAGGCATATAGTCGCGCTTCAAAGTTCCCTGGAAGAATAGTTTCAAATCAAAGCCTTTCCACGCAGCGTCCAGATTCAAACCGAAATTATAACGCGGCGTGCTGTTTCCAATCTTCTTTAAGTCGCCATGATCTGACAGGGTCTTGTTTCCTCTACTTATCTGGCCGTCACCATTCAAGTCGGCATACATCACGTCACCTGCTCCCCATCCGGAACCCAGCACATCCTGACCACCATTGGGCAAACTTGCCAGATGATCTTTCATTTGTTGGTCGTTCTGTGCAATGCCAATGGTCTGGAATCCCCAAATGTCACCAACATGGGCACCTGCATAGTAGGTATTGTTATTGTCTTTATCCAGAATCGTATTGGATGGGTTAGGATATTTGTCAATAACCACCTGATTATCTGACAATGACAAAGTGACACCATACTTAAAGTCCTGTATTTGGTCGCGCCAGTTCACTTGTATTTCCCAACCTTTGGAAGTCATATCCAAATTATTGACTTTAGGAACGCCAATACCCAATATATTAGGAAGTTCGGGAGCAGGTCCCACCATGTCTTTTGATTTACGCTGGAAATAGTCGAATGCTACATTCAAACGGTTGTTCAACATAGATAAGTCAAAACCTAAATCCAAAGTTTGAGTCTTTTCCCAAGTCAACAAGGAAGATACCAAAGCTGATTCTTTAGAGATATTAGGCTTCGCACCGTTCACCAACCAGCCTCCCAATGCATAGTTGCCCCATTGGTCTTTGTTTATATCAATAGTGCGGTAGAAGGGGTACCAGTTGTCTGTGTTCTGGTTACCCAGTTCGCCCCATGATCCGCGTATTTTAAGCGTACTGATTAAATCTGTCAGATCCTCAAAGAATGCTTCACGGGCAATGTTCCATCCCAGTGAGAATGAGGGGAACAAGTTCCAACGGTTGTCTCTCAGGAAACGTGAAGTTCCATCATAACGCATATTAACTTCTGCCAGATAGCGTCCCTTATAATCATAATTGATACGTCCGAAGAAACCGGCGGTTGCCCATTCAGAGTAACCACCTCTGTTCTGTGCATTGGTCTGAGTGGTATTCAAAGTAGGAACACCGGACATGATACCATCCTGACTGGCAGTAATATCACGCTGTTTGAAGAGTTCGCTCTGGAAACCCAACATCACTTTAAAGTCGTGCCCGCTTTCCAAGGACTTGGAATATTCGGTGAAAATATTCGGATTAAAGAAATTACTCTTGTATGCATATTCAGTCACACTGGAAGTCTGATTGGCAACGACATAAGGATTCTTATTCACATCATAGCCATAAACGGTCTGATAATCGGTATGGTTAAAATCATAGTTGGAACGATAGTTCAATTCTACATTGATCTTCCAATCCTTAATCGGTTCAATGATGAAAGCAAGTTGGTGAGCCATCACGTCTGCCTGTGACTTATAACGTCCACCCTCTGTCAACTGATAGATCTTAGACTCAACGGTATAGAAGCCATTAGGATCTACCACAGGAATTACCGGCCAGTAACGACATACGTCAAAATAGAACACGTTACTCTTCACATCGCCTCCGGCAAATGAAGGAGCCTCATAGTCAGTACGGTTAAAACGCATACTATAGCTTACTTTCAGCCATTTGGCCAGATCAGCATTAATCTTTGCGGTAAAAGAGTAGCGTTGCTTGTTATCATCGCCATATTTCAACAAACCGCCCTGATCCAAATAGTTGGCAGAAAGGTAATATTGTACTTTATCCGTACCCCCATTTGCACTTAAAGAGTGTTCGTGAGTAAAGCTATTGCCAAACAATGTTTTCAGCCAATCGGTATTGGCGGTAGGCATTACATCCTTACGCTGAGGGTCATCAAATGAGTTCCATCTTCCGGCATCGGTTGCCCACATGTATTGTGTACTTTTCCCTGCCTGAAAGTCCAGAATCTGTTGCAGCTTTGTCTGGCTATACATCGGGGTTTGACCGCCATTAGTCAACTGGTCGTTGATAGCAAGTGCAAAGTTATAAGAATCAGCCATCTCCGGCATATTCAGAGGAGAAACAAAACGGAAGTTATTGTTATAGTTCACCACCGTCTTTCCTGCTTTACCCTTCTTGGTCGTAATCAAAATAACACCACCGGGCGCACGCGAACCATAAATAGAGGAAGCGGCGGCATCCTTCAATACAGAAATGTTCTCAATATCTTGAGGATTGATAGCATTCATATCCCCCTCCATACCGTCAATGAGTACCAATGGTTCTACTTTTGATCCCGCACCAATGGTTCCAACGCCACGAATGTTAAATTTCTTGCTTCCTCCCAAGGAGCCTCCGGCATCACCGGTCGAAATATTCATACCCGGAACCACACCTTGCAGAGCTTCTACAGTAGAGTTAACAGGACGCGCTGAAATTTCTTTCGCACCTACCGTAGACACGGCACCCGTCACATTTACTTTCTTCTGTGTACCGAATGCTACCACAACGACCTCATCCAAGGTTTGTGTATCGTCTTTTAGGGTAATATTCAATGGTTGTCCCGTGAACTTAACTTCCTGAGTTTGATAGCCTACAAAGGAGATTACAATCATATCTCCCACTTTCACGTTGCTCAAAGAGAAATCACCGTCGAGTCCGGTAATTGTTCCATTCGTTGTACCTTTCACTACCACGGATGCACCGATAATGGTTTCACCTGTCGCATCTTTCACTACACCTGTACAAGTACTACTCTGCTGCACTGCGGAAACGTTGAGTGCACTTCCACCAGTCTCTGAATAAACTGTTCCTGTCGACACCGTCAAGAGAAACAACAGCATGCTAACTGACTTTAGTTGTTTAAACATAGCTTTGAATTTAAAGTTTTTTCCTAAATCCTAAAAGGACTTCTTAATAAGTTCTTTGAGAACTAGGACATCTGTTAGAATTTAGATTAATGGTGCAAATATATAATATATTTTAATATCATCTCCCTACTTATAGAATTATTTTCCGATTTAACTCATATTTCTTCCTTATTGCAGCCTTTAAAAGTCTTTTCAAAGCAAATATTTGACATAATTAGATGCTTATCTTTATTTTAATATAGGTATATCCGATAGAAATAGGGTAGAAAATATGGCTTCATATAAAGTTTAGTTCCATCATTTAAACCTCTTAATCAAGGCATTTAAGGGTGGATAAGTTCTCAAAGAACTTACCCATACCTAAATATACTAGTAATCAAACAATCTGTTT